>NZ_QYYB01000006.1:0-375025 GCF_018221585.1 Pseudomonas sp. KB-10
CAGGATCGACCGTATGCAGACGGCCATTGAACAGGATGAGATCGGCGCTCATGGAGCCTCCCGGGGAACTGGTTGAAGAGTCACTGGCGAAGGTGGCGAAAGGCAGGGCGGACCAGATGGCTCCAGCGGCGCCGAGAACGCTGCTGGTGGCGAGGAAATGTCGGCGCTTCGGGTCGGAGGGATCCTGACTCATGATCGATCCTCATCTACGGTTGGGCTCAGCCAGGCGGCGAACAGCCTCGTGGCCATGGGCATGAACAGGTACACCACAAGCAGGACGATGCTCAGGGTGATCACGACGTTGCTCGGCACGTAACCGCCAAGCCAGGGAATACGGTGGAACAACGGTTGCCAAAGCAGCGGCACCAGCACACTAAGTGGCAGGATCACCAGGAAGGTGACGCAGGCTTGTTTCCACCTTGGCGGCGGCGTCTGCGTGGCTTCTGGCATGAACCAGAACTCCTTGCCTTGGGCGATCTCCAACTGGTCGCCGGTGCGCAACATCGGCTCAACCTCAGCGATCAACTGATGCCTTTGTTCAGAATCGATCCAGCTCTGCAGCTGCTGCAGGCTGGAGAAGCGCAGCACGCTGGTGAACTGCGCCACGCATGGCTGACGGCTGCGTACCACGTCCACACCGAGGTGGCCGGGGCATTGGCTGGCAGTGGCGATGATGCGGCGCAACCAAGCCTCGTAAAGTTGCACGTGGCTGGGACGAACCTGATGGCGCACCACCAGGGTGACGGTTTCCGCTTGCGTCTGGTTCATTAGGCTGTCTCCGCATCTGCGAGTTGGGGCCAGCCTCCGCCACGCGAAGGCTGGCATCGGCTCAGATAGGTGCGGCGACAGGGGCCATGGTCGGGCCGTGCTGCACGCGCTCGGGCGCCTTGTGGACCATGGTGTAGGCGTAGTCGACGCCCATGCCGTAGGCACCGGAGTGCTCCTTGACCAGGTTCATGACGGCGTCGTAGGTGTCGCGGTTCTTCCAGTCGCGCTGCCATTCCAGCAACACCTGCTGCCAGGTCACCGGTACCACGCCGGCCTGGATCATGCGTTGCATGGCGTAGTCGTGCGCTTCCTTGGTAGTGCCACCGGATGCATCGGCAACCATGTAGATCTCGTAATCGGCATCGTGCATGGCAGACAGCGCGAAGGTCGCGTTGCAAACCTCAGTCCAAAGTCCGGCGACAACGATCTTCTTACGGCCATTTTTCTTCAGGGCATCGCGCACCTTCTGGTCGTCCCAGGAGTTCATTGAGGTGCGCTCAAGCAACGGCGCATCGGGGAACACGGCGAGCAGCTCGGGGTAGGTGTGGCCGGAGAAGCTTTCGGTCTCGACCGTGGTGATAGTGGTAGGAATGTCGAAGATCTTCGCAGCCTTAGCGAGCGCAACGGTATTGTTCTTCAGTGTTTGCCGATCAATGCTCTGCACACCGAACGCCATCTGAGGTTGGTGGTCGATGAAGATGAGCTGGCTGTTTTTAGGGGTTAGGACTTCAGTTTTAGAATTTTTCATCATTGTTTCCTCTCAGCGGATAATGGGTTTTGGAACATCTCTCGGCGGCATATCTGCGTCGTTTTATTCCAGAAAAACTGGATTTCGAGGCAAATCGCTTTCCGGCGAGCGAGCTTCGAACATGCTTGATCTAGCTCAGTTGAATGGCCGTCCCAAGCTGGCTGCCATAAAATTTAATTCACAACCAGCTCGGATTAGGTACATGTAGCTAGGCCATTCGCTAACATTCTAGAAATATTTTTTACTGTGATTTGTACGGTTGTGCCGTAATGTTGATCTGCTTGTAAATATTTTGGAGTTGGAGTCTAGGTCAGAGATCAAACCTCAATCTTAAAGCCCTTGTGCCGCGATTAGAAAAGAGCCGATTGAGGCATTGCGGCTTAAAAAGCGCACATCGATACAAGCCAGGACTATTAATCGCAGACCTAGTGGCAGAGGTACGGCTATTGAGAAGGCAGCGAGTTAACAATCAGGTGCAAACTCTCGGCTACTTGAATAGCGCAGCCCTGAGCTGCGTTTTCTGAGGCCAACCTTTGAGCGTTCAAATTTGGCGCTTCATGTCAAGCAAAAAGCTAAAAAGCAAGCCTGTTTAATAATTAGTATTTACGTGTTCGAATGCCGACCAAGCTCAATGGAGCTCGGCACTAGTTGATTCTGACGAACGGCACTGCGCCAGGCCTTCGGATTGATCCCTTCAAGCTTGGAAAAGGTACGGCAAAAGTGCGATTGGTCGCAAAAACCACATTCCAGACTGATATGTATTAGACTCAGGTCGGACTCGCTCAGCAGTTCTTTGGCCTGGCGGATTCGTTGCAAGTGATTCCATTCTTTGGGCGAAAAGCCGGTGTTGGATTTAAACGCCCTGGAGAAATGGCTACGTGACATTGAGCAAGCCGTTGCAAGCTCGACGACGCTGATCCAGCGCCCCGCGTGATTGGCAATCAGTTGTTTAGCCAGAGCTTCCTTCCAAGGCGCGAGCCCACCTAATGCTCGTTTCTTTTCGTCAACTTTCTCTGCTTTTGTCAAACAGTAGGCGTGCGAAAGACTCGCCATAACAGACACTCCTGTAATGGATTCCAGTTGGTAGGTAAAACCAGAGAGCGGTTTCTTGCTGAACCGCGCAGTATTAACGCAGCCCCGATGGGGCCGTAGCTAATTAGTAGGGCAGAATCTGCTTAACAAAGTCCCGTGTTCGTACGGGACGGCTTTCCAGGCCGCAAAAAAATCTTTCTGTACTACAGTCTTCGATAATCTGTCCTTGATCCATGAAAATCATCCGATCGCTCACCTTGCGGGCAAAACCCATTTCATGGGTTACACAGACCATAGTCATGCCTTCCTCCGCCAGCTTGACCATGACTTCCAGAACCTCGCATACCATTTCGGGATCGAGTGCAGAAGTCGGTTCATCAAACAGCATCGCAATTGGGTCCATGGTCAACGCTCTTGCAATGGCAACCCGTTGCTGCTCGCCTCCAGATAACTGGCCGGGATGCTTGTTGCGATGAGCAAGCATTCCCACTTTTTGTAAGTACGCTTCGGCCCGTTCGATAGACTCGGACTTGCTGCGCTTTAGCACACGCAATTGTCCCAAAGTGAGGTTCTCGAGTACGCTGAGGTGCGGAAACAGTTCGAAGCTCTGAAACACGATACCGATGCGGCTGCGTAATTTCGTAAAGTCGGTTTTGGCGTGGGTGAGCGAAACACCGTCCACTACTATATCCCCGCTGGTAATCCCCTCTAAGCCATTTAGAGTCTTGAGCAGTGTAGATTTTCCCGATCCCGAAGGACCACAAATCACTACAACTTCCCCTCGCGCGACCGACAACGAGCAATTTGAAAGAACTTCTAAGCATCCATAATGTTTAGTGACTTCTTTAACTTCAATCATGGTTGTCATCGCACGCTGCTCAGTAGGCTTGCTGGTTCTTTTTTCGCAGGTAGTTGGCGAGAGCCACTCCCGTGCTGCAGATCGCTAGGTAGACGGCGGCCGCAAACAGATAAAACTCCACCAGCTGGCCGTTTCGCAGTCCTATCTGTCCAGCTGCGCCGAAGAAATCGTTCAGGCTGATGACGTACACAAGGGAAGTGTCCTTGAGTAGACCGACTGCTTGGTTGACTAAAGACGGGCTCATGTTTCGCAACGCCTGCGGTAGCACTACCCAGCGAACGCACTGCAAGGTGCTCATTCCTATGGCTTTACCCGCCGCCATCTGGCCGCTTCTTACGCTGCCGATGCCAGCGCGGACTATCTCACAGAAGTAAGCCGATTCTGCGAGAACTAGGGCGATGATGGCCGAGTACATCGGACCTACCGTGAGGTATGGATCGCCCGTGAGCTTTCTGAGCACGAAGGGCATGAGAAGAAACATCCAGAAAATCATCAGAATTAACGGCATGGCGCGAAAGAAATTTACATATCCTGCGGCCAACTTGGCGAGCGGCTTTGGACCATATATACGTACTACCGCCAGCAGACATCCCATGGTGAAACCCAAGGCCAACGCTACTGCAGCCAATAGCAAGGTGGTTTTCATACCTTGAGCTAGGTATGGCAGCGCAGGGATGATCCCGGCCCAGTTGAAATCGTAGTTCATCGTTGAACGCCCGCAGTAATCAGGCCGGGAACAGCCATTCTGGATTCCAATCGGCGCATCCCGATTACTACTAGATAGGTGATCGTCATATAGATCAATGTCGCTGCAATAAACGACTCAAAGGGATGGCCGGTGAACTCGCTGATGTGTCGGCTTTGTCCGGTGAGCTCCATCAAGCCGATGGTTAATGCCGCAGCCGAGTTCTTGAAGACATTCATGAAGTCGGAGGTGAGTGGGGGCAAAACCACGCGGAACGTCTGCGGTAGCAGAACGAACCGGTACACGTGCCACGTGCTTAACCCTATTGCCCTCGCTGCCCTGGCCTGCTCCGGCGGTACAGAGCGGAGCCCGGCGCGCACTTGCTCAGCCACACCTGCGGTGGTGTAGAGCGTCAAGCAAAATATGACACTCAGAAATTGGTTGAGGGTGGGATCCATTTGCTTGATCGCGTTACCCCACGGAACAGGCAGCAGCTCCGGGACCACGAAATACCAGAGGAACAGCTGCACCAGCAGTGGCGTGTTACGAAAGCAATGAACGTACACTGCCGATGGCCGGCGCAACCATGCGATGCTCGAGTTACGCGCGATGCCCGTGAAGGTTCCAAGCACCAACGCAAACGCCCAGGAAAGCAATGACAGTACCAGCGTCCATAACACGCCTTCTGCCAGCAACATTCCATACAAGCCTTCGCCTGTGGTGGAGGGTTGGAAGAATATGCTCCAGTCCCAGCTGTAGTTCATGAGAGACGTACCTGAAAGGTCTACTCGAAGGCGTGATCGTTGGGGTTTTGGTAAAGCTGCGCATTTTCACGGGACAACGGCACCTGAATCTCCAAGCCACCGTTAACGTCAATGCGAGTGTTGAAATACTTGTTGTACAGCTCGAGCATTTCTCCAGAGGTCTGCATCTCGCTAATCACCGAATCCGCCAGTTTTTTGAAAGCCGGATCATCCTTGCGCAGCATGCATCCGTAAGCCTCGCGTGACTGTGGGGTGCCCACTACCGCCCACTGCTCGGGTGTTCTGGCGATGGCAATATTGCCGAAGAAAATGATGTCGTCGCCCATCGAGGCGACTGCGCGGCCGGTTTCCACCATGTTGAAATTGGAGATGGTGTCCTTCGTCAACAGGATGCTGATATCCAGATCCCTTTCCCTATTGAGGATGCGCAACAAGCGCTCTGAGGTGGTGCCGGCCTCTACTGCGACCGTCTTGCCCTTGAGGTCGGCGAAATCAAGCACGCCTGAGTCCTTTCGAGTCAAAAGACGCGTTTCTGTCACAAAGTAGGTGTTGGAGAACGACACCTGCTTTTGGCGCTCGCGGTTGTTGGTAGTGGAGCTGCATTCAATGTCGACGGTTTGATTGGCAACCAGAGCAATTCTTGTTTGTGGCGTAAGGCCCACTGTGTTGATTTGCAATTCGGCCAGCGCCAGCTCTTTCTGAGCCCGCCTTGCAATGCGCAGAGAAATCTCCCAACCGAGGCCAGCCTGACGGCCACTGTCGTCTACGAAGTTAAACGGCGTAGACGCTTCTCGGGTGCCGAGAGTGACCGCACCGGTGGCCTTAATCTTGTCCAGCGTGCCGGCGCTCTGCGCCAAGACCAGTTCAGACACGAGCAAGAGAGGGGCGGCTGCCGATAACTTTTTCATTCTTTGTCCCAGCTGTTGGGGTTATTCCCTGGTAAGCGTCGAGAATGCTCTCTCGAGATCCTCCAACAACACGTCCAAGGGTTCGAGACCAATGTGCAGACGCAAAATCCAAGCGGAGCCGTTCCAGGGCACCGAGGTGCGCGAACCGCTGATATCATTCAGTGCTATCAGGCTATGTGTGCCACCCCAGCTCGCACCGATCTGAAAGTGCTCAAGGCTGTCGACAAAGCGCTCGATTTTGCTTTGACTCATTTCGTTCAACGTCAAACTGATTACGCCATTGCCTCCGCTGAAGTAGCGTTTGAAGCGCGTATGTTGCTTGTCACCTTCCAGCGAGGGGATGTAGACCTCAGCCACATGTGCCTGAGTTGTCAACCACTTGGCTACCTGATGAGCACGCTTGGCATGCTCCGCAAGTCGCACCGGCAGCGTCTGCAGTCCGCGGAGAACTAGGTAGGCGTCGTCCGCACCCACACCAGTACCAAGGTTGATAAAAGACATCTTCAGCTTTTCGTATAGCTTGCGGTCCCTAACGGTACAAGCGCCCATGCAGACGTCAGAGTGGCCGCTGGCGTATTTCGAAAGCGACGTACTGACAATGTCCACACCATGCTCGAAGCAGTTGATCAGCCCGAATCCCCATGCATTATCCATCAGGACCAGGCTGGATTTTCGATGGGCCTGAGCCGCAATGGCGGTGATGTCTTGGATCTCCATGGTGTAAGAGCCAGGCGACTCAAGTACCACCAGCTTGGTTGCGCAGGTGAGCCATGGCTCGATGGTCGCGGCGTCGGCGGGGAAGAAGGTATGGGTAATGCCATAGCGCGCCAGCAGCGATGTGCACAGGTCTCGGGTCGGGCCATAGACACAGTCCGCCAGCAGGACATGGTCTCCCTGCTTCAGCAGAGCCAGCATCGGGTGCGTCACTGCCGCTAAGCCGGAAGGCAGCAAGATGCTGAATTCCCCTCCCTCGATGGCCGCGATCTGCGCTTCCAGTGCCTTGCCTGTGGGCGTTCCATACAAGCCATAGCTGAAGCCATCAAGCATTCGCTCATGGCGCTTGAGAAAGCTCCCTGCAGAGGGATAGGTCAGCGTCGAGGCGCGGTGAATTGGCATATTCAGCGCGTGGAAATTGGGCATCGCGGCGCGAATAAGACGAAGATTTGCAGGCAGATAAAGAGATTTCACGGAAGGCCTTTGGCATCGCCATGTGCATAGGCTTCCTAAGGTGGATGATTGTCCGTATAACTTCTAATGCAAAGATGTCTTGAATCAATTCAGATTTGATATAGGTGAGCATGAATCATCGGCAGATTGAGGCCTTCCGGGCAGTAATGGTAACGGGCAGCACGGTAAAGGCTGCCGAAATGATCCACACCTCGCAGCCAGTCGTTAGCCGGTTGATCGGGCAGTTAGAAAACAATCTGCGCTTAAAGCTTTTCGAGCGTGAGTCCTCAAGACTGCGTCCCACTCCCGAGGCCAAGTCGCTCTTCGTGGACGTTGAAAAGCACTTCTCCGGCATGGATCAGCTGGAGAAGAAGGCCAAAAGCCTACGCGACGGACGAAGCGGATTGCTTTCCATAGCTTGTTTGCCGGCAATGGCCTATGGCCCCATGCCGAAGTTTTTAGCTGAGCTGCAGCGACAGTTACCTGACCTGGCTATCCGCTTGGAGGTCAATTCATCAAATGAGGTACGCGAACTGATCGCCAGCGGGCGCTGCGATATCGGTTTTGCGGCCGAGGAGATTGATACACACGGAATCGTGGCTCGAAGTATCGCTCGACGTAGAGCTTTACTTGCAGTACCCACCGGCCACCCGGTAGCGGACCTTCCTAAGGTGTCCGTTCTGGATCTGGCGGAATACCCCTATCTTGGGCTGTCTTCCACTGATTCGACCCAGCGTTTCTTGAACAGTGTGATGGCCTCTGCGGGAAAGGCGCTACGGATCACCATTGAAACACCTTATACCTTGACTATCGCTTCCTTGGTCGTCAGTGGCGCAGGTATCGGTCTGGTCGATCCTATTGCCCTCGACGCGTTTGAATGGCCCGGTTTGAAGCTGGTCCCGCTGGTGGAAAATATCCATTTCAATACCCTGGTCATCCATAGCGCGACTGCTCCGCTTTCAGCACCTGCAAACCTGTTGATCCGTATCGCTGAAGATTTTCTTTCCCGCTGAATAGCTGCTTTTGGTCTGCATCTCCACGCCACTTCTAGAGGAAAAATTGTTGGCGGACGGCCGTTAAGGACAGGCCACAAATGTCAGCTGTTAGACTTACACCAATGGCTGCTTTTGGCCGAAAGCGGCCTTTTGAGCCTGTGGGGCAGACTACTCAAGAGCCCTTAACGAAGGCCATCTATCATGGATCCACCTATATTCTTCGGGTGGATCGGTGGTTACGACATAGACCCGTAAATCCTCTCCCTCGCCAATCACCAAGCATTCCAGAGCGTAGCCCTCTGGCACGTCAAACCAGTGTGATGGTCTTGTCTTGCTTCCAGGTTGTCCTTCTTTCTCCATAAAACGCTGCACCATGCCGAAGCCACGGCGCGGTCGGTACTTTGCCCAACCCCCGGCCTCCACCGTGCTGAGTCGTGCCCAGCCGCCCTGTGGACCACTGCCGGGCTCCTCCTTCCGCCGCCCCCAATGAATCCAGTCCAACTGGCCGCTGTCTTCCAGCAGTACCGGTATGGCTGCCTTGGGGTTGGGGAAGTAGATCTTCCAGACCTTGTCCGCTTCGCGAGCCTCTACACCGCCGCACATAGGGCTTTCCTCTGCTGGAAATCGTCACACGTAGTGCCTACGTCTCGTAGGCAATCAGCGTAGCAAGCGCATCCCTGCAACAGGAAAACCTTCCGTGAGATGCACGGCCCTGCCTCCTTGCGGTGGAGCGCGCGGCCCCGATGTTGATCTGGGAGGTGGGAGGGCAGCAGAACCCAGTGCGCGCTGACGCCTCCTGTCGGGGCTGTCCAGCAGCCGATTGACTGGCAAACTTACTTCGCAAATACTGTTCTTATATACAGTATTGGTGAATGTTCCGATGTCATCTCTCTCGATACTTGCCCGCGGTAAACGGCTGCGCGAGCGCTTGCTCACCGATGTTGCTGCGGATTTGCGCATTACAGGATTCCAATTGCCCGCCGAGGACGAGAAGGAGGAGGGGCTTTCCCTCGACCGTCTCACCGGCTTGGGCGCACCGCACATCTGGGGTGTCCAGGTGCTGGACGACAGCCTGGTCGGATTCGGCATCTTTCCTGGTGATCGGCTGATCGTGAACCGGTCAGCGAGTCATCTCGATGACAAGCTGGTGGTAGTGGATCTGGGCGGAGAGGGATATCGAGTGCGTCTGGTGCAGCGGGATCTATTCGGAGGCCGCTGGCTGAAGGCGGCTGACCCGGCCGTACCGGATGTGCAGCTGGACGGCGAGGAGATCATCGAGGTCTGGGGCGTGGTGTCATGGGTGATCAGTCGCGTGTCGCCATGAGCCATCGGCGGCGTGTGTTCGCGCTGATCGACTGCAATTCGTTCTATTGCAGTTGCGAGCGCATCTGTCAGCCTGCGTTGAAGCGCCGCCCCGTGGTGGTGCTCTCGAATAACGATCTGATGGGTGGCTTCCGTTAGTAAATGAACTACAGTCCGCACCACCGAGAAGAGGCCTATGAGAGCTTCGGAAAGGGAGTCATTGGGTTGGTGTGTAAGGCTGTGAAATGAGGCTGGTGTTCGCAACAAAAGACCTTGTCGTAGCAGGGCGATCCTTTGAAGGCTTTCCGCTATTGATTGGCGCCGACGGTTGGCCAGTGGAGCCGGCGCAGTCTTTCCTCTGGCACACCTTGATTGAGTCTGGTGAGGCTCTAAGCCCCTTGACGTGGGAGGCCTATGGCCGGCGTCTCTTTGACTACTTCGCCTTTCTTGAAGCGAACGATCTCGCGTGGAACGAAGAGAGCCAGGCAGATGGATTGAGTGTCCTATCACGGTATCGCGACTGGTCGAGCAGTGAGCTGGAGCTAGACCCCAGCACTTTAAACAAGCGCCTGAGTCTGGTGGTGAGGTTCTACCAATGGGCCAAGCAGCGCGATCTGATCGCTGTACTGCCGTTTGGTGAGCGCAGGGTCAGGACGACACCGCATGCCGGTTTCCTCAGCCACGTAGCGCGGCCAAATACCGAGAGCAAGAAGCCTTCGGTTATGGTGCGGGAGCGTAGACGCTTGACCAAATTCCTGACCAAAGACCAGGCGAAGATTTGCCTTGCTATGGACACCGATCCAAGCCACCGGATCTTGCTCCACCTGATGGTTCGTACTGGTCTGCGCTCCTGCGAGGCACGCACCTTTCCTCAAAAGTACGTCTTCAATCCTCGGCTCAAGAAGGGGCTACGCCCTGGGCAGATGATCAGCGTCGCCCTTGACCCATCAGACATGTATCTCAAGTACAGCAGGCCTCGGACTATCGACGTGCCCTGGTCGCTGATGGAGGACATGTGGTCGTACTCACTTCATGTGCGTGAGGTGCGCAAGGCGGCCGGAAATGAGCGCGCCACCGCTCTGGTGCTTACCAAGCAAGGGAGGCAGTACTCGAAAGACTCCATCGTTGATGTGATGAAGGCATATGAGCGCAAGTGTGGCTTCTACGTCCGGGCCCACATGCTCCGCCACACCTATGGGACTTATACCCTCCGGGCGCTGAGGAAGAGCCGAGACTTCCAAGGAGAGCCTCTGCTCTATGTCCGCGACAGGATGGGGCACTCGGACGTCCAGACAACGATGGTGTACCTGCACCTAATCAACCAGCTCGAGGCCCAGTCCGTCCTCGCCCATGAAGACGAGATCGACATGATGTTCCTCACAGGAACTACTCCAAGCGCTTGAGGTAATACCATTGGCTCGCAAGAAGAACTATAAGGCCGAAATGCAATCGGTCACGAAAGGGTTTGAAGCAATTGAAGATGACCTTGTGATCCTTTTGCCAAAAAATCCACGTAAGGTTGGGAAGATTGATCACGCGCAGTATATGGGGGTAGGGTTTGACGCATGGGCCGTTCAGTGCACTCATGTCATAAGAGCGCTGTTGAACTCCGGAAATTTCTCCACTTCCACTCTAATTGGGTACTCCAGCAACGGGCTGCGCTACTTTCTGGCGTTCTTGAAAGGCGGCGCTTTAGACAGTCCCCCTTCGGTTCCGAATAGCCTGGAAAAACGGCATCTAGAGAGATTCGTCTCGTGGCTGAAGCTCAAATACCCGAACGGAACGACGGCGAAGAACTGTTACACCGCGTTTAAGTCATTGGTTATTAGTCTAATTGAATATGGCTTCATTGAGGCTAGTCGCGACGATTTGCTTCCTGACATTCCATTTCCAAACAATGCGAAGACCATTGGCGACACGAAGCCTCTCACGCTTGCGGAAATGCAGCGGCTTATTTCTGCGCTAAAGGCTGATCTAATTTCAATTCACAAGAGTACCTTTGTAGGAAATGCTGCAGAAGCTATGACAGTTCTGTTCCTGATCACCGCTGCCAGGTCTGGAATTAACACCACGCCGCTGCTGGAAATGACTAGAGACGCACTGCAGCCTCATCCATTCATTCCTAATCTAAGGATACTCACCACTGTAAAGAGACGCGGCAAAGGTGCTCAGAGCAAGACTATTAGACAAACTGAGATTCATGACGAGTACAGCGCTATTCCACTGGATGGCGTGGCTGTCGTAAACAAGGCACTCACCATTTCAGCTCCTTTGGTTGAACTGGCACCAGAGGAACTTAAGTCTCACATTTGGCTTTATCACTCAGGCCAGCCAGGCCGCGAGCACATAATCGTCAGCCTCAGTGCTGGATCTGTTTTTCAATCAACAAAAAGTATTTGCGAGCGACATTCTCTGAAGGACGATAAAGGTGAATCACTGGTCGTCAATCTAATGCGTCTTCGAAAGACGATGGAGAGCAGGCTCTGGAAGTTAAGTGGAGGAGACCTTTTAGAGGTTTCTGCTGTGATGGGGCATTCTCCAGGCGTCGCTGATAACCACTACCTGAAAATCAACGACGAGATCAAAACCGAGGGGGCCATCTTCGTTGGAGAGGCTTTCCCTGATCAGCTGCGAGGCCTCAACGTTACCCCTACGCCACCTGGAGGCTGCAAGGATAGTCTCTACGGAAGCTTGGCCCCCAAAGACGGGGTCACCCATTGCTCGAAGTTCATTCATTGCCTGACATGCCCTAGTTACGCGATTGTGGGAAGTTTGGAAGACTTGTATCGGCTGTTCAGCTATCAGCAGTTTCTGCATGCTGAGATTGAGTACTTCTTAACTGATGAATGGGAGGCTTGGCGGCAGCGACAGAGCAGCATAATTGCACTTATTGATCGCTTCACTTCTCGCAAGTTCAGTCAAGCGTTAATTGGTGAGGCGAGGGCCAAGGCAGAAGAGTCTCCTCATCCCTTCTGGATCAGCAAGATCAAGCTCATGAAAAAGATCCGAGGTGATTCACTTGTCGGTTAATCGAAACTCCAAAGCTTCCCTAAAGGCATATGACGTCCTTTTTACGCAGCCTGTCACTGCCTCGGGTCTTGGTAAGTCTGAACGCGATTCGATAATCATAAGCGCCATTGTCAATGATAGTGGCGAGACTCTCGTGCTGAGTCGATTTGGAGATCCACGGTGGGATCTGCGACCGTTTTTCGATCAGTCCAATGTTGGCGAGAGCGGCAAATTCGTAGCTGGGATACGAGCCTTCCAGTTGAGTTAATAGACGATTGCAAGTCCGTCGCGTATGCATGGTTCAAAAGAGGTCTTCCAGGATCAAAGCCGCCCGTCGCTCGCGGAATCACAACGCTTGTTGGGGCTAGTGTTATACCCTTTGTTCGTTGGCTCAGCACCCTCGGGGTTAAACGATTTTCCGATGTCCGGCCTATACACATAAGCAACTACATTCACCAGTGCAAGTCAGAGTCATTGAGGCCTCTCCCTCTCTACTCGAAGCTGCGGATTGTTGACCTGCTATGGATTTTTTCTGCCGAAACAATGCATCCCCTTGAGCAATATCCGTGGGGGAGTTCTTCGCTGTGGCGAGTAAGTGGGGTTGGCGAGACACGGGGTGTTTCGGCCGCCAACAAGAACACGGGAAGAACGGATATCATTCCGCCTGATGACCAATCCAAAATATTCAACTATTGCGAGCAAGTCATTCGAGAAACCAAGGCGGATCTTGAAGCGTCAGGAGTCGAATCCTTCACCCGCCGCAGTCCAAAAACGATTCGCTGTCGGGATGCGGTGTTGTACGTCTCTTCCATTACTAGCGGCATGCGGAACGAAGAGGTAATTGGGGTTGATTCGGGGGCATGGCGGAAAGAGACCGTTGATGGCGTAACCTTCTGCTGGGTAACCACCACTGAGCATAAAACTGGAAAGGGTCGTGTCGATTACCTCGTTCCGGAACTGACTTTGGACGCGCTTGAGCTCTTGGCCAAGTGCACGACTCCAATGAGGCAAGAGCTTGAGGCTGAGGTCTATGAGCTAGAGCAGATGGCACCCTCGTCCAGATCCGCTGAGCATTTGCTCCGGTTAGAGAAGGCCCGAAAGGATTCGAAGAGGTTGTTTCTCTGTTTGAACGGATCAGGCAACAAATCTGAAAGGTTAGCGCACATTGAAGTGCTTGGACAGGCTGGCTCGAATGAGTCCTTCAAGCGCATCGCAAAAGCCGCTGGAAGTGACTGGCCGCTGCGCACTCACCAGTGCCGGCGAACCTATGCCCGTTGCTTCGTTGAGTCGCGGATGGGGCGCACCTCGCTCGTCTTCCTCAAGTGGCAGCTCAAGCACAGCAGTATGAGCATGACCCAGCTCTACGCCTCCAATCCGCTCCAGGATCTGACGCTGTTCGATGAGATCCTGCAGCAGATGACGGAGTTCAAGATCGACCTCATTGAGTCCTGGCTTGATGACCAGCCTTTGGCAGGTGGTGCCGGGAGCAAAATCGTTGAGTTGCGTGCGATTCCGGTCAAGGACAGGGCCGCCTTGCTGGCCCAAACGGCACCTCATGCGAACATTCGCGCAACCGGTCACGGATGGTGCATTGCCACTGAGCGTGGTTGCGGAGGCGCTGGGTTGTACGAGGCCACCAGGTGCCCTGGGTGCAAACACTCGGTGATCGATGAGACGTTTGCAGGCACTTGGCAAGGCATCTACTCCCAGCAACGGGAGCTAATGAAAATTGAGGACGCAGGGCCGGCAGTGAAACAGCGTGCAGAGCGCGACCTGCAGGTCGCCCTCGACGTGATCAATAGTCTTGGGTTGTCGCCGGATGACCAGGAGCTTGAGGAGGCTGTGAATGGCTAGCAAGTCGACCGAGCCGTCCAAGGGCCGCTCTCGCCCAAAGACTGCCGATGCGCTCAACAAGGTCATCGATAGGATGCTCGCCGGCAATGAGAAGCTCTCCATCTCCTCGGTCGCCAGAGCGGCAGGCGTCACCCCCGGGCTGATCCATAACACCTACCCGGCCGTGGCGGAGCGTATCCGCAGCCTCATAGGGAAATCGACGCGCGCTCAGCGTGATTCGAAGCACCAGGCGCTCATGAAGGAGAAGGATCTCAACAAAGCCCTCCGCGCAGAGAACAGCCTACTTCTGGAGGAGATCGCTCGCCTTGCCTCCGTGAATCAACGCCTCATGCTTGAGCTAGCACAGCTGAAAGGTGTTGCTCAAGGCAAGGTCATCGAGCTTGCGCCAAAACCAGGGGCAAAGTAGCTCCTGGGCATCACTCTGCAGTCCAGAGTTGATTTAGCCTGGTCGTGCAAGGGTGTACCGGACATTCTCTGACTACTCGATCAGCGGTAGCTTGACATCTCTCCGTTCGAAATCTAGTCTACCAACTAGTAGGTAGACAAACAGAGGGCATCACCATGCAGTTCAAAGGTCGCAAGCTTCTGGTAGTGGGTGGCACGAGTGGCATTGGTCTCGAAACCGCGCAGATGGTCGCCGAGCAAGGCGGTTCGGTTGTGATCGTGGGCAACCGCCCTGAGAAAGCCGAAGCTGCACGCCAACAACTGGCCGCCGTTGCCGGCGAAGACAAGGTCGTGGCCTATGCTGTAGATCTGACCGATTTCGCCAGCGTCCAAGCGCTGATCGAGAAACTGGCCGCAAGCCACAAGGACATTGATCTGATGGTCAATTCCGCGGGTATCTACTACCCGAAAGCATTCATCGAGCACTCGCTTGAGGATTACGACAACTTCCTGAATCTGAACCGCGCCATCTTCTTCCTAACCCGTCAAGTAGCGGCGGAGCTGGTAGCTCAGGGCAAACCCGGTTCGATCGTGAACGTCACCGCGGTAGCAGCCAGGCAGGCGGTCGAGGGTGTTCCGGCCTCGGCCTACTCGATGGCCAAAATTGGCCTGGACACCTTGACCACACACGCGGCAGCAGAGCTGGCCCAGCACGGTATTCGCGTCAACTCGGTCAGCCCGGGTATTGTGGAAACGAAGATCTTCGAGCGCTTCATCCCCGGCGATCAGTTGGCTGGTGCGCTGAATGACTTCAACAATTTCCACCCGCTGGGCCGTAACGGCACTCCGCGTGACGTTGCTGAGTCCATCGTGTTCCTGCTCTCCGACAAGACGTCCTGGGTGACCGGTGCTGTTTGGGACGTGGACGGTGGGGTCATGGCTGGCCGTAAGCAAGGTAAGTAAGATAACTGCGTAGTGGCCGGAATCGCTCTTTTCTGGTCGGGGCGATTACGGCAGGAGAAGTTATGGCACTGGCAACACGGGACGCGTTAATTCAAGCCGCTGAAGGGCTGATGCGCACTAAAGGGTATGCAGCGTTCAGCTATGCAGATCTTGCAGACGCGGTAGGTATTCGCAAGGCGAGCATTCACTACCACTTCCCTACAAAGGAAGACTTGGGGATCGCGATCGTCGAAGAGTACGTCTCGCGGGTGCAAGCCGAGTTCGAGCGAATCGAGATCAATCAGGCAGGTGCAGTTGAGAGGCTCAAGGCTTTCTTTGTGCTCTTCTACTCCAGCACCGAGGGTGGTCTGTTGCCATTGTGTGGTGCGCTAGCAGCTGAAATGGCTGCATTGCCCGACGGGCTTCAACGCCTGACACGACGGTTCTTTGATGTGCAGTTGTCTTGGTTGACCAGAGTGATGGACGAAGGCATTGCCGCTGGTGAGTTAGCCCGGGGGCGAGGGGCCAGAGAAAAGTCTTACTTGCTGCTCAGTATCCTTGAGGGATCGAGCTTCATCAACTGGGCCACCAGGGAAGGTGAGACTGTGAATATTGCTGTCATTCGGATGATCGCAGAGTACTGATCTCTGCCTACAACAGGGCCGATACGCGACCCGCGTCGGCCCTATTTTTGGCCGATCTTACCTATCAACTAGTAGGGTGGTAATCATGTCTAGTATGCCTAACTGGGAACAAACCATCACCGACGTCAGTGCCCGCCTGAAAGAGTTCGGCGCACATTCCCCCGACACCCTGCGTGGCGTGGCAATGCTCGGTAATGCAGGTAACAAAACCAATCGCCTTGATGCGAAGACCCGTGAGCTGATCGCACTGGCAGTTGCCGTTACCACGCGCTGCGATGGCTGCATTGCGTTCCATGCGGCAGAAGCCAGGAAGCTCGGCATTACCACCGAGGAAGTGGCGGAAGCTCTCGGCGTGGCCGTGAACCTGAACGCCGGTGCGGCAGTGGTTTACAGCACTCACGTCTTGGATGCGATGGATAGCAAACCTCAAAGCTGAGGTCCCTCCGCGGCTGATCCATAAGCATCGGAGACAGATGAGAGGAAGTTCCATGAAGAAAATTACGGTCGAGGTCTGGTCCGACTTTGTCTGTCCCTGGTGCTGGATAGCAAAGAAGCGCCTGGAGCAGGCAATTGATGCTCTCGGGGACCAGGTCGAAGTTGAAATCGTGCCACGCGCATACCGCTTGGCCAAAGGCATGAGCCCGATCCCTTTTAAAGAGGCGCTCGTACAAAAAACAGGCAGCCAGGGCCGAGCGGATGTGTTCATGAGGGCCATTCGCGGAGCTGCTTCACGTGAGGGTTTGGACTATCGATTTGACGTCATGCGCTTCGGGGACACGTCCGCGGCTCATCAGTACGTCAAGGCCATCGCCGATCCGGCGTTGCAGGTCCGCTATGTAGAGCGGCTCTATTTGGCGGGAACTACTGAGGGCAAGGACATCTTCAACGCACGAGTTCTGCGAGATCTGGCGATTGAAATAGGTGCCACCGACCTCATCGGCTTTGATTCGGCGGAGGCCGCAATCCTGAGCGATGAAACAGCAGTAAGCAGCCTCGGTACCGGCATTCCGTTGTTCGTGATCAATGGTAATCGCTACATCTCCGGCGCTCAGGAACCTGCAGTGTTTACCAAAGTGCTCCGCGCCGCGATTGAAGAGCTTTCGAGTGATGAAGAGGCAATCAGTGCAACCAGCTGTTCGATTTCTGGCTGTTCGCACTGACAGGGTTATCGCCTTCGGGTGTTTCGTTTTTTTGATTTTTTATCCACGACTTTAAGAGGTTTTGAAAATGGACAAGCTTCTCAACGGTATCGACGTCGCTGCTCTGCAAGCCTTCGCACAGGGCGTTGCTGAAGATGCATCCAAGCGTCACGCACGCTTCAACGTGAAGACCAAGTGGGAGCATCAGACCCGCACCGTAGCCACCGTGAACCGTTTTCATCTGAGTGGTAACGACTACCCGCGTGACATCAAGATTGCGGCCGACGAGCCACTGGAGCTGCTGGGAGCAAACTCTGCCCCAAACCCGCAGGAACTGCTGATTGCCGCTCTGAACGCCTGTCTCTCCGTGGGCTATGTGGTGAACGCTTCGGTCATGGGCATCACCATCCACAACCTTGAAATCGAGACCGATGGTGAGTTGGATCTGCGCGGCTTCCTGGGCCTGGACGAGAGCGTCAACCCCGGTTTCGACGAAATCAGCTACGTCGTGCGCATCCACACCGATGCACCTGTCGAGAAGGTGGAAGAGCTACACCGCATCGTCACCAAGACTTCCGTGAATCTCGCCAACTTCTCCAAGGCCATTCGCATGGTGCCAAAGCTGGAAGTCGTTGTCGGCTAAGCCAGCCGATTGATTCAGGTATTCGTTTGAAGAGGTTGAATATGAAAAAGCTGTTTTCTCCATACAATCTGGACAGTCTGGAGCTGGCCAACCGGGTAGTTATGGCACCGATGACCCGCACCCGGACGGAAAACAATGTTCCGACCGAACTGACCGCGCTGTATTACGCGCAGCGGGCCTCGGCGGGCCTGATCATCACCGAGGGCCTGCCGATCTCCGACGAGGGACGTGGCTACCTGTATACCCCGGGAATCTACACGGACGAGCAAACCCGTGCCTGGCGAGAAGTGACTGATGCAGTGCATGCCAACGGCGGCAAGATCTTCGCGCAGCTCTGGCACGTGGGCCGCATGTCCCATGTGTCGCTGCAGCCAGGAAATTCTGCGCCGGTCTCGGCGAGTGCCGAGCCAGCAGTAGGTACTACTGTTTATGCTTGGGTCGAGCCTGGTCTCCCTGGCCCGGTCGCACCGAGTGTCCCCCGTGCACTGAGCGTCGATGAGATTCGCCGTGTCACCGACGACTTCGTTGCCTCCGCCCTGCGTGCGGTCGAAGCCGGCTTCGATGGAGTCGAGCTGATGGCCGCGAATGCCTTCCTGTTCGATCAGTTCCTGAGCAGCCAGATCAACACGCGTACAGATGAATACGGCGGATCGATCGAGAATCGTCAGCGCTTCTTGCTGGAGACCGTCGATGCCATTGCAGACGCCATTGGGAGTTTCCGTGTCGGCGTGCGCATCTCGCCATTCGGTCGGCTGTACGACCTGCGTCCCTACCCTGAGGAAGAGGCTACCTGGAAGAGCGTTGCAGCTGCACTGAATGAGCGCGAGTTGGCCTTCGTCCATCTCAACTACCAGCCAACACTGGATGCAGTACCGTTCCCGGAAGGCTTCTACAAGAGCTTCCGCTCGCTCTACAAAGGCACGGTTATCGGCGCCGGTGGCTTCACCGCGGAGCTGGCAGAGGCCGAGCTGCAGAACGGCAATCATGACTTGATCGCCTTCGGCACCCCGTACATCGCAAACCCAGACTTGGTCGAGCGGATGCAGAACGGTTGGCCTCTCGCACCAAGCGATCACTCCACCTTCTACGGCGTGATCGGGGCGAAAGGCTACACCGACTATGCGCCTTACCAGGAATAACCGTTTCGGCTGATCCACAGCGTAACTCAACTACTGAAGGTGTCTGGCTATGCCACTGGTAACTGTGAAAGGTATCGAAGGGGTTTTCTCTACCGAGCAAAAGGCCGAGATCATCAGCAAGATCACCGACGCCATGGTCTCTGTCGAAGGCGAGAAAATGCGTGGTGTGACCTGGGTCGTTTTTGAGGAAGTGAAGAGCGGCGACTGGGGAATCGGCGGTGAGCCCATCACCACCGAGAAGGTACGAGCTCTTCAGAACAGCTGATGGTGAAACTGGCCCGGCCTGAGCTTTGCGCGGGTCGGGCCAGCCAGCTCATTTCTTCGGCTTGTATACCTCTTTTTTTGCGTACTGGATCAACCAGTTCCTTGTTGACTCATTCGTTCCAAGGCGCTTCCAGCGCCTGTCGCCACATGGTGAATTTTCGTGCTGATAGGCGAAAAAAGTCGAAATTTGTTAGTCGGAAAAAAGCGTTATGAATCAGTGTGTTATGACCTACTAATTGTTAGGATCATTCAGATACAACGATGGCTGCGTCATTGCTCGCAGCTCCGAAGCAAAGGCCCTGGGCATTGCCATGGGCGCCGCCTATTACCAGGTGCGCGAGCATATGCGCCATCAAGGTGTGGTGGCGTGCTCAAGCAACATCTACTAGCGCCAAGGCTTCTTTCAAGCGTTGTGTTAGCACCTTGTCAGCCTGGCTTGGTTCTGGATTTCCGCTTGGATGGTTGTGCGCGAAGATCACTGCCGCAGCATTCAGGCGCAGCGCGTCCTTGACCACCTCGCGTGGGTACACAGACGCACTGTCGATGGTGCCGCGGAACATCTCGACGTACTGGATCAGGCGATGCTTGGCATCCAGAAACAGCGCTGCAAAAACCTCGTGCTCAAAGCCACCCAGTTTCGCGATCAGGTAGTCCTTGACCAGCTCCGAAGACGTAAAGGCTGCACCTCGCTGAACCTTCTGATCGATCACCTTGCGAGCAGCATCCAGGATCTGCTCCGCAGTAGCAGGCAAATAACGTCCTTGCTCGTCGCGAATCATCAGGGAAGCGTCAAAGGCGAGAGAAAGCTGCGACATGATCATGCTCCAGTTGCTCGGGCGGAATTGCCCGGAACCGGCCCAGCACGGCGCAGCGCAGCAGTCAGGGGGCGATAGCCGGCCCAGCCGCAAATGCGCGAAGCGCATGCAGCCCTTGACGGCGAGAATGCCGTGATAGGGTGAGAGGAAACAGCAAGACCGCTATTCCACCGATCTCACAGGCAACACCAGCAAGCGCAGCGCGCAGGCTCTGTCGGCCCAACCAAAGATGCCAAGTGATGTTGTGGCGGGCCGTAGAACTGCAGATATGGCCTGCACCAACAACGAGAAAGGAACGAGGCTGGTCGCCACTTATAGCCAGTACCCCATCAAAACGTTTGGCAGATGGCCGCTACCGAAATATTCTCCGGTCTCTGGGCTAACGAAGTGCAAACAGTCAGTACGCTGCCCCTGCACTCCGTTAGCTCAGAACCTTCCTTCCTGGTCTGTGTAAACAGGCCACTTCATTGGCATTTGCCATGGCTCAGGTCAGCCCTGACAGCTCGCTCCTGCGAGCGTCAGGGTCTTTCTGTGGCCAGAACAATCACCCGCCGTATAGATCTCGGCCAGCTCACCGCAGCGAAGATGCGAGCACATACGCTGGTGGATACGACTCAGGAAACCCACTTCAAAAGCTCGCCTTTCAATAGCGCAGGGCAGCAGATCGCGCTCCGCGATCATCACTGCCCAGAGCCATCCACTGCGGGCGTTATCGAGCCAGGTCTGTGCCAGCTTCACGCCCTGGTCGAATGCCTCTCTGCAATCGGCAGCCCAGGTGATCTCCATTCCTGGATGGCCGTCGTGAGGCGGAAGGTAGGTCATCACACCCTTGCTCATCTGGCACCTCCTCGAACGTCAGAGAGGGCGCGGCGATAGAGCACGACCATCTCATCGAGCAGAGCCAGCGCTGAATAAGCAGCGATGCGCACGCGCAGATCCGCTGGCTGCAAGCCCTCAGGTTCAGCCAGTTGATCGAGCAGATTGCCGAGCATGACGCCACGCAGTTCAGCGGCAGCTTCAGAGGGCAGGGGAGAGCGTTCGGATTCATGCAGCGGGCTTCGTTGTAGCGGAAAAGGTACAACGCAGGATTCGAACTCAGCCATGGCGCACCTCCGGATCAGAGGTGGACAGCAAGACCTGAAGCCCAAGGCGGAGCTCTCGGGTAAAAAAGGGGTAGCGCATTCCTTATGCTCCTCGGACAGTGAGAGGAACCACCAACACCGTTTCGACTCGGTAATGGTGGCGAACCGTACGGGGGTCGAAATACCGGCGTCCGAGGGAACCGGCCAGGCAAAAGCCTGCCCCGCACGGCCCGCCATAGAAATGCAGTAGCTGGGTACAAGGTACCTGCTACGCAGCTATGAACGCTGCCGCGCCCTCAGACAAAGCGGGTTTCGACTCCCGGTCGCGGGACTTACCACGACGGGCGCACTCTAGCCCGAGGGTTTCAGGATGGCAACCTACTGTGGCGTAGTTGATTGAGAGATAGGTGACGGCGTCGCCTTACCAGGTCATGGCCGGTACGGTGATCGCCGGCGCCCTGGTGACGGGCATCAAGTCGGATCTTCCGGGTGACGTGATTAGTACGGTGACGGAACCAGTCTACGACACGGCGACCGGCAAGCACCTGCTGATCCCGCAGGGCTCACGCATCCTCGGCCGCTACAACAGCCAGGTCAGCTACGGGAAGAGCCGCGTGCAGGTGGTGTGGAATCGCATCATCCTGCCGGACACATCCTCGCTGACGCTGGACAACCTCGTGGGCACCGATCCGGCCGGCTCTGCAGGCCTGGAGGACGGCGTGGATTGGCACTGGGATCGCGTCTTCGCTGGCACGGCGCTGACGACACTGCTGGGCGTTGGTGCTGAGCTGGCCGCGCCCGAGAGCCGCCAGGGTGGCGATCGCATCATCATCGCCAGCCGTGACGGCCTGCAGGACAGCGTGAATCAGGTCGGGCGGGAGATGACTCGACGCAACATGAACATCCAGCCCACGTTGACCGAGCGGCCTTGCCTGCCGGTGCGCATCATTGTCAACCGGGATCTGGTGCTTCGGCCTTACCAACCACTGTTCTTCAACCGGGGGACTTAGCAACGAGTACGACTCGAAAGCTGCGGCTGGGGCCGCTGCCCAAGACTGAGAGCATCAGGTTGGCCTTTGCCTGTCCGGCCAGCTTGAAAGCCGATCTCGACCGCTACGCCACGCTGCACGCGCAAGCATATGGCGAGGCCGTCGATGCCACGGTTTTGATTCCGCACATGTTGGAGGCCTTTATGGCAGGGGATCGAACGTTTCGGCGGACTAGCAAATTTCCGGCCGCAAAGCCCAACGCCAGCGACGACTGACAGCTATCTGCCGCACCTCCGCTGACTGCCCCCCGTGCCTGACTCGGTGATCTGTGTCCTCCCGTGCAACCTCTGCGCCCGCCTTTTATCGGAGGCAGGCGCGATTTGCCCGTTTCCAATCGCCTTCACAGACATCTGAAAGTGTGTGAGAATAAATATAGTCCGTTTTTTGTTTTAAAAAATTCCTTATAAATCAGTGGGTTGAAAATTGTATGGGCGAATTGACTGGTTTGAAGGCTGATTTAGCCCAGGTTGTGAGGCTGGCGTTGGCTGAACAGACGGAGGATGTTCGTCTGTACGCTGCGAGGCTGGTCAGAAAGTATCGGAGCACTGAGCCGGAACTGGCTGAGCAGGTGGATTTATTTCTTCGCGCCAAGCCGCATCGGGCGGGAAAGCCATTGCGCAAGGCGGCCGCGCCGTCGCTCGTCGAGCAGGTGCTGCCGATGGATGATGAGTCGCGTTTGTCGCTGCTCAAGGTTTTCAAGGACTCTCCGGATCGGGACGCGCCACTGCTGTCTGCCAGTCTGGAGGAGTCCCTTGGTCAGCTAATTCAGGAGCGCAAGCAGGTAGCGCGTCTTACCGCACTGGGCCTGACACCGACACGCTCTGCCATCTTCGTTGGTCAGCCAGGTGTTGGGAAAACACTGACAGCACGTTGGTTGGCAGCTCAACTTGGCGTGCCGTTGTACGTACTCGACCTGACTGCTGTGATGAGTAGCTTGCTGGGGCGTAGTGGCACCAATCTGCGCGCGGCGCTAGATTTTGCCAAACGCGTCCCCTGTGTCTTATTGCTGGATGAGATCGATGCGATCGCCAAACGCCGCAGCGATGATACTGACGTCGGCGAACTCAAGCGGCTGGTGACCGTGATACTGCAGGAGGTTGATGAGTGGCCTGCGACGGGGATGTTACTGGCAGCAACCAATCATCCTGAACTGATCGATCCGGCGCTTTGGCGTCGATTCGACCTCGTGGTCGAATTCAAGGTGCCAGAAGCAGCAGCGGTCAAAGAGGCGATCAAGCGGTTCTTGGGGCCGGACTTCGCGCTGTTTGGGCGTTGGATCGAGATTCTGGCCTTCGCGTTTCGTGGCCAATCCTTTAGTGACATCGAGCGCGAGATACAGCGTTTTCGGCGTGCCGTGGCGTTGGGGACGACGCCGGATGCAGATTTGATCGAAGAGTTCATAAAGGCGCGCGCCCTGTCGCTTGATCGTCAGGGGCGCATCGATATGGCGGTGCTGCTGGCTAAGCAGACGCGTTTATCCCAGCACAGCATCTCGGATATCACCGGCGTGAGCCGAGACACCATTCGCAAGTACACAAGCGACGGACTGACCGTCGCGCCCAAAAAACGGGGGGCGTGAGGCATGAACCAGACCAATTTCCTGATCGGACGTGGCGAGTTGTTGACCCACGAAATCAAGGGGCCGAAGCGCGGCATGGATAAGGCCGAGGTCTACACGTTGCAGCAGGCGAGGATCCGACTGACACCGCAGTTCGTCGACGTTGCAGCAAGCCTCGACAGTTTGCCCAACAACGCCTGTCCGGGGGATTTGGGAGTGGCACGCCTCGCACTTAATCCTAGTTACATCGCGCGGTCCTTCTTTCCGGCGGCCATGCTGCGTAGCGTAGGTCTTGAATCTGTCGGTAGTAGGGCGGTCAGATTGACGCCGGAGAGCTGGTCGAAGAAGGGGGCGCCGCGGGAGTCGACCACCACAGAGCTATTCGTGGTGGGCAGGCGCCAGGCCTTTCGGCAGTTGAAGGACTGGGCAGGGCAACTGGAGGAGGGATCGAACGAAGCGAAGGATCTGTCGCATATTGAGCGGATTTCCGCGTTCGAGCCGAATGACCGTATTGTTTCGCTCGGCGAGGAAAAGGATCGCTTCTTCGAGGTTGGCATCCATCTGCTTCCTGGCGACAACGATCAGTTTGTGCAGCGAGCATTTGCCAAGTACGCGACCGATGTCGGCGTGAAAATCCATGCCGACTTGGCGTTTAGCGCTGGCAATCTGTGGTTCCTCCCGGTTGAGGGAGCGCATGACAATGTTGTGCGTCTGGCTGAATTCTCATTTGTGCGGGTGATTCGTTCCATGCCGAAGTTGCGTGGCATGCGTCCCGTACAGCGCTCGGCGGGTGTAACAGTGCCATGCAGTCTGCCGACGGAACAGCCGCTATCGTCCGAACCTAAGGTGGCTATCCTCGATGGCGGCTTGCCTGAGCAGCACGGTATCGCTCCATGGTTGCATACCTACCGAGTTCTCGATGAAACGGCGGCCGACGATCCGGGCGGCCTGGAGCACGGACTTGGCGTGACTTCAGCATTCCTGTTTGGCCCAATTGCTCCTAACAGCGTCGCGGCACGCCCTTACTCTTACGTCGACCACCTGCGTGTACTGGATCGTGAGACTGACTCGGAAGACCCATTGGAGCTGTATCGCACACTGGGGCTAGTCGAGGAAGTGCTGCTGTCGCGGCAGTATCAGTTCATCAATTTGAGCCTTGGGCCTGACCTCCCAATCGATGACACAGACGTGCATGCCTGGACTTCCGTGATCGACGACCTTCTCAGCGATGGCGAGACGTTGATGACCGTGGCTGTTGGCAACAATGGTCAAATGGATCGGTCGGTAGGAAATGCCCGTGTTCAGGTGCCTTCCGACTGCGTTAATGCGCTATCCGTCGGCGCTGCCGACAACACGAACGCGTCATGGTCGCGTGCCGCCTACAGTGCCATCGGGCCAGGGCGAAGCCCCGGCGTGGTAAAGCCGGACCTCATGGCCTTCGGTGGGGATGCCGCCAGCTCCCAGTATTTCCATGTGCTGGCACCTGGTGCGAAGCCGACACTGGTGCCGCAGTTGGGCACCAGCTTTGCGTCACCGTATCTATTGCGCAATGCCGTTGGTGTTCGAGCGATCCTCGGAGCAGATTTGACTCCGCTGGCCATCAAGGCCTTGCTTGTTCATGCCGCGGATTCATCCACGCACGACAAGCTCGAAGTCGGTTGGGGCAAGGTGCCGGAAGACTTGATGGATGTCATTACGTGCCCAACCGGCGTGGCGCGAGTGGTCTACCAGGGCGAGCTAAAGCCGGGGAAATATCTGCGCGCGTCACTCCCTCTGCCTGCCGGTGGTTTGCAAGGCAACATCCGCTTGAAGGCGACCTTCTGCTATGCGTCTCCGACAGACCCGCAGGATGCTGTTGCTTACACGCGGGCCGGTTTGGAAATCGTGTTCCGGCCCAGCGATAAGAAGATCAAGGAAGGCAAGAGCAACGCGGACACGAAGGGCTTCTTCGATATGAAGAAGTATGCTACGGAAGAGGAGCGTCGTTCCGACATGGGCAAGTGGGAGACGGTCCTACACGGTAACAAGTCCATGCGTGGCACTAGCCTGGATAACCCCGTGTTCGATATCCACTACAACGCACGCGAGGCTGGTGCGCCGACGACGAGTGCAGAAAAGATTCGCTACGCGCTAATTATCACGGTCGAGGCGCCCAAGCACGCGGATCTGTACAACGAAATTTTGCGCGCTTACGCCAAGATGTTGGTGCCCATTCAGCCCAAGGTCACATTGCCAATCCGTGTGTAGCGGAAAAAGGCGGACACGTATCGCTACAACGCCTTGCCGGCTTCGATCGCAAAATTCAAGAAGAGATGGGGCATGAAACTCACAAGAATTTACGTTAGCAATTTTCGCAACTTTCGCGACGCGGACATCGTCGTAGATGGAAGTGTCGTCATCGTCGGCGAGAATCGCGTTGGTAAGAGTAACCTGCTTCATGCTTTGCGACTTGTTTTCGATCCCAGCTTACCCGATAGCGGTCGACAGCTTGGGCAGGGCGATTTCTGGGATGGCTTGGGAGAGCCACTCGAAGACGAAGAAATCACTGTCTTCGTAGAGTTGCGGGAGTTTGAAGATGATCTGGATCTTCTCGCCCAGCTCACGGACTTTCGACTTGACGACGATCCGCACACAGTGCGGCTTACCTACAAATTCCGGCCGATTCCTGGCTTAGAGGGGGCGCCAGAATGCGACGACGACTACGAGTTCATCTGCTTCGGCGGTGAAGTCGAGACGAAGCGGTTTGGTCACGAAGTGCGTCGGCGCATTGCTATGGACCTCCTGCCGGCGCTGCGCGATGCTGAAGGTGATCTAGCTACGTGGCGCCGCTCGCCTTTGCGGCCCTTGCTCGAGCGCGCCTTTGCTAGCGTATCTGGCGAAGACCTCGCAGGTGTTCGCAATGCTGTCCAGGCCGCGACGGGACAACTGGCGGATTTCCCTTCGGTGCAGAACTTGGAGCAGGCTCTGCAGCAACTGTTCGCATCGATGAGTGGTCCCAAGCAGGATATCGAACCTAGCCTAGGGTTCGGGACGACCAACGTGACACGCCTGTTCCGCAATCTTCGGCTACTGATCGATGGCGGCCTACGCACAATTAGCGAGGCCAGTCTCGGTTCGGCTAATGTGGCGTTCCTGACCTTGAAGGCCCTGGAGCTTCGCCAACTGATGGGCGAGAACCGGCGCGACCACACTTTACTGGCAATTGAGGAGCCAGAGGCCCACTTGCACCCCCATCTGCAACGGTCCGTGTATCGCCATCTATTCGAAGGTCTTGCGGGTGAGGAGGAGAATGAGTCGCTCTCACTACTCCTGACAACACATTCGCCGCATATTGCTAGCGTCGCACCTCTGCGTTCCCTGGTGCTGCTTCGCGACACGGTTGACGAGGGAACTGTGGCCGCCTCGGCCGCGTCGATCAACCTCACCGATGAAGAGGAGGACGATCTTGCGCGCTACCTTGACGTGACGCGTGCCGAGATGCTGTTCGCACGAGGGATTGTCTTGGTCGAAGGGGATGCCGAGAAATTCTTGCTGCCGGTGTTTGCCGCCTCAATGGGGCACGATCTCGATCATCTCGGTATTACGGTGTGCTCGGTAGCGGGCACGAACTTCACGCCATACTCGAAATTCCTTGCTGCCTTAGGCATCCCGTTTTCAATAGTGACCGATTGGGATCCACAGGGAGACCGGACACCTCTCGGCTACAACCGTTCGTGGCGACTCGTAAAAACTATTGAGGAAGTCCGAACGGGTGAGGATCAACGTGGGCTCATCGAGGAGATCAAGAGGATCGAGCAGTACAGCGATTTCTCTGATCGCTGTGAGGGGTATGGAGTTTTCACCAATCTCGACACGTTAGAAGTCGACTTGTTTGAAGATGAAGATTTCACAGCGGCCATCATCGAAACACTCCGGGAGCAAAGGTTAAGCGAGGAGCGGCAGGTTTGGGTGAACCAGTGGGAAGACGACCCAGAGACGTTGGATCGGGAGAACTACCTCAAGCTGATCGAAACCGTCGGAAAAGGGCGATTTGCACAGCGTTTGGCGTCTCGCATTGAGGGTATTGCACCGCCCCCTTACATTGCGCGCGCAATTACCTACGTGGTCGACCGTGTCTGATCGCGCGGCCTACCTGCGGGCGGCCGCGCAGCTTCAGCGCAATGCGGGGCAATGGGCTGCATACGAATCCCGTGGTCATTGCGTCGTGCTGGCGGGGCCCGGGAGTGGGAAAACCAAGACTCTCGTGACAAAGTTGGCGCGTATGCTCGTGGAGGACGTGCCGGAATCTCGCGGCATCGCGTGCATCACATATAACAATGAATGCGCGCGTGAGCTGGAAGTTCGGCTGGCTTCACTCGGAGTGGCGCCGGGTGGACGTGTGTTTGTCGGGACCGTGCATTCCTTCTCGCTTACGCAGATCCTCTTACCTTATGCCAAGGTTGCCCGATTGGGTTTGCCTGAGGGCTTCGGCGTGGCGACCCGGGCTGAGCGACAGGCAGCACTGGCCGAAGCGGTGAACCTCACGATCGAAGCGCCCAGCAATCCTCAAGATTGGGAGTTCCGGCTTGGCAACTATCGCCGATCAATCTTAAATCGCGACAGTCAAGAATGGAGTGATACCGATCCGGAGCTTGCGCGCCTCGTGGAAACCTACGAAGCACAACTTCGTCGTCGTGGCTTGATCGACTTCGATGATATGCCCTTGCTCGCGGTTCGAGCGCTGCGTGAAAACCCGTGGTTGCAGCGGGCGCTGCTCGCCAAATACCCCGTACTTGTCGTCGATGAGTACCAGGACCTTGGTGTCGCGCTGCATCGTATGGTGATGGGGTTGTGTTTTCGAGCGGGCATGCGGCTCTTTGCAGTGGGCGACATTGATCAGTCGATTTACGGATTCACCGGGGCTCGCCCTGATTTGCTCCGCAGATTGTCAGAGCGCGACGACGTCGAGACTGTGCGCCTGCGGCTGAACTACCGCAGTGGGAACCGTATCGTCCTGGCATCGCGCGTGGCCTTGGGTGAAGAGCGTGACTACGAGGCGGCTGATGCTGCGGCGCAGGGAACTGTTTATATTCACCCGACAGGCGGTACCTATGAGCAGCAATCGGCCCGCCTTGTCGGCGAGTTGTTGCCCCAGGCGCTGAGGCGTCACCCGCAACTCAGTTACCGCAATGTTGCAGTGCTCTACCCGGCCGCATGGATCGGCGATGCTGTAGCCGGGGCGGCGCAAGCTGCCGGCATACCAATCGTGCGCACAGATGGCAACGCCCTGTACCCACGTTCCAGTCGCGTCATGCAGTGGTTGGAATTGTGTGGCCAATGGTGTTGTGGTGGATGGCGAACGGGGAAGCCGCGTTTTGCTCAGCTAGCGCGGGAGGGGCGGCGACTGTTCGCAGAGTCCATACATAGCGATGGCCAGGCGATGGACTTTCATTGCCGATTGATCGCCAGCCTGTGGGATAGCCGGGAGGCGAACCTGAACCTACATGGTTGGCTTGCAAGACTGTCGATGGAGGTGATCCAGCCATTCGTCTCCGAATGTCCTGCGCTGAGGGATGAGATGGACACCCTGGCCGTCTTCGCTGCTCGGATTGCCCCGGCGGGAGATCGTGCAGATATGGTTCTGGGCGAGTTGGCTGGCGACGGCGAGCATTTGAATCGGCTAACACTGTCGACGCTGCACAGCGCAAAGGGCAGGGAGTTCGATGTGGTGTTTATGTTTGGTATAGACCGCGGCCGGTTACCGCGCAACGGTGTTGGTCCGCAACAGGTCGCCGAGGCGCGCCGGCTGTTCTACGTAGGCTTTACGCGTGCTAAGTCTGAGATTCATCTGGTGCACACCGCGGGGCGTTCATCGCCGTTTGTGGAAGAAATTGAAAATCACTTGGCCGAGGGTGCTTGATGGCCCCGTATTTGATGCCGGCAGCCTTCCTACGGGGCAAAGCTGCGGCACGAATGGTTGGGCGCCATGATGCTGTGCATGCGACGCGCTCTTGATATTATGTCTACCGATTGACAATGGGCTAGCCAGAATCGCCACCCCGCAAATTGCCCCATCTTCCGCGCCAGCAAAAGGTTGACGCTTATGACGGTCAAGGCCCATGTCGATCACTCCCAATCCCTTTGACTACGCTGGTTTAGGCGATCTGTTGATGATGGAGTGGGTTAATTCACCTTATGGCTCAGATCGTCTAAGAGCGTGCTGAAAACCGCCTCCTCTGGAATGGCGAGTCCTTGGGTGTCCATAGCTGTATGCAGCTCTTTGTCCCATAGAGCCTCGACCCCGTTGATGTCCAAATCGCGCGATCGCGTCGGCGTTACCATCACCGCTTCGAGGTAGTCTCTGCACCCGAATCGCCAAGGGGCTGCCTGCCAAGTACGCATGACGTGATTGCCGATGACGATCCCTGGCCAGTCGTAGTCGCCATGGTAGTGCAGGCGCGCGCCGGCGGCGGCCAACTGGTCGAGTAGAATTCGCTGCGCAGCGGCGGGCATGCCATCGGTGCAGACTAATGGAGCACTATCGGCACCCAGACGGTCGGCGACGATGGCTACTATGTTCGGGTTTTCACATACGTACACATTCCGTCCGTCTACTGCCCAGGAATACGGCTTGCGAACCAATTGCCGTAGTGAGAGGTAGGCGGGCTCGCCAGGCAGCCAGGTGCGGTGTCTGTCTGGCGCCACAGGCAAGTTAAGAAAGAGAGCTGGGCGGGCCAGCTCGTTGACGAGAACTCCCGCCCTTGACCAGACCTCCCGCAGACGCTCTTCGGCGCCACCGCCAGCCTCAGCTACTGCCTCATCTTCTTGAGGGCTGCCCGTACGCTCGTGCAGGCGCCACGCCGACAGTACCAGGGTCGCTATAGGGCGGCCGGAATCTAGCGCATGGGCATCACCCAGCGTTTCGGCGGCAAGTTGCGAGCGAGGTAGTCCTTCCACGGGTAGACGGCGGAGAACAGTATCAGTCGCTGCCAGTAGCTGAGTAGCGCGCGCGGGATCGCGCCCAAGACGCTTGAGCAGGGGCATGGAGGTTGCTGTGTTTTGCAGCCAGGCACGGAGGAGAGGGCTGCCTTCGGCCGACGCCGAGATTGTCAGGGCCGACCATTGTGCCGATAGCCTTTTACGCAGGCTGGCTTTCGCAACGATAGGGCCATCCAGCCTCTCCAGAGCATCCTGTAGCGAGTTGGCTAGCCCTGCGGCACGCAGTCGTGCATCGAGATCGGCAATGTCCAGCGTCATCGAGCGCGCTATACGCGAGGGGCGGCCGGTCAGTTGGCAAAGAGCCGAGTACTCTACCGGGGCGAGGTTGCTCAAGTGAACCGAGGATAGCGACTGCTCGGCATCGGCGAGCTCAAAACGGCGGCGCAGGCGCTGGCGCAGGGCGGCCAGTGCTGGCCCGCCGAGCAGGCGCTGTAGACGTAAGTCGGGGCTGGTCTTCATGCCAAGGGGAACCTGCGATCAGGATCTTCTTCGAGTCGCTTAGCCCGTCCATCCCAGGTCCAGCGCGAGACGAACACCGCATCGATACCTTCGCGACGCTGCAACTGGCAGATCGACACGCCAGGTAGCTCCGCATAGCAGGCCCACTCCCGCTCGCTGGTGATGACGAAATCCAGGTCGAATTCCCGCACCAGGCCCATGCAGTGGGCGCGGGCGGTATCGTCGATACCGGCGAAGGCTTCGTCGAGCAGCATCAAGCGTGGCGCCAAGGGACTGCCGCCGTGGCCGTAGAAACTGGCGATAGCTGCGAACAATGGGACGGTCAGGCCTAACGCGCGTTCGCCACTGGAGGCCGGTCCAGACAGCTTGCGCCATTGACCATCCTGCTGACGCTGGATGCGGAAACGATGCCAATAGCGATAGTCCAACGCGTGGGCGAGTTGATCGAGAAGACTTCTACCTGCGCTGTCAGCGTCGGCCAAGGCGCGTTCGGCGGCGATCTGCTGTTGCAGCATGGTACCGACCGCACGCCGGTCTTCGGTCGACCAGAGGTCGGCGCTGGTATTTAGCAGGCTCTTGCGGGCGTCCTCCAGGCCTGCCGGTGCGCCTTCTTCGACCGATAGCGGCTCCCATAGCAGGCGGTAGCGTACGCCTGTGGTGGTAGGGCGCTTGTGCAATTCGTTGTTTATCGCCTTGACACGGTCGTCGGCAGCCCGCATCAGGCGCTGTAGTTCGGCGGCGATCTCCGCCTGCAGGTGGTTTTCCAACACTTCACGCTCGCGCGCCGACAACAGTTCGCTGCGCTGGGAAATATCCTCGGCCAACAGTAGCGCGAGCGTATCGGGACGCTCGGCACGGTTCTGGTACTGGATTGTGACGGTGATGCCCCAATCGTTGGGTTCCGAGATGGCCTGGTGGTTCAAGGCGCTCAGCCCGCGCTGCAGTTCACTCAGGTCTTCGGCGATCTGTTTCTGTACGCGGGCCCAAGTGGCCTCGTCATCGGCGATGCCAGTCAGCGCCTGTTCGATGCGGCGGGCTAGGTTCAGCGCCGGGTCGATGCTCCAATGCTCAGGCAATTGCAGGTCCGGCAATGCGGCTGCCAGCAGGCCGCTGGCGCTGAAATGGCGAAGGCGTTCGACGGCCGTAGTGCGCTCGTCGCTACGCTCGCTCAGTGTCTGCTCGGTGCGTCCGACGTGCGCTGCGATCACGGCCAGCCGTTTTTCCGCTTCGCCCAGCGCCGTGCGGCGCGTTTCGGCTTCCTGCTCGGCCTGGGTACGTCCGGCGAGCGCGGTGGCCAGTTTGGCCAGCAATTCTTCCACCTGCTGGCCGATGGACTGGCGTAGTGTCTCCAAGCGGACCCGGGCCTGTTCAGCCTGCTCGTCGGCGACCATCAGGGTTTCGTCGGCCTGTTCCAGCACCCTGCGCGCTTCGTCTTCGCGCTGTTGCTGCTGGCTCTGATCGGGCCATGCGCGCTGCCACTCGCGTGCTGCCTGGACCAGATGCGCCTGGACGTTGGCGAAGTGTTCCAAGGCCTCTTCGGTTGTCGGTAGTAGCTCGGGGTCTGCCGGCAGGCTCAGGTCGGTCGCGTCGTGGTGTAACTGCTCGCGTGCCGATTGCCATGCGTCTTTGGCTTCCTGGCTGCGCGTTTCGGCCAGCACCAGCAGTTGCCGGCTCCGATCGACATCACGGGCGGCCTGCAGCGCGGCAGCAATCGCATCGTGCAGTGGGCGCTCGGAGGGTACGCTTTTCCGTTCCAGTTCGGCTTGGTTGCGCTCGGCGGCCAGGGTTTCGTATTGTCGTTCGAGCTTGGCTTGCGCCATGTCGAGTTCGGCGAGGAGGGTGGCGAGTGCTTCCAGCCGTCGTTGTCGTGCCAGTTCCCGTGCGCTGCGGCCGATGTAGCCTGCCTCGGTTTTTCGCCAGGCACCTGCCAGCGGCCCCAGACGATAGCGACCATCAGGCGACAGCCAGGCTTCGGCATCGCTCGGCTCCTGCGTGCCGTAAGCCACGCCTGCCAACAGCGCAGTCAGCGTTGCTAGTGTGATCGGACAGGCCTCGGGCAATGCGGGAATCAGCGCAGCGTTCAGGTTGGCAGCGTTCACTGGCGCGCGCTGGTGCCAGCTGCTATCCAGCAGCGGCGTACCGTCGCTATCGCTCAACATCCCATTTGGCGACAGCCAGGCGTCAAGCAAGCCGCTGGCTTCCAGGGCGGCTTCCAGCCCGGCCCGTTGCGCGGCATCCAGGCTCGGGTGGAAATCCACCAGGTGCCAGAGCGGCGCGCCGTGCCGTTGCAGGCGCACACCACTGGCCCGGGTGGGCGGCTCGGCGGGCAGCGCATCTTCGCCAGCGGCCAGGCGGGTGCACTCATCTTCGATATCGGCGCGCTGTTTGTTCAGGCTAGCAAGGTAACTGTCCAGCTCCGCCTGCTGGGCGGCGTTTCGTTGCAGCGTCGTCTGCCAGGCGTGGTCCAGTGCCACTTGCGCTGGGTTTTCGCCTTCCGGGTGGGCCACCCACTCGGCCAGTTGCAGCAAGGACTGCTCAGCATCGAAGCGCAATTGGACGAGGCTTGTGCAGTGCTCAGACCAGGCTCCGAGCAGCGCGCTGCCTGCCTGTTCGGCTTGCTGGTCGGCCCGCTCGCGTTGCGCCAGTGCTATGTCCATTTCACCGCGAATGGTTCGAACGTGTTCTTGCTTGTCCGCCAGTACCGCTTGGTGTTGGCTAACTTCTGCATGACGCTTACGCAGATGGGCGATGTCCTGGCGCCGATTCCTCACCAGCTCGCGCAGGGCTTCTTCAGCTGCTCTGTACTCGGGAGGATGAGCCGCCAGCGCTTCGGCCTCAAGGCTAAGCAGTGGGTTGATTGCGAGGTCTGCTGTTATAGCGAGTGCTTCGGCCGCGTCCAGCGTACGAGTACGCGCCTTGTCCAGCTCATCGCGAGCCTGAGTGGCCGCAGCGGTCCGTCGCTGGCTCAGTTCTACTTCGCTATTGAGTTTGCTACGCGCTTCATCGCGCTGTCGGCTTGCCGTGTGAGCTGCATGTTGCCGTTCGGCGGCATTGCGTTCTTCCAGGGCAAGACGGTTGGCGTCCTGGTTGGTGGGATCGCTCTGCAGCGTATCTACCAGCTCTCGGGCCGCCGAATACTTCAGCTTCGCGGCCTCGTGCTTCGCAAAAGCCTCACCCTGCGCGTTCTGTGCGCTGACGAGTTCAGCCTGCGCTTGATTGCGGGCCTCGCTGGCGTTGTCGAAGTGGGTTTGAGCCTGGCGTAGTTCGCGTGCCTGGCGCCGCGCCAACATACCGGTATAGATGCGGTAGCGTCGTTCAAACTGGGTGACGGTTTGCTCCAGTAGGCGCGTTTCTTCCAATTGAATGCGGTCTTCCTCCAACTGGTTGAGCGCTTCGGCCACATCGCCCAGCAGCTCGGGTGGTAACGGAGGCAGAGACTCACTCAGGGCATTGGACAGGCCGGTTTCGTCGGGTTTCTTTGACAGTTGTGGCTGGCGTAGCTGGATCAGCGTATCCATCAGAGCGTCATAGCGCCGTGTCCCTAGCTGGAACAGGCGCTCGTCCACGGCACGGCGATAAAGCTGATGGTTTTCGAATAGTTGACCTCGTCCGCCAAGTGCATCGCGCAAGCGTTCGCGAGTAAGGACCTGGCGCTCGGCAGTGGTAAGCCAAAGATCTTCGCCGATACGCGGGTCTAGTGTCGTGCCGTCACCTTCGACGATGAAAAACCAGCTGTCTACTTGAGCCCGGCCATCGACTGCCGACAAACCGACCCCCAGGGTCAGGTAGCGAGGGCGGCCATCGCGCTCGCGTCGGCCGAACTCGATCCAGCTGTAGCCGATACGGCGGGGATAGCTACCGACAAGAAGGTTCCAGGCCATCTTTTTGCCGCTATCGCCGTCGGGCTCGACGCGCGACGAGCGCAATTGTGCGTCCAGCAGCAACGGTAAGGTCAGCGACAGCACCTTGGATTTCCCGGTGCCGTTATTGCCGCGCAGAAGTAAATGGCCATCGTGGAACCAGAACTCCTCGCTGTCGTAGTGGAACAGTTCGACGAGGCCAAGACGTAATGGCTGCCAGCGTTCGCGTAGAGGCTTGGGCAGTGGGGGGCGGGAAGAGGTGATGAATAGGTCGCTGGTCATGCGTCAGGCTCGGTTAGAAACAGGGTTTCGGCGCCCTGGGCGTTGCGCACCTCGGTCTGTCCGAGGGAGAAGCGGGCAATGGCGGGCAACGGATGCACGCCATGCATATCACGCAGCATTAGGCCCAGACGACATAGGCGAGCGATGGCGATTTCCGCCAGCTCGTGTTCGGCGCCTGGCGCGCGCGCCGACTTGCGCCAATAGCGGCCATATCGCCCAGCGGCCTCGCGCAGGAACAGGGCAATTTCGCTTTCGGTTGCTCGCAATGGGGCACGTTTATCACGCAGACGCCGGGCCAGGTACTCCGCTACCAGCAGTGTGACATGAGCCTCAGTGCCTTCGGCGGGCATGGCTACATCCGTCAGTTGTCCGCTCTCGTCGATCAGGGCCAGGCCTTCGGCGCGTTGCTCGGCGACCAGTCCGGTGGCTTCACACAAGCGGTTGGCGAGAACACCGCGCTGATTGACGAAATAGCTGCGCGTCTCTTCGTCCAGGGTGTCGGTATACAGCACCGGATCGTCGAGCAGGCGTCGCGCCAGGTGGTGGCGTATGGCATCTCGCCTGCCTTGCTCGCTGTCCACCGTAAAGCCAGCCACCAGTGCATGCAGCCGAGCCTCGGTATTTCCCGGAGTCTCCTCTGTGCTCCAGGTCGAGGGCCCGCGCACCGCAGCTAGCAGGCCGGCCAGCAAGCGCCGGTGAATGTCGTAGAGGGCGTCGGACTGTGGCCCGCTGCCGTCCTGCACGAAGCTCTCTTCCTCGCCAGCGACACGTTCGAGAATGCCATGATCCAAGAGGGTACGGCACACCATGACCAACTCGCGTCTTTCGGCAGCACCGTGCAAGGTGAAGGCGAAACCCAATGTCTCCAATGCCGGGTCGGCGGCTTGTTGTACGATCCGCTCGCCGATTTGTCGCAGGGTAATCTGCGGATCGGCTCGCTCCAGCACTGCAGCAGCTAGGCACAGCAGTACATAGCGACGCCGGTCATAGTCCGGCAGGCCACGGGTCGGGGCGGATAGGTCGGCCGGGCGCTTGAACAGGCGGGCACCTTCGCGGTCCACATGCAGCGGCCAGCCGGTCTCGCGGGCGAACCACTCGCGCAGGCGCTCGGCTTGGCGACGTACGGCGGGGAAATCCGCGTGCCCTGGCGGCATGAGCGGGCACATCAGCAGGCTGCGCAGAGCCCGGCGGAATTCGTCTTGCTGCTGCGCCTTCTGTGTTTCTCCGACATGTCGGGTGCCACGGCGGGACGAGGGTATGCTCATGATCTGTCCTCGGTGAGCCGGATCGTCAGCAGATGATCCCGGCCGGAGAAGACCCCGGCTGCCGTGCAGATTTGGGCGCGGCTGTTTTCAGCCAGAGGTTCCAGGCGAATACGCAGCAGACCGTCGCCCGTTTGACGCTCGACAGGACTGTTCGGGTCGTGTTGTTCGGCCAGCGCCTCGCCAAGCAATCCTAGAAAGAGGCCGAAGGCATGCACATCGAGCTCGCCCAGTTCCGATAAGCGTGTCGGGCGGCCGGTCGCCAATCGCCGGCGCGCGGCGTCGACTTGGCGCGATTCCTCCGCCAATTGCTGAGCCATCAGCGCCCGATCCCGGCTACGATCGCGCACTTTCGCCAGTGCGCCGCGCGGCGCGGCTTCACCGTACTCGCGCAAGCGCGGATTGATGATCAGCTGAGGTGCATCCAGCCAAGAGGTGCTCGCTGGCACGTCGTCTGCATCAGCAACCTCTAGTGAGAAATGGCGTGCTGGGTGCAGCGCGAACGCTGCTTGCGCGAGACGGTGTGCATCGTCGTCGCTGTCGCATGCAGCGAACCACTGTGCCAGCACTCGGAAATCGGCCGACCGGTCGCTGCGCCCGCTGCGTCGCTCATTAATTGCCGCGATGGCGCTAAGCAGTTGCGGAATCGCCGAGCGCGCTCGGGCACGCAGTAGTTCTGCTTGAGGTGGTTCGTTGCCGGTGGCCAGAAACCAGCCGCGCAATCCTTTCCAGCGCTCGCGCCAGATATCCTGGCGACGCTGCGTTTCCTCTGCCTGCTCGCCAGTGCCGTCGGGGGCGGCATCACGCGCTTCACGTGCAGCGACTTGGCGTAAGACATAGTCGATGGCGGCGGACAATTCATGCAGCGTGCGGGCGATGGCATCGGAGCGGCGGATCAGATCACCCATGAAGCGCTCGAGATAGTCGATCAGCCGTCGCTTGTAAGCGACCAATGCGGTGGCGTCGGCCTGCTGCAACTCTAGACTACGTGCCACTCCAGCCATGAACGCCTGGGCGTTTTCAGTGAGACCCTCAAACACCCGCACTAGGTCGCGTAGAATCTCATGTGCCTTGGCGGTATCAAGGTCGTTGACTGATTGCGCCTCAGCCATCAATCGCTGCAAGGCGCGCAAGCGGCTGTCGATGTCCTCCAGCGCAACTGTCTGCAGTTCTGCACGATGACGTAGGCTCTGTGCGAATGCTATCAGGCCGGCCTCTACCGCCTCGCCGCCGCGCGAGAGCCGATAGAGAAAACGTGCTCGATAATAATCGTTGAGCGTAGATACGCGCGTCATGTCCGGCTGTGATTCGAGATTGCCCCAGGCAGCTAGCTGAGCCAGTGCGGCGGCAATCTCTTCCTGAGCAGGTGGCGTTCTGTTGCCCCAATTCGCCTCGGACAATACTTCGTCGGGTCGCAATTGCAGGCGGTACTGGCGCTTGGCGGCAGCAAACACCTCCATAATGGAGCGATAGAGGGTCGCTTTTTCCGCAGTGGCGTGGCGGAACAAGTCTGCAGAAGTCTCAGGCCAAGATGAATCGCGAATCACCAAATCTTCCCCAGTGACCTTCCGTGATCGATGAGGCCATTCTTCAGTCATCTTCGCTATTTGCCAAGCTTTCCCTGCGAGCTAAATTACTTTGGAGTTTTTTGTGTCAGTGAGGTGCTTCAGGTGGTGAATGTGGGTGGAGGTAGAGTCTGCTGGCGGTAACTTGCCGTTCTCTTCGGATCTCCTGAGCTAGATCAGTTTCTGTCCAGAATCCGCAATTGACCTTCTTCTTAAAGCACCATTCGGCGCAGTATTCCGCTGTGCGAGAGTAGCATCGACTGCTCTCCCAACGATAAGGGTAGGACACTTGCCTCAATATCTTCTCGTCCGGTTAGATGGATAAATCCAAGCGGGATTCAGAGTAAGAGTGGTGATGCTCATAGCGACCATAACGGACACCTCCGGATGGCAGATGGGATGCCTTGGGAGAAGCGTAGGCGATGAAATACAAAGGCTGGTGGCTCACGAGTGGCTGACTGGATGCTTGGAGGATGGCTTCAAGTCTTGCAAGCTCGTTTACAGAGCCAAGCAAAGCTTGGGCGAATAAAGGCACCGATCAATCTTCTGCTGGTAATCCCCCCTAAAATCAGTACTTGTCAGAAGTAGAATTTTCTCCTAATCGGATCAAGGAAATTTTGCGTGAAGACATCGCGTTTTTCGGACAGCCAAATCATCGCTATCCTCAAGCAGGCTGAAGCCGGCAGCCCAGTCCCTGAGCTTTGCCGCGAGCATGGCATCAGTTCGGCAACCTTCTACAAGTGGCGCGCCAAGTTCGGTGGCATGGACGCATCCTTGATGGCTCGGCTGCGCGAACTGGAAGAGGAAAACCGTCGCCTGAAGAAGATGTACGCCGAGGAGCGCCTGAAGGCCGAGATCATCCAGGAGGCGATGGCAAAAAAGTGGTGAAGCCATCTCGGCGGCGAGAGATGGCGCAACACGCGGTTCGCTCGGGCCGGGCCAGCATCAAGCAGGCGTGTCTGGCTTTCGGTATCAGCGTCACCGGCTATCACTACCGGCCACGGCTCTCTTCGGAGAATGGCGAAATTGCCGAGCATCTGATCCGGCTAACGCATAACCAACGCAACTGGGGCTTCGGGCTGTGCTTCCTGTATTTGCGCAACGTGAAAGGCCACCGCTGGGATCACAAGCGGGTGTACCGGATTTATCGCGAGCTGGAGCTGAACCTGCGAATCAAGCCGCGCAAACGCATCGTGCGTGAGAAGCCCGAGCCTCTGGCTGTGCCGGAGGCGATCAATCACTGTTGGTCGATGGACTTCATGCATGATCAACTGGCAGACGGTCGCAGCTTCCGCCTGTTTAACCTGATCGACGACTTCAACCGCGAAGCCCTGGCCATGGATATAGACCTCTCACTGCCGGCAGAGCGGGTGGTGCGTGCGCTGGATCAGGTGATCGAATGGCGTGGCAAACCCCGGTCGATTCGCAGTGACAACGGCCCGGAATACATCAGCAGCAAGCTTGTGCTGTGGGCAGAGAAGCATGGCATCCGCCTCGAACATATCCAGCCCGGCAAGCCGCAGCAGAACGCCTATGTCGAACGCTACAACCGCACGGTGCGCTACGACTGGCTGGGACATTACCTGTTCGACTCCATCGCCGAAGTGCAGGAGCACGCTACGCGATGGGTTTGGACATACAATCACGAACGGCCAAACATGGCCTTGGGAGGTATCACCCCCAAACAGAAGTTGGCCCTCGCGGCCTGACCTCTACTTCTGGCGTGTGCTGAAAATGGGGGGATTACCTGCTGACTTCCTCTCAAGTGTTCCGCAAAACCCAACGCCCCCTTGAATTTAGGGGGGCTGCAGCGGATCTAGCTTGCGGCGTTTGCGGAACTAAAATACGTATAACTTACTGTTTTTATTGAATTTATTTGGTGACTTAAAATCTCTCGCCAGCAATGGCGTGCCGGTTCGAGTCCGGCTTCGGGCACCATTCATCTGTTTCTAGCTGTCTCTATAAGTCTACGAAACCCATCTAAACCGGCCATCTTGGCCGGTTTTGTTGTTTATGGCTGTCTCTCCTTATCTCTGTACATATCCCGATTTTAGGAATAAAAATGGGGATACGCCGGTTCGGTAAGGAAAACGTATTCCTATGGCACGCCCAGTAACCCCGCTGACAGACCCAAAATGCGAGGCAGCTAAGCCACGCGAGAGGGAATACAAGCTATTCGACGGCCAGGGGCTCTACTTGGCGGTCAAGCCCAGCGGCGCCAAGACATGGCGCTTCAAGTTCACTCGACCTGATGGCCGGGCTGGGCTGGCCACCTTCGGTAACTATCCAGCCCTCACGCTCAAATCTGCGCGCGCTCGCCGTGCTGCAGCCCTCGAGCTGCTGGCCGAAGGTGTAGATCCCATTGAGCATGAGCAGCAGGCGAGGGCGAACGCCCGGGCCGAGCTGGCCAACACCTTCAAGGCCGTGGCGTTGGACTGGCATGCGGCCGGTGCTCGCAAGTGGTCACCGGATCATGCCGCCAAGGTACTGCGCCGCATGGAACAGCACCTGTTCCCGACGCTTGGTAGCCGCTCGGTGGCAAGCCTCAAGGTGCGTGACCTGCTGGCTCCGCTCAAGGTGGCAGAGCAGCGCGATACTCTGGAGCTGGCCGGCCGATTGCGCCAGTACACCACTGGGGTGATGCGCTACGCCGTCCAGCATGGGCTTATCGAAACCAATCCAGCGAGTGACCTGGTGGGCGCTACCGCGACCCGTAAGGCACAGCACCGGCCGGCGCTGGCATTGGAGCGGCTGCCCGAGCTGCTGCAGCGGATCGACAGCTATAACGGCCGCGCACTGACCAAGCTGGCCGTGGCACTCACCCTGCAGGTGTTTATCCGCTCCAGCGAGCTGCGCTTTGCCCGGTGGCAGGAGATCGACATGCAAGCCAGCCTCTGGACGATCCCGGGTGAGCGTGAGGCTATCGAGGGCGTCAAGCACTCCAGCCGAGGGGCCAAGATGCGCACACCGCACCTGGTGCCGCTGAGCCGGCAGGTGCTGGGTTTGCTCGGCCAGGTTCATATGCTGTCCAGCCGGTATGAGTTGGTGTTCCCCGGCGACCACTACCACCACAAGCCCATGAGTGAGAACACCGTGAACGCTGCGCTACGCCGTATGGGCTACGACACCAAGGCCGAGGTATGCGGACATGGCTTCCGTGCCATGGCTTGTTCTGCTCTGGTGGAGTCGGGCTTGTGGACGCGCGAGGCGGTAGAGCGGCAGATGAGCCACCAAGAGCGCAACACGGTGCGGGCTGCCTACATCCATAAGGCGGAACACCTCGAAGAGCGCAGGCTTATGGTGCAGTGGTGGGCTGACTACCTCGATTCCAACCGGCAGCAGCACGTCACCCCCTATGACTTTGCTCACCGAGGGGAGGGCGCCGCTAACGTGGTGCCGGTCAACTTCGGCAAGGCGGTTTGAACATGCGAACCCGTACCCCTCAAAAATCAGGTGTAATCGGTGTAACGGGTGTAATTAAAACTCTAAAAGCCTTGCGTGGCGGGGCTTTCAGAGAAATTACACAAGGCACGGGCAGTGCGTACACCCCGTGTAATTTACACCATTGGTGTAATGCCTCTTCCGACACGATACCGGCCCCGCTCCTGCCTGTTGGCCTTCTGCGGAATGAGCAAACCAGCGCGGGTATGGTCGCTGGCTTCGGGGCCCGGGGGTGACTCGTGGATGATCGGGGAGAGTGGGCTTTCCTCACCGGGTGTTACCTGGTGCCGGATGGGAGACCGGCCGACCGTATCCGGGAGCGGCTGTCTTGCTTCCCGCATCTGGACGATTACACCGGACAGATAGAAGGCGTTCTCGCCATCATGGGGGAATGCCGGCCTTGGTTGACTGGCCCGGACGCCTATCGCCTCACAGCAGAGGCCTGCGGCAAAAATGACGCGATTGCTCAGCAGGTGGATTTCTATGGCGTTGACGTGTTGCCCGATCAACTCCGGACGTTCGCCGGTGTTACGGCCGGGGATATCGAAGCAATCGCAGCCTATGTGATGGCCTGCGCTGCATTAGCTCTGCATGCCCTGTTTCCTGTTTTACAGGACAAGCAAACTGATGCTGTCGCTCATCTTGATCAGCACTTGTTGTATTTGGATGCGATCCATCCTGTAAGGGACTGCGTGGCTTCTACGCGTTTGGCGTTGGACGCCGACGCTATAGCAGGTTGCCAACGATTCGCCGATTTATCCGATGCAGCGTCTCGTCTAGCCGTGTTCAAGGCTGATGGCTATTGGGGGGAGCTGGCAAGGCGTCTGCAAACCGGTTCCGATGTTCGTGATGAAGCCATTCGACAGAAGGCTTTGGAGTTAGTGCGCTCAGGTACTCGACTGCATAACCTGAGCGGCAAGCTACGAGCATGGCAGCTCCGGGAAACTGGTCAGGCACTCAGTAAGCCCGCTATGAACGCCATCCTTAGGCGTTACAACCTGCATAGCTAGCCTAGTTGCAGTGCACCTCTACGCTCTCCTAGTGAGCAAGGGTGACCAGGCTGGTTAATTTCTTCCGGCAGTGGCATTGTGCTGCTACATTGATAAGAGGCGTGCCAGCGCCCAGTAAACGACCTCCCTAACGCTGGTACATCAGGGGCTCCAGACGGTAGTAGGATCAAGGAAGTGAAATGAACTACGAAACTATCTTTTCCATTGCGCGACACCATAACTGAAATCTAGTGCTGCGGTGCCGTTCATCCAGAATGGCTAATATATTAAGTTGCCGACTCTTAATGTGGCTTACTTGAAAGAAGAGACTGGCGTTTTTTGCTTGGTCTTCGTGTGAGAGTGAGTTCTCTTGTTGGCTGTCAATTTAAAGTCTCTCGCAGGTGTTTTGATTGCGTAGAGCTAATGGAATGTAATTATGGAACAATTTAAGTTTGAAGCCCTTTCCATAGACAAACTGATTGCGCATACCGTGCATGCTAGAACGAAAGAGGGGGTCGTTGTGCCTCCTCAATTGTCTGATGAAATTATTACTCTGGATGTGGATTCAAGGGATCTTATTCAAGTTCGAGTGACTGACGCCCTAGGTAGCGCATCGCACGGCATCGAAATATATGCAGATAAAGACGATGCTGATTCATTTATGCAAAAAGCAGCTTCTGCAATCAGAAGCTCCGATGTTGAATTTGTTGCGTTGTCTAAGCAGTTAGCTACTGACCTAACTGATGCGCAGACAAATCCGAAGTGGCCTGGCGGAGTGCTGATTGTACTAAAGGGTAAGGTTGGTGTGAATCAAAAGCCATATGTTGCTGCGATAAAGGCGGAGACTGATAAAGGCTTTAATATTGTGGAAGTCAACGGGTCAGTAAGCTTAGCTCTCATTAAGAAGATGTTGCTTTCGCAGACACAAAGGCTTTACAAGATAGGTTTGGCCGTTGAGATGAACTACGAACCGCCTGTGGATCAACTGTTCAAAAAAGAAAACTACCGTTACTTCCTCTTTGATCACTTGCTTACTAGTACTGAAACCAAATCTGCAGCTGCATATTTTTATAATGCTTTCCTCGGGATGAATATTGTCAAGTCGTCAAAATTTCAAACTAAGAAATTTTATGAGGAGACTAGGCGGTATATAAATTCTCTGCCAATACCTCAGCCTGAAAGGATTGACCTGCTTGAGGCTTTGAGATCTGAGTTGAGAAGCAACAAGGGAACGGTTTCTTTTGTTAAATTTGCTGATGAGCATCTCCCTAAAGAATCTAAGGATGACTATGTAAGGCAGATGAATAATGCTGGTCTGCCAGATACTGCCATAGTTAAAGATCTTGCATATATTAAAGCTAAGCTGCGGCGTCCTCGTAGGCTAGACTTTAGTAATGGTATAAAGATTCAAGTGCCTGCTGACTTGGAATTGGCTGAGAATGTGAAGGTTGGTGGTCTGGTGGATGGCTATACCGACGTTAAGATTAAAGGTGTTATAGAAGGTCAAGAATAGTGGGGCTTGATGATTTCGAGCATCGTCTATCTGCGGCGCAGCCAGAGCTGCGCCAATGGGGTAAGTATGTCTCAGAATTAATCGAAGAAATTGCCAGCTCAAGAAATATTAAATTACAGATGCTATCTAGCAGGGTGAAGGAGGTTGAATCTGCGGTAGGCAAACTTTCAAGAAAAAAATACCGTGACCCAATGTTGGAAATGACAGATCTGGTTGGTGTTAGAGCGGTTTGCCTGCTTAGTCCTGATGTCGAGACGTTGTGCTTGGCCCTTGAGTCTTATGCTGGGCTAGACATACGTAAGTCGCGAGATACTTCGAAAGAGTATGAGGGTGCGCCGGATAAGTTTGGGTATCAGTCTCATCATTATGAAATACGTGCTAAAGTGGATACACTGATAGGCGGTGTTAAGGTTAGCAGTAACACCTGTTGTGAGTTACAGTTGCGTACTTTAATGCAGCATGCTTACGCCGAGGTTGTCCATGACTCGATTTACAAAAGTTCTTGGTCTGCTCCGACGCGCGCCGTGAGGTTTGTGTCAAGTAGTGCTGCATTGATTGAGACGGCTGATCACTTGTTCTGTGAAACAATGAATATATTGGATTCGGAAATGCAAGGTCGTGGCCAACTGCTTGAGCAGTTGACGGCGATTTATGATTCCCAAACCCATAATTCGAAGTTTAAAGATCAAAAATTTAATATGATGGTTTTGGATGAGTTAACCCCGATTATCGAGGATGATACTGCTGATGAAGTTGCTAGATTTATGAGTGAGCGCTCCTATATAGGCGAGAGAATAGTAAGCCGTATAGACTCTGATGCGTTCTGGTCTCAACCTGTTTCTGTATTAACTTATTTTTTAGCCCATACTCAGCCTTCTGCTCTAAAAGAGCTTTGGCCTTTTGCAGAGTCTGAAGATGCTCTAGAAAAAATTTATAGTGATTTAGGCAGAAAATATCACTGCGAATAATATAGGTGTCACGCTGTTTCGAATGATTTCATAATTATGTTTCTGGCTTTTACCTGCTGTCGCTAAGTGTTATCAACTGTTCTTATTAGCCTAGACGCTAGACTGGCGGTTATCGCGCACAATTGTTATACGACCCTTGTTGTTAACCGCAAAAAAAGTAAAGTCCCCCTGCCTAACGCCCCTGGCCACCCATAGGGTTCTGTCTGTAGCAATCTACAGGAGACTACCCCATGGTTCACCAACCTATACCTCTCGTCGACAGCCCTGCAGGGCCTCGCTCTACGCCGGTTCTGGAGTCAAGGCGCTGCAGTAGTGCCCATGATCCGGCCGCCACGCTTATCCGCATTAGCGAAGTGGTAGCCATTGTTGGGCTGGCTCGCCCAACCATCTACAAGCTCCTTCGGCAGCCAGATAGCAACTTTCCTCAGCCGGTAAAACTTAGCGACAGCACTGCCCGTGGTGCCCCGGTAGCCTGGGTACTGGCTGAGGTTCAAGCCTGGGTTAAGGCACGTATCGCTGCACGGGGGAGGGGTGTCGCATGAGACGGATACAACCGCACCCGATCCCCGTGCAGCGCTTCGATCACACCCCTGTCGGCTGGCGTTTCACTGTGTCAGTCCATTGTGGAAGAGACCGAGATGAGGACACGCAAGCCAGCATCTGTGGGCGCGCTATAACTGCTTTGGAAGATGTCCTTCATACCATGCGTGAGGCCTTGGCTGTACTCGAGAGTAAGCAGCCAGGGGGTGACGTATGAGTTTCAGGGATCGCCTAATTCAGTTTGTGCTGCGAGGGAAAGATGAGTTGTCGCCGGCTGCGGAAAAGGCCGGCGAGGCCATAGCAGAACTGGCTAAAGAGGCAGATGAGCTAGGTAAGGCTTTAGATACTGCTCAGGCTTCACAAGGCTTTATCCGTGAACTACAGACTGCCGAACGCAACCTGGCGCAAGCCGAGGCGGCGTCTGAGCGGGCGGCAAAACGGATTGAGCAACTGCGCAAAGAACTGGATGAAGCCCCGAAAAGCAAGGGGCTCACGGCCAGTCTGAAAGAGGCTGAGCGCCAGTTCGAGCGGGCAAACAAGGATATCGACTCCCTGCGCCCAACGCTGGCGGACTTGTCCACGGCGTTGAACCTGGCAGGTGTTGATACCAAGCAGCTCGCGGCCGAGGAGAAACGCTTGGCCGAAGAGGCGACCAAGGCCCAGCAGGCGCTCAGGGCGAATGCAGACAAGCGTCGTAGCGTGCGAGCGGACGAAGCGGCGGCCAGCCGTGCGGCTGCCGAGGCAGAGCGGGACGCTGCAACCGCCAGTACCGAACTGGAAGGCAAGAAGAAAGCCGCGGCTGTGGCCGCACGCGAGCTGCTGCAGCGCCAGCGGGAGGGCGCCCAGACCACGGCCGAGCACAGCAACCAGATTGGTATCAGCATCAAGCGCCTGGCTGCCTATGCGGCTGGGCTTTTGGGCGTTGGCCAGGTGCTGGGCAAGCTGCGTGAAGGCATTACGGCGGTGTTCCGCTCGGGCAACGACAACGAACAGGCGCTGGCCCAGCTCAATGCGGCGCTGGCTTCGACCGGCAACGCGGCCGGGCTGACGGCTGAGCAGTTGCAGGATCTGGCCGAGCAGTTGCGCAGCTCGTCGCTGTTCAGCACGGAGCAGATCGTGGCAGCGGAAACCCGGCTGCTGAGTTACACCGACGTGGCGGCCGAGGAGTTTCCCCGGGCGATGCAGATTGTGGTGGATCAAGCCCAGCGTCTGGGCATGAGCATCGAGCAATCTGCCGAGACCGTGGGCAAGGCGTTGCAGTCGCCGGCCGAGGCCATGGCCGCATTGGGCCGCCAAGGCTTCAAGCTGGAAGCCGGCCAGAAAGAGCTACTGCAGCAGTTGGTAGCCACCGGGCGCACGGCCGAGGCGCAAGCGGTGATCATGGACATGCTTGCCGAGAGCTACGGCGGTGCGGCTGCTGCCGCTCGTTTGGATACCGCGACAGGCTTGTGGAAACGCCTCACGGATCAGCTAGGCGATTTCGCCGGGCGTGTGGCTGACAGCGGTTCTTTCGACTACCTCAAGCAGAAGCTGAAAGAGCTGGGTGACTACCTGCAGGCGCTGGCCGATGACGGCACCCTGGATCGCTGGGCCAAGCAAGCCAGCGATGCGCTGGTGAGCCTGGCTCGCAACCTGGAGAACGCCGGCCGCTGGGTGGCGCGCCACTCCACCGAACTCAAGGCCATGGCAGCAGCCTACGCCGCGCTAAAGCTGGCCGGGATGGTCACGGCCATGACCCGTTGGGCGACCTCGGTGCAAGGCGGCGCGCTGCAGATGCGCGCGCTGACGCTGGAAACGAACGCAGCAGCAGCGGCCACTTCCCGTCTTGGTGCTGCCCAGGTGCTCGCGTCCGGTATGGGCAAGATGGGCGCAAGCGTTCTTGGCCTGGCCAAGGGGCTGCTGTCGCTGACTGGGCGCCTGGCCGGTTGGGCGGGTATTGCCATGCTTGCTGCCGACGCCGGCAAACCGCTGGGTGAGATGTTCGCCAAGATGACGCCGGCCGTGAAAGAGGCCGAGGCCAGCATCGAACGACTCAAGCAGCAGATGCGCGAGCAGTACGAAGCGGCCAAGGTGGCGGCGCAAGGGTTGGAAGATGCGGCCGGTGTGCAGTTCAAAAGCTCCAGTGAGCTGCGCCGCGCCAGCGACGAAGAACGGGACGCCTACAGGCAACGGCTGCTTGCCCTGGAGGCCTACCGTAAGGCGCAACTGCGCGTGGCGTTGTTGGGGCGTGAAGTCGGTGCAGCGTCGGCCGATGACCTCAAGCAGGCCCAGCAAGGCCTTGCGGGTGTACAGCGTGAGATGAAGGCCATTGAGAAGGCCGCCGACTTCACGGCGGATGCCTTCAAGGGACGGCTGACCACGGGCGCCCTGGAGCTGGTCGAACAGTTCAACGCCGTGCGGCGCAGTGGCAAGGATGCCGAGGAAGCCCTGGCCGAGCTGGGCAAGAGCTTCGACCCGAGCAACGCCGACCAACTGCGCGATATGGGCGTGCTGCTGCAGTACCTCGGGCAATACGGGGTATTGAGCGGTGAGCAGATCCAGCAGTTTCTGATTGCCAAGCTGGACAAGCTCAGCGGTGAAGACCTGCTGAAAGTGCAGCAGGTGGCGAAAGAAGTCTTCGACGGCCTGGGCCGTGGCGCCGGCGCATTGGGCATGGTGGTTGACGCCAGCCTGGGGCGTGCGCTGCAGAAACTGGGCATCGATCTGGAGGAGGTACACACCGGCTTCGACAAGGCCACCCGCGATACCCTGGAGGCCTTCGGCGAAGTGATCCGCGTGCAGCAGGAGTCCGGGCGCAGTGCGCAGGAGTCGGCCGCTGTGATCGCTGCCGCCTACGTAGCCGCGCGGCAGAAGATCGATGACCCGGCCGCGCTGGAACAGTTGGACGCCGCCTTCAAGGTAGCAGCGCAAACCGCCGGCATGACCGCCACGGAAATCAGCACCAGCATGGCCAAGGCACGGGGCGACGTTGAGAAGGCCTCGGGCGCCATTCGAGATATGGGCGATGCCCTGTCGCGGATCAGCGATGCCAGCAGCACGATGGAGCTGGCCAACATCGGTGTCGCTGCCAGCAAGGCCTTCCACGACGGGCGCATGAGTGCCGAGCAATACGCCAAGGTGCAAGACGCTTTGCGCGACAAGGCACGCGAACTCAAGGGCGCCATCGAGGAGACAGGCGAGGCCGGCGAGCAGGCCGGGGAAAAGCTGCTGCGCTCGCAGGAGATGTACAACGACGCGTTGAAAGACGGGATCGTGACCAATGAGGAGCTGCGGCGAATCTCTGGCCAGCGTATGGAGGAGGAGCGCAAAGGCCTGACGGATCTGCAGGAAAACAGCAAGCGCGATATGTCGGCTATGGAGGGGTTCTTCTCGGGCGTCATGACCCGCGCCCGTGAGCCGCTGGCGAGTATGAGCAGGGCCGCTCTTGAGGCATACGATCGGATGCGCGGCCTCACCACCATGGATATGTCGATTGATACCAGCGGCCTCGACGCGACGCGCGGTTCTCTGGAGAAAGTCACTAAGGCGCTAGGCGAGGTGCAGCAGGCACTATCCAGCCCGCTGACCAGCAGCCTCGGCCGTTGGGCCGCTGAAACACAGCGCGCCAGCCTGCAGACGCAGCAAGCCTTTCTCAGCCAGAAAGCAGCGCTGCAAGGCCTGCTGGAGCGTTACCAGAGCGGTGCGATAGATGCGCGCAAGTTCGTGCAGAGCGCGAATGGCATGCGCCACTCCCTGAGCTTGCTGGATGACTCCGACCTGAGCGGCCTTGAGTCCGCTATCAAGTCGGCAAAAGACCAGATGCAGGCTCTTACCCAATCCACGCAAGGCACGTTGAACAGCCTGATGGATGAGCTGGACGGCCTGCAGGGGCGAACGGAAGACATCGAGCGTCGCCGCTTCCAGAGTCGTCGCCAGGAACTACAGACCCAACTGGCCGAGGCCAATGCCAAGGGAGATGCCCAGGCCATCGCCAACGCCTCAAAGGCACTTGGCCTGCTGCGGCAGATCGAGGACGAAACCGCCCAGAAGCGCCAGCGTGATGAGCAGCAAAAGCGCATTGAGGCCAATACCTCAAGCACGCCCGCTAAGGCCGAGCCAACCGCAACACCCTCCACCGTCGTGCGCTTTGAGTCTCCACGCGGCGGCCCAGCTGTGGACGTGGCGGTGGCAGACGGCGACCAAACGCGCTTGCTCAGCATCCTGGCGGATGCAGGCCTGCGCTCTCTCTGATTCAGATACAGGATCTTTCGCAATGAAAAACAACCGTCACCCCTTCGCGGAACCGTTCTTCGATCCCTACCGGATCGGCTTTGGCCTGTATCGCCCGGACAAACCCAATTGGCGTCAGCGCACCATTGCTGGCGTGAGTTGGGATGGTCGAGCTCGAGAAGCCTACTTCTTCAACCCTGACGGCCTGGCGCTACCCCTCGAGCCACACCCGTGGAACTTGCCGCCGCTGTTGGGACGGTACGTGGTGCGGCAGGAGTTCGCCCACGTGGAGGGCATCGGATTGTTCGCTATGAAGCCTGCCCAACTGAAGGCCATGACCTCGGCCAGGTTGGGGGACTGGGTGACTTATTGGCTGGTGGGGAGTGACGCCCATTACGCCAATGAGGCCGGCACCTGGGCTGAATATGCGGATGCCCGGGCGGTGCAAGCCCGTGAGGATGTCGAGCAGGCAACCAAACTGCAGCCAGAGAGATTCTGGCCGGAGCACTTGCGGCAGCGGTGTGGGATGGATGAGACCGCACGGGCCGATCTTCTCCAACTGCGTGCCGCCCATGTGAAGCACTTGCAGTCTGAGGCTGAGCAGGAGTCTCGCAGCAACAGTGCTGAGGAATACGCCAGCCAGTGCGCATATGACAAGCGGATCAACGCTTGGCTGCGTGGCGAAGCGGGCGGCCCGCCCTTGTTGGCACTGATGCAAGGTGCCGCCTGAACAAACCCAACCCCTGAAACGAGAACGCCCCCGGTTGCAGCCGAGGGCGTTGGAGGTAACGCGCTGTGTTTACTCAATCTATGCCTTGCCTGGGCATCGTGCAAGCGATGCTCGCTCTGCTGACCCTTGCGCAGCCCCAGCGGCCGCGCTACTCTGCGCCCGTCGCTGTCAATCCAGCGGCCGGGTTTGGCGACCCGACTTTCCGAATGGCGCACATGCGCCCCAAGACCATTGCAGGCGCATTTTTTGTGTCCGCAATGTCGTTCTATGGCGGCCGTGCGTGGGAGACCTTCGGGTCTGCCGGCGTCCATTCGGGCCGGTTCGCCAACCTGCGCACGGCTGCCACCCATAATCGTTTGGCGACGGTTTGTGGCAGCTCCTACCGACCGAATGGAGCACCACCCATGAAGCACCCGCACGCCCTCAATCCGTCCAAAATCCGCGCCGCCGCTCACCAGGCGATGGCCCTTGCTGCACTGCGTAGCAAGTCCTCTCTTGCTGTTCGGCTCAACCGCTACAACCACCACCGCGCTATCCAGCGCTCTCTTGAATCCCAGGCCAATGCCTGCGACTGGCTGGAGAGCTTGGAGGGTGACGCCTGGGCCGATGCCTGCGAAGAGATTGCGGCTGCCCTGAAGGCAAAGGAGGTGCGCCATGGATAACCTCGATTCGCGTTGGGAGTTGGATCAATTGAGCCAGCGTGCCGATGGCCTTACCTCGGCCGGCATGGGCTTGGAGGCAATCGGTCGGCTCTTGAATGAAAGCGAGCTGCACGCCGATGACGTTAACGGCTTGCAACAGGCTGTCATGGCGCTGGGCGACTATGTGCGGCGTTGTGGTTACGACCTCTATGCGCAGGCCGAACGCCTGAAAGGCGGTGCCAAATGATGCGCCGTCCTGTGCTGACCAGACGAGAAGGGTTCTGCAAGTTTCCGGACGGTAGCTTGTTCTCTGTGAATGCCGATATGCCGGCAGCGCTTGCTCTGGAGCAAGCATCCAACCTGCTGTCCTGTGTGGAGTCGTTGACGGTGAGCTTGGCCGATGGCACGGCGGGCGGCTCTGAGGTGTTCGCCGTGCAGTACCTGGCTGAGATGGCCAAAGCACTGGTTGATGCCAGCGCGGCCGGCTTGCCGGATGGGGAGGGCGGTCGATGAGCCAGGCAACCAATAATCCGCGCAAGTACCCCACCTTTGCCGAGGTGAAGCGCGCCGCCCTGCAGGCCATTGACCGGGTGCTGTCGCACTGGTTGCCCGGTGGCAAGCGGGTGGACGGCGGCAAGGAATACACCGCACCCAACCCAACGCGGGCCGACAAGCGCATTGGCTCGCTCAAGGTGAGCCTGGCCAAGGGCACTTGGAGCGACTTCGCCACTGGCGACAAGGGCGGCGACCTGATTGACCTGGTGCGCTACCTGGACGGCGGCAGCGAGGTGGACGCTTGCAACAAGCTGGCGGACTTCCTGGGCGTTACGCCAGGCACTGTCAGCGCCAGCGCGCCGGCCAGCAGCAAGCCCAAGGCGCCCGAGTGGTCGCCGGTGCTGCCAATCCCTGATGATGCTATGCGCAAGCTCCCCACGCAGCATGGGAAGAACGGCATACCGTCGAAGGTGTGGATCTACCGCGCCGCCGATGGCCAACCCTTGATGGTGCTGTACCGCTTCGACCTGGGGCCGGATGACAGCGGCACGCCGCGCAAGGTGTTCGCCCCGCTGACCTGGTGCAAGCATTCGGGCAATGGCTCACTGGCCTGGCGCTGGCTGAATCTGCCCGAGCCGCGCCCGCTGCTGCGCCTCGATGAGCTGGCCACCCGAGCAACTGACCCGGTGGTGCTGTGCGAAGGCGAGAAGTCGGCAGATGCTGCCGCCGAGTTGCTGCCCGGCTACGTCGCTACCTGCTGGCCCAACGGCACCAACTCTTGGCAGAAGGCTGACTTCGCGCCACTGGCTGGCCGCCATGTGCTGTTGTGGCCAGACAACGACGCGCCCGGCCTCAAGTGCATGGATGCCCTGGCCGAGCACTTGCGCCAGCTTGGCGCGGCCTCGGTGCGCTCGGTTGCGCTGACGGTGTTCAGCCAGCGCCCCGGCCTCGATGACGACCGGCCCACCTTCGCCCCTGGTGGCGAATGGGCCGAGGGCGACGACGCCGCCGATGCAATGGCCAAGGGCTGGACGGCTGCGCACCTGGCTGAGCTGGAACGTACCGGGGAGCTGTTCGCCCTGGCACCGGCTGCAGCGCCTGCCAGTAAAGGTAAGGGCGGCAAGCCCAGCAGCAAGGGGAGTGCCAGCAGCAAACCGGCGCCAGTCGAGAAGCCTGCGCCGCTGCCGGCCGGCTTCCGCGTCACGGCGGACGGCGTGTTCTATGCCGGCGAGGATGGCGAGGCGCGGCCGGTGTGTTCATGGCTGGAAATTAAGGCGCGCACTCGAGACGGTAACGGCGGGAGCTGGGGTCTGCTGGTGGAGTTCGACGACCCGGACGGCGACAAGAAGCGGCTTAACATCCCAGCCCGGGCCATGGCTGGCGACTTCGGAAAGGAGGTGGTCGCGCCGCTGGTTGATGCAGGCCTGCGCCTGGCTCCCGTGCGTACCGCCCGCAATTCACGCAACGACCTGCAGAGCTACCTGCAGGGCTATGACAGTGCCGAGCGGGCTCGTCTGGTCACACGCCTGGGCTGGCATGGCGATGCCTACCTGCTGCCGGATCGCCAGATAGGGCAGAGCGTAGAGCACCTGCACTTCTACGAAGCCGGGGCACGCCTCCCGCCGATCAGCCAGGCCGGCACCCTGGAACAATGGCGGCAGCAGGTTGGCGCGCTTTGCGTCGGTAACAACCGGCTGGCGTTCGTGTTGTGCGTGGCCTTCGCCGGCCCGCTGCTGCATCTGTTGGGCGCCGAGTCGGGTGGCTTCCACCTCTATGGCGACAGCTCGGGCGGTAAGACCACGCACTTGCAGGTGGCTGCCTCGGTATGGGGTGGCCCCCGATTGGTAATGCCGTGGCGGGCGACGGACAACGCGATGGAGAGCATTGCCGCCGCTTTGTCTGATGCACTGCTGATCCTGGACGAAATTGGCCAGTCAGAGCCACGCATTATCGGCGAGATGATCTATATGCTTGGCAATGGCACCGGCAAGGCTCGTGCCAATGATCGAGGACAGGCCGGCCGACAGGTGCATGAGTGGCGTTTGCTGTTCCTTTCCACCGGGGAGAAGACGCTAGCGCAGCACATGGCCGAGGCACACAAGGAACTGAAAGCAGGGATGGAGGTGCGGCTGCTGGCCGTACCTGCAGACGCTGGCAAGGGCCTCGGGTTGTTCGAGGTGCTGCATGGCTTCGAGGATGCCGCCGCGCTGTCGGATGCGCTCAAGGCCCGGGCGGGCAAGTTCTACGGCACGCCGGCCCTGGCCTTCCTGTCGGCCCTCTGCGAGCCGGGTAAGTTGCGCGGCTATGCGGCCGTGGTGCGCAGTACGGTGGAGCGTTTCACCGCTGAGGCATTGCCGGCTGACGCGAGCGGCCAGGCCCAGCGAGCTGCGGCGCGCTTTGGCCTGGCTGCTGCAGCCGGCGAACTGGCCACGTCGCTGGGCGTCACGGGCTGGCCGGATGGCACGGCCACACACGCGGCCAGGGTGTGCCTGGGCGCCTGGCTCGCTGAGCGGGGCGGGGCTGGCAACCTGGAAGGCGACGCCATTGTGCAGCGCCTGCGCCTGACCATCGAGCGCTATGGAGAAAGCCGGTTTACCCGCTGGGAGAGCGTCGCCGCAAAGGTCGATGACCACAGCCCGCGCACGGTTGACCGTCTCGGCTTCCAGCGCACGGATAGCCATGGCTATGGCGACATTCTCTACACCACCAAGACGTACTACTTCCTGACGACCGCTTGGAGCAACGAAGTCTTCAAGGGCATGAACGCCCGCAACGTGAACAGGGAGCTGGTCGCACGTGGGATTTTGCTGCCCGGCAAGGATGGCAAGGCCGCACAGGTTACGGCGTTGCCCGGCATGGGCAGCACGCGCACCTATGTGGTGAGCAATGCCGCGCTGTTCTCCGAAGACGCAGCACCCGAGGCCGCATAAGCCAGGGCTGCCGCATGCAGGAGAGTGCCGGCCGCCTTCGGGCCTGGCCCGCCCGTGAACGAACAGACCCTATATCGAATTGGAGATACACCCCATGCAAGAGCTAGACGAACTGAAGCAAGAACTGGAATCCCTGACGGCCGAGCACGAGGCACTAGGATTGCGCTATGCCGAGCTGCAGGAGGCCGAGGATGCGGCGCCCAAGAACTGGAACCACCTGGCTATGCCTGTTGGCTCGCCTGAGTTTTATGAAGCTCAGAAGCAGCGTATGGAAGTTGGCGGGCAACAACAGCACGTTGAGAGCCGTATGGCTTGGATCGGGCGCCGTGTTCAGTACCTGGAACAACTGGCGGGCGCGGACGCAGAAATCGGCAAAGCCCAGGAAATTGAGCAGGCCGCCGCACAGCGGGTAGCCAGGATCGGGGAAGGCCTGTCGAGGGTAGTCGGGCAACTGGAGGAGCTGCAGGCAGGAGAGGTGCAGGGCGCCGAGCGCCGGCAACAAGCCGAGCAAGAGGCTGCGCAGGCGCTGGCAGCGGCCACCGCCAGCGGAGATAGCAAGGCACTCAAGGCCGCTCAAGCCGCAATGGAAGCGGTGATTGTCGAAGGCCGCGATGCTCGGGCCAGGCAGGAGGCCAATGCTCCTGTCATCGCGGCACTTGAGGCCGAGGCGGAAGCACAGCGCCAGCAGCTTACTGCAGCGCAGGGCGAGCAGAAGAAAGCGGCCTTCGCGGTCAACGCGGCCCAGCGCTTGAAGAAGGGGGCGGAATGGGATCAGGCAGTGAGCGTACTTGCTGGGATTGGTGCTGATCTTGTCGCGCTGGGTGTTGGCTATCCGTTGACCTATCTGAAGGTGCCGACCTTTGCACCTGGCGGCGGCGGGGATGTCACTCTGTACTCCTTGCAACTGCAGCACCAACAGGCTGCGGCATGAGCAGCAACTACCGCCGCGACCTCAGCCGCAGACTTCACAACGGCTTTGAGACCGTACAAGGTCTGCCGGTTATCTGGCAGGTGGTGTGTTGGGATGCGGTGAACGATGGGGCGAGCCATGCAATGGTTCGCCCCCTCTCCACCGAGGCCCTGGCGAACTGGGCAAAGGGCGTGCTCTCCAACCATTACCCAGGCCGCACCTATGAGGTTAACTGCTACCCGTTGGCCAAGCCCGTCGAGACTGCACAGTTAACCACTTTCGAGTCCTGGGCAATGGATGAGGTCAAACGGCTGGAGCTGGCGCAACGTCAAGCCGGCTAGGCCCAGCTCTGTCCGCCTTGTTATCCGCCGCTGGTGTAACCGATGCCAGCGGCTTTTTTATTGCCTTGGGCATTACACCAATGGCGTGTTTTATCGATGGTGTAAGGCATGAGTGGCAAAGGTGTAATGTGGCTGAAAGCCCCGTCAATACTGGCTTTCAGAAACTAAGTTACACCTCTTACACCCATTACACCGGAATCTTTGGTATGTGGGATTGCGCGCCCCCGCCCCCGCTTGGGTGGATGCCGCCAGCGGCCTAAGACTATGCGCCGGGTTCCTCTTGATAGGCATAGGCGCCCGCCATATCAGGCCGGGGGCCCCTGCAATGGAAAGCCAGTCACGGGTAATTCGAGCCCCGTTCTCGCGGTAGTGGGTGGGGGTGGAAGTTAGTTAACAGGCAACTGGTGTGAACCCGTGGTTAACCATGAAGCCGCTTCATGTTGTAACCCTCTCTAGGTGGTTTAGGCCATTAACTCGACTTCAGCCTGCCTCTGTTCCTCGTGCCAGTTCTGCCAGGTTTGCCTCTCTTGTCGACAAGCCTCTGGGCTTACCACCCGTGGGCGTAACAAGTGGATGTCGCTTGGCTCCGTCGCAAAGATGTATCTATCTGCATGTTCGATGATGAGCCTGCGCATCAGCAGGGCGGTTTTCTCGTCGAGAACCGTACCGCGGGGCCAGGGGTGTTTACCTATGCAGGTGTACATCAGATGCTTAGGGCTCAGCGGCAGGATGATGTCCCCCTTTCTTCGGCCCCACCCGCCTTTGAAGTCGTACTCTTTCTCGTTGACGAAGTTGAGACAAATGACAGGGTTGTCCGATGTTGGCCAGGTCATGCCCTCAGGGGCGTGGAGTATTGTCCAATGATGCCGAGGCAATCTGGTCAACGTGCTTGAAAGGATGTGGCGCACCTGCCACAACCATAAGCGGCGCCCGATGATTGTCTGGGTCTCTATAACGCCTGAACCATCCGCCTGTTGCTTGATCGCGACTTTTAGCGGTAAGGGATTGGTCGAATCTGTTTCGGCGATCGGCGGCCGAGTCCCTGCGGAATATGCCTTTTCTAGCTTTACAAGAGAGTGTTCAACCGTTTCGGTCATTAGTGATTGGAGGCTGTCTGCTTGTCGAGTAAGAAAGGCCCTCAGGCTGGCCGGCGTGCGCACCTTTTGAGCTACGGCAAAGCGGACTAGGTTCGCCCAGTGTTCGGGGCGTAACCTTTCCTCCTGAGCTACTCGACGGATGGCATCTACCGCTGGACTTTCAAACTCCCGGTCAAGCCACCGCTCAAACTCATCTGTGTCGCCCTGGCCAGCAAAGTAGGTGTACAGATGCTGGTGGTAGGCAATACCTGCCAGAGAGTGCTCCTTCCAGAGAGGGCATCTCTCGTGGGGGACCAACAGCCGATAGGTCAGGATCTTGCCCTGATGTGCCCACTGCTTGAGATACAGCTCAGGCACATAGTGATTGTCTCTGCGCAACTGCTGCATGAAGGCTTCCCTGCTTGGGCTATGTCGATTGCCGCCAGAATAGGTCTGCGGGGATTTGGCGGCTAGGCCAGCTTGGTGAGAAGGGTGGTTTAGATTTTAGGAATACGTTTAGGGATATGAGGTAGTAGATATCCGCTATAGAACCCTGTTAAACGTGGCCTGCATGGGGGTTGTTCTAGTCCGGCTTCGGCACCAGTCAATGCGTGACCTTCGGCGAAAGGTCGCAGCATGTTTCGCAAAGCCAGAAAATTTTCCGCAATTTAGCGGGACGGGGTGATCCTCTTGTTCCCGCGATCTCTGATGAGTTCGATTTTCCAGACAGTGGTTGGCCGTTGGAATGCCGCACGCGCTGCCGGGAAAACTGCCTGAACCCTATTCCGTTGACCTGAGTCCACTGCAGACATCGTCTCGCGCCAGCGTTTTTGGCTGCGCGAATCTATCAGCCAATTTTTAATTGGAGAACGATCATGCATAACGCTCGTTTCGAATCCTGCATCAAGGCCTGCCTGGACTGTGCAGTAGCCTGCGACTATTGCTTCAGCGCCTGTCTGGAGGAATCACAGGTGCAGATGATGGCGCGCTGCATACGCCTGGACCGCGAATGCTCAGAGATTTGTCGCCTCGCCGCATCGCTGATGGCTAGCGGCAGCGACTCGGCGCAGGCGCTTTGCAAGGTCTGTGCAGAAATTTGCAGGCAATGCGGGGAAGAATGTGCCAAGCACGAGGCTGAGCATTGCCAGCAATGCGCCAAGGCCTGTATGCACTGTGCCGAGCAGTGCAGCCAGATGGCTGCCTGATACAGCGAGTGGTGAGGCCTTCGGTTGCGACGCTCCGTGACTCGCCTTCATTCGCCTGACATCACATGCTCCGCCGCGGCCGTCCCAGCGACGCAGGTTGCGCCTTGGGATGGCTGACTTTTCTCCTGCGTCTGAACCGCGCGAATGAGCGAGAGGCAGAGACTTTGGCCAGCCCGGGTTCGCGGCGGTGCATCGAGGAGCAGCTTGGTCAGTCAGGCGAACGGTTGCGCGGATGCCGGGTGAACCGAGCAGGGATACAACACCATATTCTTATCGGGCCTCCAAAATAGAGGCAGGACGCTTTTCCGTCCGGGTTCTGCTGCGGATCTGCGGCGCACCCGCGCCCTTGCGCCGAAACGGAGGCAGTGATGCAACAGCTCTACTTGGGACTCATGGCTGCGACGGTCATCGTCCTGCTGCTGGGGCTGCTGTCGCGCCCGCTGAAGCGTTACGGCCTGGCGGCGCCCTTTCTCGCTCTGCTGGGTGGCGTAGTGCTTGGCCCGCAGTTGCTCGGCCTGTTACAGCCGGATGGCTGGGGTCGCCCTCAACTGCTGCTGGAAAAGGCGGCCCAGTTGAGTTTGGCGATAGGTCTGATGAGCGTGGCGCTGCGCCTGCCGGCCGGTTATGTAGCGAAGCACTGGCGCTCGCTGGTGGTGCTGGTGGGATTGGCGCTACCGCTTATGTGCCTGTGTGCAGCGCTGCCGGCGTACTGGCTGTTCGATATCTCGCCTTTGCTGGCGCTGCTGATCGGCGCTGTGGTCTGTCCAACCGACCCCATCGTGGCCACCTCTATCGTCACCGGCGAGATAGCCGAGCGTGATCTGGATGAACCTCTTCGCCACCTGATGTCTGCCGAGTCGGGTCTGAACGACGGGTTGGCCCTGCCACTGGTAATGTTGCCGTTGCTGTTGCTTGGCCTGTCTCCGCTCGAAGCTGGCCGGCAGTGGCTGGTGATGGTGGTGTTTTGGGAGATCGGCGGTGCCGTGCTGTTCGGCCTGTTGCTCGGTTGGCTCGCCGGCCGGCTGTTGCGTCTGGCCGAAGGAATGCACTTCATAGAACGACCTTCGTTCATGAGCTACACGGTGGCGCTGTCTCTGCTAACACTGGCCGGGGCGGAGCTGCTGCATACCGACGGCGTCGTAGCGGTGTTCGTCGCCGGTCTGGCATTCGACAGGATGGTTGGCGGCAAGGAGCGGGCGGAAGAAGAGCGGGTACAAGCCGCGATGGATCAATTTTTCACCCTGCCGATCTTCATGCTGCTCGGCGTTATGTTGCCTTGGAGCCAATGGCTGGCCCTGGGCTCGCCGGCTGTCGCGCTGGTGGTGGCGGTGCTACTGCTGCGCCGGCTACCGGCCCTGTTGGTGCTGAGACCGTTGCTACCGGCGTTGCGGTTGCGTCGCGACCTGCTGTTCGCAGGTTGGTTCGGCCCGATCGGCATCGCTGCGCTGCTTTACGCGCTGCTGGCCAGCGAACGCAGCGGCGAGCCATTGGTCTGGCAGCTCGGTAGTCTGTTGATCTGCGCCTCGGTGATCGTTCACGGTCTAAGCGCGACGCCCTTAACGCGCCTTTATGGACGCTGCAGAGGGCGCGGTTGAGCCATATAAATATGCCGCCATATCCAGCGCCACCTGGGTGCTCACTCCCAGGTCGGGCATCGCCGAGCCGGGTGCGATCGTTTGCGGGTCGCGCAGCCATCGCACCAGGTTGGCAGGGGTATTAGGCAGCACGCCGGCAAGATACTTTCGCTCGGAAAGGTCGATCAGCGGGGGGCCAACATGGGTATCGGCGCCAACCACGCCGGGGATGACGTGGCAACTGGTGCAGCCGTGCTGCTGAAAGGCTCCACGCCCATCTTCAGCATAGCCGACCCCCACACCAGGTACGGCCAGCAAGCGCGCATCATTGCAGCCGCCGAGCGTTAGCGCGGTAAGCAAGATCAGACCGCGCAGATTCATGGGTGAGCCTCCGCACTGGCGTGATGCTGCTCCACCGCTTTGCGCCGCGCCCGGTAATCGGTCGGGGCCAGCTGCGCCAGTTGCTCGATGAACGCCACCAGATCCCACAGCTGTTCGTCATCCAGGCGGTATTTCCAGGCGGGCATGCCGGTCATCTTGATGCCGTACTTGGCGGTCCAGAAGATGTCACCAGGCGGCCAGCGACGGGAGGTTTCCACCAGATTCGCCGGTATCGGCGTCAGCCCCAGGGCGAACGGCTGCGGAGCGACACCGGGCCCCCCGTGGCATTGCTCGCAGTGAGCGATGTATAGCGTAAGGCCGCGGCCTATGCGCGCCGGGTCGTCCAGCACTGGAGCAGTCACGTCTTTGCCTCGGCGGGAAATGGAATGCCGCATCACGGTGTCGGTCAGCCAATACACCGGTCCGGTGTGCTGCCCGGTAGCAGCCACGTTATAGACGCCGAGATGCACGAAGGCGACGGCGCCGATCAGCATCACTGCAAGCAGAGTGGCGGCGGCCAGTAGCCAATGACGGATAAGCAGCGAGGAGAGTTCGTTCATGAGCGTTCAATCCAGCTGATGAAGAAAGGCGGCGATATCCCGCGCCTCGTCGGCGCCCAGACCGACGTCCGGCATGGCGGTATGCGGGTCGACTGCTTGCGGTCTTTGCAGCCAGCGCACCATTTGTTCTTCGTAGTTCGGCAGTAGGCCGGCGATGTAGCCGCGCCGGGCGATCTGCTCCAGGTTCGGCCCGACCCGGCCGTTTGCTCCCGGCACGTGGGGAATGCGGTGACAGCTGCCGCAACCGTAGGCATGTGTCAGTGCGCGGCCGCGCTCGGGGTTGCCGGAATAGGGTGGCTGCTTGTTCTCTGCCATCGGCTCGCAGGCTGCGAGCAATAGAGGTAGGAGCAACGTGGCCAGGCGGCTCATCTCGTCTCCTCCGCGAGCGGCGGCTCGCGCAGGCAGCGGGCTGTCAGCAACAGGCCGGCGGCGAGGAATACCAGGCCTGCGGGAATCCACATGATTAGCCCACCGAGGCGTTGATCGTCCACCGGGTCAAGGCCGAAAAAACGGGTGGTTTCCAGGTAAGGTGAATACCACACCGTTGGCGAGAAGCTCAGCAGGGCTCCAAGCAGGCTGCTGTGCACCGCGGTGGTGAACAGATAAAGCACCGCGCCGGCCTGGCGGCGCTGCAGCAACGCCCACCAGAACAACAGGGCAGACAAGAAAAAACTGCTGTGCTGCAGTGCATGCACTGCGTCGTTGCGCACGCTGGCATCGAACAGCGCCGGCAGGTGCCAGCCCCAGAGCACCGCTGCGTGCAACAGCCAGGCACCCTGGGCGGAGGTCAACCCGTCCCAGGTCGCGCGCAACCAGCGTTGCAGGCGCAAGCGCTTGAAACCTTCGCGGCCGCTTGCCGGCAGGCCCCATAGCAGCAGGCCGCCGGGGCGGCTGAGAACCAAAAGCGGTGCGCTGATCAGAATCAGTATTTCATGCTGCAGCATATGGGCGGAGAACAGGTAGCCACCCAGTGGATCCAGCGGCGGCCCCAAGGCCATAGCCAGGGATAGCCAGCCGGCGCAGAACAGCAGCAGGTCACGTGACCGGCCGATTTTTCCGCTGCGTTGGCGTAGGCGTCTCAGCCCGCGTACGTAGAGCAGCGCGCTACCGATCAGCAGTGACCATGACCAGGGGTCGAAGGCGAACAGATTTATCTCGCCCGGTGTTTGCGCGGCAGGCGCATGGCCCCAGGCCGAAGGCACTATCCACAGCAGGGCGAGCATCATCAGCCAGGTCATCGACCGCACCCCTCAACCAGCAGGAAAGGCAGGCTCTGCATGATGATCGTCGCGGCGAATAGCAGCCCCAGCAGGCAGCCGCTGCAACCGAGAAAATACCGTACTGAACTTGGCGAACGCGCCACCTGGACATTGCGCCAAGCTACCCAGGTGCCGCCAAGCGCCACGCTCAGGCATAGCAGGCTGGCCGCATAGAGAGCGAGTGGCAGCGGATGGCGGCAGTCCCAGCCAGCCAAGGCGTAAACAAGAGCCAAGTGCAGCGCCCAGGCCAGCGGAGCGGCGAACCAACCGACGGTCAGTCGCAGCGTCGTGGGTCGCTTGGACGGATCAGCGGGCATGTTCGGGCTCCTCATAACCAGCGTGGTACCCAATACAGGACCAGATACAGCGGGATCCAAACCAGGCCGACGAAGTACCAATAGAGGGTGTCCACCACCGCTGCGATCTGCCGCTGACGGGTGAAGAAGCCACGCAGGCCGAGCAGTACCACGACGCCAGTACCGATGACCGCCGAAACCACATGGATGAAATGAAAGCCCGAGATGGTCCAGAGGATAGAACCGTAGGGGCTGCTGTCCCAGCGTACGTCGAACGCGTGGAACTGTTGCCAGCGCGACAACAGCACGAGGCTCGCCAGCAGCACGCTGATGGCCACGCCTAGGGTGAACGAGTTGCGCCGGTCCTGCTTGAGCTTCTGCCCGGCCCACCACATGCTGACGCAGCTGGCCAGCAGCATGACCAGGCTGAGCGTTGGCCATAATAGTTCGGGGGGCGCCACTCCAACCGGAGGCCACTGCGTCTGGTACAGGCGCAGATAGAAGTAGCTGGCGATGAAGCTGGCCACTACCGTTGCCTCGATCAGGATCAACATCGTCACGCCCCACCATAAAGGCGCTTCGCTGCCCTCCTGAAAACGCGACAAGCCACTGACGTCGATCACCTTTGGCATCGCTCAATCCTCCCGCCAGGGCCGACGTGGCCAGAGCCAGCCGACGATCATGAAAAAGCTGAAGAAGAAGCCGAACACAAAGAACCACGGCGAGAACATGAAACCGATGAAGCCTGTCGCTACTGCCACCGCCAGTAGCGCCGGCCAGATCGACGGCTCCGGCAGGACCACCACGGTCTGCGGCTCGGCGTCCACCACACTGGTGGCGACCACTTCGCGGCGGTCGGCGCGCAGGCCAGTGACATGGCCCATTTCGCCGAGGGTCTGTAACTGGTCGGGGTCACCGTCACGCCATAACGGCTGACGGCTTTGCACCACCGGGATGCGTGGGAAGTTGTAGTTGGCCGGCGGCGAGTCGGCCGCCCACTCTAGGCTCTCGGCGCCCCAGGGATTGGGGCCAGCTGCGGGACCATGGATGCGCGCGCGTAAGGTATTGATCAGGGTCAGCAGCACGCCGCCAGCGAAGACGAAGGCGCCCACCGTGGCCAGCAGATTCAGCGGCCCCCAGCCCATCTCGGCCAGGTAGGTGTAGACCCGACGCGGCATGCCGTCGAAGCCCAGTTGGTGCATGGGGAAGAAGGTCAGGTGCAGGCCGATGAACATCAGCGCACAGCTCCAGCGCCCCAGGCGCTCCGACAGCAGCCGACCGAACAGCTTGGGGTACCAATAGTAGAGCGCGCCAAACAGCGGGAACACGGCACCACCGATTAGCACATAATGGAAGTGTGCGACCACGAAGTAGCTGTCGTGCACCTGGCGATCGAAGGGCACCGAGGCCACCATCACCCCCGTCAGGCCACCGAGTACGAAGATCGCAAAAAAACCGAGGATGAAGAGCATCGGTGTTGCGAGGCGGATCCGTGCGCCCCACAGGGTGGCGATCCAGCAGAAGATCAGCACCCCGCTGGGTATGGCGATCATCATGCTCGCCGCGGTGAAGAAATCCAGGCTCAGCTGCGGCAGCCCGGTGGTGAACATGTGGTGCACCCACAGGCCGAATGAGATGAAGCCGATCCCCACCAGCGACAGCACCGCCGCGGTATAGCCGTACACCGGGCGGCGGCAGAAGGTGGTGAGGATCGCCGAGATCATGCCCAGCGCCGGCACCAGGATGATGTACACCTCTGGATGGCCGAAGAACCAGAACAGGTGCTGCCAGAGCAGCGGCTGGCCGCCGGCATCGGAGACGAAGAACAGCGTGTCGAAGGTGCGATCCAGCGCCAGCAGTACGCTGGCGACGATCACCGAAGGCATGGCAAATACGATCATGAACGACATCACCAGGATCGCCCAGACGAACAGCGGCATACGGCTGAGAGTCATGCCCGGCGCCCGTAGTTTGAGGATGGTGACGATCAGCTCCACGGCCGCTGCCAGCGCAGAAACCTCGATGAAGGTGATCACGGTGGTCCAGACATCGGAGCCCTGGTCCGGCGAATAAGTCTTGCCAGCCAGTGGCACGTAGCTGAACCAGCCGTCATCTGGAGCCATGCCGAGGAACAGGGTGAGGAAGAAAGCGATGCCTGCGATCAGGTAGACGTAATAGCCGAAGGCGTTCAATCGCGGGAAAGCCATGTCGCGAGTACCGAGCATCAGCGGCACCAGGTAGATGCCGAAGCCTTCCATGGCCGGCACGGCGAAGAAGAACATCATGGTAGTGCCGTGCACGGTGAACAGCTGGTTGTACAGCGTCGGATCGAGCAGACCGTTTTCCGGGCTCACCAGTTGCAGGCGCATCAGCAGCGCCAGCACCCCGGCCAGCAGGAAGAAAATGAAGGCAGTGACGATGAAGCGCAGGCCGATCTTGCGCTGGTTGACCTGCATGAACCAGCCGACCAGCCCGCTAGGCGAGCGCCAGGTGTCGTCGAGTTGTTGCCGTTCGCGTGCGTCCAGCAGGGCTGTCATGGCCATCGGCTCCTATTCCAGTGCCTGGAGGTAGTCGAGCAGGGCCCGCAGCTCCGCGGGTTGCAGACGGGTAGCCGGCATCAGTACGCCGGGCTTGTTGCTCTGCGGGTCGGTAATCCAGCCGCCGAGGTGCCCGCGGTTGTTCGGCAGGGTGGCGGCGGCCAGCGTCTGGCGCGAAGCCAGGTGGGTCAGGTCGGGTCCGCTCTGGCCGCCCGCACGGGTCCCGCGGATGGTGTGACAATCGGCGCAGCCGCGTTCGCGAAAGATCTGCCGTGCGTCATCCATGGCCAGCGCAGCCGCTACGGCCGGCTCGCCCTGGCGCTGCAACCAGTCGCGAAATGCCGGTTGCGCCTGCACCTCGATGCGCACCGCCATCAACGCGTGCTGGTCGCCGCAGAACTCGGCGCATTGACCGCGGTAGACACCTGGGCGGTCGATGCGCAACCAGCGTTCATTGGTCATGCCTGGAATCATGTCGGTCTTGCCATCCAGGTTCGGTGCCCAGAAGCTGTGGATCACGTCGCTGGCCTTGAGTACCAAGCGCACCGTTTCACCGGCCGGCAGGTGCAGCTCGTTGGCAGCCACCGCGAGCAGATTGTCGTCGCGATCGCGATAGCGGATTTCCCACCACCAGCGGTGACCGATGACCTCCGCGGTCAGATCGGCGTCGCCCTGTTCGCCGGAGCTGGCCTGGCCGACCAGGATGCTGGCGATCACCAGCGCCAGCAGGATGAACGAGGGCACCACCACGCCGCCAAGCAGCACCAGATTGCGGCTGGCTCGTTCGCTCAGACTGGTCCTGGCGCGCATGCCTCGCCACAGAGCGACACCGGCGAGCAACATGACCACCAGGAACACCACCGTGAAGGTGCCGATCATCCACCAGCTCAGGTTGGCGATCAGTGCAGCCGGCTCACTGTGCGGTTGCAGCATCGACTGCAGCGGTGTCTCGCTTGTCGGGCGTAGCCAACTGTCGCGAGACAGGGTATCGAGGCTCATGCGCCACTCGCCCGTATACAGGCGGCACGGGGCGAATGATTGTCGGCGCGGTCTTCCATCATCGTGCTTTCCGTTCGCTGCGAAGTGGATGGGTACCGGCTCGGATAAGCGTTAACGCAATCGGTAACGCTTCATCCGGGGCTCGAGGGTGTGACAGGGGATGCGTCGACAGGGTTTCAACGTTTTTCCTGTCCGCATGCCGGGGCCGTGTTGATCGACCCGGGAGGAAGGGGATTTGAGGGGCGGTTTTCGGTTGTGTGCCGCTACGCCACTGACGGTTGTGAGGGAGAAGGGCGTTCTGCTCGCCTTCGGCTGCAGGGCTACGTAGCCACCAGTGTCGTGATCTGATTGACGCTGATCACCTGGCCGCTCCAGATCATTTCGTAATGCGCGCTCTGGATGATTGAAGCCACTGGCCGCGGCGTCATCAGTGCCCAGCAGATATTGCCGGCAGAGCGCACCGAGTGATAGCGCAGGCCCGTGCATCCCGACGCTTTCACCTCGGCTCCCAGCTGGTTGGAGTGGGCATAGTCACCTGGCGCATAGATGGGGTCGGATAGCGGTACGACCGTGGCGTCTCTCAACCCTGCTTCGCTGAAGTTGGCGGTCAGCCCGCGGAAGACGAAGCGCTCATAGTTGAGGTTCGGCACCTTCGACCAGTAGTTTTCCTGGTGGTAGCACACCTCGGCAATCGCGGTATCCATTCTGTCCGCCAGGTACAGCACACCGAAGCTGCCGTTGCTGAAGCGCGAGCCAGCCGGGTTGACGTGAGTGAAGGGGGCCGTCGCGTACGAGCAGCCGACAATGCCGAAGGGAATCTGGTCACGCGATATCAGCTCCAGGCGACCAATCTCGTTCTGCAGCCGTGGATTGGTCAGCGCCTGGATCTGATAGAGGGCTTCGAAGTCCTCTGCGTCGGCGACATCATCGAATAGGGCGATGGGCGGGAACTTGGAGTTGACCAGGCGGTAGGCCTGTACCGGCTCATCTTCCAGCAGTGGTAGGTCGCTGAGCATTACCACTGAGCACCTCGCAGGGTGTCAATGCGCCGGAACGTTTCGTACAACGAGATCATGTCGCCTTGCGCCATGACTTCCATTGGCGTGCGGCCGTTGAAGAACTCGTTGTGGTTTTCCATCAGGGCAAAGCCGTAAACATTATCGGGGTTATCGAACACCACACGTAGTGCGGCATGGATGTTCAACACCAGGCTGATGCGCTGCATCTGGTCGGAGTCCAGGCTTACCGTCCATGACGAGTCCTTTTGGCTGGCGCGGGTGTAGGTGCTGCGGGAGATCCGTAGCACTCGGCAGGCCTGTTCGGCTGACGCCTTCCACTTGTCGAGAATGTTAAGCGCAGCGCGCAGACCGGCTGCGCACTGGCTTTTCGAGAAGTCCTGAACCTGAAGGGCTGTAACGGTCATATAGAACTCTTCTTTGCGTCTGTAGATTTATTTATAGCATGTTTTGGTCTGCAGATTAAATTTAGCTAGCTTCTCTAACGGGAAAAGAGCTAACCGCCAACCCAGACAAACTTGATCACGATCAATTCTAAAACGGCCCTCAAAGCGTAGATTCCACATCATCTTGTGTTCTTGCTCTGATTTTTAAACTAGATGATGTGCCAGGAGGTGCTGAATGTATAAGGAGCGTGTCGCTAATCGGCCGCAGTCGCTGTTCAAGCGCGACGGCCAGGAGGTGCCTTTCGAAGGCGCCAAGATAGAGCGTGCGATCACTGCTGCGGGTCAGGCCACGGGGGAATTCGCGGCGACCGAGGCCAGGGCGCTCACCGACGCGGTGCTGGCACGCTTGGTGGAGTTCCGCAGCCTGGAAGTGGAGCAGGTTCAGGACCGGGTCGAGCAGGTGCTGATGGAGGCCGGTTACTATCAGACCGCGCGCGCCTATATCGTCTACCGCGAGCGGCATGGCCGTCTGCGACGCGACCGCAAGCACCTGATAGACGTGGCCGCGTCGATGAACGAATACCTGTCGCGCGAGGACTGGCGGGTGCAGGCCAACGCCAACCAGGGTTATTCGCTGGGCGGGCTGATTCTCAACGTATCCGGCAAGGTGACGGCCAACTACTGGCTGGACGAGGTCTACAGCGAGGAGGTGGGCCGGGCCCACCGCGAGGCCGACCTGCATATCCACGACCTCGACATGCTGGCCGGATACTGCGCTGGCTGGTCGCTACGCACGCTACTGAATGAGGGGTTCAATGGCATCGCGGGGCGGGTCGAGGCGGGGCCGCCCAGGCATCTGTCCAGCGCCCTGGGGCAGATGGTCAACTTCCTTGGCACCTTGCAGAACGAATGGGCCGGGGCCCAGGCGTTCAGCTCGTTCGACACCTACCTGGCACCCTTCGTGCGCAAGGACGGCTTGAGCTACGACGAAATCCGCCAGGCCATCCAGGAGTTCATCTACAACCTCAACGTGCCGTCGCGCTGGGGAACGCAGACGCCTTTCACCAACCTGACCTTCGACTGGGTCTGCCCCGAGGACCTGCGCGAGCAGGTGCCGGTGATCGGTGGCCAGGAGATGCCGTTCTGCTACGGCGATCTGCAGGGCGAAATGGAGCTGATCAACCGCGCCTATATCGAGGTAATGATGGCCGGCGATGCGAAAGGGCGGGTGTTCACCTTCCCGATCCCGACCTACAACATTACCCACGACTTCCCCTGGGACAGCGACAACGCCACGCGTCTGTTCGACATGACTGCGCGCTATGGCCTGCCGTACTTCCAGAACTTCCTCAACTCGGACATGCAGCCCAACCAGGTGCGCTCGATGTGCTGCCGTCTGCAACTGGACGTGCGTGAGCTACTGAAACGCGGCAACGGCCTGTTCGGCTCGGCGGAGCAGACCGGTTCTCTTGGCGTGGTGACCATCAACTGCGCGCGCCTGGGCTATCGCCATCGTCAGGATTTGCCCGGCCTGCTGCAGCGCCTGGACGTGTTGCTGGAGATGGCCTACGAAAGTCTGGAGGTCAAGCGCAAGGTCATTCAGCACCACATGGATGCAGGGCTCTATCCCTACACGCGGCGCTACCTGGGCACCCTGCGCAATCACTTTTCAACCATCGGTGTGAACGGCCTGCACGAGATGCTGCGCAATTTCACGGACGACCAGGAGGGGATGCAAACCGAGGCGGGTCGTGCGCTGGCGCTGCAGGTGCTCGATCATGTACGTGCGCGACTGGTGCAGTTCCAGGAGCGTAGCGGTCACCTCTACAACCTCGAAGCGACGCCGGCCGAGGGCACTACTTACCGCTTCGCCAAGGAGGACCAGAAACGTTTCCCCGATATCCTCCAGGCCGGCACGGTCGAGGCGCCTTACTACACCAACTCCTCGCAACTGCCGGTCGGTTTCACCGACGATCCCTTCGAGGCCTTGGCCCTGCAGGACGAGCTGCAATGCAAGTACACCGGCGGCACCGTGCTGCACCTGTACATGGCCGAGCGGATTTCCTCGGCGCAGGCCTGCAAGCAACTGGTGCGCACGGCGCTCTCGCGCTTCCGCCTGCCATACCTGACCATCACCCCGACCTTCTCCATCTGCCCGGTGCACGGTTACCTGGCTGGTGAACATGAGTTCTGCCCGAAGTGCGACGAGGCTCTGCTGCAGAAACAGCAGTGCTGCGGCGCCTGCGGCGGCTGAAGACCTATTACCCACCACAAGGAGCGACACCATGAATGCACAGCTGAAACTTCCCGAAGCCCAGCGTCAGCGCTGTGAGGTCTGGACCCGGGTGATGGGTTACCACCGCCCGGTGACGGCCTTCAACCTGGGTAAGCAATCCGAGCATCGCGAGCGCCGTCATTTCGTCGAGCCGCGTTGATTGCGTCGTGAGTCCGGACCATCGCGATGGCCCGGACTTCGCCATCTTCATTCACGGAGTGACGGCCATGCCTCCATCTCCCTTGCATCCAGCCCGCCAGGCCTTGCGCATTGGCGGGCTGCAGCCGATGACGACACTCGATTATCCCGACCATCTGGCCTGCGTACTGTTCTGCCAGGGCTGCGCATGGCGCTGCCGCTATTGCCACAACCCGGAGCTGATTCGCTGCGGTGCAACGAGCGCCGAATGGAGCTGGGCCAGGGTGCTGGATTTCCTGCAGCAGCGCCAGGGACTGTTGCAGGCGGTCGTGTTTTCCGGTGGCGAGGCCACGCTGCAGCTGGCCTTGCCCTCGGCCATGCGTCGGGTGCGCGAGCTGGGTTTCAAGGTCGGCTTGCACAGCGCCGGGATCAAACCGGCTTCGTTCGGACGCGCACTGGTGCATTGCGACTGGGTCGGATTCGACGTCAAGGCGTTGGAGGAGGAGGCGGCGCTGATCACCGGAGTCAGCGGTAGCGGCCAGGCCAACTGGAAAAGCCTGGAGCTGCTGCTGGCAAGCGGCGTGAGCTACGAATGCCGCACCACGGTGCACTGGGACCTGTTCGATTGCCGGCACCTGCGACGTTTGGGCGAACGCCTGGCGGCTCAAGGGGTGCGCCGCTTCGCAGTGCAGCTGGCTCGCTCGCAGCGGATGCTCGACGAGCAGTTGAGCGCTGCTGCCACGCCACCGCAGGCGGCAGAGCTCTGGCCTTATTTCGAGCAGCTGTTCGAACGTTTCGAACTGCGCGCGGCCTAGGCCAATGGCTGAAGGCGTGCCGGAAAGACCACGGGGACCGCCCGACTACCAAGGCCCCGACATTCTAGTAACCCCTGCGCCTCGATCCGCGCGGGGGAGGAGACAACATGCTGATTACCGATAAGCGCAAGGCCCTGGCCATCCCGGCGATCCTGCGCCTGGGGTTTCGCCCCTTCTTTCTGTTTGGTGCCGGGCTTGCGGCGTTGGCGGTTCCGCTCTGGGTCTTCGCGCTCTACGGCGGTCCTGTCGCCGAGCCACAGGGTGGTTGGCTGGCCTGGCACCGTCATGAGCAGACGTTCGGCTTCGCCGGGGCCATCATCGCGGGCTTTCTGCTGACGGCGGTGCAGACCTGGACGGGGCGACCGAGCCTGTCGGGCAGGCCGTTGGCCTGGCTGGCCGCGCTATGGCTGCTGGGGCGTCTGAGCTGGTGGCTGCCTTCAGCATGGTTGCTGCTGGTGGTCAACGTGGCGTTTCTGCTTGCCGTCGCGGTGATCATGGCCCGGCTGCTCTGGGCAGTGCGCCAGCGACGTAATTACCCGATCGTGCTGGTGCTTGCATTGCTGGCTGCGGCGGATCTACTCAGTCTGCTCGGCGTGGCGTTCGGGCATGAGGCCTGGCAACGCCAGGGCTGCCTGGCAGCCATCTGGCTGGTGGCAGCGATGATGACGGTCATCGGCGGGCGGGTGATTCCCTTCTTCACCCAACGCGGCCTGGGTCGGACAGAGGCGGTGCAGCCCTGGATCTGGCTGGATGTGGCCCTGCTGGTCGGCAGTGTGCTAATGGCAGTGCTCACCGCTGCGGGGCTGCTGCTGCAACCTCATTGGTTCGGCGCGATCCTGCTGCTGGCTCTGGGGCTGGGTCACGGCATTCGCCTGTACCGCTGGTTCGATGCCGGTCTGCTGCGGGTGCCGCTGCTGTGGTCGCTGCATCTGGCCTATGCCTGGCTGGTGCTGGCTTGCCTGGGGCTCGCAGCGGCGCAGTTGGGCGCGCCGCTGTCCTTCAGTCAGGCCTTGCATGGGCTGACCGTCGGTGCCATGGGCGGCCTGATCCTGGCCATGCTGGCACGGGTCACGCTGGGCCATACCGGGCGTGCGCTGCAGTTGCCACGCGATTTTGCCATCGCCTTCGTCGCGCTCAATCTGGCCGCGCTGGTCAGGGTCTTCGGCGTGTCCTTCGCGTACCAACCGGCGCTCTGGCTGGCAGCCCTGGCCTGGAGCCTTGCCTTTGCACAGTATCTCTACTGCTACGGGCCCATGCTGTGTCGGCCGCGTGTCGATGGTCATCCGGGCTAGGGGCAAAAAACAAGTGACCTCTGCCGCCGCGCGCTCCTGGTTGGGGCGCGCGGCGGCAGGTGCTTATTGATAGCCGACCGATTCGCCCAAAGCGCGGGGGAACAGCAGGTTGTTTTCCAGGTGGATGTGCTGCATCAGGTCGCGGCGCAGTTCATCCAGGCCGCCGTAGAGCGCTCGCCAGGTGTTGCAGGCGTTGGCGGGCGGCTGCATGCCGTTGGTCAACGCCACCAGGCGCTCCAGCGCATCGCCATGCTGGTCATGCTCATAGCGCATCACCGATATCGGTGCGCCCAGCATCACACCCGCGCCGCGCTGGATCATCGGAAAGAGTATCTGTTCCTCCTTCTGCATATGGCTTTCCAGTTCCTGCAGCAGATTCATCAGCAGGTCCGTCAGGCCCAGCGGGCAGTGTTCACGGCCGCCATGCACCTGTTCGACGCGGGCCGCCAGGCGGATCAGCTCCGGCAGCTGCTGGCGATGGACGTCGTGGTAGCGCTCCAGGATGTGTTCGATAAGTTGTTCCGGCGGAGCCGTGCGCCAATCTTCTTCATGCCCGATTTCGCCCTCGAGCGATAGCAGGTGCCGTTGTACCTGTTCGGCATCGATGCCGCGCTCCTGTGCTGCCTGGCGCAGGCTCTTCTGGCCGCCGCAGCAGAAATCGAGGTGGAATTCATGGAGAACCCGGGTCGCACCGGGGATGTTGCAGGCGATGTGGTCCAGGGTGTGGTCGAGCAGTTGGCTGGCCATGCATGGCTCCTTTCAGGCTGGTTTGTGCCTGTGCCCATCGCAAACACCGTGCCGGGGCAAGACTTGACGGCAATCAAGGGCTCGCGCGGCTTACAGGTCTAATCTACCCGCCACGAATCAGGTCCGGGGCACCCGAAATGGTAGATTTCACTCCCTTGCAGAACACCTTGCTCGCCGACCTGACAGGCGAGTTGCCCAGCGCTGTACGCCTGCAGCGGCTGGTGGTCAGCCTGCGCGAAGTCTTTGCCTGCAGTGCGGTGGTGCTATTGCGCCTGGATGGCGACAACCTGCGACCTCAGGCTGCGGTCGGGCTCAGCCACGAAACCCTGGGGCGCAGCTTCGCAGTTGCCAGGCACCCCCGTCTGGCGCGGATCATGGAGCAGCGCGCGCCGGTACAGTTCCCGGCGCATAGCGAGCTGCCCGATCCTTACGATGGCTTGTTGCAGCACAGCCCGGACGAGCCGCTGCCCGTGCATGATTGCATGGGCATGAGCCTGGTGGTCGATGGTCGTTCGTGGGGCGCAGTGACGCTCGATGCCTTGCGCCCCGGCACTTTCGACCGGCGCGCCGGCGAACGTCTGCAACGCTATGGCCTGTTGATCGAGGCGGCGCTGCGGACCTGCCGACTGGAGAACGAGATTCGCAGCCTGCGTCTGGTCCGCACCGAACCCGGCGAGGAGGGTGACGAGGCGGCGAGCATGATTCTGGGCGACAGCCCAATCCTCACCCAGTTGCTCGACGAGCTCGGCGTGGTGGCTGAATCCGAATTGCCGGTGTTGCTGCAGGGCGAAACCGGCGTCGGCAAGGAACTGTTCGCCCGTTGGCTGCATGCCCATTCGCCTCGTGCGCGCAAACCGCTGGTGTACGTGAACTGCGCAGCGCTGCCAGAGACATTGGCGGAAAGCGAGCTGTTCGGGCATGTGCGCGGCGCGTTCTCCGGCGCCACGCAGGATCGTCCCGGGCGCTTCGAGGCGGCCAACGGCGGCACGCTGTTTCTCGACGAGATCGGCGAGCTGCCGCTGTCGATCCAAGCCAAGCTGCTGCGTGCCCTGCAGAATGGCGAGATCCAGCGCCTGGGCTCGGACCGCACGCGACATGTCGATGTCCGGGTGATCACTGCAACCAACCGACGGCTGTGGGAAGAGGTGCGTGAGGGGCGATTCAGGGCCGACCTCTATCATCGTCTGTCGGTCTACCCGGTGCATATCCCACCTTTGCGCGAGCGGGGCAGAGACATCCTGCTGCTGGCCGGACATTTTCTCGAGCTCAACCGCGCGCGCCTGGGCCTGCGCTGCCTGCGCCTGTCAGCCGATGCCGAGCAAGCGCTGCTGGGCTATTGCTGGCCAGGCAACGTGCGCGAACTGGAGCATGTGATCAGCAGGGCTGCGCTCAAGGTATTGAGCCAGGCTGAGTCGCGTACCGCCTTGCTCAGTATCGGTGCTTCCTGGTTGGGGCTGGAGGGGCCGGTCGCGCTGCAGGCAAGCGCCCCTGCAACGCCAGCGCTGATATCCAGCGAGAGCCTGCAGCAGAGTGTGGATCGCTATCAGCGAGAGCTGATCCGCATCGCGCTGAGCGAACACGGCGGCAAATGGGCCGCCACTGCCCGGGCGCTGGCTGTCGACCCCAGCAACCTGCGCAAGCTGGCGCGGCGTTTGAACCTGATCTGACCGTGAGCAGCGAACGTGATGCCTTCCTATGGGCAGCGGCCGTCTATTGCGCGGAGACCAGGCGTACCGGACTGGTATCGTCAGCCAGGTTCTCCTTTGGCTCCGCTATGTCCATTCCCCAGTCGCCATGCTCATACCAATCATCGCCGAGCATCTCGACCGGGTGCATGGTGCGGTCAGCGCCATTGCCGCAGGCCAGCGAATCAGCCGGGCAATAGCGATCACAGCCCCAGCAGATGCGATCGGGGCGGCTGGGGTGCAAGGGAAATTTCTTGGCCATTTCAGCCTTTCCTGTCTGGTCTGTCGTTCTCTCCAAGCCTAGTGCTGCCGGTCGTGCTGGCCTTGATCGATATCAAGTTCTGGCGCATTCGCCGTCGTGAGGCACCGGCTGGACCGACTTGATCGCAGTCAAGGCGACCGCTGTGATGCGTCGCCTAGAGTGGCGCCTCGCTGTCGAAGCAGGAGTCGAATCATGCATCTGGTCTGTCCCGCGGGGAGTCTTCCCGCTCTCAAGGCCGCGTTGAATCAGGGGGCGGATGCCATCTACGTGGGCTTTCGCGATGACACCAACGCCCGTCATTTTGCCGGCCTGAATCTGGATGAGCGCCAGCTGGACACGGGCTTGCAACTCATCCGCCAGCGCGGCCGCCAACTCTATGTTGCGGTCAATACCTACGCCCAGGCGCAGGGCTGGCAGCGCTGGCAACGCGCGGTGGATCAGGCCGCTGCGCTCGGAGTGGACGCGCTGATTGCCGCCGACCCAGGCGTGCTGGCCTATGCCAGTCGCCATCATCCCGATCTCAACCTGCATCTCTCTGTGCAGGGCTCTGCCACCAACGCTGCTGCGCTGGCGTTCTACCAGCAGCGCTACAACATTCGCCGGGCCGTGCTGCCGCGGGTACTGTCGCTGGCCCAGGTGCGCCAGGTCGCGGAAAAGAGCAGCGTGCCGCTGGAGGTATTCGCCTTCGGCAGCCTGTGCATCATGGCCGAGGGGCGCTGCCACCTGTCGTCCTACGTTACCGGCGAGTCGCCCAATCTGTGCGGCGTCTGCTCGCCGGCCAAGGCCGTGCGCTGGCAGGAAGATGCCCAGAGCCTGAATTCGCGTCTGGGCGGCGTGCTGATCGACCGTTATGCGCCGGGCGAGCCGGCAGGCTATCCGACCCTGTGCAAGGGGCGCTTCCTGGTCGAGGGCCAGCGCTTCCACGCCTTGGAGGAACCCACCAGCCTCAACACCATCGATCTGATCCCGCAGTTGGCCGAAATGGGCATCGCCGCGGTGAAGATCGAGGGACGGCAGCGCAGTCCGGCGTATGTCGAGCAGGTAACCCGGGTCTGGCGCGAAGCGCTGGATGCCCATGCCGCAGGCCATTTCGTCGTCCAGGAACGCTGGCGCGAGGACCTGGCGCGGCTGTCCGAAGGCAGCCAGACCACGCTTGGTGCCTATCATCGATCCTGGCAGTGAGGAAACCATGAAACTGAGTCTTGGCCCCGTCCTGTTCTACTGGAGTCGCAGCAAGTTGCTGGACTTCTATGCCGAGATGGCCGAACAACCGCTCGATGTCATCTACCTGGGCGAAACGGTTTGCTCCAAGCGCCGCGCGCTGTCGCTGGACGACTGGCTGCAACTGGCACGCGAGCTGCGCACATGCACCGGCGCCGAGCTGGTGCTGTCCGGCCTGGCGCTGGTCGAGGCGGCCTCCGAGCTGGCCAGCCTGCGCCGCCTTTGCGACAACGGCGAATTGCGGGTGGAGGCCAACGACATGGGAGCGGTACAGCTGCTCGCCGAGCGGCGTCTGCCTTTCGTCGCCGGGCCGGCGCTGAACCTGTACAACGCCCATGCCTTGCACGAACTGATGACGTGCGGGCTGCAACGCTGGGTTCCACCCGTGGAGTGCTCCGGGCAACTGCTGCACGATTGCCTGCGACAACTCGATGCCCTGCAGATCGAACGCCCCGAAGTCGAGTTGTTCGCCTACGGCCATCTACCGCTGGCTTACTCGGCGCGCTGCTTCACGGCGCGGGCGGAGAACCGGCCCAAGGACGACTGCCAGTTCTGCTGCCAGAACTATCCCGAGGGCATCGCGCTGCTCAGCCAGGAGGCGCAGCCGTTGTTCACCCTCAATGGCATCCAGACCATGTCTGCAGAGGTCAGCAATCTCCTGGCCGACTACCCGGCTCTTGCCGACAGCGGGGTGGATGTCCTGCGCCTGAGCCCGCGCCCCGAAGGCATGGCGCAAGTCATCAGCGACTTCGCCGCGGTGCGCGACGGAGGCCTGCCGCCCCTGGCAGTGAGTGGTTGCAATGGCTACTGGCATGGCCTTCCGGGCATGCTGACGGCGCAGGGGCTGAACTCATGACCCTGACTCGTCGGTTGGTGAAACTGGGCACGCCGCTATTGCCACTCGGGCAATACCTACCCTTTGCCGTACAGCGCCGGCTGATCGAAAGCGCGGCGGCCCGGTTGTTCGCCAAGCCATTGGCCGAGGGTGCGTTCGATCTGTTGACTGGACGTTGGCTGCGCATCGAGATCAGCGACCTGGGGCTGGCCTGGTGCGTGAGCTGCGTCGGCACCAAGCTATTGGTACGGCGCCGAGAGACAGTGGACGTGACCATTCGCGGCAGTTGGCGCGACTTCCTTCTGCTGGCCAGCCGCCGGGAAGATCCGGATACCTTGTTCTTTCGCCGTCACCTGGTGATCGGGGGCGACACCGACCTGGGGCTGGCCGTGAAGAATCTGCTGGACGCGCTTGAACCGCAGGAGCTTTCACCCAGAGCCTGGCAGCTTATCCAGGCGATTGGCGAAGCCGTGCACTGAATGAGGATGACCGCCCGCTGAGTCAGCCTGAATCCTGGCCAGCTCCTGCGCTTCGCTCCAGCCGTTGCTGGAGATCGCGCGCATCGTAGGGCGCTCGCACCTTCACGTCGTTATCGAAGTAGCAGTAAAGATCGCGCGGCGTTCGGCGGGGTTTGTGTGCCTGGTCGATCAGCCGGGCATCGTCGGGTTGCCCGCCGGTGGTCCAGGTTTCGATGCGCTGCTGCCAATGTTGCAGGGCTTCAGGCGAATACCCGCTGACATAGAGTTCGGCATCGCCGTGCAGGCGCAGATAAAGGAAATCGGCGGTAATGTCCTCCGCATAAGGCCATTTACCCGCTGTGTCCGCCACCACCAGGGCGATGCCGTGCTGGCGTAGCAGTTTAATGAACGCCGGATCGCAGAAACTGGCATTGCGGATTTCCACGGCATGGCGCAATGGGCGATCCGCTGCCGCGTCCAGGTAGCCGGCCACATGCAGACGGGCGGAGGCATGACGGGCAAGGCTGGCAAGATCGAGAACGTCGAGCGGGTTGAAGGCGAAGAGCAGCGGCGCAGTGCCGATGTCATCGACCTCACCGAACTGCTCAAGCGCAGCCTGGGCGGCAAACCCGACAGCAAGACGAAAGCCAAGCCCAAGGCCAGCACGCCACGCAAGAGCCCCAAGACTGCACGCAAATAAGCCGGGATACCGACCATGGCCAGAGCGCAGAGCGAATACAACCGCAAACGCAATTTCGAGCAGACCAGCGAACCGCGCGAGCAACCGCGCAAGCGCCGCAGCAAGGCCGGTGCGCTGCGCTTCGTGGTGCAGAAGCACGATGCGCGTCGCCTGCACTACGACTTTCGCCTGGAGCTGGACAGCACCCTGAAGAGCTGGGCGGTGCCCAAGGGGCCGAGCCTGGACCCGACGCAAAAGCGTCTGGCGGTGCACGTCGAAGACCATCCGCTGGATTACGCCAGCTTCGAAGGCAGCATCGCCGAAGGCAACTATGGCGCGGGCGACGTGATCGTCTGGGACCATGGCATCTGGCAGCCGCAGGGCGACCCGGCGGCTGCCTACCAGGCCGGCAAGCTCAAGTTCACTCTGGTGGGCGAGAAACTGTCCGGGGACTGGACGCTGGTGCGCACCCGGCTGCGCGGAAGCGGCGACAAGGAGCAGTGGCTGCTGATCAAGGAGCGCGACGACACCGCGCGCCCCGGCGACGAATACGACATCGTCGAGGCGCAGCCGCAAAGCGTGATCAGCGGCGCGCTGGTGGGAGGCCCGAGCAAGGTGACCAAGCGCAAGGCGGCCTCCAAGCCGGCAAAAATTCGCAAGGCCCAGACGGAGTTCCCCGACAGCCTGGCGCCGCAACTGGCGACCCTGGCCGAGCGTCCGCCCGAAGGTGACTGGCTGTATGAGGTGAAGTTCGACGGTTACCGCATCCTGGCGCGGGTGCGCGGCGATGAGGTGAGTCTGTTCACCCGCAATGGCCATGACTGGACGGAGCGCCTGCCGCAGCAGGCCAAGGCTCTGGCCAAGCTGGGCCTGAGCGATAGCTGGCTGGACGGAGAGGTCGTGGCACTCAATGAGCAAGGTCTGCCGGACTTTCAGCAACTGCAGAATGCCTTCGACATCGGCCGCAGCCACGATCTCATCTACTACCTGTTCGATGCGCCGTTTCTCAACGGCGAAGACATGCGCGAGGTGCCCCTGGAAACTCGGCGCGCCCAACTCAAGACTGCATTGGGCAGCACGCGGCGCAGCCCGCTGCGTTTTTCGGAGGCCTTCACCGCGCATCACCGGGACATCGTCGAGAGCGCCTGCGCCATGTCGCTGGAAGGCGTCATCGGCAAGCGCTCGGGCAGCCTCTACGTGTCGCGCCGCAGCGCCGACTGGATCAAGCTCAAATGCCGTCTGCGCCAGGAGTTTGTCATCGTCGGTTACACCAAGCCGCAGGGCAGTCGCAGCGGCTTTGGCGCGCTGCTGTTGGCGGTGAACGAGGCGGGCGGGCTGCGCTATGCCGGGCGGGTCGGCACCGGGTTCGGGGAAGCCTCGCTCAAGGCCCTGCATGAGCAGTTGCGCAAGCTGGGGCGAGAGGAGTCGCCACTGGAGCGGAAACTGACCGCCGCCCAGGCCCGCGGTGTAAGCTGGGTCGAGCCTCAACTGGTCGGCGAGGTCGAGTTCGCCGAATGGACGCGCGAAGGCATCGTGCGCCAGGCCAGCTTCATCGCCTTGCGCAGTGACAAGCCGGCGGCGCAGATCGTTCGTGAGCATCCGCGTGCGCCAGGCGCTGCAGCGGAGAAACAGACCAAGAAGGTCGAAAGCTCGCGCAAGTCATCCGCCAAGCCGGTAGTGTCCGGGGTGCCGATCAGCAATCCGCAGCGGGTGATCGACCCGGACAGCGGCACCACGAAACTGCAGCTCGCTCAGTTCTATGCGGATATCTCCGAGTGGTTGCTGCCGTATCTGCGCAAACGGCCCGTCTCGCTGGTGCGGGCGCCGGACGGGGTAGCGGGAGAACAATTCTTCCAGAAGCATGCCGAGCGCCTGGCGATCCCCAACATCAAGCATCTCGATCCCAAGCTGGACCCCGGCCACGCGCGGTTGATGGAAATCGACAGCGTGCCGGCCCTGGTTGGTGCAGCGCAGATGGGCTGCATCGAGTTCCACCGCTGGGGCGCTACCAGCGACCGCATCGAAACGCCCGATCATTTCGTGCTCGATCTCGACCCGGACCCGGCGCTGCCGTGGCGCAGCATGCTAGAGGCGACCCGGTTGACCCTGAGCGTGCTCGACGAGCTGGGTCTGCAGGCATTTCTCAAGACCAGCGGCGGCAAAGGCATGCACATCATCGTGCCACTTGCCCGGCACGCCGACTGGGATACGGTCAAGGGCTTCGCCAAGGCCCTGGCGCAGTTCATGGCTAGGCAGCTACCCGAGCGATTCACCGCGACGTCGGGGCCGAAGAATCGGGTGGGGAAAATCTTCATCGACTATCTGCGCAACGGCCGCGGTGCCAGTACGGTATCGGCCTACTCGGTGCGCGCGCGGCCCGGCCTGCCGGTTTCGGTGCCGATCGCCCGGGACGAACTGGACGGCCTGCGCAGTGCCCAGCAGTGGACGGTCGCCAACCTGCAGCAACGCCTGGACGGGCTGCGCCAAGACCCCTGGACCGGCTACGCCAACCGCCAGCGCCTGACGCGCGCCATGTGGGAGCGGCTCGGCGCCGAGGCGCCATGATTGACGGATCAGATAAGCAGCAGGACCAGCAAGACCGCGCAGGTTCCCAGCAGGGCGGTCACCCGCGCTGAACTCAACGCCAATGCATGCCCGCGCGACCTGCGGGTAAAGCGTCCTTGCACCTCATGCAGGCCATAGACGCTGTGAAAGAGGTTGTCGCCTGCAGGATCTGTCTGGCCCTCGCTTAGCTGGCCTTGCCAGGCGCGACGCGCCAGGAGTCGGTCGAGCAGGCCCGGAAAGAACTGATTGCCGATGATGGCCTTGAGGGTGGGCAGGCCGACCCAGAGTTCCCGTGGAGGTGCACTCGCGACGCTGAGAATGGCGCGCGCTGCGACACCGGGGTCATGAATGGGCGGCACGGGTTGCACGCGTTGACCCAGTTTGTTGCGCGCCCAGTCGAACTGCGGCGTATTGATCGCCGGCAGCTGCACCATGCAGACCTTGACCTCGCTGCGCTGGTGAATGAGTTCGCAGCGTAGCGAGTCGGTAAAACCGCGCAGCGCGAACTTCGCTGCGCAATAGGCCGACTGCAGAGGGATGGCGCGATAGGCGAGTGCCGAACCGACCTGGATGATCACGCCGCGATTCCGTGCGCGCATCAGGGGCAGCGCCGCCAGGGTGCCATGTACGGCGCCGAGGTAGGTCACCTCGGTAACGCGCCTGATCTCCTCCGGCGTCAACTGCTCGATCGCAGCGAACACCGTGACCATCGCCGAATTGACCCAGACGTCGATGGGGCCGAGCTCGGCCTCGAAACGTTGCGCCGCCAGCGCCAGGGCATTGGCATCGGCCACGTCCGCGCTGATCGCCAGGGTCGGCGTGGCATAGGCTTCCAGCTCCGATGTCGCCGCTGCCAGCCCTTCGTCGCTGCGGGCCAGCAAGCCGACGACATAGCCTGCGGCAGCGAAAGCATGCGCAGTGGCCCGGCCGACACCGGCGCTGGCCCCGCAGATCACCACCACCGGGCAATCGTCTTTTTTCATTCAAACAGCCTCGCGGATCACTTCTTGTGCTTACCCGGCAGCAGCGAACCGAACAATTGCTTGGCGGTTTGCGCAAGGATGCCGCGCTGGTCCGGGTCGACCTGCAGCAGGGTGGAGGCGAACTGCTTGGCCTGCTCCAGGCTGATATGCGGCGGCAATGGTGGGACATCCGGGTCGGTGCGAAATTCCAGCAACACCGGGCGATCTGCAGCGAGAGCCTGTTCCCAGGCCGGGCCGACATCCTCTTCACGCTCGATCAACAGGCCGAGCAGGCCAATGGAGTTGGCGAAGGCGTGGTAGGGCACGTCGGGGATGTTCTGCGAAGCCTCGAATTTCGGGTCGCCTTCCATCACCCTCTGCTCCCAGGTGACCTGGTTGAGGTCCTGATTGTTGAATACTGCGAGCACCCATTGCGGGTTTTCCCACTCACGCCAGTACTTGGCCACGGTGATCAGTTCAGCCAGGTTGTTCATCTGCATGGCGCCGTCACCCACCAGGCCGACCACCGGACGGTCCGGGTGGGCGAACTTGGCGGCGATGGCATAAGGCACTGCCGCGCCCATCGAGGCCAGGCCGCCGGACAGCGAGCAGAGCATGTCGCGGCGAATCTTTAAATCGCGGGCATACCAGTTGGCGCAGGAGCCGGAGTCGCAGGTGACCACGGCGCGCTCCGGCAGCCGCGGCGACAGCTCGTAGACCACCCGCTGCGGGTTGATCGGGTTGGCCGAGACCATGGCGCGGCTTTCCAGAGTCTGATCCCATTCGCTGCGCCAAGCTTCGATGGTGGTGCGCCAGCTGTCATCCTGCTTGGCCTCCAGCAGGGGCAGCAGGGCACGAAGGGTCTCGGCGGCATCGCCCTGCAGATTGACCTCCATCGGATAGCGCAGGCTGAGCATGTCGGGCTGGATGTCGATCTGTACGCCACGCGCCTGTCCTTCTGCGGGCAGGAACTCGGAGTAGGGGAAGCCGGAACCGATCATCAGCAGCGTGTCGCATTCCTCCATCATCTTGTAGCTCGGCACCGTACCGAGCAGGCCGATGGAGCCGGTGACCCAGGGCAGCTCGTCAGGCAACACGGCTTTGCCCAGCAGCGCCTTGGCCACCCCGGCGCCGAGCTTCTGCGCCACTTCGAAGACCTCATCACTGGCATTCAGCGCCCCGGCGCCTACCAGTATGGCGACCTTCTTGCCGCTGTTGAGCACTTCGGCAGCGCGCTGCAGATCCGCTTCATAGGGCACGACGCGCGGGTGGCTGTAGCCGATGCCGCTGTGCACGGTGCCGTGCTTGTGCGGTGGCTCGGCGTACTCGGCCTCCTGCAGATCATTGGGCAGGATGATCGCCGTCACCCGGCGCTCACCGATGGCGGTGCGGATGGCGCGGTCGATCAGATGACGCACCTGCGCCGGTGCGCTGGCCTGCTGGACGAAGGCGCCGGCGACGTCCTTGAACACCGAGACCAGGTCCAGCTCCTGCTGGTAATGCCCGCCGAGTGCGGTACGCGCCTGCTGGCCGGTAATTGCCAGCACCGGCATATGATCCATACGTGCATCGTAGAGGCCGGTCAGCAGATGGGTCGCGCCGGGGCCCGAGGTAGCGATGCAGACCCCCAGCTGGCCGGAGAACTTGGCATCGGCCGCAGCCATGAAGGCGGCCATCTCTTCGTGGCGGGCCTGGATGAAACGGATCTTTCCATCGGCCCGGTTGAGTGCGCCGAACACACCGTTGATGCCGTCCCCGGGATACCCGTAGATACGCCGTACACCCCACTGGTAAAGCCGCTCGACGATGAAATCTCCGACTGTCGTGGCCATCTGCACCCTCCGCTAGATCGAGTTCCGGTCAGACAAAGCAGCGGTAACCAGGCGGCTACCGAAGTCATGACCGATGCTTAGGGTGGACGTGAGGCGGCGATGGAAGTTTCTACTGTTTGACCTGCGGTAGTAAGGGCGTCCAGGCGACGCTCTATTGATTCGGATTGCTCAGGAACAGGATTTCCGACTCCTGGCTGTACTGATAGGGCGTGGTTTCGATGTCCGGCGAGGAGTACTGGAGGTTGCTGACCAGCAGACCGACTCGCTTGCTGTTGGCGTCGCCTTCGAAGACATTGATGAATACCCTGTTACCTGAGCAGTCACGCTCCACATAGGCGCCGCAGTTGCCCGAATTGTCGGATTCGCTTGCGCTGAACAGCGTCCTGGCTGTCCAGCCATCGAACACCACCAACGAATAGCTGCTCTGCGATGTACCCTGGCCCGAGCCAGCGCCGCCGATGATCACCGCCGAGTGGCTGGCGCTGTAGTCATCCAGGGTACGGATCTGGTTGTACTGCCCGCCGAATTCGTCCAAAGGCCGCGCTTCGCCGATCTGCGGGCGCACCAGCAGGTAGCCGGCCCAGAAATTGCGCCCGGCGTTCTCGTAGGAAACGGAAGCGAGATAGGCCTGCTCGCCGCCCTTGAGCGTGATGGGCAGCAACTTATCGATGCTCGGCCCCATCTCGTTGATTTCCGCGGGCGACCAGGCGGCGATTTGTGTGGACGACGGCGGCGTCGGGGTAGAGGCGAAGACGGTGGCGGTTGAAAAGGCGAGGGCAGCGATAGCCAGTAAGCGCATGACGGGGTCCCTGTAGTCGGTTGGTTTCCAATGCAGCGTGGAAGATACAAGTCGCCTGGCATCAGCGCCAGCCACGCGACACGGTGAGCGCTTGTCATCATTGCTTCGCCGTTTCGTCACCTCATTGCCACGACCATTGGTTGCAATCGCAGCAAACGCCAGGAGGATGCTGCGATGCAGATATGTGTGATAGGAGCGGGCTACGTGGGCTTGGTGACGGCGACCTGCCTGGCGGAGATGGGCAATCAGGTGGTCTGCGTCGAGCGTGACCCGCAGCGCGTTGCCAAGCTTGCGCAAGGTGAGGTACCGATCTACGAGCCGGGCCTGGAAGCGCTGCTCAGGGCGCAGCTGGCGGCGAGGCAGCTCGGTTTCACCTCGCAGCTCAAGGCCGGCATCCGCCGCGCCGAAGTCATCTTCATCGCGGTGGGTACGCCCAGTGGCGAGGACGGTTCGGCAGACCTTTCACACGTGCTGGCGGTCGCCGATGAGCTGGGCGAGCGACTGGAGCACGCCTGCCTGATCGTCGACAAATCCACCGTGCCGGTGGGCACCGCCGAACGCGTCGAACAACGCATCAACGCCGGGCTCGCACGTCGAGGCAAACGCGTACGGGTGAGTGTTGCCAGCAATCCGGAGTTTCTCAAGGAGGGCTCGGCGGTCGAGGATTTCATGCGCCCCGACCGGGTCATCGTCGGCTGTGACGACGAGCGCGGGCGTGAGCTGCTGCGCAGACTGTATGCGCCGTTCCTGCGCAATCATGACCGCCTGCTGTGCATGGGTGTGCGTGCTGCCGAGTTCAGCAAGTACGCGGCCAACGCCTTCCTGGCGACCAAGATTTCCTTCATCAACGAGATGGCCGGCATCTGCGCGCGCCTGGGTGTGGATATCGAGGAAGTGCGCCGCGGCATCGGCAGCGACCGGCGCATCGGCACGCACTTCATTTATGCCGGCTGCGGCTACGGCGGTTCGTGCTTCCCCAAGGACGTCAAGGCGCTGATCCGCACCGCCGAGCATGAGGGTATCGAGCCGGGTATCCTGCGCGCGGTCGAGGCGCGCAATGCGCTGCAGAAGACGCTGCTGTTCCAGGCCCTGCGCGAACACTTCAATGGCCACCTGCAAGGTCGGGTCGTCGCGCTCTGGGGGTTGGCGTTCAAGCCCGGTACCGATGATCTGCGTGAAGCACCGAGTCTGGTGCTGCTCGAGGCGCTGCTGATGGCCGGCGCCAGGGTGCAGGCTTGCGATCCGGCGGCCACCGCTGCCGTCGCCGCGCGCTACCCTGGGGCCGTCCAATCAGGGCAACTGGTGCTGAGCGAATCGTCTTATGCCGTTACCCAGGGCGCCGATGCACTGGTGCTGGTGACCGAATGGAAGCAGTTCCGCCAACCGGATTTCCCGCGCATTCGCGGCGCCATGCGTATGCCGGTGCTGTTCGACGGGCGCAATATCTATGACGCGCAACACCTGGCGGAACTGGGTTTTCTCTATCGTGGCATCGGCCGGCCTGCAAGCGGCAGTTGTAAGGCCAGCGCGGCTTGATAGACTGAACGCGCATTCCAACCATCCCCATCTGGGAGTCCCATGATCAAGAAATGCCTGTTCCCCGCTGCCGGTTACGGCACCCGCTTCTTGCCAGCGACCAAGGCAATGCCCAAGGAAATGCTTCCGGTGGTGAACAAGCCACTGATCCAGTACGGTGTCGAAGAGGCGCTGGAGGCCGGCCTCAACCAGATCTCCATCGTCACCGGCCGCGGCAAGCGCGCGCTGGAAGACCATTTCGACGTGAGCTATGAACTCGAGCACCAGATCAAGGGCACCGACAAGGAGAAATACCTGGTTGGTATCCGCCGTCTGATCGACGAGTGCAGCTTCTCCTACACCCGTCAGGTGGAGATGAAAGGCCTGGGCCATGCCATCCTCTGCGGTCAGCCGCTGATCGGTGACGAGCCCTTCGCCGTGGTCCTGGCCGACGACCTGTGCCTGAACCTGGAAGGCGACAGCGTACTGGCCCAGATGGTCAAGCTGTACAACCAGTTCCGCTGCTCCATCGTCGCGATTCAGGAAGTGCCGCGAGACGAAACCTCCAAGTACGGTGTGATCGCCGGCGAGATGATCCGCGAGGACATCTACCGCGTCAGCAACATGGTGGAAAAGCCCAAGCCCGAGGACGCGCCGTCGAACCTGGCGATCATCGGTCGCTACATCCTCACCCCGGACATCTTCGACCTGATCCGCAGCACTCCGCCGGGCAAGGGCGGTGAGATCCAGATCACCGACGCGCTGATGCGCCAGGCCCAGCAGGGCTGCGTGATGGCATACAAGTTCAAGGGCCAGCGTTTCGACTGCGGCAGCGCCGAGGGTTACATCGACGCGACCAATTTCTGCTTCGAGAATCTGTACAAGACCGGCAAGGCGTTCTGATACGCCCAAGGTCAACCAAACGCCACCTTCGGGTTAATGCTGTTCACTTAAGGTTGCACAAGTTTGGCTCCCCTCTCCCATTTATGGGAGAGGGGCTGGGGGAGAGGGCTGAAAACACCGCAAACCTGCCAGTTTTCCCCTCTCCCTAACCCTCTCCCCAAAGGGGCGAGGGGACTAATCGCGTCCGACCATTTCTGATGTGAACAGCATTACACCTTCTGGGTGGCGTTTTGCATTTCAGGGGATGGGCATGTCCTCGGAGCCAGGCCCCAGTGGCTGACCGTAGCTGAATTCCACGTAATTGCCGGCCGGGTCACGCAGGCCACAGTAATAACCGACCGGATAGGGCTCGTCACGCGGCGCCCAGATCAGGCAGCCTTCGCGCTCGGCCAGGGCGGCGATGCGGTCGACTTCTTCGCGGCTGCCCAGAGCGAAGCCGAAGTGGCTGTAGTCGTTGGCGGCCAGGTTGCGGTCCTGGCCGCCGGGCATGATGACGAAGATGAACTGATGCTCCTTGCCCGGTTCGGCCATCCAGACGATACGCGTGCCCTTGCCGGGGCGTTCGTGGATCACCTGCATGCCGCAGAACTGCGCGTAGAAGGCGATGCAGGCATCGAGATCAGGAACATGCAGGGCGAGATGAGTCAGAGTAGGGCGCATATCCACCTCCTGCTTTCAGCTTAGCGCTAGCCTTTACGGTATGCTCCCCATCTGCCAAGGAGATACCTCATGAGTTACGACTTCGACCTGTTCGTGATCGGCGCCGGTTCCGGCGGCGTACGTGCGGCGCGTTTCGCCGCTGGTTTTGGTGCCCGCGTCGCGGTCGCCGAGAGCCGCTACCTCGGCGGCACCTGCGTCAACGTCGGTTGCGTACCGAAGAAACTGCTGGTGTACGGTGCACATTTCGCCGAAGACTTCGAGCAGGCCGCAGGTTTCGGCTGGTCACTGGGCGAAGCGAATTTTGACTGGACAACGCTGATCGCCAACAAGAACCGCGAGATCGAGCGCCTCAATGGCATCTACCGCAATCTGTTGACCAACAGCGGCGTCAGTCTGTTCGAAGGTCATGCGCGCATCGTCGATGCCCACACCGTCGAGGTCAATGGCGAGCGCCATAGCACCGAGCGCATTCTCATCGCGACCGGAGGCTGGCCCCATATTCCGGACATCCCCGGGCGCGAGCACGCCATCAGCTCCAACGAGGCGTTCTTCCTCAAGCAACTGCCCAAGCGCGTACTGGTGGTCGGCGGTGGCTATATCGCCGTGGAATTCGCTTCGATCTTCCATGGCCTGGGCGCGCAGACTTCGCTGCTGTATCGCGGCGACTTGTTCCTGCGAGGCTTCGACGGCGCGGTGCGTGAACACCTGCGCGACGAGCTGAGCAAGAAAGGCCTGGATCTGCAGTTCAATGCCGATATCGCCAGCATCGAACCCCAGGCCGACGGCAGCCTCGCAGCCACGCTAAAGGATGGCCGGGTGCTGGAGGCCGATTGCGTGTTCTACGCCACCGGTCGCCGACCGATGCTCGACAACCTCGGCCTGGAGAATGTCGAGGTCAAACTGGACAAGCGTGGCTACATCGAAGTCGATGATCTGTTCCAGACCTCCACACCCTCGATTCTCGCCCTTGGCGATGTGATCGGCCGCGTGCAGCTGACCCCGGTCGCGCTGGCCGAAGGCATGGCCGTGGCGCGCCGGCTGTTCAAGCCCGAGCAATACCGGCCGCTGGATTACCGCATGATCCCTACCGCGGTATTCAGCCTGCCGAACATCGGCACCGTTGGCCTCAGCGAAGAACAGGCCATCGAAGACGGCTACAAGGTGACGATCTTCGAGAGCCGCTTCCGCCCGATGCAACTGACGCTGACCGAGAACCCGGAGCGCACCCTGATGAAGCTGGTGGTCGATGCCGACAGCGACCGCGTGCTCGGCTGCCATATGGTCGGCCCGGAGGCGGGCGAGATCGTTCAGGGCCTGGCCATCGCGCTCAAGGCCGGTGCGACCAAGCAGATCTTCGATGAAACCATCGGCGTGCACCCGAGCGCTGCCGAGGAATTCGTCACGCTACGTACGCCGGTCAGCCGCTGAGGGCCTCATGGAAACGCTGTTCTACGTCGCCGACCTGTTCGGCGTGGCAGTGTTCGCCATCACCGGTGCGCTGATGGCCGGACGCAAGTCCATGGACCTGTTCGGCGTGCTGGTGATGGCCATCGTCACCGCCCTTGGTGGCGGCACGCTGCGCGACCTGATTCTGGACAACCATCCGGTCAGCTGGATTCGCGACGACACCTACATCCTCGTCGCCTCCCTGGCGGCATTGGGCACCGTGGCCTGGGTGCGCATGACCCGGCCGATACACGAGAAGGGCCTGCTGATCGCCGATGCCTTCGGCCTTGCCGTGTTCACCGTGTACGGCACCGAGCTGGCCTTGCAGAACGGCACGCCGATCAGCACTGCGGTGATCATGGGGGTGATGACCGGCGTGGTAGGCGGGGTGATTCGCGACGTGCTGTGCAACGAGATTCCGCTGATTTTCCAGAAGGAAATCTACGCCACGGCCTGCATCGCCGGGGCGCTGACCTTCATCGGTCTGCGCGCTCTGGACACACCGCACTGGCTGGATACCGCAGCGGCGATGTTCGTGGTGCTGGCCGCCCGACTGGCCGCGATCCATTGGCACCTCGGGCTGCCGCGCTTCCATTTGCTGGACCGGCAGTAAGCCTCATCGCTACGCCTTGAGGGTCGTCGTAAGCAATGCTTCCGTGACGAAGCCAGCCTACGTCTGGCAGTGATCACCAGCTGGACGCGCGCAACGCGCGTCCTTGCGTGGCGCTTGTGAAATTTTCTTCTGATATTGGCCATGGATCACAGGTCATAGGCTTCAGGAGGAAACCGACATGCATCTACCTGAACAAAGCAGCCGCAGCGTTCCCGTGCAGGAACACATGGATACGCAGGTCCGCGTTTGGAAGATCGAACGCTTAGGTTGGTATGGCCTGTTACTGCTTGTGATGCTCGCACTGGCCGGACTGTTTTCCAAGGGGCCATTCAGCCACGTCCAGGTCGGTGGAGCGCAGGATGCGTTGCAGGTCGAATACCAGCGCTTCGCACGCAACGGCGCACAGTCGCCGTTGAAGGTGAGCCTTCAGGGCACGCCACGGTTGCATATCGCTGGTGAGCTGTTGGATGGGTTTTCCATCGATGCGATCCAGCCCGTGCCGAGGCGCAGCGCCAGCGACGGGGCGGGGGGCCTGATTCTCGATTTCAGCGGCGATGCCGAACGCATCGTCGTCAGCCTGCGTCTCACCGCTGAAGGTGTGGGCGCTTATCACTCAAGGCTCCACGCAGCCGGCCAGCAGGTCGAGCTGAGCCAGTTCATCTACCCCTGAGGAGACGCTCATGGATGCGGTACTGCGTGCCGGCGCCATCTACCTGGTGCTGCTGATCCTGTTCAAGCTGTCCGGCCGACGTTCGTTGGCGCAACTCACCACCTTCGATTTCGTGTTGCTGCTGATCATCGGTGAGGCCACCCAGCAGGCGCTGCTGGGCGATGATTTTTCGGTGACCAACATGGTTCTGGTGGTCACCACCCTGATCGCGCTGGACATCGGCGCCTCGCTGCTCAAGCGCCGCAATGACTGGCTGGCGCGCCTACTCGATGGGTCGCCGACCATCATCGTCGAAGACGGCGTGCCGATGCAGTGGCGTCTGGACAAGGCGCGCCTGACGCTCGACGACGTCATGGAGTCGGCGCGCGAAAGCGGATTGGAACGGTTGGACCAGATTCGCTACGCGATCATCGAGCGTAACGGCAAGATTTCCATCATCCAGCGGCCCGAGGGGAAATGAGCATGACCGCTCGTCAGCGATTGCCGAGCGAGGCGGAGAATTAACCTGAACGTCCTCGCCGGGCCCTTTCTCCAAATCAGTGCACGGGCAATTTTGCCCATCACTGAGGAGAAACGAGATGACCAACAAGAACCCTGGCAACTTCGCCAACGATCGTGAAAAAGCTTCCGAAGCAGGCAAGAAGGGCGGCCAGAACAGCGGCGGCAACTTTGCCAATGATCGTCAGAAAGCCTCCGAGGCTGGCCGCAAGGGTGGCCAGAACAGCCACGGTGGAGGCCGCAGTTGATTGATTGCGTAGCCTGGGGGAGGCCCGCTACGGGCCTCCTTTCCCTCCTGTTCAACGAAACGGCAATCGCGCGAAATACCTTGAACCGCAAACACTTCGGTTAGGTCAAGTTCTATTACCGAGTCACTCAATTGGTATAGAACCATGATCAAGAAATGTTTGTTCCCCGCCGCCGGTTACGGCACCCGTTTTCTACCCGCTACCAAGTCGATGCCCAAGGAAATGCTCCCGGTGGTCGACACCCCGCTGATCCAGTATGGCGTCGAAGAAGCACTGGAAGCCGGGCTGCATGAAATCGCCATCGTCACTGGGCGTGGCAAGCGCTCGCTCGAGGACCACTTCGATATCAGCTACGAGCTGGAGCACGAAATTTCCAACACCGGCAAGGAGAAATCCTTGAGCGGCGTGCGCCACCTGATCGATCAGTGCACCTTTTCCTACACGCGTCAGATCGAGATGAAGGGCCTCGGCCACGCCATCCTCACCGGCCGTTCGCTGATCGGCGACGAGGCCTTCGCCGTGGTACTGGCCGACGACCTGTGCCTGAACCTGGAAGGCGACGGCGTGCTGACCCAGATGGTCAAGCTCTACGAACAGTTCCGCTGCTCCATCGTTGCCATTCAGGAAGTGCCGATGGAGGAGGTGTCGCGTTACGGCGTGATCGCCGGCGAAGCATTGCGTGACGACATCTTCCGCATCGAGCGGATGGTGGAAAAACCCAACCCGGAAGATGCGCCGTCGAACCTGGCGATCATCGGCCGCTACATTCTTACGCCGGATATCTTCGAGCTGATCGAGCAGACCGAACCGGGCAAGAGCGGCGAGATCCAGATCACCGACGCGCTGATGAAGCAGGCCCAGCAAGGCTGCGTGCTGGCCTACAAATTCAAGGGTCGCCGCTTCGACTGTGGCTCCGCCGAGGGCTACGTGCAGGCCACCAACTTCTGTTTCGATAATCGCCATAAAACTCACCCAGTGACGGCCAGCCCACGTCTGCAGGCCGTCTGAACGCTTATCCGCAGGGAGGAGTGAAAGATGAATGACAAGACACTGCCCGCTCAGCATCAGGAGCGGCAACCTGGCGTCGAACACGCCATGCATCCCGAACCGGTGTACCTCGCCGACGATTACCGCGCCGCGGGCAAGCTGACCGGCAAGGTGGCGATCATCACCGGTGGCGACAGCGGCATTGGCCGCGCCGTCGCCGTGCACTATGCGCTGGAAGGCGCCAAGGTCGCGCTGGTCTATCTCGACGAAAACCAGGATGCGCAGAAAACCCTCGACGAAGTGAACCGCCATGGCGGCGAGGCCATCGCCCTGGCGGGTGACGTGGGCGACGGCAGCTTCTGTCAGTGCGTTGTCGATGCGGTGATCGCCAAGTGGGGACGCATCGACATCCTCATCAACAATGCCGGCGAGCAACATCCCGAGCACAACCTGGAAGCACTCGACGAGGCGCAGTGGGAGCGAACCTTCCGCACCAACATCTTCGCCATGTTCCACCTGACCAAGATCGCGCTGCCGCACCTGCAGCCGGGCTCGAGCATCATCAACACCAGCTCGGTGACGGCCTACAAGGGCAACCCGATGCTGCTCGACTATTCCTCGACCAAAGGCGCGATCACCTCGTTCACCCGGTCGCTGTCGATCAACCTGGCGCCGCGTGGCATACGCGTCAATGGCGTTGCTCCGGGGCCGATCTGGACGCCTCTGATCCCGTCCACCTTCAGCGCCGAGAAGGTTTCCGAATTCGGTGCCGATACGCCGCTGGGCCGTCCCGGCCAGCCGTCGGAAGTCGCGCCGGCTTTCGTCTATCTGGCCAGCAACGACGCCTCATATGTCTCCGGGCAGATGATCCATGTGAACGGCGGCAGCGTGGTCAATGGCTGATGAAAAAATGCCTGAACGAGTCGGCGAAGCGCCTGCCTGAATTTAAGTAGAGGCAATAACGCCTCGCGAAAAACTCTCAGGAGGCACCAGCAATGGCGACCAACAAAAATCCGGGTAACTTCGCAAACGATCGTCAAAAGGCTGCCGAAGCCGGCCGCAAAGGCGGCAAGAACAGCGGCGGCAACTTCGCCAATGACCGCCAGAGAGCATCCGAGGCAGGGCGCAAGGGTGGTCAGAAGAGCCACGCCGCTCGCGACTCGTGATGCTCACCCCTGGGCCCGCTGCTAGCGGGCCCAGGCCTTTCTAACGATGTGATTAGTAGACCTGAGGAGAGCAAGACGATGAACGCCATCGAACTGCTGAAGAAGGACCACGAAACCGTCAAAGACCTGCTGAGCAAGCTCGAGGAAACCACCGAGCGAGCGGTGCAGACGCGCAAGAAACTGCTGGCCAAAATCGAGCAGGAACTGAAGATCCATACCGAGCTCGAAGAGCAGATCTTCTACCCGGCCTTCAGGCAAGCGGGCAGCAAGGACGAGGCCGTTCTGGCCGTCGAGGCCAAGGAGGAACACCGCGCCGTGGAGGCACTGGTACTGCCCGACATCAAGGAAACGCCGCCGTCGACGATCGAGTTCTCCGGTCGGGTCAAGGTGCTCAAGGAATTGCTCGAACACCATATCGAGGAAGAGGAGCGCGACATGTTCCCGCAGGCCCGCAAGCTGCTGAGCAAGCAGCAGCTGGAGCAGCTGGGCGAGTCGATGGAAGTGCTGCGCAAGTCGCTGAAGAGCAGCGCTCAGACCAAGGCTGCCTGAGTCTTCGGGGGCCGGCGCCTGCGTGGTGCAGGCGCCGGTCTAGCGCTGGCGCTGATTGGGCTGGTAGGTCAGCCGCAACGCCACGCAGGCAATGCGCTCGGCCTCGATATATTCGGGTTTCTGCAGGTCCTCACCGAACACATCCGGATCGATCTCCTGATAGTCCCAATCCCAGCCGGTATCGCGCAGAGACAGGCGGATGGCATTGAGCAACGGATCCTCGCCGGCAAAGATCGCCACGCCGGTATAAAGCAGCAGCGTACCGCCGGGCGCCAGTCGCTCCATCGCCGTATCGAAGATCGCCAACGACAGCCCAGCGCCATGCCTGCCACCTCCGTGACGATAGGTTCGCTGTTGTGGATCGAGCATATAGGGCGGGTTGGCGATGATCAGATCGAACTGGCCCTGCATGTCCCGCAGCAGGTCGCTGCTCTGTACATGCAGGTTGCCGACACCAGCCTGGCGCGCATTCACCGCGGTCATGGCCAATGCTTTGGGGTTGATGTCCAGTGCCGTGACCTTCGCGTCGGGGCGCAGCTGCGCCGCGGTGATGGCACCAGGACCAGCGCCGCAGCCGATATCGACGATGCGCCGCAGCGGTTGATTGGCATGCGCCAGGTAACCGCGCAGCAGGCGGACGAAGCGGTAGGTGTCGGGGCCGAAGAACACCGCATCGCTTTCCTCGGTAGGGAAACGTGAGTGAACGTAGAGTTCGTTGCCCAGGCTGGAAAAGCGTACCTGGCTGATCCAGCCCAGAGCATGAGGCTGCAGCACCTGCGCGTCACGCATGGCCTGGGTGATTTCCTCATCCAGCGTCCCGTCGGCGAAGGGACGGCTCCAGCCGAATACGTCGCGCAGGTTTTCCGCCCGCGCGTTGTCCGGACGCTGATTGATCCGCTGGTGGGTAAGCGGTGTCGGAGTGACGAAGTGGTAGTCACGTTCGCGCAGCAAACTGCCCAGGCGCAGCAAGGCAAGGGTTTGCGGAGCATCGAAGGGCTGTTCGAGCATGGGTGAGTTCCTGGGTCAGCGCGGCTGTCGCATCAGCGCGGTGAAAGTGCGGGTGGCAGCCAGCCCGGCGCTGGTCCAGTGCTGGGCCGGGGATTGCAGTTCGATCAGCCGGCACTCGCGTCGATAGGCATCCAGGCCCTGCAGTTGCCGGAGCATGTCGCGTCGCTCACGATCCAGCTCGCCATGCTGCGCAGCTGTAGGGGACGACATGGCGGCCTGACTCATCCGCCGTGCACGAAAGGCCGGACGCTGTTCGGCCGGTTGCCAGTCGCCAGCGATCCAGTCGTGCAACAGTTGACGTTCATATGGGCTGAACACACCGAACATGGCCGCGCCCTGGCCTTCCACCAGGCGCCAGAAACGGCTGTCGGCCGGGTCTTTGCCGTGTCTTATCCAGCCGTTGCGTTGCAAGGCCTCGAGAAAGCCTGCCACGTTGCCGGAGCTGCCCAGCCATTGATTCACCGTGCGACCCTCGATGCGGCAGTAGTCGGAATGCACCTGGCTGGCCACCGTGCGCTTGCGTTCGAGCATGTGCAGCACCTGCTGCTGCAGATCGAAACCGTCGATCACGGCGTTGGAGCCGATGCCCAGATCATTGAGCAGATAGCCGCGCATCACGCGCTCGTAGAAGGCCTGTGCATCGCCGACCCGCGGCAGGTTGTCCAGCACACTTTGCACGGCCTTGGCGGCGTGGCCGCTGGAGCCGTTGTCGATGGTCACGTGCAACTGGAAGTAATAGGGGTCGATGTCCAGCTCGTTGAGCTCGAAGGCGCTGATCAGCAGGTGCAGCGGCAACTGCTCGTAGCCGAGGTTGTAGCCGATCACCTCAGGCAGAAATTCGTCCACCAGCAGCCCAAGGGCCAGCTGGATCGCACCCTGGCGATACAGCGCATCGTCCAGTTCCAGGGCATCTTCACAGCCCTGGCTGGCCAGCAGTTGTCGATAGAGCAGCACATGATTCTGCGCGGGCACCCCTTCGCCAAGTTCTTCCAGGTACGTCTGCACCAGTGGATACACGCGGTAATCGCGCCAGTGGGGCAGGGTGCCGTAGAGCCAGGCACCGTCCACCAGCTTGGTGGGTGCCACCGCGCGGAGAAAATGCAGGGCATGAGCCTTACGGGGGAAGAAGCGGCGCCCCTTTCCCGAACGGCGTCCCTCTAGGTAGCGGGCGTATTCGGTGGTCACGCTGTGATGCCGACGCAGCGACCAGGCGGCCAGTTCATAAGGGCTGGCCGGCAGTTCACAGGACAGCTGCGCGACCTCACCCAGGCACTCCTGGATGAATTCCCGTGCCTGCGGGTGTCCCGGCTCGGGCTCGTCCAGCAATTGTCGATAGAGGCCTTGCCAGGGACCGGTGGCGGGAACGAAGGAAATGCGTTGCGCGGCAGGCGTGTCGATGAAACTGGCGATCGACATGGGTCAAGTCTCCTGAAAACGGGGCCATGTTCTGTTTAGGAGGGCCATGCGCGAATAAAGATTCCACCTAAATTCGCCTCGTCCGGGGCTGCCGCAAAGAGGTTGAACCCAAACCGCCGGCACGCTTTCAACTGCAGGAATTCCGGGAGTAGGTAGGGCATGACCGCGAGCACGTTCGGCATCGAGGAGGAGTACTTTCTGACCGACCTGGCAGGTCGCTGCGTAGCGCAGCAGGGGGTCGAGGCCTTTGCCGTAGCCAGCCGCCGCGCGTTGGGCCAGTGCGTCACGCGAGAGATGTTCGCCGCGCAGTTCGAAGTGGTGACGCCAGTACTGCACCGCCTCGACGAGGCATACGACTTTCTCAGCCAGGCGCGCCGCACCATGGCCGAACTGGCCAGCGAGTTCGGCTGTGGCATCCTCGCCGCCGGGACTCATCCGCTGGGGCAATGGCGCAGCGTGCAGGCGACCAACATGGCGCGTTATCAGGCCATTTTCGACGATTACCGCATCGTCGCCAGCCGCAGCGTGCTGGCAGGCCTGCACGTGCATGTCGGAGTACCGGATGGCATCGACCGCATTCGCCTGATGAACCGGCTTACGCCCTGGCTACCCCTGCTGCTGGGGCTAAGCGCGTCCTCACCCTTCTGGGACGGCCGGCCCAGCGGTTTGATGAGCTATCGCCAGGCCGTGTGCGACGAGTGGCCGCGCATGGGCATTCCCGATCACTTTCGTGACGAAGCCGAGTATCAGCGCTACGTGAAGGTGATGACCGATACCCATTGCATCGGCTCGGCCGTCAACCTGTGGTGGAACATTCGCCCGTCGTTGCGCTTCCCCACCCTGGAGCTGCGTATCGCCGACGCCTGCCCGCGGCTGCAGGACGCCCTGTGCATCGCCGGGCTGTTCCGTGCCATGCTCGATCATGCGCTGACCTGCGCGCACCATGACTGGTTCGATGACCCGCTGACGCGCATCCTCACCCTGGAAAACCGCTGGCGCGCCAAGCGCCGCGGTCTGCGCGGCCTGTTCATCGAGCCACGCAGCCAGAGCACCTTGCCGTTCGCGGCCTGGCTGGATCAGGTACTGGCTTGCATAGCCGATCAGATCGCCCCCGGGGAACGCTGGATCATGGCCCATGCGCGCAAACTGGCCCGCCTTGGCGGTAGCGCCGAAGCCCAACTCGGCCTCTACCGGCGTGCCCGGAGCGGCGGCGCCGATCACCGCGGCGCCGTGCACCAGGTGGTCGATACGCTGATGCAACAGACGGCCCTGCAGGACGTTCGGCAAATAGCCTGAACATCTGCCTGGCAGCGATTTCGGAATAGGAACACGCCTTATCCGGGAGAAGCCTCATGCAAGCATTGACCTATCATGGCAGTCACGACGTGCGGGTGGAGCGGGTACCCGACCCGGTCATCGAGCAGCCCGACGACATCATCCTGCGGGTGACCGCTACGGCTATCTGCGGCTCGGACCTGCACCTGTACCGTGGCAAGATCCCGCAGGTAAAGGGCGGCGACATCTTCGGCCACGAATTCATGGGTGTGGTCGAGGAGGTGGGGCCGCAGGTGACGGCGGTGAGCAAGGGCGACCGGGTCATCGTGCCCTTCGTCATCGCCTGTGGCGACTGTTTCTTCTGCCAGATGGACCTGCATGCGGCCTGCGAAACCACCAATCCGGGGCGTGGGGCGATTCTCAACAAGAAGCAGATTCCTTCGGGCGCCGCACTGTTCGGCTACAGCCATTTGTATGGCGGTGTGCCGGGCGGGCAGGCGGAACTGGTGCGCGTACCCAAGGCCAATACCGGGCCGTTCAAGGTGCCGGACGTGCTCGACGACGAGCAGGTGCTGTTTCTCACCGATATCCTGCCCACCGGCTATCAGGCTGCCGTCAATGCCGGGGTCGGGCCGGGCAGTCGCGTAGCCATCTATGGCGCCGGCCCGGTCGGACTGATGAGCGCAGCCTGCGCGCGCATGCTCGGTGCCGAGCAGATATTCATGGTCGATCATCATGACTACCGCCTGGCCTATGCCCAGCAGACCTACGGCGTGATCCCGATCAACTTCGACGAAATCGATGACCCGGCCAGCGCCATCATCGAGCAGACGCCGGGGCACCGCGGCGTGGACGCAGTCATCGATGCGGTGGGCTTCGAGGCCAAGGGCAGCCTCACTGAAACGGTATTGACCACGCTCAAGCTGGAGGCCAGCAGCGGCGTGGCGCTGCGCCAGTGCATCGCGGCGGTTCGCCGCGGCGGCACGGTCAGTGTGCCGGGCGTCTACGCCGGCTTCATCCACGGCTTTCTGTTCGGCGATGCCTTCGACAAGGGGCTGACTTTCAAGATGGGCCAGACCCATGTTCACCCGTTGCTGCCGACGCTGCTGGAACACATCCAGCGCGGCGACCTGAACCCTGAAATCATCATTAGCCACCGCATGCCACTGGCCGACGCGGCGGAAGGTTATCGCCTGTTCGAGTCGCGGCGTGACCAATGCCGCAAGGTGATTCTGCGCCCCTGAAGCACGCTCGCCAGTCGGCCGCTGGCCCGATTCTCTGAACCTTTGGTGCCTGGGAGGCTTTCTAAATCTCACGGGCGCCGCAATCGGCCTTCGTCATGCAACCATCAGGAGAAACGCCATGTCATTGACCCAAAACGTCCCTCGTATTGAACGCGCCATCTCGCTCGCCACAGGCGCTACTGCCATCGTCGCCGGTGTCTGCCAGGGCGGCACTTCGGGTGTGCTCAAGGCCCTCGGCGGTGCCGCGCTGCTGCAGCGAGGCCTGAGTGGGCACTGTGTGGTCAAGGGGTTGATCAGCGACCCCAAGGCCGAACTGGAGTGCCTGCGCGAGCGCGTGGCCGAACTGCGTGCCGCACTGCCGCGCCTGCAGAAGGAAGTGGATAACTTGAAAGGGCGCCAGGATAGCCGTCTGGATCATGCCGTCGAGGAAACCTTCCCGGCCAGCGACCCGATCTCGCCATGAGCCGAACGCACGAGCGATGGCGCGAGTGCGCCGTCGCCTCGCGTGATCCTAATCGATCGAAGGAGGCATCCTCATGAAAGACAGCATCCCGGGTCCCAATCCGGACGCAATCGATGAACAGGCACTGGACTTCACCGATGACGAAGACAGCCTCGGCACCGGAGAGCCTTCGCTGCAGCAGACCGCGCGCCCCACGAGCAGCGGCGAAGATGAGATCGGCCTGACCGGCGCCGCGACGCTCGGCGAAAGCGAGCACGAGGACAACGTCAGTCTCGACGATCTGAGCCCGGATACCCTGATCGACGACAGTGGCGCTCGCTCACCGCTGGAGCGTGGTAATGACGGCGCCAACGATGAAGAGCTCAGCGTAGTGGACGAGACTCAGGTGGGCGGTGGCTTCGGCCTCGACGAAGCCGAACTGGCACGCTCGGCGCCACTCGATGGCGAGCCATGGAGCGACGACGTGGTACCCACCGATGAGGAACCCAAGCCATGAGCGCGCAAACCTGTGCGTGCCCGCACTGTGATTGTGCGGTGCAGTCTCGGCAGTGGGTCCATGAAGTCGCAGGCGATGATCTGCTCTATTGCTGCGAAGCCTGCATGCAGCGCCATCCCAAGGGCATGGTGCAGTGCCAGAGCGCCGGCTGCGATTGCGGAGAGCGCGTGGCACGTGAAAGAGAGCAGGCGCCTTAGGCGTTGAGAGGTTCACTGGAAGTACGCGTTTGCTCCCTCTCCCAATTACGGGAGAGGGGCTAGGGCACTGACAGCAGGCTCCCTCAGTCGCTGTCCTTGCGCAGCGCCTGCAGCAGTTCATCCTTACGCATGCGCGAACGCCCGGCGATGTCGCGCTTGCGCGCCAGATTCATCAGCTCGGTCTTGTTCATCGCTTCCAGACGCTGGCCAGGCCTGGGGGTGCCTTCGCGGGTGGCGGCCGCGCGCCGTGCCGACGACTTGCGTGCGGCTTCCTTGCTGTCTGCGCTGGTCGTCTTCCCGGAGCCGCCGGCCTTGTCTCCGCCGCCGGACTGCTTGTTGACCGTAGCCCAGGCCCGCGCCTCGGCTTCGTCCTGCGAAACGCCGCGTTCCTTGTAGCTATCCTCGATGTGTTCGGCCTTGCGCTTCTGCTTGGCGGTGTATTTGTCTTTGCTGCCTCGGGGCATGAGTGTTCTCCCGGTTGACCAAGGGGCCGGATTGCCTCTGGCGCTTAAAGGGGATGAATGCCTGAACGTGGATTGGTTCCCCGTTTCGGATAACCGGAGTTCGCATCGGCGAACCTCTTCGCCTGTTCATTGCTCAGAAGAAAAGCGTCTCAGGAGATTGAACGACGATGGATGTACTCGAGCGAATTCTCACCACCCTGGTGCAGGAGTTCTCCGACCTGGGCCAGGTCGAGCACATCACCCGCGCCACACTGCGCCTGGTCCTGGCCATGCTCCTGGGCGGGCTACTCGGCTACGAGCGCGAGGTCATGGGCAAGGCCGCCGGCATGCGTACGCATATGCTGGTTTGCCTTGGCGCGGCGATTTTCGTCATGGCGCTGGAGCAGGACGGCGCCGAAGCCGATGCCATGAGCCGGGTAATTCAGGGCATCGCCGCCGGTGTCGGTTTTCTCGGTGCCGGCACCATCCTCAAAGGGCAGAGCATCTCCGACGTCAAGGGCCTGACCACCGCAGCCGGACTTTGGGCTTCGGCAGCCATCGGCGTGGCGGTCGGCCTCGGGCGCGAGGCCACGGCCGTGCTGTCCACGGTGATCGTGCTGGTGGTGCTGCACCTTATGCCGCTTCTGGTCGATCCACGCGTCAAGGCTAGGCCGGATGACCAGGACGATGACAGCTCGGGTGACAAGCCCTAGGTCACTGCCTAGACAAAAACTGCCTGAACTTTTCCTGCCGCAGCAGCCTCGGAATTTTCACAGGCATAGCGTCTCACACGCTGCCGCAGACCTCCGCCAACCCTTCGAACACGTCTGCCAGGCGTAGAGGAGCCAGGAAAGATGCCATCCCAGCAGCATGCCGACCAGACCATTGCCCACGCCATTGCCCAGCCGCGCCTGGCCATCGAAGCGATACAGCCGGTCGTTGAAGGCGGCCGCTTCGCCAGCAAATGCCTATGCGGTCGACCGGTGCCGGTCAGCGCCGTGATTTTCGGCGATGGTCACGAACAACTGGCCGCCGACCTGTTGTGGCGCGCCAACGACGAGGCCACCTGGCAGCGCGCGCCCATGCAGGCCCTGGGTAATGATCGCTGGAGTGCGACCCTGTGCATCGACCAGCAGGGACGTGGCGAATTTGCCATCGAAGCCTGGCTGGACGTTTACGCCAGCTTCCGCCAGGAGCTGGTGAAAAAACTCGGTGCCGGCGTGCCGGTCGAGCTCGAACTGCAGGAGGGTGCGCAACTGGTTCGGCGCATTGCCGCGCAGGCGCCCGAGCAGTTGCGCGGCGAGCTGGCCGCACTGATCGAACGCATGGAGGCCTCGCAATCGCAGGCCGAACGTGAAGCCGTGCTGATCGATCCGTCCGTCAACGAGCTGATGCGCCGCGCCGAATACCGCCCGCATCTGCTACGTACCCCGAACTACCCGCTGGACGTCGAGCGCAGCCTGGCCGAATTCGCCAGCTGGTACGAGCTGTTTCCCCGCTCGCTGGGCGATGAGCAGCGCCACGGCACCTTCGCCGACGTGCACGCACGCATCCCGGAAATCGCCCGGATGGGCTTCGACGTGCTGTATTTCCCCCCCATCCATCCCATCGGCCGGGCGCACCGCAAGGGGCCGAACAACAGCCTCAAGGCCGGCCCCAACGACCCAGGCAGTCCCTATGCCATCGGCAGCGAGGAGGGCGGTCACGAGGCCGTGCACCCGGAGCTGGGCAGCCTCGAGGATTTCCGCCAGCTGGTCCGTGTGGCCCGCGAACACGGCCTGGAAGTGGCGCTGGATTTCGCCGTGCAGTGCTCGCCGGATCACCCCTGGCTCAAGCAGCATCCCGGCTGGTTCAGCTGGCGGCCGGACGGCAGCATTCGCCATGCCGAGAACCCGCCGAAGAAGTACGAGGACATCGTCAACGTCGAGTTCTATGCCGAAGCGGCCATGCCTGATCTCTGGCTGGCATTGCGCGACGTGGTGCTGGGCTGGGTGGAGCAGGGCGTGACGCTGTTTCGCGTCGACAACCCGCACACCAAGCCGATGCCGTTCTGGGAATGGCTGATCGCCGATGTGCGTGGACGCCACCCCGAAGTGATCTTCCTTTCCGAGGCCTTCACCCGCCCGGCGATGATGGCGCGCCTGGGCAAGCTCGGCTTCAGCCAGAGCTATACCTACTTCACCTGGCGCAACACCAAGGCCGAGTTGCAGGCCTACTTCGAGGAGCTCAATCAGCCGCCATGGCGCGATTGCTACCGGCCGAACTTCTTCGTCAACACACCGGACATCAACCCCTATTTCCTGCAGCGCAGCGGCCGCCCCGGTTTTCTCATTCGCGCCGCGCTGGCGACCATGGGCTCGGGGTTGTGGGGCATGTATTCGGGCTTCGAGCTGTGCGAGGGCGAACCGGTGCCGGGCAAGGAGGAGTACTTCGATTCGGAGAAGTACCAGCTGCGCCCGCGCGACTATCAGGCGCCCGGCAACATCAACGCCGAGATCGCCCGGCTCAACCAGATCCGCCGCGAGAACCCGGCGCTACAGACTCATCTGGGCTTTCAGGCCTACACCGCGTGGAACGACAACATCCTCTACTTCGGCAAGCGTACCGCGGACCTGAGCAACTTCATTCTGGTCGCTGTCAGCCTCGATCCGCATCACGCCCAGGAAGCGCACTTCGAATTGCCGCTATGGGAGCTGGGCCTGTCCGATGACGCCGAGCTGGCCGGCGAAGACCTGATGAACGGCCATCGCTGGACCTGGCACGGCAAGGTGCAGTGGATGCGCATCGAACCCTGGCACCTGCCATTCGGTATCTGGCGAATCCAGACCGTCCGCTGAACAAGGGAGTAGCACCATGGCCAAGCGCAGCGCCGGCAAGACCTTCCTCAACGACCCGCAGTGGTACAAGGACGCGGTGATCTATCAGGTCCACGTGAAGTCGTTCTTCGACGCCAACAATGACGGCATCGGCGATTTCCAGGGCCTGATCGACAAGCTCGACTACATTGCCGAACTCGGCGTCAACACCCTCTGGCTGCTGCCGTTCTACCCGTCGCCACGGCGCGACGACGGCTATGACATCGCCAAGTACAACGACGTCCACCCGGACTACGGCTCGCTGAGCGATGCCCGGCGCTTCATCGCCGAGGCGCACCGGCGCGGTCTGCGCGTGATCACCGAACTGGTGATCAACCACACCTCGGACCAGCACCCCTGGTTCCAGCGCGCCCGTCATGCGAAGAAGGGCTCCAAGGCGCGCGACTATTACGTCTGGTCCGACACGGACGAGAAGTACGCCGATACGCGGATCATCTTCATCGACAGCGAGAAGTCCAACTGGACCTGGGACGCGGTAGCCGGGCAGTACTTCTGGCATCGTTTCTATTCGCACCAGCCGGACCTCAACTTCGACAACCCCAAGGTGCTCGAAGCCGTGCTCGGGGTGATGCGCTTCTGGCTCGACATGGGCGTCGACGGCCTGCGCCTGGACGCCATTCCGTATCTGATCGAGCGTGACGGCACCAGCAGCGAGAACCTGCCGGAGACCCACGCGGTGCTCAAGCGCATCCGCGCCGAACTGGATGCACGTTACCCGGATCGCCTGTTGCTGGCCGAAGCCAACCAGTGGCCGGAAGATACCCGTCCGTACTTTGGCGAGGATGACGAATGCCACATGGCCTTCCATTTCCCGCTGATGCCGCGCATGTACATGGCCATCGCTCAGGAAGACCGCTTTCCGATCACCGACATCCTGCGCCAGACCCCGGAAATTCCGCCCAACTGCCAGTGGGCGATCTTCCTGCGCAACCACGACGAGCTGACCCTGGAAATGGTCACCGACGACGAGCGCGATTACCTGTGGAACTACTACGCTGCCGACAGCCGTGCGCGTATCAACCTCGGCATCCGCCGGCGACTGGCGCCGCTGGTGGGACGTGACCGCCGGCGCATCGAGCTGCTCAACAGCCTGCTGCTGTCGATGCCCGGCACGCCGACGCTGTATTACGGCGACGAGATCGGCATGGGCGACAACATCTACCTCGGCGACCGCGACGGCGTGCGCACCCCGATGCAATGGTCGGTGGACCGCAACGGCGGCTTCTCCCGCGCCGACCCGGCGAGCCTGGTACTGCCGCCGATCATGGATCCGCTGTACGGCTACCAGACCATCAACGTCGAGGCGCAGGCGCGCGATCCGCATTCGCTGCTCAACTGGACGCGGCGCATGCTCGCCATCCGCAACCAGCACAAGGCCTTCGGCCGGGGCTCGCTGACGATGTTGACGCCGAGCAACCGGCGCATCCTCGCCTACCTGCGCGGCTACACCAACGAGCAGGGTCATGAAGAGCAGATTCTCTGCGTAGCCAATCTCTCCAGCGCGGCTCAGGCCGTCGAGCTGGAACTGGCCGACTACTGCGACCGGGTGCCGGTGGAGATGATCGGCGGCGCCTCGTTCCCGCCCATTGGCCAGCTCACCTACCTGCTGACCCTGCCGCCGTATGGTTTCTACTGGTTCTACCTGGCCGATGCGTCGCAGATGCCCAGCTGGCACCTCAAGCCGGTGGAGCGCATGCCGGAGCTGCAGACCCTGGTGCTCGGCCGTGCCCTGAGCGAAGTGATGGGTGAGCGCTCGCGACAGACCCTGGAGCGCGAATCGTTGCCGCTCTATCTGCCCAAGCGCCGCTGGTTCGCCGGGGAGCAGCGACCGTCCGGCGCAGTGAGCCTGCTTTACGTGATGCCGTTGGCTGACGGAGCGAACGCCCCTCTGCTGGCCGAGGTGCAGGTCAAGGGCGCGTCCGGCGTCGAGCATTACCGCGTGCCACTGGCAGCAGTGCCCGAGCGCGCCGAAGGCAATGATTTACCGCAACAACTGGCGCTGGCCCGACTGCGCCGGGGCCGGCATGTCGAGCTGCTGACCGATGCCTTCAGCCTGCCGCAGTTCAGCCAGCAGGTGCTGCGCCTGTTGCGGGAGCAGGCGGTGCTGCGTAGCGCTGCCGGTGAACTGCAGTTCCGCGCGGAGGCGGCGCTGCTAGCGCTCGGAGACCTCGACGGGAACGATTTCAAGTTGCTCTCGGCTGAGCAGTCCAACAGTTCGGCGCTGCTTGGCGGGCAACTCCTGCTCAAGCTGCTGCGCCGCGGCTTCCCCGGTATCCATCCGGAGGTGGAGATGGGCCGTTTCCTCAGCGATCACGGCTACGCCAATGTCGCGCCGTTTCTCGGCGAGGTGGTGCGGGTCGACGAGAGCGGCCAGCCCCATACCCTGATGGTGGTGCAGAGCTATCTGGACAACCAGGGCGATGCCTGGCAATGGACGCTCAACACCCTGGACCGGGCGATCCGCGATGAACTGGCCGGCGGCACCGCCGACCCTGATGTCGATGCGCTGGGCGAACTGGAACGATTCGCTGGCGTGCTGGGCAGACGCGTCGGTGAAATGCATGCGGTACTGGCGCGGCCGGTGGAGAATCCGGACTTCGGTTACCAGCTCAGCGCCGAGCAGGACAGCGCCCGCTGGGCCGAATCCATCACTGCGCAACTGCAGGAAGCCTTGCAGGCCCTGAGTCGCCAGCGTGACGCTCTAAGCCCGGCGACTGCCGAGCAAGCCGACTGGCTGCTGGCCAGGGAAAAACCCTTGCTGCAAGCCGTTGCCCGCCTGGCCACCCAGGCCGCTGGCGGCCTGCGTATTCGCGTGCATGGCGACCTGCATCTGGGCCAGGTGCTGGTGGTGCAGGGCGATGCCTACATCATCGACTTCGAGGGCGAGCCCAACCGCTCGCTGGAGGAGCGCCGCCAGCGCCACAGTCCATTCAAGGATGTCGCCGGCATGCTGCGTTCCTTCGACTACGCCGCCGCCGTCGTGCAGCGCAACGGTGGTGGTGTGGAGGGCGCCGTGGATGCCCAGCAGGTGGTAAGGGGCGTGGTCGCGCGCTACCGCGAGCAGTCGTGCACTGCCTTCCTCGACGCCTATCGCCTGGCTGCCAGCGGGCTACCTCACGAGTGGTATGAACGCGACGGTGAGGGCGCTGCCCTCGACCTGTTCTGCCTGGAAAAGGCTGTCTATGAAATCGTTTACGAAAGCGGCCACCGCCCCGACTGGATCGATGTCCCGCTCCGGGGGCTGGTGGATCTTGCTCATCAATTGCCAGGAGTGCGAACGTGAATCAGAACAGAGTGCAGCGCCTTCAGCGCGCAGAGGACGGCGATCCGTTCAGCTTCCTCGGCCCCCATGCCCAGGGCGACGAAACCCTGGTACGGGTCTGGCTGCCCGGTGCCGATGCCGTGGACCTGCTGGGCAGCGATGGCTCGCCGCTGGGGCGCATGCACTGCAGCGACCCGGACGGCCTGTTCGAGCTGCCGCTGCCGCAGGCGCAGCGCTACCTTCTGCGCATCCACTGGCCGGGCAGCGTGCAGGAGACGGAAGATCCCTATGCTTTCGGCCCGCTGCTGGGTGATACCGATCTCTACCTGTTCGCCGAAGGCAACCACCGCCAGCTATGGCGCTGCCTGGGCTCCGCTGCGGTGGAGCATGAAGGTGTACCTGGCGTGCGCTTCGCCGTCTGGGCGCCCAACGCACGGCGGGTTTCGGTGGTCGGCGACTTCAACAGCTGGGACGGCCGTCGTCATCCCATGCGCCTGCGCTACCCGGCGGGCGTGTGGGAACTGTTCATCCCACGCCTGCAGCCGGGCGAATGCTACAAGTATGAAATCCTCGGCCCGCAAGGCGTACTGCCGTTGCGCGCCGACCCCATGGCTCAGGCCACCGAGATGCCGCCGGCCACCGCGTCGCGCGTCCCTCAAAGCGAGGCTTTCGCCTGGCAGGACCAGCAGTGGATGAGTGAACGCGAGCAACGCCATGCGCCGCAGGCACCGCTGGCGATCTATGAGCTGCATGCCGGTTCCTGGCAATGGCAGGACGATCGGATGCCGGACTGGGACGAACTGGCCGAGCGGCTGATTCCCTATGTGCAGGATATGGGGTTCAGCCATATCGAGCTGATGCCGATCATGGAGCATCCCTTCGGGGGCTCCTGGGGCTATCAGCCGCTGTCGATGTTCGCACCCACCGCACGTTTCGGCAGCCCGCAGCGCTTCGCGGCCTTCGTCGACCGCTGCCACCGTGCGGGCATCGGTGTGATCCTCGACTGGGTGCCGGGACACTTCCCCAACGATGCCCACGGCCTTGCCGAGTTCGACGGCACCGCGTTGTACGAGTACGCGCATCCGTTCGAGGGTTTTCACCCGGACTGGAATACCTGCATCTACAACCTCGGCCGTACCGAGGTGCACGGCTTCATGTTGGCCAGCGCCCTGTACTGGCTGCGCGAGTACCACGTCGACGGCCTGCGCGTGGATGCGGTGGCGTCGATGCTCTATCGCGACTATTCGCGAGAAGCGGGTCAGTGGATTCCCAACCGTCACGGCGGGCGCGAGAACCTGGAGGCCGTCGAATTCCTCCAGCATCTCAACGAGGTGGTGCGTAGCGAAGTGTCCGGAGCACTGATGATCGCCGAGGAATCCACTGCCTGGCCCGGCGTCAGCCGTCCGGTGCAGCAGGGCGGCCTGGGTTTCAGCCACAAGTGGAACATGGGCTGGATGAACGACAGCCTGAGTTACATCCAGCAGGACCCGCTGTACCGCCTGCACCATCACCACCAGATAACCTTTGGCTTGCACTACGCTTTTTCCGAGCGTTTCATCCTGCCGATCTCCCATGATGAGGTGGTGCACGGCAAGCGCTCGCTGCTTGGGCGCATGCCCGGCGATCGCTGGCAGCAGTTCGCCAACCTGCGCCTGTTCCTTGCGCTGATGTGGAGTCATCCGGGCAAGAAGCTGCTGTTCATGGGCTGCGAGTTCGGCCAATGGCGCGAGTGGAACCATGACCAGCAACTGGATTGGTACCTGCTGCAGTATCCCGAACATACTGCCGTCCAGGCGCTGTTGCGTGAGCTGAATCGTCTGTATCGCGAAGAGCCGGCGCTGCACCGACTCGATGATCAGGACAGTGGTTTTCAATGGGTGATCGGAGATGATGCGCGCAACAGCGTATTCGCCTGGCTGCGCCAGGGCGGCGAGGGCTGCGCGCCACTGCTGGTAGTGCACAATTTCACCCCGCAGGTACTCGATGGCTACCGTATCGGTGTGCCTTGCGCAGGGAAATGGCAAGTACTGCTCAATACCGATGAGCGCCGCTGGAGTGGCTCGGGCGCAGGTAGCGAAGGTGAGCTGCACACGGAGCAACTGGCTGCTCACGGCCAGCCCGATTCGCTGAATCTGCAGCTACCGCCGTTGGGGGCACTGATTCTGCGACCTGCCCAATAGCATCGCCGCTGAAGCGCCTCCCACAAAGGGCGAGTGATGACTCTGCTCTCATAGTGGGAGGGGCTTTCGGCTCGGGCATCCCGCTTCGATTTACATCCTGCATCCCTGCAATCGTAACCGCGAGCATCACTGCCGAAGGCCCTCCCATGGAGGTGGTGATTATCGGTCAGTGCGCGGAGGTGACCCCGCGCAGCACGGTATCGTTTGCCATGCGGCTGTGACCGGAGGCGATATTGCCCAGCGAGACCACGCCCACCAGGCGTTTCTCGCGATTGAGTACGGGCAGCCTGCGTACCTGAATGTCGGCCATGTTGGCGGCCACATGTTCGACATCTTCGTCATCGAAGCAATAGCGCACGTTGCTGCTCATCACCTGACGCACCGGGGTGTTGCCGTCCAGGCCGGCGGCTACGGCGCGCACGGCGATGTCGCGGTCGGTGATCATGCCGATCAGGCGGTCGCCTTCGTTGATCAGCAGCGCGCCGCTGTCGATGTCGGCCATCAGCGTGGCGGCCTCACGGATGCTGCGCTCGGGGTCGAGAGTGCGGACGTTACGAGTCATGATCTTGCTGATTTTCATCGGTGTCTCCTGTTGCAGTTGAGGGGCGAATGCCCATGGCGAACCGCGGCGAGCAGAGCACGGCGATTCAGGAATAGCGCACCAGGTGGTGCGGGTAGTTGCCTACCCGTGCGCCTACCACCATCTCGCTGACCCAGTCGATCAGGATGCGCGTGTAGGCTTGCTGATGACGGTCCTCGCTGAGCCCATGGTCGGCGTCGGCCATGATGCGGTGGGTCAGCGAATGCGCCTTGTCGAAGGCATTGCGGTAACTCATCAGCGTGGTGTGCGGGACGAAGTCGTCATGCTCGGATTCCACCAGCAACACATCACCGTGAAATTCGGAACAGGCGGCCAGCGCCAGGTTGTCTTGCGGGCGCAGCGGTGTGCGGCGATACTCGGCCAGGCGGGCGACGTCCAGCTGACGCTTGGGCAGTTGCCATTGGTCATCCCAGTAGAGCGCTGGCACCCGCAGGGCCAGCCAGCGCACCGGGCGACGCACGCTCAGCAACGTGGCGAGATAGCCGCCATAGCTGGTGCCGATGACCGCGATACACTCGGGGTCGACCGCTTCGTGCGCGGCCAGCAGGTCATAGGCGGCGAGAATGTCGGCCAGGTTGTCCTCTCGCGATACCTGCTCCTGCGCTTCGATGTTGCGTTCATGCCCGCGCAAATCGAAGGTCAGGCACACGCAGCCCAGCCCGGCAATACCGCGGGCGCGCGCCAGGTCACGTTGCTGGCTGCCGCCCCAGCCGTGCACAAAAAGCACACCGGGAACCTTATTGGGTGGCGTCACCAGGGTTCCGGCGATGTGCTGATCACCCACCAGAATGTCCAGGCTCTGACTGCAGGCACTCATAACGGCCCCACCTTGACGTATTTGGCCAACGGGCCGTCCTCACTGTCCTGACCCTGATACAGGCAAATGGAGCCTGCCGGCGGCGGTACATCCTGATAGAACTCATGGGTCGAGGCCTGCAGCGTTTGCAGCTGCGCGTCGTTCATGAACGCCTCCAGGGCGAAGATTTCCGCCGCACTGGCGCCACCGACGCGCCAGGATTGTTCCAGCACGCCGCTGCGAGACTGTCCCCGCGCATTCAATCCCTGAGCGACATCGTAGTTGCGCCGCGACGCCTGGATCGACGGGTAGACCTCCAGTGCCGCCAGCTCGAAGATGCGTGCCTGCTGCACGGCCAGGCGTACGGGGCGCGGAAGATCGAGGGTCATCAGAGCCAGATAGTCGCCGCGCACCAGTGTCAGTCGCGAGCCGCCATAAACCTGGTTACCGTGACCGTCATCGGTCAGCTGCTGGGTGCCGTGGTAACTCAGGGTTACCCCAGCCACACGGATCTGGCCGACGCTGAAGGTGCTGGGCTGTTGCAGGTCTTCTTCCAGCACCAGGCCCTGATCCATCACACGATCTTCATCGAGCGCCGCCAGTGCGTTGTCCAGCTCGGTGGGCGTCCGCACCACCTGCTGGCCTCGGCCGCCGGTACCGTCCACCGGTTTCAGGCGAATCGGCCCTTCGCGCAACAGGCGTTGCCCGGCCTCGGCCGCGTCCTCCAGATCGAAGACGCTGAAGCCCGGCAAGGTAACGCTCTCGACCTGTCGGGCGAAACGTTCTGACCAGCCCACAGGCAGGTGGCGAGGGGCGTCGAGACTCGGGTGGCTGATGGCCTTGGTGGCGAGAAAGGCATGCTCGACCTGGCCGCCGAAGAAATCCTCCGGCCCTTCGATGCCCAACGAGCCGACGTCGCCGACCAGAGTGTCCTCGGGCAGGAAATAGTGGCGCCCGCGAATCTGGGTGCCTGGCTGATGAGGTCCCAGGAAGGGGCAATCGAGCAGCACGGCCAGCTTCTCGCCGAGCTGACGTTGCACCATGCGCTCATGGGCCATGTGTGGAACGGTGCCAGGTAGCAATAGCAGCCCGTTATAAGCACCCATCATCGGTCCCGCCAGGTGCCGCCGGCACTTTCGCAGTCGATACGCACCTGTTTCAGATCGCCCGCTCGGTAATAGTGAGTGACCACCTTGGCCTGGTTGGGTACGGACGGGCGCGGCTCGCCCTGATCATCGTCACCGGAGCGGTAGTTGGCCAGAGTTGCCTGGGTCAGTGCGGCTTCGCATGTGCCCAGCTTGGCTTCGGCACAACTGGCCACCTTGCGTTGGTCGGTGTTGAGCATGTCATCGGCTTCGTTGTGGCACGACCAGTCAATGGCGCCCTCGTCCATGCCGGTGAATTCGTAGCAGAACTCCTGCGCGACCTCGGCAATGGCATCGCTGGAAGTCCGGGCGCTGACGTAGCAGGCTTCGGCCAGGGCGTCGCCGGCTGCCAGCGCGCCGAGCAGAAGGCCGGGAATGATGGCTCGCATGATTTTCTCCTCAACAATGGCGTCCTTGAGTTGTGAGGGGAGCCGCCAACTCGAAGTTCAGGCTTTTTGATCAGTGGGGAGGGGCAGAAAACCTGAACTCATCGACGCTGCGAAGGCCACAAAGAAAAGCCGAACCCATCGCTTCGGCTGTAATCAACGCGACGCGCGCGTAAGGGGATCGATATGAGCGAATCGCACGGCGAGACCGAAAGTGCTGTAACACAGTTCAAGGCGGCCATTCTGGCCAAGCTGCGCTACGCAGTGGGCAAGGACCCAAGTACCGCCTTCGACCATGACTGGTTCGAGGCATTGGCTCTGGCCACCCGCGACCACATGATCGACCGCTGGGAAGAGTCCTCCGCTCAGGTCGAGCGCCAGGGCGCCAAGCGTATCTATTACCTGTCTCTGGAATTCCTGATCGGCCGGCTGCTGGTGGATAACCTGAGCAATCTCGGTCTGCTCGATACGGCCCGCCAGGCCATGGCCGAACTCGGTGTCGAACTCGAACGCATCCGCGTTGTGGAACCAGATGCGGCGCTGGGCAACGGCGGGCTCGGCCGTCTCGCCGCCTGCTTCATGGAGAGCATGGCGACCCTGCGCCTGGCCGCCCATGGTTACGGCATCCGCTATGAACATGGCCTGTTCCGCCAGGCCATAATCGATGGCTGGCAGGCCGAACAGACCGAAACCTGGCTCGACTTCGGCAACCCCTGGGAATTCGAACGCCCGGAGGTGGCCTATCGCATCGGTTTTGGTGGCGGCGTGACGACTCTGGACGATGGCTCCGGTACTACACGGCTGCAGTGGCAGCCGCAGGAGACGGTGCGCGCCATTGCTTACGATACGCCGGTGGTGGGCTGGCGCGGCGCGTCGGTCAATACCTTGCGGCTGTGGCGTGCGCGCCCCGAAGAGGACCTGCAGCTGGACCGCTTCAATGCTGGCGACCACTTCGGCGCCGTAGCCGGTGAGGTCCGCGCTGAAAGTATCTCGCGCGTGCTCTATCCGGCCGACGATACCGAGGCCGGCCAAGAGCTGCGCCTGCGTCAGGAGTACTTTCTGGTTTCCGCCTCGCTGCAGGATCTGCTCGAGCGCCATTTGCGCTTGCATGACGGTCTGGAGTGCCTACCGCAGCACGTGGCGATCCAGCTCAACGATACCCACCCGGCCATCGCGGTGGTCGAGCTGATGCGCCTGCTGGTGGATGAACATCGCATGCCCTGGGCGCAAGCCTGGCAGCTGACGGTGGCGACCACCGCCTATACCAACCACACCCTGCTGCCGGAAGCGCTGGAGTCCTGGCCGGTGGCGCTGATGGAGCGTCTGCTACCGCGGCATCTGCAAATTATCTATCTGATCAATGCCGAGCATATCGATGCGTTGCGCGCGAAAGACATTCACGACTTCCGTCTGCTGCGTGCGGTGTCGTTGATCGAGGAGGATCATGGCCGTCGCGTACGTATGGGCAACCTGGCGTTTCTCGGTGCGCACAGCATCAACGGGGTTTCCGCGCTGCATACCCGGCTGATGCGCGATACGGTGTTTCGCGACCTGCACCGGCTGTACCCCGATCGGGTGAACAACAAGACCAATGGCGTGACCTTCCGCCGCTGGCTGTTTCAGGTCAATCCGGGGCTTACTCATTTGCTGGTGGACGCCTTGGGCGAGCCGGTGCTGCAGCGCCCCGAGGAGCACCTCAGGGAGCTGGAGCCTTACGCAGAGCGCCAGGACTTTCGCGATGAGTACGCGCTATGCCGCCAGCGCAGCAAGGAAGCCTTGGCCGAGCGGGTGCGGCAACTGCTGGGGATCAATCTCGACACCACCGCCATCTTCGACGTGCACGTCAAACGCATTCACGAATACAAACGTCAGCTCCTCAACCTGCTGCACACCGTGGCCTTGTATCAGGCCATCCGCAACGATCCGACCACCGACTGGGCGCCGCGGGTGAAGATCTTCGCCGGCAAGGCAGCGGCCAGTTATCGCCAGGCCAAGCTGATCATCAAACTGGCCAATGACATCAGCCGCACCATCAATGACGATCCCACCGTACGTGGATTGCTCAAGGTGGTGTTCATTCCCAACTACAACGTCAGCCTGGCCGAATCCATCATTCCCGCGGCCGACCTGTCCGAGCAGATTTCCACTGCCGGACTGGAAGCCTCGGGCACTAGCAACATGAAGTTCGCCCTCAACGGCGCGCTGACCATCGGTACCCTGGACGGTGCCAACGTGGAAATGAGCGAGCAGGTCGGCGATGAGCATATGTTCATCTTCGGCATGACTGCCCAGCAGGTGGCTGCCCGTCAGCGCCTGGGCCTTGACATGGGCGACGTGGTCGCCGATTCCGAGCGGCTGGAGGCCGCGCTCGGCGCCATCCGGGCCGGCGTATTCTCGCCGGACGATCCGTCGCGTTACGTGGGGTTGGTCGATTCGTTGCTGTACGAAGACCGCTTCATGGTCTGCGCCGACTTCGATGCGTACTGGAAGGCGCAGCGCCAGGTCGATCAACGCTGGCAGCGGCCCGAACACTGGTGGCGTTCGGCTGTGCTCAATACCGCGCGCATGGGCTGGTTCTCCTCTGATCGCACCATCGCCGAATACGCCCGGGACATCTGGCAGGTGCCGCTGCCGCCTCGTGAAGGGGACTGAGGCCTGCAGCCGGTTCAACCTCTGCTGCTCAAGATGCGCAGCAGAGGTTGAACGGGTACTCAGCGCTGCACGCGGTGCGCGGGTGTCGTGCCGCTTTTCTTCGGGTGCAGGATGCGCGTGACCTGCACGTCGGTGAACTCATTGGGCCACTCGAAGGTGTGCAGGGCACTGAGGTAGTGGCGCGCCTGGTCTGGCGTGAGCTGCTCGCGGTCCGACTCGACTTCGACGCTGTGTGGCTGGTTATGCAGGATGTAGCTGATCAGATGCAGTGGCTTGGCCATGGTATGCCTCCGGTTTTGCTGAGTAATGTGTGATAGACCAGACCTTCACGCTCGCAAGTTCCCGCTATCCGCCAGATGGTGCTTCCCCGGGCCTGCTTATGCGCACCAGCCTCGCGCCTTGACCGGGTGGCGAAGGCACAGGCTGCGTCGGTACGGGCTTTACTGGCGCTAACCGGGCTGGGTTTCGGCCGTTTGCTCACCGCGCTTGCGCAGGGTTTTCGCGCGTTTCTCCAGCACCAGATAGGTGACGCTGGCCACCAGCAGCGGCAGCAGGTAATAGAGCACGCGATAGGCGAGCAGGGCGGCGATCAGGCTGGCCTGGCTGTACTGGTGTTGCAGCAGGGCGAGAAACACTGCTTCAAGCACGCCAAGTCCGGCAGGAATGTGCGCCACCACCGCCGCCATGCAACTGATCAGCAGCACGCCGAGCACGGAAGGGTAGGAGGCGCCGTCCGGCAGCAGCCAGAAGATCAAAGCCGCCATCAGCGCCCAGTTGCTGGCACCCAGGCACAGCTGCAGCAGCGCCATCTTCAGCGAGGGCAGGGTGATCGCACGTTCGCGCAAGTGCCACACGCGTTGCCGGGCAAAGGCGCAGATGCCGATGTAGGCGCTTACCACCCCCAGCAGAGCGAATCCCAGCAATTGCAGGCCGGTGACGCCCAACCCCCAGTTGTCGGGTAGCTGCACCAGGCGCAGGGAGAAGATCACTCCGGCCAACGCCATATAGCCAGTCCAGTTGGTCAGCAGGCTGAGGCTGAGAATGCGCGTCACCGTCGAGGCGCTCAGGCCCAGACGCATGTACAGCCGGTAGCGCATGGCCACGCCGCCGATCCAGGTGGTGAAGTTGAGGTTGAAGGCGTAACAGACCATCGCCACCGGCATGACCTGACGCGCCGGCAACTGGTGCCGGCTGTACCGGCGGCCGAGTAGGTCATAGCCGCTGAACACCACATAACTGGCGAAGGCGATCAGCACTCCAACCAGCAGAGTCTGTGCACTGTAATCACTGAGCGACTGGCGTACTTCGCCCCAGTCCAGATTGCGTATCAGCATGTACAGCAATGCCGGCACCGCCAGGAGGAAGAACAGGGTCAGTGCGCGTTTGCCCCAGCGCATCCAGGGGTTGTTCTGAGCACTGTTCATCCGGTTTTTTCCTCTTCGTAGCCGCTGACCTTTTCGGCAGGCTCCAGCGGTTTCAGTCTTTTGCGGTGCGCTGGCAGCCAGCCGGCGATAGCCGGGAAGCGGCGCAGAAAGTGAAAGCACAGGAACACAATCGGCGCGCGCCACCAGTAGCCGCGTATCACGCGTTCGAGCTCGATGCGTTTGCAGTGCGCGGCCGAAAGCTGGGTCAGGTGCTCGTAAAGGTACTGGTTGAACGGCCGGTCACGGATCACCAGGTTGGCTTCCAGGTTCAGCGCCAGGCTCAGTGGGTCGAGATTGCTCGAGCCCACCGTGGACCAGTCGTCGTCCACCAGCGCCACCTTGCCGTGCAGCGGGCGCTGGCAGTATTCGTAGACCACCACGTTGTGGCGCAGCAGGTAGTTGTAGAGCAGGCGAGAGAAAGCCTGGACCCAGCGCATGTCCGGCTGCCCCTGAAGGATCAGCGTTACCTCCACGCCGCGTTGCGCCGCGTTGCGCAAGGCGCGCAGCACGCGGTAACCGGGAAAGAAATAGGCGTTGGCGATTACCACGCGCTTGCGTGCGGATTCGAACGCACGCAGGTGTTCATCCTCGATATCGGTGGTGTGGCGCTCGTTGTCACGCTCGAGCAGCATCACCCGCGCATCGCCCATCGGCTTTCTGGAGGGTTGAGCAGGGCTCGGTTCGCTGACGGCAGGACGCAGCAGTCGCAGCATGGCCACGTGCAGATCGCTGACGACAGGGCCCATGACCTCGACGGCATAGTCCTGCTTGGCCATCTCGCCGAAGTCGCCGAGATGATCGGCCGAGTAGTTGATACCGCCGACGAAGGCGCGCTCACCGTCGATCACCACCAGCTTGCGATGCAGACGCCGGAACAGGTTGGTGCGCATGCCCAGGTGCCTTGGGCTGGGATCGAAGACATGGATCTTCACCCCTTCGCGGGTCAGCGCGGCGACGTACTCGTGCTGCAGGTCGGCGGTGCCGTAGCCGTCCACGGCAATGACCACGCGCACGCCGCGCCGCGCCGCCTCGATCAGCACTTGCTGCAGTTCGAGGCCGACCTTGTCCTCACGGATGATGAAGGTCTCGAGCAACACTTCGATGCGTGCCGCGCGGATGCATTCGAACACGCGCGGGTAATAGCCTTCGCCATTGATCAGCAGGCGCAGCTGGTTGCCGTCTCGCCATATGCCGCTCACAGATGAATCTCCGCTGCCAGTGGCGCGTGGTCGGACAGGTGCGACCAGGGCCGGGTAGACAACACCTGCGGCTCATGCGCCGTGGCGTTGCGGGTGTAGATACGGTCCAGGCGCAGCAGCGGCATGCGCGCCGGGAAACTGCGTGCGGGCTTGCCGAGGCGATGTTCGAAGGCTTCGCGCAGGCCGTGCGGTGCCAGCTGTTCGTCCGCACGCAGGCGCCAATCGTTGAAGTCGCCGGCAACGATCACTGGTGCGTCCGGGTCGAAAGTGGCCAGCAGGTCGAGCAGCAAGCCCATCTGCTGACGGCGATGCGCCTCACGCAGGCCCAGATGCACGCATACCGCGTGCACAGCGTTCTGCCCCGGCACGTCCAGGCGACAATGCAGCAGACCGCGCTGCTCGGTGCCGCTGACCGTCACGTCGAGGTTGTGGTGTTCGACGATGGGAAAGCGCGAGAGCAGGGCGTTGCCGTGGTCTCCGGCCGGGTAAACGGCATTGCGTCCGTAGGCGAACTGCGGCCACATGCTGTCGGCGAGAAATTCGTACTGCGGCACGCTGGGCCAGTCATGGAAGCGCTTGGCGTGCAGGGCATGATTGCCGAGCACCTCCTGCAGGAATACCAGATCGGACCCTGTGGCCTGCACGGCGCTGCGCAGCTCCGGCAGGATGAAACGTCGGTTGAGAGCGGTGAAGCCCTTGTGCGTGTTGATCGTCAGCACGCGCAGGCACTTGACCGGCGTCACGCGGTCGATGATCACCTCCGGTTTGGCAATGGTGTTGTTCATCTTCAGCCCCGCTCAGTCACAGGCTGCCGGGCTTCTTCGAGCGTGATTCGCCAAGCGGGTCGGCTTCGGCGATGGCGCGATCAAGAATCGCGCCGCTGTGCACGCACTCTTCGCTGCCGTGGCTGGCGTCGTTCTTCGCCGGCTGCAACTGCACCTTGATCCAGCCGCTGTCACGCCGGTCGAAGGCCTTGAAGGCTTCGATGGCATCGCTCATGGGTTTGACCTGGGTGAGGATCTTCGCCGGGTCGATGCGACCGGCCTGGACCATCTCGATCAGCAGGGGGATGTAGCGGCGGTGGTTGCAGTTGCCCATATTGACGCTGAGGTTCTTGTTCATCGCCTGACCGATGGGAAACTCACGCGCCTGCTGCGGATAAACACCGATGATGCCCAGCGTACCGGCCTTGGCCAGCGCGTCCACAGCCCATTGCAAGGCCTGCTCGGGGGCGTCGCCAGGTTGCCATTCATGACCTTCGGGCTGGCGTGGCGAGTGACCGTGGGCAGGGCACTGCGCGTCGACGCCTACGGCATCGATAGCACGATCCACGCCGATGCCGTTGGTCAGGCGGCGCAGGGTTTCCACCGGGTCCTCACGGTCGAAGTTGATCACTTCGGCGCCCTGGCGGCGCGCCATGTCCAGACGGTCGTCGAGGTGATCGATGGCGAACACCCGCGCGGCACCGAGCAGCTTGGCGCTGGCGATGGCGAACTGGCCGACCGGGCCGGCGCCGAACACTGCGACGGTGTCGCCGCTGCCGACTTCGGCCAGTTCGGCACCGAAGTACCCGGTGGGGAAGATATCGGAGAGCAGGATGGCCTGGTCGCCGCTGATCTCGCTGGGCAGCTTCACCAGGCCGATGTTGGCGAAGGGAATGCGCGCCATCTCGGCCTGCAGGCCATGGAACGCCCCGGTGATTTCCGGGCCGCCGTAAAAGGAGGTGCCGGCCTGTTTGCCGTTGGGGTTGGCCTCGTCGCATTGGGCGTAGTAGCCGGCGCGGCAATAGCTGCAGTTGCCACAGGCGATGGTGGAGGGCACCACGACGCGATCGCCGATGTTCAGATTGCGCACGTCACTGCCCAGCGCCTCGACGATGCCCACGGCTTCATGACCGAGGATGGTGCCCTTGCGCATGCCGCCGACAGTGCCGCGCACGAAATGCAGGTCAGTACCGCAGATGGCCGAGGCAGTGATGCGGATGACCGCATCGGTACTGGCCTGCACCTCAGGCTCGGGTACGTCGTCCAGGCGAATATCGCCTATGTCATGGAATACCACTGCTTTCATGATTGTCTCCCGTTGTCGGTCAGATGCCGTGCGTATCGCTGTCGCAAGGCAGCTGCCATAGGGCACGCCCGTACGCGCCAGAAAGAACGGCGCCACGGTTTACCCGACGTCTTTGTTTTTCGAGTCGACGGACAAAAGCAGGGTTCAGGCTTTTTTTCGGTTCTTCGTATAGCTTGGGGGAAGTGCGGGTTGAGATCGGACTGGCAATGTAAGTGTTAGCTGCCGATGACTCGGCACTATCCGTTAGCGCGCCGCCTGTCCTGATGGTTTCGCCCCTACGGGCGAGTCACTTTCTCTTGCTTGCCCAAGAGAAAGTAACCAAAGAGAAGGGCACCCCGACATCCGGGTTTCGCTACGCGAAACTTCCCTCGTTCCGGCGCTGCTCCGGGGACCGGCTTACAAGGGCCGTCCATGGCCCTTTAAGCCTTTCGCCGCATCCATGCGGCTCATCCCCCTACGCAACACCTCCACTCGGCCTCCTGACGGGGACTTGGGCGCCGTCTGTGAGATCGCGCTTCAAGAACAAAAGCCAAACGCTACCGACTTTGATCTTGTGGAGATCTCGCAAGCTCGCGAACTGGCCCCCTTCAGGAGGCCGAGTGGAATCGCCGTGGAAGAGGTTGAGCGACATGGATGTCGCGAGAGCCGTGATGGGCCAGGGATGGCCCTTCACGGCGTGCCCCTGGAACGGTGATGGAGCGAGGGAACCCCGGCGCAGCAGGGCGGGGGCGCCTAGCTCGTATGCAGGGGGTGTGTTTCTTTGCTTACTTTCTTTGCACAAGCAAAGAAAGTGAGTCGCCCGTAAGGGGCGAAACCCATCAGATCAGACGATCTCGCTAACGAAGAGTGCCAAGTCATCGGCAGCTAACACGTAATTGTCAGTCCGGTATCAAGCGTATCCTCCCCGCGAGAACGCGAAGGACCTCTTTCCTGCCTGCCATCCATGGCTCCGTTTTCAGCGCTGCAATTCCAGCAGTTGCAGAGAGCGGCCGGCCAGTTCCAGGGTTTCGCTGTACAGCGGACGCTGTTCACCGGCCTCGTCGGGACGATGGGTGTCGAGCAGGCAGATCCAGTGCTTGCCGCCGGCCACTTCCGGCAGTTGGAAACTGCGGCCGTCGTGATAGGCATTGAGCAGCAGCAACAGGGTGGCGTCGGCGCCGCTGCGCTTGATGCCGGTTGGCTGAGCGCGGCCGTCGAGCAGCATGCCCATGCAGCGCGCCTCGCCGTCGTGCCAGTGCGCCTCGGTCATTTCCTCGCCGCCGGGGGCCAGCCAGGTGACGTCCTTGACCCCCAGTTCCTCGTTGTAATGACCGACCAGAAAGCGCCCGCGACGCAGGATCGGGTAGCTGCGGCGCAGGGCGATCAGGCGTTGGCAGAACGCGGTCAGCGCCTGACCTTCCTCATCGATCGCCCAGTCGACCCAGCTCAGCTCGTTGTCCTGGCAGTAGGCGTTGTTGTTGCCGTGCTGGGTGCGGCCAAACTCGTCGCCGGCCAGCAGCATCGGGGTGCCCTGGGCGAACAGCAGGGTGGCCAGCAGGTTGCGCATCTGCTGCAGGCGCAGCTGGCGAATGTCCGGATCATTGGTCTCGCCCTCGCAGCCGTGGTTCCAGGAGATGTTGTGGTCGGTGCCGTCCTGGTTGTTCTCGTCGTTGGCCTCGTTGTGCTTGTGGTCGTAGGACACCACGTCGCGCAGGGTGAAGCCGTCGTGGGCGGTGATGAAGTTGACCGAGGCGAACGGCCGCCGCCCACGCTGGTTGTAAAGATCGCCGGAGGCGGTGAGGCGACTGGCCAGTGCGGCCAGCTCGCCTTCGTCACCCTTCCAGAAGGCGCGCACGTTGTCGCGAAACTTGTCGTTCCACTCCGCCCAGCCTGGCGGGAAGCCACCGACCTGATAGCCGCCGGGGCCGCAGTCCCAGGGCTCGGCGATCAGCTTGACCTTGCTCAGCACCGGGTCCTGCCTGCAGGCGACGAGAAAGCTGTGGCGTTCGTCGAAACCGTCGGCATAGCGGCCGAGAATGGTCGCCAGGTCAAAACGAAAGCCATCCACGCGCATCTCGGTGGCCCAGTAGCGCAGCGAGTCGGTGACCATCTGCAGCACACAGGGGTGGCTGAGGTCCAGGGTATTGCCGGTGCCGGTGTCATTGACGTAGTAGCGGCGCTCGTCGGGCATCAGGCGGTAGTAGCTGGCGTTGTCGATGCCGCGCATGCACAGGGTCGGGCCGCGTTCATTACCCTCGGCGGTGTGGTTGTAGACCACATCGAGGATCAGCTCCAGACCCGCTGCATGCAGGTGGGCGACCATTTCCTTGAATTCGCTTACCTTGCCACTGGCGAGGTAAGCGGGGTGGGGCGCGAAGAAACCGATGCTGTTATAGCCCCAATAGTTGTTCATGCCCTTTTCCAGCAGATGCTGGTCGTTGACAAAGGCATGCACCGGCAGCAGTTCCAGGCTGGAGATGCCGAGCTCGCGCAGGTAGCGCAGCAATTGCGGGTTGGTCAACGCCGCGCAGGTGCCGCGGTGCGTGTCGGGCACCGCCGGATGGCGCATGCTCAGGCCGCGCAGATGCGCCTCGTAGATCACCGTGCTGTCCCAGGGGATGCGCGGCGGCGGTTGCTCGCCCCAGGTGAAGGCTGGGTCGATCACCTTGCACTTGGGCACGAAGGGCGCGCTGTCGCGCTCGTCAAAACTGAGGTCGCCGTCCGGGTCGCCTATGGTGTAGCCGAACAGCGCTTCCGACCACTGCAGCTTGCCCACCAGTTGCTTGGCATAGGGGTCGATCAACAGCTTGTTGGGGTTGAAACGGTGCCCGGCTTCCGGCTCGTAGGGGCCATACACGCGGTAGCCGTAGACCTGCCCGGGACGTGCATCGGGCAGATAGCCATGCCAGATCTCGTCGGTGTATTCCGGCAGTTCGATGCGTTCGATTTCGGTCTTGCCCTGTTCGTCGAACAGGCACAGCTCGACGCGCGTGGCATGCGCCGAGAACAGGGCGAAGTTGACTCCAAACCCGTCCCAGGTGGCGCCCAGCGGAAACGGCCGGCCTTCGGTAACGCGTGAGCGCTGCTGCTTGCGCATGGTGACGACCTCAGGCTTTCGGCGTTTTGGGCGTGCGTGGGGCACGGGGTTTCTTCAGCAATGCCGGCTGTTCGGCTTCGCTCAGCGGCACCGTCTTAGGTTTGCTGATGCGTCGCGGCTTGGGTGCGGCCTGGGTTTCGGCTTGCGCTTGCGCCTCGGCTTCGGCCAGCTTGCTGGCCATCTTCCAGTGCCGTTCGTGTTGGCCTTGGGGGCGGCCTTCGGACTCCCAGATCTGGAAGGCAAATTCACGGATACGCTGTTCATCGATGCTCATGGCGTGGCTCCTTTGGTAACAGGGGTGATGCGAAGCAGGTTGAGCGGAAATTTGGCCAGGGCCGCGGCAAGCGCTATGCCCTGACCCGTGGCGACATGGCAGTCACCGAGCAGGTCCACGGCCTGTCGGGCATGCAGCTCTTCGGGCAGCACGACGGTGGTATTGCCCCAGCGTTGTGGCGGCACGTGCGGCACATCGTCCTCACCGAGAAGACCGGCGGCCAGCCGCGGCACGATGACCAACAGGTGTTCATCACCCTGGCTGCGCAGGAACGCGAGTACCTGAGCGGCGTGCTCACCCCTGACGCCCAGCGGGCGGTAGCTGCCCTGGCTGAACAGCTGCGGACGCTCGGCGCGCAGCGCCAGGGTGCGTCGGATCAGCCACTGCTTGATGCGTCCGTCCTGCCAATTGGCCAGTTGAGTTGCCGGCGCATCTTCGGCCTGCAGGGCTGCCAGTCGTGCGGGAAAGTCCACCGGACGGCGATTGTCCGGGTCGACCAGGCTGAAATCCCACAATTCACAGCCCTGATAGAGATCGGGCACGCCGGGAGTGGTCATGCGCAGCAGGCATTGCGCAAGGCCATTCAGGGCTCCGGCCGGCGCGATGGAGGTCACCGTGCTGACCAGTTCGCGACGCAGCGCCAGGCCCTCGGGCTCGACCAGCAGGCGCTTGAGAAAGTCCGCGCAGGCATTTTCGTGCTCGTCATTCGGGGCGCTCCAGGCGCTATTGAGCTTGGCCTCGCGCAGCGCCTTGCGCTGCCATTCGAGCAGGCGCTGCAGGTAAGCGTCCAGGCCTGCGGCGTCGTCAGCCTGCAGCCCCAGCGGCCAGCTGCCGATCAGCGCCTGATAGAGAATCGCTTCTTCGCCGCCGTCCGGCGCCTGCTGCACATGGCCGCTGCGCAACGGTTGAGCGAGGCGCTGCCATTCCCGGACACGCTCGGCGTACCAGGCGGCACGTTCGCTGAGCACCGCCAGGCGCGCGCGGCAGTCTTCGCCGCGCTTGTGGTCATGGGTGGCGGTGGCCAGCAGGTTCAGCGGGTGGTGGGCCGCACGCTCGGCGCAGGCCTGATGAAAGCGCTCGATGCTGGCACTGAAATGCTCGGCATCGAAGCCGACGTCATAACGTGACAGCAGTATGCCGGCGCGATACAGCGCGGTATCTTCCACTGCCTTGGCCGCGGCCGGCGAGGTCAGCTGCTGGAAGCGCGTCAGCGCCTGGGCCCGCAGACGGCGCGCACGGCCGGGCGGCAGCGCGCGCAGGACGGCACCGCCAAGCCAGTCGTCGAGATGCGGCAGCAAGGGCCAGTCGGCCTCGGCCAGGGTCTGCCGTGCGCCGTCCAGCGCCTGCTGGAAGAAGTGCCGATCCTGCTGTGAGCGGCCACAGGCCTGGGCATAGGTGCGGTACACCGGGAAATGCACGATCAGCTCGCGCAGCGCGCGGCGGATCGCGCCCAGGGTCAGGTCGCGCGTGTCGATGTCATGGCGCGCGACGTGCAGCAGGCGCTGGGCAACTTCTTCCAGATCACCGGCCAACGAGCCTTCCAGCACCAGGCGGCGTGCCTGCTGAATTTCCTCCTCGAACGCCGTCGGACGGCCACTGAGCGCTTGCCAAAGTTCGCTGAGCGGCAGCTCGCCGTGCGGGTCGTGCTGCAACAGAGAAACCTGATTCATGAACTCGTAGCCGGTGCTGCCGTCCACCGGCCATTCCTGCGGCAGGTGTTCGCCTGCGCCGAGGATCTTCTCCACGAAAATGGGGAAGGGCGCGTCACCGCGCAGTTGCCGGACACGACGACGCAAACGGCTGCAATAGGCTCGCGGATTGGCCAGCCCGTCGATATGGTCGATGCGCAGGCCGTCTATCAGGCCGCGCTCGATCAGTTCGAAGACCTTGGCGTGGGTCTGTTCGAACACCTGCCGATTCTCGGCGCGCAGCGCGCCAAGCTCGTTGATATCGAAAAAGCGCCGCCAGTTGATGTCATCCGCGGCGGTACGCCAGCTGGCCACGCGGTAATGCTGACGCTCGAGCAGCGCGTGCAGGCGCTTCTGCGCCGCTTCGTCACTGCCCTGAAAGCCGGCGAGCAGGGAAGGCACCTTGTGCGCCTGAGCGGCCAGTTCTGCGCACAGTTGCTCGGCCTGTGCCCGGCTGGCGTCATCGTTGCCCAGACGGGCGAAGCGCTGGCCCAGTTCGCGCAGCGCGGCGTCGTCACTGCTGCGCAGGATGCTAGCGTAGCTGGAAGGGGTCAGTGGCAGGCGGTGCTCGAAGTGCTGCGCATGAAAGCGCCCGCGCTGCGCATCGAAGTGCAGCTCCAGGGTGCCGTCGCGCAGCGCCGCGCCGTAGTCGCTGCGCAGGAAGGGCACCAGCAGCTGGCCGCTGAGCAAGGGATCGTGGGATTGCCACTGAATGTCGAAGAAGGCCGCATAGGGGCTGCCTTGCCCCCATTCCAGCACGTCCAGCCACCAGGGGTTGCCGTCGCCACCAACGGCCATGTGATTGGGCACGATATCCAGGATCAGCCCCATGTCATGGGCGCGCAGGGTGTTAACCAGCTGCACCAGTGCCTCTTCACCGCCCAGTTCGGGGTTGATCCGGGTCGGATCGATCACGTCATAGCCGTGTTGCGAGCCGGGACGGGCGGTGAGAATCGGCGAGGCGTACAGGTGGCTGATGCCCAGCTGTGCCAAATAGGGCACCTGAGCTGCCGCGTCGTGCAGGGTGAAATTCTGGTGTAGCTGCAGGCGCAACGTGGCGCGCAATTCAATCATTGCCAGCCTCCCGGCGTGCGTCATCTAGGGTGGCCAGGCGCGCACTGGTGGCGGTTTGTTCAAGCAGTTCGCTAGCCGCCAGCGGATAGCGCCGGCGCCAGTTCGGGTGGATATCGCCAGGTCCGGGCAGGTTGGGTTGCTGCTCCAGGCCGCAGGCGTCCTCCAGCGGCAGCAGCGCCAGTGGCGCGGGGGTACGACCGACATGTTCTATGCAGGCTTGCAAACAGGCATCGTCATCACCGCCGGCCACCATGCCTTGACGTTCCAGCAGTTGGCGCAGCGCCACGCGCTCACCGGCACGCTCGGCGTGGTCGCCCTCAAGCCGTTCGGCGTCACGCTGGCCGGCGCGCACCCGCCACTCCAGATCGCGGCCGGCGAGCCAGCCCTTGATCGTCGGCAGGTCGTGGGTCGTGGTGGTCGCCAGGGCATCGTCGGGCCAGCGCTCGGCCGGGACGAAGCCGAGGTCGTCCTGCTCGAACAGCAGCACTCGGGTACCGAGTATGTTGCGTGCGGCGAGCTTGTCGCGCAGCCCCTCGGGCACGGTGCCGAGGTCTTCGCCGATCACCAGCGCCCGATGACGGTGCGACTCCAGAGACAGCAGGCGCAGCAGGTCGTCCAGCGGGTAGCGCAGGTAGGCGCCGTGTTGCGATTCCGCGCCCTGGGGGATCACCCACAGTCGCTGCAACCCCATCACATGATCGATGCGGATACCGCCGGCATGTGCCAGGTTGGCCTGGAGCATTTCGATAAAGGCGCGAAAGCCATGCTGACGCAGGCCCTGCGGCGAGAAAGCGGCGACGCCCCAGTTCTGCCCCTGGCGATTGAGCACGTCTGGCGGGGCGCCGACCGTAACTCGCGGCAGCAGTTCGTCCTGGCGCGACCAGGCCTGGCTGCCGGCGCAGTCGGCGCCCACCGCCAGATCGGCGATCAGGCCGATGCCCATACCGGCGCCGCTGGCACTGGCCTGAGCCGTTTCCAGGCCGTGGGCGATCAACCATTGGCAAAAGGCATGAAAGCCCAGCTCATCGGCATGCTCGAGGGCGAAACGGGTCACCGCGCCCTGAACCGGGCTGCGCAGGGCATCGGGCCAGGTACGCCAATCGCCGCTGGCGCCATCGCGCAGGCGCTGCGCATGGATGGCCTCGAAGCAGCAATGTTGCTCGAGAGCTTCGCCGCCAGCTGCGCGAAATGCGTCGAAACGCGTTTGCAGCTGCCCGGGGTTCTGGCAGAAGTCCGCGTACAACTGGCGCAACAGGCGCTGACGTGTGGCAGCCGCGGCGGGCCAGTCGATCAGTTCCAGTGACTCCAGGCGCGTCATTTCGCTGTGCACTCCGGCGGCCTGTACGGCGCGTCTGACGCGCTCCTCACCCAGCAGGGTGACCGGGGCGGCGTACAGCGTATTGAAGAACAGGCGGCTGGACGGCGAGTAGGGGCCGTAACTGTGCAGATCGGCGCTGAATTGCGCGTGCACCGGGCTCAAGCCAATGGCATCGGCACCGTGATTGGCCGCATGCTTGGCCAGGTCGGCCACCGCCAGGGTATCGCCCAGCCCGCCGTCGCCTGCGCGGCGCAGGCCATAGAGCTGGGCGGTCAGCCCCCAGATGCGTGGTTTGCCGCACAGCTCCTGCACCGACATACAGGCCTGGGGGGCCACCGCAAGCGCGTGCCGAGTGTCGCGAATTTCCAGTTGGTAGTAGCCAGGCTGCTGCTGGGCCGGCAGGCGACCATCCTGATCGAGTCGCCCCTCGCTGACGTTGCCTTGCTCGTCGGTCAGCCGGTAGGGGCTCTCGGCCGGGTATAAGGCGAGGGCCAATGGCTGGCCCTGGTCCTGCAGGAGCAGGTTGGAATCTTCCGGCACATGCTGGCGGTGCACCAACGAGGTCAGGCTTTCACGCAGCTGTTCGGGGCTTTGCGCGGGGTAGCCCAGCGCTTCCAGCAGGTTGCGTTGCGCCTCTGGAGTGACGCGTTGTGGCTGGCCATAGGCATCGATCCAGTCGACGCTGATATCCGCAGCCTGAGCCAGTTCGGCCAGTAGTTGATCGCTCATCGGGCGGGCTCCAGGGTGACCAGGACGCTGCGCGACGGTAGTTGCGTTTGGCGCAGGTCGGCATCGTCGATTCGCAGCGTGTACAGGCGCTCGCCGTGCATGGCATCTGCAGGCAGGGACACGGCGCTGCTGCCCAGATTGATGGCGATGCTCAGCGCTGACCCGTTGCCCAGCCGCCAGCGCGCCAGCACCGCGCCGTCGCCCAGTACCTGTGCGCCGAGGCTGCGCGTTTCCCGCAAGCCCGGTAGCAAGCGGCTGTGGCGCACCTGCAGAAGGCCGCGATAGAAGGCCAGCCACTCACGTTGCTCGGGTTCCAGCGCCGGTGCCAGGTCCGGCTGCGAACGCTGGAAGCTGGCCTCGGCATTGGGATCGGCGATGGCCTCGCGGCTGTGCGCGGAATTGAACTGGGAGAAGTCGGCGAACTCGTTGCGCCGACCTTCGCGCACGGCATTGGCCAGTTCGTCGTGGTAATCGGTGAAGAACAGGAACGGTCGCTTGCTGCCCCATTCCTCCCCCATGAACAGCAGCGGCACCATCGGGCACAGCAGCATCAGCACCGTCGCGGCCTTGAGCGCGTCGCTGTCGGCGAGCAACGTCAGGCGTTCGCCAAAGGCGCGGTTGCCCACCTGATCGTGGTTCTGCAGAAACAGCACGAAAGCATGCGGCGGCAGATCGGCACTAGGCTCGCCGCGTGGCTGGCCGTGGCGATTGGCCTGGCCCTGATAGACGAAGCCCTGTTCCAGGCAGGTGGCCAGCTTGCGCGTCGGCGCCTGGGCGTAATCGGCGTAGTAGCTTTCGTTCTCGAAGGTGAGTAGCGCATGCAGGGTGTTGTGGCCGTCGTCGTTCCACTGCGCATCGAAACCATCGCGCAGCAGATGCGCGGCGTTGTGCTCGTTCTCCAGCACCAGGTGAACCTGGCGTTGTTGCGGCACTGCCGAGCGCACGCGCGCTGCCAGTTCCTTGAGAAAGTCGTCATCGTCGATGGCGTGCACGGCATCCAGGCGCAGGCCGTCGACGCGATAATCCAGCAACCACATCAGGGCGTTTTCGCAGAAGAAGTCGCGCACCTGCGGTCGGCTGAAATCAATGGCCGCGCCCCAGGGCGTGATGCGCTCCTCGTGGAAGAACTGCCGCGCGTAAACGCCCAGATAATTGCCGTCGGGGCCGAAGTGGTTGTAGACCACGTCGACGAACACCATCAGGCCATGGGAATGGGCGCTGTCGACCAGCTGCTTGAGTTCTTCGGGCGTGCCGTAGGCGTTGGCCGGGGCGAAAGGCAGCACACCATCGTAGCCCCAGTTGCGCGCCCCGGAGAAGGCATTCAGAGGCATCAGCTGCAAGGCGGTGACGCCCAGATCGGCCAGGTGCGGCAGATGCTCGATGACCTGTTGGAAACCTCCGAACAGGCCCACGTGCAGTTCGTACAGCACTGTCTCGTGCCAGGGGCGACCGTTCCACTCAGGGTGATGCCAGAGGTAGGCCGAATGGTCGACCACCTGGCTGAAACCATGCACGTCCTCGACCTGTCGGCGCGAGGCCGGATCCGGAACCGACCACTGACCGTCGATACGGTAGCGATAGCGGGTATCGGCCGGGCACTCCAGCAGTGCCACGAACCAGCCGTCTTCCTGCGCCTGCATCGGTTGCAAGCCACCGTCCTGCAGTTCCACATCCACTTGGCTGCTGCTGGGCGCCCAAAGGGCGAAGCGCACGCGTCCATCGGCCAGTGGCCGGGCTCCATGGCTGTACATCAACGCAGGGCCCGACGGGCGCTGACCTGGCTCAGCAGGCTCTGGAACAGCCGGTCATACGGCTGCACCGACTGCCGCCAGTAGAGCGGTGAACGCATCGCCTGGCAGCGCATGGCCTCCAGCAGTTCGGGGTGCTCGAAGACCTGCAGCGCACGGTCGATGGCTTCGCGGTAGGCATCGGCGTGCGGGGCATCGAAGAGAAAGCCGTTGACGCCGTCCTCGATGGTGTCGGCCAGACCGCCGGTGCAACGCGCGATGGGCAGCGAGGCATAACGCTGGGCGTACATCTGGCTGAGGCCGCAGGGCTCGAAGCGCGAAGGCATGAGCAGGAAATCGCTGCCGGCATACAGACGCCGCGCATCGCTCTCGTTGAAGCCGATATGCACCCCGATGCGACCAGGGTGACGCCGGCCGAGCTCCGCCATGGCGGCTTCCAGCGCCGGCTCGCCCTGGCCGATCACGCCGATGCGGCCGCCGCGGGCAACGATGTGCTCGGCCACTTCCAGGGTCAGATCTATACCTTTCTGCTGCACCAGGCGCGACACCACAGCGAACAGGGGGCCATCGGCGTCGAGATTCAGCCAGCGCTGGACGTATTCGGTATTGGCCTGTTTGCCGGCCCAGTCGCCAACGCTGAAACCCTGCTGCAGGTGCGGGTCACTTTCGGGCTGCCAGCTTTCGTCGATGCCGTTGGCGATGCCGCTGAGCTGATTGGCCAGTACCTTGGCCCGCAGCAGGCCGTCCAGGCCGCAGCCCTGTTCCGGCGTGGTGATTTCCCGGGCATAGCGGCGGCTCACTGTGGTCACGTGCTGGGCGTAGGCGATACCGGCCTTGAGGAACGACAGCTGGCCATAGAACTCCAGGCCGTCGACGCCGCAGGCAGACTCCGGTATTGCCAGCTCACTGGCGCAGCGCATGTCGCACAGCCCCTGATAGGCCAGGTTATGAACCGTCAGCACGGCCGGCGCGCTGGCCTGGCGCCAGGCCATGTAGGCCGGAGCCAGCGCCGCGGGCCAGTCGTTGGCGTGTACCAGATCCGGACGCCACTGGATGCCGGCATCGCCGGTGGCGATTTCCGCGGCGGCCAGGCCGAGGCGGGCGAAACGAATGTGGTTGTCGGCCCAGTCGCGTCCCTGTGCATCGACGTAAGGCGAACCGTCGCGCTCGTACAAGGCGCTGTTGAGCAGTACGTAGACGATCAACCCATCGGCCAGATCCATACGCCCGATCTGGCAGGGCGGCAGGGCGGCCACGCCTGGCAATTGCCCTACGATGCGGATCGGTCGACCGCTCTCCACGACCTTGCGATAGCCGGGAATCAGCAGGCGCATGTCGTGTTGTGGCGACAGCGCGCGAGGCAGCGCGGCCGAGACGTCGCCCAGCCCGCCGCACTTGATCAGGTCGGCGAACTCCGAGGTGACGAACAGCACGCGCTTGCGATCGGGATGCTCGCTGTGCATCTGCAGGGGAGGCTTGGCGGCGGCGCAGAACGTGGGTGTGGACGGAATATGTGCGGAGGCTGCAGCACTTGCCATGTCTCTCTCCAATTGGGGTGAACCTGAGGACGACTCGCCTGCTCGGCGAGGGCCTTTGGAGGAGCGCGATGAACATGATCGGAAATCTCCCCCGTACCCTTCTCCTGACGGGGCGACTGCGACAAAGGTTCGACCTTTTTTTAACAGGCAAGCGCAACGTGAAAGATTGAACTTAACGCACGGCTGGCGCTTCCACAGAGCTCACGGTTAGTCGAGGAGAACTGCAGATGCACAGCATCGAGCAGGTGGTTAATTTTCTGAGCAAATACAAACTGCGCCTGGCCACCGCCGAGTCCTGCACGGCCGGCCTGATCAGTTCACTGGTTGCGGACGTTCCCGGCAGCGGCCAGGTGCTCGACTGCGCATTCGTGACCTATTCGCCGCAGGCCAAGCAGCGCTGTCTTGGCGTCAACCCGGAGACTATCGAGCGCTTCGGCCTTACCAGCGAAGAGGTCGCGCGGGAAATGGCGCTCGGCGCCCTGCAGCGCAGCGATGCCGATATCGTGCTGGCCAATACGGGGCTGGCGGAAGCGGAAGGGGATATGGATGGCGTGCAGTGCATTGCCTGTGCGATCCGTCTCGACCAGCACCAGGGCATTGTCAGTGAAACGGTGCAGTTCAGCGGTGCTCGCAATGAAGTGCGCGAAGAGGCGGCGCGCTATGCCTTGATGCAACTGTCCTATTACTACGAGCGCCTGCGCCAGGTCTGATCGGCAAGAGCCTGCCGAACCGCATAAGCGGCCCGGCAGGTGAGCGATCACTCTTCCGGCAACTGACCGTTGATCTGCTCGGCACGCTGCAGATGTTGCTCAAGCTTGGGCAAGGTTTCGCGAGCGAAGGCGGCGATTTCCTCGTCGTCGGCATTCACGCCACGACGAAACAGCTCGATGGTTTCGCGGTGGGCGACCACCTGGTTGTTCATGTAAGCCTTGTCGAAACTCGCCTCACCGCGCATTTTCAGCACCATGGCCTTGGCCTGGTTGAGCAGTTCGGCGTCGTCAGATACTTCCAGGTCCTTGCTCTTGGCCAGATCGGCCAGTTTCTGATTCGCCTGACGGTGATCGTCGATCATCATCTGAGCGAAGCCCTTGACCGTTTCGTTCTGCGATTTTTCCAAAGCCAGCTTGGCCGTTTCGATCTCGGCGACGCCCTTCGCCGAAGCCTCCTCGACGAACTCTTCGCTGCTGATCGACTCAGCCTGGTTGGCAGCCTGCAGGCTGGTGATGGTGCAGACGGCGAAGGCGGCAGCGGCCAACAGGGCCATTGGTTTCAATAGGTGCATGTTCGATCCTCCAGGGTGGGTGTTCACAGGGGTAGAAGGGCCTGGCGCCGACGAAGTTCAGGACAAATTTGCTTCAGCGAAACCGCCTCACCACAAGCGAAACGGTCGAAAGCCGCTGCCTGCATAAGAAAATTCAAGTCGAACGGAACAGCCACCGCTTGCCTCAAAAATTACCCGTGGCGACCTGTCGTCGCCTGCGTGGCCGCCATGCCTGGCATGGCCACCGACAACCAAGCGCGCGGTCCTATGCGTGCCTCCAACAGCCGGGAGTAGCCGATGAGCAAGCAACCGAAAACCGCCGGACCCAGCCAGATGGCCGGCAGCGATACGCTCGACAGAAGCAATAGCAACGCCAAGCTCGAGCAACTCGAGCGATTCCGCGAGGACGCCACCGGAGAGGCGCTGACCACCAATACCGGCACGCGCATCGCCGATAACCAGAACAGCCTGCGCGCGGGTGAACGTGGACCGACGCTGATGGAAGATTTCATCATGCGCGAGAAGATCACCCACTTCGATCATGAACGCATTCCCGAACGCGTGGTGCATGCGCGCGGATCGGCAGCCCATGGCTACTTCGAAGTCACCGATCCGGCAACCGATCTGACGTGCGCCGACTTCCTCAGCGAAGCCGGCAAGCGCACGCCGGTGTTCGTGCGCTTTTCCACCGTGCAGGGGCCGCGGGGTTCGGCCGATACGGTGCGTGACGTACGCGGCTTTGCCGTGAAGTTCTATACCGATGAAGGCAACTTCGACCTGGTGGGCAACAACATGCCGGTGTTCTTCATCCAGGACGCGATCAAGTTTCCGGACTTCGTTCACGCGGTCAAACCAGAGCCTCACAACGAGATTCCCACCGGCGCATCGGCCCACGACACCTTCTGGGATTTCGTCTCGCTGACGCCAGAGTCCGCGCACATGGTGCTCTGGACCATGTCCGACCGCGCCATTCCCATCGCCTATCGCTCGATGCAGGGTTTTGGCGTGCACAGCTTTCGTCTGGTCAACGCCGAAGGCCAGAGCAAACTGGTGAAGTTTCACTGGCGGCCCAAGGCCGGCGTCTGCTCGCTGGTGTGGGACGAGGCGCAGAAACTCGCCGGCAAGGACCCGGATTTTCACCGCCGCGGCCTGTGGGAAGACATCGAACGCGGCCTCTATCCGGAATGGGAACTGGGCCTGCAGGTGATGAACGAGGAGGACGCGCAGAGTTTCGGCTTCGATCTGCTCGATCCGACCAAGCTGGTACCCGAAGAGCTGGTGCCGGTGCGCGTGGTCGGGCGCATGGTGCTCAATCGCAACCCGGATAACTTCTTCGCCGAAACCGAGCAGGCGGCGTTTCACGTTGGCCATGTGGTGCCGGGCATCGACTTCAGTAACGACCCACTGCTGCAGGGCCGGCTGTTCTCGTATACCGACACCCAGCTGCTGCGTCTTGGCGGCCCCAACTTCAACGAAATCCCGATCAACCGGCCGCTGTGTCCATTTCACAACAACCAGCGCGACGCACCGCACCGCCAGCAGATCAATCGGGGGCGTGCGTCCTACGAGCCGAACTCGATCGACGGCAACTGGCCGCGCGAGACGCCTCCTGCGCCAAGCGGGGGCGGTTACAGCTCCTATCCCGAGCCGGTTCACGGCACCAAGATCCGCGTGCGCTCGCCAAGCTTTGCCGACCACTTCTCCCAGGCCACGCTGTTCTGGCGCAGCATGAGCGAGGCCGAACAACAGCACATCGTCGACGCCTACAGCTTCGAACTGTCGAAAGTCGAGCGCCTGTACATCCGCGAGCGCCAGGTGAAGGAAATACTCGCCCACATCGACCCGCTGCTGGCGTTGCGCGTCGCGCAGAACCTGGGCATCGATCTGGACAGTACCTCGACGCCGACGTTGGAAGGCAAGCCGCAGGTTTCGCCGGCGCTCAGCCAGATGAACCTGCTGCCTGGCGATATTCGCGGACGTCGCGTCGCAGTTCTGCTGACGCCCGGCTGCAAGGCCGACGAAGTCGCCAGCCTGAAGAAGATGCTCGAAGGGGCCGGCGCCGTGGCCAAGCTGCTGGGGCCTTCGGCTGCGGCCTTGAAGGACTCCGACGGTCAGCCCATGCAGCCTGATGGCAGCTTCGCTTCGGAACCGTCGATCACCGTCGATGCGGTGTTCGTGCCGGGTGGCGAATACGTGCTCAAAACCCTGCAGGACGATGGCGTCGCCAAGCATTACCTGCTGGAGGCCTACAAGCACCTCAAGCCCATCGCGCTCAGCGGGGATTCCGCTCAGCTGGCGGCGATGCTGGGCCTGGACGAGGATGACGGCATGCTTTGCGGCGATAGTTTCGATCCGCTGTACATGCGCTTCGAGACGGCGCTCAAGCAACATCGGATCTGGGCGCGGGAGATGCGCGCCAAGAGCATCCCTGCCTGAGCCGACGCCCGGCTAGCGCGCTTTCGGAGCGTGCTGCCGGGTACTCTTTTCGCGCCGGGCCTTGGTCGATGGGTACAGCGGTACCGGTGCATCGAGCTGCGAGCCCGGGTCTTCGTTACCAGGGTCGTCCAGTAGCGCTTCGCTGGAACGCGCCACTGGCGCTTTATTGGGTGCGTCCGGCTTTTGCCTGTTCATGATCAATCTGCCTCCAGCAAGGGATCTTCTGCGCATACCTGGCAGGTTCGCGCACACTCCTGGCAGTGCTGACTGGCGTGCCGAGCGCATTCCTCCGCGCAGGCCAGGCAGGCCACCCGGCACAACTGACTGGCCACCGACGCATAGGGGCTGTTGCGCAGCATCAGTGTTGCTGTCAGGCGGCACAGGTCGGCGCAATCACGACATAACTCGATGCAGCGATAATGACCTGCGTCCCCTTCGTTAAGACAGGCCGATGCACATTGCTCACATGCATTGGCGCAGCTGCTGTAGGCAGTAATGTGGTCCAAATAATTGTACTGCTCTGTCATATTGTCACCCACCCGTATAAATACTGCACAAATATTGGGTCGCGCCAATAAAAACGCGACTTCAACTTACGCTCCTCAGCATGCGACATAACCTTCTCTTTCTAGGGAAGAAATAACGCGCTTATCTGATCCTTGCCTATGAATTCAGCAGAGCAATTAACAGCGCCGCTGTAACGAAGGCGTAAATCACTGAGCAGTCATGACATGCCAATTGCAGATCGAGCCTATGCATATCGACAACCACTGCGACCATTTCGCTCAAACAATTGGATACGTGAAGCTATAAGGGGGCAGGATGAAGGCTGGAAATACCAGCCGAGGGTCGCCAGGCGACTAGAAGGAGTGATTGGTTCTGATCACTTCGATCATCATGTTTTGGGGTCTATCGCCGCTGCGGTCATCCAGAGTCTCGCCACGAGCGTTCATGCAGGTGAGAATCGAGCGGGTGAACTGAAAGGCCGGATCAGGCATGGCACTCACCGAATCGTTATCGCAGCTCTCGCAACTCGGACCGCTGAGCATTTCGCTACGCACCTGATAGCAGTTCGAATCAATCTCCTGCAGCGAGCGCGGTGCGGCATGGGCGCCGGGCTGTGGCTGGGACAACATCCCTGCCAGCCCAGACGGCTGTAAGGGTTGCCAGACCAGAAGTACTACCAGGCAGGTGGAGCCTGCGATATAGGGCCATTCATACATCAGCTGATGCCGATAGGGCATGTGCCTTCTGATTCGTCCCATCAGATCTTCGGGCGTGTTCCGAGTCGTTGCTGAATCCTTGCATCTGGGCACGTGCGTATCCTCAATCTTTCGTGAGCTTTCTCATGGCCCACAAACGGGAGGTGCGCGTGCGGAAAATCGGCTCGCGCGAGTAGGTTGGCAATTGCATGGCGTTACAATGCTTGACCGCTTCGTTTATCGATTCGCCATCTTCCTCCAGTGTCATATCGAAATGAATCAGCCGGATCACCTCCTGGGTGGGGCAGGTCCCATCGAGAACGCGAACGAGCTGTCGTTCATTATGTGCGACGGTAAGCACGATGCTGCCGTCCGGCCTTGGCGTCATATCAACTTCATAATTGGATAACGCCGATCTAATGCTTTCCAAGTCGTGTTTCATGAGTATCTCCTTAGTGGCACTCATGAACATAGCGATGTATCTAGCGCATACCAACAGCTGGGACGATTGGTAAAAAATAAATTCAAAGTGACAGCATTTACCAAAATTATACGCCTGGCGCCGCTTGCGACTTTCATTCGAGACGAAAGAAATCCATATGAATTTCCGTTCCAATTTTTCGTTTGGCCACAGCGTGTTGCGCGGCGTAATAAAATATTGGGTTGGCTGTGACGAAAAAAATAACCTGAACCAAATGTGAACCATGTGTTCGCCGAGCGCTTACGACAACCGCTGAACTTGGATGAAAGTTGTACAAAACGTTAGCACGCCCGAAACATGCGCTAATGGGAGTTAAGGGGGTTCTCGCACTGTTGCCATCGAACGCTGCGCTGACAGGCGCCACAGGTCCGGATCAGCTGCAGGCTGCGTCCGGGCATCGGCGGGGCCATTTATCAGTCAGGGTGCCGAGCGTTGTCCTGCATCCATCCCGGTTACCGAAGCACACCCTTGCGACAACTCCGGAAAAGACCGTCAGCCGGGCGGCACGGCACTCAAGACGGCTGAATGTTTCCACTCAGCTGCATGGCCATATGGGCAGCAGCAAGGAGGAAAGGGGTTCACAGGCATGGCGGCAGGGTGAGGATCGGCAAGGCGACGAAGACGGTGGCGATGGCACCGATCAGGTTGATACCGGCTGCGAGACGGGCGACGAAACGCTCGGATTGGCTCGCATGGTCTTGTCTGGCGGCGCGCTGAAACAGGCGCGCCAGCATGAGCAGCGCGATCGCGGTAAGCAGGCTGAGCAGGGCAAGCAGCCCGTTCAGCCAGGTCCATTGGCCCTGTGCAGGCTCCGGCGGCAGCAGCGCGCAGCCCACCGATAGACCGCCGTAGATCATGACGAACCAGATACTCCAGAGTACCAGCCCGAGTGGGATGTGGACCGGGTTGTAAGGGCTGCGTAGTGGTTGCATCACGCACCTCCGAAGGTGGACGGGAACAGCACCACGCTGCCATAGGTGATCCATATCACCGCCAGGTTGTATTGCCAGAGCTGCTGCACCACCAGCGGCTCGTAAGGGGTGCGTTTGCATACATAGCCGTAACGCACGCGCAGCGCCTGCAAGGCGCTGAGGATGGCCGCCAGCACGCCATGCACCAGGCTGTAGCCGAGCATGACGGTGATCACCGCATCGTGTGCGGTAGCACTTGGCGCCAGTTCGCCAGCCAGCAAAACCCAGAGCAGCAGCCCGGCGTGCAGTGCGCCGAGTAGCGCCACGCCGGCAAAGCAGGTGAGCAGCGCGCGCGGTTCGCCCTGGCCCTGACGCAGGCGGCGCAGCACCGGCCGCTGCCAGAACACGGCGGCGCTCAGCAGTATCGCGCTGGCCAGGAGCAGGCGCTGATCGATCACCGGGTCGTCCGGCACCAGCCAGTTCGGCGACACGGTCCACAGATAGAACCAGCCGAACAACAGCGACAGATAAAGGGCACCATTGGCCAGCAGGGTCACGCCCATGCCCCAAAGTCCCGGTCCGTCACAGGTACGTGAGTGCAGCGGGGGTTCACCAGGCTGCACACGGGCATCCGGCGCCGCCAGCGGATGCGCGCCGTTCTCCCAGCTCCAGCGCAGCAGCACCGCCACCGCAATGATGCAGGCCGCCAACGCAACCCAGTAGAACTTGCTCAGCAATCCCAGGCACATGATCGCGATGAATGCCGAGGCCGCGAAGGGCAGCCAGCTGTTGCCGGGCAAATGGACGATCTCGCGAACCTTGCCGGTCAGCGGTTCGACGCCCCAGGTTTCGCGCCGGCCATGGTCGATCACGGTCAGGGCGAACTCGCCTCTGTCGATGCGCTCCGCCAGATCGGGCTGGTCCCACATCGGGTGGCGGGTAGGCACCGGCGGCAGGCTGACGAAGTTGTAGGCGCTGGGCGGCAGGTGCGTGCTCCACTCCAGGGTGTCCGCGTTCCACGGGTTGTTGGACGCCTTCTGGCCGAAGCGAAAGTGCAGGACGATATCCAGCAGCACCGTGGCGATGCCGACGGACATGATGAAGCTGCCGACTGAGGAGATCAGGTTGGGCAAGTCCCAGCCCAGGCCGGACTGGTAGGTGTAAATGCGCCGCGGCATGCCCATCAGCCCTGTCCAGTGCATGATCAGGAAAGTCAGGTTGAAGCCGATGAACACCAGCCAGAAACCCCACTTGCCGAGGCGCAGCGACGGCATGCGCCCGGAAAAGTGCGGCAGCCAGTAATAGATGCCGGCCAGCAACGGAAAGAACATGCCACCGACCAGCACGTAGTGCATGTGCGCCACAACGAAGTGGGTGTCGTGTACCTGCCAGTCGAAGGGCACCAGGGCCAGCATCACGCCGGTCAGGCCGCCGCAAACGAAGATCACCAGAAACCCTACCAGCCACAGCATCGGCACGTGGTACAGCGGCCTGCCGACCCACAGCGTGGCGATCCAGGCGAACACCTGGATGCCGGTCGGAATCGCCACCAGCATGCTCGCGGCTGAAAAGAACACCTGAGCCAACTGCGGGATGCCCACGGTGAACATGTGATGCACCCACAGGCCGAAACTGATGAAGCCGGTGGTCAGGACCGACAACACCACCCAGCGATAGCCCACCAGCGGCCGTTGGCAGAACACCGGCAGCAGGGTCGAGACGATGCCCGCCGCCGGCAGGAAGATGATGTACACCTCGGGATGACCGAACAGCCAGAACAGATGCTGCCAGAGAATCGGGTCGCCACCGCGCGCCACCTCGAAGAACGGCATGCCGACGGCGCGCTCCAGCTCCAGGAGGATGCTGCCGAGGATCAGCGGCGGGAAACCGACCACGATCATCATGGCCATGACCAGAATGTACCAGGCGTAGATCGGCATCTTGTTCAGGGCCATGCCTTCGGCGCGGGTACGCAGGATCGACACCACCAGCTCGACGCCGGCCGACACGGCGGATATTTCCACGAAGGTGATGCCGATCAGCCAGAAATCCGAATTCGGCCCCGGCGTGTGTACCGCGCTGGACAGCGGCGTATACATGAACCAGCCGGCCTTGGGCGCTATGCCCAACAGCAGGCTGGCACACAGGATCAGCCCGCCGAACAGGTAGCACCAATAACCCAGCGCCGACAGACGCGGGAACACCAGGTCACGTGCGCCGAGCATTTTCGGAATCAGGTAGACCGCCAGGCCCTCCATCATCGGCACCGCGAAGAGGAACATCATCACCGTGCCATGCATGGTGAACACCTGGTTGTAGACGTCCGGTTCCAGGAACTGATAGCCGGGTATCGCCAGCTGCGTGCGTACCAGCATCGCCAGCAGGCCGCCGAACAGGAAGAAGCCCAGCCCGGTGAGCATGAAGCGAATGCCGACGGTGGTGTGATTGACGATGGTCAGCGACTTCCAGCCGCGCGGGTTACCCCAGACATCGTTGAACTGATCGTGCAGTTGCTCGGGGTCGGCAACGCCCTGGTTGCTTGGTTTGCTCACGGGTTCAGGGTCTCCAGCCAGTCGGCGATGGCACTGAGGTGGTCAGGGTCGAGATCGTCGTGCAACGGCATGGCGTTGCCGGGTTTGAGCCGCTGGTGCTCCTGCAGCCAGCGCAACAGCGCGCCCGGCTCGTTGTTCAATACGCCGGCGCCGAGCATCGAGCGTGCGCCGATATCGCTCAGATCCGGAGCACGATTGCCATCGCTGACGCCCGCCACACGGTGGCACTGACCACAGCGCGCGGCGAAGGCTTCGCCGGCAGGGCCGGGCAGGGCGCTGGCCTGCCAGTCGCTGCGGGTCTGCAGCCAGTTGGCGAAGTCCTCTTCTTCATGGGCCTGCACGTCGAGAATCATGTGGGTGTGCTGGGTGCCGCAGAATTCCGAGCACTGCCCGCGAAAGGTGCCGGGACGGTCGGCCTGCAGGCGGATACGGTTGTGCCGGCCGGGAATCATGTCGATCTTGCCGCCCAGACGCGGCACCCAGAACGAGTGGATGACATCGGCGCTGGTGACATCGAGGTCCACCGGGCGATCGACCGGCAGGTGCAGCTGGTTGGCGGTGACCACGCCGCTGTCCGGATAGCGCACTTCCCACCACCATTGATGGCCGATCACTTCGATGCGCAACGGCTGCTCGCCGCTCAGCGGCAAGGGCAGCATACGCTGGCCAATGGGAATGCCGAACACAAGCAGCGCCACGATGCTCAGGGTCGGCAGCAACAGGCCGCCGCCGATCAGCCAGCGCAACGTCAGCTGGCGTGCCCGTGCGGCGTCCACCTGCGGGCCGGTGCGGCGCATGGCATGCACCCACAACGCGGTCACCACGATCAGTACCAGGGTGGCGAAAGCGCACATCGCCCACCACAGGATGGCCACCTCGCGCGCGATCGGCCCGGCGGGGTCGAGTGCCGATTGTGGCCCCTGACAGGCAACGAGAAACGGAACTGCCAGCGTCAGCGTGGTCAACTTGAAACAGGGCGTCAGCCAATGACGCTCCCGTTTCACCCCATCATTCACCTGTTCAGGGAGGCCGGGATGGCCGAAATAAAGGAAGTTATCGTCAGTCGCGCCGCCATCGCCGGGCATCCGTTGCATCCGATGATGATCCACTTTCCGGTGGCCGCACTGCTGGGCCTGGTGGCGACCGATGTTGCTTATCTGCTGCTGGCCGATCCGTTCTGGGCGCGGGCCAGTCTCTGGCTGGCGGGCGTGGGCGCCTTCGGTGGCTGGGTTGCGAGCATGGCCGGACTGGTCGATCTGCTTACCGTCGGCAGTATCCGCCGCAAGATCACCGCCTGGTGCCACGCCATCATCGCCGTGATGATGCTGTCGCTGGCATCGCTGAACTGGCTGCTGCGCTACGCCGGCCCGGAGCAGGGCATGGAGCGCTGGGGTTTGTACTTGTCGCTGCTGACCGCTGCCCTGATCGGTCTGGCGGCTTATCTGGGCGGGCGCCTGGTGTATGAACACGGCGTCGGTGTGGATACACGCTGAACGACTCACCCCCTGCTTGCCGGCCACTGGTGGGTAGGGGGAGAGGGGCAGGGCATGCATGTTCTCGAATACTCCGTGGTCAGAAAGGTTTGGCCAGCACCAGCCACAGCGTGGCGCTGATCAGCGCGACCAGCAGCAGGCCGATCAACAGGCAATCGCGGCGCAGCGCAGGGTCGGTGACGCGTTCGATTCGCAGAATCAGCACGCCGCACAAGGCATGGCACAGCACCATGCCGGCGACGGTGCTGAGCTTGACGATCAGCCAGGCATCGAAGATCGACTCACGCAGGAACAGCGCCGTGCCCGAGCCGATGGCCAGCAGCGCAGCTGGCGTGGCGATCAGGTTGAAAATGGTGCGGGTAAGGTGGGCGTGGTCGCGGTAGAACAGTTCGTCGCTGCTGCGCGTGCCTGCTGCGATCATCGCGGGCAGGTACAGCAGCGCGCCGCACCATCCGATCAGCGCCATGAAATGCAGCAGTTTGAGCAGTGGCATCGATGCTTTCCCGTGCGTCCGTTCGTTTCGAGCACATGGCCCTGGAGGGGCAGGCCACGACTGTGTGACTGCCTGACGGTGTCTGAGTTCGGCCGCTCTCCTGAACGAGCCGCGATCGTCCCCCTGAAGGAAAAGAAGGAACCGCCGCAAGGAGAAGGAGGGAGACGCTGCGGCGGCCCGGGGGAAGCAGAGATGCTCGTTCGTCGTGGCGCTAGTGCGCCGGCCAGGCCGAGGTGCGAAGCCCGGCACGCCTCCCTTGAAACAAACAGAGTTGCAGCACCTCGCTTGCGTTCAAGCTTTTTTGCCTGAATTGTGCAGGGCGCCACGGATCATGACGGGCAGAAAAATTGAAACCCAGGGTTTAGTTTTCACTCACTTCAAGAGACGACATCGCAAAGGTGCTTCATGGCAGAGGAGAACATCATGAGAACTCACGTCGTGCACTTCACCGCACCGATCAATTCCTACACCTGTGGCCAGTTGATCGATAAATGCAGCCAGGCCATCCATCAGGGCGCCGATGAGCTGGTGCTGAAGATCGCCACCATGGGCGGGGAGTGCAGTTACGGCTTCTCCCTATACAACTTCCTCATCTCGCTGCCGGTACCGGTCAAGACGCACAACCTCGGCACCGTGGAATCGATGGGCAACATCATCTTCCTCGCCGGGGAAACCCGCACCGCCTGCCCGCACAGCAAGTTCCTGTTCCACCCCTTTCACTGGACGGTCAACGGCGCGGTGGACCATGCGCGCATGTCCGAATACGCGATGAGCCTGGACTACGACCTGCAGCTCTACGCCGACATCGTCGCCGAGCGCACGGCCGGCGCCGTGGCGCCCCTGGATGTGCTGCAGTGCCTGATGTCCGCCCCACGCATTCTCAACGTCGAAGAGTCGTTGGCTGCCGGCGTGATCCACCGCGAAGACTGCCTGGGCATGCCGGCCGAGTCGGTGAACTGGTGCGTGCATACCTGAGCGCCGTTCAGACGACCGCTTGGAATTTTCCCTGAACGATCAGCGAAGCCTGAGCGTCGGAATCCATGTACGCCCCGCCAGGGGACATACCACCAAGCAATGGCCGTTTAGCCGGCCCGGAGGCGACTTATGGATCTCACAGACGATCGCAAAGACCTGGTACGCACCCTCAACAAGCTGATCGAAACTTGCAAGGACGGTGAGGAGGGCTTCAAGGTCTGCGCCGAAGACGTCAAACGACCGGATATGAAGCAACTCTTCTCGCAACGCTCGCGGCAGTGTGCCGAAGCGGCTGCAGAGCTGCAGCGTACCGTCTTGGAACTGGGCGGCCAGCCCGAGGACAGCACCAGCATGGGCGCTGACCTGCACCGCCGCTGGGTCGACCTGAAATCGCTGATTACCGGCAAGGATGAAGAGGCGATCCTCAACGAAGCCGAGCGTGGCGAGGACGTGGCCAAGGAGCGCTACAGCGAAGCCCTGACTCAGAATCTGCCGCCGCAAATCCGCACCCTGGTGGAGCGCCAGTATCAGGGCGTACTGCGCAATCATGACGAGGTCAGAGCCATGCGTGACGTGGTCCGCGCCAAGAGCTGATCTCGCTATCTGCCGGGTGTCGCGCATCACCGCGCGCACCCGGCTGGTTCATTATCGTAAGTGTCAGCAAGCGTAGGAGGCGCAACGCATGCCGACCTTGGACAAGACCATCACCCAGCTCAACCACCTTCTGATGACCAGCCACGACGCCAGCCTGAGCTATGGGCGCCTTGCAGGCGGCACTGGCACGTCCGAGCAGCAGCGACTGCTCAGCGAACGAGCGCAGCAGTGCGCGCTGCTGATGGACTGCCTGCATGACCAGATTCTCACCTACGGCGGCATTCCGGCTGAGCGTCCAAGTGTGCCGGGCGTGCTTCGTCACGCGTGGAACCGCTTTATCGCTGCGCTACACAGACCCGAGCGCGGCCGGGCTCGCTTGCGCGCTGCACTGCGCACCGAAAAACAGATTCGCCACGGTTTCGAGCAACTATTGGCCGAAGAGCTGTCACCGCAGTTTCGTCAGCAGTTGCAGGAGCACAACAGCCGCAGCATCGAGTTCGAAAGACTGATCCGCGCGCGGCTCTAGGTTACTGACGAAACGAAGGACGGCTCAGCCCGGCACGGAACGTTTGGCCAGCGGCTCACAGGCAGGCCCGTGCCTTACCTTGCCGTCAGCCTCGAAGATTGAACCATGGCACGGACAGTCCCAGGTGCGATCAGCATTGTTCCAGGTCACCGGGCAGCCCATGTGCGTGCACTCCGCGTTGAGCGCATGCAGCTTACCGCTGTCATCCCGCCACACTGCCAGCTTGTCCTCGCCATGGCTGATGACGCCGCCCTGTCCGGGCGTCAGCGCCTGCACGTCATCGATCAGAGTATGGCTGTCGCTGCTCTGATTGAGATCTTCCCCCGCATCACGCTTGGGATCGAAGAGCGTACCCCAGGGCCAGTGGCCGCTAGCGATCTGCTGCGCCAAGCCGATTCCGGATGCGGTGCCATTGGTGATCCCCCAGGCGCTGAACCCGGTGGCCAGATAAAGGCCGGGCGCTTTCTGCGCATCCGGCTCGCCGACGTAGGCCATGCGGTCGGGGGTGTCGTAGTCCTCATTGCACCAGCGCCACACAGCCTCGTCGACCGGCAGGTGCTGCCGCGCCCAGCGCTCCAGTTCGACGAAACGCTGCGCCACGTCGGCGTCCTGGCCCGTATTGAAACGTGGGCCGAGCACCAGAATCAGCGGCCCGTCGTTGTCCTGCGCCATACGGATGGAGTGCGTGGGCTCGTCAGCGGCGATGAACATGCCGTCCAGGGTCTCCTCATCACTCGGACGAAAGGCGATGGCGACGTGGCAACGCGGCTGTGTCGGGCTGACATAGTCCACCGGCGTCTTGACCGGCATATGGGTCGTGATCACCAGCTTGTCGGCGCTGAGGAGGCCGCCTTCGAAACCGATCTCCCAGCGTTCATGGTGTTCGAAGTCAGTGGCGCGGGTATTTTCGAATATTCGTCCGCCCTTGGCCTGCACCGCTTGTGCAAGACCCAGCAGATAACGGGCTGGATTGAACTGTGCCTGCTGCGGAAATTCCAGCGCACTGGAGGTCGCGAACGGCAGCGGCGCCCGCTCAACGACGCGCGCATCCAGGCCCAGCGAACGAGCGGCCTCGGCTTCGCTCCTCAAGGCTTCGTCCTGTTTTTCGCTCAGCGAATAGACATAGGCCGAACGACGCTGGAAATCGCAGTCGATCGCGTATTGCTCGACCCAGTCGGCGATGCGCTGCAGAGCCTGCTTGTTGGCGTCTGCATAGGATTGCGCCGTAGCGCGGCCGGCCTTGGCGATCAGGTCGCGGTAAATCAGCGCGTGCTGCGTGGTGACCTTGGCGGTCGACAGGCCGGTCACCTGACGGCCGACCTTCCTCGCCTCGAGCACCACCACCGACTTACCGGCCTCGCGCAGCGCCAGCGCAGTGCTCAAGCCGGCAATGCCGGCGCCGACGACCGCGACCTCACATTCGCAATGACCGGAGAGACGGGGGAAGTCGCTTTCGGGCGTGGAGGCGGGCCAGCAGCAGCCAGGCTTGGCAGATAGCGCGGTCATGGGCTTTTCCTCGTTTCTGTAGGAACAGGTTCCCGTGTAGAAACCCCTTCATGCGGCGCGGTTCAACCTTTCTGCCCGTCGGTACAAGCGCTACGCCGCTCGTCAAAGGCCTTCGCAAATAACCTGAACCGGCGCGGCCGAGGGCGACTCAGCACTAGAGAGGGCCAACGCAATCGCGACCGCCCTTTACAGATACTTCGTCATCACCGTTCTGTTCTGCCTGTTACCAACAGGCGTTGGAGCAGGGCGGCCCGATCAGACCGACAGGAGAAATTCCAATGTCCACCGCCAAAGACAACCTGCTGGATTGGCTGCGCGACGCCCATGCCATGGAGCAGCAAGCAGAGAAAATGCTCACCGCTCAATCAGAGCGCCTGGAACACTACCCGGACCTGAAAGCGCGAATCGTCCAGCACATCGATGAGACCCGCGGCCAACGCGAACTGCTGGAGTCTTGCCTGCAGCGGCTGGGCAGCAGCCCGTCGTCCTTCAAGGACCTCTCCGCCAAGGTTACGGCGTTCGGCCAGGCTGTTGCCGGCATGACCGTCAGCGATGAGGTGGTCAAAGGTGCGATGAGCGGCTACGTCTTCGAGAACGTGGAAATCGCCGCCTATACGGTGCTGATCGCCGCCGCCAAAGAGGTCGGCGACGCCCAGACCCAGACTGCTTGCGAGCAAATCCTCAAACAGGAAGTGGCGATGGCGGACTGGCTGCGCGAGCACCTGCCTCAGATCACCACGGCGTTTCTCCAGCGTAGCGCCTCGCCGGATCTGGAAGCCAAGCGTTGAGCAAACCCAGCACCGGCAAGCCGGTGCTGGGGCCTTCCATGCTGAAGACCTTCACCTTCGCCATCCTGCATTTTTCCATTGCCTTCGGTATCGCCTTTGCACTGACCGGCGACCTCCTCACCGGTGGCCTGATTGCGCTGCTGGAGCCGGCGTGCAATACGGTCGCGTACTACTTCCACGAGAAATTCTGGAATCGCCTCGAAAACAAGGCAGACCAGCAGAACGACAGCGCGGGGAAGGGTAGTCATGGCCGCATACTGACCAGCTTGCGGCAATTGTTGCGCGGCGATTAAAGCCCCTTATCAGTGCCGCGCGGGGGGCCGTCGGCCCCTCCGCGCTGCTGCGCTATACCTGCCTTACGATCTCATCCCTGAGCCAGCTTCGTATCGTTTCCAGGTGCACCTGTTCCTGATTCAGCGCCTTGTAGAAGCTCTCGGCAATCTCAGGTTGGCCGCAGGTGTCGGCGAGCTCGATCAGCAGTTCCCAGCCAGCATTGTCGGTAAGCTCTGCCGTGAGCAGGGCGTTGAGCGACTGCGCCAGGTTGGTTCGCGGATCGCTGATGGTTTGTAAAACACCAATCCCGGTCACCCCCACGACATCGGCGCAGGGCGTCATCGCCGATGGGTCAGCCCCGAGCTTTTCCATGGCAGCCACCACCAGTTCGAAATGCTCGGCTTCCTCGGCGCGAAAGCGCTGCAGGGTTTGCAGCTGAGTCTTGTCGACCACCTCGATCACCGATGCCTTGGCCAATAGCGCTTCGTACAGACGCACCCCGGTGCGCTCGAAGGCCAGCCTCTCACCGAGTTTGTCGATGAGCATTTCCGGACTGACGCCGGTCAGCTTGTTCAGCGCGGCCTTCATCATGCCCTTGACCGATCCTGGCAAGGGCACCGAGCCAATGCTGTCGGCCCGCGCCACTTCCTCGCTGCGGACCGCCGCCAGCTTGCCCTCATTGCCTGGCACGTCTGGTGGCACTTCCTGGCTGGCCTTGAGCATGGCTTCACTGTCTATTGGCGACATCTGCACGCCGGTGTAGTTGAGTCCCATCTTGGTAGCGTTTTGCATGACGTGATCCTCAGGATATTTTCTTCTGGCTGAGCTCGGTACCCGGGGCCCATTGATAGCCCGCGGAAACCACCTCGGCGGGAACGCCTTCGGAGTTCAGGTGGTTGCGATAGTCGCGGCTGGCGTGGCCCTCGTGCTTCTTGTCGACGTAGTCGTGGCCCTTGGCACGCAGGTCCATTTCCTCGGCCAGGGTCTTGCGTACGAACTCGCGCTGGCTCTTGAACTCGATCAGCTTGGGTACCGAGCCGCCGAGAATTTCCGCCGGGTCGCGGCGCTCGTACTTCTTGAACAGCTCGCCGACCAGGTGCAAATGGCCTTGCTCGTAGTCGAGAAAACGTTCCCAGATCGCCTTGATCCGCGGGTTTTCTTCCTGCTCCATGCAACTGTTGTAGGCATACACCTCCATCGCCTCATGGATCAGCCACTTCTCCAGAAAGCTTTCATCAGGGTCCTGCAGCGAACCGTACTGGGTCACGTGCTGCTCCTCGACCGAGGCAATTTCCGCGTACAGCTGGCGGGCGAGGGGATCGGCGAAGGTCGGACCGATGGTCATGTAGTAATCGTGGGTCTGGTATTCGGCTGCGGTGATCATCGCTGCGTGAATCTTGGTAATCAGCGCCGCGCTTTCGCGCTGATAGGAGTCGCGCAGATCATCCTCGGGCGCGCGGTGATGCACGGTGGTCGGGCGGCTGGGAATGATGTCGGTGTAGCCTTGGAGGATGTTGTTCGCGTCCTTGCCCTCCAAGCGATCAAGCATCGCCGAATAGCGGTAAAGGTGATCGAAATCTTCCAGCAGGCCGAAGCGGTAGGTCTGCGCCTGATAGGGATCAGGTTCGGTCTGCGCCACGGCTGCGGTCACCTCGATCGCCACCTGTTCATAGGCCACCGTGGTTTCCAGCGGCGAGTGATCGGCAGACAGCAGCCAGTTGACCATCGTGGCCTGGTGCTGCTCGGTGCGCCGCACCTCGGCCAGCGCCTGGCGCAGGTGCCCGTTGAAGCGCGCGCCGATGTTCTTCAGGCGTAGGGCATCGGTTTCGATGCCGTTCATCAGAATGATACGCACGCGGGTAAAGGCATCGTCGTCCAGCTTGCTGATGGGCTTGCCGGCCATTTCGCGCCAGGTGAATTTTTGCTTTTCCAAGGGGCAGCCCTTGGTGTCGAACAGGCTAGTCAGGGTTTCCATCTGTGTTCCTCCAGATTGGTCCAAAGGCAGGAGAGCCTTTCAGACTGGAGTGGGGGTACAGAGGCGATGTTGCAGTTGGGCGATGAGCGGCAGGGGTGGCTGAATGCCTTGATTCGCCTGAGCGCCGGCTGGCTCGGAGCCGCACCCAGAGAACCGAATACCGGAAAAATACGCGGACGGTTCGGCTTTATTCGCGTTATGGCTTAAAGTAGCCGGTTTGCCGAAAGAACCGTCATGGCCATAGCCATGAAGGGCTTTCATTCTTTACAAATTGGTGTGTGGTGAAGATGAACGAGCCTTTCATTTCGCTGTGCCCTGAAATTACTCGGGCACACGCGCTGACGTTGATGGATTGGTTGGAAGATGAGCGCGTAACTTGCTATCTGAGTGACTCGCGTCATGTTGCCCGAACCATCGAACAAGCCATCGATCGGACTCAGTTGCCGATCCTGACTCATCTATTCAACCGGGGCGGCCGATTCTTCATGGCCTATGACCGGCATGATGCCCCGGTGGGCTTTGTCCGGCTGATCAAAACCGGCTCGGATTGCGAGATAGTCCTGGCCATCGGAGACAGCGAAAAGTGGGGCCAGAACCTTGGCACCCGCACGATCCTCGAAGGCATGAAACTGGCGTTTCTGGAGATGCGGGCGGAAAAGCTGATCGCCAAGATCCATCCGGACAACCTGCGTTCGCACAAAGCCTTTATGCGCAGCGGCTTCGTGCTTGAGAGCGAAACGCCGACATTGAAGACATTTGCCATGACGGCGGGGCGCTATCTGCAGTTCTTGCGCGAAGATGCCTTCAATAACGCCCCGGCGATCTACATCACCGAATTCGACAAGGCCAGACTCGAGAGCCTGATCGCGCTTGAGCAGGGCCCGGCCGTAGTCGAACTCGAACATGAGCTTGAGCGCGCCGTTGTGGTCGAGCCGCAGCAGGTGCCGGGCAATGTCGTAACGATGAACTCCAGGGCCTTGCTGCAGCTCGACGATGAAGAGATCGAAGTGGCTCTGGTTTACCCTGAAGACGCGGACGGGAGTGCCGGCAAACATTCCGTGTGTTCCGACATCGGCACCGCCATCCTTGGCTACCAGGAGGGAGACGCCATCGACTGGCGGATCTCTGACAGGACCCGCCGGATCGAGATCAGGAAAGTGCTTTACCAGCCGGAAGCCGCGGGCGATTTCCATCTGTAATTGCCCTTGGCTCAGCGCTCGTCCATCAGGCACCAATGACCGTCCGAGTCAGGGACGGTCGTTGGCATCAACTGCAGGCCTGGAAGGTGACTGATCCGAGACCTTTGAAAGCTGAACCTTGATCGAGGTGGGGCACCTGCGATAACAAGCGATTTAACATAATATACATTATGCGAATCTTTGAGCCTGGTGCCGCTATGTCCGCCCCCCGGATTTATCCCCCTTCGCCGAACGAACGTTGCCGAAGCGCATCTCCTTCGACGGCGGATATCCGTAGAACTCCGTGTAGCATTTGCTGAAATGACTCGATGAAACGAATCCACAAGCCAGGGACACATCGAGGATCGGCAAATCGGAATGCTGCAGCAGCCGTCGCCCTTCAGTCAGGCGTAGCTCCAGGTAGTAACGAACTGGCGTGGTCGTCATCTGATCCTGAAACAACCGCTCGATCTGCCGCCTGGATCGCCCGACATACTGGGCGATCTGGCTAAGGCTCAGCGGTTCTTCGATGTTGGCGCACATCAGTTGCACTACATTGCGCAGCGGCTCGCTCATTTTGTCGTGCAGCGACGGACGTGCGCGACGGTAGCGCGACTCTTCGAACGCCAGGATGTCGGTAATGCCATCGGCCAGTTCCCGGCCATGCCGCTTGCGAATCCATTCCATCACCATATGAAAGGCACCACTGGGGCTGGCGGCCGTCAGACGATTGCCATCGACCATATAACTTTCGCTGGTCACCTCACTGTTTTTGGCGACCTCAGCCAGTACGGCGCGATTCTCCGGATGGATTGCGCATTTGTGACCATCCAGCAGCCCGGCCTGGCCGAGAAACCAGGCGCCATTCCACAGCCCTGCGAGTTCTACGGACTGCTTGTTCGCGCTGTGCAGCAAGGCGCTGAGTGCTGGCGAGGCTTTCAGTGGCGTACGCAGGCCACCACAGACCACCAGCAGATCCATGTGCGCCATGTGCGACAGCTGAATCTGCGCGCCAGGACAGATCACCAGCCCCAGGTCGCTGGTTACCGACTCGCCAGTCAGACTATAAGACTCGGTAACGAAGCAGCCAGGGCTGATCAGGTTGGCCGTGACCATGGTATCGAGCGCCTGGGTATAGGCCGGCAAGGAGAAATGCTCGAGCAACAGAAAACCCACCCGGGCCTGTTTGACCGGCTGTTTCTTATCATCGACGAAACGCAGGTTCTTCCCCTGCATGGCTTCGCTGAAGCTGCGTTTTGGTAACACTGTCACGACCTTATCCGAATACGTTTTTATTGGACTTGTTATCAGAAGCGGTATGCTCAAGCCGCTTTTTGCAATGCATCATCGCGCAAGAGCACCCTCCTCTGCCGACTCCACGGCGACCATCAGAGCATCGATTCTTCCCGATTAGCTTGCGCGCGGCAAACCGCAACTGGTTCCGCGTTACGGCCCGATATCTGCCGATCAGGCCGCACGTAAACCAGTATGTGCCTACACTGTTTGGCCATATCATTGTGGCTTGCACGAAACGAACGATACCGCCTGACTTTCCGGGAGGGCTTATGATGGTCAGTACTGCCATGGGCAGCATGCTCATCGAATACAAGCGTTGGGCAGACAAGCTTTTTCTCGACAGTGTCGCTGAGCTTCCCACTCAAGAACTGACTCGCGAACACGCAGGTCCTATCAAGACCATCATCGCCGTCCTGAACCATATGTACGTGGTGGATCGAATCTGGCAAGCCCACCTCGAAGGCCGGGAGCACGGTTTCACCTCGCGTCAGGCGATGCCCTATCCAGAGCTGTCCGAATTGCGTCAAGCGCAACTGGAGATCGATAACTGGCTCGTTGACTGGTATGCCGGGCAAACCGAGGCGACGTTGGCTCGTAGCATCGACTTCTCCTTCATCTCGGGTAATCGCGGGAGCATGTCCGCCGAAGCCATGATCTTGCATCTCGTCAATCATGCGACCTACCACAGAGGCTGGCTGGTACAAATGTACTTCGAGATCCCGGCTATGCCCCCAATGACAGACCTGTGCGTTTATCTGACCGAAGCGCAGCAGGGTTCTTTGAGCAACTGCTAAGCGCTCATGTGCTCGATTATCTTGCTCCTGAGCCAGCGCTCGGCGGGATCGTTGTCGGTTACCCCACTCCAGACCATGGCCAAATCCGATGTCACGATGGGAAATGGCGGATCGTCGGCACGTAGATGGGTACCTTCGATCAAGGCTGCAGCGGCGTAATCGGGCACTGATGCCAACAACTCCGTGCCGGCCAGGATAGAGCGCAACCCACTGAACTGCGGTACCGCCAGCACGACTCTACGCGAGCGTCCCAACTTGGCCAGGTCATTATCGATATTGCCGGTGAGGTCTCCCGAGAATGACACCAACGCATGCGGCCTTGCGCAATAATCGTCGAGCGTCAGAGGCCCGGGACGGCTATCACCTCTTAGTACCTTGACCTTCAGTTCGCGCAGCTTGCGACGTTTTGCATTGGCAGGCAGCTCAGCGGTGTAACTGACGCCTACGGATATTTCTCCCGAGGCCAGCATGGGTGACATGAGCAGAAAGTTGACGCGCCGGACGACGATCACCACTTCTGGCGCTTCCTCGCGCAATTGATTGAGCAACGCAGGGAACAGTCCGAACTCTGCGTCATCGGACAGGCCGATGCGAAACGTGTCCCTGTTGGTAGCCGGGTTGAATTCGCGGGCTCGGCTGACAGCGCTGGAGATGGTGTCCATTGCCGGCTGCAGCTCTCTGAGAATCGCCAGCGCGCGTGCCGTCGGCTCGAAAGCACGCCCGTTACGCACCAGCAGCGGGTCGTCGAAGAGATCGCGTAACCGCGCCAAAGCGGCGCTGACGGCGGGCTGCCCCAGGAACAGCTTCTCTGCTGCCCGAGTCAGGTTTTTCTCGAACATCAGCGTTTCGAAGATTACCAGCAGGTTCAAATCGACACGGCGCAGATCGTTGCGATTCATGAACAGACCTCGTGGAGTGCAATCTGACAAGCATTAAAGCACCCCCTGTCTGCAGGTACTTCGTTTTGCCTGTGGCGTGTTGCAACTGAGCGTCGTTAAGGGGCCGTATGCCTCAGGGTAGCTTCGGCGCTGGCCCCGCCTGAAATCCGAACCTAATCTCCTGCCTGTCGCTCTAAGCTCTATCAATGCGCCAAGGGGATTTCATGGATCTGGTCGTTGCCCGTCCCGAAGGTCTTTACTGTCCACCCGGTGATTTCTACATCGATCCGTGGCGACCGGTGGAACGCTCGATCATCACCCATGCCCATGGCGATCACGCCCGCCGCGGCAATGGTCATTATCTGGCGGCGGCGCCCGGCGAAGGCATTCTGCGCTCGCGCCTGGGCGACGATATCCGTCTGCAGACCCTGGCCTACGGCGAACGCCTCGAGCACCACGGCGTAACCCTGAGTTTTCATCCCGCCGGGCACGTGCTCGGTTCGGCCCAGGTGCGTCTGGAATACCAGGGCGAAGTCTGGGTCGCCTCGGGGGATTACAAGGTCGAGCCGGACGGCACCTGCGCCCCCTTCGAGCCGGTGCGTTGCCATACATTCATCAGCGAATCCACCTTCGGCCTGCCGATCTACCGCTGGCCATCCCAGGCCGAGATCTTCGCCGGTATCGACGCCTGGTGGCGCGCCAATGCCGCCGCCGGCAAGGCCAGCGTGCTGTTCGCCTACGCCTTCGGCAAGGCCCAGCGCATTCTCCACGGCATCGACGCCAGCATCGGGCCGATCCTGGTGCACGGCGCCGTCGAGCCGCTGAACGAGGTGTATCGAGCCGGGGGTGTACATCTGCCGCCAACCCGTTACGCCGGTGATATCGCCAGGAACGACCCGCTGCTGCGCCAGGCGCTGATCCTCGCACCGCCCTCGGCCGGCGGCAGTACCTGGATGCGCCGCTTCGGCGACTACAGCGACGCTTTCGCCAGCGGCTGGATGCTGCTGCGCGGCACGCGTCGGCGGCGTGGCGTGGACCGCGGCTTCGCCCTCTCCGACCACGCCGACTGGCCCGGCTTGCTGTGGGCCATCGAGCAGACCGGCGCCGAACGGGTGATGGTCACCCACGGCCAGGTCAACGTGCTGGTGCGTCATCTGCGCGAGCAAGGCCTCGATGCCCGCGCCTTCCAGACCGAATACGGCGATGAAGACGATGTGGAGCCGAGCCCATGAAAGCCTTCGCCGAACTCTACGCGCGGCTGGACGCCACCACCTCGAGCAACGCCAAGCTGCAGGCGATGCAGGAGTATTTCGCCGAAGCGCCGCCAGCGGATGCGGCCTGGGCGGTGTACTTTCTGGCCGGCGGCCGCCCACGTCAGGTCGTGCCGACGCGGGTGCTGCGCGAGCTGGCCACCCGGCTTGCCGGCCTGTCCGACTGGCTGTTCGAGGAGAGCTACCAGGCCGTCGGCGATCTGGCGGAAACCATCGCCCTGCTCCTGCCCGAATCGCAGCACGCCTCCGAACAGGGGTTGGCCTGGTGGCTGGAAGAACAACTGCTGCCCCTGCGCGGCCTGCCGCCCGCGGAGCTGGCCGAGCGTCTGCCACCTTTATGGGCGCAGCTGGATCGGCAAAGCCTGATGGTCAGCCTCAAGCTGCTCACCGGCGCCTTTCGCGTCGGCGTCTCCAAGCTGCTGGTGACCCGTGCCCTGGCCGGCCTGGCGCAGATCGACGCCAAGCGTGTGGCGCAGCGGCTGGTGGGGTACACCGATCTGTCGCATCGGCCGACCGCGCAGCGCTACCTGGCACTGATCGCCGCCGAATCGGAGGACGAACACGCCCAGCGCGGCGGCCAGCCCTACCCCTTCTTCCTCGCCCATCCGCTGCAGCAGCCTTTGGAGCAGTTCGACGCTCAGTTGGGGCCGGCCAGCGACTGGCTGGTGGAATGGAAGTGGGACGGCATTCGCGCCCAGCTGGTCAAGCGCGACGGGCGCCTGTGGCTGTGGTCCCGCGGCGAGGAGCTGATCACCGAGCGTTTCCCGGAGCTGCACGAACTGGCCGAGGCGCTGCCGGACGGCAGCGTGCTCGATGGCGAGCTGGTGGCCTGGAAGGAGCCCGCCACAGGCAGCGGCGCGGTGTTCGGCATTCAGCCCTTCGCCCTGCTGCAACAGCGCATCGGCCGCAAGACCCTGAGCAAGAAACTGCTGGAAGAGGTACCCGCCGCGCTGCTGGCCTACGACCTGCTGGAATGGCGTGGCGAAGACTGGCGTTCGCGCCCCCAGGACGAGCGCCGCGCCCGCCTGGAACTGCTGGTGGCGGAGGTCGGCGATGCCCGTCTGCAGCTCTCGCCGCAACTCACCGGCCGCGACTGGCAGGACTTTGCCCGCCAGCGCGAAGCCTCCCGTGAGCTGGGCGTAGAAGGCATGATGCTCAAGCGCCGCGACTCCCTGTACGGGGTCGGCCGCACCCGCGATCTGGGCCTGTGGTGGAAATGGAAGATCGACCCGTTCAGCGTCGACGCGGTGCTGATCTATGCCCAGCGCGGCCACGGTCGCCGGGCCAGCCTGTACAGCGACTACACCTTCGCCGTGTGGGACGACTCCACGCCTGGCGAGCGCGTGCTGGTGCCCTTCGCCAAGGCCTACTCCGGCCTTACCGACGACGAGATGCGCAAGGTCGATGCGATCATCCGCAAGACCACCGTGGAGAAATTCGGCCCGGTGCGCAGCGTCACCCCGACCCTGGTGTTCGAGCTGGGTTTCGAGGGCATCGCCCTGTCCAAGCGGCACAAGAGCGGCGTCGCCGTACGCTTTCCGCGCATGCTGCGCTGGCGTACCGACAAGCGGGTGGAGGACGCCGACACCCTGGCCACGCTGCAAGGGCTGCTCTGATGGATCAACCCGTTCGTCGCCGCAGCCTGTCCGGCGCCTGGTTCGCCCAGCGCGGCTGGAAGCCCTTCGCCTTTCAGAAGGAAGTCTGGCAGGCGGTCAAGGCAGGCGAGTCCGGCCTGTTGCACGCCTCCACCGGAGCCGGCAAGACCTACGCCCTGTGGTTCGCGGCCCTGGAGCGTTTCGCCACGCCCTCTCCTGCCGAGACCACCAGCCCTCGCTCGCGTAAAAAACCGGTCATGGCGCCGCTGACGGTGCTGTGGATCACCCCGATGCGCGCGCTCGCCGCCGACACCGCGCGCGCCCTGCAGGCGCCGCTGGATGACCTGCAGATTCCCTGGGACGTCGGCCTGCGCACCGGCGATACCAGTAGTGCCGAACGCGCCCGGCAGAGCCGCAAGCTGCCGAGTACGCTGATCACCACACCGGAAAGCCTGACCCTGCTACTGACCCGCGCCGATGCCCGCGAGGCCTTCGCCCACCTGCGCATGGTGGTGATCGACGAGTGGCACGAGCTGCTCGGCAACAAGCGCGGCGTGCAACTGCAACTGGCCCTCGCACGCCTGCGCCTGTGGCATCCGTCGCTGCTGGTATGGGCGCTGTCCGCCACCCTCGGCAATCTCGAACATGCCCACGAGGTGCTGATGCCCGCCGGGCGCCTGGTGCAGGGCAAGCTGGCCAAGGATCTGCGCATCGACAGCCTGCTGCCGGCCGGCCTGGAGCGCTTTCCCTGGGCCGGGCACCTGGGACTGCGCATGCTGCCGCAGGTGGTCGAGGAGCTGGAGGCCAGCAGCACCGCACTGGTGTTCACCAACACCCGCTCGCAGGCGGAGAGCTGGTACCAGGCCCTGCTCGAGGCGCGTCCGGACTGGGCCGGCCTGCTCGCCCTGCACCACGGCTCGCTGTCGCAGGAGGTGCGCGACTGGGTCGAACAGGCGCTCAAGGAAGGCCGACTGAAAGCCGTGGTCTGCACCTCGAGCCTGGACCTCGGGGTGGATTTCCTGCCGGTGGAACGCGTGCTGCAGATCGGCTCGCCCAAGGGCGTGGCCCGTCTCATGCAGCGCGCCGGCCGCTCCGGCCATGCCCCGGGGCGCCCGTCCCGCGCCACGCTGGTGCCCACCCATAGCCTGGAAGTGCTGGAAGCGGCCGCCGCGCAAAGCGCCGTGGCCGAGCGCAAGGTCGAGGCGCGGCTATCGCCGGACAAACCACTCGACGTGCTGGTCCAGCACCTGGTGAGCATGGCCCTGGGCGGCGGTTTCCACGCCGATGCCATGCTGGCCGAGGTGCGCAGCGCCTGGGCCTACCGCAGCCTCAGCGATGAGGAGTGGCAGTGGGCATTGGCCTTCATCCGCCACGGCGGCCATTCGCTGACCGCCTACCCCGATTACCGCCGCGCCGAGCCGGACGCCAGCGGCCTGTGGCAGGTGCCCGATGCGCGCCTGGCGCGGCGTCATCGGATGAGCATCGGCACCATCGTCAGCGACGCCAGCCTGGCGGTGAAATACTGGAGCCAGGGCGGCGGCGGAGGCTCTCTGGGCAGCGTCGAGGAAGGTTTCATCGCCCGTCTGCGCCCCGGCGATACCTTCCTCTTCGCCGGTCGCCCGCTGGAACTGGTGCGGGTGGAAAACATGACCGTCTACGTGCGCCGCGCCACCAGCCGCAAGGCCGCGATCCCGCGCTGGAACGGCGGACGCATGCCGCTCTCCAGCGAACTGGCGGACGCCGTGCTGGCCAAGCTCGACGCCGCTACCCAGGAAGAATACGTCGGCCCGGAGATGCAGCTGCTGCGCCCATTGCTCGACGTGCAGCAGGCCTGGTCCGCCCTGCCCGGCGCCGCCACCCTGCTGGCTGAGGTGCTCAAGTCCCGCGAAGGCTGGCATCTGTTCCTCTACCCTTTCGCCGGTCGTTCGGTGCATCTGGGGCTGGCCAGCCTGCTGGCCTGGCGCCTGGCCCGCGAACAGCCGCTGAGTGTTTCCATTGCGGTCAACGACTATGGCCTGGAGCTGCTGTGCCCCAGCGAGGTGGATTTTGCCGCACGGCTCACGCCCGCGCTGTTCAGCACGGACGACTTGCTCTCCGACGTGCTCGCCAGCCTCAACGCCGGGGAGCTTGCGCGCCGGCGCTTTCGCGAGATCGCCCGCATCGCCGGCCTGGTGTTCAGCGGCTACCCCGGCGCGCCGAAGAGCACCCGTCAGCTGCAGGCCTCCAGTGCACTGTTCTTCGACGTGTTCAGCCAGTACGACCCGGGCAACCTGTTGCTCGGCCAGGCCCAGGAAGAAGTGCTGCGCCAGGAGCTGGACGTGCAGCGTCTGCAGCACACCTTGCAGCGCCTGCAATCGCGTCGGCTGGATATCCGCACGGTCAAGCGCGCCACGCCGTTCGCCTTCCCCCTGCTGGTGGAACGCTTTCGCGAAAGCCTGAGTTCGGAGAAACTCGCTGACCGTATCCGGCGCATGGTGGCCGATCTGGAGCAGGCCGCCGGCCCGGGTGGTTATCAGGACCCGGCATTCGCCATTGACGACGAGCGCCCGGCTCCACGCAAGGGCCGCTCCCCGCGTCAGGGCAAGGACGGCCTGCCACGGCCACCGGCGCAGCGCCCGAAAAAACGCCGCTGACTAGAGAGGTTTCATGAGCGAGCACCACCCCGGCCATCTGATCGTGTCGCTGGCCGGCGCCGAACTCTGGCTACTGGCGGACAAGGCCATCTGGTGGCCGCAGCAGCAGGCGCTGCTGATCGCCGATATCCACATCGGCAAGGCTGCGGCCTATCGCGCTCTGGGCCAGCCGGTGCCACAGGGCACTACCGCCGCCAACCTGCAGCGGCTGGACGCCCTGTTGCAGCGTTTCGATTGTCGCCAGCTGATCTTTCTCGGTGATTTTCTCCATGCACCCGGCTCACGCACGCCGGCCACCCTGGCGGCGCTGGCGGAATGGCGAGAGCGTCACGCCACGCTGGCCATGACCCTGGTACGCGGCAACCACGACAAACGTGCAGGCGACCCGCCTGAAGACTTGCGCATCGCAGTGGTGGAAGAACCGCTATTGCTCGGCCCCTTCGCCCTGCAGCACGAACCTCGCGCGCATGCCAGCCACCATGTGCTGGCCGGCCACCTGCATCCGGCCTACCCGTTGCGCGGCAGGGGGCGGCAGCGTCTGCGCCTGCCCTGCTTCGTCCTGGGTAACGAGGTCAGCCTGTTGCCAGCCTTCGGCAGCTTCACCGGCAGCATGACCTTCCGCGCAGAGCCCGATCAGCGCATCGTGGTGGTCGGCGACGGCGGTATCTGGCCCGTCCAGCACAGCGTGCCCTGAGCCTACAGACGCTGCAAGGTCGCAGCATCCTGCTCGCCGTCGTAGAACGCCTGCAGCACCTCGGCAAACAGCGGCTGCGTCGGCGCAGCTGCATGGAACAGGGTCATGCTCGAGCGCAACTTGAGATCGTCCGGCGAGCCCATGATCTGCCGCACCGGACGCCCACGATGAGACAGCAGCGCCCGCGCACAATCTTCCAGGCGCGGGCCCAGCAGCGGGTGCGCCAGGTAGGCCCGCGCCTCGTCGAGGCCGGAGATGCCGTAGTGCTCGGCCATTTCACTGCGGCCCAGGCCGCGCAACTGTGGGAACACGTACCAGATCCAGTGACTGCGCTTGGCCCCGGCACACAGCTCATCGAGGGCCCGCGCATAATCGCGCTGCTGCGCCTCGACGAACCGCGTCAGGTCGAACGGATCGCTCATCGCGCTGACCGTTCGTGCCCCATCGGCGTGGTGTCGGGCAGTGCGCTCTGCGTGGCAAAGTCCGGGCTGTGCACCTCGGAATCCAGCGGCATGTGCGCGTAACGGGCCTTTTCGGCACCTGGTCCGATTGGGTCGGCCAGCCCCGAACGCTTGAGTTCGTGATGCCCGCCAAGGCCGCGAGCCAGCAACCATCCGCCCAGCGCGGCGCCCGCCACGCCCAGCAATCCGCCGCGCCGTAAACCGGCGCCCAGCAGCGCCAGACCGCTGCCGAGCGACACATAGCGCTGCCAGTCGTGGAGGTCGTTATCGTTGTGTTCGTTCATGGCAATTCTTCCTGAAGGTGACCTATCAGCTGACAGGTGCGCCCCTCCGATGTTCTGTCATATTGGACGACCGCTTATCGCATCGTGCTCGACCATGAACGGCGACGGACTGCCCTGCTCAGACCCTTGACCGCTACGACGGCTGACACAATACTGTATTCATATACAGTATTTTGGTCATTACCCATGTCATCCGTGGTCGCGCTCGACCGGCTGATCGACGCCCGCCGTGTATGGCGAGGCCAGGCCGTTTCATCGCCATCGAGCACCAGTTTCTCAACCGGACATCGCTTTCTCGACGCCGCACTGCCCGGTGGCGGCTGGCCTACGGCTGCGCTCAGCGAAATTCTCACGACGGTACCAGGCATCGGCGAACTGAGCCTGCTGTGGCCAACCCTTGCCAGGCTGACGGCCGCCAGCGAGCGGGTCGTGCTGGTCGCCCCGCCGCACCTGCCCTACCCGCAGGCCTGGATTCAGGCCGGTATCGATCTGCGCCAGCTGAGCATCATCCAGGCCGACGGCCGCGATGCCTTGTGGGCGGCCGAGCAATGCCTGCGCTCGGGCAGTTGTGGCGCGGTGCTGAGCTGGTTGCGCCAGGCCGATGATCGTGCGCTGAGGCGCCTGCAGGTGGCCGCCGCGACCGGGCAAACCCTGGCATTCGCCTATCGGCCGCAGGCAGAAGCTGCCAACCCGTCACCGGCAGCGCTGCGCCTGGTGCTCGAAAGCCAGCCGTCACAAGTAAGGGTGATCAAGTGTCGTGGTGGTTTGCCGCCTGCGCGGCCGCTCGCCTTTGCCTGGCATTGAGCCTGCCATGCTCTGGGCTTGCATCCTGCTGCCGCAACTGGCCATGGACGGCGTGCAGCGTCACCGTGCCAATCCCGACGAGCCGCTGGCGCTGCTCACTGGCTCGCCACAACGGCGCATCGTGCAGGCCGTCAACCCGGCGGCCCGGGCCCTGGGGCTGAAACCCGGCCAGTCACTGACGGCGGCGCATGCACTGACGCGCGGCTTTGCCAGCGCAGAATACGACCTCGTGGCCATCGAGCGCTGGCAGCAGTTTCTGGCCGCCTGGGCCTATGGTTTCAGCGCCCAGGTCAGCCTGCATTACCCGCGCTGCCTGCTGCTGGAAGTGCAATCGAGCCTGGGGCTGTTCGGCCCCTGGCCGCGCTTCGAAGCACGTTTGCGCGCCGAGCTGTCGGCGCTAGCCTTCCAGCACCGCATTGCCGTCGCGCCGAACCCGGCCGCTGCGCGGGTGCTGGTCAATATCGGTGATGGCCTGATGGCAGGCGATGGGCAGACGCTCAGGCAGATGCTCGAACCCTTGCCCGTGGATCGGCTCGGGCTTGACACTACGGTAACCACAGCCTGCAACCGCATGGGCCTCAGGCAGTTGCGCCAGTTATTGGCTTTGCCGCGTGACCGCCTGGCCAGGCGGTTTCCTGCCGATGTGCTGCGCCATCTCGATACCCTGCTGGGCCAGCGCCCGCTGGCGCTGGATTTCTATACGCCCGCGGACGTGTTCGATGCCCGTATCGAGCTGAATTTCGAGGTCGAATCCCATCAGGCGCTGCTGTTCCCGCTGCGTCGGCTGACGGCCGATCTGGCCGCCTACCTGGCCGGGCGTGACAATGGCGTGCAGCGTTTCGTCCTGCGCCTGGAACACCGCGTGGGTGTCGATACGCAGATACAGGTGGGCCTGCTCAGCGCAGAGCGTGATCCCGGCATGCTGTTCGAGCTGACGCGCGGACGCCTGGAGCATCAGCAGCTACCGGCACCGGTGCTGGCCGTGCGCTTGGTGGCGCGGGAACTGCCGGCCTTCGCGCCGCAGCATCAGCAGTTGTTCGACGAGCGACCACAACAGAACCAGCCCTGGGAGCAACTACGCGAGCGATTGCGTGCGCGCCTCGGTGATGACGCCCTGCATGGCCTCGGTGCCAGAGCCGATCACCGCCCCGAGTGTGCCTGGATGAACGAATCGACCAGCTCCGTGCTGCCACCCAGCGGCCCTCGGCCCGGCTGGCTGCTGAAAGAACCGCAGCCGCTGCACGAGGCCTCGCTACGCATTCTCGCAGGCCCCGAACGCATCGAGTCCGGCTGGTGGGATGGCGAAGATGTACGCCGCGACTATTACGTGGTGCAGACCCGTACCGGCCAGCGCGGCTGGGCGTATCGCCCGGTCGGCAGTGAGGGCCCATTGCTGCTGCACGGGTGGTTCGCATGAGCGATTACGCCGAGCTCCATTGCCTGTCGAATTTCACTTTCCAGCGCGGCGCATCCAGCGCCCAGGAGTTGTTCGAGCGTGCGGCTCGGCTGGGTTACCACGCCCTGGCGATCACCGATGAATGCACCCTGGCCGGCATCGTGCGCGCGTGGGAGGCCTCTAAAAAAACCGGGGTAAAGCTGATCGTGGGCAGCGAAGTGCAGATCGAGAAAGGCCCGAAGCTGGTGCTGCTGGCCGAGAACCTGGTGGGCTATCAGGCGCTATGCGGCCTGATCACCCGGGCGCGACGCAGGGCGGCAAAGGGCACCTATCGGCTGTTGCACGAGGATTTCGTGGTACCGCTCGATGGCCTTTTGGCCATATGGCTCAGCGAAGGCGAGGCCACCGCCCTGCCATGGCTTCGCTCGGTTTTTCCCGAGCGACTGTGGCTGGGTGTCGAACTGCATCGCGGCGCGGATGATAGCGCGCGTCTGCAGCGCTTGCTCGAAATGGCCGCCGTCCATGACTTGCCGGCGGTGGTCTGTGGCGATGTACACATGCATGCCCGTGGCCGCCGCGCCCTGCAGGATTGCATGACTGCCATCCGTCATCATCTTCCCGTGGCCGAGGCCGGCGCCCATCTGTTCGCCAATGGCGAACGGCATCTGCGCCGACTTGAGGAGCTGGGCGAGCTGTATCCGCCCGAGCTGCTCATGCAGACGCTGTGCATCGCCGAACGCTGCCACTTCGATCTCGACGAGCTGGAGTATCACTACCCACATGAGCTGGTGCCGGCAGGTCATGACCCCACCTCCTGGCTGCGCGTTCTGGTGGAGCGTGGCGCTGCCGAGCGCTGGCGTGAGGGCGTGCCGGCCGCCGCCCGCACACAGATCGAGCATGAACTGGCGCTGATCGCCGAGCTGAAATACGAGAGCTACTTTCTGACCGTGCATGACATCGTCCGCTTCGCCCGCGAGCAGCACATCCTCTGCCAGGGCCGGGGTTCGGCGGCCAACTCGAGCGTCTGCTTCGCGCTCGGCATCACCGAGCTGGACCCCACCGAGAGCCGCCTGTTGTTCGAGCGTTTTCTCTCCCGCGAGCGCAACGAGCCACCGGATATCGACGTCGATTTCGAGCATGAGCGCCGTGAAGAGGTCATCCAGTACGTATTTCGCCGCTACGGGCGAACGCGTGCGGCGCTCACGGCCGTGGTCAACACCTACCACGGCGCCGGGGCAATACGCGATGTCGCCAAGGCCCTGGGTTTGCCGCCGGATCAGGTTAATGCGCTGGCTGATTGCTGTGGCCGCTGGAGTAGCGGCCCGCCAACGCCGGAACGCCTGCAGGAAGCGGGCTTCGATCCGCAGAATCTGCTGCTCAGGCGCGTGCTGATCCTGACCGGCGAGCTGATCGGCTTCCCCCGGCACCTGTCGCAGCATCCAGGCGGTTTCGTCATTTCCGAGCACGCGCTCGACACCTTGGTGCCGGTGGAGAACGCGACCATGGCTGAGCGCACCGTGATCCAGTGGGACAAGGACGATCTCGACAGGGTCGGCCTGCTCAAGGTCGACGTGCTGGCCCTGGGCATGCTTAGCGCACTGCGCCGCTGTTTCGGCCTGATCGAGCGCTACCGCGGCACGCAGTGGACGCTGGCGACCCTGCCCAAGGAAGACCCGGCCACCTACGCCATGATCAGCCGCGCAGATACCATCGGCGCGTTCCAGATCGAGTCTCGCGCGCAGATGGCGATGCTGCCGCGCCTGCGCCCGAAAACCTTTTACGACCTGGTGATCCAGGTGGCCATCGTCCGTCCGGGGCCGATCCAGGGCGACATGGTGCATCCCTACCTGCGTCGGCGAAACGGCGAAGAAGCCATCGATTACCCCTCCGATGAACTCAGGCCGGTCTTCGAGCGCACCCTCGGCGTGCCGCTGTTTCAGGAGCAAGTGATGGAACTGGCCATCGTCGCCGCCGAGTACACCCCAGGCGAAGCGGATGAGCTGCGCCGCAGCATGGCCGCCTGGAAACGCCATGGCGGCCTCGAACCGCATCGGCAGCGGCTCACCTCGCGCATGCTGGAAAAAGGCTACTCGCAGGCATTCACCGAACGAATCTTTCGCCAGATCGAGGGCTTCGGCAGCTACGGCTTTCCCGAGTCGCATGCTGCCAGCTTCGCCCTGCTCGCCTACGCCAGTTGCTGGCTGAAGTGTCACGAGCCCGCGGCCTACGCCTGCGCTCTGGTCAACAGCTGGCCGATGGGTTTCTACAGCCCTGATCAGGTGCTGCAGGACGCGCGGCGGCATGACGTCGAGGTGCGTCCCGTGGACGTACGCTACAGCGACTGGGATTGCAGCCTGGAGCCCGATGAACATGGCGAGCCGGCCATCCGCCTGGGCCTGAGGATGATTCGTGGCATGCGCGAAGACGACGCGCGCCGTATCGAACAGGCGCGCCAGTCAGGTGCATTCCGTGATGTCGAGGACCTCAGCGTGCGTGCACGCCTGGATGCTTCGGCGCGCGAGCGACTGGCCGATGCCGGCGCACTCAGCGGCCTGGTTGGCCACCGCTATCAGGCGCGCTGGGCGGTGGCTGGCGTCGAGGAACAGTTGCCGCTATTCGCCGGTGTATCTGCGCCGAATGAAGCCGCTCCGGGCCTGCCTGCTCCATCGCAGGGGGAAGATCTGCTGACCGACTATGCGACGCTCGGCACTACCCTCGGCCCGCATCCACTGGCCCTGCTGCGCCAGGCGCTACGGGCGCGGCGCTGCCGAAGCTCACGTGAACTGCAGGCAGTCGAGCACGGCCGACCTATCAGCGTTGCCGGCCTGGTGATCGGCAGGCAAAGGCCGCAAACCGCCAGCGGCGTCATATTCGTCACGCTCGAAGATGAGTTCGGCATGGTCAATGTGGTCGTCTGGCATGACCTGGCCGAGCGCCAGCGGCGAGTCCTGGTGCAGTCGCAGATGCTGCGCATCGACGGCCATCTGGAAACCCAGGATGGCGTGCGCCATGTGATCGCCGGGCGCCTGACGGATATGACAGCGATGCTGACCGGGCTGGACATACGCAGCCGCGACTTTCATTGAGTCTCTCGCCTGATCCGGGTTTCGCTACACGAAACTTGATTCGCTTTGCTCACCCTGCGGGCCAGCCTGCGGCTGTTACTTCGCTTCGCTGCGTTTCCCCGCTCCGGGGGGCGGCTTACATGTGCCATCCCTGGCCCTCTAAGCCTTTAGCCGTATCCATGCCGCTCATCCCCCTAGGCAACACCTCCACTCGGCCTCCTGAAGAAGGGGACCAGGCCGCGAGCAGCAGCGTTTGGCTTTTGCTCTTGAAACGGGATCTCACAGACGACGCCCAAGTCCCCTTCAGGAGGCCGAGTGGAATCGCCGTGGAAGGGGTTGAGCGACATGGATGTCGCGAGAGCCGTGATGGGCCAGGGATGGCCCTTCACGGCGTGCCCCTGGAGCGGTGATGGAGCGAGGGAACCCCGGCGCAGGCGGGGCCGAATGGTGGGGTGCCCTTCTCTTTGGTTACTTTCTCTTGGGCAAGCAAGAGAAAGTGACTCGCCCGTAAGGGGCGAAACCCATCAGATCAGACGACACGCTAACGGAGAGTGCCAAGTCATCGACAGCTAACACAAACTTGCCAGTCCGGTGTCAACCCGCACTTTCCCCAAAATATGCGAAGAACCAAAAAAAAGGCCGCACTGGATCACCAGGCGGCCACAAGTCGTCTTAACCAAAGGAGATGAAGTGGAGCCAGGGCGACGGCGTCCGGGAGTGATGCAACAACCGCTGCCCGAGGAATCTTCATCGGGGCCAAGCCTATCGCCGATCGAGCGCAACGGTGCATCGAAGTCGTTGATAGTGATCATCGATCAGCTTGACTAGTGCCTCGGCCGGCGGGGTGATAACTCTAAGCGCGCCCTCTGGGCCGGGCCTTACCTCGCTGTGAGGCGCGTTTAGAACAGCACACCGACACCGGGAGCATCCATGTACAAGAAGCACTGTCTCGCGCTGGCTTGCAGCCTCGCGCTGGGCGGGCAGTTGGCGCATGCCAGCAGCCAGTCCGAAGCCAAGGGATTCATCGAGGACGCCAACCTCGATCTGTTGCTGCGCAACGCCTACTTCAACCGCGATTACAAGGACAACACCAACGACGCCAAAAGCTGGGGGCAGGGCTTCATCGCCACCTTCGAATCCGGCTTTACCCAGGGTACCGTCGGGTTCGGTGTCGATACCTTCGGCCTGCTCGGGATCAAGCTCGACAGCGGCCGTGGCCGCAACTATCGCGCGTTCTTCGACACCGACAGTGAAGGTCGCCCGGTGGACGACCTGTCCCAGGCTGGGGGCGCGGTGAAGCTGCGCGTTTCCAACACCGTGATCAAGTACGGCAACCAGTTCCCTTCCCTGCCCGTCCTGGCCCATGACGACAGCCGCCTGCTGCCGCAGTCGTTCACCGGTACGCTGGTGACCAGCAACGAGATCGAGGGGCTGGAACTGAATGCCGGTCGCTTCACCGCCGACAGCCCGATGGGCGACCCGGCTCGCGACCCCAACCGTCTCAAGAGCATCGACGTGCTCGGCGGCAGCTACGCCGTCAGCGATGACCTGAGCCTGGCGGTCTATCACGCCGATCTCGAGGACATGTACAAGCGCTACTACGCCAACGTCAATTACAACCTGGCACTGGCTGCCGACCAGGCGCTGAACTTCGACTTCAACCTCTACCGCACCAAGTACGACACCGGCTCGGTGGCTGCCCTGGATCTCGGTGGCGATGGCCAGGGTGATCGCAACACCATCTGGAGTCTGGCCGCCAAGTACAGCATCGGCGCCCATGCCTTCATCGTCGCCCACCAGCGCAACACCGGCGATGCCGGCTTCGCCTATGACTACGGCGATGGTGGTGCCAGCATCTACCTGGCCAACTCCTACTACTCGGACTTCAACCTGAAGGACGAGCGCTCCTGGCAGGCCAGCTACGAGCTGGATTTCGCCGAGTACGGCGTGCCGGGCCTGCGTTACAAGTTCGCCTACGTACGCGGCGACAACATCGATACCGGCAGCGACAACAACGGTACCGAGCGCGAGATCTTCAACCAGATCGGTTACACCATCCAGAGTGGCGCTGCCAAGGACCTGCACCTGCGCCTGCGCAACTCGATCTACCGCTCCAGCACCGACGTAGGGCCGGATCTCAACGAGATTCGGGCATTCGTCGAATACCCGCTGAGCATCCTCTGATGGTCGCTGCCCCGGCCTGGCCGGGGCAGTTCTCTCAGTTGCGCAAGGCCCGAGCGACAGCCTGGGCCGCTTCTTCGATTGCCCGCTCCTCGTAGGGTGCGAAGCCCATCACCAGACCTGGCGCTCGCAGATTGACGCAGTAACTCGCCAGCGGCAGCACATCGATGCCGGCTGCCTGCAAACGGGTGAAGGCGTCCTGCTCGTTCTCGACCTGCAAGCGACAGGCGATATCCATACCTGCGCGAATCTCCGGCACCTCGATCAGCCCCCGCCAATGCCTGTGCGCCGCTTCGGCGAAGGCAACGGCACGCGCTGCGTAGATCTTGCGCATGCGCCGCACATGGCGGTCGAAATGCCCTTCATGGATGAAGTCGGCCAGCACGGCCTGAGCCAGACTGTTGGCATGCCGCGACATCAGCGCTGCAGCGTGGGTGAAACGCTCGGTCAAGTGCTCGGGTACTACCAGATAGGCCAGGCGAATCGAAGGAAACAGCAGTTTACTGAAGGTTCCGGCGAGGATGACCGAGTGCTCGGCGCCAGGCATCGAACGCAGTGCCGGTATGGGCTTGGCGATAAAGCGGTATTCGCTGTCGTAGTCGTCCTCGAAAATATAACTGTCCTGTTCCGTTGCCCAGCGCAGCAAGGCCAGACGCCGTGCTGGCGAGAGCTCGCCACCGAGCGGCGCCTGACGCGACGGCGTGACATAAGCCAGTCGAGCGCCCGGCGCCAAACGCATGCCCTCCTCGACCTTGAGACCGGAGCGGTCCACCGGCACATCCACACGGTTCACACCGGAAATCTCCATCAGTTGCCGTGCACCAGGGTAGCCGGGATCCTCCATCCACACCTGCGAGTCGCCAGGTGCCAGCAATCGCAGGCAGATATCCAGGCCCTGCTGCACGCTGCCAATCACCAGGATACGCTCCGGCGACACCTGCACCCCACGCGCGATGGCAAGGTAGCCGGCGATGGCTTCGCGCAGCGCGGGCAGACCTGCCGGGTCACCGTCCAGCAACATCGACAGACGCGAACTGCGCAGCTGCTGCGTATGCAGCTTGCGCCAGAGGTCGATGGGAAAGGCGCTGATATCACCGCGATGCGGAAAGAACGGGCGCTGACCGGTGGGCAAGGTGCGACGGGAAAAGATCGGCTCGATCTCAGCCAGTTTGTTCAGCCATGGCGTTTGCGGGGCAACGCGCACTTCCTCACTGCGGGCGACCACTTTACGCCGTACGTACCCGGCATTCATCGTCGGATCCGGTAGCACCTCGCTGACACGCGTACCGCTGCCGGTCCGCGCTTGCAGATAACCTTCGGAAAGCAGTTGCTGGTAAGCCGTCTGCACGGTTCCGCGCGCAAGGCCGTAGTGCTCGGCCATGGCGCGGGTGCTGGGCAGTTTGCTGCCAGCCGGCAGGCGCCCTCCCAAAATGGCCCCGCGCAATGATTCATACAACCAGCTCTGCAGGCTGACCCCGACTTCCGGTGCTCCCAGCGGCAGAAACACCACTTGTGGTGCGGCTTTCTCGAGTGGCATGTCAGCTCCAAAGTGGACCATTTATTTGCACCAATAATGGATCAATACCTTGATCCAAGCCAGCAGCACAATCCGCTCCGTAGTCAGCCAACAGCCCCCTCTCCCCACTACGGACACCACGACATGAAACAGCAAATCCTGATCATCGGCGCAGGCTTCGGCGGCATGTGGAGTGCGCTGAGCGCCATTCGCCTGCTGGACCAGCACAAGCGCCTCGACATCGCAGTAACCCTGCTCGCCCCACAAGCCGAACTGCGCGTACGTCCGCGCTTCTATGAAGCCGACCTGGCGGCCACCGTCGCTCCGCTCGGCCCGCTGTTCGATGCAGCCGGCGTACAGTTCGTGCAGGGCAGCGCCTCGCGCATCGATGCGCAGAACAGGCAGGTGTTCTACCGCAGCGCCTCCGGCGAGCAATCGAAGCTGGCTTATGACCGGCTGATTCTGGCCTCTGGCAGCCAGGTTGCCCGCCCGCCGCTGGCCGGAATCGACCGTTTTGCCTTCGACGTCGACAGCCTGGAATCAGCGCAAAAGCTCGAAGCGCATCTGCAAGGCCTGCGTCAGCGGCCAAGCAGTCAGGCGCGCAATACCGTGGTGGTGGTGGGCGGTGGTTTCACCGGCATCGAGACAGCCACCGAGATGCCGGCGCGCCTGCGTGCCATCCTCGGTGACGAGGCCGATATCCGCGTCATCGTCGTCGACATGGGCCAACAGGTCGGCAGCGCCATGGGCGGGCAGATCGCCACGGTGATCGCCGAGGCCAGCGATACGCTGGGGGTGACCTGGAAACTTGGCAGCCCGGTCTCGAGGGTCGATGAACAGGGCGTGCAGCTCGACAACGGCGAACGTATCGAGGCCAACACCGTGATCTGGGCCGTCGGCGTGAAAGCCTCGCCCCTGACGCAGCAGATCGACGGCGAGCGCGATGCCTTTGGTCGCCTGCATGTCGACCGCAACCTCAAGGTACTGGGCCAGGACGCCATCTTCGCCACGGGCGATACGGCCTACGCGGCAGTGGACGACCTGGGCAACCATGCGCTGATGACCTGTCAGCACGCCATTGCGCTCGGCCGCTCCTCCGGCAACAACGCAGCCGCCGATCTGCTGGGCGTGGAGCCGATTCCCTACAGCCAGCCCAAGTACGTCACCTGCCTCGATCTGGGCGCCTGGGGCGCGGTGTTCACCGAGGGTTGGGAGCGCAAGGTGGTGCTGACCGGCAAGGAAGGCAAAGAGCTGAAAACGCAGATCAACACCCAGTGGATCTACCCGCCAGAGGCCAATCGCGACATCGCCCTGGCTGCGGCCGACCCGCTGATTCCGGTAGTCGCCTGAACCTCACCATGCTGGCCCTGGGCGACCTCGCCTCAGGACCGGTTTACCGACACTATTCGGAGCCTCTCGTGACCCATTCCTACACGCCAAGCAACATGCCGGATGCCTGGCCATTGCCCAACGCCAGTCGCTGGCCACTGTGGCTAGCCCCCACGATTGCCGCCTTCTACCCCTACCTGCTCGATGGCTTTCATCTGCTGGTGACTCGCACTGGCACCATTGGCCTGGCGCCCGCGCTAGTGCTACTGATCATTTTCTTCGTTCCTGCACTCGGCCTGTTCTTCGCTTGCCAGGCAAGCGGACATGGCACGCTCGACACCCGCGCCCGGCGTCTTGGCCTGCTACTCGTGGCCGCACCTACGCTGTACTGCTTCGTCGGCGTGAACATGTACATGCTGGGCAGCCCTGTCAGCGATGGCTGGGTATGGACGCCCGCCTGGCTGGCGTTGGCTTTGCTGGCGGCGTTGAGTCCAGCCGCTGGGCCAGCCCGCCAGGCGGTAAACCGCAGTACCCCGGCGTTGCGTGTAGCCCATGGTGTGTCGGGCCTGCTGGTGACTGTCTTCGTGTTCTTTCACTTGTTCAATCACCTGTTCGGCCTGCTCGGCGCGGAGCTGCATGCCGAGGTCATGGACTGGGGGCGCACCCTATACCGCTCTGCACTGGTGGAGCCGCTGCTGGTCGTGGCTTTGCTGTTTCAGGTCGTCACCGGGCTGCGCCTGGTCTGGCAATGGAGCGCGACTCCCGGCGATCTCTATCGTCTGTTCCAGCTCGCGTCCGGCGTATTTCTCGCGGTGTTCTTCCTGGGTCACCTGAATGCGGTCTTTGTCTTTGCACGGCTGTGGGCGGGGATCGAAACGGACTGGGCATTTGCCACCGGCGCGCCAACCGGCCTGATCATGGACCCCTGGAGCATTCGCCTGCTACCGCACTACGCGCTTGGCGTGTTCTTCGTCCTTGCCCACCTGGGTTCTGGGCTGCGCATCGTGATGCTCGCTCACGGCGCCTCTGACAAGAGCGCCAACACGGCTTGGTGGGGCATCGCAGGCGTGTCGGCACTGGTGTCGCTGGCGATCATTCTGGGCATGACCGGGCTGCGACTGGCTTGAGCGGCGTACCCGCCCATCCGTTTGGCCGCCCGCGTCAGTTCGGGCGGCCATCGGGGATATCAGAGCTGCGGCATGAAGCTCGAGCGCATCAACGCCATGAAGTCTTCTTCCGAGGTTTGCCGACGTGCTCTCACCAGAGGCTCGATGTCTTCGGTAGCCACATAACGCAGCCGATCGCTGCCATCGCTGGCGGCCTGCAAAATGACCTCGGCGACCTGCTCGGATGTAGCGTTTCGCGTCGCCCGAATGGAAGCGAAGACCCGCTCGGCGCCGGCAACGAAAGCAGCGTAGTCCTCAGGCGTCTCGGTGAGGCTGGCCTCGGCGGCGACACGCTGCGAGAAACGGGTATCAAGCACCCCGCCCGGCTCGATCAGTTTGACCCGTATGTTCTGGCTGGCGAGTTCGAAAGCGAGGGATTCGGAGAACCCTTCCAAGGCGAACTTGCTGGCGTTGTACGCGCAGATCATCGGCAGGCCGAACACGCCGGCGCCGGAGCTGATATTGATCAGCGTGCCGCTCTGCCGCTGGCGAAAATGCGGCAGTACGGCCCTGGTCACCTCCATGACGCCGAAAACATTGACGTCGAACTGCTCGCGAATTTTCTCGCGCGACAGCGATTCGAACACGCCGTAGAGGCTGAACCCGGCATTGTTGACGAGCGTGTCGATCGCGCCGAAGCGTTCGATTGCTGCATCGATCGCCGTTTGAATGCTGGTTTGGTCCTGAACGTCGAGCCTGGTAACCAGCATGTCGTTCAGCGTGGCCAGCTCCCTGCCCGCGCTTACATCACGCATGGTCGCCACAACATTCCAGCCAGCCTCGGAGAAGCGCCGAGCGCTGCACAGTCCGAAACCACTGGATGCGCCAGTAATCAGTACCGTCTTTTTCATGTGTGCCTACTCCTACATGGATTCAGCAGCAGGGTAACGGCACATATGGCTGACGATAATCAGCCCCTTCTTGCATGTGTTGATGAGTGATACCGAACAATGAATCGCCCGGCCTTGCTCGAACTCAATGCCTTCGTCGCCGTAGCCCGGCACAGCAACTTCCGCCGCGCAGCCGTGGAGCTGCAGGTCTCGCCCTCTGCCATCAGCCACGCCGTTGCAGCCCTTGAGCGGCGCATGGGAGTCAAACTGCTGCACCGCACTACACGCAGCGTGGCCCTGTCCGAAGCGGGTGAGCAGTTTCTGGTACGTATCGGACCCGCGCTCGAGGAAATCTCGGCGGCGATGGAGCAAGCCAACGATTTTCGGCAAACCCCCATGGGCACCCTGCGCATCAATACGTCTGAAGGTGCCGCCCAGATAGTGCTGGCACCTCTGATACTCGCTTACACCCGACGCTATCCAGACATGCAGCTGGAGCTGGTTACCGACGATGCCCTGGTCGACATAGTCGCCCAGGGATGTGATGCAGGCATTCGCCTGCTTGAGAATGTGCCACAGGATATGGTCGCTGTGCCCTTGACCGCGCCATTGAAACTGGTGACCGTCGCCGCACCGAGCTACCTGAACCAACACGGCCGACCGGAAACACCGCAAGACCTGTTGAGACACAACTGCATTCGCCGGCGTTTCCCAAGCGGCGCGATACACAGATGGGAGTTTGCCAACGCCGAGCAACAGCCGAGCATAGATGTCACAGGGCAGTTGACGCTAGGCAGCCATCAGCTGATTCTGCAAGCCGCACTGACTGGCGCAGGCATCGCCATGCTCAGCGAATTCGCCGCATCTCGCTACCTGGCCAGCGGAGAATTGGTCCAGCTGCTCGAGTCGTGGACACCGACGCACTCCGCTCTGGCCTTGTTCTACCCGGCCAATCGTCATCCTTCGGCAGGTCTGAGGGCATTCGTCGAGCTGGCCAAGACGCTCGGCACCAACGCAAGCGGGTCCCCTCAGTCGCGGTAGATCTGCACCTGCAATCTCGCCGGTACGTCCTCACCCTCACTGCGCAACCACTCTCCTGGGGGCTGACCTACCTGCTGGGCGAAGGTGCGTGAGAACGACGCCTGCGAGGCGTAACCGACGGCGTCGGCGATTACCTTGATCGGCTTGCCCTCGCGCAGCAGGTCCTGTGCAACCTTGATGCGCCAGGCCGTGACATAGGCCATGGGGGTCATTCCCATGATTTCATGAAACAGCGCGGCGAACTGGGTACGCGACATCTTCGCCAGCTCGGCCAGACGCTCGACGCTCCAGGCCAGCTGTGGTTCCTGATGAATGCAGATCAGCGCCGGGCCCAGCTTGCTGTCCTGCAGGGCATAGAGCAGCCCCCTGGTGATGCGCCCTTCCTTCACCGCACGGCGGACCAACAGCACGAACACGTATTCGAACAGCAGATTGAGCGCCTTGCTGCGACCGGGCGCAGGTGTGCGGAACTCGTTGACCAGCGAGCCGATCACCGGCCCGAGCTGCTCCAGGGCACTCAGTGGAAACACCAGCGTTTCCTCCAGACCGAGTTCGAAAGGCTGTTGACCATAGCGCCCGAACTGGAAAGACGAGCAGATCAGATCCACGCCACCGGGCTCATGGGCACGCAGTTTGTAGCAGCAACAGCTGGGACAGAACAAAACGCTGGGCCGATCGATCGCGACGCGAGGCTTTTCGGAATGCACCATATCCAGTGCGCCGCGCTCGACCACGTGAATGAAGGCCATGCCAGGAGGCTTGTCCAGCACCAGCGTACCGTCTACCGGGCCTGCGAATAACAGGCGCCCTTGCAGGCTAGTGCGCTCGAAGAACTCGGAGAGAACATCCATATTTCGGGAACGACCAAATAAGATTCTTTGGGAAAGTCGATCCAGTTGCAGCCCACTAAGGGTGAACTGTCGTCGATTGATAGAGACAGTTCAGGGGATAAAAATTCCCAAAGACTTTCAGGAAAATGAAAATTCTCCGCTATCCATATCCCAGGTCCATTTCACCGAGTTCGTCGAGCCGGGCTGGCGAGACTGAAGACAATCAAATCAGTCCATAAGAGCGGGTGTCACCTCCCCCTTGCGCCTGCATCTCAGCTCGCTCCTGCAGACGCTGAGCGATCTCTTCTTCCACTGCCTTCTGCTGCTCCGGCGTCATGGCTTCGATCTCCTCTTCGGTCAGCCCCATCTCCTTGAGAATACCGTCGCGCAGCTTTTCCGCCGGAGTCATCTCCATGTAGGCCTTGAATGCCTCCAGTGCAGCGTCACCGCCATCCTCACCCAGGCGCTTTTCCAGGCGCCCTGAAGTGACGCTGGTTTCTACTTTTCCTTCGGATGCGTTCTGCAAGGCGACACGCAGGCGGGCGAACCCCTCCTCCGTGGCCTGCCTGGCGCGAAGTTCCCGCTCTGACTCGGCGTTTGCGGTGCGCGTGGTTTTCTCGACGTTACGCGCCATCAGGGCCAGTTCGCCCTGCTCCTCGCTTTGTTTGTTACGAAACCCGGTTAGCGATATGCCGCTGTAGCCGCCAATACCTCCAATGGTGCTCATGCTGTGCTCCTTGACTAGGTTGCAAATTGCCAGGCGCACCGATTCAAGGCGCGTGCCAGTTCGCAGCACGTACCTAACTCACTGTAAATATTGGATTAACTGATATTTCCGAAGGGAAAGAGAGGCAAGCCCTTGCCGCTGAGCGGCAAGGTGCGGCATTGCCAGGTCAGGCTTGTCCGCTCATTTGCCGGAAGGCATCGAGCAGTGCCTGGCTGAGATCAACCGAGGAGAACTTGGTCAGCACTGCGTTGGCCCCAACCGAACGGGCCCTCTCGGTATTCATGGTGCTGTCCAGCGAGGTGTGTAGCAGCACATAGGTCTCGGCAATGTCAGGGCTGCGACGGATTTCCTGAACCAGGCTGTAGCCGTCGAGCTCAGGCATCTCGATATCCGAGACCAGCAACTCGAAAGGCATGCCGGCCTGATGGTATTCGTGCAGCTGCTGCAAGGCTGCCTGGCCGCTGCGCACCGCCGTGCAATCGAAGCCCAGCTGGCGCAGCACGTTGAGGGTCTGTTGCAGCGCCACTTGCGAATCATCGACCAGCAGCACGCGGCGCCCCTGCAGCAGGCTGGCGTCCTGCCCCTGGAGCAGACCAACGGGCGCCTCTTCCAGTGCAGGCGCGATATCGTGCAGAACCTTCTCGATATCGAGAATCTGCACGATGGCACCGTCGATCTGGGTCACGCCGGTGATAAAGGCTCGATTACCAGAGCCGGCAGGTGGCGGGCGCACGTCTCGGGTGGAGCACTGCACGATGCGTTCGACGTTCTTCACGTGCAGGCCCTGACGCGAGCGGCTCAACTCCGTGACGATCAGGCAGCCGTCGTCTTCATCAGCCGCGCCGCGTTCACCGATGGCGCGCGCCAGGTCAATCACCGTCATCGCAGCGCCACGCAAGGTGGCAATGCCGCGGACGTTGGGATGCCGATTGGGCAGCTTGGTCAACGCCGGGCAGGGAATGATCTCATTGACCTTGAGCAGGTTGATCCCCAACAGACGACCGCTATGCAGACGAAACAACAGCAGCGATAGCGCGTCGCCGGTAACCAGACTCATGTACCTTTCCTTAGAACGAACGTAGACCTAAGTTATAGCGACCACACGGCCACGGACTTTAATCCGTGGCCAGCTTCAGGGCCACCCGGCCGCGATTGGGACAGGTTTCCATGTAGCGATGGGCCGCGACGAAGTCCTCGAAATCGAACACCTTGTCGATAACAGGCGTCAACAGGCGGTCCGCGGTCATCTGGTTGATATGCGTGAGCGCACGCTGCACCGCCTCGTTGTTCGGCTCAATGCCCAGCTCCGGACACCCGGTGAAGTCCAGCACGCAGTGACGGAAGAACTGCAGGTGCTTCTTGAACGCGGCACAAGCTGGAAAAGCCGTGTCGTTGCCGCCGTTGATCCCATAAAGGACCAGCTTGCCACGCGGCGCGGCGATATCGCCCAACAACTTCATCTGCGGGCCGGCACACTGGTCGAGGATGATCTCGACGCCCTTGCCTTCGGTGTAGCGCTCCACCTCCAGAACCAGGTCCTGTTCCTCGGTCACGATCACCTTGTCGGCACCCAGGCCGCGCAGGAACTCGCGATCATCGGCTGAACCGGTGGATACGATGACCTTGGCACCCAGCGCCTTGGCCAGCTGCACGGTCTGCGGCGCCATGCAGTGGCTGGCCTCGGTGATCAGCACATGCTGGCCGGGCTTGAGATGGGCAAGATCGTTAAGCGCCAGGTAGCCGAACAGCAGGCTGGAGTAATGCACGCTGGCCTCGACCGGGCTGAGCACCTCGGGATAGCGGGTCAGGGCGTGGCTGGGCATCAGCACCAGATCACCCCAGGTCGGGTAGCGGTTCGGCGTGCCCGCCGGGAAACCGGCAACGGCAGCGCCAACTTCCAGCTCACTCACGCCGTCACCCAGCGCCGCCACGGTGCCGGCCAGTTCGAAACCGGTACCGGCAGGTAGCTTGGCCTGTTCTGACGCAAGGTTCTGCCGCCAGAGCACGTCTTTCCAGCCCAGGCCGACAGCCTGAACGCGCACCAGTACCTCACCAGGGCCGGGCACGGGCGTCGGAACCTCTTCGTACTGGAGCACATCGGCATCGCCGAACTTATGAAAACGGATCATGCGGGACATCGCTTACCTCGAGCTTGATCGCGGATTAACACTTCAATGACTGTGGACTCTATCCGCTGTGCGGCGGCGACACTATCAGACTCTATCGATAGTCTTCATGCCTGTCAGTGATTCAGCGTCTTTCAATCCGCTACACACTGCCCGTACTATTGCCCAGGCAAAGGCTCTCATTTGCAGCGCGGTGCTGACAAGGCCCGTTTCCCCTCGGATGGTACCCGGATGAATCGCAACGACCTGCGTCGCCTCGATCTGAACCTGCTGATCGTCTTCGAGACGCTGATGCACGAACGCAGCGTGACCCGGGCTGCAGAAAAGCTGTTTCTCGGCCAGCCAGCCATCAGCGCGGCACTTGCCCGTCTGCGCACCCTTTTCGACGACCCCTTGTTCGTGCGCACCGGCCGCAGCATGGAGCCGACACCGCGCGCGCAGGAGATCTTCGCCCTGCTTTCGCCAGCGTTGGACTCGATCTCCACCGCCGTCAGTCGCGCCGCCGACTTCGACCCGGCCACCAGTAAGGCCGTGTTCCGTATTGGCCTTTCCGATGACGTCGAGTTCGCCCTGCTTCCTGCCCTGCTGCGTCGTCTGCGTGCCGAAGCGCCCGGCGTGGTGCTGGTGATCCGTCGCACCAACTATCTGATGATGCCTGGGCTGCTGGCCTCCGGGGAAATCTCCGTGGGCGTGGCCTACACGGAGGAACTGCCAGCGAACGCGAAACGCAAGGTGTTGCGCCGCAGCAAGGCCAAACTGCTGCGCGCCGATACCGTCCCCGGTGCGCTGAGCCTGGAAGATTACTGTGCGCGTCCTCATGCGCTGGTGTCCTATGCAGGCGACCTGACAGGCTTTATTGATGAGGAACTGGAGAAGGTCGGCTGCAAACGTCAGGTGGTACTGGCGGTGCCGCAGTTCAACGGCCTGGCCAGCCTGCTGGCGGAAACCGATATCGTCGCCAGCGTGCCGGACTACACGGCTGCAGCCCTGACCGCAGCCGGAGGCCTGCGCGCCGAGGAACTGCCACTGGAAACGCCCTCTTTCGAACTGCACATGGCCTGGCGCGGCGCCCAGGACAACGACCCCGCCGAGCGCTGGCTGCGCTCGCGCATCCAGATGTTCTGCGGCGACCCGGATAGTCTCTAAAGGCTTGCACCATTGACGTGCCGCCAGGAACTGACGCGCACCTTTATGACTCAAAGTTGATATAACTGCGTCATTCATCATTCCCGCTGATATTCAATTTCATGGCGTTCGATTCGTAGCCTTCCAAGACTCGCAGCAGACTCCGCCCATCCACAAATCCGACTGGCGGAGTCACCCATGGAACAACATCACAAGAAAATCTGGATATTCCCGCTGGCTCTCGCCGGTGTCCTTGCCCTCAGCGGTTGTGATCAGGCGGCGCAGCCCCAGGCACAAATGCCTGCGCCCAAGGTCAGCGTGGCCGAAGTCATCGAGCAACCCGTCAACGAGTGGGATGAGTTCACCGGTCGCCTCGAAGCGCCGCAATCCGTCGAAATTCGCCCGCGCGTTTCCGGCTATATCGACAAGGTCGCCTTCGATGAAGGCACGCTGGTGAAGAAAGGCGATCTGCTGTTTCAGATCGATCCGCGGCCATTCCAGGCCGAAGTCAAACGTCTCGAAGCCCAGCTGCAGCAGGCCCGCGCCAACCAGGCTCGCGCCGCCAACGAGGCACGCCGCGGCGAGCGCCTGCGTCAGAGCAACGCCATCTCAGCCGAGCTAGCCGATGCCCGCGCCAGTGCGGCGACCGAGGCCCAGGCGCAGGTCGCCGCGATCCAGGCGGAACTGGACAACGCCCGCCTGAACCTCGGTTTCACCCGTATCACCTCGCCCATCGACGGTCGCGTCAGCCGCGCCGAGATCACCGAAGGCAACCTGGTGGGTGCCGGTGAGAGTCTGCTGACCTCGGTGGTTTCCACCGACAAGGTCTACGCCTACTTCGATGCCGACGAGCGCGCCTTCCTCAAGTACGTCGAGCTGGCGCGCCAGTCCGGTGCCGATGCCCGTGGCGCCAGCCCGGTGTACCTCGGTCTTTCCGATGAAGCCGGCCACCCCCATCTGGGCCAGCTGGACTTCCTCGACAATCAGGTCAACCCGCGTACCGGCACCATTCGTGGCCGCGCCGTGTTCGACAACCAGGACGGTCGTTTCACCCCCGGCCTGTACGCGCGCCTGAAACTGGTGGGCAGCAAGCCCTACGCGGCCACCCTGATCAAGGACGAAGCGGTCGGCACCGACCTGGGCAAGAAGTACGTGCTGGTGCTCGGCGCAGACAACGCCGTGGCCTACCGCGCCATCGAACTGGGGCCGAAGCTCGAAGGCCTGCGCATCGTCCGTAGCGGCCTGAGCAAGGGCGAAAAAATCGTCGTCAACGGCCTGCAACGCGCCATGCCGGGTGCCACCGTCGACCCGCAGCCAGTGACCATGGCCGATGACAGCACCCTCGAGCAACTGGCCCGCATGCGCCAGGCCGTCGATGGCAGCCAGGCCCCGCGTATCGCCGCCGAAAAGATCGACGCGCGCGCGCCGCGCGGCTGATTCAGACCGCGCCCAGAGGAAAGACCCATGAATTTCTCGCAATTCTTCATCCAGCGGCCGATCTTCGCCGCGGTGCTGTCGCTGCTGATCCTGATTGGCGGCGGTATCTCCCTGTTTCAGCTGCCCATCAGCGAATACCCCGAGGTGGTACCGCCGACCGTGGTGGTGCGCGCCAACTTCCCAGGCGCCAACCCCAAGGTGATCGGTGAAACCGTCGCCTCGCCGCTGGAACAGGCCATCGTCGGCGTCGAAGGCATGCTCTACATGTCGTCGCAATCGACCGCCGACGGCAAGCTGACCCTGACCGTGACCTTCGCCCTCGGCACTGACCTGGACAACGCCCAGGTGCAGGTGCAGAACCGCGTCACTCGTACCATGCCGACCCTGCCCACCGAAGTGCAGCGTCTCGGCGTGACCGTGGACAAGGCCTCTCCGGACCTGACCATGGTAGTGCACCTGACCTCGCCGGATCAGCGCTACGACATGCTCTACCTGTCCAACTACGCCGCGCTCAACGTCAAGGACGAGCTGGCGCGCCTGGATGGCGTGGGCGATGTGCAGCTGTTCGGCATGGGCAACTACTCGCTGCGCGTCTGGCTCGACCCGAACAAGGTCGCCTCGCGTGGGCTGACGGCCACCGATGTGGTCAGCGCCATCCGTGAGCAGAACCGCCAGGTCGCTGCCGGCGCCCTAGGCGCACCGCCCGCCGATGCCGGCAACAGCTTCCAGCTGTCGATCAACACCCAGGGGCGCCTGGTCACCGAGGAAGAGTTCGAGAACATCATCATCCGCGTTGGCGACAATGGCGAGATCACCCGCCTGCGCGATATCGCCCGCGTCGAGCTGGGCTCGAACCAGTACGCCCTGCGCTCGCTGCTGAACAACCAGCCGGCCGTGGCCATGCCGGTGTTCCAGCGCCCCGGTTCCAACGCCATCGCACTTTCAGACTCGGTGCGCGAGCGCATGGCCGAGCTCAAGCAGAGCTTCCCGCAGGGCATGGACTACGAAGTGGTCTATGACCCGACCATCTTTGTCCGTGGCTCCATCGAGGCAGTGGTGCATACCCTGCTCGAAGCCGTGGTGCTGGTGGTACTGGTGGTCGTGCTGTTCCTGCAAACATGGCGCGCCTCGATCATCCCGCTGGCCGCCGTACCGGTATCGCTGATCGGCACCTTCGCGGTCATGCATATGTTCGGCTTCTCGCTCAACGCCCTGTCGCTGTTCGGCCTGGTGCTGGCCATCGGCATCGTGGTGGACGACGCCATCGTCGTGGTGGAGAACGTCGAGCGCAACATCGCCCTGGGTAAAACACCGGTAGAAGCCACCCGCCAGGCCATGAAGGAAGTGACCGGCCCCATCGTCGCCACCGCCCTGGTGCTGTGCGCGGTGTTCGTACCGACGGCCTTCATCTCCGGTCTCTCGGGCCAGTTCTATCAGCAGTTCGCCCTGACCATTGCCATTTCCACGGTGATCTCGGCAATCAACTCGCTGACTTTGTCGCCGGCCCTCGCGGCCATCCTGCTCAAGGACCATCACGCGCCGAAGGATGGCTTCTCGCGTGTGCTCGACAAGCTGCTCGGTGGCTGGCTGTTCGGCCCGTTCAACCGCCTCTTCGACCGAGCCAGCAATGGCTACGTCGGTACCGTGCGCCGCGTTCTGCGTGGCAGCAGCATCGCCATGCTGATCTACGGTGGCCTGCTGGTGCTCGGCTACCTGGGCTTTTCCAGCACCCCGACCGGCTTCGTGCCGCAGCAGGACAAGCAGTATCTGGTGGCCTTCGCCCAATTGCCTGACGCCGCGACACTCGATCGTACCGAAGCGGTGATCAAGCGCATGAGCGAAATCGCGGGCAAGCACCAGGGCGTGGAGAACACCGTGGCCTTCCCGGGCCTGTCGATCAACGGCTTCACCAACAGCCCGAACAGCGGCATCGTTTTCGTCGCACTCAAGGACTTCGACCAGCGCAAGGACGAAAGCCTGTCTGCAGGGGCGATTGCTGCCGAGCTCAATGGCCAGTTCGGTGAGATTCAGGAAGCCTACCTCGCCATCTTCCCGCCACCCCCGGTACAGGGCCTGGGCACCATCGGTGGCTTCCGCCTGCAGATTCAGGACCGCGGCAACCTGGGCTATGAAGAGCTGTATACGCAGACTCAGAATATCCTCAACAAGGCCCGCCAGTTGCCTGAGCTGAACCCGATGTCGGTATTCACCAGCTACCAGGTCAACGTGCCGCAGGTCGATGCCGCCATCGACCGCGAAAAGGCCAAGACCCATGGTGTGGCCATCAGCGATATCTTCGACACCCTGCAGGTGTACCTGGGCTCGCTGTATGCCAACGACTTCAACCGCTTCGGCCGCACCTATCAGGTCAACGTCCAGGCCGACCAGCAATTCCGTCTGGAGCCGGAGCAGATCGGCCAGCTCAAGGTACGCAACAACCGTGGCGAGATGGTGCCGCTGTCGACCTTCGTCAAGGTCGATGACAGCGCCGGCCCGGACCGGGTGATGCACTACAACGGCTTCCTCACCGCCGAGATCAACGGTGCCGCCGCGCCGGGTTACAGCTCTGGCCAGGCCGAAGCAGCCATCGCCAAACTGCTGAACGAGGAACTGCCGATCGGCATGACCTTCGAGTGGACCGATCTGACCTACCAGCAGATCCTCGCCGGCAATACCGCGATCTTCATCTTCCCGCTCTGCGTGCTGCTGGCCTTCCTGGTACTGGCCGCCCAATACGAGAGCTGGAGCCTGCCAATGGCGGTGATCCTGATCGTGCCGATCGTGCTCTTCACCGCCATCACCGGGGTGATCATCGCCGGGCTGGACAACAACATCTTCACCCAGATCGGCCTGATCGTGCTGGTGGGCCTGGCGTGCAAGAACGCCATCCTGATCGTCGAGTTCGCCAAGGAGAAACAGGTAGAGGGTCTCGATCGTGTCGCGGCGGTCCTGGAAGCCTGCCGCCTGCGTCTGCGCCCGATCCTGATGACCTCGATCGCCTTCATCATGGCCGTGGTGCCGCTGGTGCTGTCTAGCGGCGCAGGCGCCGAAATGCGCCATGCCATGGGTGTGGCGGTGTTCTCCGGGATGATCGGCGTGACCTTCTTCGGTCTGCTGCTGACTCCGGTGTTCTATGTCCTGATCCGTGGCTTCGTCGAAAAACGCGAAGCGCGCAAAGTCGCCCGTCTGCAGGAGTCGCATGCATGAAAGCCTTTGCCCCCGCTCTGCTGACCCTGGCGCTGTCGGCCTGCGCCGTCGGCCCGGACTATCGAGCGCCCGTGACCGATCCTGCACGCATTGCCGCGCTGGAGGCGGCCGATTACGACCGCAGCCGTTTCGAAGCCGCCTGGTGGCAGCAGTTCGACGACCCGACGCTGAACCAGCTGGTGCAGCGTTCGCTGCAGGACAACCGCGAGCTGCGCGTGGCGTTCAACCGCCTGCGTGCGGCACGGGCGATCCGCGATGATGTGGCAAACGACCGCCTGCCCACCGTCACCAGCCGCGCCAGTGGCGAGTTCGGCAAGGCGCAGCAGCCGCCGACCACGGACGAGCGCATCCGTCAGGAACGCTACGACCTGGGCCTGGACATGGCCTGGGAGCTGGACCTGTTCGGTCGCATCCAGCGCCAACTGGAAGCCAGCGAGGCTCGCATCGAAGTGGCCGAGGCCGACTACTACCAGTTGCAGGTAAGCCTGATCGCCGAACTGGTCGACGCCTACGGCACCCTGCGGGGCGCGCAACTGCGCGAAAGCATCGCCCGCGAGAACCTGAAGAACCAGCAGGACTCGCGCGCCATCACCGAGCAACTGCGTGACGCCGGCGTCGGCACCGAACTCGACGTGCTGCGCGCCGATGCCCGGCTGGCCGCCACCGAAGCCAGCCTGCCACAGCTGCAGGCGCAGCAGGTACGTGCGCAGAACCGCATCGCCACCCTGCTCGGCCAGCGCCCGGAACAGCTGCAGATCGATCTGTCGCCCAAACCCCTGCCGGTGATCGCCAAGGCACTGCCGATTGGCAACCCGGGCGAACTGCTGCGCCGTCGCCCGGATATCCAGGCGGCCGAACGGCAGTTGGCAGCGGCAACCGCCGAGGTCGGCGTGGCGACGGCGGATCTGTTCCCGCGGGTCAGCCTCTCCGGCTTTCTCGGCTTTACCGCCGGGCGCGGCTCGCAGCTGGGCTCGTCAGCCGCACGCGCCTGGGGCGTAGCGCCGAGCATCAGCTGGGCTGCGTTTGATCTGGGCAGTGTACGAGCACGTCTGCGCGGCGCCGAAGCCGAGGCCGACGGCGCGCTGGCACAGTACGAACAGCAGGTGCTGCTGGCGCTCGAAGAATCGGAAAACGCCTTCAGCGACTACGCCAAACGCCAGCAGCGCCTGGTTTCCCTGGTGCGGCAGGCCGAAGCCAGCCGTGCAGCAGCGGATCAGGCGGCGATTCGCTATCGCGAAGGCACGGTGGACTTTCTCGTGCTGTTGGACGCCGAACGTGAGCGTCTGGCCGCCGAAGATGCCCAAGCGTCCGCGGAGACCGAGCTGTACAGCGGCATCGTCGCGATCTACAAGGCACTGGGTGGCGGCTGGCAGCCGCAGGCCTGAACAGACTCTCCCGGTCGGTAGCCCTGCCGACCCTCCTCAGCCCCGGAGCCGATGCTTCGGGGCTTTTTTATTTCTGTCAGCCGCATTCCACCCGATTACGGCCCTGTGCCTTGGCCCGATACAACGCCGCATCGGCACGCTGCAGGAGGATTTGCGCCGAGCTGTCGCCATCGTTCTGCATCGAGGCGATACCGACGCTGATACTGACGTGACCCAGTGGCGAGCGTTCATGTGGCAAGGCCAGGGCTTCGACGGCCCTCACCAGTTTCTCTGCCATGCTCTGCGCCCCGACGAGCCCGGTCGACGGCGCGAGAAATACGAACTCCTCACCGCCGTAGCGAGCCACCAGGTCAGTGGAACGACTGATGGTGGCGGCCAGGGTTTGTGCGACCTGCTGTAGACAGCTATCGCCGGCCGGATGGCCGTAATGATCGTTGTAGGCCTTGAACCAGTCGACATCCAGCACGGCCAGGGCCAACGGCTCGCTGACACGCTGGGCGCGTTTGCATTCCTTGGCCAGCACATCGTCGAAGTGCCGACGGTTGGCGATACCGGTAAGGGCGTCGGTCAGGCTGAGCATTTCCAGGCGGCTGTTGAGCACCTGCAATTCCTGGGTTCGCTCAGCGACACGCTGTTCCAGCTCTCGCTCGGATTGCTGCAGGGTTTTCACCAGCTGCTCGCGGGTTTGCAACAATCTGGCTTGGGCTTGCAGTTTTTCCTGACGCATCACGTTGATGCGGTCGGCCAGGGCGAAGGCCAGCAGCAGCATTTCCAGTGACGAACCGATCTGCAGACCGTCCTCCGTGAAGGCGTTGGTAGGCAGGATGCCCAGGGCGCGCAGCGTGGTAGTGGCGCCGCCGAGAATCAGCAGGCCGAAGGCGGCGAGAAAGAAGTAGGCGCTACGCTGACGCTTGAGGGCGCAGCCCAGCCCTACAGCCATCATCACCAAGGCCGTCAGCAGCTTGACCAGGACGGCGGCACGTGAGACCTGCGGCAAGGCAACGGCGTAGATCAGCGGGGAAATCAGGTACAGGGCCACCAGGGCCAGTAAACCGCGGTCGACCCGCGGCAACAGACGTGCGGTCTGCAACATGCTGCGCATGAACAGCAACAATCCGCTCAGCGCTAGCGAGGCGCCCGAGTAATACGCCACATTGGAATTGAGCGGCAGACCGAACAACGTCCAGTCCGGCGCCATGCCGTTCTTGATCGTCAGGGCGCACACGGCGCACAGCACGAAGGTCACGTAGAGCAGATAGATGCGTTCACGCAGGGCGATGAACAGCATCAGGTTGAACAGGATCATGGCAATGGCGATGCCCATGTAGCCGGCACGCGCCATGTAGTCTTCGCGCTCATAGGCCTTGAAGCCTTCGACCGTCCACAGCTGTAACGGTACCAGCAGACCGATGCTCGACTCGACCCGCAGGTAGACCGACTGCTGCGAACGTGCCGGCAGGTGCAAGGGGAAGACGAAGTTGCGGTTGTCGTAGGCCTTGCCGCTCTGCGGCCGGTCTGCCCCGGTGAGCCAGGCACGATAGCCACCCTGCCCGTCCGGCACATAGGCATCGACCAGGGAAATACGTGGGTTGTCCACCACCAGCAGGCGCGTCAGCGGCTGGTCGCTGGAGTTGCCAACATCAAGCCGGAACCAGTAGGCCGAACGGGTAAAGCCCAACGCAAAGGATGAACTTTCGACCGATTCATAACGAAAGCGATCACGCATTTCGGCAGAACGGACATTGTCGAACGTCAGGGTGCGGCTGGTATCTTCCAGCACGCCAACGGAGGTGGTCAGTGGTTTGGGCGTTTGCTCGATCTGCGCCGCATCAAGGTAACGAACACTGGCCCACGCTTGCGAAGAAAGCAGCAGCATGCCGAGCACGAGCCAGGGCAACAACCGAAAACGACGAATGCGATTCATGAAAAGGTTCGACTGGGGACAGGCCGGCCCCAGCTCAGATGAGCACAAGGTGCCGGAGTCTACTCGACAAAACCGAATGCCGGCAAAATGTCACGAAACCACGTCAAGGCGCTGACAAGATGAACACCCAGATAACCGATACGCTCGCTTTGCTGCGACAGCATCTGGGCGACGAACTGCTGGCAGTGCATCTTTATGGTTCTGCCGTGGCTGGCGGTCTCAAACCTGGTAGCGACATCGATTTGCTCGTCACTGTACGCACGCCGTTGCGTGACGCTGTGCGCCATGCGCTGATGCACGGGCTCCTGGGTCTTTCGGCCTGGCCTGCGAACGAGCGGCTACGCCCGCTGGAAGTGACGATACTGAGTTGTGATGCCGTGCACCCCTGGCGCTATCCGGCGATGCGCGAGATGCAGTTCGGCGAATGGCTGCGTGAGGATTTGACCGCCGGCCGCATCGAGCCTGCAATAGCGGATCATGACCTGGCGATACTGCTGAGCAAGGCGCGGCAAGACAGTATCGCCCTGATAGGCCTTCCTGCTGACGAGTGGTTCGACCCGGTTCCCCAAGCCGACCTGATCCGCGCCTTGCACGACACCGTGGCGCAATGGCGAGAGGCATCGGGCTGGCTTGGCGACGAAACCAACGTAGTGCTGGCGCTTGCGCGTATCTGGCTGACGTTGAGCACGGGCATGATTGCGTCCAAGGACTTCGCCGCCAGTTGGCTGCTCGAACGTCTGCCAGAGATACATCGTCCCGTGCTGGTGACCGCCCGGAGCGTCTACCTGGGCCACTGCCGGGACGATTTGGGCCAGCGCACCCCGGCAGTGGCAGCATTCATCGATCATGCAAGAAAGCAGATCGAGCGCCTCGACAGGGCCGACTCCAAGCTCGACGCCACGCAGAGGAACTCATGACCCGCGATCAGATCACCGCCTTCTGCCTCGCCCTGCCCGGCGCTCGCGAAGACCTTAAATGGGGCGGCAACCGGGTGTTCTCGGTGGCGGGCAACAAGATGTTCGCCATTCTCGATTTTCTTGGCGAAGACCTGGCCTTCAAGGTCGATGACGACCTGTTTCTCGGCTATGTCGACCGCCCGGGCATTCGTCCCGCGCCCTATCTGGCCCGAGCGCGCTGGATCAGCATGAGTGCCCGGCAGTTGCCGCTGGGCGAGCAGGAGCTGCGCCAGCTACTGACTCGCTCGCATCAACTGGTGGTACGCAAGCTGCCCAAGCGCTTGCGGCCGGGCCTGCTACTGGACGAATAACGGGATAAGGCGGGCGATGTAGGCGCCATCGAGCAACAACAGATCAATCCAGAGCACCTGGTGAGCGACAACGATCAGCCAGAAAACTGTCTGGTAGGTTGCCTTGCGGGTCTTGTGGCGGAAGGTCTGCTGGGCAATCAGTGCACCCGGCCAACCACCGGCCAGCTCCACCAGATGCAAGGTGTTTTCCGCCGTGCGGCGGCTACCATTCTGGGCGCTGCGCTTGTCCAGCCAGTACTGTACAAAGCTCAGCAGACTGGCCAGCAGATAAAGCGGCAGTACCCACCAGAAGCCCTTGTCGAACAGTTGCAGTGCGCCCAGCAGCGGCAAGAGGCACAAGGAAACAAGCACCACAGCCTTGCCGGAAAAGTTCTGGATGGAGCCCTTCCCTTCTGCTTTGCGCACGGACCTGACAGGCGCCTTTGACGATGCCGGAACGGCCTTGCCGGCACTTTTCGGTTTGCGCCGTATCGCCTGTCGGTCGAGGCTCAGCTCGCCTGCCAGACGCAGATGCTCCGCGCATGGGCGACCACGCGGGTCACGTCCCTCGATGAACAGCACCTCGTCACCAGACAGCGGGCGACGATCACCACGCACCACCGAAATATGTGCGAAAACCTCGGGGCCACCGTCCAGCGGCTGGATGAAACCGAAGCCCTTGGCATCATCCCAGCTTTTCAGGCGTCCCCTGCGCTCGTTGCCGGTCAAGGCTGCGCCGTGCTCCAGTCGATCAGGTGCAGTTGCCAGGTGGCGAGAATCACCAGACCGAAAGCGATGCGGTACCAGGCGAACACCGCGTAACTGTGGCTGGTGATGAACTTGAGCAGTGCCCGTACGGTGATCATCGCGACGATGAAAGTGCTGACGAAACCGATGGCGAAGATCGGCAAGTCGCTCAACTGCAGAATGTCGCGGTATTTGAACAACGAATAGACCGTGGCCGCGACCATGGTCGGCATGGCCAGGAAGAAGGAGAACTCGGTCGCTGCCTTGCGCGACAGACCGAATACCAGGCCACCGATAATGGTGGCGCCCGAGCGTGACGTACCCGGTATCAGCGCCAAACACTGGGCGAAGCCGACCTTCAGGGCCAGTTTCCAATTCATGTCGTCGACCGTTTCGGCCTTGATAGCGTGATCGCGCTTCTCTGCCCAGAGCATGATGATGCCGCCGATGATCAGTGCCATGGCCACGGTGATCGGATTGAACAGCCAGTGTTCGATCAGATCGGCGAAGGCCAGACCGAAGATCACCGCCGGAATGAATGCCAGAAACAGATTGAAGCTGAAGCGTTGGGCCTTCGGGTCGTTGGGTAAGCCGACCACCACTCCCAGCACCTTCGCCCGGAACTCCCATATGACCGCCAGAATGGCGCCGAGCTGGATGATGATCTTGAACGCGGTTGCTGTCTGGCCATTGAAGCCAAGCAGATCCCCCACCACGATCAGGTGCCCGGTGCTGGAAATGGGCAAGAACTCGGTCAGGCCTTCCACTATGCCCAGAATGAGGGCCTGAAAGGCCGCCCAGATATCCATCAAATCCCCCAAAGCGCGGCGACTCACCTACGCGTAAACCAATTGAAATGCGGGTCCCGCCGTGGGACACAAAGCCGCCGCAGAGGTTCCTCGGCGGCGGCTCTGGCTCGGTGCTTGTTCAGCTTCTGCGCCAGCGGCCGAAATGTATCAGACAACTGGCGTGAAAATCGCCCTGATATGACAGTATTGTCTTGCGCAACCTTGGGTTAGCCTGACGCCGATAATTACAACAATACGGAGTTCATCCATGAACAGCTTACGCAGCCTTCCCATCAGCCGCCGCCTGTGGCTGATCCTGGCACTGGCCATCCTGACCCTGGTCCTGCAGGGCGCCTACATGCTGCGCCAGATCCACACCGACCTGTACTTCGGCAAATCGGAAAAGACCGAACATGTGGTACAGAGCGCTGCCGGCATCCTCAAGCACTTCCATGGTCTGGAAAGCACCGGCAGCCTGAGCCGCGAAGAAGCGCAGAAACAGGCCATGGAGGTGATTCGCGGCTTGCGCTACGACGGTCAGGAGTACTTCTGGATAAACGACCAGACGCCGGTCATGCTCATGCATCCGATGAATGCGAAACTCGAGGGACAGAACCTTTCGGGCTTCAAGGACCCGGACGGCAAGGCTCTGTTCAACGAGATGGTCGCCATCACCCGTAACCAGGGCGCCGGCCAGGTCGACTACCGCTGGCCGAAGCCAGGCGCCAGCGACCCTGTTCCGAAGATTTCCTACGTCGAGCTGTTCCAGCCCTGGGGCTGGATCATCGGATCCGGTGTGTATGTCGATGACGTGCAGGAGGAATTCAGAGCTCAGGCGCTGAAGGCCATGAGTATCGGCCTGCTGATCGCCCTCCTCCTTGCCGCCCTGGTGGTGCTGATCACCCGCAGCATCGTGCAGCCGCTCCAGGCAGCCGTGGGAGCCATGGCCAACATTGCCAATGGCGAAGGTGACCTGACCCGCAATCTCGACACTCACGGTCGCGACGAACTCACTGCGCTGTCCACCTATTTCAATGCCTTTACCGACAGGCTGCGCCACGTCATTCGGCAGATGCTCGACTCGGCGGGCTCGCTGGACCAGGCCGCACGCACCCTCGGCGATATTTCCAGCGAAGCGCAACGTCACAGCCAGCAACAAGCGCAGCAGATGGAACTGGTAGCCACCGCCGTCAATCAGGTGACCTACGGTGTGCAGGACGTGGCGAAGAACGCCGAGCACGCCTCCAGCGAAATGCATACGGCCGAGGACCAGGCCGGCCAGGGGCAGCAGAACATCGAAGCGAGCCTGCGCCAGATCGATCAGCTGTCGGGCACCATCGACAAGGCCGTCGAGGTGATCCAGTCGCTGGCCAGCGAGAGCACGCAGATCGGCAGCGTACTGGAAGTGATCCGCTCGATTGCCGAGCAGACCAACCTGCTTGCCCTCAACGCCGCCATCGAGGCAGCACGCGCGGGCGAACAGGGCCGCGGTTTCGCCGTGGTCGCGGATGAAGTGCGGCTTCTGGCGCAACGTACCCAGCAGTCCACTGCAGAGATCCAGGGCATGATCGAGCGCCTGCAAGGCAACTCCGAGGCGGCCGTCAAGGTGATCCACGAAAGCAGCCGCGCGTCCCAACTGACCGTGGAACAGGCCAGTCAGGCCGGTGAGAGCCTTGCCCAGATCGCCCAGTCGCTGCGCAACCTGACCGGGCTCAACGCTTCGATCGCCAGTGCCACTCTGGAGCAATCCCACGTGGTGGAAGACATCAACCAGAACGTCACGCAGACGGCCGCTCTGGCCCATAACACCGCCGAGGCCGCGGAGCAGTCGAGCGCGGCTAGCCAGCACCTGAAGCAACTGGCCGACCAGCTCAACCTTCTGCTCGGGCAGTTCCGTGTATGAGGCGGGCATGAGCAGCATGCAGCATCAGGAGGTCGATTTCAGTCGGCCGCCGAACCTGGACCTGATCTGGGACCTGGACAGCATCGCCCGCCGCGAGCTGGCCGAGCGTTTCATCAAGCTGTTCGAGAACCGCCTGTGTGTCTATTCCGAATCGGTGGGGCAGCTGTACACCAACTACAGCCTGCACTTCCCCACCGACCTCGGCCGCAAGATGGTGGTGCTGCCCAACCCTTATGCGTTCCACGACACCCTGCACGGCATCGACAGCCAGGCCATTCGCAAGACGGGCCTGTGTGTCTTGCCCGGCCGGGTGATCGGCAAGCCCGGACTGCTGCTCAGCACCCAGATCAGGGACGGCGGCCCCGCGCCCAAGACCATGGCGTTCAAACCGGCACTGGCGCAGATCATCAGCAACCAGAAAAAAATCGGTGACCTGTTCCTACCCGTACTGATGAAAGGCGATCTGCGCGAGTTCGACCAGCAGATGCCCTACATCCACCTGCACCGTCTGCAACTGGCGCGCCTGGAACGCTTGTCGAGCTTCGAGCGCGACGACATCCAGCAGACCATCACGCGCAAGCTGCTGATGCTCTACCGGCAGGCCGACAGCCTGGTGTGCTGAGCCGCCCACATCAGTACAATCGCCACCCTTTCCCCAGTTGAGGACGCTGCATGTCCTGGCTCGAACTCATTGCTGCCGGGCTCGGCATCGTCGCGGTATGGCTGACCGTCCGGCAAAACCCCTGGTGCTGGCCCATCGGCTTGATCATGGTGCTGCTCTACGCCTGGCTGTTCTACGACTGGCGCCTGTACTCCAACCTGCTCCTGCAACTGTTGTTCGCCGCACTGCAGCTCTACGGTTGGTGGCAATGGACCCGTGGCGGCGAACGCCACGATGGGCGCAAGGTCAGCCGCCTGGGGCTCATTGCAGTGGCCGCCGGCCTGCTGGTCGGCGCTCTTGGCGCCTGGCTGCTCGGCTATCTGATGGCTACCTACACCGATGCCAGCTCGCCCTGGCTGGATTCGGCGCTGACCGCCTTCAGCCTGGTCGCGCAGTTGTGGATGGCGCAAAAACGCCTGCAGTGCTGGGCTCTGTGGGTGGTGGTGGACGTCTGCTACGTCGCCTTCTTCCTGCATAGCGAGCTGTATCTCACTGCCGCGCTTTACGCCGCTTTCACCGCCCTGGCCGTCAGCGGCTGGCTGAGCTGGCGCCGCGACCCCGCGTTGCACTACGCATCATGAAAGTGCTGGTGCTGACCGGGCCGGAGTCCAGCGGCAAAAGCTGGCTGGCGAGTGAAATTCAGGCGCGCTTCGGTGGCCTGGTGGTGGGCGAGTATGTCCGTTACTTCATCGATGAGCAGCGGCGCGATACCTGCTATGCCGATATCGGCGAAATCGCGCGCGGCCAACTCGCCTGGGAGGATGCTGCAAGGGCAGCCAAACCCTCGCTGCTGGTTCTCGACACGCATCTGCTGAGCAACATGCTGTGGAGCCGATGCCTGTTCGGCGATTGCCCAGGCTGGCTGGAAAACGAATTGCTTGCACGTCGCTATGACCAGCATCTACTGCTTGACCCTGCAGGTGTGCCATGGATAGAGGATGGCCAGCGTTGTCAGCCACAACTGGCTGAACGTCAGGCGTTTCATCAGGCCTGTCGGGACTGGCTGCTGAGGCACGGCCAGCCCTTCAGCGAGCTCTGCGGCAGCTGGAGTGAACGGCGCCAGGCAGCGTTGGAGCAGGTCGCGGCGCTGCTCGGCTCAGCTGACCAGCACGCTGGCCCAAGCCACTAACAGGCTCAGGCACACCACCAGCGTCAGGGGCGTACGCAGTGCCGGATACCATTGAGGCGCCAGCCCCACGCGTACTGCGTGCATATCGGCCAGGTACAGACCAATGAAGGAGAACAGGCAGATCGGCAGTGACAGCCCCATCGGCAGCCCACCGGCCAGTGCAGCCCAACCCAGCAAAGGCGGAATCACCGAAAGTCCCAGCTGCAGCCTGGCATTCTGGTCAGTTTCTTCCGCGCGCATGGCCAGGCCCCAGTGAATGGCGCCCATGAAGGCCAGGATCACTGCCGAATAATCCAGCAAGGCACTTAGCACGAACGGTCGCCAGCCCAGGGGAATCACCCAGATGCCCAGCGCGCCACCCACGAAAGGCAGAAGCCCGGCATAACCCAGCAACACGGCCAGCTTCGGCGGCTTCGCGGCGTCGAACGGGTGCATGGAAATTTCCTCGGCTGTGGGTTTGACGAGCACCTTAGCAGTGTTTCTCGAGCGTTACAGCAAGAGCCTCAGCGCAAGCGATGCTTGTGCAGCAGGCGATAGAAGGTCGGCCGCGAGATCCCCAGCGTGCGTGCGGCCTGACTCATGTTGTGGGTGTAACGCCCCAGCACATCGTTCAGCGCCTGACGTTCGGCCCGCAGGATGTAATCCTCCAGTGTCACCGGGACGTCAATCTCGACCGGAACCGACTGCAAGCCCAGGTCGGCAGCCAAGATCTGCCGCCCCTGCGCCGACACCAGGGCACGCACTACGCGATTATGCAATTCGCGTACGTTACCCGGCCAGGCGTGTGCTCTCATGGCGTTGACCGCATCTTCGCTGAAGCGCCGGTGGTGGCGCGCGAACACGGCGCCGTGCTGTTTGGCGAAGTGTTCGGCCAGCAGCAACTGGTCGCCAGGATGCTCGCGCAGATTCGGCGTGCGCAATTGCTGCGCCGTCAGCTGGTGAAACAGATCTCGGTTGAAACGCCCGTGCTGCAGCGCTTGCATCAGCTCCCCTCGATCCAGCGTCACGAGCGATGCTCCAGGATGGGCCAGCAGGTAATTCAGCAAGCGCTGCTGCGACGCATCGGGCAGCTCTGCGGGGTTCTCAAGCACAACGGTGGTGTCAGTCGACGCGGCCATGACTGCCTCATCGAAGGGTTCGGCACCATCCATCAGACGCATGGCGCGTACCCGGCGTGGTGAGCGCAGATGCAGCAACTCCGCCAACAGATGCTTGCCGCTGCCCCGTTCGCCACTGACGAGCAGCGGGCCGTCGCCACGGCTCAGGCGATCCACCTGTTTGCGCAGGTCTCGCACCGCGCCGCTATTCCCCAGAAACTGCAGCGACTGCCGCGCAGCCTTTAGCCTGCGCAGACGCGTAACGGCTTGCGCCTGCTGCAAGGTTTCCATCAGTCGCGGGGTTTCCACGGGTAAAGACAGGGCGGCGAATAACCATTCGCCGGCAAGCTCTTCAGTGTCGAACCGTCTCGGTCGCTGAGCATTCACCAGCGCCACGCAGGCAAGCCCCGTGCGCTGCAGCTGCTTGAGCAGCTTGCGTTCAGGTTGCTGATCGACAAGCAGCACAAGCGCGTCCGCCTCATGACCAGCAGGTCTCAGCCGTACAGCGCTGCAGGATCCAGCCCGCAGCCTGCAGAGGCTGAAGCAACGCTTCGCATACCATGAAAGGCTCGAGCACCAGTAAACGCCGGGATAAAACGGAAACGGCCCGCATACTCCATCCTTGGCGCCATTATTTTGTAATTCCAATAAAAACAATGCTTTGGCGCACACAAGTGTAACGCTAGCAAGAACTTTGACGCTTAATGGATCGTTTCTCTATAAGTCTTGTTCCTGTGGGTTATTGCGCAGTTTCATGATCTCGGCGATAGCAACTTGCCAATAGCCTGCAGTATTGGCATAACGGCCAATCAATAAGAACGCCACAAGGAAGTTTCCGATGCGTCTGCTGCGCCGTACTCTCAAGTTCGTGATCTTGCTGGCACTGGTCGGCCTGGCCGTGGTTCTGTATTACGTGGCCAACCCCAACCTGCCAACCTACCAGCAGCCCAACGAGCTGCACTATCTGCAGCAGTGGAGTGACGAGCAGCGCCAGACCTATTACTACACGCCGCAAGGCACCACGGTGAAAGGCCTGCGCTACGACTGGTTCACTGCGCTGGAAATGCCATTCAGTACGGAAAAGTTCGCTCGCCTCGATTATCTTGCCCGCTTCGGTTTTCTTACCGATCCCAGGCAACAGCCAAGCGCGCTCAACCCCGGCAATCTGCCCGTTGGCTTCACTCGCCATCAGGACAGCGAGAGCGGCGAACACTTTCTCGACATCAGTTGCGCCGCCTGCCACACCGGCGAGCTGCGCTACAAAGGCCATGCCGTACGCATCGACGGCGGCGCCGCCCTGCATTCGCTGGCATCCACCGTACCGACTCTGCGCGGCGGCGGCTTCGGCCAGGCGCTGGGCATGAGCATGGCGTTCACTTACTACAACCCGCTGAAATTCCGTCGTTTCGCTCAGCAAGTCCTGGGCGACCAGTATGAGCAGGACCGTGATCAGCTGCGCGAGGAGTTTAAGCAGGTACTCGATCGGCTGCTGGCGACCGCGTTCAACGACTGGCATCGCGGTCTTTACCCGACCGAAGAAGGTTTTGGCCGCACCGATGCGTTCGGGCGCATCGCCAACACGGTTTTTGGTGATGCTCTGGACGAAGCCAACTACCGCGTCGCCGATGCCCCGGTTAGCTATCCGCACCTCTGGGACATCTGGAAGTTCGACTGGGTGCAGTGGAACGGCTCGGCCATGCAGCCCATGGCGCGCAACGTCGGCGAAGCCCTGGGCGTCGGGGCAAGCCTGCATCTGCTCGACGAACAGGGCAAAGGCGTCGCCGCGGCGGACCGCTATGCGTCAAGCGTGCGCCTGCACGATCTGTATACCCTCGAGGAAACCCTGAAACGACTGCAACCACCGAAGTGGCCAGAGGCAGTATTGGGCAAGGTAGACCTGCCTCTGGCCAGTCGCGGCAAGGCCCTCTACAGCGAAAACTGCGCCTACTGCCACGCCCCTGATCCCAAGCCCCGCGACCAGCGCCTGGCGCCGTCACGCGACCCCGAATGGAGGATGCGAGTGGTGCCGATCAGCATCGTCGGCACGGACCCGGCCACTGCCGACAACATCGCCGATCATCGTTTCGACATCAGCCGCCTCGGCTGGACCAAGGCCGAACTGTCGCAGCTTGACGTAAAGCTATACGGCGCCAGCCTCGACGACGTCGACTTCAAGCGCATTTCCAGCGCCAAAGCCCTGGCCTACATCACCGCCTACGTGGAGAACCGCGCCTATCAGGACGCCGGCATAGGGCCACGCCAGCGCCAGGAAATGGATGGTTACGGGTTGCCCATCGGCGTTCAGGAGAAACGCGGCTACAAGGCGCGCCCGCTGGACGGCATCTGGGCCACCCCGCCCTTCCTGCACAACGGTTCGGTGCCCAATCTGTTCGAGTTGCTCTCTCCCGTTTACGAGCGGCAGGCCAGGTTCTGGGTCGGCAACTTCGAATACGACCCGGTACGGGTGGGCTATCGCAGCGAGGAGTTCGCGGGCGGCTTCCTGCTCGACACCCGCGTCACCGGCAATGGCAACGGCGGCCATGAATTCCGCGATGGTTGCCGCCAGGAAGGTGTGATCGGCCGCGCCCTGTCGCCGGACGAGCGCCTGGCACTGATCGAATACCTCAAGGTACTCGGCAATGCCGAACTGGAAACCCAGCTCAGCGACGTGCCGGTACGCCCCTGGACACCCGGCCCGAGCTGCGAAGGCTGATTTCAACCGATATCTAGAACAAGGATTACAACGATGTTGAAACGCTTCTGGCTCTGGCTCGGTCGCCTGCTTGGCAAACTGCTGCTCACCGTCGCACTGCTCGGCCTGGTTGGCTGGGGGCTGGGCGAGGCCTATTACGGCTGGAAATTCTCCGGCCCGGTCTCGACCCAGGAAGAGATCGCTCCGGATGAAGCCGCACTCAGCCGGCTGATCATCGAAGATGCCGTACGCATCGTCGAGCAGCACCGTGACAATACCCGCGTGCTGCGCGATGCCCATGCCAAGGCACACGGCTGCGTCAGGGCCGAAGTGCAGGTGCTCGACACTCTGGACGAATCGCTGCGCCAGGGCGTGTTCAGCGAGCCAGGGCATACCTGGCAAGCCTGGATGCGCCTTTCCAACGGCAATGCCTATCCCCAGTTCGACCGCGCCCGCGATGCCCGCGGCATGGCCATCAAGCTACTCGACGTGCCCGGTGAGAAACTCATGAAGAGCCCGGCACATGCCGGCGAGCAGGATTTCGTGATGTTCAATCACCCTGCCTTCTTCGTGCGCGACGTCGCCGAATACCGCAGCAACTTCGCCGCCCAGGCCGACGGCAAGAAGGCTCTGGCGTTCTTCCCCAGCTGGGACCCGCGCAGCTGGGAGATCCGTCATCTGTTCATCGCCCTGAAGACCCTGGCGCCTGCGCCGGAAAGTCCGGTGGCTACCACCTACAACTCCATCGCGCCGTTCAAGCTCGGAGAGCTGAACATCAAGTACCGGGTGATACCGACTCCGCAGAACTGCCCGCCCTACGAACTGCCGGAACAGAACACCGGCTTGCCCAACTTCCTGCGCAACGCGCTTTACCAGCAACTGTCACTGGACCGCGTACCCGCTTGTTTCGAACTTCAGGTACAAAAACAGAACGCGCAGTACTACATGCCCATCGAAGATCCGACCGTGGAATGGAGCGAAAAGATATCGCCTTTCGAAAGCGTCGCACGCATTACCGTGCAGCCTCAGGACTTCGATAGTCGCGAACAAAACCTCTTCTGCGACAATTTGTCCTTCAACCCGTGGCATGCATTACCCGAACACCGGCCTATCGGCGGTATCAACCGTTTGCGCAAGTCGGTTTACGAAGCGGTGAGCGCCTACCGGCAGCAGCGTAACGCTCCAGCCCCCGCTGCGCCTGAGCTGCGACCGATCGACGCGGAAGCGGGTGCGGAACTTTCGCAGTAAAAAGTTGTAATCGGCGAGACGCCAGAAGTTTTTATTGCGGCACTTCGCACAGCAATAAAACTTTTTTCAGCGATGTGTGACTTATGGGTTCGCTGAGTTCATCAACAGCAATGTAAGGCCAACATGCTGGCCGCAATTAATTGTTGGGATCAACTCGGAGAAACCGAACCCATGAACACACCGCTGCGTTTCAACGAAGCCTTGCTGATTGCCGATCGCGCCTTCCGCCCGTTCCAGTGCGTAGCTTGGACTCCGCAGGACGGCACCGGCACCGGCATCGTCAACATCAGCGTCATCGACCGCACCAGCACCCGCCTGCTCGGCCGCCAACTGTCCAGCGCCACCTACACCGACCCGCAGCAGCTGGAAGATGCGCTGCAGCACTCGCGCGACGAACTGCGCAGCCAGGGCTTCGACCTGGCGCCGTGGAGCATGCCTGAGTAAGGCCTTTGCGGGGCGCCTTGTGCGCCCCGTTGCGCTTGGGCCTGGGGAGACTGCAGACTGCTGCAATCGCCCACCATTGCGAGCCTAGCGCCATGCTTGAACTGCGCCCCAACTGCGAGAACTGCGACTGCGATCTGCCGCCAGCCAGCTCCGACGCTCTGATCTGCTCCTTCGAATGCACCTTCTGCCGCTCCTGCGCGGAGTCGGTGCTGACACTGCGCTGCCCGAACTGCGGCGGCGAACTGGTGAAGCGGCCGATCCGCCCTGCGGAAAAGCTCGAACGCTTTCCAGCATCCAGCGAACGCGTGCACAAAGCCTGAAATGAAAAGGGGCGACCTCTCGGTCGCCCCTTTTCATGTGCGCTGCGCCTGTCAGTAATAGGCGTTCTCACGATTGCTGTGGTCGGTCACGTCACGCACGCCCTTGAGTTCCGGAATACGCTCGAGCAGGGTTTTCTCGATGCCTTCCTTGAGCGTGTAGTCAGCCTGGCCACAACCCTGGCAACCACCACCGAACTGCAGTACGGCAATACCTTCGTCGACCACGTCGACCAGGCTCACCTGGCCGCCGTGGCTGGCCAGACCGGGATTGATCTCGGTCTGCAGATAGTAGTTGATGCGCTCGTTCAGCGGGCTGTCCTCATTGACCATCGGCACTTTGGCGTTCGGCGCCTTGATGGTCAGCTGGCCGCCCATACGGTCGGTGGCGTAGTCGACTACGGCGTCTTCCAGGAAAGGCTCGCTGATGCCATCGATCCAGGCGGTGAAGCTGGCCAGACCAACGGCGGTGTCTTCAGGCTTCTGTTCACCCGGTTTGCAGTAAGCGATGCAGGTTTCTGCATAAGGCGTACCTGGCTGGGTGATGAAAACGCGGATGCCGATACCCGGGGTGTCCTGCTTGCTCAGCAGCTCGGCCAGGTAATCTTCGGCAGCTTGGGTAATGGTGATGGCACTCATGGCAACTCCTCACGGTCATGCGGCGGATTGTACGCCAAGTGACGACCTGAATATAGTCCTACTAATTTACTCAGGATAGCGACTGCAGCCCTTCCCGTCCTGCTCGGTGCCCGACCCAGACTTTGGCACGAACGACAAAACGCTTTTCGATCAGCTCATAACTGCCCCAGGCGGCGACCGCGATCACCGGTACGCAGGCCGCAATCACGACGGCAGGCGCAAGATCCAGACGGGTCTGCAGGTACCAAGCCAGGGACAGTACGATCACGTGCAGCAGATAGACCGAATACGAGCAGTCGCCCAGATGGCTCAGTAGCCGGTTGTCCTTGAACCAGGGCTCCATGGCGATACAGGCGGCGACGATCAACGCGCTCGGCAGCCCCCAATGCAGCAGGCGCATGGAGTTGTCGAAGTGGTAGATGGTCAGCAGCGAGGCCGCGATGACCAGCAGCGGCAGCCACAAGCCCTGGCGAATCCAGCCCCGCTTGTAGGCCACGCCCAGGAGCATGCCGAAGATGAACTCGTAGACGATGCTGTTACGGTAGAAGTCGCTCATCCACGGCTGGGTTGCCAGCAGGCTGAACGTGGCCAGGGCCAGGACGATGAACAGCAGGCGCAGACGCTCGGTCACGATGAAGGCCAGGGCGAACAGTAGGTAGAAGAACATCTCGTAGTTCAGCGTCCAGCCAACGTTGAGCGTCGGATAGAGGCCGAAGCCCCCAGGATTTTCGGCGGGGATGAAGAACAGCGAGAGCAGCAAATGGTGCAGGTCGAACTCCTGCACGGGCATCACCTGATTGGCGAAGGCGATGATCAGCGCCGCGATCAATGAGTAGAGCCAGTAGGCCGGGACGATGCGCAGCACACGATTGAGCATGAAGCGCCAGGGGGTGATGGTCTTGCCCCGAGTGGGCAGATAGATCACCAGCCCGCTGATGACGAAGAAGATATCGACGCCAACCGCCCCCCTTTCGGCGAACAGCCGCCCGACGAAGCTGTCGGCCTGAAAATTGAAGAACACCTGCATGACGTGATGAAACACCACAACCCAGGCCGCCAATGCCCGTAAAGCCTGCACTGAAACCAGCATGAAACCGCCATTCCGCTGAACTCGTAACCCGGCTGCCTGAATCAGGCAACTACAGGGTCCGACCGCAGCGGGGGAAGAAAGGTCGGCGGAATAAACGCTGGACGACAGGTTGCAAGCAGCGCAGCGGACACCAGTGTCCGCCACGCGCTGTTTTCGGCGCTAGAGGTTCTGGTACCGGTTCATGTCCAGTACCCCCGCCTCCAGCGGCTGGGTTTCGCGGATATGCTCGGCCAGATCATGGAAATAACGCCAGAACTCGGGATGGCTGCGGCGTATGCCCCAGCGCTCGACGATACACTCGAAGGATCGTGCGTCGCGCACGCCTTCCATCTGCTTGACGAAGGCATCCACCTCCCCGGCTTTGACGTTGAAGAGAAAGTTTGGATAGCTGCTCAGCACCTCGGGATAGAGGGTCAGGGTGTCCAGGCGTGGCTGATAGCGCAGCTCCTCACCCAACATGAAGGCCACATTGCTGTGCGCGCGGTTGCGCAACAGGCTGTAGATCTCCCGTGAGCCGTCGCTCAGTTCCACTCGCAGCATGGTCGCTTCCGGCAGTTGATCGATCACTCGCAAACCGCCTGCCGGACGACTAGCCAGACGCGACAGCGCCTGTTCGGCATGTTGCAACTCCTTGGGCAGACCGGCGCGATAACAGTGCGCACCGGCGCAGCGGTTGATCGGATCGGGACGCGCATTCAGCCTGTCATAGCGCTGCAGCAAGTGTTCGGCGAACTGCTTCTTCGGGTCCTTGCCATTCAGAGCGATAGCGCTCGGCGAACGGTGATCGACCGAGGTGTAGTCCAGCAGCATCTTCAGCTTGCCGCTGTTCTGGTACCAGTCGTCCAGGTAGGCCTCACGCGAACGAGCCGGCAGCAGGCGCAGGAAGTTCACCTCGGCGCCATTGCGGATCAGATCGAAGTACAGGCGCGTCTGCGCCTGATGCGAGACATTGCCGAACACGTCGAAGTTGACTACCAGCTGGTAGTAGGTGCGCTCCAGCAGCGGATAGTCCAGCCACCAGAGGGTCTGCGGTATCTCACCCAGCAGGCCTTTACGCACCGAGGCACTGTCGTGCTGGCGGAAGATCGACAACAACGCGTTGTCGTTGCCACTCCAGATATGTTCCCAGTCCGCCGGCGGCGCATCGGCGTAGGCTTCCCTGCGCAGGTTTTCATAATCGTTGCGCTTGTTGCGATAGTCGCGCCACAACCCCAGCAGATCGCCGATATCGTCGATCTGGCCGGGCATGGCCAAAAGCGGCGTGGCCTCGCGTCGATACTCGGCATCGGTGAGGTAAAGGTCATGTTCCGGGGCCTGGAACAGCGCCCAGAAATTGTCGCGAATCACGTCGGTGGCGATCTGCCCGCGGCATACCGGGCCACGGATAAAGGTACGCACGAAGTATTCGGCGTTATCCAGCATGAACTGATAACGCGCCTGCGCCGGGATCGCAGCGAAGGTTTCGAACGGGTTGGCCCGACGTTGCGTCCCGTAGCCCGGCACGGCATCGAGTGCCCAGTCCTCTGCGAAGAACAGCGTCTTGACCCGGGCCAGCTTGTCCTCGCTCAGCGGATAGGTGATGTGCGTCTTGTGCACGATCACACCCTGGATCGGCCACAGGCGGTAGTAGAACTCCGAGCCCGGGTCATCGTTAGGGCGCCGCGTGGCGATGGGGTCGATGGGTTTGCCGCTGGGGGTACGCGAGCGCACCATCTGGAAAAAGTGGCCAGGCTCGCCGCCCTCGAAGTGCAGATGCGCCAGGAACAGGTGCTCGTAGAGCCAGCGTGAGACCAGATCCTGCCGCGCACCGGGCGCGTTGAGGAAAGTCTCCCACTGCTCCACCTGACGCAACTCGACCGCGCTGGGTTTGAGCGCCTGCTCGGCGACCGGCGCCCCCTGCGCCAGCCACTGTTCCAGGGTGGCGAACTCTTCATCGTTCAGGCCGACCACCGCGAACGGCATGCCGCCGTGGGGATTCTTCTGCGCATAGGCGGTGAACTCACCCGGCAGTGGGCAGCTGTTACTGCGGGTGATGGCTATGTCGAGGTTGTCAGGGAGCTTGGCGTTGGGCTCGAGCGGCTGGCTGCGCCCAAGCTCCAGCATGCGCCTGATCAGTGCAGCCTGGCCGTTCTCGCCATCGAGCACCGAGTGAAAGTCGCGTTTACGCCAGGCCGCCTCGCCCTGCGCGTCCAGGTAGAGCCGTGTGGTGGCCTGCGCCTTGCTGCGCGTGCCGTCATAGACCAGCTGTTTGCTGGCCCCCCGCAGGACGCCGTCCCCGCTGCCGAGATTGAGCTGGCAGGGGGCGTCATAGCAGGTATGGCACGCCACGCACTTGTGGGTGAGGATGGGCTGGACGTCATCGACGTAAGAAATCGCTTCGGCGCGGGCCAGGCCAGCTGCGAAGGAAAGAAAAAACAATGCAGCGGGCTTGAGCATGGCCTCGTCCTTGGTTGCGATGCTGGCAATTCTAGCGAGACGGCGCCTCCAGTAACATGAATGAAATTCATGAAAACTGCCCGAGCGCTCCAGAACCCTGCAGCTTTGCTATCATCGCGCACCTTTGTTCCCGCTTTGCTCAGGTAGTCCTCATGTCCGATCGCAGCGCACGCCTCCAAGCCCTCCAGCAAGCCCTGAAGGAGCGCATCCTGATCCTCGACGGCGGTATGGGCACAATGATCCAGAGCTACAAGCTGGAGGAAGCCGACTACCGCGGCGAGCGCTTTGCCGACTGGCCAAGCGACGTCAAGGGCAACAACGACCTGCTGCTGCTGACCCAGCCGCAGATCATCGCCGCCATCGAGAAGGCCTATCTGGATGCCGGCGCCGACATCCTGGAAACCAACACCTTCAACGCCACCCGCGTGTCGCAGGCCGACTACGACATGGAGGAACTGGTCTACGAGCTGAACCTGGCCGGCGCCCGCGTCGCCCGTGAAGTCTGTGATGCCAAGACCCTGGAAACCCCGGATCGTCCGCGCTTCGTCGCAGGCGTTCTAGGCCCGACCAGCCGCACCTGCTCGATCTCCCCGGACGTCAATGACCCCGGTTACCGCAACGTCACCTTCGACGAGCTGGTGGAGAACTACACCGAAGCCAGCCGCGGCCTGATCGAGGGCGGCGCCGACCTGATCCTGATCGAAACCATCTTCGACACCCTCAATGCCAAGGCGGCGATCTTCGCCGTGCAGCAGGTGTTCGAGGAAGACGGCGTCGAACTGCCGATCATGATCTCCGGCACCATCACCGACGCCTCCGGCCGCACCCTGTCCGGCCAGACCACCGAGGCGTTCTGGAACTCGGTGCGCCACGCCAAGCCAATCTCCGTGGGTCTGAACTGCGCCCTCGGCGCCAAGGACCTGCGCCCGTACCTGGAAGAGCTGGCCAACAAGGCCGACACCCATGTGTCCGCCCACCCCAACGCCGGCCTGCCCAACGCCTTCGGCGAGTACGACGAGTCGCCTGCCGAAATGGCGACGGTGGTGGAAGAGTTCGCCGCTTCGGGTTTCCTCAACATCATCGGCGGTTGCTGCGGCACCACCCCGGCGCATATCCAGGCGATCGCCGAGGCGGTGGCCAAGTACCCGCCGCGCGTGATCCCGGACATTCCCAAGGCCTGTCGCCTGTCGGGCCTGGAGCCCTTCACCATCGACCGCAACTCGCTGTTCGTGAACGTCGGTGAGCGCACCAACATCACCGGCAGCGCCAAGTTCGCCCGCCTGATCCGCGAGGAGAACTACACCGAGGCCCTGGAGGTCGCCCTGCAGCAGGTGGAAGCGGGCGCCCAGGTGATCGACATCAACATGGACGAAGGCATGCTGGACTCCAAGGCCGCCATGGTCAGGTTCCTCAACCTGATCGCCGGCGAGCCGGACATCTCCCGCGTGCCGATCATGATCGACTCCTCCAAGTGGGAGGTGATCGAAGCGGGCCTGAAGTGCATTCAGGGCAAGGGCATCGTCAACTCCATTTCCATGAAGGAAGGCGTCGAGCAGTTCAAGCACCACGCCCGCCTGTGCAAGCGCTATGGCGCCGCCGTGGTGGTAATGGCCTTCGACGAGGTCGGCCAGGCCGACACCGCCGCGCGCAAGAAGGAAATCTGCCAGCGCAGCTACGACATCCTGGTGAACGAAGTGGGCTTCCCGCCGGAAGACATCATCTTCGACCCGAATATCTTCGCCGTAGCCACCGGCATCGAGGAGCACAACAACTACGCGGTGGACTTCATCGAAGCCTGCGCCTATATCCGCGACCAGCTGCCCTTCGCGCTGTCCAGTGGCGGCGTGTCCAACGTGTCGTTCTCCTTCCGTGGCAACAACCCGGTGCGCGAAGCGATCCACTCGGTGTTCCTCTACTACGCCATCCAGAACGGCCTGACCATGGGTATCGTCAACGCCGGCCAACTGGAGATTTACGACGAGATTCCCAAGGAGCTGCGCGACGCTGTCGAGGACGTGGTGCTCAACCGCAATGACGGCGCCACCGAGGCGCTGCTGGCCATCGCCGACAAGTACAAGGGCGACGGCGCCGCCAAGGAGGTGGAGAACGAAGAGTGGCGCTCGCTGCCGGTGGACAAGCGCTTGGAGCACGCGCTGGTCAAGGGCATCACCGCCTTCATCGTCGAAGACACCGAGGAGTGCCGTCAGCAGTGCGCGCGCCCCATTGAGGTGATCGAAGGCCCGCTGATGGCCGGCATGAACGTGGTCGGCGACCTGTTCGGCTCGGGCAAGATGTTCCTGCCCCAGGTGGTCAAGTCCGCCCGGGTGATGAAGCAGGCCGTGGCGCATCTGATCCCCTTCATCGAAGCCGAGAAAGGCGACAAGCCGGAAGCCAAGGGCAAGATCCTCATGGCCACGGTCAAGGGCGATGTGCACGACATCGGCAAGAACATCGTCGGCGTGGTGCTGGGCTGTAACGGCTACGACATCGTTGACCTGGGCGTGATGGTGCCGGCAGAGAAAATTCTGCAGACCGCGCGCGACGAGAAATGCGACATCATCGGCCTGTCCGGCCTGATTACCCCCTCGCTGGACGAGATGGTCCACGTGGCCAAGGAAATGCAGCGCCAGGGCTTTACCCTGCCGCTGATGATCGGCGGCGCTACCACTTCCAAGGCGCACACGGCGGTGAAGATCGATCCGCAGTACAGCAACGACGCCGTGGTCTACGTCACCGACGCCTCGCGCGCCGTGGGCGTGGCCACCCAGCTGCTGTCCAAGGAACTCAAGGCCGACTTCGTGCAGAAGACCCGCGAGGAATACGTGGTGGTGCGCGAGCGCACCGCCGCCCGCGCGACCCGCACCGAGCGCCTGAGCTATGCCGATGCCATCGCCAACAAGCCGGCCTTCGACTGGAACGGCTACGTCGCACCCAAACCGAGCTTCACTGGCGCGCAGGTGCTGGAGGACATCGACCTCAACGTGCTGGCCGAGTACATCGACTGGACACCGTTCTTCATCTCCTGGGACCTGGCTGGCAAATACCCGCGCATCCTCACCGACGAGATCGTCGGCGAAGCCGCCACCAGCCTGTTCAACGACGCCCAGGCGATGCTGAAGAAGCTGATCGACGAGAAACTGATCAAGGCCCGTGCGGTCTTCGGCTTCTGGCCCGCCAATCAGGTGCGTGACGACGATATCGAAGTCTACGGCGACAACGGCGAACAGCTCGCCACCCTGCACCACCTGCGTCAGCAGACCATCAAGCCGGACGGCAAGCCGAACCTGTCCCTGGCCGACTTCGTCGCACCGAAGGAAAGCGGCATTACGGATTATGTAGGTGGCTTTATCACCACCGCCGGCATCGGCGCCGAGGAAGTCGCCAAGGCATACGAGGCCAAAGGCGACGACTACAACTCGATCATGGTCAAGGCCCTGGCCGACCGCCTGGCCGAGGCCTGCGCCGAGTGGCTGCACGAGCGGGTGCGCAAGGAGTACTGGGGCTACGCAGCGGATGAGCAACTGGACAACGAGGCGCTGATCCGCGAGCAGTACAAGGGCATCCGCCCTGCCCCTGGCTACCCGGCCTGCCCGGATCACACCGAGAAAGGCACGCTGTTCAAGCTGCTCGACCCCGAAGCGGACTACAACAAAGCGGGCCGCAGCGGCGTGTTCCTCACCGAGCACTACGCCATGTTCCCGGCCGCCGCCGTTTCCGGCTGGTACTTCGCCCACCCCGAGACGCAGTACTTCGCCGTGGGCAAGGTCGACAAGGATCAGATCGAGCGCTACAGCGAGCGCAAGGGTCAGGACCTCGCCATCAGCGAGCGCTGGCTGGCGCCGAACCTCGGCTACGACGACTGATGCAAACGAGCCCGCGAAAGCGGGCTCTTTTCATTCTAAGAGAGACGACTCGCGCCGATCATCGAAAAACACGAACTCCCACGCCGGAACACCGCTCCAACTCATGTCGAGCCAATTCGGCTCATTCGACGGAGCGATGACATGCACAAGCACAGCCTTGCAGTCCTGGCCGTAGCGGCCGTGATGACCGGTTGCTCGACCATCGAGAACCCGGTCGACTACGTGACCTTTCGCAACGAACCTCTGGTCAAGCAGGTCGACCATGGCATGACCAGGGAACAGGTACGCACCCTTGGCGGCCCGCCCTCATCGGAAGTGCGCAACAGCGTCACCGGCGGCACCTGCAATAACTACGTGATGAATGTCGACGGGGTGGAACAGCCTTATTACGTGGACTTCGACGTCAACGACCGCGTCGACAGCAAGGGCTTCATGACCTGCGAACAGCATCAGGGCAATCAGCGCAAAAGGCTCTGAATACGGTCAGCCCCGCTGCATGCAGCGGGGCTGATGGGTCTAGAAGATGAGTTTAAACAGCCCGATCACCACGATCAGGCCGATGATGAAAATGATACCGGCGGTACCGCCTATGAATTTCAGCATGCTGACGCTCCTTTTTTGGGGGTTCACGAGTTGTGACCCGGCGAGAACGTCAGCGTTTAGCTTTTTTCCATCTGCGACAGCATTGATCAGGCGCCCGGGCGGCGAACGATCTTGATGCTGTATTCCATCTGCGGTTTACGCGTCATGCTCACGGCGCGCCGGGTCACGGTGTCCAGGGTGATGTTCCAGAAGCCGCTGGAGGGCACCCGTATCTTCGCCGGGAACTTGATAAAGGCGCCGCCGTGGTAACTGTGCCGACCACGGTTCCTGAATGCGCGAAAGTTGGCATCGTTCATCAGGCGGATGTTGCAGGGTTGCGAACACTGGATGACCACCAGATCGCCCTCTTCCAGATGCTCGCGTTGATGGATGAATTTCATCGTATTCGGACTCGGTGGTGAAACGGGGGCGCAATAGTGCCGCAAGCGGCGCGGCATCGCCAGCACAGCTGACGACTCGCTTGCCGTCCAGGCACATGCTGCCTAGCATGCGCGCCCACAATTGCCATGCCCTGCCGCCATGAAAGCCGTGCTCGACCACATCCCCGCTCTTATCGCACTGCTCAAGCGCTATCCCGGCCTGGTTGCGCTGTTCGGCTTCTGCTCGGGCTTGGCCAGTTTTCTTTTGGTCGACCGCCAGGCGCATCTGGCCAAGGTCTTGGGGGTGGTGCTGGTGATCAGCTGGGTCTGGCTGATTCTGGAAAACCTGCTGCGCGAGCGCATTGCCCAGCGCTTCGGCTTCGAGCTGCCGCTGCCGTTGCTGCGCTACGGCACGCAGATGATCCATCAGGAAAGTCTGTTCTTCGTCCTGCCGTTCTTTTTCATCACCACAACCTGGAACAGCGGGCAGTTGCTGTTCAGCGGCCTGCTGGCGATTGCTGCGCTGGCTTCGATCACCGACCCGATCTACTACCGCTGGCTGGCGCCTAGACGCTGGCTGCTGTTGATCTTTCACAGCCTGACGCTGTTCACGGTAACGCTGACTGCGCTGCCGATCATCTTTCACCTGAGCACGCCGCAGAGCTATCGCATCGCCCTGGCGGTCGCCACGTTGCTGGCATTACCGAGCCTTCCGGGGCTGATCGGTCTCGCTGGCTGGCGACGTAGCCTGCTGCTGGCTGTCTTGCCGCTGGCCATGGCCAGCGCGGGCTGGATGGCGCGGGTTTGGGTCCCGCCGGCGACGTTGTGGCTGACGGAAGTGGCGATCAGTGACCGCTTCGATGGTGAGCAGCGAGCGCCAGGTGCCAGTCTGAAACGGGTTACACCGCAGCAGCTGCATGATGATGGGCTCTACGCCTACACCGCGATCAATGCCCCGCGCGGCCTAAACGAGCGCATCTATCACATCTGGCAGCACAATGGCCGGGAAGTCGATCGCATCGCCCTGGACATCAGCGGCGGGCGCAAGCAGGGCTATCGCGCCTGGACGCATAAGCTCAATTTCCCCGCCTCGCCCGAGGGGCGCTGGCAGGTTCGGGTCGTCACCGAGGCCGGGCAGATGATCGGTGTACTGCGCTTCGAGGTGGTCTCTTCGGCGCCACGCGAGCCGACCACTCCACCGTTCTAATAACGGAAGTCCACGGTGACTCTTGCGCCGCTCGCAGGCACCGCTCCAAGCGCTTGAAGAGCCGTGTCGCGGGGCCTGGCCTGCGTAGCCGATCTCGCGCCCCCGCTGAAACGGCCTACGCAGGGGCGCGTCGCGGTGGTAGCATGCGCGCCCCATGCAGCTCAACGAACTCAACCAACGCCTCGCCGATCTCGGCGCCAAACCCCAGCATATCGGGCGCATTACCCGTGCCTGGCTGCAGGGCAAGTCGCTGGACACCGGCACCAAGCACCAGAAAACCGAGAATTTCCTGCCGCTTACGGTGCGTGAAGGGCTGCCTGCCATTGCCGAAAGCCTCGAGCAGCTGGCCCGGGTCAGCAGCGAACACCCGGGCTCCGACGGCTCATCGCGCCTGCTGGTGGAGTTGGCCGACCGGCAGATGGTTGAAAGCGTGCTGTTGCCTCGGGACGGCCTGTGCATCTCAAGCCAGGTGGGTTGCGCCGTTGGCTGCACCTTCTGCATGACCGGCAAGAGCGGCCTGCTGCGCCAGCTCAGCAGTGCCGAGATGGTCGCTCAGGTAGTGCTCGGCCGGCGTCGGCGCGCGGTGAAGAAGGTGGTGTTCATGGGCATGGGCGAACCCGCCCACAACCTCGACAACGTGCTGGAGGCCATCGACCTGCTCGGCACCGAGGGCGGTATCGGTCACCGCAATCTGGTGTTCTCCACGGTTGGCGATCCCCGTGTCTTCGAACGCCTGCCGAAACAACGCGTGCGCCCTGCCCTGGCCCTGTCGCTGCACACCACCGACGCCGAGCTGCGCCAGCGCCTGCTGCCCAAAGCGCCACGCATCGACCCGGAGCAGCTGATGGAGCTGGGCGAAGCTTATGCCCGCAGCATCGACTACCCAATCCAGTACCAATGGACGCTGCTCAGGGGCATCAACGACAGTCAGCAGGAAATGGACAACATCCTGCGCCTGTTCAAGGGCAAGTTCGCCGTACTCAACCTCATCCCCTACAACAGCCTGGAAGCCGACGAATACCAACGCCCCGACGGTGAGCGCATCGTCGAGATGGTGCGCTATCTGCATAGCCGGGGTGTGCTGACCAAGGTGCGCAACTCCGCCGGCCAGGACGTGGATGGCGGTTGCGGTCAGTTGCGTGCACGGGCGGTGGATGTGGTCAACACCAGTCGGCTGCATAAAAATCGCGGCTGATGCTCAAGAACGGCTGCGTTTAACCGATAAGCAACGTACAGAGAACACACGTCCAGCAGGCAAAACGCCAGCACTGTACTAGGTTTTAAAGAACCACCTTGCATGGATGCAGCCCCGCCTTTCTTGCATCCTGGAGTCCACCGATGAAAATCGCCCACAAGGTCGGTATCGCAGCCGCGACCGTGCTTTTTCTTACCACCAGCTTGTTATCCCTTTCGCAGGTCAGCCAGGTACGAGAAACCCTGCGCAGCCAGGTTGAAGAAAGCATTGCCGAGTCGAGCAGCGCCCTGGCCGGGCAGATCGAGAACTGGCTCAACGCCAAGCTGAGGCTGATTGACCTGATGGCGCAGACCATCGATAGCAACTACAGTCCCGAAGAAACCCAACGGGTGTTCAACGCGCCGCTGCTTAAGAGCGAATTCATTCTGGTATTCGGAGCGTTGGAAGCAGACGGTAAACCGATCAAGAACAGCGATGAGTGGAAACCGAACGCGGATTGGGATGGACGCCAACGCCCCTGGTACGCCACTGGCAAAGCTGCCAGCCAGGCCATGCTGACCGAGCCGTACGTGGATTCCACCACAAATGAAATCCTTATCTCCGCCGTGGCCCGCATCAGCGATGCTGGCCAGTTTCTGGGCGCGTTCGGCGGCGATATCCGCCTGCAATCGGTAGCCGACGCGGTCAATACCTTGGATTTCAACGATGCTGGCTACGCCTTCCTGCTCAGCCGCTCGGGCAACATCATTTCCCACCCCAACGCCGACTATAACGGCAAGTCCTACAGCGCACTCTTCGATGGTCAGAGTCCGGCACTGGGTCAGGATCTGCGCGAGGTCGAGGCCGGCGGCAAAACGCTGCTGATCTCCTTCACCCCGCTGCCCAATCTGCGTGGCATGGACTGGTATATCGGCGTGGTACTGGACGAAAGCGTGGTCATGGCCGAGGCCAATCGCCTGACCTGGCTGGCGGTAGTCGGTACCGTGGTCGGCGTGGCCATCAGTTTGGTGGTGCTGGGCCTGCTGATGAACAGCCTGCTCAAACCCTTGGGGCTGCTTGGCACCTCGCTGCGCGAAATCAACAGCGGTGAAGGCGATCTGACCCGCCGCCTGGCGATCACCAGTAACGACGAGGTGGGCGAGCTGTCGCAGGAGTTCAACCGTTTCCTGCAGACACTGCAGACACTGATCGGCGACGTCATGAGCAGCTCGCATCAGGTCCGCGAAAGCACCGCACTGACCTCGAACGAATCGGAACAGGCCGCTCGCCGCCTGCAGGAACAGCTGCAGGAACTCGATCAACTGGCCACCGCCATGCAGGAAATGGCCTCCACAGCCGAGGAAGTGGCACGCAACGCCCAGGCCGCAGCCCAGGCAGCCGTTGCCGCCAACGAGGAAACCGAGAACGGCGTGCGCGTGGTGTCGCAATCGAGTTCGGCGATTCGCCACCTGGCCGACGAGATGGACGAAACCAGTCATGCCATCAACGAGCTGGCCAAGCTCAGCCACAATATCGAGTCAATCCTGCAGGTCATAACCAGCATCGCCGAGCAGACCAACCTGTTGGCGCTGAACGCCGCCATCGAGGCTGCGCGCGCCGGCGAATCCGGCCGCGGCTTTGCCGTGGTCGCCGACGAGGTACGCTCGCTGGCCTCGCGCACGCAACAGGCCACGCAGGAAATCCGGCAGATGATCGACCAGCTCCAGGGCGGAGTGCGTCAGGCAGAGAACCGTATGCAGCAAAGCCGCGACACGGCCAGCAAGACCGCTGAGGAAGCCGGCGCGGCCAACGACATGCTCGGCCGCATCCGCGAGGCGATCACCCGCATCAACGACATGAACCTGCAGATCGCCACTGCAGCCGAAGAGCAGAGCGCCACCACCGAGGAAATCAACCGCAACACCACCAACATCCGTGACATCAGCCATGAGCTGGCTGGCGGCGCCGAACAGCAGGTACAACAATGCGCGTCGATGGTGGAGCAAGTCGGCCAGCAGGATCGTCTGCTGGGGCGTTTCAAGGTCTGAACCAAGCGCAGCCAATCCGCGCGCAGGAAAAAGCCCCGGCATGCCGGGGCTTTTTAATCGATGCCATCAGACGCCGCTCTTGACCTTGCTCCAAATCCGCGTGCGCACCCGGTCGATCTTCAACGGCATGGCCTCCAGCGTGTACAGCTTGTCCATCACCGCATCAGGTGGATAGACGGTCGGATCTGCCTTGAGCGCTGGCTCGACCAGACTGTCGGCCTTGGCGTTGCCATTGGCGTACTTCACATGATTGCTGATGGCCGCCATCACCTCGGGCTGCAGCAGGTAGTTCATGAAGGCATAGGCGCCCTCCTCATTCCCCGCATCGGCCGGCATGGCCACCATGTCGAACCAGATCGGCGCGCCTTCCTTGGGAATCTCGTACTGAATCTTCACCCCGTTGCTCGCTTCTGCGGCGCGGGCGCCAGCCTGCATGATGTCGCCAGAGAAGCCGACTGCCATGCAGATCTCGCCATTGGCCAGGTCACCAACATATTTGGAGGAGTGGAAATAGCGCACGTTCTTGCGCATCTCCATCAGTAGCGCTTCGGCGCGCCGATAATCCTCGGGGTTCTTGCTATGGTGCGGTAGCCCAGATGATGCAGGGCAATCGGCAGCATTTCCGGGCCGTTGTCGAGGATCGCCACGCCGCACTGGTTGAGCTTGGCCAGCGTGGCCGGGTCGAACAGCACGTCCCAGCTGCCCATCTTCACGTCATCGCCCAAGACCGCACGTACCTTGTCGACGTTGTAACCGATACCAGTGCTGCCCCACAGGTAAGGGAAGCCGTGTTCGTTGCCCGGATCGTTCACCTCCAGCGCTCTCATCAGCACCGGGTTGAGGTTGTTCCAGTTCGGTAGCTTGCTGCGATCGAGCTTCTTCAGTGCGCCACCCTCGATCTGCCGGGCCATGAAGTGGTTGGAGGGGAACACCACATCGTAGCCGGAGCGACCGGCCATGAGCTTGGCGTCCAGCGTCTCGTTGCTGTCATAGACGTCGTAATGGGTGCCCAGGCCGCTGCTCTTTTCGAACTGTTTGAGGGTGTCCGGGGCGATGTAGTCGGTCCAGTTGTAGATACGCACGCTGTCAGCGGCATGGGCGGTGCCGGCCAGTATCAGGCACGGCAGGAGTTTCTTCAGCATGAAATACCTCGTCGATGATCTTGTTGTTGTAGGCAGTCACTGAAAAGGTGCTGGTCAGAAGATCAGCACATAGCTCTTACGCACCGTTTCTTGTATGTCCCAGATGCCAAGGGTGTTGGCCGGCATCATCAACGCGTCGCCAGCGCGGATCTCGATAGCCTCGCCGCCGTCAGGCGTGAAGGTGCAGCGCCCGGCCACGAAGTGACAGAACTCCTGCTGCACGATCTGTCGGCGCCAGCGCCCCGGGGTGCATTCCCAGACGCCGGTCTCGACGCCATCACTGCGCTCGACACTGGTGGTCGAGGCGACCGCCACCGGCTCGCCCAGCGGGACGGCGACAGGGCTGGACGTATCTAGGGCGATGCCGGGGGTGTCGCGAAAAAGGGTAATGTTCATGAGTACTCCAGATAAAGAACGGCTGGCATTCGCTCAGCCCATCAGGCTTTCCATGCGCGCCGCCACCGCCTGCGCCAGACGCCGTCGCCAGGCTGGGCTGCGCGGGTTGGCGAGTACTTCGTCCTCGTGAACGAAACTGCGGATGATCGCGTTGTAACCGAGCCAGCGGCAGGGTTCGGGCTCCCAGCGAGGCAAACGGGAAATCGGGCTGTCATTCAGCACCCAGGGCTGGTGCAGCAGTTCGCTGTCGCGGCCCAGAATCAGATCAGCCAGGGTTCGTCCACCCAGGTTGCTGGCACCGACGCCCTCACCACCGTAGCCGCCAGACAGCGCGATGCGGTTGCGCGAGTCACGCAGCATGTGCGGCTGGAAGCGCCGTGCCATGCCCAGATTGCCACCCCAGGAGTGGCTGAAGCGCACGTTGCGCAGTTGCGGGAAGAGCTCACCCATCAGGTAGCGGCGCAGACCGCGTTCGTCCTCAGTCAGGTTGAAGTCGTTACGCAGCCGGCCTCCAAAGCGATAGCCACCACGCGCACCGAAGATAAGACGATCATCGAGGCTGCGCTGGCCGTAGGTGACCTGGCGGCTGAATTCGCTGAACGCCTGCCCACGCTCCAGGCCGATACCGGCCCAAATGTCCGCCGGCAGCGGCTCGGTGGCCACGATCAGGCTCTGCACCGGCAACTGGTGATTGCCCAGCGGTGACAAGGTGGCCGCATAACCCTCGATGGCCGGCACCACCCAATCAGCCGTGACGCGAGCCTGAGCCGTGCGCACCTGGCCTGGCTGCCAGTCGATCACCGGGCTGCGCTCGTAGAGCTCGACGCCCATATCTTCGACGCTACGCGCCAGACCCCGCACCAGCTTGGCAGGCTGAATGGTCGCGCAATGCGGGCTGTACAGCGCGCCATAGGCATTGGCGACACGCAGTTGCGCGACCAGCTCGCTCGGTGACAGCCAGCGGTAATCGTCTTCACCGAGGCCCAGCTCGCGCAAGTGCTCGAGGTAATCGCGCAGGCGCACTTCCTGCTCCGGATAGCGCGCGGCGCAATACAGCACGCCACCCTTGCGCAGGTCGCAATCGATGCCTTCGCGGGCCACCACCTCGGCCACTTCGTCGGGAATAGCGTGCAGCAGGTCGAAGGATGCCTTGCGCGCGGCAGACGGCCGAGCGGCCAGCAGGTGATCCTCACCGAGCAGGTTACCCATCAGCCAGCCGCCGTTACGCCCGGAAGCGCCGAAACCGGCCGTCTCGGCCTCCAAAATCACGACGCGCAGTTGTGGGGCATACCGTTTGAGGTAATAGGCCGTCCACAGGCCGGTATAGCCGGCGCCGATGATGGCTACGTCTGCCTGAATATCGTGCTGCAGGCTGGGCCGCGCCTGCAGTGGATCATCGAGCTGATCCATCCATAGGCTGATGTTGCGCCAGTTCATCCATGCCTCCGTCATCGGTTGATGACGCAAGGCTAGTAGTGGCGATCAGGTGCTGTCTTGCGTGCGTACCCGCGAGGAAATTTTCTTGAGATAAGCCTTCGGCGATAGCCCGGTGTGGCGCTTGAAACAGCTGTAGAACGCCGACAGGGAATTGAAGCCTGAAGCAAAGGCCAGCTCGTCGATACGTTTCAGGTCACTGCCGGCCTGCAGGGCGTCGAGCAGGTACTGCAGGCGAGCGCGATTGACGTAGCGATAGAAGCTTTCGCCGAGTACCTGGTTGAGCAGATGGGAAATCTGGTTGCGGCTGTAGCCAGTCGCCGCTGCCACCTGCTGCAGGTCCAGCTCCGGGTCGAGAAATGGCCGGCTGCGCTGGAAGTAATCCTGTAGATCCTGCGCCAGTTGCCCGAGCTGACGCGTCGACAACCCCAGACGACTGATCGCCGGGCGTGAAGTGGCAGTTTTGCCCGCGCCACGGGCCTCATGCACGAGGGTCGCGTATTCGTTGATGCGCCAGATCAGGCCGTCGCGCACGGTGATGGCCTCGCCGGTGCGAAACGACACCAGCCCGTCCCCGCCCAGCAGGCTGGTGCGGTACTGGATGAAGGCCGTATGGCCATCGATGCGAATACGATCGACATGCTCCAGCAGCTCGCCCGGGCGGCGCGGCAGGTTGGCCTCGACGTACTCGCGCAGGTCGGCCAGGCGCATGCAAAGCTGCTGATAGAAATCGTTGTATTCGATGTCCGGGTGGTACAGCGCCAGCACCGCTTCGAGATCACGGTGCTTCCAGCTCAGGTGATAGCGCAGGATGGTTTCACGGGTGCGCTCGGTTTGCGCGGCATCGTCGGCAAAAAGATCGTCAGGCATGGTCGGCGTCGGTGGTCAGCGCCCTGGCAGATTGCCTGATTAGCAGAAGCCAGCCTAGCCCCCTCGTGCTGCCTGGCAGGTTGCGGACTATGCTTGCAGCAGCGAAGGAGAGACCGACATGACAGATCAGGACAAAGATCCCCAGCAGGCCCCACTGACCCTGCGCGAGATGCTACAGAGCGTGCTGGCGGCAGCGCTCGGCGTACAGAGCGGCAAGAACCGCAGCCGTGACTTCAGCCGCGGCAAACCCGGTCATTTCATTCTGCTCGGGATTCTCTTCACTGCCTTGTTCGTGATCGTGCTGCTGGGCGCAGTGAAACTGATCCTGCACCTGGCGACCGGCTGAGTCAGTCCAGCAGTGATGCGATCGAGCAGTCATACCGCTGCAGCTGAGGCTGTGGCACCGCGCTGAACTGGCGAAAGTCCATTTCGATATCCGCCTGACCAAGGCGTCTGAGCAGCCTCTGCGCCTGCTCCCTGTCGATGATGCGCAGCAGCCGCGCCTCCTGATCCTTGCCACCGCGCTCGATGAAATCCAACCCGCGGGCGTGGTCACTGAGCATCACCATAGCGCAGGCGCCCAGAAGGAAATGCCCGCTGGCCAGGACCTCGACCTGTCCGTCTGTTCGCGCTTGCAGCACCCGCGGCGAGTTGTTTAACGCAGCATAGTGCAACGTCCGATTCTGTTCGGAAGCCGCCCGCATGACACCGAACGCCATTGCGTCGTTGGCGGACCAGATCAGGCTCACCTGCGGATGGCGCGGCAGCAAGCTGACGGCCTGCTCATAGGCGCGCTGCTCAAGCCATTCGCCATGCACAGCCTGCACCAGACGCACATGCGGCGCCCGGCTCAGCGCGCGCTGCAGGCCGGCCAGGCGCAACATCGAGGATGGCGTCTGCTTGACGCCGGCAAATGCAAGCAACTCGGTTGGCTGCCCGCGGCTGAGTGCAATCAGTTCGCGCCCCATCAGGTAGCCCGCGTCCTCGTCGTTGGGCACCAGACTGCCCAGCCAGTTGCGATGACGCTCACGGCTGCCACCGATCAGGCTCTGCTGCTCATCGGTGAGCGTGCTGTGCAGGGCGAAAAGACGCACCTGACTGCCTTCGAACAAACGCAGCAGTTCAGGCCCCAGGAACTGCTCGTTGGTAAAGATGAGGTAATCCGGATGCTCGCCCTGCAGGACCTGCCGGGCATTGCTCAGCATGCGCACGGGGTCGCGTTCAGCGTAAAGCACGGTCAGTTGCACGCCCAGATCGCCAGCGGCGTCAGCCATATAAAGGGCGTAATCGCTCCAGAACGGCTCGTCGGAATAACCGGGATTGAGAAAAACCACCGACGGCGCACGCGATTGCGCTGTCGCCAGTGCACAGCACAACAGTAACCCCAGGCCCAACACCCACCTGCTCACGACGCCCCTCCCCGGTTGACGGGGCGCAGTATAGGGTGCAAAAAGAAAAAGGCCGACCGCTAATGCGCGCCGGCCTTCACGCTCACTGCCCGCTAACCCAGAAGACCGCAGTCCCCACCGCAATCAGGATCAGGCAGAAGATCGCCCAGGCGTCGATGACGCTGTCGGAATTATCCATATCGGTGTGTTCGCTCATGGCTCCCCCTCTTCTTGTGATTGTGGGTGACGCATACTGCATTTAAGACCAGCCTCGGCACTGGCTCAAACCATCTGGTTATGCTTTAGGACAGTCTTATTCCTTAAAGCTAGGTTTATATATTCAAACATCACTTTTACGCATAAACCTGAGCTGGTATCGTGCCCCGGCTCCTCGGGGAGTGCGCGGCCGTGCGCGCTGATTGGCAGTAAGCAGCCTGAAAACAGGACCCTTCATGTACGTATATGACCAGTACGATCAAAAGATCGTCGAGGATCGCGTCAAGCAGTTCCGCGATCAAACCCGCCGCTACCTCGCCGGAGAGCTGAGCGGCGAGGAATTCCGTCCGCTGCGCCTGCAGAACGGTCTGTATATCCAGCGCTACGCGCCCATGCTGCGCATCGCTGTGCCTTATGGCCTGCTGTCGTCTACTCAGGTGCGCATGCTGGCCAAGATCGCCCGCGACTACGACAAGGGCTATGCCCATATCAGCACCCGCCAGAACGTTCAGTACAACTGGCCGGAGCTGGAAGACGTGCCGGAGATTCTCGCCGAACTGGCCACCGTGCAGATGCACGCCATCCAGACCAGCGGCAACTGCATACGCAACACCACCACCGACCAGTTCGCCGGCGTGGCCAAGGACGAGATCGTCGATCCGCGTCCCTGGTGCGAAATCATCCGTCAGTGGTCGACCTTCCACCCCGAATTCAGCCACCTGCCGCGCAAGTTCAAGATCGCCGTCAACGGCGCCGTCAGCGACCGCGCCGCCATCGAAGTGCATGACATCGGCCTTGAAGCGGTGAAGAACGAGGCTGGCGAGCTGGGCTTTCGCGTGTCCGTCGGCGGCGGCCTGGGCCGTACCCCGATCGTCGGCAGCTTCATCAACGAATTCCTGCCCTGGCAGCACCTGATCAGCTATCTCGACGCCATCCTGCGCGTGTACAACCGCTATGGCCGTCGTGACAACAAGTACAAGGCGCGCATCAAGATTCTGGTCAAGGCGCTGACCCCCGAGGTATTCGCCGAGCGCGTGAACGCCGAGTGGGCGCACCTCAAGGATGGCCCGACCACCCTGACCGAGGCCGAGGTCGCTCGCGTCGCCGCGCATTTCGTCGACCCGGCCTACCAGGCCCTGAACGACGAAGACGCCCTGCTCGCTCAGCAGGACGCCGAGCACCCGGGTTTCGCCCGCTGGCGCCAGCGCAATACCTTCGCCCACAAGAAGCCCGGCTACGTCGCCGTGACCCTGTCGCTCAAGCCCACCGGCGTGGCGCCGGGCGACGTCACCGACAAGCAACTCGATGCCATCGCCGACCTGGCCGACCGCTATTCGTTCGGTGAAGTGCGCAACAGCCACAACCAGAACGTCATCCTCGCCGACGTGGAGCAGCGTCAGCTGCTGACCCTGTGGGGCGAGCTGCGTGAGCAGGGCTTCGCCACGCCGAATGTGGGCCTTTTGACCGATATCATCTGCTGCCCGGGCGGTGATTTCTGCTCGCTGGCCAACGCCAAGTCGATCCCGGTGGCCGAAGCCATTCAGCGCCGCTTCGACGATCTCGACTATCTGTTCGACATCGGCGATATCGACCTGAACATCTCCGGCTGCATGAACGCCTGCGGTCACCACCACGTCGGTCATATCGGCATCCTCGGCGTGGACAAGAAAGGCCAGGAGTTCTATCAGGTCTCGCTCGGCGGCAGCGCCGGTCGCGAAGCCAGCCTGGCGCAAATTCTCGGCCCGTCCTTCGCCCAGGACGACATGCCGGAGGTGATCGACAAGATCATCAAGGTCTACGTCGAGCAACGCACCGAAGAAGAAAGCTTCCTCGATACCTATCGCCGCATCGGTATCGACCCGTTCAAGGAGCGCGTCTATGCAGCGAATCATTAAGAACGGTCAGGTGGTCGACGAAACCTGGCACCTGCTGGCCAAGGACGTGACCCTGGACGTCATTCCCAACTGCGACGACATCATCGTCCCGCTGGCCCTGTGGCGCGAGCATGCCCATGCCCTCAAGGCCCGCGACGGCGGTCTCGGTGTATGGCTGGAAGCCGGTGACGAGGTCGAGGAAATCGCCGAAGACCTCGCGCACTTCCAGGTCATCGCCCTGGAGTTCCCGGCCTTCACCGATGGCCGTCACTCCTCCAGCGCCTACCTGCTGCGCACCCGCTACGGCTACAAGGGCGAAGTCCGCGCCATCGGCGACGTGCTGCGCGATCAGCTGTTCGCCCTGCGCCGCGTCGGCTTCGACGCCTTCGCCCTGCGCGCGGACAAGGACCCGTTTGATGCGCTGAAGGCCTTCGAGGACTACAGCGAGGTCTATCAGGCTTCGGCCGACGAACCGCAACCGCTGTTCCGCCGCCGCGCCTGATCGCCGCTGGCAAATCGACTGAAACGCCCCGACTGGTTCGGGGCGTTTTACTTTGTAGGGACCGCTCAGGCAAATGGGTCGAACCGTACCGCGTTGGTGAAGTCGGACTCTATAAGCCCATCGCTTAGGGAGAATCGCCATGAAACATGACTGGGACCTGATCGAACGCCTGCTGCACGAGGCGCAGAACTCCGCCGGTAAACCCTTCGCCCCGCGTCGCTACGCCGAGGACCTGGCCGAGGAGCATGAAAGTGCCGGCGAACCCGTGGACGATCTCGACCACCTGCGCGCCGAGGCTGCCCGCTATGAGGCACGCTTGCTGCACAACGGCTTCATCGAGCCGCGCCCGGAGGAAGAAGGCGGCAACGGCGAGAATTTCATCCTCACCGCGCGCGGCGCACAATTGCTGAGCATGCTCGACAGCAGCATCCCCGGCAGCGAGCACCCGCGCGAGGTGCTCGACGAGGCTGGCGAAGCGGCGCTGACGCCCGAGGTATTCGACCGCCTGGCGCCCAAGGCCAATCTCAGCGAACCTACCTGATTCGCCGCTGCGCAAATGAAAACGCCGCAGCCCATTAGGGTTGCGGCGTTTCGCTGATCCAGTGGCTCGGCACCAGGCCTGGCGGATCAATCCTCGCGGTAGCGACGCAGCTTTAGCGCCTTGCCGGCCACGCGGGTGTCTTTCAGCTTGCCGAGCAGACGGTCCAGGCCATCTTCCGGCAGTTCGACCAGGCTGAAGGTTTCGCGAATCTGGATGCGGCCGATGGCTTCACGCGCCAGGCCGCCCTCATTGAGAATGGCGCCCAGCAGGTTCTTCGCGGCGATACCGTCGCGAGTACCCAGCGCGGTACGGCAACGCACACGACCTTCGGCCAGCGGCAAGGGTGCACGACGCTCGCGGTATTCGCCACGCTCGCCACCACGATCACCATCACGCTCGCGACGCTCTCGCGGCGCACCGCCAACACCCGGAACCAGCGGCTGCTCACGCTCGACGCTGGCCAGATCCAGCGCCTGGCCATTGGTGGCTTTCTTCAGCAGCGCAGCGGCCAGCGCGCGCTGGCTGCAGCCGATGTCGGCAGTCAGGCGATCGAGCAGATCGCCATGACTGGCTTCGGCTTCGGCAACCAGCGGCGCCAGGCTGCTGGTCAGCTTCTTGATGCGCGCATCGAGTACCTGCTGGGCGTTTGGCAGTTTGACCTCGCCCACCTTCTGCCCGGTGACTCGCTCGATCACCTGCAGCATGCGGCGCTCACGCGGGGTCACCAGCAGCAGCGCGCGACCATCGCGACCGGCGCGGCCGGTACGGCCGATACGGTGCACGTAGGATTCCGGGTCGTACGGCATGTCGACGTTGAACACGTGAGTGATGCGCGGCACGTCGATACCACGGGCGGCGACGTCGGTGGCGACGACGATGTCCAGACGACCGTCCTTGAGCGACTCGATCACGCGCTCACGCTGGTTCTGGGCGATGTCGCCGTTCAGCGCAGCGGCCTTGAAGCCCTTGGCTTCCAGAGCGGAGGCCAGGTCCAGGGTGGCCTGCTTGGTCCGCACGAAGGCGATCAGCGCGTCGAAATCCTCGACTTCCAACAGGCGCAGCACGGCGTTGGTCTTCTGATCGGCGTGGATCATCAGGTGCGCCTGTTCGATGCGCGAGACGGTCTGGGTCTTGGCTGCGATCTTGATGTGCTGCGGCTCGCGCAGGTGCTTCTCGGCGATGGCGCGGATCGAATGCGGCAGGGTTGCGGAGAACAGTACGCTCTGACGGCTTTCCGGCATGGCTTCGAAGATGATCTCCAGATCGTCCATGAAGCCCAGCTTGAGCATCTCGTCGGCTTCGTCGAGCACCAGGTGCTGGATGGTGGACAGTACCTTCTCGTCACGGCGCAGGTGGTCGACCAGACGGCCCGGAGTGGCGACGATGACCTGCGCGCCCTGGCGGATGGCCTTGAGCTGCGGGCCCATCGGCGCGCCGCCATAGACGGCGACGACGTTCACGCCCGGCATTTGCTTGGAATAGGTTTCGAAGGCGGTGGCCACCTGCAGGGCCAGTTCGCGGGTCGGCGCGAGGATCAGCACCTGCGGCTCGCGCTTGGCCGGGTCGATCTTGCTCAGCAGTGGCAGTGCGAAGGCCGCGGTCTTGCCGGTACCGGTCTGCGCCTGGCCGATCATGTCGTGGCCGGCGAGGATCACCGGAATGGCCTGCGACTGGATCGGGGATGGCTCTTCGTAACCAACGGCGGTCAGAGCGGCGAGAATATTGGGGTGAAGTCCGAGCGCGGCGAAGCCGCCGATTTCCTGGGTCATGGGTCTGCCTCAAGTGCATCCGCAAAGACCCATGTTCCAAAGCTGCGCATGCCGTGCAAGACCTTTTGGGTCACCCTGGCAGCCTGGTCGGCGGGGATTTGCGAAAACGTGATGAAAGTGAATCGTCAAGGATAGTCCGCTGGGGACTGGCTGCCGGAAGTTAATTTCCCGGGCGAGTTGCACTACCTGAACGTGGCCAGTGAATTGGCCGGCGCGCATCATACCGGAAATTCCTGATCAAGGTGCTGTTTTTTGTGGCCTGCCTCTCTAGCGACGACCTTTCACGCCGCTGCAAGCGACGTCAGAACGGCCTCATGTTGCCGGACGCAGCGCCTCGATCAGGCTTTGCAGGGAGTAGCCCAGGCGCGGCGCCAATTCACCCGCGCGCACCTGCAAACGCCCCATGTTCAGGCGCTGGTCGAGGTCTGCCGGAATCAGCAGCACCACGTTGCCCTCCTTCACCGGGCACTCCCAGTAGTGCCGGTGATAGAGCCCGCGCAACAGTGCCGCGCCCAGCGGCTTGCCGTCGTTGCCTGCCCATTGGTTGATGATCAGCCACCCGCCCGGGTTGAGCTTCTCGCGGCACCGATCGAGAAAACGCCAGGCCAGATGCCCGGCGCCGGGCCCCTGATCGGTGTACAGATCGAGAAAGATCAGGTCGGCGGTTTCCGCGCTGTCGAGCAGTTCGATGGCATCACCAATGCGAATGGTCAGCCGCGGGTCATCGTCGAGCCCGAGAAAATCCATGGCCAGGCGCGGTACATCCGGGCGCAGCTCGATGGCCTCGACATCCTCCAGCGGCAGGAACTTGAGGCAGGCCTGAGTCAGGTTACCGGCGCCCAGACCGAGAAACAGTGCAGTTTCCGGCGCGTCGTGGCACAGCGCGCCCAACAGCATGGCGCGGGTGTAGTCGTATTCGAGCCAGCTGGGATCGCCCTGAAAAACGCAGCTCTGCTCGATGGCATCTCCGAACTCGAGGAAGCGGTAGGCACCGATCTGCACCACGCGAATCACCCCGAAGGCATCGCGCACCTCGGCCAGCAGCACCTCGTCCTGCAATTCGTCCTCTGGCGGCAACCCTGGCATCGATACCTCTCCCTCAATGACATCCCACAGCATAGAAGCCGGGCTAAAGAGCCGATTGTCATGGATGCGAACGCCCCGGGTCACGTGTTATTTCCCGCGCCTGCGCTGCCATCCATCTCAATCAGGCTCAGCCCCTGGTGCCTCGCGGTGTCGCGATGGCAAGGGTGCGCTGCGAATGCCCGAGCCATCTTGTCTTTCAGACATCCGGGCCAGGCATCTAGCAGCGCTTATCGGTTACCATGCGCCCTTCGCCTGATCAATCGCTAGAGCCACAGCATGTCGCACGCCTGGAGTCCCGATAGCTGGAGGGCCAAGCCCATCCAGCAGCAGCCCGAATACCCTGAAGCCGCTCACCTTGCCCGTGTCGAGCAGACCCTGGCCGGCTACCCGCCGCTGGTGTTCGCGGGCGAGGCGCGCGAGCTGCGCCGCCAGTTCGCCGAGGTCACCCAGGGCCGCGCCTTCCTGCTGCAGGGCGGCGACTGCGCCGAGAGCTTCGCCGAGTTTTCCGCCGCGAAAATCCGCGACACCTTCAAGGTGCTGCTGCAGATGGCCATCGTCATGACCTTCGCTGCCGGCTGTCCGGTGGTCAAGGTCGGGCGCATGGCCGGCCAGTTCGCCAAGCCGCGCTCGTCCGGTAGCGAAACCATCGATGGCGTCACCCTGCCCGCCTACCGCGGCGATATCGTCAACGGCATCGGCTTCGACGCCGCCAGCCGCGTGCCCGATCCGGAGCGCCTGCTGCAGGCCTATCACCAGGCCACCGCCAGCCTCAACCTGCTGCGCGCCTTCGCCCAGGGCGGTTTCGCCGACGTGCATCAGGTGCATCAGTGGAACCTCGATTTCATCGCCAACTCGGCGCTTTCCGAGAAGTATCACCAGCTCGCCAACCGCATCGACGAAACCCTGGCGTTCATGCGCGCCGTCGGCATGGACAGCGCGCCGCAGCTGCGCGAAGTCAGCTTCTTCACCGCCCACGAAGCGCTGCTGCTCAACTACGAAGAAGCCTTCGTGCGTCGTGACAGCCTCACCGGCCGCTGGTACGACTGCTCCGCGCATATGCTGTGGATCGGCGACCGCACCCGTCAGCTGGACGGCGCCCACGTCGAGTTCATGCGCGGTATCGAGAACCCCATCGGCGTCAAGGTCGGCCCGAGCATGGACCCGGACGAACTGATCCGCCTGATCGACACGCTCAACCCGGACAACGATCCGGGCCGCCTCAACCTGATCGTGCGCATGGGCGCCGACAAGGTGGAAGCGCACTTCCCGCGCCTGCTGCGCAAGATCAAGGAAGAAGGCCGCCAGGTGCTGTGGAGCTCCGACCCCATGCACGGCAACACCATCAAGGCCAGCAGCGGCTACAAGACCCGCGACTTCGCGCAGATTCTCAGCGAAGTCCGGCAGTTCTTCGCCGTGCACCAGGCCGAAGGCACCTACGCTGGCGGCATCCATATCGAGATGACCGGGCAGAACGTCACCGAATGCATCGGCGGCTCACGCCCGATTACCGAGGACGGTCTGTCCGACCGCTACCACACCCATTGCGACCCGCGCATGAACGCCGACCAGTCGCTGGAGCTGGCGTTCATGATCGCCGAAACGCTCAAACAGGTGCGCCGCTAGGCAACAGGTACGCCGAGCGTTTTCACGCTCGGCGCCAGCCACACCTCATCCAGCCCCAGCCAGTGCGCCAGCGCACGCAGCGAATCGCCCAGCGCCAGGCGCGCCTCCTCGCTCAATACCGCTTCCTCCAGATGCACGGCATGCACCGCCAGGCGCCCGGCGGCGCGCTCGCTGCGCAGGTCGACACGGGCCAGCAGACGCTCGTGATGCAGGAAGGGCAGCACGTAATAGCCGTATACGCGTTTGGCTTGCGGGGTGTAGATCTCCAGGCGGTAGCGGAAGCCGAACAGCCGTTCGGTGCGATCACGCTCCCAGATCAGCGAGTCGAACGGCGACAACAACGCGCTGTGACGGATGCGCCGAGGCAGGCGTGGCTCACCCCGACAGTAGGCCAGCTGCCGCCAGCCCTGCACCGCGACCGGCTGCAACTCGCCCGCCTCCACCAGCTCGGCGATGCGGCGCTTGCTGTCGCCGGCATCGAGCCGGTAGTAGTCACGCAGATCCTTCTCCGTCGCCACACCCAGCGCATCGGCCGAACGCAGCAATAGGCGCCGCTGCGCCTCGTCCTCATCCAGCTCGGCGTGATTGAGCAGCTCGCCGGGGATGACGCGCTCCGGCAGATCGTAGAGGCGTTCAAACCCACGACGGCCGGCAACGGTGACTTCGCCTGCCGCAAACAGCCATTCCAGCGCCATCTTTTCCGCGCTCCAGTCCCACCAGGGGCCGGCTTTCTCGGTACGGCTGGACAGACTGCCGGCGCCCAGCGCGCCGCGCTCGCGCACGATCTGCAGCACGGTATCTATGGCATCGCGCCGCTCCACGCCGAAGCGCGCCAGGCCCGGGTAGATGCCCTGTCCAGCGGCGGCCCGGCGCATACGCCAGCGCAGCAGCGGGTAAAGCTCCAGCGGCAGCAGCGAAGCCTCGTGCCCCCAGTACTCGAACAGGCGCCGACGGCGCGCCCGGCCCCAGGCCAGCTCGTCGAGGTGCTCGGCCTGGTAATGGCCAAGGCGGGAAAACGCCGGCAGATAATGCGAGCGCACCAGGGCGTTGACCGAATCGATCTGCAGCACGCCGAGGCGTTCGATCTGCGCCTGCAAGTGCCGGTGGGCGATGGCGCCGCGCGGGGTACGGCCGAATCCCTGAGCAGCCAGGGCCAGGCGGCGCGCTTCGGCGAGAGATAATGAGAGCGTCATGGCGACCCAGCCTATCAGGCCGGCGCCGCGAACGCATGGCGAAAGGTGAAGGCCTGCTGCGTGGCGCCATGCTCGCGCAAGTGCGCCAGACGCTCGGCCGCCTCGACCACGTCCGGATGATGCCCGGCCGGCACCCACCACAATACCTGGTGCGCCTGTTCGACGCGCCCGAACCATTCGCGGCGGCGCTTGAGCATCTCGGTGTGCGCCGATTTGTAGACGTAATCGCTGAGCGATTGCACGTCCTGCCAGAGCGACATGTTCACCAGCACCTCATCACCGAACGGGCGGATCGCCGTGGCGTCGCCCGCCTCGTCCTGCAAACGCCAGACATAGCCGGGCGAGCCTTCGGCCAGTGCATTGATACGCTCCAGATTGGCGACGAAGTCAGCCATCTCCGGTGACTCCAATGGCGCCTTCATCCAGGCGATGTTCAGTTGGGCCAAATGATAAGCGGACAAATTCCAGACTCCTTGTGCGAGCGAGCTATCAGGATCGTTGCGGCGATCCACGCCAGTCAGCGAAGCGTCGACGCAGCCAGGCCTCGCTGCTGACCAGGGTGATGCCCGACAGCACCAGAGCTGCGCCGACGATGAAGTTCAGCGTCAGCGGCTCGTCCAGCACCAGCACGCCGAAACTGACGCCGAACAGCGGGGTCATGAAGGAAAACACTGCCATGTTCGAGGCCAGGTAACGGCGCAGCAGCCAGAACCAGGTCAGGTAGGTGAAGAACGACACCACTACGCCCTGCAGCAGGATGCTGCCGATGGCGATCGGGCTCCAGCGCAGCTGGCCAAGATCGACCACCGCCAGCGCATAGCCAAGCAGGAGCACGAAGGCCACCGCCAACTGATAGAAAAGGGTCAGCCCCGCGGGCGCCTCCGACAGGCGCGAGCCACGAACTACCACCGTGGTGGCGCCCCATGCCATGCCTGCGCACAGTCCCAGCGCGTCGCCAAGCAGCATGCCGGCATCGATTCCGGCCCAGTTGCCGCCAACGCCGAAGGCCATCACCACACCACCAAAACACAGCGCGATACCCAGCCACTGCAGACGCCGCAGACGCTCGCTGGGCAGCAGCAGGTGCAGCCCGAGCGCCGAGAAGATCGGCGCGGTATAGAGAAACACCGCCATATGCGAGGCCGTGGTGTGGCGCAGACCCAGCGCGATGAAAAAGAACTCCAGAGCAAACAGCACACCCGCCAGCACGCCGGCCAACCAGGTAGAACCCAGCCATTCACGCCAACCGCCCTGCCAGATCAACAACAGGCCGACCAGTAGCGCGGCGATGCCGGAGCGCAGGGCTACCTGCAGCATGGGCGCGATGTCGTCCGCCGCCAGTTTGATCGCCACCTGCTGGCTGCCCCAGATGGCGCACAGCAGCAGCATCAGTTGGAACAGGAAAAGATCGGCGCCCTTGCGTACCGCGCTCATTCAATAACTCCAGTCATTACCCGTCACTTTCTCAGCGGATCATCCCAGAACGGCCGCTCGGCCTCCTGCAACGCATCGGCTCTGGACAAACCCAGATCCTTGAGCGCCATATCGCTAAGCCGAGCCAACTGTTGCCGCTCACGAGCCAGTTGACGCCAGCGCCGCAGCATACGCCAAACGCCGGCCAATGACGGCAGACGTTCGAAGTGGATGGCCTGAGCCAGCGCGTAACCTTTTTGACCTTTCATCTGTTCGCCCTCCTTGTGGGGTTGGCGTCAGTGTCGGTCCGCACTTAAGATCAATCCAACGAATGTTTCTTATGCTATCCATCTCAAGGATTGATGAATGGCCTACCACCCCAGTATCGATACCGAACTGCTGCGCAGCTTCGTTGCCATTGCCGACACCGGTGGCTTCACCCGCGCTGCGGAAACGGTCAATCGCACTCAGTCGGCGGTAAGCATGCAGATGAAGCGGCTGGAGGAAGATGTGGTACAGCGGCCGCTGTTCGAGCGCGACGGCCGCCAGGTACGACTGACACCCGAAGGCCAGGTGCTGCTGGGTTATGCGCGGCGAATTCTCAAGCTGCACGGCGAAGTGCTCAACACCCTGCGCGAACCGCATATGGTCGGCGCCGTGCGCATCGGCACGCCGGACGACTATGTGATGCGTTTTCTCCCGGAGATTCTCTCGCGCTTCGCCCAGGCCTATCCGTTGGTGCAGGTGGAGGTGCACTGCGAACCCTCCGGCCAGCTGCTGCTGCGCCAGGATCTGGACCTGACCATTGTTACCCGCCAACCCGGCAAGGAGATTGGCCAATTGCTGCGTCAGGAGCGCTTCGCCTGGGCCGTGGCCCAGGGATTCGCGCCACACGAGCAGAACCCCATGCCGCTGGCCATGTTCAACGCCGACTGTTTCTGCCGCGAGTGGGCCTGCAACGCGCTGGATGCGATGAGCCGCCCCTACCGCATCGCCTATACCAGTCCCAGCCTGTCGGCGATCTTCGCCGTGGTGCGCGCCGGCCTGGCGGTCACCGCACAGCTGCAAAGCCTGATCACGCCGGATCTGCGCATCCTCGGCGAAGCCGAAGGCCTGCCGCTGCTGCCGTTGACCAGCATCGTGCTGCTGCGCAACGAAAGCAGTCAGTCACCCGTTACCGAATGCCTGGCCGATCATATCGTCGAAGGTTTTCGCCTATAGACGACCGCCCGACTCCAGCGCGAGCAGCAGCGCGCAGAACAGCAGGAAGCCGCAGAACAGACTGCGCAGCAGGCGCTCCGGCAGCGAATGGGCCAGGCGCACGCCCCAGCTGATGCTGAGCAGGCCACCTACGGCCAACGGTACGCCCATCCACCAGTTGACGTGATCATGCAGCGCATAGGTGAGCAAGGTCACCCCGGTGCTGGGCAGCGCCAGCGACAGCGACAGCCCCTGCGCCACCACCTGAGTGGTGCCGAATACGCTGGTCAGCACCGGCGTCGCCACCACCGCGCCACCGACACCGAACAGCCCGCCCATGGCACCGGAAACCCCGCCCAGCAGGCCGAACCAGCCCCAGTGATGACGCAGCTCGTCGCTGGCTGGCGCCTGAGTCATCAGCATGCGCAGCAGGTTGTAGGCCGCCAGGGCCAAGAGAAAGCCAACGAAGGCCCAGCGCATGGTGCGTGAATCCACCTCCACCGCGTACAGCGAGGCCAGCCAGGCGCAGACGAAGCTGGTAACGCCGAGTAGCAGTGCATAGCGAAGGTCGATGCGATTGCGTTGGTGGTAACGCCAGATCGCCAGCATCACGTTCGGCACCACCATCACCAGTGCGGTGCCTTGCGCCAGTTGCTGATCCAGCCCGAAGACAATGCCCAGTACCGGAATGGCGATCAGCCCGCCACCGATGCCGAACAAACCGCCCAGGGTCCCCAGACCCAGGCCGAGCAATAGATTGAGCAACAGGTCGAACAGATTCATGGCACCTCCAAACTGTGGCGTGCATGTTAAGCAGCCACGGCTAGCGCGGAAACGCATAGCAACGCAAAATGGCTTTGCTGACTACGCATAAGCAGACTGCCATGAATCCCGATGCCCTGACCGACCAACTGGAACTCTTTCTCGACGTGCTGGAAACCGGCAGTTTCTCTGCCGCTGCCCGGCGTCACCCGCTCACGCCTTCGGCGGTGGCGCGGCGCATCGACGCCTTGGAGCGGGCCATGGGCAGCAGCCTGTTCAGCCGTACTACCCACGCCGTGCGGGTGACTCCGGCGGGCCTGGCTTTTGCCGAACGCGCCCGACGCATCCTTGCCGAATTGCACCTGGCCAGGGCCGAGGCGGTGTCACTGAGCAGCGCACCGGAAGGCTTGATTCGCATCGATGCGCCCTCGCCCTTCGGCCGCCGCCATCTGGCGCCAGCGATTGCCGAGTTCCTGCGCGCCAACCCCGGGCTCGACGTGCAGCTGCGCCTGATCGACAGCTTCACCGATCTGCAGGGCGAACATCTGGGCGAAGTGGATATCGTCGTACGCATCGGCCCGCTTCAGGACAGTCGCCTGGTCGCCACGCCACTGGCGTCGATGACCCGCATCGTCTGCGCCAGCCCCGACTACCTGCGCCGTCGCGGCATCCCGCGCAGCCCGCTGGAGCTGGAGCAACACGACGGCCTGGACTGGGACAGCCTCGCCCCGCCCTACGCCTGGCGCTTCGAGGTCGACGGCAAGCTGCAACTGTGCAAGCCCAAACGCCTGCGCCAGACCAGCAACAACGCCGAAACCCTGCTGTTCAGCGCCCTCGCCGGCCTGGGTGTCGCGCACCTGCCCACCTGGATGAGCAGCGAGCACCTGCAGCGCGGCGAGCTGATCCCGCTATTCTGCGAACAAGGCCTGCCGGCCGCTGAGCCGGTAAGCATCTACGCCCTGCGCCTGGAACGCGAAGCCAGCCCGCGCACGCGCCTGCTGCTGAGTTTTCTCAAGCAGCGCTTCGGCTTCCCGCCGCCCTGGGATCAGGCGCTACAGGCCAGCCTCGCTGCTCCACAGCAATAAGGCTTGCGTGGGAGCGGCTTCAGCCGCGATAGCGCTCTGAAAATCAGGCACAAAAAACCCGGCGCCTAGGCCGGGTTCTTCGTAGCGTTCAAGCTCAGGCCGGAGCCTGGGTGCGGCCCTTGTAGGAACCGTCACGGGTATCGATCTCGATCCAGTCGTCGATGTCGACGAACTCGGCAACCTTGATCTCGGTACCGTTGCGCAGCTTGGCAGGTTTCATCACCTTGCCGGAAGTGTCGCCACGGGCAGCGTTCTCGGTGTAGACAACCTGACGCACGATGGTGGTCGGCAGGTCGACGGAGATCACCTTGCCTTCGAAGAACACGGCTTCGCAGACGTCGGTCATGCCTTCTTCGATGAACGGCAGAACGCTTTCCAGATCTTCGGCACGCAGCTCGTAGGAGTTGTACTCCGGATCCATGAACACGTAGTCCTCACCGCTGATGTAGGACAGGTTCACTTCCTTGCGCTCGAGAATCACCGGCTCCATCTTGTCGTCGGCTTTGTAGACGGTCTCGGTCTTGGAACCGTTGAGCAGGTTCTTCAGCTTCATCTTGACGATGGCGCTGTTACGACCGGACTTGGTGAACTCGGCCTTCTGGATCAGCCACGGCTGGCCATCGATCAGGGCCACGCTGTTGACTCTCATTTCTTGTGCAGTTTTCATGCGGATATCCGAAATATGCGGGAGGTACAGAAATCTAGGCCGCGTATGATAGCCAATTTCGGTAAAACTGTTCCAGCGCTGTGGCAAGGTCCGGCCGAGCGGCCTGCGAATCGCACCAGCGCTCGGCATGTTGCTGCAATACCGGCCACGCGTGCAGAAGCGCAGGCCAGGCTTGTTCCATCCCCTCTCCGGCATTCCATGCGCGCCACCACTGGGCATGCGCAGCGGCGACGTCCGACGGCAACTCGGTGCCATAGAGCGCCAGGAAAGCCTCCAGCTTGTCCCAGTGCGCCCCCTCCTCCTGCGGGTATATATGCCAGAGCAGCGGCCGCCCGGCCCACTGCGCGCGGATAAAGGAATCCTCGCCGCGCACCGCATTGAGGTCGCAGCACCAGAGCAGACGGTCGTAATCGTCCTGCGCGAGAAAAGGCAGCACATGAACCTGCAGATTGCCGCGCCGGCGCTGATCACCCGGCGCCAGCTGCGCATCGCCCAGCCAGACCTGCAGATCGGCGAGAATCTTGCCTTGCGGCACCAGCAGCTGAGTCGCTTGCGCGCCGGCTGCCAGCGCATCGAGCCAGCCCGCCAGCCCGGCATTCTCGTAGGCGAACAGCGAGATCAAGCGCGTATCGGCTGCGCGCACCACGCCAAGCGATTGTAAAAATGCCTGCTGCGCCGACGCATCGGCCTGAAAGGCGCGCCGCCGCGCCAGCAGCTCGGCCTCACGCAGCAAGCCCCCCGTGCCCGCCACGAACCCGGGAAAGAAGAAGAACTTCTGCAAGCCGCCTGGCTGCGGCGATGGCAGGCCATGGCAGCCCGCGACCCAGTTTTCGGCGCTGAGGTATTCCAGGTTCAGCCACAGACGTCTGGCGTCGTCAGTCATCGCCTGTATATAGGGAGGCGGCAACTGACAGGCAAAAGCCTCGATCACCACCTCCGCCGGCTCCACCGCGGGGAACGGCTCGCGCCAGTGACGCACCTCGACACCTGAGTGGCGCTGCCACTCGGCGCTGGCACTTGCTGCGGGGCACAGGCGCACGAAGGCGCTCAGCTCATCGACCCAAAGGCGCACCGCATGCCCCTGCTCAGCCGCCAATTGCCGTGCCAGCCGCCAGGTCACGCCAATATCACCGTAGTTGTCCACCACGCTGCAGAAAATGTCCCACCTGACCACACGGCGCCCCTCGAAAAAATGATCGCCATTCTACCCGGCAGACAAGAAAAAGCCCGCCAGAGGCGGGCCAAGGGGAGCGCTGGAGCAAGCGCGGGGGGAAAGCGAAGAATCAGGCGACCAGCGATTCGCCCTCGCGGCGAACGCCGCTGCTGAGTAGCCAGACAGCCTGGCAAGCCAGCGCAGCCTCGCGGGAAGCGAACGGACCGGCCTTAGGCTGGCCATCGACCATCAGCAGCCAGCAGGCCATATGACCATCGGATCGCAGCTCGGCTGGCACGGCACTACCAACAAGGGAAACCACATCGATACGGGACATAGCGACCTCCAATCCAACTCAATCTCTGTTGGAATTCACTTTAGGCTCCAGCCTCGCCAGGCAGAAATCAGTGCTTTCGATAGTGACCATGGATATTGCCAATGGATAGCCGGATGGACTGAAGCCGGCCAGACACGAGTTCAGGCGAGCCATGACGCAAGCGAATACGCGACGTGCTGACGTAGGCCAGCAGAAAGACAGCAAACAAAAGCCCCGAGGACCTTTCAGCTCTCAGGGCTTGATGTATTGCGAAAGTGGCGGTGAAGAAGAGATTTGAACCCGTTTCGGTAGCGTGTCAGTCCGTGCCAAACCCGCACATTACGGGTCTTGGACTCCCCTCACCTGCTCGATTCGTCGCTATTCGGCTCTAGACTTCGGCATCAACCTGCACGCAGCTCGTTGATCAACTCCGGGTGCCGGCCCAGGATCTTGAACAACTGCACCAGCGGTTGCGGTGCTTCCGTGCTGCCTCGCTCGTAGCGAGAAAACGCATTCGGCCCACCGCCGAACAGCTCTGCCGCTTCGCGCTGGCTCAACCGTAACTGCTTACGCACACTGCGAATCAGCTCCTGATTGCCGTCCTGGGCGTTCACCTGCTGGCGAAACTCGTTCATGGCACGCATAACGCGCTCACTCTCCGTCGGCCCAGTCAGGGACTCGCCGCAGGCATCGCACCAGTCAGCCGTTACCGCAGTAATTTGGGTGGTCTGCCCCTTGTAGGTGAAGGGTATATCGCGGGTGTCGTGAACCAGTTCCGCCCCGCCGCATACTGGACATTTCATGGTCACTTCTCCTTAAAGGAAACGATCAGCAGATCGGCCACCAGCGTGAACTTCAGGTAGACCTGCCCGAATTCGGTATCGGGTCGGTAAACGTCCTGCCAGGTAGTATGATCCGCATAGGTTGTCATGCTCTTGAAAAAGTCGCGGCTGCTCAGGGCACTGATGACGGCCAGCATGTCAGCCATCTCCATACCCAGCTCAGCGCCCCCTTCAAGGGCTACGCGGGTGAAGCGATAACGCTGGTCGGCTACGGCCTGCTTCACCAGCTCAAGCTTGAAATGGGGTTTGCGCTTTTCCATGCCGCATAAAATAACCTTTTAGGTTAATTTCTTCAAGGGAGCATCCATGCCAGACGACAGCCGTACACGATTGCGCAACGAATTGCTTGCTGGCGCCGCATCCAAGCCCGCAGAGCCTGCTGATCGCCATTACTTTGACCATCTTCGTCAGCGCGTGCTGCACAAGAGATTATCCCGATGAGAAAGCCTAGGCTGCTCTGGTAACGTCGTGGCACATGCTTTTTGCCTTTCAACTACTCACTTCGTCTCGGTTTAACGCAGTATTTTTGGCAAATCGCTACATAGTCGCTGGACAAACCTCGATGCAAGCAATAGCGTCTGGCCACTAATCCTTTCTATTCCACATGCTTGGAAAAAATGCGCCCAATCCCGCTTCACAATCCATGGCCTGAACGTCGGCGCAAGTTGCTGATGGCGTTTCTTTTGACCGTTGTAGCCATAGCGGGCACTCGGCCAACTAGCTTAGTTGGATTGGCTATAGCGCTCGCAACCATCCCGCCGCTATGCCTCGCGATTCTTTCTTTGCGCTGGTGGTGGCACCGAAAGTTTGGCGGCAGCAAATTTATGGTTCTGATTAGTTGGCTGCTAGCTATATTTATTGTAATTACTACCCTCACCGTCAAGGATGCGCTATCCCCCTACATAGGTCATCACTTCAACTAACCATAGGGAAATTCATAATTGATCAACGGACGATTACTTAAGCAATACGACATACCCCTTGCCCTGGGCATTACCCACCTGACAACAGCGGCGTTCCTGCTTAACAGTGGCGAATTTCTTCCGTCATGGGTCACGTCATACAGCTACTTCACTGCACTGACGAGCATCGTCTTCTGTCTGATTTTCAACCCCCACAAGGGTTTCCTAGCAGGCCTTGCCCTGGGGTTTGCCATGACGGTAATAATTAGGGCAATTAACATGTCACTTGTCAGCCTGCATGGCCCTGGAGTGGATTACCTGTTGGGACTGATGGGTGCAGTAGTTGGCACAGTTGCTGTTTTGATCTACTCCAAGGTCAAGCCCAGCCAAACAATTGAAAACGGATTTGCTTTGGGGTGTACGGGAGCCTTGGGCGGCTATCTTCTCAGCATGTTCTTTGCTTGCAATACCGTGCTGTATTGCGGCCCGGCTTTCTCTTGGGGATTTTAGTCACCCCATCGGATTAAAACTGCTCGCCGCAGAGCAATAGCGCGTTTTCATACGATCACTATGCGTCTTGCGGTTACTGTCATAGCGGGCGCGCCAGGTTCTGCACTGTTCGTGAAAGTGCTGCTTGGCGGCCTTGCGGCATTCTCTGTAGTCGATTGATCCGCGCCGGTGGTTGGCGCAGACGCTGGTGCTGTCGATGTAGTTATTCACCGATAGCCATTCCGCCAGGTAGTTGCTGCCGCCGTTCCAGCTCTTGATCCACTTGGAAGTACGCTCGCGGCTCACCTGCTTGGTTTGGCGCTGCTGCGTTTGCTGAGGGGCCTGGGCTATGCGGTGGGTGGCGGGCGGTGTGTAGGTGCTGGCCGGCTGCTTGGGTGTGTAGTTCTTGTCACTGAACACATTCTGCGAGCTGACAATCGCCCTCGCCTTTTCTTCCTCTGTCCATTCCATCGAGGCGTATGGCTGGGGCTGGCTTACCGGCTCGTATGCAGGCGTTCTACCGACCGTAAAGCTAGGCAAGCGCCGCATGGTCAACAGCGCCCTGCTCGGCACCTGACTGCTGGAGCTGACTGCGCGCCCGCATTGGGATATTCAGGCGGCAGCGCCTGAAGCCTCGATATAAGGCAACGTTCATTCGCCCCTGTCAGGAAGCTGCGCGTACGCACCCTGGGTACGCATGGCGTTTAAAAGTGATGGGCCAGAAAAGCAAAAACCCCTGCAGGTTTCCCTGCAGGGGTTTTGCGAAAGTGGCGGTGAAGAAGAGATTCGAACTCTTGATACGGTTTCCCGTATACACACTTTCCAGGCGTGCTCCTTCAACCACTCGGACACTTCACCGGATCTCGACGTTTTGGCGTTTACCCCGTCGAGGCGCGCTAATGTAGTCGAATGTTTTCCCAATGGCAAATTTTTTTTAAAGGATTCATGCGCTTAAGAGCGAAGCGGGTTTTCGTCATGCTCCTCGCCGGGTGGCTCGTCGAAGCGCATGTGACCGAACAGGAGGAAACCCAGGGACATGAACAATCCCACGCCGAAGAGCAGCAGCACACCCGTGGGGCTGCGCAGGTAGAGCGTTTCGCTGAGCGCGACGGAAGCCAGCAGCAGGCCGATGACGGCGACCGTATAAAGGATGGAGTACAGAGTATTCATGGGCAGCTCCTTCGGTTCGCTGCCACCTTAATGGTCAGGCGGCGGCGCTCGCCAATTACCAACAGCCATCGCCACGATAGGCAAAAACACTGACCCGCCAGTCAGTCACGGCGCTTTACCAGAGCGTTTGGGCTGAGTACCTTCTGCCGACATTCAGCCCCGCGGCTCCAACAAGGAAAACTGCCATGAGCGACCTGATCAGCTATCAACTCGAAGACGGCATCGCCACCCTCACCCTGAGCAATGGCAAGGTCAACGCCATCTCACCTGACGTGATCGCTGCCTTCAATGCTGCGCTCGACCGCGCCGAGCAGGATCGCGCCATCGTCATCATCACTGGCCAGCCGGGCATTCTTTCGGGTGGCTACGACCTGAAGGTGATGACCTCCGGCCCGCAGAATGCAATCAACCTGGTAGCCGCAGGTTCCACCCTGGCGCGGCGCATGCTCGCCCACCCCTTTCCGATCATCGTGGCCTGCCCGGGCCATGCCGTGGCCAAGGGGGCCTTCATCCTGCTGTCCGCCGATTACCGTATCGGCGTCGAAGGTCCGTTCAGCATTGGTCTGAACGAAGTGCAGATCGGCATGACCATGCACCATGTCGGTATCGAACTGGCCCGCGACCGTCTGCGCAAGTCGGCCTTCCACCGCTCTGTGATCAATGGCGAGATGTTCGACCCGGCTGGTGCCGTGGATGCCGGCTTCCTCGACAAGATCGTGCCGGCCGAGCAACTGCTGGCCACCGCGCAGGCGGCAGCGCAGCAGATGAAGAAAATCAATATGACGGCGCACAAGAACACCAAGCTGAAAGTGCGCAAGGCTCTGCTGGAAACCCTCGATGCGGCCATCGAGATGGACAAGCAGCACCTGATGTAAACAGGCGACACGCCGCGCATATGAAAAGCGCCGCTTCCGTTGAGGTCGCGGCGCTTTTTTCTTTCGGAGCCAGGTGCCCCTGGGTCGAACGTTGGTGCGCGTGGCGCACACTGCAAGATCAGCCGGAGTAGTCCAGCGCCGTCCAGACCCGGCTCAGGCCCTGGGCCAGCACGCAGCCAGGCTTGCCCAATTGCTCATTGAAGGCTGTCGGCAGCAGCGTGGTTTCGCCCTCTGCTGCACCATGGCGCTCGGTGAGCCACTGCAGCTTGCCGCAATTGGGCGTCTCGATCACATAGCTGGCAGCGATATTGGAGTGGTGGCCAGGCAGATGGATTATGTCGAGCACCACGCCTGCTTCTTCGACGCGCTGGCCATTGGAGACCAGCACAGCCCAGGCCTGCTCCCCCTCGATCACCAAGTAGGCGCCGTTGGCCTGTGGTCGTTCGATCTGTGGCTGCGCACAGCCACTCAGCAGAGCCAATAGCACAATCGTCATCAGCATCTGTTGCATTGCCAATACCCCCTTGCAAGGCGCCCACATCTGCATGGCGGGCGGGTTGTTGTCGCCTGAATGAGGCCACTATCACCCAATACTGTTTATTTGTACAGTATTTTTCGATTACCCTATTCCGCAGGTAAATGACCGAGCACATAGGAGCGCCATCATGCTGGACGTACTGCAGCTGAAACACCGAGTGAACCGCATGCCGCTGGAGCGCGTTCGCGAGATGGTCGATGAGCTACTGCTCGAAGGCATTGTCACCGAGAGCCGCACTCCCTTTAACCGTCAGCACTTCAATACGTGCTTCGCCGAGATAGAGGCGCTGTTACAGCGCGCCGGTTATCACCGGCAGCTGGATGTGGTCGGCTATCAGGGATTGGCGTACGCATTGTTCGACCCGGCTCGCTGGGAAGCCGTCGAAGTGCTGCGTTGGTTGCGCGACTACGTCGAAGAGGCCCATGCACAGCCGGTTTCCTGAGCGACACGCACCAAATCGCGCGGCGATGCAGATGCATGCGCGGCGTCTTTGGCTCAATAGCAAGTCGTCATGTTGCTCTTGCGCAGGGCAGCCAAGGTTCCCTGCGATGTCATCACATAGCCGCAAACCATTGATTTCACATCCATCTGTGACTCACAGACTTGTATCAGAGGTCTACGCCTGTCGCACCGCCGTGCGGAGTTGCTCTACCAGCGCCCGGCTGCCTGAACCGGTGGTAACAGCTCTGGCGCAGGCACTGGAGCGGGGAACCTCTGGAGCGTTTGACGGACGAAGCTGTGCCTTCAACCGACGAGCAGAGAACACCGTGCTGGACCTGACGACCTGGAACCTTTCGATCCCCACCGAAACCACGCCCACCACCATCAGTACCGAGCGCCTGAGCAACGGCTACGAAAGTCGTTATTTCCGGCGCAATGGCGACGGCAGCGTGACCTTCTGGGTACCGGTAACCGGCTCAACTACCGCTGACGCGCGCTATCCGCGCAGCGAGCTGCGCGAAACCCAGCGCGACGGCAGCCTGAGCAACTGGCAGCACGCCAGTTCGGACAGCTACCTCAGTGCCGTTCTGCAGGTCGAGCAGGTACCCAGCCGCAACAAGGTGGTGATCGGCCAGATCCACAGCACCGACGTGCCAGGCAGCCAAAACGACCCACTGCTCAAGGTGCAGTATCACTACCGCCGTGGCGTGGGGCGCGTGGAACTGTTGCTGCGCGCGAGACCGGGTGATCGCAAGGTGCAGAACATTTTGCTGGCCGACAACGTGCAACTCGGCGAACGCTTCGGCTACGACCTGCGCGTGACGCCCAGCGGTCGCCTCGGTGTCAGCGTGGTCAGCAACGATGGCGATGAGGGCGCGGTCTACCGCCAGCTCAGCAGTCGCTGGAACACCCAGTACCTTTATTTCAAGGCGGGCGCCTACGTCCAGGACAATTCCGGACCGGACAACGAAGGCGGGCGGGTCACCTTCCATCACCTCAACAGCGCGCACCGCTAAGGCAAGCGGCGGCATACAATCGCCGCTTTTCTCGACGACGATTCGACCATGGCACGCCTGACCCTCGATTTTCCTGAAGACCAGTATTGCTACAGCACCCACCTCACTGTGCGCGTCACTGACATCAATGGCGCCAATCACCTGGGTAACGACTCGATGATCTCGATGATCTCCGAAGCCAGGGCGCGCTTCCTATACGAGTTCGGTATTCGCGAGACCGACGACAACGGTACCGGCATCATCGTCACCGACCTGGCTACCACCTACCGCACCGAGGCGCATGCTCGCGACCAGTTGCTGTTCGAGGTCGGCGTCATGGACTTCAACAAGTATGGCGGCGACATCACATTCCGTATCACCCGCCCTGCCGACGGTGCGCTGGTGGCAATGGCCAAGTCCGGCTTCGTATTCTTCGATTACCGCCAGTCGAAGGTGGTGCCCATGCCGGACGCCTTCAACGCCAAGTTCCCCAAGGTCAATCGGCTCGATTGATTACGCTGGCGCCCGCCAGCAAAGGCGATGTTGTCTGGTCGTTGCGCAGAAATGCGTAGAGTTTTCTGCCGGTTGCGTGACACATCGCCATTCCTCTGCTACGCCTAGCTCATAACAGAAAAGGGGGAACGAGGATGACCGACACCTACCGCCGCGCCCGTCAGGCCGGACTGCTGAGCAATCTGCTGGCAATCGCCCTGCTGACCCTGCCGCTACCGACCCACGCCACCAACGGGGCCCTTCCTTTCAGCATCACCTCACAGGCCGCGCTCAGCACCTACCGAAGTTGAACGAGGCTCCCGCCCCGTTCAGGTGCAACTGCAACGCAAACGCCTCGTTTTGCGGCAGCCCGTTACGCACTCGAGGTCCGTGTCGCCCTACATTCAAGGCTTTGATCGATTGGCCCGGCACTTGCTTAGCCCCTGATACCAGGTAGCCAACGGCGGCCGCCTCCCTCACGACAAAGACGTCGCCTCACCCGGCCTTCATGGTCTGCGGTGAAGCGGCGTTTTTTTTGTGTTCGCCCCAGCGTCCGGGGCTGGCGCAGGCGTCGCAACCCGAGCCTGCACTGCAATCGTTCGACCCTGCTTCGGCTTCGCCGCCGTGTCCACGACCACGGTTTGCTGCGCCATGCCGGGCTCCTTCTCGCTGATGAGGTGATCGATGAATACAAGTTTCTGGAAAGCCGGCCACGCCCCCACCCTGTTCGCTGCGTTTCTCTACTTCGACCTGAGTTTCATGGTCTGGTACCTGCTCGGCCCGCTGGCGGTACAGATCGCCACCGACCTCGAGCTCAACGCCCAGCAACGCGGCCTGATGGTGGCCACGCCGATTCTCGCCGGTGCGGTGCTACGTCTGCTGATGGGCTTTCTCTGTGACCGCCTGTCGCCGAAAACCGCCGGGCTGCTAGGCCAGACGGTGGTGATCGTCGCGCTGTTCTGCGCCTGGCAGATCGGCATCGGCAGCTACGAGCAGGCGCTGCTGCTCGGCCTGTTCCTCGGTTTCGCCGGTGCCTCCTTCGCAGTCGCCCTGCCGCTGGCCTCCCAGTGGTACCCACCGCAGCACCAGGGCAAGGCCATGGGCATCGCCGGCGCCGGCAACTCCGGCACCGTGCTGGCGGCGCTGTTCGCTCCTGGTCTGGCGGCGCTGTCGGGCTGGCAAAACGTATTTGGCTGGGCGCTGATCCCGCTGCTGGCGACCCTGGTGATCTTCGCCCTGGTGGCCAGGAACGCGCCGGAACGGCCCAAACCCAAGGCTTTCGGCGATTACCTCAAGGCCCTCGGCGACCGCGACAGCTGGTGGTTCATGTTCTTCTACAGCGTCACCTTCGGCGGCTTCATCGGCCTGGCCAGCGCCCTGCCCGGCTACTTTAGCGACCAATACGGGCTGAACCCGGTCACAGCCGGCTATTACACCGCCGCCTGCGTCTTCGCCGGCAGCCTGCTGCGTCCGCTAGGTGGCGCGCTGGCCGATCGCATCGGCGGCATCCGCTCGCTGCTGGTGATGTACACCATCGCCTCGCTGTGCATCGCCGCGGTGGGCTTCAACCTGCCCAGTTCGACCGCCGCCCTGGCCCTGTTCGTCGCCGCCATGCTTGGCCTGGGCGCCGGCAACGGCGCGGTGTTCCAGCTAGTGCCGCAGCGCTTTCGCAAGGAGATCGGCGTGATGACCGGGCTGATCGGCATGGCCGGCGGTGTCGGCGGTTTCTTTCTCGCCGCCGGCCTCGGCACCATCAAGCAGCATACCGGCGACTACCAGTTGGGCCTCTGGCTGTTCGCCAGTCTCGGCGTACTGGCCTGGTTCGGCCTGCACGGCGTCAAGCAGCGCTGGCGCACCACCTGGGGTAGCGCCGCGGTGACCGCTGCGCGGGTGTAACGAATGCCCCTGCAACTGAGCATCGGCGAAAACAGCGCCACCGGCCCGCGCAGCGAGAATCAGGATGCCCTGCGCGTGGTCACCCCGTCGCCGGCCCTGGCCGCCAGCAAGGGCTACCTGCTGGGCCTGGCCGATGGCGTCAGCCAGTGCGTCGATGGCGGTCTGGCCGCGCGCGCCACCCTCCAGGCGCTGGCCCTGGATTACTACTCCACGCCGGAAACCTGGCCGGTGCAGCACAGCCTGGACCGCTTGCTCATCGCGCATAACCGCTGGCTGCAGGCCAACGGCGGTGGCCAGCCGCTGCTCACTACCCTCACCGCCCTGGTGCTGCGCGGTCGCCGCTATACCCTGGCGCATATCGGCGACAGCCGCGCCTACCTGTGGCGCGACGGCCAACTCATGCGTCTGACCGAGGACCATGTCTGGGAACAGCCGGGCATGCAGCACGTGCTCAAGCGCGCCATGGGCCTGGACCAGCATCTGGTGGTAGACTACCGCGATGGCGAGCTGCAGGCCGGCGACCGCTTCCTGCTGGTCAGCGACGGGGTCTGGGCCTGCCTCAGCGACAAGCGCATCGGCGAGTTGCTACAGGGCGATGACGCCGAGGCGATCTGCCAGACCCTGGTAGACGAAGCGCACCACGCCGGCAGCCAGGACAACGCCAGCGCCCTGCTGGTGCACGTCGAGCAGCTCCCGGAAGCCGCACTGGCCGACACCCTGGCCCAGCTCGAGCACTGGCCGCTGCCGCCGCGTCTGCGCGACGGCCAGGAGTTCGAGGGTTGGCGAGTCGAAGGCCTGCTCGGCGAATCGCGCCAGTCGCTGATCTACCGGGTGCGCGACGCGCATCATCAGCCCTGGCTGCTCAAGACCCTGCCGGCCAGCCGCGCAGGCGAAGAACAGGCCGGCCCGGCACTGCTGCAGGAGGAATGGTTCCTGCGCCGCGTTGCCGGTCGCCATTTCCCCGAGCTGCACGCCCTGCCGCAGCGCCAGCACCTGTATTACGTGCAGCGAGAATACGCCGGCCAGACCCTGGCCGCGCGCCTGCAGCAGGCCGGCCCGCTGAGCCTGGCCGACTGGCAGGACCTGGCGCCGCGGCTGATCAAGGCCCTCGGTCTGCTGCACCGACGCAATATCATCCACCGCGACATCAAGCCGGAGAACCTCTTGCTCGGCGACGACGGCGAGCTGCGCGTGCTGGACTTCGGCCTGGCCTACTGCCCGGGCCTGACCCGCGACGAGGCCCACAGCCTGCCCGGCACGCCCAGCTATATTGCCCCGGAAGCCTTCACCGGCAGCCCGCCCAGCGCCCAGCAGGATCTCTACGCCGCCGGCGTGACCCTCTATCACCTGCTCACCGGCCACTATCCCTACGGCGAGGTCGAGGCTTTCCAGCACCCACGCTTCGGCCAGCCGACCCCGGCCAGCCGCTATCGCCCGGATCTGCCTGCCTGGCTCGAGGAAGTATTGAACCGTGCGGTAACCGCCACCCCGGCGCAGCGCTTCGAAACCTCCGAGGAATGGCTGCTGGCCCTGGAAAGTGGCGAGCGCCAGTCGCTGAACAACCGTCCGCGACCGCTGCTGGAACGTGAGCCGCTGCTGGTGTGGCGCACGGTGGCGCTGGTGTCGCTGCTGCTTAACCTGCTGCTGGCGTTCCTGCTGCTCAAATAGCCCAACTCGCACCAAAGCAGCGCAAAACGCCTCGCAAAGGTGCACAAACCCAGTCGTCATACACCGCCAAGTTGCTGAAAAGCCGGGCAAACCGGGTTTCGAGAAGTTGGCACAGGCGCTGCATTAGCACTGCCACAAATTAAATAAAGCGCGACCTTCAACGAGGAAGGCCGCACTTCCCGATAGAACGGGACTTGGACAAAGGCGTCCTCGCTAGGTGACTAGCGGGACGCCTTTTTTGTTTTATGGCCTGCCATCCCTGGCAGCCACTCTACGAGCCGTCGCGGAGCGACGTTAAACATTGCTCCCGACAATTTTTTCCGTGATCAATGACTCAGGAGATGGCCGGCATGCAAAAACTCAAGCTGGTGATGATCGGCAACGGCATGGCGGGTGTGCGCACCCTCGAAGAGCTGCTCAAGCTCGCCCCCGGTCTCTACGACATCACCGTGTTCGGCGCCGAGCCGCACCCCAACTACAACCGCATCCTGCTCTCCCCGGTACTGGCCGGCGAGCAGACCTTCGAAGAGATCGTGCTCAACGATCTCAACTGGTACGCCGATAACGGCATCAAGCTGTTGCTCGGGCGCAAGGTGGTCAGGATCGACCGCAAGAAGCGTCTGGTGATCGCCGATGACGGCAGCGAAGCCGAGTACGACCGCCTGCTCATCGCCACCGGTTCCAACCCCTTCATCCTGCCGATTCCGGGCAAGGACCTGGCCGGCGTGATCGGCTACCGCGACATCGCCGACACCCAGACCATGATGGACACCGCCAAGACCCATAAGCATGCGGTGGTCATCGGCGGCGGTCTGCTCGGCCTGGAAGCGGCCAACGGCCTCAAGCTGCGCGGTATGGACGTGACCGTGGTGCATATCGGCGACTGGCTGCTGGAGCGCCAGCTGGATCGCACCGCCGGCGAGCTGCTGCAGAAGTCCCTGGAAGACCGCGGCCTGAAGTTCCTCCTGCCCAAGCACACCGCCGAGCTGCTGGACAATGGCGAAGGTCGCGTCTGCGCGGTGAAGTTCAAGGACGGCGAGGTGATTCCCGCCGACCTGGTGGTGATGGCCGCCGGTATCCGTCCCAACACCGAACTGGCCGAGAGCGCCGGCATCGCCTGCAACCGCGGCATCCTGGTCAACGACACCATGCAGACCTTCGATCCGCGCGTTTACGCCATCGGCGAATGCGCCAGCCACCGCGGCATCGCCTACGGTCTGGTGGCGCCGCTGTTCGAGCAGGCCAAGGTCTGCGCCAACCACCTGGCCCAGCTCGGTTTCTCCCGCTACCAGGGCTCGGTGACCTCGACCAAGCTAAAGGTCACCGGCATCGACCTGTTCTCCGCCGGCGAGTTCATGGGCGGCGAGGGAACGGAAACGATAACGCTGTCCGACCCCCTCGGCGGCGTGTACAAGAAGCTGGTGATCAAGGACGACGTGCTGGTCGGTGCCTGTCTGTATGGCGACACCGCCGACGGCGGCTGGTACTTCCGCCAGATCCGCGAGAGCCACAACGTCAGCGAGATCCGCGACCACCTGATGTTCGGCGAAGGCGCCATCGGCGATGTCGGCCACCAAGGCGCCGACAAGACCGCCAACATGCCCGACAGCATGGAAGTGTGCGGCTGCAACGGCGTATGCAAAGGCACCATCGTCAAGGCGATCCAGGAGAACGGGCTGTTCTCGGTCGACGAGGTCAAGAAGCACACCAAGGCGGCCAGCTCCTGCGGCTCCTGCGCCGGCCTGGTCGAGCAGATTCTGATCAGCACCGTCGGCGGCGCGGCGGACGTCAAACCCAAGAGCGAGAAGGCCATCTGCGGCTGCTCCGACCTCAACCACGGACAGATTCGCAAGGCGATTCGCGAGCAGCACCTGACGTCCATGGCGCAGACCATGGAGTTCCTCAACTGGAGCACGCCCAACGGCTGCGCCACCTGCCGCCCGGCGCTGAACTACTACCTGATCTCCACCTGGCCGGGCGAGGCCAAGGACGACCCGCAGTCGCGCCTGATCAACGAACGCGCCCACGCCAACATCCAGAAGGACGGCACCTACTCGGTGGTGCCGCGCATGTGGGGCGGCGTGACCAACCCATCCGAGCTGCGCCGAATCGCCGACGTGGCCGACAAGTACAACGTGCCCATGGTCAAGGTCACCGGCGGTCAGCGCATCGACCTGCTGGGCATCAAGAAGGACGACCTGCCAGCGGTGTGGAAGGATCTGGACATGCCCTCCGGCCACGCCTACGGCAAATCCATCCGCACGGTGAAAACCTGCGTCGGCAGCGAGTTCTGCCGCTTCGGCACGCAGAACTCCACCCAGCTCGGTATCGACCTGGAGCACGACCTGTTCAACATGTGGTCGCCGCACAAGGTCAAGCTGGCGGTCTCCGGCTGCCCGCGCAACTGCGCCGAGGCCGGCATCAAGGACGTCGGCATCATCGGCGTGGACTCGGGCTTCGAGATGTACATCGGCGGCAACGGCGGGATCAAGACCGAGGTGGCCGAGTTCTTCGTCAAGGTGAAAACAGCCGAAGAAGTGCGCGAGTACAACGCCGCCTTCCTCCAGCTGTACCGCGAGGAGGCCTTCTATCTGGAGCGCACCGTGCACTACATGCAGCGCGTTGGCATGGAGCACATCAAGAAGGCGGTGCTGGAAGACGAAGCCAACCGCAAGGCCCTAGCCGCGCGCCTGCACTACGCCCTCTCGTTCGAGCAGGACCCATGGAAGGAACGCATCGAGACGCCGCAACTGAAGAAAGAGTTCGACACCATCAAGGTGGTGCAAATCGAGGAGGCCACCGTATGAACTGGCTGGATATCTGCGCCCTGGACGAGATCAACGTGCTCGGCTCGCGCATCGTCAGCGGACCCAAGGGCGATATCGCCATCTTCCGTACCACGGCCGACGAGGTCTTCGCGCTGGATGACCGCTGCCCGCACAAGGGCGGCCCGCTGTCCCAGGGCTTGATCTACGGCAAGCGCGTGGCCTGCCCGCTGCACAACTGGCAGATCGAGCTGGACAGCGGCACGGCGGTGGCACCGGACGTGGGCTGCGCTCACCGGCACCATGCCCGGGTCGAGAACGGCCGTGTGTTGCTGGCATTCGCGCAACGCAACTAGCCCGCCTCGTGGGAGGCGCTTCAGCGGCGACGGTCGCGGCTGAAGCCCCTCCCACCAGAACTTCCCCGCGCCTCAGGAGCTCCGAAAATGGCCAGCCCCACTCAAGTCACCGCCTCCACCTGCTGCTACTGCGGCGTGGGCTGCGGCGTGCTGATCGAGCACGACGGCGAGAAGATTCTCGGCGTCGCCGGCGACCCGAGCCACCCGGCCAACTTCGGCAAGCTGTGCAGCAAGGGCTCGACTCTGCACCTTACCGACGACCTCGACGCCCGCGCCCTCCATCCCGAGCTGCGCCTGGGCAAGGGCCTGGCCCGTTCGCGCACCGACTGGGACAGCGCCCTGGATCACGCCGCAGCGGTGTTCGCCGAGACCATCCGCGAGCACGGCCCCGACAGCGTCGCCTTCTATATCTCCGGCCAGTTGCTGACCGAGGACTACTACGCCTTCAACAAGCTGGCCAGAGCATTGGTGGGAACCAACAATATCGACAGCAATTCGCGCCTGTGCATGAGCTCGGCGGTGGTCGGCTACAAGCGCAGCCTCGGCGCCGATGCCCCGCCCTGCAGCTATGAGGACATCGAGCAGAGCGACTGCCTGCTGATCGCCGGATCCAACATGGCCTACGCCCACCCGGTGCTGTTCCGCCGCCTGGAAGAAGCCAAGGCCAGGCGCCCGGAGATGCAGATCATCGTCGTCGACCCGCGGCGCACCGACACCTGCGAGCTGGCCGACCTGCACCTGGCGATCCTGCCCGGCACCGATGTGGCGCTGTTTCACGGCATCCTGCATATCCTGCTATGGGAGGACTGGATCGACCGTGCCTACATCGAGGCCCATACCGAAGGCTTCGAGGCACTGAAGAAGCTGGTGCGCGACTATAGCCCGGCGGCCGCCGCCGATATCTGCGGCATCAGCCTGGACGACCTGCAGCGCTGCGCCGAACTGATCGGCCGCGCGCCCTCCTTCCTCTCGCTGTGGTGCATGGGGCTGAATCAGTCCTCCTCCGGCAGCGCCAAGAACAGCGCGCTGATCAACCTGCATCTGGCCACCGGGCAGATCGGCAAACCCGGCGCCGGCCCCTTCTCCCTGACCGGCCAGCCCAACGCCATGGGCGGCCGCGAGACTGGCAGCCTGAGCAACCTGCTGCCGGGCCACCGCGAGGCCGGCAATGCCGAGCACCGCGCCGAAGTCGCCGCCTACTGGGGCGTCGACGCCCTGCCGGAGACGCCCGGTCTGTCCGCCATCGAGCTGTTCGATGCGGTGCACGACGGGCGCATCAAGGCATTGTGGATCGCCTGCACCAACCCGGCGCAATCGCTGCCGAACCAGAGCAAGGTGCACGAGGCCCTGGCCGCCTGCCCCTTCGTCGTGGTGCAGGAAGCCTTCTTCACCACCGAGACCTGCCGCTACGCCGACCTGTTGCTACCCGCCGCCAGCTGGGGCGAGAAGGAAGGCACGGTGACCAACTCCGAGCGCCGCGTCAGCCATGTACGCCGCGCCGTGCCAGCGCCTGTAGAGGCGCGGCCCGACTGGTCGATTACCTGCGACTTTGCCCGTCGCCTGGAAGCTTTGCTCCGCCCCGGCCTGCCCAGCCTGTTCGATTTCGCCGACAGCGAGTCGCTGTTCGAGGAATACAAACACCTGACCGCCGAGCGCGACCTCGACCTCTCGGGGTTGAGCTACGCGCTGCTCGATGCCCAAGGTCCCCAGCAATGGCCGTTCTCCCCCGGCGCACGCATCGGCACCGCGCGGCTCTATGCCGACGGTCGCTTCCCCACCGCCAGCGGGCGCGCGCAGTTCCATGCCGACCCGTACCGTGCGCCGAAGGAAAAGCGCGAGGCGCGCTATTCACTCACCCTCAACACCGGCCGCCTGCGCGATCAGTGGCACGGCATGAGCCGCACCGGCACCGCCGCGCGCCTGTTCGGCCATGTCGAGGCCGCCGTGCTCGGCCTGCACCCGGACGAGCTGCGTCGCCGCCGCCTGCAAGACGGCGACCTGATCAAACTGCGCAGCCGCCGCGGCAGTCTGATCCTGCCGGTGCAAAGCGACGAGTCGGTACGCCCAGGTCAGGCCTGGCTGCCGATGCACTGGGGCGACCGTTTCCTCAAGGGCCTGGGGACCAACGTGCTGACCCAGCCGGCCTTCGATCCGCTGTCCAAGCAACCGGAGCTCAAGCACACCGGCGTCGAGGTGGACAAGGTCGAGCTGCCCTGGCAGCTGTTCGCTCTGGTCGAGGGCGAAGTGCAGAGCCGCTTCGAGGCCCTGCGCCCGCTTTTCGAGGAGTTCGCCTACGCCAGCCTCACCCCCACTGGCCGCGAGCGCCCTGCCCTGTTGATCCGCGCCGCCAGCGCCGTGGCGCCGCAGCCCGAGCTGCTGGCGCAGATCGACCGCCTGCTGCGCCTGAACCAGGGCCCGGTGCTGGCCTACGACGACCCGCGCCGCGCGGTGGGCAAACGCGTGCGCATCGAGGATGGCCGCATCGTCAGCCTCCGCCTGGCCGGCGAAACCGCTGCCAGCGAATGGCTCAGAAGCCTGTGGCTGAACGGCCAGGCCGACGCCGACCTGCGCCGCTGGCTGCTCGCCCCGGTCTCCGCGCCGCCAGGCAACGCCGTCGCCGCCATCCGCGGCAACACCCTGTGCAACTGCCTGAACGTCAGTGAAAGCGCGGTGTGCGCCGGCATCGAGCGCGGCCTGGACCTGAACGGCCTCAAGCAGGAGCTCAAGTGCGGCACCAGCTGCGGATCCTGCGTCCCCGAAATCAAACGCCTGCTAGCTATCCGCCCGTTGGCAGTCAACGCTTAAAGGAATCGATATGAACGCAAAAGTCTGGCTGGTTGGCGCTGGCCCCGGCGACCCCGAGCTGCTGACGCTGAAGGCGGTCAAGGCGCTGAAGCAAGCCGAGATCGTGATGATCGACGACCTGGTCAACCCCGCCGTGCTCGAGCATTGTCCCGGCGCACGCATCGTCTCGGTGGGCAAGCGCGGCGGCTGCCGCTCCACCCCGCAGACGTTCATCCATCGCCTGATGCTGCGCTATGCGCGCCAGGGCAAGTGCGTGGTGCGCCTTAAAGGCGGCGATCCCTGCATCTTCGGCCGCGGCAGCGAGGAAGCCGACTGGCTCAATGCTCATGGCATCGAAGTGGAGTTGGTCAACGGCATCACTGCCGGTCTGGCCGGCGCCACCAATTGCGGTATTCCCCTCACCCTACGCGGCATCGCGCGTGGCGTATCCCTGATCACTGCCCATACCCAGGACGACAGCTCGCTGAACTGGCACGCACTGGCGCAAAGCGGAACCACGCTGGTGATCTATATGGGCGTGGCCAAGCTGGCGGATATCCAGGCCGGCCTGCTTTCCGGCGGCATGAGCGGCGAGATGCCGGTGGCGATGATCGAGAACGCCTCGCTGCCTGAGCAACGCGAGTGCCGCAGCAGCCTGGCCACGATGCAGGATGATGCCGCAGCGTTTGCCCTGAAAAGCCCGGCCATCCTGGTGATCGGCGAAGTCGCCCGCGCCAGCAGCGAGGTCGGCCTGCCCCAGCTTCTACACGCCTGAGCAATCCGGTTCTGCTTGCCTGCCCGCCGTCTCAGGCGGGCTTTTTTATCCCGGAATAGAAAAACCCGGCCGAGGCCGGGTTTTTCTTACAGCACCAGAAGCATTACTGCTGGATCTGGGCTTCTACTTCAGCTTCAACACGACGGTTGACAGCGCGGCCGGAATCAGTGGCGTTGTCAGCTACCGGGCGGGTTTCGCCATAGCCAACAGCATTGACGCGGCTACCGTCTACACCGTACTGGTTGACCAGCACGTTACGTACGGCATTGGCACGACGCTCGGACAGACCCTGGTTGTAAGCGTCGGAACCGACGGAGTCGGTGTGACCTTCAACGGTGGTAGTGGTCTGCGGGTACTGGTTCATGAAGTCAGCCAGGTTCTTGATGTCACCGTAGCTTTCTTCTTTCACGCGGTCTTTGTCGAAGTCGAACTTGACGTCCAGCTCGACACGAACGGTTTCCATAGCCGGCTCCGGAGCAGGCTCGGGCATCGGCTCGGGTGCAGCAGCTACGACCGGAGCCGGAGCAGGCTTGCTGCCGCCACCGAAGTTCAGACCAACACCCACGCCGGCTTGCCATTCGGTGTCGCCCTGGTCGATGTTGTACAGAGCGTCAACGCCGGCACGGGCGTAGAACATTTCGGTGAAGTAGTACTTGGCACCAGCGCCAGCGATGGCCAGAGTGGAGTGGTTACGACCACCGCCGTTGGCGTCACCGATGCTCTGATGGCCGAAACCGGCAGAGACGTAAGGACGCAGACCAACGCCCGGCTGACCGAAGTGGTAGATGGCCTTCAGGTCGGTCAGGTTGCCTTTGATGTCCTTGCTGCCACGAGAGCCTTCGCCACGCAGATCGTGGTACTCGCCATAGGACAGCGCCAACTCGACGTCGTCGGTCAGGTAGTAGCCGATGCTGCCACCGAACAGGTTGCCTTCGTCGTGAGCGAAATCACGCTGAGAGTCGGTGAAGTAGCGATTGACGAAGCCCTCCACCTCGACAGCGCCTTGGCCTTGCGCCAGCGCGCCGAAGGAGGTTGCGGCAACGAGAGAGCCAATGACTACGCCCAAGGTGTTTTTTACTTTCATCCGTTAAATCCCCATCTTGGTGGTTAATAAGTCACCGTTAACTTCAGTCGGCAACTTGGCGGCGAGTTTATCAGGTTTCGCCACTCCCTTAGTGGTCTGGAAGCTGAACTAAGTTTCGGACGTTTCCGAAAATTTATCCCGCAACCGATCCAATGCTCGCTTGTAACGCATCTTCGTTGCGCTCAAGCCCATGTGCATGATGTCGGCAATCTCTTGAAACTCAAGTTCTGCGACAAAACGTAGCACCAGAATCTCGCGGTCGATCGGGTTGACGTGAACCAACCACCTATCCAGACCGCCTCGCTCCTCGACTTTCGGTGTTTTCTCGTCGGAAGCTTCTTCGAGCGGATCCAAACTCAAGGCGTCAATCAATCGACGCTTGCGCCGCTCTTTTCGATACTGAGTAATGCATTCGTTATAGGTAATGCTGTAAAGCCAGGTCTTGAACTTGGATTTACCCTCAAAGTTCTTAAGGCCATAAAGAACTTTGAGCATCACTTCCTGACAGACATCGTCAGCGTCCCTTTCGTTCCCCAGATAGCGCGCACAAACGTTAAATAATGTTCGTTGGTAGCGTCGCATCAGCTCTTCATAAGCACGAGTGATGTGAAACAGCTCGTCGTGGGCGCGCGCCACCAGCTCTTCATCGGTGAGCTCGCGGGGGTCGTAGCGCGTGGGCAGGGTTTGAGCTTTGTTCAAAACGAGTCGGGCCGACGGTCAGGACGAAAAGTGCCCGACAGGTCACGCCTGCCGGGCAGCTGCATAAAATAACAGATTGGCGTCAGCGACTGTTCACGCGTTGCTCGAGCATCACTCGATTGGCTACCGATACCAGCTCACCGGTATCGGTCAACAGGGTGGTTTTCACTGTGCCGATCTCTTCGATCTGGCCTTCGACCTCACCAACCTGCACTTGTTGCCCGACCTGGTATAGCTCGCGTACGTAGATGCCGGCCAGAATCTGGCTGGCGATATCACGGCTACCAAGACCCAGCGCCAGCGCCACCGCCAGACCGACGGAGATCAGCACGATGGCGATGACATTGTTGAGCAGATCGGTCTTGACCTCCAGCTGGCCGATGGCCACGGAAATGCTGATGATGATCACCAGCCCCTGCGCCACGCGCCCCAGACCATTGGCGTACTCGAGGCCTACGCCTTCGGCAGCGCCGCGTACCAGGCTGCTGACCAGTTGCGCCAGGAGCACGCCAGCCAGCAACACCAGGGCTGCACCGAAGACCTTCGGCAGATAAAGCGCCAGGACGTCGAGGGTTGCCGAAACCCGCTGCAGCCCCAGCGACTCGGCAGCGGAAACCAGGAAGATCAGGAGCACGAACCAGTAGACGATCTTGCCAATCAGGGTCGAGACCGAGGCGTGGATGCCGACGCGAGCCAGCAACTTGGTGAGGCCGGTGCCCATCATCAGGCGATCCAGCCCAACCTTGCCGAGCAGTTTGGACAAAAGCGTATCGAGCAGCTTGGCGACGACGAAGCCGAGCAGCACCAGCACCAACGCAACGAACAGGTTGGGAATGAATCCGGCAACCTTGGTCCACAGTGCGGTCATCGCGGAGATCAGGCTTTGGGTCCAGGGATCGAGTTCCATTTCAGTCAGCCTTATCAGCAGAAGCAGAGGATTGGGTACGGCGCGATACCGGCGCCACATGCGCCGAACCGCTGTTCAGGGCGATCATCAGAGCCTGCGCCCAGTGGCCCATCAGGCTGAACAGATCGCCCGCGCCAACCTGCCGGTTGGCGGTCTTGAGGACCCGGTGCAGACAGGCATCGTCGTCATGGCTGGACGGCGAGGACCTGAGCAAATCGCGTAGAGACTCTTCGAATGGATCGTGCATGCGCACCTCACGGGATGTCACGGCTAGACGCAGTAGCCAGCGGATGAGTCACACATCACAACCAACGCCAGCGGCGAAAAAGCAGCAATTGCCCCACTGCCAGAATGATCATCAGGCCACAGGCCACGAAGAAACCGATCGGGCTTTCGGAGCCTGGAATGCCGCCAACGTTGATACCCAACAGACCTGTGAGGAAGGTCAACGGCAGGAACAGCCCGGTGATCACGGTGAAGCGATACATGATGCGATTCATCCGCTCACCCAGACGCCGACTCTCAGCCTCCAGCACCAGACCGACGCGCTCGCGGAGCAGCTCCAGTTCCTCGAGATAGCGAGTCAGTCGGTTGTTCAGCTCGTTCCAATAGTCGTCGTCGTCCTCGACGAACCAGGGCTGGCGGTTGCGCGCCAACTGAGCATAGAGATCGCGCTGCGGCGCGAGAAAGCGCCGCAAGCTGGCCGCTCGCCGACGGACCTGCAGCATCAGGCCGTGATCGGGGCGATAACGTTCATCGTCATCGAGAGCATCCTCTTCACCGTCGAGCAGCTCGCTGAGTTCGGTAACCAGATCATCGACACGGCTGGTCAGGTGGCGAGCCAGTTCCAGCAGCAACTCGGAGGACGTTTTCGGGCCCTTTCCCGCAAGCAGGTCGGCAATAAGTGCGTCAGTTGCGAGCAGCGGCCGCAGGCGCAACGAAATGACCCGTCGGGCATCGGCAAAGATGCGCACCGACACCATGTCTTCGGGCTCGGCGCCAGGATTGCGATTGACCCCGCGCAGAAAGATCAGCATCTCGTTGTCCGGCAACGGCAACAGACGCGGCCGGGTGTTCTCTTCCAGCAGCAGATCGCAGCTGAACTCATCCAGCCCACTGCTCTCGCGCAACCAGCGCTGCGACTGCATCTGGCTACGATCCCAGTGCAACCACAGGCTCTCATGCTCGCCCAGCTGCAGGCTGTCCAGCTCCTCGCGGCTGATGCTACGCGCACCGCCGCGACCATCGAGTACGAAGGCGTGCAACAGTGCCGATTCCTGATCCTGCATCAGCTTATTCCGGCATGTTCAGAGCTTGCGGGGACACGATCACGCCGTTGTTGTCGGCATACAGGTACTCGCCCGGTTTGAAGGTCACGCCGCCAAAGGTAACCGGCACATTCAGGTCACCGATACCGCGCTTGTCGGTCTTCATCGGGTGGCTGGCCAGCGCCTGCACGCCCAGGTCAGTCTGCGCGATCACGTCGACGTCACGAATGCAGCCGTACACCACGATGCCTTCCCAGCCATTCCTGGCGGCCTTCTCGGCCAGCATGTCGCCCAGCAGCGCACGACGCAGCGAACCGCCGCCATCGACGACCAGCACCTTGCCCTGGCCGGGCAGATCGACCTGCTCTTTCACCAACGAGTTGTCCTCATGGCACTTGATGGTGACGATCTGCCCGCCGAAGGAGTCGCGGCCACCATAGTTGGCGAACATCGGCTCGACGACCTGGACCAGCTCTGGATAGGCATCGCACAGATCAGGGGTGATGTAATGCATGACGGAACTCCTTTCGACAATGGATGAACGGCAAGCAAGCGACAGCCCCGGAAATGACCATCGACGCACGAGGCGTCACATATTACCGGTAAGCACCCGCCGAAGAAACGTTACGACAGCTCAGACACCCGCGATAGAGACTTGCTCGGCACATTCACTTGTGAGCTGCAGATGCCGCAGCCATTGCTCGACCAGCGGCCAGACTTCGCGCTGCGCTTCCTTGCTGACCAGCATTTCGATATGCCCGAAGTCGCTGCTAAAGCCCTTGTCCTTGCCCAGCAGCAGAAAATGCCTCGGCGCAGCACTGCATTGCTCCAGAAGTTTGCGGCAGGCCCAGGCCGGATCCTGATGATCGGCTGCAGCCGCCACGGCCAGCACCGGTACGTGGACCTGAGCGAGCCCCGCCCACCAGTCCTGTTCACCATCACCGAAACGCCCGAACAACCTGAGCCAGCGCAGGGTTTCCAGCGCCAGACCGATAGGCTCATCTTCAGGCCCGCGCTTCAGGCGCCGCCCGGAAAGATAGGGAAAGGCACGCAGCAGCAGCAGGCGGGCGCCCCACTCCACCGGCGGCACCTTCAGCGGCCAGTAGATACGGCTGATCTGACTGCCGAACAATGCTGCCGAGCGAACGCGCGCTTGTCCGAGGCAACCACCACCGAGCGCTGCAGCCAGAATCACCCCGCCCAGGGAGTGGCCGATCCAGTGAGCGGGCTGCCCGGTCTGTTCGAAGATGAAAGCCTCGATGGCAGGCAGGTCGTAGCGCACGTACTGGGCGACGTTATTGTCGCGATAGCCTTCGTTGCGTGGCGACAGGCCGTGGCCACGCATTTCGGCGATCCACACGTCAAACCCGGCACGCGCCAGGTAAGCGCCCAGGCCGATGCCTTTCGGCGAATACCAGAAACGTCGGTTGGAAAAACTGCCATGCAGCAACACCACGGGCACCCCGCGCGCGGCTTCGGCACCTCCCAACCCCACACGGGTCAGCGCCAGCTCGACGCTGGAGTCCGGGCTGTTGTTGGGTTTGAGGAGATAGACGTCTTCGCTGAGGTCACCGCGTAGTTCGGCGCTGATCAGAGCAACGGGGAAAAGCTCACTACTGCTTTGCATGGATCGGAGAACCGCAATGGCGCTGTGCCACAAAGAGAAACGAAGCCCTTAAAAAGCCGTCGGAGCGACGTTCGAATCGCTGGCGACGGCTCGGGAGTGACCAGCAAAAAGGGCGGGTTCGACCCGCCCTTCTTCTGGTTCGGCAACTGGTATCAGGCAGGCTGCGCTTCGGCCAGGAAGAACCAGGTATCGAGTACCGAATCCGGGTTCAGCGACACGCTTTCGATGCCCTGTTCCATCAACCACTTGGCCAGATCCGGGTGGTCCGACGGGCCCTGACCGCAAATGCCGATGTACTTGCCGGCCTTGTTGCAGGCAGCGATGGCGTTGGCCAGCAGCTTCTTCACGGCCGGATTACGCTCGTCGAACAGGTGGGCGACGATACCGGAATCGCGGTCCAGGCCCAGGGTCAGCTGGGTCAGGTCGTTGGAACCGATGGAGAAGCCGTCGAAGAATTCGAGGAACTCCTCGGCCAGCAGCGCGTTGGACGGCAGCTCGCACATCATGATGACTTTCAGACCATCCTGACCGCGGGCCAGGCCATTGCTGGCCAGCAGCTCGACAACTTGCGAGGCCTCGCCCAGGGTACGCACGAAGGGCACCATGATTTCGACGTTAGTCAGGCCCATCTCGTTGCGCACTTTCTTCAGCGCACGGCATTCCAGCTCGAAGCAGTCGCGGAAGGATTCGCTGATGTAACGCGAGGCACCGCGGAAGCCCAGCATCGGGTTTTCTTCTTCCGGCTCGTACAGCTTGCCGCCGATCAGGTTGGCGTATTCGTTGGACTTGAAGTCCGACAGGCGCACGATGACCTTCTTCGGCCAGAAGGCGGCGGCCAGGGTGCTGATGCCCTCGACCAGCTTCTCGACGTAGAAGTCGACGGGGTCACCGTAGCCGGCGACGCGCTTCTCGACACTGTCCTTGATCTCCGGCGGCAGGCTGGAGAAGTTCAGCAGTGCCTTGGGGTGCACGCCGATCATGCGGTTGATGATGAATTCCAGGCGGGCCAGGCCTACACCCTCGTTGGGCAGCTGGGCGAAGTCGAAGGCGCGGTCCGGGTTGCCGACGTTCATCATGATCTTGAACGGCAGTTCGGGCATGGCATCGACCGAGTTCTTGCGGATGTCGAAGCCCAGTTCGCCTTCGAAGATGAACCCGGTATCGCCCTCGGCGCAGGAGACGGTGACACCCTGGCCATCCTTCAGCACGCTGGTGGCGTTGCCGCAGCCGACCACGGCCGGAATGCCCAGCTCACGGGCGATGATCGCCGCGTGGCAGGTACGACCACCGCGGTTGGTGACGATGGCGCTGGCGCGCTTCATCACCGGCTCCCAGTCCGGGTCGGTCATGTCGGAGACCAGCACGTCGCCCGGCTGCACCTTGTCCATCTCGGACACGTCGTGGATCACCCGCACCTTGCCGGCGCCGATGCGCTGACCGATGGCGCGGCCTTCCACCAGCACGGTGCCCTTCTCTTTCAGCAGGTAGCGCTCCATCACGGTGGCGCTGGAGCGGCTCTTCACGGTTTCCGGACGGGCCTGCACGATGTACAGCTTGCCGTCGTCACCGTCCTTGGCCCACTCGATGTCCATCGGACGGCCGTAGTGTTTCTCGATGATCAGCGCCTGCTTGGCCAGCTCGCTGACCTCGGCATCGGTGATGCAGAAGCGCGCACGCTCGGCACGGTCGACTTCGACGGTCTTGACCGAACGACCGGCCTTGGCCTCGTCGCCGTAGATCATCTTGATCGCCTTGCTGCCCAGGTTGCGACGCAGGATCGCCGGGCGGCCCGCTTCCAGGGTCGGCTTGTGCACGTAGAATTCGTCGGGGTTGACCGCGCCTTGCACCACGGTCTCGCCGAGGCCGTAGGCGCCGGTGATGAACACCACGTCACGGAAGCCGGACTCGGTATCGAGGGTGAACATCACACCAGCGGTGCCGGTTTCCGAGCGCACCATGCGCTGCACGCCAGCGGACAGGGCGACCAGCTTGTGGTCGAAGCCCTGATGCACGCGGTAGGCGATGGCACGGTCGTTGAACAGGGAGGCGAAGACTTCCTTGGTGGCGCGGATCACATTGTCCACGCCGCGGATGTTGAGGAAGGTTTCCTGCTGGCCGGCAAAGGAGGCGTCCGGCAGGTCTTCGGCGGTGGCAGAGGAACGCACGGCCACGGCCATATTGTCGTTGCCGGCGCTCATGGTGGCGAAGGCTTCACGAATCTGCTTGTCCAGCTCGGCCGGGAAGTCGGCTTCCATCACCCACTGGCGAATCTGTGCGCCGGTCTTGGCCAGGGCGTTGACGTCGTCGACGTCGAGCGCGTCGAGGGCAGCGTGGATCTGAGCGTTCAGGCCGCTTTGCTCGAGGAAGTCGCGATAGGCCTGAGCCGTAGTGGCGAAACCGCCTGGAACCGAGACGCCGGCACCTGCCAGGTTGCTGATCATCTCGCCGAGGGATGCGTTTTTGCCCCCCACATGCTCTACATCGTGGACGCCGAGCTTATCGAGGGAAACTACGTACTCTACCAAGGTGATCTCTCCACTAACAGTGTTGGAAAAGCTTAGTGGGCTGCGCAATGTCGAGCGACCGAAGTCGCGCGATTGTGGCCTTGCCCTTGAATAAGTAACAATGCCTAAACCCCGTGGGGCCGGCTAAAAACGCGGCCTATCATAGCCAAGAATCGATCTCAGCTTAAGGCCTTTGGCGCAAATGAAACGAACCGCTTTCTTCATCTCCGATGGCACCGGCATCACGGCCGAAACCCTGGGTCAGAGCTTGCTCGCGCAGTTCGAGAATATTCAATTCACGAAACTTACGCGTCCTTATATCGACAGTGTCGATAAAGCGCGCGCCATGGTACAACAAATCGATGCTGCCGCCGAAAGGGACGGCGTACGTCCGATCATCTTCGACACCATCGTCAATCGCGATATTCGTGCGATCCTCGATACCGCAAATGGTTTCATGATCGATATCTTCTCCACCTTTCTCTCACCTCTGGAGCAGGAACTGAGTTCGCACTCCTCCTACTCCGTCGGCAAGTCGCACTCCATTGGCCAGAATTCCAACTATATGGAGCGTATCGAGGCGGTGAACTTCGCCCTGGATAACGACGACGGTGCGCGTACCCACTATTACGACAAGGCCGATCTGATTCTGGTCGGTGTTTCGCGCTGCGGCAAAACGCCCACCTGCCTGTACATGGCCATGCAGTACGGCATTCGCGCTGCCAATTACCCGCTGACCGAAGACGACATGGAGCGCCTGCAGCTACCCGATTCGCTGAAAAAGTACCGCGAAAAACTGTTCGGCCTGACCATCGATCCGGATCGCCTCACCGCCATCCGCCACGAGCGCAAACCCAACAGCCGCTATGCCAGCTACGCCCAGTGCGAGTTCGAAGTGCGCGAAGTGGAGAGTCTGTTCCGTCGTGAAAACATCGCCTTCATAAATTCCACGCATTTCTCGGTGGAGGAGATCTCCGCCAAGATCCTGGTGGAAAAAGGCGTTGAAAGGCGCCTCAAGTAACTGCCGCAAGCACCTGTTTATAAAGGAAAAAGGCTCGAAATCTCGAGCCTTTTCTCATTTCGGAACCTAGAAACTTTCAGCGGGCACCCGCACCCAGCCTTCCATCAGGATGCGTGCGCTGCGACTCATCACCGCCTTGGTCACCGTCCACTGGCCGTCGACCCGCCTGGCCTGGGCGCCGACACGCAGGGTGCCGGACGGATGACCGAAACGTACCGCCTCGCGCTCGCCGCCACCGGCAGCCAGGTTAACCAGCGTGCCGGGAATCGCCGCCGCCGTGCCGATGGCCACCGCGCAGGTGCCCATCATCGCGTGGTGCAGCTTGCCCATGGACAGCGCACGCACCAGCAGATCGACCTCGCCGGCTTTCACGTCCTTGCCGCTGGATGTGCGGTAGTCCTTGGCCGGGCTGACGAAGGCGATCTTCGGGGTGTGCTGACGTGTCGCAGCCTCCTCGGCCGTTTTGATCAGCCCCATGCGCAGTGCACCGGCAATGCGGATCTGCTCGAAACGCGCCAGTTGCGCCGGGTCGCCGTTGATAGCCTCACGCAGCTCGGTGCCCTGATAACCGATGTCTTCGGCATTGACGAAGATCGTCGGAATACCGGCGGTGATCATGGTCGCCTTGAAGGTACCGATGCCCGGCACTTGGAGGTCATCGACCAGGTTACCGGTGGGGAACATCGAGCCGCCCTCCTCGCCATCGTCGGACGGGTCGAGGAACTCCAGCACGATCTCCGCCGCCGGGAAGGTCACGCCGTCCAGCTCGAAATCACCGGTTTCCTGTACCTGGCCATTGCTGACCGGCACATGTGCGATGATGGTTTTCTGAATATTGGCCTGCCAGATGCGCACTACGCAGGTGCCGTTAGCGGGAACCCGCGCGGGATCGACCAGGCCGGCATGAATGGCGAAGGCGCCGGCCGCCGTGGACAGGTTGCCGCAGTTGCCGCTCCAGTCGACGAAAGCCTTGTCGATGGACACCTGGCCGTAGAGGTAATCGACATCGTGATCGGGCTGAGAGCTTTTCGACAGGATCACGCATTTGGAGGTGCTCGAGGTGGCGCCGCCCATGCCGTCGATATGCGCCGAATAGGGGTCGGGGCTGCCGATTACGCGCATGAACAGCGCATCGCGCGCCGCGCCCGGCACCTGGCAACGCTCGGGCAGATCCTGGAGGCGGAAGAACACGCCTTTACTGGTGCCGCCACGCATATAGGTGGCGGGGATTTTTACTTGCGGCAGATAAGCCATAGCTGCAGTCCTGATAGGGAATGATGGTGCTCCCCGGATTTCATCCGGGCTACCGGCTTTTCGTAGGAGCGAGCTCTGCTCGCGAACGAAGCTTCGTTGTGCGGCGATTCGCGAGCAGAGCTCGCTCCCACAGAGTGCACCTGCCCGCTCGCGGGCAGGTCGTTACATCAGGCCACCGCGCCTTCGAGGAAGTCCTTGGCGAAGCGCTGCAGCACGCCGCCGGCCTTGTACACGCTGACATCCGCAGCCGTATCCAGGCGGCAGGTCACCGGCACCCGCACCACCTCGCCGTTGCGGCGATTGACCACCAGGGTCAGGTCGCAGCGCGGCGAGATATCGCCTTCGACGTCGTAAGTCTCGGTGCCGTCCAGGCCCAGGGTCAGGCGGGTGGTGCCCGGCTTGAACTCCACCGGCAGCACGCCCATGCCCACCAGGTTGGTGCGGTGGATGCGCTCGAAGCCTTCGGCCACGATCACTTCCACACCCGCCAGACGCACGCCCTTGGCCGCCCAGTCCCGCGATGACCCTTGGCCATAGTCGGCACCGGCAATGATGATCAGGTTCTGCTTGCGGTTCATGTAGGTTTCGATGGCTTCCCACATGCGCATCACCTGGCCCTCGGGCTCCACGCGCGCCAGCGAACCCTTCTTCACCTGCCCGTCGACCACGGCCATTTCGTTGACCAGCTGCGGGTTGGCGAAGGTGGCGCGCTGGGCGGTCAGGTGGTCGCCACGGTGGGTGGCGTAGGAGTTGAAGTCCTCCTCCGGCAGGCCCATTTTCGCCAGGTACTCACCGGCAGCCGAGTCCGCCAGGATGGCGTTGGACGGTGACAGGTGATCGGTGGTGATGTTGTCCGGCAGGATCGCCAGCGGCCGCATGCCCTTGAGCGTGCGCTCGCCGGCCAGCGCGCCTTCCCAGTAAGGCGGGCGGCGGATATAGGTGGACATCGGCCGCCAGTCGTACAGCGGGCTCTCGGCCTCCTTCACCGTCCCGAGGTCGAACATCGGGATGTAGATCTGCTTGAACTGCTCGGGCTTGACGCTGGAGGCGACTATGGCGTCGATTTCCTCGTCGCTCGGCCACAGGTCCTTGAGCGTCACGGGATTGCCAGCCGCATCATGGCCGAGCACATCCTGCTCGATATCGAAGCGCACGGTACCGGCGATGGCGTAGGCCACCACCAGCGGCGGCGAAGCGAGGAAGGCCTGCTTGGCGTACGGGTGGATGCGCCCGTCGAAGTTGCGGTTGCCCGAGAGCACGGCGGTGGCGTACAGGTCGCGCTCGATGATTTCCTTCTGGATCGCCGGATCCAGCGCGCCGGACATGCCGTTGCAGGTGGTGCAGGCGTAGGCGACGATGCCGAAGCCGAGCTTCTCCAGCTCCGGCAGCAGGCCGGCCTCTTCCAGGTACAGCTTGGCGACCTTCGAGCCCGGTGCGAACGACGTCTTCACCCAGGGCTTGCGTACCAGGCCCAGCTCGTTGGCCTTTTTCGCCAGCAGACCGGCAGCGACCACGTTGCGCGGGTTGGAGGTGTTGGTGCAGCTGGTGATGGCAGCGATGATCACCGCACCGTCAGGCATCAGGCCCTGAGCCTCTTCGGCCCAGCCTGCGGCCAGCTTGGCCTCGTCGGCAATGCCACGCTCATGCAGCGCCGAGGTCGGCAGCCGCCTGTGAGGGTTGGACGGCCCGGCCAGGTTACGCACCACGGTGGACAGATCGAAACTCAGCACCCGCTCGTACTCGGCGCCCTGCAGGGCGTTGGCCCACAGACCGGTGGTCCTGGCGTAGTTTTCCACCAGCGCCACCTGCTCCGGCTCGCGGCCGGTGAGCTTGAGGTAGTCGATGGTCTGGCCGTCGATATAGAACATCGCGGCGGTGGCGCCGTACTCCGGGCACATGTTGGAGATGGTGGCGCGGTCGCCGATGGACAGGCTGTCGGCACCCTCGCCGAAAAACTCGACCCAGGCACCCACCACGCGTTCCTTGCGCAGGAACTCGGTCAGAGCCAGGACGATATCGGTGGCGGTGATGCCCGGCTGACGCTTGCCGGTCAGCTCGACGCCGACGATATCCGGCAGACGCATCATCGAGGGATGACCGAGCATCACCGTCTCGGCCTCCAGGCCGCCGACACCGATGGCGATCACGCCCAGGGCATCGACGTGCGGGGTATGCGAGTCGGTGCCGACGCAGGTGTCGGGGAAGGCGATGCCGCCGCGCGCCTGGATCACCGGGCTCATCTTTTCCAAGTTGATCTGGTGCATGATGCCGTTGCCGGCCGGGATCACGTCGACGTTCTTGAACGCGGTCTTGGTCCAGTCGATGAAATGGAAGCGGTCCTCGTTGCGGCGATCTTCGATCGCGCGGTTCTTCTCGAAGGCGTCCGGATCGAAGCCCGGCGCCTCGACGGCCAGCGAGTGATCGACGATCAGTTGGGTCGGCACCACCGGGTTGACCTTGGCCGGGTCACCGCCCTGCTCGGCGATGGCATCGCGCAGACCGGCGAGGTCGACCAGCGCGGTCTGGCCGAGGATGTCGTGGCAGACCACGCGCGCCGGGTACCAGGGAAAGTCCAGGTCGCGCTTGCGATAGACCAGTTGTTCCAGCGAGGCAGTCAGATCCCGCGGATCGCAGCGGCGCACCAGCTGCTCGGCGAGCACGCGCGAGGTGTAGGGCAGCTTGTCCCAGGCGCCGGCCTGGATCGCCTCGACCGCCTCACGGGCATCGAAGTAATCCAGCGCGGTGCCGGGCAGGCGCTTGCGGTATTGGCTATTCACGGTGTCATTCATCTTACTTACGGTCCTTGAGCGGCACGAACTTCAGGTCTTCTGGGCCTGTGTAGTTGGCGCTCGGGCGGATGATCTTGCCGTCGATACGCTGTTCGATGACGTGGGCGGACCAGCCGGCGGTGCGGGCGATGACGAACAGCGGGGTGAACATGGCGGTGGGCACACCCATCATGTGGTAGCTCACGGCGCTGAACCAGTCGAGGTTGGGGAACATCTTCTTGATCTCCCACATCACGCTTTCCAGACGCTCGGCGATGTCATACATCTGGGTGTTGCCCTGTTCCACGGACAGCTCGCGGGCCACTTCCTTGATCACCTTGTTACGCGGATCGCTGACGGTGTAGACCGGGTGACCGAAGCCGATCACCACTTCCTTGCGCCCTACTCGCTCGCGGATGTCGGCCTCGGCTTCTTCCGGGCTGTCGTAACGCTTCTGCACCTCGAAGGCCACCTCGTTGGCGCCGCCGTGCTTGGGCCCGCGCAGCGCGCCGATGGCGCCGGCGATGCAGCTGAACAGGTCGGAGCCGGTGCCGGCAATCACCCGCGAGGTGAAGGTGGAGGCGTTGAACTCGTGTTCGGCATACAGGTTGAGCGAGGTGTGCATGGCGCGCACCCAGGACTCGCGCGGCTTCTCGCCGTGCAGCAGGTGCAGGAAATGTCCGCCGATGGAGTCGTCGTCAGTTTCCACGTCGATGCGCTTGCCGTTGTGGCTGTAGTGATACCAGTACAACAGCGCCGACCCCAGAGAGGCCATCAGCTTGTCGGCAATGTCGCGGGCGCCGGGGTGGTTATGGTCGTCCTTCTCCGGGGCCAGACAGCCGAGTACGGACACGGCGGTGCGCATCACGTCCATCGGGTGCGCCGAGGGCGGCAGTTGTTCCAGCGCGGCCTTGACCCCGGCCGGCAGGCCGCGCAGGGCCTTGAGCTTGGCCTTGTAACCGGCCAGTTCGGCGACGTTGGGCAGTTTGCCGTGCACCAGCAGGTGGGCGATTTCCTCGAACTCGCAGCGATTGGCGAAATCGAGCACGTCATAGCCGCGGTAGTGCAGGTCGTTACCGGTGCGGCCAACGGTGCACAGCGCGGTGTTGCCGGCGGCGGTGCCGCTCAGGGCGACGGATTTCTTCGGCTTGAAGCCTGGAGTGGTTTCAGTCGAGCTCATGGTCATCTTCTTATCTCTTGTTCTAGGTGCGTGGCCAGACAGCAATCCGGCAACCACGCCAACCAATCCCCGGATTGCATCCGGGCTACAGCCTTATTTCTTGCCGGCGGCAAACAGCGCGTCGAGCTTCTGCTCGAAGGCGTGGTAGCCGATACGGTCGTACAGCTCGGCGCGGGTCTGCATCAGCTCGATCACGTCCTTCTGGTGGCCGTTCTGGCGGATCGAGGTGTAGACACTTTCTGCCGCCTTGTTCGCCGCGCGGAACGCCGACAGCGGGTAAAGCTGGATGGCCACCCCGACCGAAGCCAGCTCCTCGCGGGTGAACAGCGGCGTGGCACCGAATTCGGTGATATTGGCCAGCACCGGCACCTTCAACGCCTCGACGAAGCGCTTGTAAGTGGGCAGATCGTAGGCCGCCTCGGCGAAGATGCCATCGGCACCGGCCTCGACGTAGGCCTGGCAACGCTCGATGGCGGCGTCCACACCCTCGGCCTGGATCGCATCGGTGCGGGCGATGAGGAAGAAGTCCGGGTCGGTCTTGGCGTCAGCAGCAGCGCGCACGCGATCGCACATTTCCTCGGTGGAAACGATTTCCTTGCCCGGACGGTGACCGCAACGCTTGGCACCGACCTGGTCTTCGATATGCGCAGCGGCGGCGCCAGCCTTGATCAGGTTCTTGACGGTGCGCTCGATGTTGAAGGCCGAAGGTCCGAAGCCGGTGTCGATGTCTACCAGCAGCGGCAGGTCGCAGACATCGGTAATGCGGCGTACGTCGGTGAGCACGTCATCGAGGGTATTGATACCCAGATCCGGCAGCCCGAGCGAGCCGGCCGCGACACCACCACCGGACAGGTAGATGGCACGAAAGCCTGCGCGCTTGGCCAGCAGCGCATGGTTGGCGTTGATCGCGCCGATTACCTGCAGCGGTTGCTCTTCGGCGAGGGCCTGGCGGAAGCGCTGGCCGGCGGAAAGCTGAGTCATGTATCACCTCGGGGCTTGGATGAAGTGGCGAGCGCTTCCTTGTAGTGGCGCTCGATATTGCGCTTGGAGGCGCCGATGTGGCGGCGCATCAGCAGTTCGGCCAGTTCGCCGTCACGTTCGGCGATGGCATCGAGAATGCGGTGATGTTCGGCGAAGGCCTGGTGCGGCCGATTGGGCGTGGCGGAAAACTGCAGGCGGTACATGCGCACCAGCTGGTAGAGCTCGTCACACAGCAGTTTGGCCAGGGTGCGGTTACCGCTGCCCTGGATGATCCGGTAGTGGAAGTCGAAGTCGCCTTCCTGCTGGTAGTAGCCGACGCCCGCCTTGAAGGCGGCGTCCTGCTCGTGCAACTCCAGCACCCGGCGCAGCTCGTCGATCTCCTGCTGGGTCATGCGTTCGGCGGCCAGACGACAGGCCATGCCTTCGAGGGATTCGCGGATCTCGTACAGCTCTACCAGTTCGGCATGGCTGAGCGATACAACGCGCGCGCCCACATGCGGCACGCGCACCAGCAGCTTCTGCCCTTCCAGGCGATGGATCGCCTCACGCAACGGGCCGCGGCTGATGCCGTAGGTACGCGCCAACTCAGGCTCGGAGATCTTGCTGCCGGGGGCGATATCACCTTTGACGATGGCAGCCTGGATCAGGCGGAAAACATGTTCGGAAAGTGTTTCCGAATCCACCTGAGGCGATGTGGGCGCTTCCGATTCAAGCAGCATGATTGTCGACACCAAGAGCTTTCAGTGGCAATAAAACTACGCCACAAAGCCAAAACCGTCAAAGCAGACCAAAGTATTGTCGACAATATTTTATGAATGTCGAGCCAGTCGAGCCTTGACCTTACTTGCAGAAAGCTACATAACCTGCTGTCAGCACGGAAAATCCCCATGTTAGAATCCGCGCACTTACGCCCGGCTAACGCCTTCTGTCATGCCTGCTAGACTTCCCGGCAGACAGTTATATGGCAGTCTGCCGCCAGACACTGTTGCTCACCCGCCCCTGGCAATACCTTCTCAAGGACACATGAGACTGAAACCCTTCTCCTTGTTGCTCTGCCTGCTGACCTTGTCCTGCCCGGCTCTGGCCATGGGCAAGTCGATCTATGGCCTGAACGAATACATTCACATAGAGGAACTGGACCTGCAGGTAGCCGCCAAGCTCGACACCGGCGCCAAGACGGCGTCCCTCAGCGCCCGCGACATCAAACGCTTCAAGCGTGACGGAGAAACCTGGGTGCGTTTCGTGCTGGCCATCGATGACGCTCACGAGCGAACCATCGAGCGTCCGCTGGCGCGCATCAGCAAGATCAAACGCCGGGCAGGCGACTTCGATCCCGAAGAAGACAAGACTTATACGGCACGCCCGGTAATCGACCTTGAACTGTGCATGGGGCAAACCCTGCGCACGATCGAAGTGAACTTGACCGACCGAAGCGCATTCCAATACCCGCTTTTGATCGGCTCCGAAGCGCTCAAGCACTTCGAAGCCATGGTCGATCCAAGCCTTAAATACGCGGCCGGCAAACCCGACTGCACCGACGACGCAACCCCTGGCGAGTAATTCCCATGCGCTCTCTGAACCTGCATCTGAAAGTCCTGATCACCCTGCTGGTGACTCTGGGCGTTCTGATTACGGCATACCAAATCTTCATCCTCGGCATCCCGGTGACCGAAGACGAGACCGACGATCTGTGGAACATCGACGCCAAGGTCGAATTTCAGGCGACCCCGCGCGAGCCGGTGAAACTGCAGATGTTCGTGCCGCCGCTGAACCAGGATTACGTGAGCCTCAACGAGAGCTTCATCTCCAACAACTATGGCGTCAGCGTCAACCGTGTCGACGGCAACCGCCGCGTCACCTGGTCGGCCCGTCGCGCCAGCGGTAAGCAGACCCTCTACTATCGCCTGGTCCTGACCAAGCGTTACAGCGGTGAGCAGCCACCCGCCAAAGGCCCGATCTTCCGTGACAGCCTGCCGGTAGAAGGCCCCGAGAAAATTGCCGCAGAAGCATTGCTCGCGCCGATCCGCCAGCACTCGGCGGATGTCGAGACCTTCATCAGCGAAACCATCAAGCGCGCCAACAACGTCAACGACGACAACGTCAAGCTGCTGCTGGGCGGCGACGCATCCACCGCCAACAAGGCCAAGGTAGTCGACCTGTTGCTGTCCATCGCCCACGTACCGATGGAGCGCGTGCACACCATTCGCCTGCAGGCCGAGGTCGCGCAGTCGCCCGAGCTGTGGCTGCGCAGCTTCAACGGCCAGAAATGGCTCTACTTCAACCCGGAGACCGGCGAGCAAGGGCTGCCGGCCGATCGTCTGGTGTGGTGGATAGGTGACGAAGAGCTGGTCAGCCTCGAGGGCGGGCGCCAGGCACAAGTCAGCTTCAGCCTGAACAACAGCGAGATGAACGCCATCCGCCTGGCCAAGCTGACCGACGAGAACACCGACGCCAGCTTCCTCGAATACTCGCTGTACGGCCTGCCGCTGCAGACCCAGCAGACCTTCATGATCATGGTCATGATCCCGATCGGCGTGCTGGTCATCCTCATCCTGCGCAACCTCGGCGGCCTGCAGACCCTGGGCACTTTCACCCCGGTACTGATCGCCCTGGCCTTCCGCGAAACCCAGCTGGGCTTCGGCATCTTCCTGTTCACCGTGATCACCACGCTCGGCCTCTCGCTACGCTCCTATCTGGAGCACCTGAAGCTGCAGATGCTGCCGCGCCTGTCGGTGGTGCTGACCTTCGTCGTGGTGCTGATCGCCGCCATCAGCCTGTTCAGCCACAAGCTGGGCCTGGAGCGCGGTCTGTCGGTAGCGCTGTTCCCGATGGTGATTTTGACCATGACCATCGAACGCCTGTCGATCACCTGGGAAGAACGCGGCGGCAGCCATGCCTTCAAGGTCGCCATCGGCACCCTGTTCGCCGCCACCATCGCGCACCTGCTGATGATGGTTCCGGAGCTGGTGTACTTCGTGTTCACCTTCCCGGCGGTCCTGCTGATCCTGGTGGGTTTCATGCTGGCGATGGGTCGTTACCGCGGCTACCGCCTGACCGAGCTGTTCCGCTTCAAAGCCTTCCTCAAGGACTAAGACCATGTTCGGCCTGATCAAGACGTGGAAGGCCCTTGAAGCCAAAGGCATCATGGGCATCAACCGACGCAACGCGGATTACGTGCTGAAGTACAACAAACGGCACCTGTACCCGATCGTCGACGACAAGATCATCACCAAGGAGCGGGCCATCGAGGCCGGCATCGATGTGCCGGAGCTGTACGGCATCATCGAAACCGAGAAGGAGATCGACAAGCTCGACGAGATCATCGCCGGGCGCACTGACTTCGTCATCAAGCCGGCGCAGGGCGCCGGTGGCGACGGCATCATGGTCATCGCCGACCGTTTCGAGGATCGCTTCAAGACGGTTTCCGGCAAGATCGTCAGCCACGAGGAGCTGGAGCAGCAGATTTCCAGCATCCTTTCCGGCCTGTACTCACTCGGTGGCCACCGTGACCGCGCGCTGATCGAGTATCGCGTGACACCGGATACCATCTTCAAGAGCATCAGTTACGAAGGCGTGCCGGATATCCGCATCATCGTGCTGATGGGCTACCCGGTGATGGCCATGCTGCGTCTGCCGACGCGCCAGTCCAACGGCAAGGCCAACCTGCACCAGGGCGCCATCGGCGTGGGTGTGGACCTGGCCACCGGCGTAACCCTGCGCGGCACCTGGCTGAACAACAAGATCAGTAAGCACCCGGACACCACCAACGCGGTGGACGGTGTGCAACTGCCGAACTGGGACGGCTTCATGAAACTCGCCGCCGGCTGTTACGAGTTGTGCGGCCTGGGTTACATCGGTGTGGACATGGTGCTGGACCAGGACAAGGGCCCGCTGATTCTCGAGCTCAACGCCCGCCCCGGCCTGAATATCCAGATCGCCAACGACTGCGGTCTGACCCATCGTGCCCACGCCGTGGAAGCCCGCCTGGAAGAACTGAAAGCCAAGGGCATTCAGGAAGACGCCGAGGAGCGCGTGCGTTTCTCCCAGGAGCTGTTTGGCCATATCGTCAGCAAGGAAGTCTGACGCTCGGCTACCGTTAGCGTCGCGCCAGGTCGCCCCGACCTGGCGCGCCCAAGACTGGCTCAACGCACGATCGCCAGCTCGAACGCCCCTTCGTCCGCATGCGCATGCCGCTGCATGCCCGCCGCATCCACTGCCAGATCCTGCAACGGCCGCTTGAACGGTTTGTTGTCCAGCGTCTGCAGGCTTCGATCCTCATCAGTAGTGATCAGCAGTACGTAACGCTCGCCACGTTCGGCGCGCACCTGCACCGTGCCCTCGATGAAGGCGTAGCGGTACCAGGTTTCCGGGTGCAGCTGATACACCGCGTCGCTGACCAGGCGCGTTGGCCGCTTGGCCTCATCGAGAAACAGCAGCGACGGATAGATCACCTGGCGGTTGGCGAAACTGCGCACACGCAATCCATAGCTTTGCCGCGACGCCGGCAGTTTCAATGCTGCGTAGTAACTGCGCCCCATGGGAAAGTCGAAGCTGGGCGAGAAACGATCCAGCTCTTCGTAGCGTGGCTCCTGGGCCGACAGCACGCTGAAGTCACTATCGCGCAACTGCCCGCAGCAGCGGAGCGACAACTCGCTATACAGGTTTTCGCCGCGCGCCTGGCTGCCCTCGAGCAGCGCCTGCATGGCTGCCGTTGGCTGGCCATCGAGCATCGGCAACGACGGCCTGCTGCCTTCGAATTCGATCTGCCGGCCCTCGCTGTAGCGCACCGATGAGGCCGTCTTGCTGGAAGCAGCAGCCCGCGGCTGGGCGGGTACCGGCGAATTGTGCGTCCTTCCCTGTTCGTCGACCCAGGTGTAATACGGGCTGTCGTAACTGTCGCGGGCAAATCCTCGCCCCTCCAGCACCGCCGAGTCGATGTACTCCCCTGCCCGCTCGCCGCTGGCCAGTACCTGATCGCGACCCGACGCACCGGCGACCTGGGCGCCGGCATAGAAACTGTTCTGCAGTTGGCCATTACCATCGACCCAGGTGAAATAGCGGCGCTTGCTCTCCCCCGTGCCTGGCGCACTGCCCGGCCAGGCACCACCATCACCGAGCCGGGCCTGATCGCTTTGTTCGGCGCGACGCTTGGCCTGGCTCTGCTGCTCGGCGAAACGGCTGTCGACGAAGGTGTTGTGCACCCGTCCCAGATCATCGACCCAGGTCAGGTAACGGCTGCTGGCAGTGGCCTGTGCCAGGGGCAACAAGGCCAGGATGATCATCAGACTGCGCATCGCCTCAGAACCTCGAGGTGTAGGTCATGGCGAAGATATAGGCCTTGACCGTGGTTTCGATATTGAGCCCGGCGTAGGGGTTGTAGACCAGGTTATCCAGCCCTTCGCAACTGACGTTGCAGCTGCTGCCGGCGGGAATGCTCTGCTTGGAAACGAAGTAGTTGAAGCCGACATCGATGGTGGTGTCCTTGTCCCAGCGATAACCCAGGCCGAGACCATAGAGATCGGCATCGCCCACTGGTGCCAGCACGTCGGCCTTGTCCTTGGGAATGGCCGAGGGGCGGTACTCGTAGCCGGCACGCAGGGCCAGGCGATCATTGACGTCGTATTGCACGCCCACACCCCAGCTCCAGGTATCGCGATACCCACGGTCGAGAATGATGCTGCGATCGGTGGCGTTGCCGCCGCCGAAGGTCTTGGCGATACGCAGCAGGTCGAGCTCGCGATCGAACTCGATCTCGAAGTTGTTCCAGTCGCTGTAGCCGACCCAGCGCAGATCCAGATTGAACTGCCATTTATCGAAGGGACGAACCTTGATGCCGGTACTGAAAGCATCCGGATAGGTCAGCTTGAGCGAGGCGTTGCCGCTTTCCTCGTCTGCGCCATAGGGAAAGATCGGGCTGAGAATCTGACCGAACAGCGAGCCTTGCAGGCCGGACCAGAAGCCCGCCCAGTCCTCGGTATAGTCGACGCGGTACTTGCCCTTGAGATTCATGCGCGCCTCGCTCTGGTAGGTCGCACCCCAGGCGAACCAGTCGGTCGGTTCCCAGAGAATGCCCAGGTTGTAGGTCGGCGACAGGCTCTGCTGCAGATCCAGGTCGAGGTTGGCCAGCGAGTCGAACGGGCCGATCTTGCCGCTGCAGACATTGATGAACGGCCCCGTGATCTCTTCCAGCCCCGGCAGGCAAAGTGCCTCGTTGAGAATACGGGTCAAACCAGTGAGCATGCCGGGGTTACGAAAGTCCTGGTTGAGCGCCACCGCCTGATGGGAAAACCCGATGGACAAGCCTACCGACAGCTCGTCATTGACCTGATAGGCCAGCGACGGTGAGAAATAGGTGATGCGCTGCAGCGATACCTGGCGCCCCTGGAAACGCCCTGGGTCGTCGTCGGAATCGCGCGAATAGCCCAGCGCCATGGGTGCGTATACGTTGGTAGCGAAGGTGAATTTCGAGCCTGGCGGGTTGATCGACAGGCCCGCCAGCGGCGCTACCAGAACCGGCAATTCAGTCATGCCGCCGACACCCGGCAGGTACATGGTCGGCGTCAGGGTGCGGCTGCTGGAATTCTTGAAGGGGTCGTCGTCGAACCCCATGAAGCCGTAGTCCTGCTTGGCGTCGAACTTGGCGCGGATGTCCATCACGCCGCTGAGCAGCTTGACCGTGGTCTGCCGCCCCTTGAGTTTGCTCAGCGCCGCCGGGTTGTAGTGCACGGCATCGATGCCGGTGAAATCGGCGGTGACGGCGTTGCCCATGGCCATGGCCTTGGGGTTGCCAATGGTCAGGTTGTTGGCCAGTTGCGCATCGACGGGCAGGACGCAGGCCGCGCCGAGCCCCACCAGCAGCAGAGCCTGCAGCTTGGCAAGATGAGTCATATCAGGTTCGCTCGCTGCTTACTCGGCCTTGAGGCCCTTGATATCCAGGGGCATGGAGATCCCGAGCAGGACATCGGGCGAATCTTCGGTCATGCCGAACCCGGCATTGACGTTGACGATGGTATTGGGTGCGGTGCGCAGGCCCAGGGAGAAGTTCATCACCGCACTGGTCTGCTCGTTACCCTCGAAGGTGGCATCGCTGAACTTGAATTTCGGTGCCAGGTTGTGGGCCATCTGGAATGAGGTGGCCAGGGACACGTCATAGGACAATGCATAGGCAAAGCCCATGCTCAGCGACAGGCTCGAGCCTGGGTCGACTTCTTCCAGCAAGCGCCCGCCGCGGACCTGATCGGCATCGCGGATGGGCAGGTTGTAGGTGTAACCAAGCGAGCCGAACAGCACCACGGGGTCGATCACGTAGGACAGGTTGGCGCCGACGCCCAGGCTGTAGTAACCGTTGCCCGAGGCCAGGCCATTGTCCAGGCTGACGTCATAGGGGCTGTCGCCGGTCGGCAAGCCCAGGGTGGCGAACAGCGTAGTAACCGGCCGACCGCGTGCCGACGACCACGGCTGCCAGCGCAAACTGGCGGAGATATCGCCAAGGCTGTAGGTATTGAGGTCGCGCTCGGTGTCGTACTTGGCCAGAAACGGCACACGCATGCTGAAGGTAAGGTTGTCCCACACCCCGTAATCGAAGGTGAAGGAATTGGTGAAAGTATGCTGCGCTTCGCTCTGACCGATCACGCTGTAGACGTTCTGCCCGGTACGCACGGTCTGGATCTGCGTGTCGCGCAGCAGTGAGTAGTCGAAGCCGTAGGTCAGGGTACGCTCGCCCTTCTTGAGCAAGGTGTAGCTCTTTTCGGCTGCCTGGAAAACCTCCTCAAGCGCCTTGGCACTGTCGGCGTCGTCCTCCTTCTTGCTCAGCGCATCGCGCGCATCGTCGACCGTAGCCTCTTCGGCCATCAACGGCTGCGCCGCCACCAGCGTCAGCATGGCCAGCCATGCATACCCCCAAACTCCCATGACGCTATCCCCAGATCGTTATTGTTATGCCGGGCAAATCACTTGCGGCGAATGTATTGGATGTCGCCCCCCGACCCCAGTTGGTCGGCCTGATTCGTGGTGAACTTGGCCATCTGCGGAAATTCGCGGAAAGCCAACATGCTGATGGTGCGGTCGTCGATGATGCGCAAGTCGCGATCGGTCAATGCCATGGCATTGGGCGGTTCGTTGCCACTGGGGAAGATCACGAACAGCACGTTCTGATCCCAGATTTCTTCGAAGCGCACACGGGTGAAGCTGATGTTGCCCAGTGCCGGGTCGGCGACGAATACGTGTTCGTTGTAGACGTCGCGCACCACCACGAAATGTTTGAAGCCGGCGTACTCGATGGGCACGATTGCCGGGTGTTCGAGCTGCGCCAGGTCATCGAAACCAGCGCGGAAGCCGCCGCTCTTGTAGCCCAGAGCTGTGACGAAGCGCTTCATGTCGAGCAGGGAAAAACCACGACGCTCGACGATCTTCTCGGCCTCGCCGAAACGCAGCAGCCCTTCCATCACCTGGCGCTCTTCCAGGTTGCGCCCGAGGTAATAGTCGAGCAGCGTGGTCAACGCCGCAGAGCCGCAGCTGTAGTCGTAGGCCTGGCGAATGACGTTGCGAAACTGCAACTGACTCATCGGCTCGAGCACCACCGACTCACGCAGCGGGCCGTTGGGCACCAGCGGCTGGGTGATGTTCACGGTGCCGGTGGGCTGAGGCTTGATGTCGACAGCTTCGGTAAACCCGTACAAACCGATCAGGCTGCCCACGAGAATTTCGATCATTGGTCAATCCGCAACTGCATACAACGAGGCAGGAGCCCGGCCGCGCGCGACAGAGCTCCTGTGGAACGGATCAGGCGGGAATCAGTGGCCCCAGACCTTGACGGTGGAGCCGGCCATGTCCAGACCGTTGATGGCCACGCCACCAATGCTGTTGTTGCCGATTTTCACCGAGTCGACTGAAACACCACCGTTGATGCCCGGCAGGCCGATTTCCAGTTTGTTGTCCTTGACGTCGATGGTCAGCGGATTGGTTTCATCGATATTGAAGCCCGACAGGCTGACGGTGTTCAGGCTCAGAGTGTTGCTGCCATCGCTGATGCCGCTCTCGGTGTCGGTGTAGACGATGGAACCGATGGTGGCATCGAAGTTACCGGCGATGCTGATACCGGCCTGACCGGTGACGCTGGCCAGATCGGAATCATCCAGGGCCTTCAGATCGGCCTGGGCCATGAACGGGACTGCCATGACGGCGGCGGCAAGAGCGAATTTCTTCAGGGTCATCATTGTTGTTATCTCCACAGTTCAAATGGGGGTTCCCCGGCTCTGCCGGTGACGTCCTGTCACGAGCAGCCTGATCGGCCCATGCCGATCACCAGACCTGCCGCGGCTTCCTTAGGTACGCCAGGTTTGGTTTCGCGAAACGCAGCGCGCTTCGCTATGGCTACAAGCTACTAACCCACCATTGAACTGCCAGCCCATCCAAGGGATGGAGCGAACTGCTGACTTGCCGTTCTACTTCTTCATGCCTCGCTCAACAGTCCCAGGCTCTTGCCCTTGAGTACCGCCTGGGTACGACTGCGCACACCCAGCTTGGAAAACAGATTGTGCAGATGCCATTTGATAGTGGCCTCGGACAGATGCACCGCCTGGGCGATATCACGGTTCGAAAGTCCGGCCGCCACGAGTCGCAAAATCTCCCGCTCCCGAGAGCTAACGTCTTGATTTTCATCGAAACTTTCCGGATCAATAGACAGCCGTCGGCATTGTTCGCGCAGTGTTTCAGCAACACCTTGCCAGGCTCCGGCGCGTTTCGGCTCGGCGCTTTTCCAGGCATCCCACAGCGGCAGCAACCATAGCGCGTCGTCCTGGAACAGACGGCGGTAACCGCATTGCCAGGCCTCCTCCAACGTCGCATGCAACAGTGCGAAGGCTTTTTCGCTGTTACCTTTGCGCCAGTACGCCACAGAAAGTAACAGGCTCAGGCGCAGGCGCCGGTCACGCTGGTGCTCCGCGCCCTGCTTGGCCAGGCATGCCTCCAGGCTGGCCTGGGCTTTTTCCAGCCTGCGCTCGCTCAGCGCCAGACGCGCCTCACTCAACGCCAGCGCCGTATGGGCATCGCCATAACGCTCGACAGGCAGGGCTGCGAGATGGCGTTCCAGCTGCAGATAGATGCGTTGTGCCTCGTTGGGCCTGCGCAGCCACAGCAGGAACTGCACCTTGCAGCCCATGGCGATGGCGAACACCCGCTCGTAGCCAGGCCCCTGCAAACCCGCCAGCCACTCATCGAGCTCCTCCAGGCCCTGCTCTGCGGCACCGGCGAAGAAACGCGCGCGCGCCATGACCAGCCTGCCGCGGCTGATCAACTCCACCGGCGTGGCAACATCGCGCCAGGTGGTGGCCAGCGGCAGCTCGGCAAGGATGGCGCCATGTCGATCCTGCTCGTACAGTAAATCGGCATAGGCCAGGCCCAGCGGGCCGCCGACCCGGCTACGCCGTCCGAACACCTGCTCGACGCGTGCCCGCGCCGACTCGGCCAGTGCGCGGCCGCGCTCCAGCTCGCCGTATTCCTTGCAGATCAACGCCTCGATAAGGCTGGCCATCACGTGCAGGTATTCGCTCTCGCACTGGCGCAGGTTCTCCCGCGCCACGGCTATCGCCTTGGCCGCCTCGCCGAACTCCCCGAGCAGGGCGAACGCTGCGGCCTGAACGCAGGCCAGGCTGGCGCGGAACACCGGCTGGTTCTGTGGCACCAGGGCCAGCCAGTGACCGGCGACCTTGAGACAGGCCTCGAGCTTGTCCTGGTAGAGCAGTACCAGCGCCTTGAGCACCTGGGCGGCCGCCAGCAGTTCGATCAGGCCGAAATGCATGCCCTTGCCGCGCCCCTGGGTTAGGCGCGTGCTGACTTCCTCGATCAAGGCTTCGGACTCGGCGAACTTCTGCTCGAAGGCCAGTTGCCAGGCATAGAAGATCTGGAACACCGGCTGCTCGGTGATCACCAGCGGCGGGATGTCCTTGAGAATGGCGAGAATGCCGTAGACCCGGTTGCCGGCGATCAGCCTGGCGCCCTGGCGCTCCAGCAGCTCGGCGGCGAACGCGTAATCGCGTGCACGCAAGGCGTATTTGATCGACTTGTCCGGCAGGTCGTGGCCTTCACACCAGCGCGCGGCGGCGTGCAACAAATGAGCGCTGTCGCCGCGCCTGGCCAGGCGCCCCTGAAGAAATTCGGCGAACAGATGGTGATAGCGGAACCATACGCCCTGCTCGTCCAGCGGAATCACGAACAGTTGCTCGCCCTTCAGGCGCCGCAGCATCTCGTGCCCGTCCTGGCGTCCAGTCAGGGCGTTGCACAGTTCAGCATTGAATTCATCGAGCACCGAGGTCTGGTCAAGAAACAGCTGCACGGCTTCGGGCAGGCTGGCCACCACGTCTTCGGCCAGGTAATCGGCGATGTTGCGCTCGGCGCCTGACAAGCCTGCAAGAAAAGCCGCGCGATTGTGCTGACGCGGCAAGGCCAGCGCAGCCAGATGCAAGGCAGTGATCCAGCCCTCAGTGCGTGCATACAGCTGGTCGAGCTCGCCTTCCTCCAGAGCGAGCCCCTTGATATCGCGCAAATAGGCGGCAGTCTCGGCACGGGTCAGACGCAGGTCTTCGGCCTTGAGCCAGAAAGCCCAGGCGCCCAGAGCAGGCAGCTCGTCGAGAAAGCGCGGCTGATAACGCGTGCTGACCACCAGCCTTACCTGGCTGGGCAGGCGTTCAACCAGATAACGCGAACACTGGCCCAGAGAGGGATGGCGGATACGGTGGAAGTCGTCGAGCATCAGATAGAGGTCTTCAGACAGGCCTTTGAGGTCGTCGAGAAACGCGTCTATGACGGTCTCCAGCGGCCAGCTGACCTCGCCTTGCAGCAGGGCCGTGGTGCTGGCGCCGAAGCCGGGGCAGACCGCACCTATTGCCGCCACAAGATATTGCAGAAGACGCGCCGGCTCGCCGTCGCCCTCATCGCAGGACAACCAGGCGACACGCGCCCCCTGCCCCTGCAGACGACTGCGCAACTGGCTGAGGACGGTGCTCTTGCCAAAGCCTGCAGGAGCACTGAGCACGATCAGGCGCTGCTCGCGGGCCTCCAGCAAACGCTTGAGCAAAGCCGAACGTTGCAGTAAGGGAGCGCCCTCGGCATGGGCGGGATACAACTTGGTGCGCAACAGCGGCGCGGCGGCTTGGCTGGATGGATTCTGACTGTTCATGATTCGAGTAGGCTCAGCTCGCGGGCACGGCGGATGGCTTGAGTGCGATTACGCACCTTGAGCTTTTCGTAGATGTTGTGCAGGTGCCATTTGACGGTCCCCAGTGCCAGTGCCAGCTGCTGGCCGATCTCCTCGTTGGACATGCCCTTGGCAGCCAGACAGACCACCTCGCGCTCGCGCTCGGTCAGCCCCTCCTCCAGCGTGTCCTGCGGCTGCCGAGAATCCTGCCCGGACCAGGCACTCAGCAGGCTGCGGATGAAGGCCTGCAATGCCGGCTGACGCTCGGCGGATTCCAGTTGCAGCAGCAACTGACGGATGGCCTCGCCCTCCTCGATGAACAGGCTGCGCGCCTCCTCCCGCTCAGCATCGATCAGGCACTGCACCAGCAGACTCTGCGCCCGTTCCTGGTAGCCCAGGCGCTGGTAGCTAAGCGCCGCGAGCAGATCCAGGCGCAGGCGATGCAGCCCGTGCCAACCGTTCTGCAACTGGCCGCGCAGTTGGGTGATCTCGTGCAGTGCTTCGCTGTAATGCCCTCGCGTCTGTTGCAGGCGAATGCGGGTCAGGCCAAGCACCCACGACACCGGATTGAAGCTGCGCTGCTTGTAATGGCCAGCCAGCTTGGCCCAGTCCACCGACTTCAGGCGCTGCTCCGCGCGCTTGCTGCGGTCGGCTACCGGTTCCTGAAGCATGAGCGTGATCTCTTCACCTACCGCCTGCACATAAAAGCGCCAGGAATGGGTGCGCGCCGCCAGGTTCTGCATCAGTACCAGAGTCGCGAGCGCCTCTTTCGGGGCGCCCTGCAGACGTTGAACTCGTGCCAGACAGAGCATTGCCTGAGCGTAGAGATCGATCGGGTTGATCACATCGACCTTGGCCAGGGCCCAGCGCAGACGGTCCTGCAGGCCATCGATGCGCCCCTGGTGATAGGCGATCAGCGAGTCGGTGATGGCCGGCAAGACCAGCGCGCGGGACTCTTCGCCAAACCAGGGCATCGTCCGCGCGCGCAGTTGTTCGAACAACAGTTGCGCCTGTTTTATCCGCCCCTGCTCCAGACACAGGAGCACCTCGACGTTGGCCAACTGCATGTCCAGATAGCGGCCTTCAAGAAAGTGATTGCGCTGCTGCGCCAGCGCCAGCAGCTTGCGCGCCTGCTCACCCTGGCCCAGCATGACGTTGGCCAGAGCGCCAACGGCAAGGATCGCGACCTCGAGAAACGCGGTGTGCTGCCCGAGCTGCACCTCGATACGCCGGGCGAGGTTGACGCAGCTATCCAGGTCGTCCTTCTGCAAGGCGATTACCGCCTTGATCGCCAGGGTCGCCAGAACCTTGTCACTCAACGGACCACCGCTACGCGACTCGCTCCAGCGCTGCAGCAACTCGTCGAGCATGCGGTTGGCTTCGCTCAGCCCCATTTCCGTTGCCCGGGTCCAGACGTCGGCGAGCACCAGCACCGGGAAGCGGCCAGCGATCTCGTCCGGCACGTGCTGGCGCCACTTGTAGATCAGGTTGAGCTGCCCGCGGTTGATCAGCTCAAGACCGCAGCCGTCGATCAGCGCGGCGAGCATCTCGGTATCTTCGGCGAGGCAGGCGTGCTCGATGGCCAGGTTCTGCATGTGGTGATTGGTGAACCACAGGCTGGCGTTGAAGTGCAGCTGCTTGAAGCGCTCCGGGTCGCGTTCCTTGAGACGGCCACGGAGAAACTCGGCGAACAGGTTATGAAAGCGATACCACTGCCGCTCGCGGTCCATCGGCAGGAGAAACAACTGCATCGCCTCCAACTCTTCCAGCAGCTGCTGGCCATCCTGGCGCCCGGTCAGCGCGTTGGCCAGATCGCCACTGAGCTGCTGCGCCACACCCAGCGCCAGCAACTGCTCCTGGCGCTCGGCCGGCAACTGCTCGAACACCGAGCGCAGCAGGTAATCACCCACCGCATGCTTGTCGGCACCCAGTTCGGCCATGCGCTCCGTCGGTTGGGGATGATTGCGCAGCCATAAACTGGCCAGGTGCACTCCGACCAGCCAACCCTCGGTATGGCTGTAGAGGGCACCGAATGCCTCGGGGTTAAGCTGCAGACCGCTGCGTTCCAGATAACTGCGCGTCTCTTGCGGATTGAGCCTGAGCTCATCGCTGCCGAGTTCCAGCAGCAGCCCCTTGGCTCGTAACGTAGCCAAGCCCAGGGCAGGTTGCGAGCGGCTACCGATCGCCAGGGTGAAATTGGGTGGCGCCAGCTTGACCAGGCGGCTGAGCGCCGCGAGCAGCTCGCCATCCTGGATCAGGTGCAGATCATCGAGTACCAGCAGCAAGGGCTCGGACCGTTGCGACAGGTCCGCCAGCAGGCTTTCCATCATCGCCTCGACCGGTACGAGCATGGTATTGCGCAGATAACCCAGCGCGTCGCTCCCAAGGCCGGGCAGTGCCTGACCCAATGCTTCGATCAGCTGCTGGAAGAAACGGACCGGCTCATCGTCATCGGAACCGAGCGAAAGCCACGCAACCGCGCTGCCCGCCTGGCGACGCTGCTCGGCCAGCATCGCCAAAGCGGTGGTCTTGCCGAAGCCGGCTGGCGCGCAAAACAGCACGAGGCGGGCATGGGGATAGGCCGAAAGCGCGGCTTCGACCTGGGGTCTTGCCAAATAGTCCGCAGATGCCTGGGGCGGCGACAATTTCGAACGCAGCAGGCTTCCAGCAGCTGGACCTGTCACAACATCCATGGCCTGGATCCCTTATAAATTATTGTTCTGGTATTGGCCGCTCCCGTTTTAGCGGGAACAGCTCTACATTCAACATCCTGGCACCGCGCCATACTAATCAGGCGGACGCGGCCGAGTAAACCCGGCGCAAGCTCTAGGATGAATGTTAGCGGCGGACTACAATCGCCCTTTCATCTCTTCCGGCTACCGTGCATGCCCAGCTGCTCTCTACACCCGCTTCCCTACCGGACAGACCCCAGCGACTACTTTCAGCGCATTCGCCAGGCCCCAGGTGCCGTATTGCTGGATGCCGGGCGCCCGAATGCCGAGCGTGGACGCTATGACCTTATGAGCGCCTGGCCATTGGCAGAACTGGCGCCAGTGGCCGACGAATCGGCCAACGATTTCCTGCAGCGCCTGCGCGACGCGCTGCAGAGCCTTGGCCATGCGGAGGCGCCAGCGCAGCAGCCATTGCCATTTGTCGGCGGCCTGATCGGTTACCTGGCCTACGACTTCGGCCGTCGCGTGGAAGCGCTGCCCGAACAGAGCACCGATGACCTTGGTCTGGAAGATGCGCGGTTCGGCCTGTACGCCTGGGCGCTGATCAGCGATCACCAGCGCGGTACCAGTGCGCTGCTGTTTCACCCGAAGCTGCCGGAAACAGAGCGCCTGCGTCTGCAGGCGCTGTTCGAAGCCCCCTGCAACGAGGACCTTGCGCCCTTCCGACTGAGCCAGCCGTTCAAGGCCGATATCGACCAGTCCCGCTATCGCCAGGCTATCGGACGCATTCAGGAGTACATCCTGGCGGGCGACTGTTATCAGGTGAATTTCGCCCAGCGTTTTCAGGCCCCCTGTGCGGGCGATCCCTGGACTGCATATCTGGCGCTGCGCCACGCCTGCCCTACTCCGTTCTCGGGGTTTCAGAGCCTGGGCGGCGCTGACGCTATTCTCAGCCTGTCGCCCGAGCGTTTTCTCAAGGTCAGTGCAGGTCAGGTGGAAACACGCCCGATCAAGGGTACCCGGCGCCGCGGCGATAATGCCGAGGACGACCAGGCGCAGGCACAGGACCTGCTGGCCAGTCGCAAGGATCGCGCCGAGAATCTGATGATCGTCGACCTGCTGCGCAACGATCTCGGCCGCAGCTGCCGCACCGGCTCGGTCAAGGTACCAGAGCTGTTCGTCCTGGAAAGCTATCCGAATGTGCACCATTTGGTCAGTTGCGTGACCGCCGAGCTGGCGCCCGACAAGGATGCGCTGGATCTGATCGCCGGTAGTTTCCCCGGTGGCTCCATCACCGGCGCACCGAAGATCCGCGCCATGCAGATCATCGACGAGCTGGAACCGACCCGGCGCGGACTCTACTGCGGCTCCTTGCTGTATCTCGACGTGCGCGGTGAGATGGACAGCTCCATCGCCATCCGCAGTCTCCTGGTCAAGAATGGCCAGGTCAGTTGCTGGGGCGGTGGCGCCATCGTCGCCGACTCCGACTGGCAGGCCGAGTATCAGGAGTCGATCACCAAGGTGAAGGTGCTGCTGGAAACGCTGGAGCGCCTGTAGGCCGAAGCCGAATAAGCACCCCAAACGAAAAACGCCGCGAAATCGCGGCGTTTTTCATGCATCGGTCTTACAGACTCAGCTTGCGGTTCGAGGCCTTGAGGAATTCCTGCTTGAGGTCCTCATAAGTGTGCACCGCCGGAAACTGCGGGAACTCGCGGATCACATTATCCGGCGCATGGAACAGGATGCCGGCATGGGCTTCGCTGAGCATGGTGGTGTCGTTGTACGAGTCGCCCGCTGCGATCACCCGATAGTAGAGGCTCTTGAAGGCGATGACCGACTGGCGCTTGGGGTCCTTCTGGCGCAGCTGGTAGCTGACCACGCGATCGTTCTCGTCGGTGATCAGGCGGTGGCACAGCAGGGTCGGGAAACCGAGCTGACGCATCAGCGGCTGGGAAAACTCGTAAAAGGTGTCGGAAAGGATCACCACCTGGAAGCGCTCACGCAGCCAGTCAACGAACTCCACCGCGCCGTCGAGCGGTTTTAGCGTGGCGATCACGTCCTGGATGTCCCTGAGCTTGAGGCCATGCTCGTCGAGGATGCGCAGGCGCTGCTGCATGAGCACATCGTAATCGGGGATGTCGCGGGTGGTCGCCTTGAGCGACTCGATGCCGGTTTTTTCCGCGAAGGCGATCCAGATTTCCGGGACCAGTACGCCTTCCAGGTCGAGACACGCGATTTCCACAGGCCGCTCCTTGGTTGAGCCAAAAAGGAGCCGGCACTCTAGCCGCTGGGCTTGGTGCACGCAATGCAGCATGCTTATAACCGAAACAAAGGACACCAAGCGCCTTAGTTATTTAGCCGCATAACCGGCCTTTGTTACCATCGCGCCCTCACGCACACGATCTGGAGTCCTCAACATGGAACTCGACCTGGACGCGCTCAACGCCAAACTCGGCAACCAGCCAGAAAAGCTGGTGCAGTGGGCCATCGGGCTGGGCAAAACCGCCATCTGCACCACCAACTTCCGCCCGTTCGAAGCGGTGATCCTGCACATGGTCAGCCAGGTCAAACCGGATATCCCGGTGGTCTGGATGGACAGTGGTTACAACACCGAAGCCACCTACCGCTTCGCCGACGAGGTTACGCGCAAGCTGAACCTGAATCTGATCACCTACCTGCCCAAACGCTCGCGCGCGCATCGCGAAGCCATCGACGGCCCGGTGCCCGGCCTGGATGATCCGCGCCATGCCGCCTTCACCGAAGAGGTCAAGCTCGAGCCCTTCGCCCGCGCCCTGCGCGAGATGGCACCGGGTGTCTGGTTCACCGCCCTGCGCGCCACCGATACGGCCGTGCGCGCGCAGATGGACCCGATCAGCATCAATCCGGATGGCCTGATCAAGGTCGCTCCGCTGCTGCACTGGACATCCAAGGATCTCTACCAGTATCTGGTCGCCCACGACCTGCCGAACGAGTTCGATTACTTCGACCCGACCAAGGGTGAAGACAATCGCGAGTGCGGTCTGCACCTGAGCCACTGATCGGCACGGGTTGGAACGAAACATGGCGCCCTTGGGCGCCATGTTCGTTTCAGCCTCTGCCTCAGTGCATGGGCAATTCGACGTCCGCGAACAGCTCTTCGAGCTCGGACTTGTTATGGCACTGCACGGCTTTGGCCAGCATGTCGCGGGTCAGGTGCGGGGCGAAACGCTCGATGAAGTCGCACATGAAGCCACGCAGGAAAGTACCGCGACGGAAGCCGATCTTGGTCACGCTGGGCTCGAACAGCCCATCGGCGTCGAGCACCACCAGGTCCGGGTCGAGCTTGGGGTCGACGGCCATCTTGGCCACGATGCCGACACCCAGGTTCAGACGCACGTAGGTCTTGATCACGTCGGCGTCGGCGGCAGTGAACACCACCTTGGGCGTCAGGCCGCGATGGCTGAAGGCCTCGTCCAGTTTCGAGCGCCCGGTAAAGCCGAATACGTAGGTGACGATGGGATGCTCGGCCAGCGCTTCGAGGGTCAGCTTCGGCAGCTTGGTCAGCGGATGCCCCTGCGGTACCACCACACAGCGGTTCCAGCGGTAGCAGGGCATCATGATCAGATCGTTGAACAGCTCCAGCCCTTCGGTGGCGATGGCGAAGTCGACGCTGCCATCGGCGGCCATCTCGGCGATCTGCGTCGGCGTACCCTGATGCATGTGCAGCGACACGTCCGGGTATTGCTTGATGAAAGCGCTGATCACCGGTGGTAGCGCATACCGGGCCTGGGTGTGGGTCGTGGCGATGGACAGCGTGCCCTTCTTCTCGTTGGAAAATTCCTGGGCGATCTGCTTGATGCTTTCGACCTTGCGCAGAATTTCGCCGGCCGTGGTGATGATGCGCTCTCCGGCCGGGGTCACGCGGGTCAGGTGCTTGCCGCTGCGGGCGAAAACTTCCACGCCCAGCTCGTCCTCGAGCAAGCGAATCTGCTTGCTGATCCCTGGTTGAGAGGTGTACAGGCTCTGAGCGGTAGCCGATACGTTGAGGTCGTGGTGCGCAACTTCCCAGATGTAGCGCAATTGCTGAAGCTTCATATGTTTCCCTCAGAGCGGTAAGGCAGCAGTAGCCGCCAATGCCGTATATAACCATATTATTGGTTTAGTAGCACAGCCTAGAACTTTTTATTAAATACCTCCCTTTACAGATCCCCGTGCCCACGATGCTGCAGCATGGGCACCAGATATACCGGCACCTCCGACAACTGCACGATCCGCGCTGCCGTACGCCCCAGCGGTATGGTCAGGTCCGTACCATGGCTGTGACTGCCTACGACCAGCAGATCCACTCCAAGTTTCTGCGCCTCCCCCAGAATCACCGCTGGCGGATCGCCTTGCAGCACCCGCACGGCACGTATCAGCTGAAGATCCTGCTGACCATCTCCAACTTCGTCACGAAAGCCTTCAAGTACACGTTGCTCGATGCTGGCCATCACGGTGTTCAAACCATTGCGACGCAGCTCCGCCAGAGTGTCTTCATCCAGGTAGGTCTGCAGCACGGACTCGGCGAACAGGCCCATGGGTTCCACCGCGTGAACCACGTATAAATCAGCCTTGAAGCTGCGGCTCATAGCGAGGGCGTGCTGCAGCACGTAAGAGGCATAAAGCCCCAGATCGGTGGCATAAAGTATCGAGCGGATCACGCGGCCTCCTCGACTGCTGGCGCAGGCCTCTGATTGAGCTTAGCAGCGCATCAGACAAAGCAAGAACCGCAACGTCATTTAGGACGAATGGCTATATACGCGCACGTGATTGCCGCCGGGATCAGGGCAACAATTCGTTGCTCACGCCATGGGGGACATGCCCGGTCGCCACTACCTGACGAGCTTTTTCGCAATGACCGGTCTGGTCATCGAAGAAAACGTCGGCCGCGAAGGCCTCCAGCACCGCGGACTTGTCCAGCCCACCCAGAAAGAAGGATTCGTCCAGGCGGATGTTCCATTCGCGTAGCGTACGGATCACTCGCTCGTGCGCCGGGGCCGAGCGCGCGGTGACCAGCGCCGTACGAATCGGGCATTCGGCTTCGGGAAACTCCTGCTGCAACGCGTGCAATGCGGCGAGAAATGGCTTGAACGGCCCACCTGGCAGAGCCTGCCGAGCGGACTCGCGCTCGTGATCCTGAAAGGCATTGAGACCGCCGCTTTGATAGACGCGCTCGGAGTCATCGGAAAACAGCACGGCATCACCATCGAAGGCAATACGCAGTTCATTGCTGTTGGCGCGCCGGGTGCCGCCGGAAAGCAGCGTGGCCGCACCGAAACCGGCTTTCAGCGCATTGCGCACATCCTCGGCATGGGTAGAGAGAAAAAGATGGCAGCCGAAGGCCGCTAGATAAGGATCGGGGCTGCGGCCGCCGACGAAGGCAGCGCGGGAAATGCCAAGGCCGTAATGCTGGATCGAATTGAACGCACGCAGGCCGGTATCGGCGCTGTTGCGCGACACCAGAATGACTTCGACGCGCTGTTCACTGAGGCGTGTGTTCAACCCCAGCAGCTTCTCCACCAGCGGGAAGGCGTCACCCGGCATCAGTACCTCATCTTCATGCTCGATCTGATAGCGACGGTAGGCTTCAACACCCTCGCTCTCGTAGATCTGATGACTCTCGCTCAGATCGAACAGCGCCCGCGAGGAAATCGCCAGCACCAGCTTGTCCCCCAGCCCCTTGCCCATGATTAGGCCTCCCGGCGAGCCTGAATGAAACGCAGCGCCTGATACAGCGCGCGCACCTTGGGCATATCGAAACCCGCGGCATCCGCAACCGCCAGAGGTGCTTCATAGATGGCATGCAGCTCGGCCGGCCGGCGCTGGGCAAAGTCGTGGTACATGCTCGGCAGATAATCGGGCATGCGCTGCGTCGCCGCGAGCAGTTTGTCCGCATAGTTCTCAGGCATCGCATACCCCAGCGCCTGAGCGGCCCGTACCACTTCCTGCATCATGTCGGCGATCAGCGCGCGGCTATCGGCATTTCCCATCATGCGCCGCGTATCGGCATCGAGCAGTACCGACAGGCCGTTATAAGGGATGTTCCACACCAGTTTCTGCCAGCGCGTCTGTGCCAGGTCACGCATCGCTGCCGAATCCAGGCCGGTGCTGCGCAGCAGACCCGCGCCCTCCTCGACCAGCGCCAGGCGCGACTCGTCGCCATCCAGCGGCCCAGAATGATAGGCCAGATTGATCGCCCCCAGCGCCTGATGCTCGATCACCCCCGGAGCGCGGCGGTGAACGCAGATGTAGCAGAGCCCACCGAGCAGGTGCAGATCGTCGCTCAGCAGCGGGCGCAGCTCGTCCTCCACCGCCAGACCGTTCTGCAACAGCACCACCTTGGCTCCTGGCGCCGCGGCCTTGGCGATCAGGGGCGCAAGCTCGGCGTTGGCCGTAGTCTTGGCCCCCACCAGCAGCCAGTCGCATTGCGGCATGTCCTCGATATTGCGATAGGCCTGTACCGCTGGCAGGTGCAGGGCGCCGTGCACACTGCTGTTCAGCTGCAGGCCTCGCTCGACGACGGCAGCGTATTCGCTACGCAGCAGAAAGTGCACGTCGTGCCCGGCGCGCGCCAGCAGCATGCCGTAAAAGCCGCCGATGGCACCGGTGCCGATGATGCCGATGCGCGGCGCGGGGGATTGAGACATCAGGGAAGCTCCTCAGCCGGGCGAAGCAACGCCTCGCCCATGGCGGTTAGCAGATCGGAATGGGCAAGGCGCGCTTGCAACGCGCCAAAGAAATGACCGTCCTTGACCAGAAACAATGAAGGCAGATGAAAGACCTCGTAGCGCGCCACCAAACCGGCGTTACGCCCCGCATCGATCCAGCACAGCCGCTCGACCGGAAGCGCCATGCCTGGCAGCGCCTGGCGCGCCCAACGACAGCTGGCACAGCCCGTGCTAGTGAACACCAGCAGCGAGGTACCGGGAAGGTCGAGCAGGCGGCGGTCAGCATCCAGATCGGTCAATTCCAGTTGCGTCGCTATACTGAATCCAGTGATATCAGTTTGCCTGCACTCGAGGTCGGTATTCATGCGTAAGTTTCTGCGTCATCCAAGCGACATGCCGGTGGAACTGGTGTTGCGCAGACAGGCCTGCATTCCCCGGCAACGGCTGAACAATATCAGCCTGGGCGGGGTCGCATGCAACTCGTTACGCGGCTTTCGTCGCGGTACCTCGGTCGAACTGCGCATCCCGCTGCTCGGCGATCAGGCGCGCTATCCAGGGGTCGTGGCCTGGTGTCGACGACAGGAAAACGACTACTTGGTAGGCATCGCCTTCATCGATGAGGACACTCTGTTCCGCGCGCGCATGGTCGAACAGGTCTGCCAGATCCAGCACTACCGCCAGCAGCTGGAACAGGAATCAGGTCAGCCCATGGCGATCGAGCAATGCGCCCAGGACTGGATCGCCAAGCATGCCGCTGAGTTTCCCTATCTCGCGTAGTGAGCCCTCGCCACCCTCCGCAAGGCCATCAGTCCCTCATACTGCCAATCTATGAGGCCATTGAACTTAACGCCCATTGTCGTGCAGCCCCTTACGCGCTAAGGTTCGGCTCCCCCTGCACCAACTAGCTGTGCACCGCCATAGGGGATCGCTGGCGGCCGGCACCCGTGACCTGACGACCTGACCCGATGAATAGCACCATGGCTGATTTACCGATCGACGACCTCAACGTCGCTTCCAATGAAACCCTGATCACCCCCGATCAGCTCAAACGCGAAATCCCCCTGACCGATGCGGCACTGAAGACCGTCGCCCATGGTCGTCAAGTGGTGCGCGACATTCTCGACGGCAAGGATCATCGCCTGTTCGTGGTCGTCGGCCCCTGCTCCATTCATGACATAAAGGCCGCTCACGAGTACGCCGAGCGCCTCAAGGTGCTGGCTGCCGAGCTGTCCGACAGCCTGTTTCTGGTCATGCGCGTATACTTCGAGAAGCCGCGCACCACGGTCGGCTGGAAAGGTCTGATCAACGATCCGTATCTGGACGACTCGTTCAAGATTCAGGACGGCCTGCACATTGGCCGTCAATTGCTGCGCGACCTGGCCGAAATGGGCCTGCCCACCGCCACCGAAGCGCTCGATCCGATCTCCCCGCAATACCTGCAGGACCTGATCAGCTGGTCGGCCATCGGCGCCCGCACCACCGAATCCCAAACCCACCGCGAAATGGCTTCAGGCCTGTCCTCGGCGGTCGGTTTCAAGAACGGCACCGACGGTGGTCTGACAGTGGCGATCAACGCGCTGCAATCGGTTTCCAGCCCGCACCGCTTCCTCGGCATCAACCAGCAAGGCGGCGTGTCCATCGTCACCACCAAGGGCAATGCCTACGGTCACGTGGTGCTGCGCGGTGGCAACGGCAAGCCCAACTACGACTCGGTCAGCGTCGCCATTTGTGAGCAGGAACTGACCAAAGCCGGCATCCGGCCGAACATCATGGTCGACTGCAGCCACGCCAACTCGAACAAGGACCCGGCCCTGCAGCCGCTGGTACTGGAGAACGTCGCCAACCAGATCCTCGAAGGCAACAATTCCATTGTCGGCCTGATGGTCGAGAGTCATCTGGGCTGGGGCAATCAGTCGATCCCGAAGAACCTGTGCGACCTCAAGTACGGTGTATCCATCACCGACGCCTGTATCGACTGGGACACCACCGAGAAGAGCCTGCGCAGCATGCATGCCAAGCTCAAGGATGTACTGCCCAAGCGCCCTCGCGGCTGAGGGTTGTGCAGCCAAAAGAAAACGCCGGGCTATGCCCGGCGTTTTCGTATTCCTTCGTCAGGCGGGATCGTTTCACCCGCCCTGGAGAGCTTGCGCCTATTGATGGCGCGAACGGCGCTCCATGTAGCGTTCGACGTAGGAGCAGGATGGAATCACCGTATACCCCTGTCCTTCGGCATATTGCAGGGCATGCTCGGTAAGCGCTGCGGCAATGCCGCGGCCACGTAGGGCGTTGGGTACGAAGGTCCGGTAGATGTCCAGCGTCTGCTTACCCAGATCCATGTAGGCCAGATAGGCGCGATCACCATCGACGGTCGTCACGAACTGGTGACTCGCCTGGTCATGGTGGATGGACAACCCCTCGCTCATCTTCTCTCCTCTAGCCGCAACCGTTAGCGGCGCATTTACTTTTACTTCATACCGGTGCTTTGGCAAAAGCGCAAACCCTGATCCTGCTTCTGCAGGTGAGATCGGCCAAGCTTATCAGGCGCAGAACCGCCCAGCCATGAGCAATCAGAGGCTCAACAGCGCGATGCAGAGCAAGGCTGCAATCACCGGGATCAGCACCGTAATGACGAAGATGTCCTGGTATGCCTGCTTGTGCGTCAAGCCCATGATCATCAGCATCGCGATCACAGCGCCGCAATGCGGCAAAGAATCCAGCCCCCCGGCGGTGATGTTGGCGATACGGTGCAGCACCTCGGGCTCCACTCCCATCTCTAGGTACCGCGGCGCCAGGGTCTGCATGAAGATCTGCAAACCACCGGAAGACGAACCGACGATCCCCGAAACCACGCTGACCGAGGCGAACACCGACAGCAGCGGCGGCAGTTCCACCGCCAGTATCCATTGGGCGAATTGGGCAAAACCCGCAGTCTGAGTTACGACGCCGCCAAAACCGATCACTGCCGCCGTGTTCAAGAGCGGCATGATCGCATCATCCGCTCCCTGCCCCAGCAAACCCAGGGTATTGCGGCGCAGGCTTTGAAACATCAGCACAGCGACGCAGGTGGCGATTACCAGTGCCAAGCTGGGCCAGAGAATCGGCTGCGCCTGACTGAAGGCCAGCAGCCCGCCCAACGCACCTTCACCCGGCACGACCGCACCAGACAGGGCGAACAGGCGCGGCAGCAAAATGATCCCCAGCACCACGATGATCGGCACCAGCGCCAGCCCCCAGTGCGGCCCACTACCTGGCGCGCCGGCCAGCTGCTGCATGCGCTCATCCTGCGCGTTGGGCTCGAAGCCTTCACCTCGCTCACGCGCCAGACGCCATTCCCGCTGCAGGTAAGCCATCCCCAGAACGATCATTACCAGTGAAGCGAACAGCCCGATCCAGGCGCCAGCGAACAGGTCAGTGCCCAGCGCACTGGCAGCGATCACGTTGTGAATCGATGGCGACCCGGGCAACGCCGTCATGGTGAAGGTGCCGGCGCCGAGCGCCGTGGCAGCACAGAACAGGCGCTTGGGCAGATTCGCTTCGCGCATCAGCGTGATACCCAGCGGATACATGGTGAAGATCACCACGAAGACCACCACGCCACCGTAGGTCAGCACGGCACACACCAGCATCGCCACCCACAGCGTGCGTTGTGTCCCCAGGCCGCGGGTAATGGCCTGAGCGATACTGCCGGCCGCCTGACTCGCCGCCATGACCTTGCCGAAGATCGCGCCGCAGAGAAACAGCACGAAGAACTTGCCGGCGAAGGTGAATGCGCCCAACGGGCCGAATGGAAAGTGTTCGAGCAACGCCCGAGGTACGGCGACGCCATTGCTGAGCGCCACCAGAATCGAGCACAGCAACGCCGCGATAAAAATGTTCACCCCACGCAGCGCCATGTAGATAAGTAGCGCCAAGCCCAGCAAGAGCCCCAAATTCCCAAGCATCCGCATTCCCCCTCTTTATTGTTTTAGTTCCAACTGGGGACAGTTATAACAGTTCGTACAACCCGCACACTGTTTGGATTGCGTAACTGACTGTTTTTTAGCCAGCCCCCGTATGCCGTACGCTGCAGCGCTCCGCCCGAAGAAAAAAATTTCCAACTCTTGCCTTGGCTCCGTTTACTTACTAAAAGTAATAGGTAGTATGTACGCCGGCTAATTTCCCGCAGTTGGGGAATTGCTTTTTATGGAAAACTCCACCTTAAGGGGAACACGATGAACAACGTTCTGAAATTCTCTGCTCTGGCTCTGGCCGCAGTTCTGGCTACCGGTTGCAGCAGCATGTCCAAAGAAACCGAAGCTCGCCTGACTGCTACCGAAGACGCAGCTGCTCGCGCTCAAGCCCGTGCCGACGAAGCCTACCGCAAGGCTGATGAAGCTCTGGCTGCTGCTCAGAAGGCTCAGCAGACCGCTGACGAAGCCAATGAGCGCGCTCTGCGCATGCTGGAAAAAGCCAGCCGCAAGTAATTTGCGACTCGTTTTTTCGAAAGCCGCCCCAGGCAACTGGTGCGGCTTTTTTCTTGCCTGCACCAGACGCTGAACATGTCGCGCCAGGCCGTCAGGCAATAAAAAGCCCGCCGGCGCGAACGCGGGCGGGCTTGTTCATGGTTTTAAGGTCAGAACGGATTGTCGCTAGTGGCTACCACGCTCTCGGTTTGCGTGGCGATGGGCACTGGCATCCCGTCTTCTGAAGCTACCACTTCGCGCACCATTTCCCAGTCGAGACGCAGGCCGCTGAGTTCGTCACGCTTGAGCAGTGCATTGATCACCGCCGTATGTTTGTCGACAACGGACGGATCGCCCTCGTCATCCAGCGGCGCGTGCGCCTCCAGGTAGATCTTGCCGCCGCTGACGCCGAATTTGTATGGCTCATTGATGATACGAACCGGAGTACCGACCGGCACCATGTCCGCGAGCTCGAGCACGTTGTGGTTGAGCATGCGGAAACAGCCGTGACTGACGCGCATGCCGATACCGAACTTCTTGTTCGAGCCATGAATCAGGTACCCGGGAAACGACAGCGTCATCTTGTACGGGCCCAACGGGTTGTCCGGGCCGGGCGGCACCACCGTGGGCAGGATGTCGCCGTCGGCAGCGTGCTCTTCACGGATCGACTTGGGCGGATACCAGGCCGGGTTCGGCGTCTTCACCGTGACTCGGCCGACACCCAGCGGCGAACCCCAGCCTTCGCGGCCGATGCCCAATGGGAAGGTATGCACAACGTTCTGCCCTTTCGGGAAGTAGTACAGACGATACTCGGCCAGGTTGATCACGATGCCCTCACGCGGGCCAGGGGGCAGCACATAACGCGTCGGCAGGATGACCTCGGTGCCCTCGCCAGGCAGCCAGGGGTCGACGCCCGGGTTGGCCGCGACCATTTCCAGATAACCGAGATCGTTCGCCGTTCCCAGATCGGCGAAGGTGTCCTCGTACTTGGCCCTGATCACCTGTACCTGGCCCACCACGTCCTCGCCTGGTGGCGGCAGTGGAAATTCGAGCGCCTGCACCGCGGCACTGCAGCATAGTGCGACCAGAGTCAGGCAGCGGTTGACCGCAGAAAAGCGCGACAACATCCGGGAATCCCTTGAGAAGAGTTGAGTGATATTACGGCGATTGTACACCGCCGTTCGAAAGCCTGGCAGACGTCAGCCATCCGCCCAGTTAGAGCAAAGACCCTGACGCTGCGCCTCGAAGGTAGCCAGGCAGGCCGGGCAGAGTCGGCGATCGCGCAGCCAGACCTTTTCCAGCGCTCGCCAACGCGGCTGCGCTGGTAACAAACCGCCACACAATGTGCGATCGGCATGCCCACCCAGGCGCAACTGACGAGCCACCAGATGCACGCGCACCTCGCGACAGGCGAACAGGTCCAGCTGCTCATCCGGCTCGATCAGTTGATAGGCATAAAGGGACCAGGCGGGACGCGGCATCTGGGGCTCCGTGACAGGTCGGCCACATTAGCCGAAAGGCTTGAGACGGAAAAGCCTCTGCCTGTGCAGTTTTCCCGCAGCAAAGCGGTGTTCACAGCATGGGTTTGAGCGTCGGCCAGACATTCTCCAGCAGCACCGCCTGCGCCGCCTGGGTCGGATGAATGCCATCGGCCTGCATCATCCCCGGCACGCCACCGACGCCCTCGAGGAAGAATGGCACCAGCGGCACCTTTTTCGCCTCAGCAACATCGGCGAACACCTGGGCGAAGGCTGTGGTGTAACGCTGACCATAGTTAGGGGGCAGGCGCATGCCCAGAATGAGCACCTTGGCCCCTGCCTGCTGTGACCTCTCGACCATGGACGCAAGATTCTGTTGCAATTGCGCTGGAGGCTGGCCGCGCAGGCCATCGTTGCCGCCCAGCTCGATGATCACCAGCTCCGGCTTGTGCTCGGCGAGCAGCGCAGAGAGCCGCGCGGCGCCGCCTGCGCTGGTATCACCGCTGATCGAGGCATTGACCACCGAGTGCTCGAAACCCTCCTCGCGAAGGCGTTCTTGCAGCATTGCGACCCATCCCTGGCGGCTATCCAGGCCAAAAGCGGCGCTGATACTATCGCCGACCACAAGCAGGGTGCCTGCAACCGCTCCCTGAGCCCAGAACATCAGGGCCAAGGCACCACTGAGCCACCATGCACGCATTTGGAATCTCCATGACTTCGAGCATTCTCGCTGCGCGGAACCTTAGCAAAGTGGTCGAGAGCGCGGAAGGCGAGCTGACTATTCTTCACGATCTCGACCTGGAACTGAGCAAAGGCGACAGCCTGGCCATCGTCGGCAGCTCGGGCTCCGGCAAATCCACCCTGCTCGGCTTGCTCGCCGGCCTCGACCTGCCCAGCGCCGGCGCCGTGCTGCTGGCCGGCAACAACCTCAGCGAACTCGATGAAGACCAGCGGGCGCGTCTGCGTGCCGAGCATGTCGGCTTCGTCTTCCAGTCGTTTCAGTTGCTCGACAGCCTCAATGCGCTGGAGAACGTGATGCTGCCGCTGGAGCTGGAAGGTCATGCCGATGCCCGTCAACGTGCGCGCGCATTGCTCGAACGCGTCGGCCTCGGCCAGCGCCTGACGCACTACCCACGCCAACTCTCCGGTGGCGAGCAACAGCGCGTAGCCATCGCCCGCGCCTTCGCCGCCGAGCCGGACGTGCTGTTCGCCGACGAACCCACCGGCAACCTCGACAGCCATACCGGCGAGCGCATCAGTGACCTGCTGTTTCAGCTCAACCAGGAGCGTGGCACCACCCTGGTGCTGGTCACCCATGACGAGCGCCTGGCGCACCGCTGCCAGCGTCTGATCCGCCTGGAAGCCGGACATCTGATCGACCGCGTGGAGCCCTGATGAAACGCGTGCCCTTCGCCCGCCTGTTTTCGCTCGCAGCCCGCCAACTACTGCGCGACGCCCGCGCCGGCGAGTTGCGCGTGCTGTTCTTCGCCTTGCTGGTGGCGGTGGCGGCCAGCAGCGCCATCGGCTACTTCAGCGCGCGTCTGAACGACGCCATGCTGCTGCGCGCCAGCGAATTCCTCGCCGCCGACCTGCGCCTGAGCGGCAGCACGCCAGCCAGTCAGGAACAGATCGATGCGGGACTCAAGCTGGGCCTCGATCACGCCCAGGCCGTGGAGTTCTCCAGCGTCGTTGCGGCACAGGATGGTATTCAGCTGGCCAGCGTCAAGGCCGCCAATAGCCTTTATCCGCTGCGCGGTGAACTGAGAAGTGCAGCCGAACCCTATGCCCGCGAAGAGGTGGGGCCAGGGCCTCGGCCGGGGGACGTCTGGGCCGAAGCGCGCCTGATGGTGGCGCTGAACCTGAAGATCGGCGATGAGCTGGAGATAGGCGCCAAGACCCTGCGCCTGAGCCGTGTGCTGACCTACGACCCGGACACCGCTGGCGATTTCTACAGCCTGACGCCCAGGGTGTTGATGCATCTGGACGACCTGGCTGCGACCGAGGTGGTGCAACCTGGCAGCCGTGTACGCTTCCGCGAACTCTGGCGCGGCGATGCCGACGCGTTGGCGGCCTACCGTCAGGCCGTCGAAGGCGGCCTGGAACCCAATCAGCGGCTGGAGGATGCCCGCGACGGTAATCGACAGGTCGGTGGCGCACTTGGCCGTGCCGAGCGTTACCTGAATCTGGCCAGCCTGGCGGCGGTGCTGCTCGCTGGCGTGGCGGTGGCACTGTCGGCGGCACGCTTCGCCGCACGGCGCTTTGACGCCAGCGCCCTGCTGCGCTGCCTCGGTTTGTCACGACGCGAAGCGCTGGCCCTATTCGGCCTGCAACTGGCCCTGCTCGGGCTGCTCGCCAGCGTGCTCGGCGCGCTGCTCGGCTGGGCCGGCCAGCACGTGCTGTTCCATCTGTTGCGCGGCCTGATCCCCGATGATCTGCCGCCCGCCGATCTGTGGCCTGCTCTGGCCGGGATGGCCACCGGCCTGGTGGCGCTGGCCGGCTTTGCCCTGCCGCCGCTGGCAGCTCTCGGCCGCGTGCCGCCGCTGCGTGTGCTGCGTCGCGACATGCTGCCGGTGCCGGCCAGCTCCTGGCTGGTGTATGGCGCGGCGCTGGTTGCGCTGGGTCTGATCATGTGGCGCCTGAGTCTGGATTTGAAACTGACGCTGGCGCTGCTCGGCGGCGGCCTGCTGGCGGCGCTGGTGCTAGGCGGTTTACTCCTGATTGGTCTGCAGAGCCTGCGCCGCCTGCTGCAGCGCGCCGCCCTGCCCTGGCGCCTGGGGCTGGGCCAACTGCTGCGCCATCCACTGGCGGCGGCCGGTCAATCGCTGGCGTTCGGCCTGATCCTGTTGGCCATGGCGCTGATCGCCCTGCTGCGCGGCGAGCTGCTCGACACCTGGCAGGACCAGTTGCCGGACGATGCGCCCAATCACTTCGCCCTCAACGTGCTGCCGGCCGAGCGTGATGCCTTCGCCGCCCGCCTGGCCGAACTCTCGCCTCATCCTGCGCCACTGTATCCGGTGGTGCCGGGCCGGCTGATCATGATCAACGATGAGCCGGTGCGCCAGTTGGTGACCAAGGAAAGCCGCGGCGAGCGCGCCATCCAGCGCGACCTGAGCCTGACCTGGGCCGAGGATCTGCCGTCCGACAACCTGATCACCGCCGGCAGTTGGTGGGGTGCTGCGCCGGCTGGCGAGCTGCCTGGCGTGTCCGTGGAGGCCGAGCTGGCCGAAAGCCTGCAACTGCAACTGGGCGATCGCCTGCGCTTCAACGTCGGCGGCATCGAACGCGAAGCGCAGGTGACCAGCCTGCGCCAGGTGGACTGGGACAGCTTCCAGCCCAACTTCTACATGATCTTCGAGCCACAGACCCTGCAGGATTTGCCCGCCACCTACCTGACCAGCTTCTACCTGCCGCCCGGCCAGGATGCAGAGCTGATCAAGCTCAGCCGCGCCTTCCCCAGCGTCACCCTGTTGCAGGTCGACGCGCTGCTGGCGCAGCTGCGCAGCATCCTCGCCCAGGTCACCCTGGCCATCGAATACGTACTGCTGTTCGTGCTCGCCGCCGGCATCACCGTGCTGCTGGCAGGGCTGCAGGCAACGCTGGACGAGCGCATTCGCCAGGGCGCGCTGCTGCGCGCCTTGGGCGCCGAGCGCAAGTTGCTGATCAGCGCCCGCCGTGCCGAGTTCGGCCTGCTCGGCGCGGCCGCCGGCCTGCTCGCTGCATTGGGCTGTGAGCTGGTGAGTTTCCTGCTCTATCGCTATGCCTTCGACATGAGCTGGCAGCCTCATCCGTGGCTCCTGCTGCTGCCGCTGATTGGCGCGCTGCTGATCGGCCTGGCCGGCGTGCTGGGCACCCGCCGCGCATTAAATGCCAGCCCCTTGAGCGTGCTGCGCGAAGGCTGAGAACCTGAAGAGGGGTTTGCTAGACTTGGCGCCCCCTCTCACATCCGAGACACCATGAGCCGCTATCGTCCCCCTCGCCCCGCCGGCACTCCCCTGATCACGCCTGAAGGCGAGGCGCGCCTGCGCGCCGAGCTCCACGAGCTGTGGCATGTGCGCAGGCCCCAGGTGACACAGTCGGTGAGCGAAGCGGCAGCCCAGGGCGACCGCTCGGAAAACGCCGAGTACACCTACGGCAAGAAGATGCTGCGCGAAATCGACAGCCGCGTGCGCTTTCTCACCAAGCGCCTGGAAAAGCTCAAGGTCGTCAGCGAAAAACCGTCCGATCCGAACAAGGTGTACTTTGGCGCCTGGGTCACCATCGAGGACGAGGATGGCGAACAGTCGCGCTACCGCATCGTCGGCCCGGATGAGCTGGATCTGAAGCAGGGGCTGATCAGCATCGATTCGCCACTGGCCCGCGCTCTGGTCGGCAAGGAGCTGGATGCGGAGGTTCGGGTGCACAGCCCCAGTGGTGAAAAGACCTGCTATATCGTCGAGATCGAATATCCCTAGACTCCAGGAGCGGGCCCGGTTCACGAGCCTCCCACCCTGTAGGAGCGAGCTCTGCTCGCGAAGCTTCATGAGCGCCAATGTTCGCGAGCAGAGCTCGCTCCTACACGAAGGGTAAGGATCAGCGCCGGGTAATCAGCCCCTGGCGCGCCACACGCACCAGCTCATCTACGGTTTGCGCCAGATCCTCGGCGCTCGGAGCCTGGATTACGGCCAGGTCGAAGCTGTCGCGCGCGAAACGACTCAGGGACTCGCCGTTCTGCACGAACTGGATGCGAAAGGCACGCGATCCGGCCCAGCGTTTGGGCCAGCCTTCGAGATAACGCAGCAAGGTGGGCTGGTGGCTGCCGCCAAGCAGTACGCGCGGATTGCGCAACAGCAGGCCCGAAGTGATGGGCGCCAGGCGAATATGCGGTTGGGGACAGATCATGGTCGAGTCTCCGCCTCGAGAATCCCGCTGGGCAGCGGTGGGAGGCGACACCGAACCAGCGCTTTAGCGGAATTTCAGGCGCTGATGACAACACCCTGTGGCGCCCCGCAAGTAGCTGTTTAAATCGGCGCAGGGCGCATCCTAGAGAAGCCCACGGCAAACTGTCAAGGCGCGCCCGGGCAGCACCCCAACCTTTGATTGGGTAACGACCAGTCCACTGCGCGCCAGGGCCAATCGCCTCATCACCAGCTGCGCTGATGTGGGCCTCGGGCAGGCCATCCTGCGGGCTCTGGTGTTTCGACACGTAACAGATAAAACCCTGCCAAATCGATACATGATCGTCCCAATATCAATCAAAGTGCCGAGTTAGAGGCGTTACCCGCAAACCAGAGTCAATGGCATGTTTCCTGCCATCGTCCCAGGGCCGTACGTGCCACGGGATGGGCGCGATTTTCTCGCAGGGAGCTTCCCAAAAACCATCGAGAGCGCCCATGAAGAACAATAAAACCCTGCTCGCCCTCTGCCTCGGTGCCGGCCTGCTCGCCAGCGGCCAGACCCAGGCTGCCTGGTTCGCCTCCTCCGGCTACACCCAGACCAAGTACCCCATCGTCCTCGGCCACGGCATGCTCGGCTTCGACAGCATCCTCGGCGTCGATTACTGGTATGGCATTCCGGCCGCGCTGCGCCGCGACGGTGCCAGCGTCTACGTCACCGAGGTCAGTCAGCTCGATACCTCCGAAGCGCGCGGCGAGCAGTTGCTGCAGCAGATCGAGGACATCGTCGCCATTAGCGGCAAGGGCAAGGTCAATCTGATCGGCCACAGCCACGGCGGCCCCACCACGCGCTACGTTGCCGCCGTGCGGCCGGACCTGGTCGCCTCGGTCACCAGCGTCGGCGCACCGCACAAGGGCTCGGCCGCTGCCGACTTCCTCAAGGGCATCAGCAACGGCCCGGCGGGCCCGGTCGCCACACCGCTGCTGGCGGGCATCGTCAACGGCCTGGGTACGCTGATCAACTTCCTCTCCGGCAGTTCCAGCACCACCCCGCAGAACGCCCTGGGTTCGCTGGAATCGCTCAACAGCGAAGGCGCCGCGCGCTTCAATGCCAAGTTCCCACAGGGCATCCCCACCAGCGCCTGTGGCGAAGGGGCCTACAGCGTGAACGGCGTGCGCTATTACTCCTGGAGCGGCACCAGCCCGCTGACCAACGTGCTCGACCCCAGCGACCTGCTGATGGGGGCCTCCTCGCTGACCTTCGGCTCCGAGGCCAACGACGGCCTGGTCGGCCGCTGCAGTTCGCGCATGGGCCAGGTGATCCGCGACAACTACCGGATGAACCACCTCGACGAGGTCAACCAGACCCTGGGGCTGACCAGCCTGTTCGAGACCGATCCGGTGACCGTCTACCGTCAGCACGCCAACCGCCTGAAGAACGCCGGGCTATAAGCGCCACGCGTATCTGCGCCTCGCTACGCCGGCATCTCGCTGCGCACCGCGCGCTGGCCGGCGTCAGCGCTGAGTCCCTGTTCGGATCGGGGCAACCCGATCCGACGCATTACTGGAAGCTGCCGTGAAGAAAGCCCTGTTCGCCCTGCCTCTACTGATCGCCGTCGGCCTGGCGTCGATGCTTTACCTGCAACCCGGACATCGCCCCACCCACCTCAATGCCTCTGTCGCCGCTACGCTCATGCAGCCCGAGCCGGCACCGATCGCCCAGACCATCACGCCGACCAGCGAGGCCTCGCAGAAGCAGGCTGGCAAGCTTGCCCTGCCCGGCTCCTTCGTCGGCACCGAAGTCGATGGCAGCTTTCGCGTCGATGCTGTCGGCAATCTGATCGTCAGCGAGGATATTCGGCGAATCTTCGATTACTTCCTCGCCAGCATCGGCGAAGAAAGTCTGGATGCCAGCGTGTCGCGGCTGCGCAGTTACATCGACAGCCAGCTTCAGGAGCCGGCGCGGGTCCGTGCCCGGACGCTGCTGGAGCAGTACCTGAGCTACAAGCGTGAACTGATCCTGCTGGAGCGCGACCTGCCTCAGATGGCCAATCTGGATGCCATGCGCCAGCGCGAGAGCGCGGTGCAGGCACTGCGCGCCCGGCTATTCGACAGCGAGACGCACCAGGCCTTTTTCGCCCGCGAGGAAGGCTACAACCGCTTCACGCTGGAGCGCCTGGCCATTCAGCACGACGCCCGTATGAGCGCCGAAGAAAAAGGCGTCGCCGTCGACCGCCTGCGCGCATCCCTGCCGGAGGAAATGCAGGACATGGTCCTGCCACAACTGCAACAGGAACTGCGGCACAACACGGCACGGCTGCAGGCCGAAGGCGCCAGCGCGGCGCAGATCCGCCAGATGCGCCAGCAACTGGTCGGTGCCGAAGCCACCACGCGCCTGGAGGCGCTGGATGGCCAGCGGGAACAGTGGCAGAAGCGCCTGGAGGACTACCTCGCCGCCAAGGCGAAGATTCAGGCGAGCGAGGGGCTCAGCAGCAGCGACAAGCGTGCGGCGATCGAGGCACTGGCTACCGAGCGTTTCGATGAGCGCGAGCGCCTGCGCCTGGATGCCGCCGAGCAAGTGGCGACCGCCAGCAAGAAGCCGTAGCGTCACGTGCTGTCGCGCATCACCAGTTCGAAGCCGACGTCGATGCAGTGCTGCTCGGGGGTTTCACCGCGCATCAGCGCCAGCAGCATGTTCGCTGCCAATTCGCCGATGCGGCCGCGGGTAGTGCGTACCGTGCTCAGCGCCGGATGCATCCAGGCCGCTGCCGGCAGGTCGTTGAAGCCGGCGATGGCCAGCCGCCCCGGCACTTCCAGCCCCAACTGACGGGCGCGAAACAGAGCACCCATGGCCAGGTCGTCGTTGTTGAAGAACACCGCATCGATCTGCGGCTGCTGCGCCAGCAGACGATCGAGCAACTCGGCCCCCAGGCCGATGGACGACAGCTGCGGCGTGAGCAGTTCCAGCGCCGGATCATGGCGATTGAGGTACTGCATCACCTGGCGATAACCCTCGGCGCGCTGCAAGGTACGCGGGTCGAGCTGCGCCGCGGCGAAGGCGATATGGCGATAGCCGCGCTGCACCAGGGCTCGGGTCATGGCGGCCCCGGCCTCGATCTGCGAGAAGCCGACGCAGTAGTCCTCAGGTTCTTCGCTCAGTTCCATCAGGGTTACCAGCGGGCAGGTGCTGGCACCGAGGATTTCCCGCGCCGCGTCGCTACGCTCGAACCCCGTGACCAGCAGGCCCGCCGGCTGGTGCGCCAGGTAGGAACGCAGCAGGCGCTCGTCTTCCTCGACCCGATAATGACTGACGCCGATCATCATCTCGAAACCGGCCGGCATCAGCACACGCTGGATGGCTTCGACGGTATCGACGAACACCGAGTTCGACAGTGAAGGAATCACCACCGCCACCAGATTGGAACGCGAACTGGCCAATGCCCGCGCCGCCGGGTTGGGCACGTAGCCAAGTGCCTGCGCAGCGCGCATCACCTGCTCGCGCAGCGCATCGGAGACCCGTCCCGGCTGCGACAGCGCACGCGAAGCGGACATCAGCGAACAGCCTGCGGCCTTGGCCACATCGGACAGAGTGACGCGTTCGGCAGACCGGCGACGGCGTTGAGTCATAGCGCCTCCATTGTTTGACAGCGGGCGATTCTACCAGCCCCGCTGGCGAATAAAGCGCGGGACACGCCGCCCGGGGTAACGCCACCATGCAAGGAGCGTTACCGCCTGCGTGTCCCGCGAAACTTAAAGGGCGGCCTTTTCGGCTTCGGCCCGCACCTGATCGAACAGCTGCTGGCCGACCGTATCGACGACCTTCTGGATCGCCGGCGCAGCCTGCTCGCGCATGCGCTGCACTTCGGCGGGGTCCACTTCGTTGATCTGCATGCCCTTGTCCTTCAGCTCGGCCAGGGCGCGAGCGGCCTCCTCGCGGGTGTCCTGGCGCTCGAAGTCACGCGCCTTCTTCGCGGCCTCCATGAGAATGTTCTGCTCGGTCTGCGACAGGCCGTCCCACCAGCGCTTGGACACGGTGACGATCCATGGGCTGTACACATGGTTGGTCACGGTCAGGTACTTCTGCACTTCGTAGAACTTCGAGGAAAGGATGGTGTTGAACGGGTTTTCCTGGCCATCGACCGCCTTGGTCTCCAGCGCCGTGAACAGCTCGGAGAACGGCAGCGGCACGGCGTTGGCGCCCATCAGCTTGAAGGTTTCGAGGAACACCGGGTTGGGCATCACGCGCAGCTTGACCCCGGAGAAGTCCTCCAGCTTGCTGATCGGCCGGGTGTTGTTGGTCAGGTTGCGGAAACCGTTCTCCCAGTACACCAGGCCGACCAGGCCCTTCTCCTCCAGCTTGTCCATCACCTGGCGACCGACCGGGCCGTCCAGTACGGCATCGGCCTGCTCGGCGCTGCTGAACAGGAACGGCGTGTCCCACACCGCCATTTCCTTGGTGATGCCCACTAGCGTCGCGGTGGAGCCGACCATCATTTCCTGCGCGCCACCGATCAGCGCGCTCTGCATCTGGTCATCGGAACCCAGGCTGGCGGCGCCGAAGGTACGCACCTTGAGTTTGCCGTCTGAGGCCTTGGCCACTTCCTCGGCGAACAGCTTGGCCGCGCGGCCCTGGTTGCTGTTCTCGTTGAGGCCGTAACCGAAGCGGATCATGCGCGAGCGCACGTCATCGGCGTGAGCGGTGATACTGGCGAGCGGGCTGCACAGCATGGCAGCGGTGAGGATGGCGAGCAGCGGACGTTTCATTGGGTCTACCTCTTATTGTTGTGAATGTTGCCGGCGCGCAGGCGCCGGTGGGTCAACTCAGCGCAACCAGGCCAGCGGCACGGTAACGATGGCCGGGAAAGCCACCAGCGCGACGACGATGGCCAGATAGATCAGGAAGAACGGCATGACACCGCGCACCAGCACCTCCATGCGCAACTTGCCGATACCGCCGACGACGTTGAGCACCGTGCCGACTGGCGGGGTGATCAGTCCGATGGAGCCGATCAGCACGAACATCACGCCGAAGTACACCGGATCGACGCCGGCCTTGATCGCGATGGGCGCCAGCACCGGCGCCAGAATCAGGATGGTCGGGGTCAGGTCCAGCACCATGCCCACTGCGATCATCAGCAGCATGATCGCCAGCACCAGCAGCCGCGGATGCTCGGCCAGCGGCCCGAGCATGGCGCCGATCTCATCCGGCAGCTGCGCCAGGGTGATCATGTACGCCGATACCGTGGCAGCGGCGCAGAGAAACATCACCGACGCCGTGGTGCGACTGGCGCGGGTCAGGGTTTCCATCAGGTCGCTCCAGCTCAGCTCGCGATAGAGCAAGGTGGACACCGCCAGCGCATAGACCGCTGCGACCACGGCTGCCTCGGTGGGCGTGAAGATGCCGAAGCGCAGGCCGCCGACGATGATCACCGGCAGCATCAGCGCCGCCGCACCGTCGATCAGTACCCGGCGCCGCTCGGCGGCACTGGCCTTGGGTGGCGTCGGCTCGGTGAAGCCACGGGCGATCAGGGTCCAGGCAATGATCAGCCCCGCGCCCATGATCAGCCCCGGTACCAGGCCGGCCATGAACAGCTGACTGATGGAAGTGTTGGTGACTACGCCGTAGATCACGAAAGGCATCGACGGCGGGATGATCGGCGCGATGATGCCACCTGCGGCCACCAGGCCAGCCGAGGAATGCAGCGGGTAACCGCGCTGGCGCATCATCGGCAGCAGCAAGGTGGCCAGCGCCGCGGTATCGGCCAGGGCCGAGCCGGACATGCTGGCCAACAGCACGGCGGCAGCGATGGCAACGTAGCCCAGACCACCACGCAGGTGGCCGAAATAGGCCTGAGCCATGGCGATGATGCGTCGGGAAATACCGCCGGCGTTCATCAACTCACCGGCCAGGATGAAGAAAGGCACCGCCAGCAGCGGGAAGCTGTCGGCCCCGGCGAGCAGGTTCTGCGCCAGCAGCTGCACGTCCCAGAAATCCAGGTACCACATCAGCACGGCCGCCGTGAGGATCAGGGCGAAGGCGATGGGCATGCCAAAGGCCATGAACCCCAGCAGGGAGGAAAGAAATACCGCGACAGTCATCGGCAGGTCCTCGGTGGGCAGTGCCCGTCTTGTTGGAATTGGGGCAGCATCATTCGACGTGAGCCTGGGTCAGCGTTACCTGCGGCGTGCGCCGCCAGAGGTTGACCAACTGCACCACCGCCAGAATCGCCAGCACCAGCATGCTCGCCAGCACCGGCAGCATGGCCAGCACCACGGGGTATCCGACCACCGTACTGACGTTGCCCCAGCCGAACTGCACCTGATTCCAGGCGCCCCAGGCCGAGAGCAGGCTGGCGCCGGCAACCAGCACCCAACTCAGCGAATCCACCAGACGTTGCGCCAGCAACGGGAAGCGATCGCGAATCATGCGGAAGGTCATCAGCTCGCCGCGGCGCATGCCGGAGGCCACGCCGACGAACACCAGCCAGACGAAGGCCAGCCGCGATAGCTCCTCGGCGCCCGGCCAGCCGGTGCCAAATACGTAACGCAGCACCACGTTGGCGAACACGGCCACCACCATGAACGCCATCAGAACCGCCATCAGGCCGTCGGTCAGACGATCGAACAGCCGCGCGATGCGGCCCTCGTAGATTGGCTCGGCACCCAGCTGGGCCGCTTGGTTAGCGCTATCAATTTCGCTATCGAGAACATCCTGAGCTTCGCTGGAAACCGCCTCCGTGGCATCGCGGCGCACCCAGGCCTGGATTTCGGCCACCACAGCTTGCCGGGGCTGCTGCGCGTTCACGACGCGTACATGCGGCTCACCCGCCGGGCTTTCGAGAGTGGCGAACTGGCTATCGACCAGGGAGATCGGCATGAAATGTCCGGGCCGGGCACCGACACGCTGCACCGCAGTGGCGTGGTCGATATTCAGGTGAACGAACTGCAGGCCGGGAATCGCCTGGCGCAGGCGTTCACGGTAGGCACGCTTGAGCGCCGAACAGGCCAGCACGAAGCACTCGCCGGCGGCCTGCGCTGCCAGCATCTGCTCGCACAACGCATCGAGCCAGTGGCGACGATCCTCGTCGCTCAGCGGGATACCCGCACGCATGCGCTCGACGTTTTCGGCAGGATGGAAATGATCGGCTTCGATATGGCGCCAGCCCAGGGCAGCTGCAACCGCCTGACTGATCTCGCTCTTGCCGGAACCACTGACCCCCATGACCACGAGCGTGGTACGGGCAGGCAATGCGGAAGGCTGCTGTTGCATGGGAACTCCAGGGCGCCATCGAGGTGGGCCGCTCATTGTTTGAGGCGGATGTTAGCGCTATCCAAAACGTTCGACAAGCCTACCCCGGCAACATTTGGTAGAGCATTTCTCCTGATGATCAGCACCCGGTACTGGTCCCAATGCGCGTGACACGGTCAAGATCGCGTTCCTGCCACGAGGGAGACATTTCGCTTATGCACCGGCTGAGACACTGCGTCTGGCTGCCCACGCTGTTCCTGCCACTGGCCGCACAGGCCGAGAACGCCACGTACCAGGCCGAGCCGCTGGTGGTTACCGGCAGCCGCTACCAGGCCAGTGGCTGGCGACTGCCCTTCTCGGTCAACCGCGTCGACGCCGAGCAGGCCAGGCTGGGCAAGCCGGGCGTCAACCTGTCCGAGGCGCTCGGCAGCGTGCCGGGCCTGGTGGTGCAGAACCGCCAGAACTATGCGCAGGACCTGCAGATTTCCTCACGCGGCTTCGGTGCCCGCTCGGCCTTCGGCATCCGGGGCATCAAGCTGCTGGCCGATGGCGTGCCGCTGTCCAACCCCGACGGCCAGGGCCAGGCCGCGACCTTTGACCTCGACACCCTGGATCGCATCGAAGTCCTGCGCGGCCCCTTCGCCAGCGTCTACGGCAGCAACTCCGGCGGCGTGATCCAGCTATTCTCGCGCGACGGCGAAGGCCCGCCCAAAGTCTCGCTCGATACATCCCAGGCCGCTTACGGCAGCAGCCGTACCCGCGTCGCGGTCGAAGGCGGAAACGACAAGGGGAGCTTCATCGTCAGCCGCTCGCACTTCGAGACCGACGGCTACCGCGACCACAGCGGCGCCATCCTCGACAAGACCTTCGCCAAACTGACCCTGTACCCGGACGACCTCAGCAAGCTCAGCCTGAGTTTCAGCGAACTGGATCAGAACGACACCCAGGACCCACAGGGCCTGACCTGGCAGCAGGTGCAGAGCGACCGCCGCGCCGCTGCGCCCAGCGCGCTGCAGTTCGACACGCGCAAGACCGTGGATCACCGCCAGTTCGCCCTCAACTACGAACGCAGCTTCGCTGCTGGTACCTGGCAAAGCACGGTCTACAGCGGCACAAGACGGGTGATCCAGTTCCAGTCGATCCCGGTCGCCGTACAAGCGCCGGCATCTCAATCCGGCGGCGTGATCGACTTCGAGCGCCGCTTCCACGGCATCGGCAATCGCTGGATCCAGTCGTTCGGCCTCGGCAGCAGCCTGCTGACTTTCACCACCGGCCTGGACTACGACCATTCGCGCGATGATCGTCAGGGCTACGAGAACTTCGTAGGCGATACCCTCGGAGTCAAAGGCCGCATGCGCCGCGACGAACGTAACGAGGTCACCAGCCTGTCGCCTTATGTCCAGGCAGCCTGGCAACTGGGCAAGCTGAAGCTGCAGGCCGGGCTGCGCCATAGCGAGGTAGCGTTCGAAGTGGATGACCGCTTCCTGAGCAACGGCGACGACAGTGGCTCGGTGACCTACCGCGAGCTGACGCCGACCCTGGGTGCCAGCTATGCGCTGTTGCCCGACCTGAACGTCTACGCCAGTTGGGGCAAGGGCCTGGAGACACCGACGCTCAACGAGCTGTCCTATTCAGGCCCTGACAACAGCTTCGGCTTCGACCTGAAACCGGCCACCAGCGAGCAGATCGAAGTGGGTCTCAAGGCGCGCCTGGCCGATGCGACCAATCTGCAACTGGCTCTATTCCAGATCGATACCGACGACGAGCTGGTGGTCGAATCGGCCAGTGGCGGTCGTTCACGCTTCCAGAATGCTGCGCAAACCCGCCGCCGCGGCGTCGAGCTGGCCCTGGAAAGCCAGCTGAGCGATACCCTGCGCAGCAGCCTCGCCTACACCCACATCGACGCCACCTTCAGCAAGGACTTCAGCAGCCGCGGCGAGGTGATCAATAGCGGCAAGCATCTGCCCGGCATCCCCAACGATACCTTATATGGCGAACTGGCCTGGAAGCCCGTGGAGGGCTTCAGCACTGCAATCGAAGGCCTGTATCGCAGCAAGCTGTATGTCGAGGACAGCAACACCGCCAAGGCGGCCCCCAGCTATGCCCTGTTCAACTGGCAGGCACGCTTCGAGCAGAAAGTCGGTGCAATGACCGTCAACCAGGTACTGCGGATCGACAACCTGCTGGACCGTGAATATGTCGGCTCGGTGATCGTGGGCGATGGCAACGGCCGCTATTACGAACCTGGCCCTGAACGCGCCTGGTACGTCGGCGCGGGCGTGCAGTATCAGTTCGATTGAGGCAGCGCCAGCCAAGCTGTAGGAGCGAATTTATTCGCGATGCGTGCAGCGCTGATCGCGGATAAATCCGCTCCTACAAGAACAACCGCGATACCTTCTACAACCACAGCATCACAAGCTCCGCGCGATCACCATCCGTTGCACATCACTGGTGCCTTCGTAGATCTGGCATACGCGCACGTCGCGGTAGATGCGCTCGACCGGAAAGTCCTTGAGATAGCCGTAGCCACCCAGTGTCTGGATCGCCGCCGAGCACACCCGCTCGGCCATCTCCGAGGCGAACAGCTTGGCCATCGAGGCCTCGGTCAGGCACGGCTGGCCTGCCTCTCGCAGACTGGCGGCGTGGTGCACCATCTGCCGCGCCACGGCGATCTGCGTGGCCATGTCGGCCAGACGAAACGCCACCGCCTGATGTTCGATGATCGGCTTGCCGAAGGTCACCCGCTCGTGGGCGTAATCACGCGCCGCCTCGAACGCGGCGCGCGCCATGCCTACGGATTGCGCGGCGATACCGATGCGCCCGCCTTCGAGGTTGGCCAGGGCGATGCGATAGCCCTCGCCCTCCTCGCCCAGGCGCAGGTTGGCCGGGATGCGCAGCGCATCGAGCTGAATCTGGCACGTGTCGGAGGCATGCTGGCCGAGCTTGTCCTCCACCCGCACCACCGAGAAACCGGGCGTATCGGTGGGCACGATAAAGGCGCTAATGCCCTTCTTGCCTGCCTGCGGGTCTGTGACGGCAAAGACGATCACCATGCCGGCGTGGCTGCCAGAGGTGATGAACTGCTTGGCGCCATCGAGCACGTAATGCTCGCCGTCACGCCGCGCGCGGGTGCGCAGGTCGCTGGCGTCGGAACCGGCCTGCGGCTCGGTCAGGGCGAAGGCACCGAGCATCTCGCCACTGGCCAATGGGCGGAGAAAGCGCTGTTTCTGCTCTTCGCTACCGTATTTCAGAATCGGCATGCAGCCCACCGAGTTGTGCACGCTCATGATGGTGGAACAGGCGCCATCGCCAGCGGCGATCTCCTCCAGAGCCATGGCGTAAGCCAGATGACCGGTATCGGCGCCACCCCACGCCTCGGGCACCAGCATGCCCATAAAGCCCAGCTGGCCCATCTCGGCGATGGCCTCGGCCGGGAAACGATGCTCGCGATCCCAGTCGGCGGCAAAGGGTTTCAACCGCTCCTGAGCGAACTGGCGAGCCATGTCGCGGATAAGGATTTCTTCTTCAGTGGGCAGCATGGCTGGCTCCGGTAAACGGGTTAATCTCTGTGGGAGGCGCTTCAGCGGCGACAGTCGCGGCTGAAGCCCCTCCCACAGGTCAGGTGCGTAGATAGTCAGTACAACTCGATGGCCACGGCAGTAGCTTCGCCGCCGCCGATGCACACGGAGGCCACACCACGCTTGAGCCCGCGCTGTTGCAACGCCGCCAGCAGGGTCACCAGAATGCGCGCACCGGACGCGCCGATGGGATGCCCCAGGGCGCAGGCGCCACCGTGCACGTTGAGCCTGTCGTGAGCGATGCCCAGTTCGCGCATGGCCACCATCGGTACCACGGCGAACGCCTCGTTGATCTCGAACAGATCGACCGTTTCCAAGGACCACTCGGCGCGCGCCAGCAAACGCTGTATCGCTGCCACCGGCGCGGTGGTGAACAGGTTCGGCGCCTGCGCGTGGCCGGCATGACCGACGATGCGCGCCAGCGGTTTCAGACCGCGCTCCTGTGCCTCGGACAAACGCATCAGCAATAGCGCGGCAGCGCCATCGGAAATGGAACTGGCATTGGCCGCCGTCACCGTGCCACCCTCGCGAAACGCTGGTTTCAGGCCGGGAATCTTGTCCGGACGGGCCTTGGGCGGCTGCTCGTCGGTATCCACCAGGCGCCGCTCACGCCCCTGTGGCGCTTCCACGGCGACGATCTCACTGGCGAAACTTCCCTGCTCGATCGCCTGCTGGGCGCGGCGCAGCGACTCCAGTGCGTAGGCGTCCTGCTCCTCGCGGCTGAAGCGATACTGCTGCGCGCAGTCCTCGGCGAAAGTGCCCATCAGCCGGCCACGCTCGTAGGCGTCCTCCAGGCCGTCGAGGAACATATGGTCGAGCACCTGACCATGGCCCATGCGATATCCGCCGCGCGCACGTGCCAGCAGGTACGGCGCGTTGGACATGCTCTCCATGCCGCCGGCCACCAGCACATCGGCGCTACCGGCGAGCAACTGGTCATGGCCGAGCATCAGCGCCTGCATGCCCGAGCCGCACATCTTGTTCAGCGTGGTGCACTGCGCTGCCTGGCTAAGGCCCGCGCCCAGCGCAGCCTGACGCGCCGGGGCCTGCCCCTGGCCAGCCTGCAGCACACAGCCCATCAGCACCGTATCCACCGCCTCGGCGGCAAGACCGGCACGCTCCAGGCTCGAGCGAATGGCCGCAGCGCCCAGTTCTGCAGCGGTAAGGCCGGCGAGATCGCCGAGAAAGCCGCCCATAGGCGTGCGCACTGCGCTGACGATGACGACGGGGTCGAATTGGTGATTCATGAATTTCACCTTCAATTTCGTAGCCCGGATGCAATCCGGGAAATATGTGGGGCCCCGGATTACATCCGGGCTACCTATCCGTTACTTCGCAGCCATACGCAGCGCGCCATCGAGGCGAATCACCTCGCCATTGAGCATGCTGTTCTCGACGATATGTCGCACCAAGGCAGCGTACTCGTCGGGTCGCCCCAGGCGCGGCGGGAACGGCACATTGGCCGCCAGCGAGTCGCGCACCTCCTGCGGCATGCCGGCCATCATCGGCGTCTCGAACACGCCAGGCGCGACGCACATCACGCGGATACACGAGCGCGCCAGATCGCGCGCCGCCGGCAATGTCAGCGCTGCAACCCCGCCCTTGGAAGCTGCATAGGCCACCTGCCCCATCTGCCCGTCGAACGCCGCCACCGAGGCGGTGTTGATGATGACCCCGCGTTCACCTTCGGCATTCGGCGTGTTCCGCGCCATGGCCTCGGCGGCCAGGCGCAGCAGGTTGAAGCTGCCGATCAGGTTGATCTCGACGGTGCGGCGGAAACTGTCCAGGCCATGTGCGCCGTTGCGACCCAACACTTTCTCGGCCGGCGCGACACCGGCGCAATTGACCAGCCCGTGCAGGGAACCGAAGGCCTCCAACGCCAGCGCCACGGCTGCCTGGCCATCCTCTTCGCGAGTGATATCGGCGCGCACGAAGCGCGCGGCATCGCCCAGTTCGGCAATGGCCTGCTGACCCGCCTGCTCGTTGATATCCAGCAGCACAACCTTGCCGCCTTGTCCGACCAGTTCACGGGCACTAGCCAACCCCAGGCCCGAGGCGCCACCGCTGATCAGGGATACGGATTCGTCGATACGCATGCTCAACCTCTGTGATTGTTGTGCGGTGAGATTGACAGCCAGATTTGCACATGTTTACGTTAACGTAAAGGTAAACGAGCGATCACTCATGGCAACCACCTACTCCATCTCCGACCTGGCCCGTGAACTGGATGTCACCCCGCGCGCCATCCGCTTCTACGAGGAACAGGGCATGCTCGCCCCCGAGCGCCGTGGCCAGGAGCGCATCTATCAGCCCAAGGACCTGGTGACCCTGAAGCTCATCCTGCGCGGCAAGCGCATCGGCTTCTCCCTGGCCGAATGCAAGGAGCTGATCGACCTCTACGATCCCAGCAGCGGCAATCACAAGCAGCTCAATACCTTTCTCGCCAAGATCACCGAACGCCGCCAGCAGCTTGAACAACAGCTGCTGGATATCCAGCAGATGCAGCTGGAACTGGATACCGCCGAGGAACGCTGCCTGGCGGCCCTGGCTGAAACGACCGCCTAATCGCCCCACGATAAGAACAATTGCAAGGTGCCCCCATGAGCTATCCCACCCTCAACTTCGGCCTCGGCGAAACCCTCGACATGCTGCGCGACTCGGTGCACCAGTTTGCCCAGAACGAGCTGGCACCGCGCGCCGCGCAGATCGACCGCGACAACGAATTCCCCATGGACATGTGGCGCAAGTTTGGCGACATGGGCCTGCTCGGCATGACGGTCAAGGAAGAGTACGGCGGCACCGACATGGGCTACCTGGCGCATGTGCTGGCCATGGAGGAAATCAGCCGTGCCTCGGCATCGGTGGGCCTGTCCTACGGCGCGCATTCGAATCTGTGCGTCAACCAGATCCACAAGAACGGCAGCGAGGCGCAGAAGCAGAAATACCTGCCCAAGCTGTGCTCCGGCGAGCACATTGGCGCCCTGGCCATGAGCGAGCCCAATGCCGGCTCCGACGTGGTGTCGATGAAGCTGCGCGCCGAGAAGCGCGGCGACCGCTACGTGCTCAACGGCAACAAGATGTGGATCACCAACGGCCCGGACGCCCACACCTACGTGATCTACGCCAAGACCGACCTCAACGCCGGCTCGCGCGGCATGACCGCCTTTATCGTCGAGCGCGACTTTAAGGGCTTCTCCCGCCATCAGAAGCTGGACAAGCTGGGCATGCGCGGCTCCAACACCTGCGAACTGCTGTTCGAGGACTGCGAAGTGCCGGAAGAGAACATCTTGGGCGTCGAGGGCGGTGGCGTACGCGTGCTGATGAGCGGCCTGGACTACGAGCGCACCGTGCTCTCCGGCGGTCCCACCGGGATCATGAGCGCCTGCATGGACGTGGTGCTGCCCTACGTGCACGAGCGCCAGCAGTTCAAGCAGTCCATCGGCGAATTTCAGCTGGTGCAAGGCAAGCTGGCCGACATGTACGCCGGCATGAACGCCTCCAAGTCCTACCTGTACAACGTCGCCAAGGCTTGTGATCGCGGCGAGGAATCGCGCAAGGACGCCGCTGCGGTGATCCTCTACACCGCCGAGATGGCCACCAGAATGGCCCTGGACACCATCCAGCTGCTGGGCGGCAATGGCTACACCAACGAGTACCCGGCCGGGCGCCTGCTGCGCGACGCCAAGCTCTACGAGATCGGCGCCGGCACCAGCGAGATCCGCCGCATGCTGATCGGCCGCGAGCTGTTCAACGAAACCAAATAAGCCTGCGTAGCCCGGATGCAATCCGGGGAAATCCTGTCCCGGATTGCATCCGGGCTACGAAATGGAGCGCCACCGATGGCCATCCTGCATACCCAGATCAACACCCGCTCACCGGAGTTCGCCGCCAACAGCGCGGCCATGCTCGCTCAGGTGGACGAGCTGCGCGCCCTGCTCGCCCGCGTCCATGAAGGCGGTGGCGCCAAGGCGCAGGAGCGCCACACCTCGCGTGGCAAGCTGCTGCCACGCAAACGCATCAACCGCCTGCTCGATGCTGGCTCGCCCTTTCTCGAGATCGGCCAGCTCGCCGCCCATGAGGTGTACGGCGAGGACGTACCGGCCGCCGGAGTGATCGCCGGCATCGGTCGCGTGGAAGGTGTCGAATGCATGATCGTGGCCAATGACGCCACGGTAAAAGGCGGCAGCTACTACCCGCTGACCGTGAAAAAGCACCTGCGCGCCCAGGCCATCGCCCGCGAGAACCGCCTGCCGTGCATCTACCTGGTGGACTCCGGCGGCGCCAACCTACCGCGTCAGGACGAGGTGTTCCCGGATCGCGAGCACTTCGGGCGCATCTTCTTCAACCAGGCCAATATGAGCGCACTGGGCATTCCGCAGATCGCCGTGGTCATGGGCTCCTGCACCGCAGGTGGCGCATACGTACCAGCCATGAGTGACGAAACCATCATGGTGCGCGAGCAGGCCACCATCTTCCTCGCCGGCCCGCCGCTGGTGAAGGCTGCCACCGGCGAAGTGGTGACAGCCGAGGAACTGGGCGGCGCAGAGGTGCACTGCAAGACCAGTGGCGTGGCCGACCACTACGCAGAGGACGACGAACATGCCCTGGCCCTGGCACGGCGCTGCATCAGCAATTTGAACTGGCGCAAGCTGGGCCAGCTCGACTGCCGCGCGCCCATCGCCCCGCGCTACCCGGCCGAGGAGCTGTACGGGGTGATCCCGGCCGATGCCAAGCAGCCGTTCGACGTGCGCGAGGTGATCGCGCGCATCGTCGACGACTCTCAACTGGATGAATTCAAGGCGCTGTTCGGCACTACCCTGGTATGCGGCTTCGCCCGTATCAACGGTTACCCGGTGGCGATCCTGGCGAACAACGGCATCCTCTTCGCCGAGTCGGCGCAAAAAGGCGCGCACTTCGTCGAACTGGCCTGCCAGCGCGGCATTCCGCTGCTGTTTTTGCAGAACATCACCGGTTTCATGGTGGGCAAGAAGTACGAAGAAGGCGGCATCGCCAAGCACGGCGCCAAGCTGGTCACCGCCGTGGCCTGCGCCCAGGTACCGAAATTCACCGTGATCATCGGCGGCAGCTTCGGCGCCGGTAACTACGGCATGTGCGGCCGCGCCTACGATCCACGCTTTCTGTGGATGTGGCCCAACGCGCGCATCGGCGTGATGGGTGCGCAGCAGGCCGCGGGCGTACTGGTGCAAGTCAAGCGTGAACAGGCCGCACGCGCCGGCCAGCCGTTCAGCGACGACGAGGAACAACGCCTCAAGCAGCCCATCGTCGAGCAGTACGAGCAGCAGGCGCACGCTTTCTATTCCAGTGCCCGGCTGTGGGACGACGGCGTGATCGACCCGGCGCAGACACGCGAAGTGCTGGCCCTGGCCCTGTCGGCCAGCCTCAACGCACCGATCGAGCCAACCCGTTTCGGGGTGTTCCGTATGTGATCACCTGTAGGAGCGGCTTCAGCCGCGAATCCTGGCACGCTGATCGCAGCTGAAGCCGCTCCTACCCAGCCCTTCGAGCCTGACACCATGACCGACTTCACTACCGTACAGCTTGAGAAAGACCCGCGCGGCTTCGCCACCCTATGGCTGAACCGCCCGGAAAAGAACAACGCCTTCAATGCCGAGATGATCCGCGAGCTGATCCTCGCCCTCGATGCTGTGGGTGAAGACAAGAGCCTGCGCTTTCTCCTGCTTCGCGGCCGTGGCAAGCACTTCTCCGCTGGCGCCGATCTGGCCTGGATGCAGCACGCCGCCACCCTCGACTACAACGCCAACCTGAACGACGCCCGCGAGCTGGCCGAGCTGATGTACAACCTGCGCGGCCTGAAGATCCCCACCCTGGCCGTCGTCCAGGGCGCGGCCTTCGGCGGTGCGGTGGGTCTGGCCAGTTGCTGCGACCTGGCCATCGGGGCCGAGGACGCGCTGTTCTCGCTGTCCGAGGTGCGCATCGGCCTCGCCCCGGCCGTGATCAGCCCCTTCGTCGTGCAGGCCATCGGCGAGCGCGCGGCCAGGCGCTACGCGCTGACCGCCGAGCGTTTCGACGGCAAGCGCGCCCGCGAGCTGGGCCTGCTCGCCGAGTGTTTCCCGGCCGATGAGCTGGACGCTCAGGTCGAAGCCTGGGTCGGCAATCTGCTGCACAACAGCCCGCAAGCCATGCGCGCCAGCAAGGATTTGCTGCGCGAAGTCGGCAGCGGTGAGCTGACCCCTGCCCTGCGCCGCTACACCGAGAACGCCATCGCCCGTCTGCGCGTGAGCGCCGAGGGCCAGGAAGGCCTGCGCGCCTTCCTGGAAAAACGCCAACCTTCCTGGCAGGAGCAATTACCATGATCGACACCCTGCTGGTCGCCAACCGCGGCGAAATCGCCTGCCGCGTGATGCGCACGGCCAAGGCCATGGGCATCCGCAGCGTGGCCGTGCACAGCGCCATCGATGCCAGCGCACGGCATGTGCGCGAAGCCGACATGGCGGTGAACCTGGGCGGCGCCAAACCCGGCGAAAGCTACCTGCTGATCGACAGGATCATCGCCGCCGCCAAGGCCAGCGGCGCCCAGGCCATCCACCCGGGCTACGGTTTTCTCTCGGAGAACGCCGGCTTCGCCCGCGCCTGTGAAGAAGCCGGGCTGATCTTTCTCGGCCCGCCCGCCTCGGCCATCGAAGCCATGGGCAGCAAGTCGGCGGCCAAATCGCTGATGGAGGCCGCCGGCGTGCCGCTGGTACCCGGCTATCACGGCGAAGCGCAGGATATCGACACCTTCCGCCAGGCAGCCGAGCGCATCGGCTACCCGGTGCTGCTCAAGGCTGCTGCCGGCGGCGGTGGCAAGGGCATGAAGGTGGCCGAATCCGAAGCCCAGCTCGCTGAGACGCTTGAGTCCGCGCAGCGCGAAGCGCAATCGGCCTTCGGCGAATCGCGCATGCTGGTGGAGAAATACGTACTCAAGCCGCGCCACGTGGAGATTCAGGTGTTCGCCGACCAGCACGGCAACTGCCTGTACCTCAACGAGCGCGACTGCTCCATCCAGCGTCGCCATCAGAAGGTGGTCGAAGAAGCTCCGGCACCAGGCCTGAGCCCCGAGCTGCGCCGCGCCATGGGCGAGGCGGCGGTCAAGGCGGCGCAGGCCATCGGCTATGTCGGCGCCGGCACCGTGGAATTCCTGCTGGACGAGCGTGGCGACTTCTTCTTCATGGAAATGAACACCCGGCTGCAGGTGGAGCACCCGGTCACCGAGGCCATCACCGGCCTCGATCTGGTTGCCTGGCAGATTCGCGTCGCCCGTGGCGAGCCGCTGCCGCTGACCCAACAGCAGGTGCCGCTGATCGGCCACGCCATCGAGGTGCGGCTGTACGCCGAAGACCCGGATCACGACTTCCTCCCTGCCACCGGCACCCTGGCGCTGTACCGCGAGGCCGGCAATGGCGACGGGCGGCGTATCGACAGCGGCGTGGCCGAGGGCGACAGCGTCTCGCCCTTCTACGACCCGATGCTGGGCAAGCTGATCGCCTGGGGCGAGAACCGCGAGCAGGCACGCCTGCGCCTGCTGGCCATGCTCGACGACACCTTGGTCGGTGGCGTGAAGACCAACCTGGCGTTCCTGCGTCGCATCCTCGCCCACCCGGCCTTCGCCGCATGCGAGCTGGATACGGGTTTTATCCCGCGCCATCAGCCACAACTGCTACCTGCCCCAGGGGAATTGCCGGATACCTTCTGGCAACTGGCGGCCGATGCCTGGGTGCAGAGCGAGAAGCCACTACAACGCGATGACGATCCCCACTCGCCCTGGGCGAGTCGCAATGGCTGGCGCGCCGGTGGTAAAGCCGAGATCGAGCTTCACCTGAGCTGCCAGGGCGAGAACCGCAAGGTGCGCGCGGCTGACACAGCCTGCTTGCAAGACGAAGAGTTGCTGGCGGAGATAGAAGGTACGCGCCAGCGTCTGCGCGCCATTCGCCGTGGCGACACGCTTTACTTGCAGTGGCAAGGCGAACTGCATGCCGTCACGCGCTTCGACCCCATCGCCGCCGCCGAGGCCAGCCATGCCCAGCAGGGCGGCCTGAGCGCGCCCATGAACGGCAGCATCGTCCGCGTGCTGGTCGAACCCGGCCAGGCGGTCGCGGCTGGCACAGCCCTGGTGGTGCTGGAGGCGATGAAGATGGAACACAGCATCCGTGCGCCCGAAGCCGGCACAGTCAAGGCGCTGTATTGCCACGAAGGGGAAATGGTCAGTGAAGGCACGCTGCTGGTGGAGCTGGCGCCGTAGGGTGGATCACACTTTCTCGATTCACCACCTTCGCTGGATAAGATGGATATGAACAACGATGCCGTTGTAGAAGCGAATTTATTCGCGATATCGGTGGCAGCGTCGCGATCCAATCGCGAATAAGTTCGCTCCTACAGACCTCCCCACGAGGCGCACTACGAATACGAGGTAACACCTATGAACCTGCCCCAATCCGTACGCCTGGTGGAAGTCGGCCCGCGCGACGGCCTGCAGAACGAGAAACAGCCGATCAGCGTCGCCGACAAGGTGCGCCTGGTCGACGAGCTGAGCGCCGCCGGCCTGCGCTATATCGAAGTGGGCAGCTTCGTCTCGCCCAAATGGGTGCCACAGATGGCCGGCAGCGCCGAGGTCTTCGCCGGTATCCAGCGTAAACCGGGCATCACCTACGCGGCACTGACCCCCAACCTGAAAGGCTTCGAGGCCGCGCTCGAGGCCAGGGTAGAGGAAGTGGCAGTGTTCGCCGCTGCCAGCGAGGCCTTTTCGCAGAAGAACATCAACTGCTCCATCGCCGAAAGCCTGCAGCGTTTCGTGCCGCTGCTGGAGGCGGCCAAGGCCGCGAAGGTGCGCGTACGCGGCTACGTGTCCTGCGTGCTCGGCTGCCCCTACGACGGTGAAATCGATCCGGAGCAAGTTGCCAGCGTCGCTCGCGAGCTGCATGCCATGGGCTGCTATGAAGTGTCACTGGGCGACACCATCGGCACCGGCACCGCCGGCAAGACCCGCCAGTTAATCGAAACGGTCGCCCGTCAAGTGCCACGCCACCTGTTGGCCGGGCATTTCCACGACACCTACGGCCAGGCGCTGGCCAATATCTACGCCAGCCTGCTCGAAGGCATCAGCGTGTTCGACAGTTCGGTCGCAGGTCTGGGCGGCTGCCCCTATGCCAAGGGCGCCACCGGTAACGTCGCTACCGAGGATGTGCTCTATCTGCTGCAGGGCCTGGGCATCGACACCGGCATCGACATGGACAAGCTGATCGCCGCCGGCCAGCGCATCTGCGAGGTGCTGGGCAAGGCCAATGGCTCGCGGGTTGCGCGTGCCCGCCTGAGTCGATAAGGCGCCGTAGGGTGGATCGGTGAAGCGTGATCCACCCTACAGGCTGTAGGAGCGGATTCATCCGCGATTTTCGCGGCTAAAGCCGCTCCTACCAGTGACTGCAGCGTTTTACCCAGATAGCTTCCGAACCTCTAAGAAGGTCGGTGCGATAGCAGCGAAGGTCGTCTGAGTTAAAGGTCGAATGCCCCGAACGCACTAAGCTGAAGCCAAGGATAAGAACGACGAGGACTGACCATGCCGCAACCGCTATGGACACCTTCCGCCGAACGTATCGCTGCCAGCCGAATGGAGGCTTTCCGTCGTTTCGTCAACCAGCGCCATGGTCTGCAACTGGTCGATTACCCTGCCCTGCATGCCTGGAGCGTCGAGCAACGCGAGGCTTTCTGGCAGGCCATCGTCGATTTCTTCGAGATTCGTTTTCACAGCCCCGCCGAATGCGTGCTGCGCGAAGGCCCGGCGATGCCGGATGCGCAATGGTTCCCGGGTGCCACCCTGAATTTTGCCGAACACCTGCTGCGCCGCCGCGATGGTCATCCGGCGCTGGTGGCCATTGCCGAGGACGGCAGCCGCGAGCAACTCAGCTACGCACAGCTGGCCGCGCATGTCGCCGGTCTGCAGCGGGCGCTGCGTAACGCAGGCGTAGGCATCGGCGACCGCGTCGCCGCGTTCATGCCCAATACCTGGCAAACCGTGGTGGGTATGCTTGCCAGCGCCAGCCTGGGCGCGACCTGGTCGAGCTGTTCGCCGGATTTTGGCACTCAGGGTGTGATCGACCGTTTCGGCCAGATCGAACCCAAGGTGCTGATCGCCGCCGCGGGCTACCGCTACGCGGGCAAGAGCCTGGATCTGACCGACAAGCTCAACGAAATCCTCGGGCAACTGCCTTCTGTGCAACATCTGGTGCTGGTGCCCTATGCCAACCTCGACGCTCGCACGACGGATTGCCAATCCGCCGCAGCCGTCACCCTCTGGCAGGACTTTTACCAGCCCGGCGGCGCCCCGCAGTTCACTGCCCTAGCCTTCGACCAACCGCTGTACATCCTCTACTCCAGCGGCACCACCGGCGTGCCCAAGTGCATCGTCCACGGCACCGGCGGCACCCTGCTACAGCACGTCAAGGAGCTGGGCCTGCACACCGACCTGGGGGCCACCGACACCCTGTTCTACTACACCACCTGCGGCTGGATGATGTGGAACTGGCTCATGTCCGGTCTGGCCATGGGCGCCACCCTGGTGCTCTATGACGGCTCGCCCTTCCATCCCGAGCCGACGCGCCTGATCGACCTGATCGACGCCGAGGACATTTCCATCTTCGGCACCAGCGCCAAGTTCATCGCCGCGCTGGAGAAAGCCGGCGTCAGACCGCGCGAAAGCCATAAATTGCTTAGCCTCAAGGCCATTCTCTCCACCGGCTCGCCGCTGGCCCATGAAAGCTTCGACTATGTCTACCGCGACGTGAAGGCGGATCTGTGCCTGTCGTCGATCTCCGGTGGCACCGATATCGTTTCCTGCTTCGCCCTGGGCAACCCGACCTTGCCGGTGTGGCCTGGCGAGCTGCAGTGCAAGGGCCTGGGCATGGACGTGCAGGTGTGGGACGAGAACGGCCGATCGCTTCACGGCGGCAAGGGCGAGCTGGTCTGTGCTCGGCACTTCCCGTCGATGCCGGTGGGATTCTGGAACGACGCAGGTGGAGAGAAATTCCGCGCAGCCTATTTCGATACATTCCCCGGCGTTTGGGCTCACGGCGACTATGCCGAAGAAACCGAGCACGGCGGCCTGGTCATACATGGCCGCTCCGACGCGGTGCTCAACCCAGGCGGCGTACGCATCGGTACCGCGGAGATCTATCGCCAGGTGGAGAAGGTGCCGCAGGTGCTGGAGTCCATCGCCATCGGTCAGGACTGGCAAGGCGACGTGCGCGTGGTGCTGTTCGTCCGTCTACGCGAGGGCGTGACGCTGGATGATGCCTTGCGCGATGAAATCTGCCGGATCATCCGCGCCAACACCACACCGCGCCACGTGCCGTCGCGGATCGTTCAGGTCGCCGACATCCCGCGCACCATCAGCGGCAAGATAGTCGAACTGGCGGTGCGCAACGTCGTCCATGGCCGCCCGGTGAAGAACACCGACGCCCTGGCCAACCCGCAGGCGCTGGAGCTGTATCGCGATTTACCCGAACTGCAGAAATGAGCGAGTGACGACTGCCCCACACTCCTTCAAACCACCGCCTCCTATACTGACTTGATCGCAACAACAGGATGTTCGTCGTGCTCAAGCTCTCCTGCCTGCTCGTTGCCCTGCTGTTCGCCGCGGCGGCATCGGCCGATGAACCCATCAGGCTGTACATGCCGGAGGCGCCGCCGCTGGCGCTTACTCACTACGCCGGGGGCCACGGCATGGTGGGGGACGTCGCACTGGCTGCGCTGGCACGCATCGGTAAACTCACTCAGATCGTCGCCGAACCCTGGCCGCGGGCCCAAGCCCGTGTGGCCAAGGGCAAGAACCTGCTGATCATTCCCCTGTCACGCACCCCAGAACGCGAGGAGCTCTACACCTGGATCGCCCCGATCATGGAACTGGAGCGCGCTTTTTTCAGCCTTGACGACCCCGTAACGAACTTTGCTCAAGCCCGTCAGCGTTACCGTCGCATCGGCGTCGGGATGGGCACCGCACAGGTCGGCATCCTGCAGCGCGAGGGTTTCAGCGACGAGCAGATCGTGCAGCTCAAACTGGGCGAGAATCCCGCCCACCTTCTGGTTCTCGAACGCATCGACGCCTGGTTCACCGGGGTGCCGGAAGCGCTGTACATCTGGGAAAACTCCATTTACCGCGAGCAGAACCTGCGCAGAAGCCCGACACTGGCCAGCACCGGTCTGTATCTTGGCTGTTCCAGGAAATGCGATGAGCAGTTGGTCGGCCAGTTGCGCGACGCGATCAAAGCGCTCGAGCAGGAAGGCGTCAGCCAGCGTTTGCGCCAGGCCTATCTGCCGCTGCAACCCAATCCCTAGATCCCCTGCCGCCCCGGGTCCTCCGGTGGCTGTTCTTCCTCGATATCCTCCAGCTTCAGCTCCAGCCCCCAATCGCCTGCCGGGGCGGCCTTCGGTGCAGCGACCGGCGCGGCCACCGGCGCTGCGGCGGGTGCCGGCCTGGCATTAGCCGGGTTGTCGCGATAAAGCTTGAGCTTAAGGCGCACGTTGTTCGCCGAGTCGGCGTTCTTCACCGCCTCTTCTTCGTCGATGGCGCCTTCATGCACCAGATCGATCAGCGCCTGGTCGAAGGTCTGCATGCCCAGGTTTTTGGATTTCTCCATGATTTCCTTGAGCTCGGAGAATTCGTTGCGCTTGATCAGGTCGCGCACCGTCGGCGTACCCAGCATCACCTCGACCGCGGCGCGACGCTTGCCATCGACGGTTTTGACCAGACGCTGGGAAACGAATGCCTTGAGGTTGTTGCCCAGGTCGTTGAGCAGCTGCGGGCGACGATCTTCCGGGAAGAAATTGATGATGCGGTCCAGCGCCTGGTTGGCGTTGTTGGCGTGCAGCGTGGAGATCGCCAAATGCCCGGTGTCGGCGAAGGCCAGGGCGTGCTCCATGGTTTCCCGGTCGCGGATCTCGCCAATCAGGATCACGTCAGGCGCCTGGCGCAGGGTGTTCTTCAGCGCGGCATGGAAGCTGCGGGTGTCCACGCCCACCTCACGCTGGTTGATGATCGACTTCTTGTGCCGGTGTACGTACTCCACCGGGTCTTCGATGGTGATGATATGGCCGCCGCTGTTGCGGTTGCGGTAGTCGATCAGCGCCGCCAGGGAGGTCGACTTGCCCGAGCCCGTGCCGCCAACGAATAGCACCAGGCCGCGCTTTTCCATCACGGTGCTGAGCAGCACCTCGGGCAGTTTCAGATCTTCGAAGCGGGGAATGTCCAGCTTGATGTTGCGCGCGACGATGGACACCTCGTTGCGCTGCTTGAAGATGTTGATGCGGAAACGCCCGACACCGGCCAGCGAGATGGCCAGATTCATTTCCAGCTCGCGCTCGAACTCCTCGCGCTGCGCGCTATCCATGATCGAATCGGCGATGGCTGCCACATCGCCCGCCTTCATCGGCTCCTGACTCAGGGCCTTGAGCACGCCATTGAACTTGGCGCAAGGCGGCGCACCGGTGGACAGATACAGATCGGAGCCATCCTGACTGGACAGGATTTTCAGCATTGCGTGGAGATCCATGGCGGCGCTTTCCGTGGGCACGATTGAAATACCATAGGCCATGATCGCCCGCACTGCGGATGACGCACGCCTCGTAAAATTGACGCCATTCTGCTGGCGCAACGAATGCTGGCACAATAGCGCCCTGACAGAAATGAGGACCCCATCAATGGCAAAGGCAATGGCCCGCCACATCCTGGTCAAGACCGAAGCGGAAGCCGTCGCGCTGAAAAAGCGCATCGCCGCCGGCGAAGCCTTCGATGTGCTGGCACGCAAGCACTCAACCTGCCCCTCCGGCAAGAAAGGCGGAGACCTCGGCGAAGTGCGCCCCGGGCAGATGGTACGCGCGGTGGATCAGGTGATCTTCAAGAAGCCGCTGCGGGAAGTGCACGGCCCGGTCAAGACGCAGTTCGGCTACCACCTGATCCAGGTGTTCTTCCGCGACTGAGACGCGCTCAGACGCCAGGTTCGCCCATGAACTCGACGATCTTGCTCCTGAGCCAGCGCTCGGCCGGGTCGTTGTCGGTCACCCCGCTCCAGACCATGGAAAGGTCCGAGTTCACCAGTTCGAAGGGTGGATCATCGGCGCGCAGACGAGTCCCATCGATCAGCGCTGCCGCGGCGAAATCCGGAACCGTGGCGAGCATCTCCGTACCGGCGATGATCGAGCGCAAACCGCTGAACTGCGGCACCGCCAATACCACGCGCCGTGCGCGATCCAGGCGCGCCAGATCGTTGTCGATATTGCCGCACAGATCGCCCGAGAACGACACCAGCGCATGCGGCCGCGAGCAGTACTCATCCAGTGTCAGCGCGCCCGGGCGGTCGTCGCCACGCAGCACCTTGACCTTCATTTCGCGCAGCTTGCGTCGCTTGGCGTTGGCCGGCAGCTCGGTGGTGTAGCTGACGCCCACGGAAATTTCCCCCGAAGCCAGCATCGGCGACATCAGCAGGAAGTTGACCCGCCGCACCACGATGACAACCTCAGGTGCCTCTTCGCGGATCTGGTTGAGCAAGGCCGGGAACAGGCCGAACTCGGCGTCATCGGACAGACCGATGCGGAAGGTGTCGCGGTTGGTCGCCGGGTTGAACTCGCGCGCACGGCTTACCGCACCCGAGATGGTGTCCATCGCCGGCTGCAGCTCCTTGAGAATCGCCAGCGCCCGCGCCGTCGGCTCGAAGCCACGACCATTGCGTACCAGCAACGGGTCGTCGAACAGATCACGCAGCCTGGCCAGCGCCGCGCTGACCGCCGGCTGACCGAGAAACAGCTTCTCGGCCGCGCGGGTCAGGTTCTTCTCGAACATCAGGGTTTCGAAGATCACCAGCAGATTCAGGTCGACGCGGCGCAGGTCGTTGCGATTCATCCAGAGGGCCTCGGGGCACAGTTTTATTGGCGCATTAAAGCAGCAACTGCCGTGCCCACATAGCCTGATCAGAGCCCCAGTTCGGAGAGCCCTGGATGATCGTCAGGACGACGCCCCTGAGGCCAACGGAACTTGCGCTCGGACTCCTGGATCGGCAGGTCGTTGATGCAGGCATAACGGTTGATCATCAGCCCGTCTGCGCCGAACTCCCAGTTCTCGTTACCGTAGGAGCGATACCAGTTGCCCGAGTCGTCGCGCCATTCGTAGGCATAGCGCACGGCGATGCGGTTGTCGGTGAATGCCCAGAGCTCCTTGATCAGACGGTATTCCAACTCCTTCGCCCATTTGCGTTCGAGGAAGGCACGTGCCTGATCGCGGCCGTTGATGAACTCGGCACGGTTGCGCCAGCGCGTATCGAGGCTGTAGGCCAGCGCGACCTTGGCCGCGTCACGGCTGTTCCAGCCATCCTCGGCCAGGCGGACCTTCTCGATGGCGCTCTCGCGGGTGAACGGCGGCAGCGGCGGACGGACTTCAGTATTTGACGACATGACGGCACCTCAGGCTTGCGGGGAGTTGAGCCCATTGCTGGGCGATAGGGATTGCAGAAGCAATTGCGCTGTACGGCCGGCACTGTCGGCGGCATCCGCCTGGCCGGTAACCATGGCGACGGCAGTCGCGCCGTCGATCAGCAGGAGGAACTGCCTGGCCATTTCCTCGGGTTCGGCAAAGCCGCCAGCCGTGGTCAGCTCGTTCAGATAGGCCAACAAGCGCTGTTTGTGCAGCAGCGCCACAGCGCGGATCTCACTGGCGAGATCACCGATTTCTCCCGCAGCGTTGATAAAGGCGCAGCCGTGAAAATCAGCCGCAGAGAACCAGCTGCGCAGAAGCGGAAACACAGCCAGCAAACGCTCGCTTGGCGAGCCGACGGCAGTACCTGCAATAAACCACTGCATCCAGCGCTCATCGCGCGCGCGCAGCGCTGCGGCGACCAATGCTTCCTTGGTCGGATAGAGGCGATAGATGCTTTTGCGCGCCACCCCTGATGCCTTGACGATGGCGTCCATCCCGGTGGCGTTGATGCCACCGGCATAGACCAGGCTTTCGGTGGCTTGCAGCAGGCGCTGCTGGATCGAGACGTCTTCGAGCATGGTCCAAACCAGAGAGAATGATCGTTCTCAACAAAGTAGAACGATCATTCTCTCCGGTCAATCGATTTTTCGTGAGCAGGGGACGGGCGGTCGATCAGCAGAGTGCGCCAGCGCTTCAGAATCTCGACGGCGCGAGCCTGACACTACGTGCGCCACCCGACTTCGCAGATGCGCCTTGCAGGCCGAAGCCGCTCAGCGCCGCTCCGTCACCGGCGCATGCTCTGCCATCAGCGCTACCACCCAATCGATGAACACCCGCAGCTTGGCACTGACATGCCGGTTCGGCGGGAAAGCCAGGTACATCGGCATCGGCGTCATGTGCCAGTCCTCGAACAGGCGCACCAGCTCGCCGCTGCCAAGGTGCGGCCTGGCCATGTAGTGCGGTAGCCAGAGCATGCCCAGGCCCGCCAGGCCTGCGGCCAGGTAGGCATTGCCGTCGTCGACGGTCAATAGCGGTCGGCCCTGCGCTTCAATGCGCTCCTCGCCGCGCCACATGGCATAAGGCAAGGCCTTGCCGGTTCGTGACCAGAGAAAACCCACCGTACTGTGGCCGCTGTCTTCCAGTTCGCGCGGATGCGTCGGCATGCCCGCTCGCTGCAGATAATCCGGTGCAGCATAGATGCCCAGTTGCAAGTCGCCGATATGCCGTGCGATCAGCGACTGATCGGTGATCTCACCGCCACGCACCACGCAATCGACGTTCTCGCCGATGATGTCGATGATTCGATCGCTCACGCCCAGGGTCAGCTGAATCTCCGGATAACGCGCATAGAACGCCGGCAAGGCCGGGATCAGCAGCATGCGCGCGAAGGGGCTGGGCACGTCCACTCGCAAACGACCGTGTGGCGCCAGCGTCGCGCTGGACAGACTGGTCTCGGCGTCGTCGACATCGGCCAGCAGACGCACCACACGCTCGTAGTAGGCGGCGCCATCGGCGGTGACGTTGACCTTGCGCGTAGTGCGGTTGAGCAGGCGTACGCGCAGTCGCGCCTCCAGTTGCTGGACCAATTGCGTCACGCTGGTCTTGCTCATGTGCAGGGTCGCAGCCGCCTTGGTGAAACTGCCGGTTTCCACCACCCGGGCGAAGGCCTGCATCGCATCGAAACGGTCCATTTCACGTCTCTCTCAATCATTGATTGTTTGGATTCTACAAACAGTCATGACCAGAGTTGCGCGTTTATCCAGCCCGGTGACGTTCTTAAAGTGGGGCTATCGCTAACAGCGGGCCGCACCGGCCCCGACGGAGATACCCATGAGCAGCAAACGTGATGTGATTTTCCCGGCCGACCGGCATGCCCTGTACGAACTTCATCGCTACTCACCGGCGATTCGCTCCAACGGCTTTCTGTTCGTCTCCGGCCAGGTCGGCAGCCGCAAGGATGGTTCGCCCGAACCCGATCTGAAAGATCAGGTTCGCCTGGCCTTCACCAACCTCAACGCGATTCTCGCCGAAGCCGGTTGCAGCTTCGACGACGTGGTCGACACCACCATCTTCATGGTCGATCCGCACGCGAAATTCGAAACCATCTGGGAAGTGGCAGCCGATTATTGGGGCGAAGCACCCTACCCGACGGTGACCGCCATTGGCGTGACCTGGCTGTCCGGTTTCGACTTCGAGATCAAGGTGATCGCCAAGCTGCCGCAGTGAATGCTGGCCGTACCGCTCTGCGCAGAGCGGCACGGCCCGGTGGGCGCAGATTCGGCTCAAGGCGCGAGCAACGGCCGCCAGCCATCGCCGTCGCGAATCTGCAATGGCGTGCCGGGATGATCGTCCAGCCTCAGCAGATACAGCCAGCCATTTTCGACCAGCTCGCGCACCACCTGATGGCTGGCGATCACCTGATCGATCATCGAGCGCGGCGCAGCGATGATCACGCTCAGACGCAGCGGCCGATGCAACCAGCGCTGACCATCATGCAGCGACTGGCGCGCCAGGCCGATGCGCAGGTCGCCACCGTTGCCCTCGAATACCCCGATGTTGCCACCCACCACGTTGTGCAGCACCTTGTTGCCACTGCCGAAGCGCTGGTTGTCGGTAGTCGAGGTCAGGTACTGCAGGTTGATCCAGTGCGCTACCACCATCGGTGCGGTCATGATCAACTCCAGCACCTTGCTACCCTCGTCCTGCCGCCAGTCATAGTCATGCAGGAAGGCACGCCCCTGCAGGTCGAGGCCGCGGCTACGCGCGCGGGGCGCCGCGATGAAAGCGGCATTGCCAGCCAGCCCCCACTCTGGCCGTGTCTGCGCCCAGTCATCGGCACGTCGGCGCAGGGTAGCCAGGAGACGCTCCGGTTTTTGACGGATAGCCCCCAGCCCCAGTCGCGCCGCACGTTCCTCACGCACCCGTACGGCTGCGGCGTCCAGCGCCTGGCGCAGCCGCTGCCAGCTTGGCATGAGATCAGGCGGCAAGGCGTCACTGGCGAAGACCCGGACTTCGTCGGTAGTGGTGTTGTGCAGGCCCGACAGCACGTGGCAGTCCATCGGCAGCTCGATCCCCTGCTCGACCAGGCCCCGGCGCACCGCCGAATCGTTGAGTAGCTCGGCCAACACGCGGGCGTTGACCTCGCCGCTCTGGCCGCAACAGGCGCCGCAATCCAGCCCGGCAGCCTGTGGGTTGTTGGCGCTCTGACTGCCATGGCCAAGCAGCAGGAGCAACGGCGGAAAGTCCCGCGTCAGGCCCATCGCCCGCAGAATACGAGCCGCCAGTTGTACCCGCTGATCATTGCCAAGTGGCGCCAGAACCGGGCTGAGACGTTGCCACTCACCGGCCTTCAGCCCCGCGCGCTCGGCCGGTGCCAGGCCGCGTAGCCAGCCCCCCGTGCGCCCGAGCAATGAACCGGCGTAACCCAGGCCAAGCGACTCGACCAGGGTAAAGCCCGATGCCGGCAAACGCTCGAACAGGCGCCAGCGCCCCTGCCGCGCCAACCGTGCCTGGCGCCGCCCGGCCAGCCGAGCGTCGCAGGACTCGTCACCGCAGCTGTCGCCGACGCTCAGTTGCGGCGCCAGGAGTCCCGGCAACTGCGGACGGCTGGCTGTCGTGCCGAGCGGCGTGTAAGCGATCGGCAGACCGAAGAAGCCGGCGAAACCGCCGGTCTGCACCTGCGGGCAGACTTCTTCCAGGGCGCGGCGCAGCGGCTCGGAGCGCACGTCGATGCAGAAGTACACCTTGGCCAGCGTTGGCTGCGCCGCCACGCTCTGCGCCTGGGCAGACTGCAGAAGCTGCTGCAGGTGCTCTTGCCAGGCCAGCTCTTCGGCGCGCTGCCACAGCTGTAGTGCCTGCCAGGCATGCGACGGCCGGCTGCTGCGCCCAGCCTGCCAGGCCTCGCGCCAGGCACTCCAGCGACTGCCTGAATCACGCCGGCGATCATCCACCAGCCACTCCCAGGCCGCGCGAATGGCCAACAAATCCAGCAGCGTGCCATCGTCGCTGCCCGCCTGACGCGCCAGCCAGCGCCGGTAGGCGCACCAGGAGGCCCAGCCCAGGCTGCGCAACAGCAGACAATCGAACCATTCTTCCAGCTCGTCGGCCTTCAGCCCCAGGCGTTGCACGGCTGCCTCAAGCGCCGCCCGCGGCTGCAGCGGCAACTCGGCGATACGCGCGCCCAACTCGCGACAGGCGCTAAGCACGCTGAGGCCACGATCGTCCTGCATGGCCTGGCGCCAGGCCTGATACAGTCCGCCCTGGCGATCGGCATGCCAGTCGGCCTGGCACTCGTCGAACCAGGCAGCGCAGCACTGGCCGATCTGCTGGGTGATCAAGGTCGGCCAGCCCGGCAAGGCGATCTCGGCATCGGCCATATCCTCCAGCAACGACAGACCGGGTACCTCCTGTTGCGCAGCCGGCAGAGCCTGCAGCAGATCCGGTACCGTCCAGCCGTGCGCATTGCCCCTCAAGACATGCTGCAAGTGGCGCTCGCCGATCTGCCCGTCGACCCAGGCCTGGCGGTAGTCGTCAGCCGCTAGCGTCAGCCTGCTGCCGACACGCCGCCAGAGCTGCTCGGCCACTTCGGCCCAATGCTGCTGGCGCCGCTCCCACAGCGGGCTGACGGCGATCATACGATCCAATGGCCAGGTCGGCGCGATACGCTCACAGGCTCGCGCCGCAGCGGCGTGGAGGACGTCGCGGTCGATGGCGACGAAGTATTCGATGGAGGTCATGGGCGCTCTCCGTTGGCGGCCAGGTTGGCGGGCAGCGGGCGTACCGGCCACAGGCGAAAGGTCAGACGAGTGAAATGTTCATCGAGGAAGAAACCGGCGAACGCCGCCGGATACAGGCGCCGCGCCAGCAGGCCCTGGGGCCGTGCGACGATCCACGCCTGCAGCAGATAGAGCCCAAGGAACAGCGCCAGGGCCAACAGGCTCAGATACAGCGGCGCCGAGGCGAACGCCGCGCCGGATGCAAGAATCCAGCTGGCTGCCAGGTGCCACAGCAGATACAGACCCAGCAACGCAGTCAGCATCAGCGCAGCGTAAACCGGCTGACTGCACCGCAGGCACCAGGGCGCCAGCCCCACCGCAAGAATGACCAGGGCCTCCAACGGCAGTGGATGCATCGGTACCAGGTAACGCCAGAGCTGATCGAGCAGCGCCATGGCCAGCCCCGCAAGCGCCAGCCCCAGCAGCAGCGAGAGCAGTCCCGGTGCCGGTCGCTGCGGTTGCAACGCCTGATGACGCACCTGCAACACCCTCTCCCCGGAGGTGAGAAAGGCATGTGCCTTGTACAGCGAGTGGGCCAACAGGTGCACCAGCGCCAATTCATAGAGGCCCAGGCCGCATTCGAGCAGCATGAAACCCATCTGCGCACAGGTCGACCAGGCCAGACGCACCTTGATGCTGATGCGCGTCATCATCACCAGCGCCGCCAGCACGGCAGTCAGGCCGCCCACCACCACCAGCAGCGTCTGGGCAACCGGCGCAGCCGACAGCAAGGGCGCGAAACGCAGCAGGACGAAACCGCCCAGATTGACCAGCCCGGCATGCAGCAGCGCCGACACCGGCGTCGGCGCCTCCATCACCTGGATCAGCCAGCCATGTACCGGCAACTGCGCGGGCTTGAGGATTACCGCCAACACCAGCAGTACCGCAGCCAGGTGCAGATCCCAGCCAAGGGCGCCGCCGTCGAGGCGCACCGCCACCTGATCGAGTATCTGCGCCAGTTCGCTGCTGCCAGCCGCTCGCACCAGCAGCACGCTGGCCAACAGCAGACAGACATCGGCCAGGCGGCTGGCGAGAAATTTCTTGTGCGCCACCACCAGTGCCATGGGGCGGTCGCGATAGAAGGTCAGCAGCTGGCGCAGGCACAGGCTGGAGACGATCCAGGCAGCCACCAGCCCGTACAAATCGCGACTGGTCACCACCATGGCTACCGCCGCCAGGGTGCCGAGCAACGCCAGCAGATAACGACGCTGACCGGGCTCACCCTGCAGGTAACGCGCGGAAAACTCGACGATGACCAGAGCCAGCAGGCTGATCAGACTGGCCATGGCCAGCCCCAGGCGGTCGGCCGGCTGATCGTCGAGGCCAGCCTGCGCCAGCGCGGCCAGCACCAGAGCCAAACCGCCGATTCCAGCCAGGCGCCCTGGCCACCAGAGGCTGGCCGCCATGCGGGTCGGCCACCACGCCACCGGCAGCAGTGCCAAGGCGTACAGCCAGGGCAGCCAGGTGGCCAATTGAGAAGACAGAGGCAGCATGAACGATCTCCAGAGATAGGCGCGCGATGGCACTAGTCTCTTGGAGCGCTATATTTATTTAAAATAGATTGATAAGAACCAAACATTCTTCTTTAGAGAATCACGCATGCGACGGCTCAACTTCCATCACCTGCACTACTTCTGGGCTGTGGCCAAGGAAGGCAATTTGACCCGCGCAGCCCAGTCGCTGCATGTCGCCCAGTCGGCACTCTCGACGCAGATTCGCGCGCTCGAAGAGCAACTGGGTCATGCGCTGTTCATCCGTTCCGGGCGCAATCTGCTGCTCACCGAAGCAGGACAACTGGTGCTGGATTATGCCGACAGTATCTTCGCCCTCGGCAGCGAACTGCAGATGACCCTGCAGGGCGCGCTGCAGGCCAACCGGCAACTGCGCATCGGCGCCGTGGCCACGCTGTCGCGTAATTTTCAGGAAAACCTGCTGCGGCCCTTTCTCGGCCGCGCTGAGCTGCGCATCACCCTGGAATCCGGCAGCCTCGGCGAGTTGCTGGAGCGCCTTGCCCTGCACAAGCTCGACGTGGTGCTGACCAACCAGGCGGTCAGCAGCGATGCCCAACGCTCGTGGCGCTGCCGCCTGCTGGACAGACAGAGCGTGTGCCTGGTTGGCCCGCCGCAGCAGCGATATTCGCAGTCAGTTCGAACTGTTCTGCGACAGCCAGGGTCTGCAGCCGGACATTTGCGCCGAGGTCGACGACATGGCCATGCTGCGCCTGCTGGCAAGGGACTCCGGCGACATGGCGCTGCTGCCGGCGGTGGTGGTGCAGGACGAACTGCACTCGGGCGTGCTGCAGCTGTACGCCGAGATTCCCGAGATCGCCGAGCAGTTCTTCGCCGTCACCCTGCAGCGCCAGTTTCGCCTGGATATTCTCGACGAGTTGCTGGGCCAGAGCGTGCGCTGACGAGGCCACGCACGCCGCCGGCTCAAGCAAACCTCAAAGGCGGGTGAAGACCCGCTCAGCCGGCAGGCGCGACTTCGGCAGCGCGGCATTGAAATCGCTGTCGCTGCGATACCCCAGTGCCACCGCCACCACGCTGCTCAAGCCCTGAGCGGTCAGCCCCAGTTCCTCGTCCAGCGCCTGGCGGTCGATGCCCTCCATCGGCGTGGCGTCGATCCCCTTGGCTGCGGCGCCCAGTAGCAAGGTGCCAAGCGCCAGATAGGCCTGCTTCTCGGCCCAGTGCTGCATGTCGCCAAGGTCGCGGTGCAACTCGACATAGCTGCTGCGGGTGTTTTGCTGGGTGGTGCGCGCCGCATCATCGCGGAAGCGGCCATCCTCGGCTTCCTGCTGCAGTACCTCGGCCAGGTAGGCCTCGTCGAGGTCGCGACGGGCGCAGATCAGAATCACGTGCGAGGCATTGAGAATCTTCGGCTGGTTGTAGGCGAAGCCGCCCTGCGCGCCCTTGGCCAGGCGCGCCTTGCCCTCGGCGGTGCTGGCCACAACGAAGTGCCAGGGCTGCGAGTTGACCGACGACGGCGACAGGCGCAGCAGCTCGAGCAATTCTTCGATGATCGCCTGGTCCACCTGGCGGCTGGCATCGTAGGCCTTGGTGGTATAGCGCTGGCGCGCGAAGGAAACGGGGCTCATGGACAACCTCCTGATCGAATGGATGGAGCGAAATGGGCGCTAGTCTGAACCATGCCGCCCCATGAAAAAAGCGGCCATTGGCAGCAGGAGTTTCAATGAAAAAATGAAAATGCATGCATCCACGTACATGATTCGCTGCCCTTTTGCGCATGCCCTGCGTTTTCCCTGAAATAACCCTGTAAATACTTCGTAAATGAAATGGATTTTCATTAACTACAATAGTAAAAAGATAGCTTGCTTTCGATCCCGTTTGACCAGCGCTCGCCGCTGCTCGTCCCGACCCGGAGCCCAGCATGTCTATCCGCTCTACCCTGCAACGCGCTGCAGTAGCGCTTGTCACCTCGCTATTCGTCACCCTTCCCCTGCAGGCCAGCGAGCGCACGCTGGACAGCGCCTATGGCCCCTTGAAACTTAGCGGTACGCCACAGCGCGTGGTCGCTCTGGGCGACAGCGCGCTGGATGCGGCGCTTTCGCTCGGCGTACAACCGGTCGGTACCCTGGCCAGCCGTGGCGGTGATGACGTGCCCGACTACCTCAAGGCCAAGGCCGGCAAGATCGCCCTGGTCGGCAGCGTGCGCGAACCCAACCTGGAAGCCATCCTGCGCCTTCAGCCCGATCTGGTGCTCGCCTCTAACGAGCTGTCGCGCGAGCTGTACGCCAAGCTGAGCCTGATGGCGCCGACCGTGGTGCCCAAGGGCAACAGCTTTCAGGATTGGCGCGACACCTACACCACCTACGCCCTGGCACTGGACAAGTCTGAAGAAGGCCGACAGCGTATCGCCGAAATCGACGCACGCAGCGCGGCGTTGCGCCAGCGCCTGCCGCAGGGGCAACAGGTCAGCGTGGTGCGCTGGAATCCGCAGGGACCGGTGATCATGTCCAGTCAGCTATTCGTCGGCCAGTTGCTCAATGAGCTCGGCCTGCAAGCCAACGAACTGGCCGCGGCTCAGGCACAGAAACCGCACAGCGACGTGCTCAGCCTGGAGAACCTGTCGCGCATCAACGCTGACTGGATATTCCTCGCCACCCTCAACCCCGATGGCCGCAAGGCGCTGGACGATGCGCGTAAGCAACCGGCCTTCACCCGCCTGAAAGCCGTTGCCGAAGGCCACGTGGTAACGGTCGACGGACAGATCTGGAGCAGCAGTGCGGGCTACCTCGCGGCTCAACAGGTGCTCGACGACGTGGAGAAGGCCCTGCTCGACTGATATGCCCGCGCGCCTCTCCGTTCCCCAGGCACTAGGCATCGCGACCCTGTGCCTGGCATTGCTGTGTCTCGCCAGCCTGCTACTGGGCGCCGGAGACATCGGCATCCAGCCCAGCCTCAAGGCCTTGCTCGGCGGTGGCGACGACGATGCCCGTTTCATCGTCCTCGAGCTGCGCTGGGTGCGCACGGAGCTGGCCGTGCTGGTTGGCCTTGCCCTGGGTGCGGCCGGTGTGTTGCTGCAGGCAGTAACGCGCAACCCACTGGCCGAACCCGGGCTGCTCGGAGTCAGCGCCGGCGCCTCTTTTGCCGTAGTGCTCGCGATCAATCTGGGCGCTTCAGCCGCCAGCCTGCATCTGGGTGTTGCCATGCTCGGCGCGCTGGTCGGCTGCGTACTGGTTCTACTGGTCACCCGCATGCGCGGCGTCGGCGACGACCCGGTGCGACTGGTGCTGGCCGGCGCTGCCTTCTCCGGCATGCTCGGCGCGCTGAACAGTCTTTTATTGCTGTGGGATCAACGCACCGCCGACGAGATGCGTTTCTGGGTCATCGGCGCCTTGGCCGGCCGCCCGCTGGACACCCTCGACTGGAGTCTCCCGGGGCTGATTGGCGGTCTGCTCATGGCGCTGCTGGTGGTTCGCCCACTGGCTGCTCTGGCGTTGGGCGAGCGTGTCGCCAGCGGCCTCGGCCACCACCCGCAGCTGACTCGCCTGGGCACTTTGCTGGCCGTGGCGATCCTGGTGGGCACCGCCACCGCAGCTGCTGGTCCCATCGCCTTCATTGGCCTGATCGTGCCCTACATCGCACGTCGCCTGGTAGGCTCGGACATCCGCCGCACGCTTGGTCTGAGCATGTTGCTCGGCCCTTGCGTGCTGCTGTTGGCTGACGTCATCTCACGCCTTCTGGTTCGCCCCTACGAGCTGCCGGTGGGCGTGGTGACTGCCTTCGTCGGTGCGCCGATCCTCATTGCCGTGGTTCGCAACCACCGCCTGCCGACCTTGTGACATGAACCTACCCGCCCCACACCCCCTGGTCGCCCCGGCCGGCCATCGCTTGTTGCGTCTCGGCCGCTATAGCCTGCTGCTGCACCGACGCAGCCTGATCGTCGCAGTCTTTTTAAGTTTGCTGTTGGTCGTTGTCTCCACCGCGATGCTGGCGGCCGGCGATGACGCCCTTACACCCTGGAAAGCCCTGCAGGCGGCCTTCGGCCGGGGCGACGCGCTGCAGGTATTTCTGATTCAGGAACTGCGTCTGCCGCGGCTGACCGCCGGTCTGCTCAGCGGTGCGGCATTGGGCGCAGCCGGTTGCCTGCTGCAGACCCTGGCGCGTAATCGCCTGGCCACACCCGGCGTGATCGGTATCGACAACGGCGCCACCGCCTTCGCAGTAGCCTCCATCGTCGCCGTACCCACCAGCCTGGCACCCTCGGCCCTGGCTCTGAGCGGCGCTGCCACGGCAGCGGTGCTGACTTTCGCCCTGGCTGCCGGCGGTGGAGCGCGTGGCTATCGTTTCATCGTCGTCGGCATCGCCATTGGCGCGCTGTTCGGTGCGCTGACCAACCTCATGCTGGCACGCAGCGATATGGACGCCGCCAATGCGGCCTACCCATGGACCGTCGGCAGCCTCAACGCACGGCCAGCCGATTCGGTTCTGCTGCTCGGCCTTGGCCTGGCAGCAGGTATGCCGCTGGCCAAACTACTGGCCGGCGCCCTCAGCCTGATGCGTTTTTCCGACAGTGTCGCCATTGGTCTTGGTGTACGCCTGCAACGCATGCGCCTGCTGACTTTGGCCCTGTGCGTGTGGCTCACGGCGCTGGCCGTAGCCGTCGTCGGCCCGGTCGGCCTGATCGCCCTGGCCGCACCGGAAATGGCCAGACACCTGTGCAATCGCCATGGCGTACCGGTATTCAACGCGGCATTATCCGGCGCCCTGATGATGATCCTTGCCGACTGGCTCGGCCGCACCCTGTTGGCGCCCGTCGAGGTTCCGGTTGGCATCATCGCCGCCGTGGTCGGCGGCCCTTATCTGCTGTGGATTCTGCTACGCCAGGCCCCACGGAGCTCGACATGACCCTGCTTTCCTCACTGCTCGGCGACACCCGCCAGCCAGACGTTCGCCTCGAAGCCCGCGATCTCAGCATGGGCTATGCCCAGACGACGATCATCGATGACCTGAGCCTGATCATTCCCAGCGGCCAGGTCACGGCCATCGTCGGCCCCAACGGCTGCGGCAAGTCCACCCTGCTCGCCGGCCTTGCGCGCCTGCACAAACCCAGCGCCGGTCAGGTGCTGCTTGACGGCAAGGCCATCGGCAGCCTGCCGTCGCGCGAGGTGGCGCGCAGACTTGCCCTGCTGCCCCAGGATGCCAGCGCACCGGATGGGCTGACCGTCAGCGAACTGATCCGCTTCGGCCGCCAGCCTCACCAAGGCCTGCTACGTCAGTGGAGCGAGGAGGATCAGAACATCGTCGAGGCGGCGCTGATCGCCGCGGACCTGGTGGAGCTGGCCGATCGCCCACTGGAATCGATGTCTGGCGGCCAGCGCCAGCGCGCCTGGATCGCCATGGCCATCGCCCAGGCAACGCCCCTGTTGCTGCTCGACGAACCCACCTCGGCGCTCGATCTCGGTCATCAGATCGAGGTATTCGAGCTGATCCGCCAACTGGCTGCCGCCGGCAAGACCGTGGTCATGGTGGTACACGACCTTTCCAGCGCCTGCCGTTACGCCGATCACCTGATCGCCATGCATAAGGGGCAGATCGTTGCCAGTGGCCGTCCCGAGGCTATCGTCACATCGGAGCTGGTCGAGCGACTGTACGGCGTACGTTGTACGCTGCTGCGCGACCCGCTAAGCGGCACGCCGGTGATCGCAGGTATCAGCAAACCTTGAGCCGCCAAAGGGCCGCGCCGCCTCGCCGCTGCCGGCCAGCGGTACGGGCAACTCGCAGACCTTCACCTACCAGGCGATTCTCGACCCAGGACAGGCCAACGCTCCAGTCGGGGTGCACACCGACAACGTCCTGTTGATCATCAACTATTGAAGCGTCACCAGTAGATCACCAGCCTCGAGCCGCCGTTCTCGATGGACTGCATGGGCACCGAGGCCGTCTGCGCACCTCGGCTCAACGACAGGACGCGCCCTTCGGTATCGCGTACCTGATAAACCGAGTGCTCGCAGCTACGGCCGCTCAGATGCACGCCCGCCTCATCGCTGCGAGCAACGACCTCGCAACGTTTGAGAATGGTCAGGCTGATCTGCAACTGCCCGCTGATCTGCTCAGCGAGGGAGGAGTTGGCAGCCGCGCACAGCACGCCCGCCAGGCAGGAGGCAAGAATTGGGTGATACGGCATGATGGAGGTCTACGGTGAAGATGGCCTGCTGAGGTTGAAGGTCAATATCCATCCGTAGAAGCGGTCACACAGTCGGCTGGGACCGCTGGAGGCAAGAATACGGTGATGTCAGATTGAAATCACCCCCATTCCGACGAACGCGATTTACGCCAGTTTATGCGCGACGAAACGCCTGGCCGGCGCGACGATCTGCTCCTGCGCGGCCACCAATGGCAGGTCTCGAGCGCCGTCTTCGGTCTGACCGACCAGAGCGTAGAGCGTGGCAGTGGCCAGCTCGAGCGCTTGCGCTAACGCCTGGCCGGCCAACAGCCGGCCCAGCAGCGTGGCCGAAAACACATCACCCATACCGTTCGGCAGCGGATGCAGCGCCAAGCGCGGCGTGGTGACCAGCCAGGCGCCCTCACCGTTCACCGCTAGCGTACCCAACTCACTGTCAGGGATGTCCGGCGTCGCCAGGCTGGTCACGATCACTACGTCCGGCCCGCGACCACGCAGCTGCCTGGCGATCTTCACCGCCTCCTGCAGATTGGCCGGTTTCGAGCCGGTGAGCAGTTCGAACTCGAACTGGTTGGGCGTGATGATGTTGGCGAAAGGGATGGCCTGGTCACGCAAGAAATCGGGAATCGCCGGATTGACGAACACGCCGCGCCCGACATCGCCCATCACGGGGTCGCACAGGTAGCGTACGGCTGGGTTGTGCTGGCGAATCTCGCCTACCGCCTCGAGAATCACCCGCCCTGTATCGGCATCGCCCAGATAACCGGAGAGCACCGCAGACAGCCGCGGTAGCACGCCGCGCTCACGCAGCCCGAGCAGCACTTCGCGCACGTGCTCGGCGCCAAATACCTGGCCGCGAAACTGGCCATAGCCGGTGTGATTGGAGAACTGCACGGTATGAATCGGCAGCACTTCGAAGCCGAGGCGCTGCAGGGGGAATACCGCAGCGGCATTACCGACGTGACCCCAGGCGACGTGCGACTGGATGGACAGGACAAGGGGCGGTAGCGTGGCGCTCATGGCGGTCTCTGGCTGCTGTACAGGGAAAGGCTGGATTATTCGCCATGCCGTACGAGCCTGTCACGCCCGCACCAGGCGTCTCAATGGGCGCGTCGAAGCGCTTTGCGTAGCCTGACTCGCAGGTATTCGCCGAACGAAGCCGCAATCAGCTTGCCTGATGATTGTGAAGCAAGCTTCAGCGCGTTGCCGTCATTCCTACGTTTCGGCGACTCGCTGGCGCGCTGCGAAAAACTCCTGTCCATTTGCCTGAGGTCCTCGACATGACCCTTTCGGTAATTCAACGCATCGCCGCCATCATCCTCGTACTTCTGGCCGTGCCCTTCGCTACGGCTGCCGACAAGCCCAGGCTGCTGGGTTGGGTGGAAGAAGGCCTGCTGCTGCCCGAAGGGGTATCGGTGAAGATGAAGCTGGATACCGGCGCCCTCACCTCGTCCATGGACGCCAGGGAGATCGAACGTTTCGAGCGCGATGGCGAGAAGTGGGTGCGCTTCAAGGTTCGGCTCGAGGACAGCGACACCGGCAAGTCGGTGAGCATTCCCTTCGAACGCCAGATCGAGCGAACTATCAAGGTACGCGGTGCCGGCGGCGCCGAACGGCGCCCCGTAGTGTCGATGCAGATGTGCATTGGCGACCAGGTCTACGACGAGCAGTTCTCGCTCAACGACCGCGACAAGATGATCTACCCCGTGCTGATCGGGCGCCGCACCCTGGAGCATCTAGGCGCGGTGGATGCGTCGCGCACCTTCACCCTCGAGCCACGCTGCGGCAAGCGTTCGACGAAAAAGTGAATGCGAACATTGGCGGTACAGGTCAGCCAGCGCTCACGCGGCCGGTGGCATGGTCACCCGACGCCTGAGACGTCGTTGCACAAGCAGAGCCTGGCAGGTTAGCTGAGCGTCATGCTCCGATGGTCTGCCCGCTCGACCCGATTGCGCCCCGCCGTCTTGCCCCGATACAGCGCCGCATCGGCGCGCTGCAACACCTCGTCGAAGTCCCGTACAGCGCTGAAGGCATGCGATACACCGATGGTTGCCGTGCAGCGGATCACGTGCCTCTGCCCGACACCGGGCACCTCGCATCGCGCGATTGCGGCGCGCATGCGTTCAGCCAGCTGCACCACGCCCGCCTCGTCGGCCTCCAGCACGATGACTACGAACTCCTCTCCGCCCAGGCGACAGATCAGATCCCCCTGGCGGGCCGTGGAGGTGAGTACATCGGCAACATGACACAAAACCAGATCGCCGACCTTGTGGCCGTGGCTGTCATTGATCTGCTTGAAGTGATCGATATCGATGATCAGCAGGTACGCCGGCCCGGTCATGCGCAGGCGAAATTGCGCGTCTAGGGCGTCCAGCAGCCCACGCCGGTTGAGCAAGCGGGTCAGCGGGTCGTGAGCCGCCAGGCGGCGCAGTTCATCGGTCAGGCGGCGCAGCACCAGCCAGACCGCACAGGGCGGTAACACGGTCGCCAGGAACGACATGTAGATATAGAAGACTTTCTGGAAGCCGCTGTTCATGTCCAGCGCCGCCATCCCGCCATCGACGATCATCACGAACTTCATGGCATTGAGCACGCCGATCCCACCGATCAGCACCGCGAACACCACCATCTCGACGCGCAGGTCCCTGGCAAAGCTTCGTCTGCCGTAGAGAACGGCTGCCGTCATGGCCAGAAAGAGCAATGCACAAATACCGGCCAGCAGCGCATGGCGTGCTGCAGAGCCGAGTAGCCACTGCACCAGGACCTGTACCAGGGTATAGACGACCAGCAGTATTAGCAGCGGCCGCAACACCGGCGTCGGGCGATCGAAAAAGCGCATCGCACCCAAGACATAAGCGACAGGCGCGCCAAGGGTCAACGCATGGTTGACCAGGCTCATCGGCCCCCAGTCCGGCGGGCCGTCGATCAACTGCAGGATATAGGCGAGCCCGAGCAGCAGGTTGCCCAGCGCAAAGACTTCCATGCCCATCGTCTTGCCGTTCAGCCGCCTGCTGATCAGCAGGAACATCACGGAAAAGCACAGCAGGTGCACGCAAAGCATGCCGAGGATGACGGTAGTGACCATGGATTCGCGTAAAGTGAGAGGTAGCAACAGGCCGATGGATCGGCGCCCATATCGCGCCCTCACTTCCCTCAGCATTCCAGAATGCATTCTGGCTTAGCTATTCAAGCCTATAAAGCGTGGCGCATAACAGCCAGCAAAGGCAATCTGCCATTCACTCTCCGTCGGCTGCTCATTCTACTAGTGCGCTGTGCAAGTGTCGGGCCTGGCCACAAATTCCGCCCGTTATTGCTGCTCGACCGCCCGCTGCGGCTCTGCTGCCGGTTCGGCTGCGCTGTTGGCACAGTCCTACTGCGATCCACGGTGGGCAGCAGCGACACAGAAAAAAGAGCCACCAGGTGGATGAGAACATTTATTCCAAAAATACTTATTAATTATTTCTTTATACCCAAAACCAAATTGTTCTTGCTTGTGAGACAGCCTCTTTCAAGCCTAGAGTAGACGGCCTTCGTTCTCAGGAGGCTCCTATGTTTACCGCCGCCCTCACCCGTTTCCCTCGTCTGCAGCTGATTCCCCAAGCCACCGCTCTGCAACATTTGCCGCGTTTGTCCCGGCATCTGGGCAGGGATATCTGGATCAAGCGCGACGACCTCACGCCCCTGGCGCTGGGTGGCAACAAGGCACGCAAGCTCGAATATCTAGCCGCCAATGCGCAGGCCAAAGGGGCCGATGTGCTGGTCACGGCCGGCGCCATCCAGTCGAACCACGTACGGCAAACCGCAGCGGTCGCCGCGCAACTCGGCCTGAACTGCCTGGCCCTGCTGGAAAATCCCATCGACAGCCAGAGCGCCAATTATCTGGGTAACGGCAACCGCCTGCTGCTGAACCTGTTCGGCACTGAAGTGGAGTACGTCACCAATCTGGACAACGCAGACCAACTGCTGGAGGCCGCCTGCCAACGCCTCAGTGCAGCCGGGCGGCGGCCATACCTGGTGCCCGTCGGCGGCTCCAATGCCCTGGGTGCACTCGGTTATGTGCGTGGCGGGCTGGAGCTGGCCGAACAGATCGCCGCCAGCGGTAAGGATTTCGCAGCCGTGGTGCTGGCCTCCGGCAGCGCCGGCACCCATGCCGGGCTAGCCCTAGCGCTGGAGGCGGCGCGCCCGGGCACGCGCGTGATCGGCGTCACCGTTTCGCGCGACGAGGCGGCACAAAAGCCCAAGGTCGAAGGTCTACTGCGGCGTACGGCTGAACTGCTGGGTGTGGAGACGCCGCACGGATTGAGCCTGGAGCTGTGGGACGGCTACTTCGCGCCGCGCTACGGCGAAGCCAACGCTGCCGGTCTGGAAGCCATCCACGTGCTCGCCAGGTTCGAAGCGATACTGCTCGACCCGGTCTACACTGGCAAAGCATTCGCCGGATTGCTCGATGGACTCGAACGAGGCGCCTTCCCCGGTAACGGACCGCTCCTGTTCTTGCATACGGGCGGCTCGCCGGCCCTGTTCGCCTATAAATAAAAGAATAAGCAAGTGGCCTTTTATTATTTAGATGCATAAACATTTCCACCTAGACTGGCATCCTCTTCTCACCCGCATGAGGTCATCATGAATTTCTCCACCCTGCGTCGCCATTTCCTCTTCGGTAGCCTGGCCCTTGTGTTGGGTGCCGGCCTCAGCGCGCCGAGTTTCGCCGCTGACCTGCTCGACGACATCAAGGCCCGGGGCGCCATCAAGGTTGGCCTCGAAGGCACCTACCCGCCTTTCAACTATCAGGACGCCAGCGGCAAACTGACCGGTTTCGAAGTGGAGCTGGCCGAAGCGCTGGCCAAGGAACTGGGAGTCAAGGCCGAATTCCAGCCGACCAAGTGGGACGGTATCCTCGCCGCGCTGGAGTCCAAGCGCCTGGACGTGGTGATCAATCAGGTGACCATCTCCGATGAGCGCAAGAAGAAATACGATTTCTCCACCCCCTACACCGTCTCCGGCATCCAGGCGCTGACCCGCAAGGCCGATGGCGACAGCATCAAGAGTGCGCAGGATCTGGCCGGCAAGAAAGTCGGCGTGGGCCTCGGCACCAACTACGAGCAGTGGTTGAAGGAGAACGTACCGCAGGCCGACATCCGCACCTACGACGACGATCCGACCAAGTTTCAGGACCTCAATGTCGGTCGTATCGACGTGATCCTGGTAGATCGCCTGGCCGCCTTCGAAATGGTCGAGAAAACCGGCGGCCGCCTGGCCGTGGCCGGCGACGCCTTCTCCCGCCAGGAAGCTGGCATCGCCATGCGTAAAGGCAACCCCGCCCTGCTCGCCGCCATCGACGAGGCATTGGCCAAGCTGAGCGCCGACGGCACCCTCAAGCAGTTGTCCGAGAAATGGTTCAAGGCTGACGTCACCCGATGATCGAGTCCGCCCTACAGCTGGCTCTGGAGTCTGCGCCCTTTCTTCTCAAGGGCGCCTACTACACGGTCGTACTCAGCCTGGGCGGCATGTTCTTCGGCCTGTTGCTGGGCTTTGCCCTCGCCATTGGACGCCTGTACGGGCCAGCCCCGCTGCGCTGGATTGCACGGTTGTACGTGTCCTTCTTTCGCGGCACTCCCCTGCTGGTGCAGTTGTTTCTGATTTATTACGGCCTGCCGCAGCTGGGTATCCAGCTCGACCCGCTACCGGCCGCGCTGATCGGTTTCTCGCTGAACATGGCCGCCTACACCTCGGAAATTCTCCGTGCCGCCATCGCCTCCATCGACCGCGGCCAGTGGGAAGCGGCGGCCAGCATCGGCATGAGCAAGGCGCAGACACTGTACCGGGCCATCCTGCCGCAGGCGGCGCGCACCGCCCTGCCGCCGCTGGGCAACAGTTTCATTTCTTTGGTCAAGGACACCGCACTGGCCGCCACGATCCAGGTGCCGGAACTGTTCCGCCAGGCGCAGCTGATCACCGCGCGCACCTTCGAGATCTTCACCATGTACCTGGCAGCCGCGCTGATCTACTGGGCGTTGGCCAGCATCCTCGCGCACTTCCAGGCGCGCCTGGAAACCAGGGTCAACCGGCACGAGCAGGACGACTGATGATTTCCGTGCGCAATTTGCGAAAAGCCTTCGGCACCAACGAGGTACTCAAGGGCATCGACCTGGACGTGGCCGCCGGCGAGGTGGTCGCCATCATCGGTCCCAGCGGCTCGGGCAAGACCACCCTGCTGCGCTGCCTCAACCTGCTGGAAGAGCCCAGCGGCGGGCAGATCACGGTGGGCAATATTCATATCGATGCCGATAAACCGCTCAAGGGCCAGCACAAGCTGATCCGCCAGTTACGCCAGCAGGCCGGCTTCGTGTTTCAGAACTTCAACCTGTTCCCTCATCGCACCGCGCTGGAAAATGTCATGGAAGGCCCGGTGCAGGTAAAGAAAGAGTCGCGCAACGAGGCATTGGCTCATGCCCGCGCCTTGCTCGCCAAGGTGGGCCTGAGCGGCAAGGAGGATGCCTACCCCAAGCGTCTCTCGGGCGGCCAGCAGCAGCGCGTCGCTATCGCCCGTGCCCTGGCCATGCGCCCGCAAGTGATCCTCTTCGACGAGCCCACTTCGGCCCTCGACCCCGAGTTGGTGGGCGAAGTGCTGACCACCATCCGCGATCTGGCCGAAGAAAAACGCACCATGGTCATCGTCACCCACGAAATGGCCTTTGCCCGTGATGTGGCGGATCGGGCGATCTTCATCGACCAGGGGCACATCATCGAACAGGGCCCGGCCAAGAGCCTGCTCACAACACCCCAGCACGAGCGCACGCGTCAGTTCCTCAGCAAGTTCCTGCTCGGCCACGCGCTATAGCCAACCGCAGGTCGCAAACTGCGCTCTGGGAATGTGCGCTCGTAAAAAGTGCGAACCGAGCGGCTGCTTTACCGGTCTTCCAAGCATCTGATTTTTCTCAACGCCCGGGAGTCAGCAGTGGAAGAGCCCACGACAGGGATTGGCAATCGTTTGCTGGAAGCGCTGTTAATGGCTCGGGGGCCCGGAGGGCAAGAGACCGAGGTTCGCGCGGTGTGTCATACCGAATTGGTCAAGCACTGTGACGCGGTATGGACAGACGCTGCGGGCAACCTGATCGGGCTGATTCGAGAGCAGCACCGGGAAAGCAGTGTTCCGCCGATCAAGAGCGTACAGGTCATGGCGCACCTTGATGAGATCGCCATGATAGTGAAGCGCGTTGAGGCCAATGGGACTTTGCGCGTGGTGGCGTTGGGCGGAGCCAATCCGGTGAACTTCGGCATGTGCCCGGTGGATATATTGGCAGAGGACAAGGTCCTGCCAGGCGTGCTTTCCTTCGGCTCGATGCATGCAACCCGCGAATCGCCCCAAGGCAAGGACGTGCAGGATGGGGCGGTGAGTTGGCAAGACGTGCACGTGATCACTCGACTCGGCGTTGAAGAATTGAGACTTGCCGGAGTTCGCCCAGGCACCCGCGTGGTGCTTTCCCGTCACTGGCGAGCGCCTTGGAAGGTGAATGACGCCATCGCCGCTCATTTTCTCGATGACCGAGCCCCGGTAGCCGCCGCCCTTGAGGCTGCCGCGTTGGTGGCGAGCAGGAAGCGGGAGCTGCGATGCGACGTCTACTTCGTATTCACCACGATGGAGGAGGAATCTCAGGCAGGCGCCATGTACGCAGCGCGAACGCTGCCATGCGACATAACAGTGGCTCTCGAGGTGGGGCCGGTACTTGAAGAATATGGCACCGAGCTGCGCGTCGCCCCCATCATCAGCACGGGCGATATGAAAGCCTATTACACCCGCACCATCGCCGAGCGACTGCAGCGCGCAGCAGAGCGTTGCGGTTACTCGCCTCAGTTTGCATTACTGGTGGATTTCTCCTCCGATGCCAGTGCTGTTCTGGCCAGCGGCATCTCTGCGCAGACCGGCTGCCTGGCCATTCCCACCGAAAACACACATGGCTATGAGGTGATTTTGGCGGACGGCATTACTGCCTGCGCCCGCACGTTGGTTGAGTTTCTCGCAGATTCCGAATAGCCGAACACGTCCACGCAACAGAGCTCCCTACCACGCTGGATCCAGTAACGGCGGCAGCAGGCCCGCTCGTCCGCAAGCGGTGATGCGTCACCGCACTGGTGGCGCCTGATCGCCGGTCTGCCTCGCACGTCTGAAGCACCAGCGGCGCCAGCATGTAACCCGCCAGTAGGTGAACTTGCGCGTCACCAACCTCGACGCCCCCCGCTTCATGCACTAGCAAAACGACAGCAAAGCCGCGTTATCATGCCCGCGCCTGCGTTCGGCATGACGACAAGGAGCAGTAGATGAACGATTCGCGCCAGGCGGTATTCGCCAGGGAATGCGACCTGATCATGAAGGGCGGCATCACCAGTGGCATCGTCTATCCGCTGGCCATTACCGAGATTGCCAAGGCATTTCGTTTGCGCAGCATCGGTGGCACCAGTGCCGGGGCCATCGCCGCCGCGGCAGCTGCCGCCGCCGAACTTGGCCGCCAGCGTTTCCAGAGCGGGCAACTGAACAGCGACCCGGCCGGCTTCGCCGAAATCGAGCGTTTGCCCGAACACCTCTGCACACCCGCGGCAGACGGCCATGGCACCAAGCTGCTGGCCTTGTTCAAGCCCATTCCGGCGCTGCGAACGCTGTTCGACACCTTCATCGCCTCGCTCGAAGCCAAGGGCAAGGGGCCGCGAGCGCGCCTGCTGGCGCCCCTCAAGGTGATGCTGATGCGGCACAAGCTCGCCGCCCTGGTCGGCGCGCTCGTCGCCGGCGGGCCTTTGTGGAGCAGCGCCATCGCCAGCGGCAATCTATTGGTGTGGCTTTGGCTGCTGTCGTTCGCCGCGCTTGGCGGCGTGTTCGGGGCTGCCTGCCGCCTGCTGCTGCCCGCGCTGCGCGAGCTGCCGCAAAATGGTTTCGGCATTTGCACCGGCCTGCCTGAGGCCGATGACCAGGCTCCGGACGAAGCCCTGACCATCTGGCTGACCCACTACTTCGACCGACTCAGCGGGCAGCAGGCGTTTTGCGCGCAGCACGCCGGAACTATCGAATGCGAACGACCGCTGACCTTCCGCGACCTGCGCGCGCACGGCATCGACCTGCAAGTCATGACCACCTGCCTGAGCATGGCGCGCCCTTTCCGCCTGCCCTTTCGCGACGACGATCAGGTACGTGAAAACAACCAGTTCCATTTCCGTGAGGAGGAGTTCGCCCGCCTGTTCCCGCGCCGCGTAGTGGCCTGGATGAGCGCGCGCCAACGCCCCGGCAGCGATGAGCGCAGCGACGGCTACTTGCGCATGCCCTTGCCGGACGATCTGCCGGTGATCGTCGCGGTGCGCATGAGCCTGAGTTTCCCGCTGCTGCTCAGCGCCGTGCCACTGCATGCCGTGGACTACCGCAAGCGTGAGAAGAAACTCGAGCGCTGCTGGTTCACCGATGGCGGTATCAGCTCCAACTTCCCCATTCACTTCTTCGACGCCGCCCTACCCCGGCGCCCCACCTTCGGCCTGGATCTGGGGCCGACCGACGGCTCGGACGAACAGCGCGTGCGCTTCCCGCGCAACAATGGCGATGCGCGGCTCGCCTATTGGCGGCGCTTCCCGCAGAGCGGCCTGCCGGCGCTACGCGGTTTTCTCGCCCAACTCAGCAACGTGGCCAAGGACTGGAACCATGAAACCCTGTCGCTGATGCCGGGCTTTCGCGACCGCATCGGCCTGATTCAGCTGACCCGTGAGGAAGGCGGTCTCAACCTGACCATGCCTGCCGAGCGCATCGAACGCCTGACCGGTTACGGACGCGAAGCCGGCCAGCAATTCGTCTTGCGCTTCGGCAACCCGGAGTGCTGGCAGCCCGGCGCAAAAGCCTCGCCGATGAACTGGGAGAACCACCAGATCATCCGCTTGCGCCTGCAATTGGCCAGCGTTGCAGAACAGCTGCAAAGCTTGGAGCGCGCCTGTCGTGAGCTGCACGGCACCGAGCACGACTACCAGCGCTTCTTCACCCCCGAAGCCAGGCGCTACAGCTACCCCTTCAAGGGGCTCAACGACCTGGAGCAAAACCCGGACGCTGGCCTGTACCGCACCCAGGCCGGGCTGGCCAGGGCCATGCTCGAGCAGTTGCGGGCGATCGCTCAGATGATCGAGCAGCACCCCGACAGCCACCCGGCCAAGGATGCGCCCAAGCCCACCCCAGAACTGAAACTGCGGCCACGCATATAAGCCTGGCCGCCGGGAAATGGTGATTGTGGCCCCTATCGCTGCTTCGTGACTGCAGTGCGGTTCAGTAACGCCGCGTGCTCATCAACTCCTCCGGCACACGGGTGCTGACCCGAAACGGAACGGACATGTGGTCCTCGCCCGCCTCGAGCTGGAAATCACTGCGCCTGGGCAGAAATCGCCTCCGGATAAATTCACACGCTGAATACCAGGGATCACGACATGTCATTTCTCAAATAATTGAGTTCCTCTTAAGTTGGCGATGGACTCTTTGGTCTGAATCCAGTTTGAGGCGAAGCAGTTTCGCCGTACCGAAGCGGTTTGATACCTCTTCGACGTCTTGAATGGTTAGAACAAAGCCAATGCCAAATCGCCGATTCCCCTGGAGTAGTCATGCAAGATGCCGTCATTGTTTCTACCGCTCGTACCCCTATCGCCAAAGCCTTTCGTGGTGCGTTCAACGATCTGAAATCTCCAAGCATGAGTGCCATCGCCATACGAGCTGCCGTACAACGCTCCGGCATCGAGGCTGCGGAAATTGAGGATGTCGTCATGGGCACCGCCATGCAGGGCGGCACAGCCTCCACCAACCTCGCTCGCCTATCGCTGCTGGCTGCAGGCCTGCCATTGACCGTTAGCGGGCAAACCCTGGATCGTCAGTGCGCCTCCGGGCTGATGGCCATTGCAACTGCGGCGAAACAGATCATGGTCGACGGTATGCAAGTCACTGTAGGCGCCGGCCAGGAGCAGATCAGCCTGGTGCAGAACCCGCATATGCAGTGGGCTGCGGCCGAGGCAGATCCACAGGTCATCAATCAGGTGCCGCACGCGTATATGCCGATGCTGCAGACCGCCGAATGGGTCGCCAAGCGCTACGGCATCAGTCGAGAGGCTCAGGATGCCTATGCGCTGGAATCACAGCGACGCACTGCTGCTGCACAAGCCTCTGGCGTGTTCGACCACGAGATCGTACCCGTTACCTCACGCAAGAAGTTGGTGGACAAGGACACCGGCGCTGTCACCTTCGAGGACGTAACGCTCAGCCTCGACGAAGGCAATCGCCCGCAAACGTCGCTAGAGGATTTGCGCAAGCTCAAAGCGGTTATCGAAGGTGGCTGCGTCACGGCGGGCAATGCAAGTCAGCTGTCTGATGGTGCCAGCGCATGCGTCCTGATGAATGGCCGTCTGGCTGCACAGCGTAACATTGCACCACTTGGCCTATATCGTGGCATGGCTGTCGCCGGGTTGGCCCCCGAAGAGATGGGCATCGGCCCCGTCTATGCGGTGCCTAAGTTGCTCAAGCAACACGGCCTTAGCGTCGACGATATTGGCTTGTGGGAGCTCAATGAGGCGTTCGCTTGCCAGGTGCTGTACAGCGCCGAAAAACTCGGCATTGATCCAGCGAAACTCAACGTTAACGGTGGAGCAATCGCCATCGGCCACCCCTATGGGATGAGCGGCGCACGCATGGTCGGCCACGCCTTGCTGGAGGGCAAACGCCGGGGTGCAAAATATGTCGTGGTGACCATGTGCGTGGGTGGGGGTATGGGCGCAGCAGGCTTGTTCGAAGTGCTGTAACTGTTCGAAGACGATACTCCCCAACAGAATCAGGGCGCCCAGCCCTGATTTTCCTTCTCGGCGTATATCGCCCTGCCCCGTTTAAACCCTGTCGTATTGCTGCACAGCAATCGCCAAGTTGCTGCAGGTGCGTCTGCTTCCGGCCATTCCATAACGCTATGGGCTGCATCGAACTCTTGTATTAGTTGCCAAGAAAGCGAACTGACTAGCATCGGCAACCATTATCCAGCCGATGAGAACAACAAATTGAATCTTGGAAAAATCATCAGCCGTAGTGCACGTTACTGGCCGGAACATGAGGCTCTGGTCGACAGCAAACAGCGCATCACCTTCGCCCAGCTCGAACGTCGCACCAATCGCCTAGCCTCGGGTCTGTTCGATCTTGGCCTGCAGCCCGAGGCCCACATCGCCATCCTGGCCCTGAACCGGGTCGAACTGGCCGAAGCGGAAGTCGCCTTCTATAAGGCGGCCATGGTCAAGGTACCCATCAATGCCCGCCTGTCCCTGGACGAGATCATCCAGATTCTCAACGACTCGCACAGCCAGGCGGTGATCACCGAAGGTCGCTTCGCCGCGGCCCTGCAAGCACGCCGTGCGGAGACCCCGCGTCTGCGCTGGATCATCTCGCTCGACGACGAGGCTGGCGATATCGCCTATCGCGCGTTGCTGGCGGGCGGCAGCGAGGCGCCGGTGTACAGCGACCCGGCAGATGACGCCCTGGCCGTGCTGCACTACACCTCCGGCAGTTCCGGGGTCCTCAAGGCTGCCATGCTCAGCTTCGGCAACCGCAAGGCGCTGATCCGCAAGAGCATCGCCAGCCCTACCCGCCGCGCCGCGCCGGGCGACGTGATGGCCCATGTCGGCCCCATCACTCACGCCAGCGGCATGCAGATCATGCCGCTGCTGGCGGTAGGCGCCTGCAATCTGCTGCTGGAGCGCTACGACGACCGGCTGCTGCTGGAGACCATCGAGCGCGAACGGGTGACCCGCCTGTTCCTGGTGCCGGCGATGATCAATCGCCTGGTCAACTTCCCCGAGGTGGAGCGCTTCGATCTCTCCAGCCTGCGCCTGGTGATGTACGGCGCCGCGCCCATGGCGCCAGCGCTGGTCAAGCGCGCCATCGAAGTGTTCGGTCCCATCCTGGCCCAGGGTTATGGCGCTGGCGAGACCTGCTCGCTGGTGACGGTGCTGACCGAGCAGGACCACCTGGTCGAGGACGGCGACTTCAGCCGCCTGGCGTCGTGCGGCCGTTGCTACTTCGAGACCGACCTGCGGGTGGTCAACGACGATTTCGAAGACGTGAAGCCCGGCGAGATTGGCGAGATCGTGGTCAAGGGCCCGGACATCATGCAGGGCTACTGGCAGGCGCCGGAGCTGACCGCAGAAGTGATGCGCGACGGCTACTACCTCACCGGCGACCTGGCCACGGTGGATGAGCGTGGCTACGTGTTCATCGTCGACCGCAAGAAGGAAATGATCATTTCCGGCGGCTTCAACATCTACCCCACCGAAGTAGAACAGGTGCTCTACAGCCTGCCGCAGGTGTTCGAGGCAGCCGTGGTCGGCGTGCCCGACGAGCAATGGGGCGAAGCCGTGCGCGCCGTGGTGGTGCTCAAACCGGGCGAGACGCTCAGCGCCGAGGCGATCATCGAGCACTGCGGGCGCAGCCTGGCCAGCTTCAAGAAACCACGCGCGGTGGACTTCGCCAAGGAGCTGCCGAAGAACCCCAACGGCAAGGTGGTGCGCCGCCTGATTCGCGAAGCCTACTGGCAGAACAGCGACCGCCGCATCTGAGGAAACGAACATGACCAAGCCAAGTGAAAAAGCCGCTCGCCTGATTGAGGGCATCAACGCCTTCGCCCGCGACGAACTCGCCCCGCTCGCCAAGCGCGAAGGCATCGTCTGGGGCGAGCCGGTGGCCAAGCCGCTGCTGCGCGACATCTGGCGTCGCTCCTGCGAGCTGGGCTTCTACAACGCCATGCTGCCAGAGGCCTTGGGTGGCGCCGGGCTGGGCGTCGCCGACCTGTGCGCACTGAAGGAGGCAGCGGTGCTCACCGGTTCGCCACTGGCGCCCCACATCCTCGGCGAGCTGTCCGGTCCGCCACGGGTCGGCCACCTGTTCAAGGTCGCCAACCCGTTCCAGGTGGAAACCTTCCTGGGACCGATCTGTCGTGCCGAGAAGGCCGTGTGCTTCGCCCTGACCGAGGCAGAGGCCGGCTCGGACGCGACCGCCATCGGCACCGAGGCGCGTCTGGAGGGCGACCACTATGTGCTCAACGGCGCCAAGCGCTATATCTCCGGTGCGCCCTATGCCGACCTCGCCGTACTGCTCGCGGTCACGGAGCCGGGCCGCGGGCCGCAGGGTATCTCGGCGTTCTTCGTCGACCTGCACGCCGAAGGCGTCAGCATCGACAGCGATTACTCGGTGATGTCCGGCGGCGGCGCCCACGGCAACATCCTGCTCAAGGACGTGCGCGTGCCGGTGCAGAGCCGCATCGGCGACGAAGGCGCCGGCTTCAAGCTGGCCATGGGACGTATCACCCTCAATCGCCTGCTGCACTGCCCGACCATGCTCGGCATGGCCGGCCTGGCGCTGAACCTGTCGCTGGACTATGCCCGTACCCGCAAGCAGTTCGGCCAGCCAATCGCCATGTTCCAGTCGATCAACCATATGCTCGCCGACATGGCCACCGAGTTGTACGCCGCACGCAGCATGATGTACGCCACGGCCGCGAACAACGACGCCGGCGGCGACATCAAGGTGCAGGCACCGATGTGCAAGCTGTATGCCTCGGAGACTGCCTTCCGCATCGCCGACAAAGCGGTACAGATCCATGGCGGCGCCGGCCTGATCAAGGGTCATCCGGTCGAATGGCTATTCCGTGCGAGCCGTATGATGCGCATCCTCACAGGCACCAGCGAAATCCAGCGCAACACCATCGCCAAGGGCATCCTGATGCCCAACTAGGGCTCAGGACAAGCCCGCCCCCCACGCGGGGCGGGCCTTTTTCATAAGAACAAGACAGAGAATCTCCGCCATGACACTTGAAGCCCCTGCCTTCAACGCACGTAAAGCCTGGATCATCGCCTTCCTGCTGGCCTTCATGATGCTGGTCAACTTCCTCGACAAGGTGGTGATCGGCCTGGTAGCCGTGCCCATGACCCAGGAACTGGGCCTGAGCCCGACCGAGTTCGGCCTGATCGGCGGCGCGCTGCATTGGTTCTTCGCCATTTCGGCCGTGGTCGGCGGTTTCCTCGCCAACCGCCGGCCAACCCGTACCCTGCTGCTGGGCATGGGCCTGTTCTGGTCGCTGATCCAACTGCCCATGCTATTCGCCAGCTCCCTGTGGATGATCGTCGCCTGCCGGGTGCTGCTCGGCATCGGCGAAGGCCCCGCCTCGCCCGTCGCCACCCACGCCCTGTACAAGTGGTTTCCGAATGATCGCCGCAGCCTGCCAGTGGCCCTGCTGCATTCCGGCAGCGCCATGGGCCTGCTGGTGGCCGGCGCGATGATTCCCTGGATTAGCCTGAACTACGGTTGGCGGGTCAACTTCGCGGTATTGGCCGCCATCGGCGCGGTGTGGTGCGTGCTGTGGCTGCGCTTTGGGCGTGAAGGCAGCCTCGACAGCCTGCGCGTCGGTCAACAGGCTGCGGATTCCGATCGCCTGCCCTACCGCCGCCTGCTCAGCGATGGCAGCGTGCTGGGTAACTACATCTGCCACTTCGCGGCCAACTGGTCACTGGCATTGACCCTGACCTGGGTGCCCAGTTACCTGGAGATCGGCCTGGGCATCGACCCACTCAAGACCGGGCATATCTTCGTCATGTTCGTGGTGGTCACCACCCCGCTCAGCCTGTTCATGGCCTGGCTGTCGCAGCGCCTGATGCGCAGCGGCTACTCATCGCGAATGGCGCGCGGTGCATTCGTTTCGCTATGCCTGATCGCCAGCGGCCTGCTGTCGGCCTCGCTGATACTGACCGAACTGTCGGTCGCCACCCGCGTCGCCTGCCTGACTCTGAGCGGCGGCCTGGCACTGGTGATGTACTCGGTGGGCCCGGCGATGCTCGGCGAGTTCACGCCCAGCAGCCAACGCGGCGGCATTCTCGCCATCGGCAATGCAGTGGCCTCGCTGGCCGGTCTGTCTGCGCCGGTGATCACCGGCATGCTGGTACAGGGCGCCGGTGCCGCGCATCCGCTGGGCTATGCCCAGGGCTTTCTGGTATGCGGCGGCGTGCTGGTGGTCGCCGGCCTGATCGGCCTGGTGAGCATGAATCCGCAGCGCTCGCGCGAGCGCCTGGGGGCTCAGGAGGTCATGTCGGCGGCAAGCTCGCGAGCCTGATCTGCCTCTGCATTGCGCTCGATCAGGCTGCCCCGCCATCGACCGTCGCTGGCCATCTCCAATAGCAACCCGCGCACCAGGTCGCGCATGCAGGACGCAGCGAAGGACAGCGGCCGGTGCGCGGAATGGGCGATGGACACGGTACGGGTGATGCGCGGCTCGACGATCAGCCGCGCCGCAGTAGATTCGAACAGCTCCGCCAGCGGCGGCCAGTTGCAGATGGTCGCCGCCAGGCCATGCCTTACCAGGCTGGCGACACCGGGAGCAGATTGCTGCTCGAACACCACGTTGAGCGTCACCCCCGCTTCCATCGCCGCCTGCTCGATACGCCGACGCAGATGCATGGCCTTGGGCGCCATCACCAAGCGGGTAGCTGCGGCCTGAGCGAGGCTGATCGGCGTGCCGCTCTCTGCCGGCGAGCCTGGCCCCACCCAGTACAGATCCTCGGTGAAGATCGGCTCGGCGACCACGTGCTCGAGCTCCTCGGCATTGGGCAGCACACCAAAATCCACCTTGCCCAGTTCGATGGACTGACCGCCCTCACGCGTCAGCCCATCGCAGATGGTCAGGTTGATGGAAGGAAACTTGGCTTCGGCACGACGAATGATTTCCGGCAGCAGCAATGCCGAAACCGTCGCGGGGATGGAGATGGACACATGTCCGATGGGGTTACCACGGGTCGAGGCCAGCTCGTCCTTTACCGAATCGAGCTTCTGCACCACCGATCGCGACACTTCATACAACCTTCGCCCGGCATCGGTTAGCGCCACGCCGTCATGTTGGCGCTCCAGCAACTGCATCTCCAGTTCGCTTTCCAGCAGGCTGATCTGCCGACTCAGGGCAGGCTGGGCGATGTATGCCCGTCTGGCCGCGGCGGAGAAGCTCCCTGCCTCGGCGATGGCAATCAGATAACGAAGTTGCTTGAGGGTCATGCGGTTCTCTCTGGGGCCATACCGAAGCGTTATGGCATCTATCCGAAGACGCTATTTGTGAGGCTTTGCGCGCCTTCCTAGTATCTCCGAAACGCCACCGCGAAGGGAGCCCTGGCAACCCGGGATACCGACTGAAAGGACCCGCGAGCTTACGTTGACAGGTGTCTGGTTGGTCTTTTCGGCTCGACAGCACAGCGTACAAGCGAGGGATGAAACGCGCTTTCGCGGCTTCGTTGAAACGCACTTTTTACGTCGTCGGAGTACCCGAGCCAACGACGTTTTTTTATTCCGTAGCACCACGTCAGTGACCTTGCATCGCAAGCCACTCAGCGAACGATACCCGGCGCACTGACGACTCCCCTACTGCCCCATCCACGCCCTGGTTGTCATCAGGCGAGAAGGTCGGCAGCCCTTTCACAACCGGAGATAACAACAATGCATATGCCTTCGGCACGGCCCACTGCGGCCACTCCTATCCACCAGCGACGCGGGAGAGCCTACCTATGAGTCGCCTTTGCAGACGTCGCTGGGCACTGGCCCTCGCCAGTACCGTCGCATTAGGCGGTCTGGCTGCCTATCGCGTGACGGAGCAGGCCAGGGAAACCGCGCAGGCCTATCTGTTCGCCTACCCCCTGGTGATGATGGAGCTGACCAAGCAACACCAGCAGTTGATGGGCACCACCTCGATAAACGGCTTTCGCCATAGCCGACGCTTCCCGGATGCAAGCTTCAACAGCGTTGTGTCGCCGAATGTCGACACGCTGTACAGCATCGTGCACTTCGACCTGCGTCATGAACCGGTAGTCATGAGCATCCCCGACACCACCGGTCACTACTACATGATGCCGATCATGGACGCCTGGACCAATGTGGTCAGCAGCCCCGGCACCCGCACCATCGGTAGCGCCGCGCAGGACTTTCTGGTTGCCGGTCCGACCTGGCAGGGCGAGGTCCCGGCAGACATGCAACTGATCCGCATCCCGACTCAGTTGGCCTGGATGATTGGCCGTATCAAGAGCCGCGGCCCCGCCGACTACAGCGAGGTCCATGCGCTGCAAAACCGCTTCCGACTCATGCCATTGAGCGCCTGGCAAGGCCGGCAGAGCGATACGACGCCAACCAGAATGGCCGAACTGCCCCCGCTGGAGCGCGGCAAGGGGCCAGACAGGCAACTGTCCGGCTGGAGCCGCGAGGCGTTCTTCACTGCTTTCTGCACCCTGCTGCGGGATAACCCCGCCCGCGCCGAGGACGCACCCATGCTCGAGCGTATCCGCGCCGCCGGCCTGCTCGATGATGACTGTGACTTGCAGCAGTCGCCCCTGCAGCGGCTGGGCAGCGCGTTGGGCTACCGGCGTGTGGTGGCCCTGCTCGAGGACCGCCAGAGCCTCATGGGCAAGGGTAAAACCTACAACGGCTGGCGCATCGGCTACGAGCTGGGCGAGTACGGCACTCGGTACCAACAGCGGGCATTGGTGGCAAAAATCGGACTGGGTGCCAATGAGCCGGACGACGCCATCTATCCTAATCTGCATGTCGATGAGCATGGCCAGCCATTGTCCGGCCAGCATCGCTACGTGCTGCACTTCGCCGCCGACCAATTGCCGCCCGCACGCGCCTTCTGGTCACTGACGCTATATGACGAGCGCCAACTGCTTTCGGCCAACCCGATCAACCGCTACTCCCTGGGCGACCGAGATGACCTGCATTACAACGCTGACGGCTCGCTGGACCTGTATATACAAAATCAGCAACCGCTCGAAGCCGAGCGACGTCGCAACTGGCTGCCGGCGCCACTGGGGCCGTTCAACCTGTTCCTGCGCCTGTATTGGCCACGGCCTGAAGTACTGGAAAAACGCTGGTTACCGCCGATGATCAAGACCCAGTCCTGAGGCTGACGCGCACCCGCGCCAACCGAGCCCTGCATAGCGCAAACGAACAAACGCCCCGCCCGGTCCACACCGGGAGGGGCGTTTTGCGTTGCAGCTCAGGGTGTGACCAGGTTGAACTGCGGATTCGACTCGTCCAGCCCGCCGAGCAGCTTGAGCAGTTGCACACGCCCGCCGTCGATCTCGATACCGCCGATGGTCGCCTCCTTGAGGAAGCCGGTTTCCTTGAGGGCGATGCGGTCGAGCAGCGCCTTGGTCATGCTCACGCCGATATCCGCCTGGGCGTGGCGCGAATCCTTGCGATGGGTGAGCACGCCGTTGCGCAGGGTCAGCGCGTAGTCCTCGTCCAGGTCGGTGAAGCGCCAGTTGATCAGCAGGTCGCGGTCGGCCTCCTTCATGGCATCGATGCGCACCGCCAGATAGTCGAAGAACATGCTCGGTGTCAGCGCCCGCACCATGTCCGGCGCGCCGTTGCGTGCGCGGGCCTCGGCCACGCCCTGACGCAACTCGTGAGCACCGCTGAGATAGACGTTGCGCCATGTGGCGTTCTCGCTCTGGTAGCCGAGCTGTTCCAGAGTATCGGCCTGCAGGGCCCGCGCAGCGGCGTTGTCCGGCTCGGCGAACACCAGATGATTGAGCAATTGCGCCGCCCAGCGATAATCGCCTGCCTCGAAGGCCTGACGCGCCGCCTTCAATACGGCTTCGGCACCGCCCATCACCGCGACGTAACGGCGTCCGGTATCTACCGGCGGCAGCGGGTCCAGGTTGGCCGGGTTGCCATCGTAGAAGCCCATGTAGCGCTGATACACGGCGCGTACGTTATGACTGAGCGAGCCATAGTAGTCGCGGCTGTACCATTTGCCGGCCAGGCGCGGCGGCAACGAAGACAGCTGCGCGGAGATCTCGGTGGGCGTCAGCCCCTGGTTGATCAGGCGCAGCGTCTGGCTGTCGAGGAAGGCGTACATGTCGCGCTGGTCGGCCAGGTAGTCGCGGATATCATTACCGCCCCAGGTCGGCCAGTGATGCTGGGCGAACAATACCTCTGCCTCGTCACCGTAGCGCACCAGCGCCTCGTCCAGGTAGTGCGCCCAGACCTTGGCGTCGCGTACCAGGGCGCCGCGCAGCGTCAGTACGTTGTGCTGGGTATGGGTGGCATTCTCGGCCATGCACAGGGTCTTGAACTGCGGGAAGTACATGTTCATTTCCGCCGGAGCCTCGGTGCCCGGCGTAAGCTGGAACTCGATCGTCACCCCGTCGATCTCGTGCGTTTCCAGCGGTTCGACGATCAGGTCGGTGGGCGCGATCAGGGTCACCGTGGCGTTGATCGGGGTGCCCTTGCCGAGTCCCGCATCCACCTGGCCGCGTTCGCCCCGGGGCAATACCGCGCCGTACATGTACTGGGCCCGGCGCATCATCGCAGGCCCGGCGAGCACGTTCTCGCTGACCGCATGCTCGTAAAAACCTTCCGGGGCGATCACCTTGACCTTGCCGGCTTGCACGTCGGCCTCGTCGATTACCCCGCGTACGCCGCCGAAGTGGTCGACGTGCGAGTGGCTGTAGATCACCGCCAGCACAGGCTTGCGCGGACGGTGCTTGTAGTACAGCTCGATACCGGCGCGGGCGGTCTCGGTGCTGATCAGCGGGTCGATGATGATCAGTCCGCTGTCACCCTCGATCACAGTCATGTTCGACAGATCCATGCCACGAATCTGGTAGACACGCTCACGCACTTCGAACAAACCGGCGATGTTGTTGAGTTGGGCGATACGCCAGAGGCTCGGGTTGACGCTCGCGGGCGCATCGTTGCCGTCGAGGAAGTTGTACGCCATACGGTTCCATACCGGCTTGCCGTCAGCATTCTCCACCACGCCGGTGAAAGGCTCGATCAGCCCGCGACGGGCGCTTTCGAAATCAGCGCGGTTCTCGAACGGCAAGCGCTGCAGCCAGGCCTGGTTGCGCTGCTGGGTGATCTCGGTGGCGGGCTTTGCGGATGTCGGCTGTTCGGCGTGGGCGCCGAGGGCGATTAGCGCCAGCGCCAAAGCACTTAAGCGAAAGATGGGCATGGTCTTGTCCGTTATTTTTTGAAAAGGAAATGCGAGAGGTCGGCTCCCCGAAGGGAGCCGACCAGGCGGGGCGAGGCCGCTGAGCCGGTCCGCCAGACTGTCGCGCCGTTACTTGCCCAGGCGCTTCAATTGCGCGGGGGTGAACTCGGACTTCGACAGTGTCTCGCCGTAGCGAGCCTTGCTGGTGACTTCGTTGGTCAGATAATTGACCGCGTAGCGCCCGGACATCAGATCATAGGTCGCTTCGGCCACGGTTAGCGGAAGCTGGATGTCGTGCAGCATGGCAATGTGCGATTCGTAGCTGCGCCACAGCTCGCCGCGGCTGTCATAGATATCTGAGGCAACGATCTGCCAGGTGTCCTCGTCGAGGTAAAAGCGGCGCTTGGCATACACGTGGCGCACACCAGGCTTGAGCGTAGCCTCGACCACCCAGACGCGGTGTTTTTCGTAACGCGCATGGTCCGGGTTGAGATAACCCGGCTTGAGCAGGTCGGCGTAGGCAGTCTGCTTGCTGGCCATGCGGTAGGCGTTGTAGGGGATGAGCATTTCCCGCTTACCCTGCAACTTCCAGTCGTAGCGGTCAGGAGCACCGTTGTAGCCATCGACGCTGTCGGCCACGACCTGGCCAAAGCTGTAGCGTGCACTGCTGTCGTAGGCCACCGTCGGCGCCCGCCGCACGCGGCGTTGTCCAGGATTGTACTGCCAGGCCGAGCGCACGCCCGCTACCAGGTTGAGCGGCTCGTGCACCAGCGTCACCTCGCCGGCGTAGCGCGAAGGCGCGGTCGTGCGCACGCGGTTGAGCAGCAGCAGATTCTCGTTCGGCTCGAGATCGCTGATGTTCTCGCGAAATACCGTCAGGGCATCCGAGCTGACCACCGTGTAGTCGCCCTTCTCCTGCACAGTGGCCGAAGAGAACTGGCGACGGATTGAGCCTCCACGGTAACGCGTGAGGTGGTTCCACATCACTTCCAGGCCTTCGGTGGGCTGCGGGAACGGCACACCGAAGTGGTAACCATCCAGACCATTGCCGTCGTCACTCAGGGTCACCTTGGCCAGGTTGGCACGCGTCTCCTGCAGATGCTTCTGCGGCAGCGTGGCACTGCGGTGAGTCGGGTAGACAGCCATTCGGTAGTCGGCATGGCGGGCCAGCATGGCCTGCTGACCGGGGCTGAGCAGGTCTTTGTACTGCTCGACGTTGGCCTTGCTGACCACGTACAGCGGTTGCTCGGCGGCGAAAGGATCGCTGTAGTCGCCGTTGGCGCTGATCGGCGCGACCCCCGCTTGCATACCACCCTCCCAGGCCGGGATGCTGCCGTCGGCATTACCGGCACGCTCAGCTCCCACGGGAGTCAGCGGACCATCCAGGCGCGCGGGATCATTTTCCTTGGCATGGGCCAGCGTGCAGGCCGCCAGCAGGCCGAGGGCGATAGGGAGAATCTTGAAGGCAGTCATGGTCAGAAGCTCGCTTTGACAGTGACCGAGGCATAGTCGCGGTCATCGATGAGGGAAAACTCGTTCGAGCCGAAGAAGCTGTTGTAGGCCAGTTCGAGCGAGTACTCGTTGCGGTAGTCGAAGGTCAGGGCCAGACCGAGGGCCTGCTGGTCTTCCTGAAAATTGGGGCCGTAGCCCTCGACGTCATGGCGCCAGTTGATCGATGGAGTCACCACCGTGGCAGGGATCAGGCCCTCGTAGCTAAGCCCCATGCGCAGCCGATAGCCCCAGGAGAAGGCGGTCATTACGCCGTGCGTGTTGCAGTGGGTGGCGGCGGCCAGCTCCGCGTCGGTCAACCCGGCCGGGTTCTGTGCCGACGGCGTCGAGCAGGCGGCGCCATCGGAGGTCGGCGTACGGCCGAACGCGCCCGCGCGGCCGAGGCGTTCGTCCTGCGGATCGAGACCGCCGATCCAGTTACCGCCAAGTTCCGCCGCCCAGGCCAGGCGCTGCGCGCCGAGCACGTTGGAAAAACTGTCGGCGGCGCCCAGGCTGAACTGCCAGACTTCCTTGCGCACGTAGCCGTCCACGCGGCTGCCACGCGCAGCGGCCAGCTCGGCTGGAGTCATGGGCATGATCCAGCTGTTGCGCTGCCCGGCAAGTAGGTTGATCAGATCGGCGGAATTGACGCTCAGCGGCATGTTGGGCCGGTAGGTCAATTCGCCGAACACCGCGGTGCTGCCCAGCACGCCGCTGATGCTGGCGCCGAACAGGCGGATGTCCTCGGGATATACCGTGAAGTAGTCACCGGTATTGAGGTTGGCGCCGGGATTGCCGCCGGCGTTGGGTGCCTGGCGGGCGATCACCCCGGACAGCAACGGCGTGCGGCTGTGGTAGTTGAGGTAGTACAGCCCCAGGTCGGCATCGTCGAGCGACTCGATCAGGTAGTGCGCCGCCAGACCATACTGGCCGCTATCGCGCGCCCAGTCGGTGGCGGTGCGGCGCAGGTAGCGCTCGGCTGCCGGCATCATCCCGGGCGGTGCGTCGAGGGCGTTCTCGATACCGGAAATATCGGTGGTCGAGATGCCACCGGCGATCAGCTTCTCGTGCTGGCAGCCCTCCTGCAGCGCATCGTTGGTGCTGAAAAAGGTGCCGCAGCCCTCCAGCACCGAGGGTCGGAAGTTGTACTGCAGGAAGCCCTCGACACTCAGGCGGTCGGCCAGGTCATAGTTGAAGGACACCATCTCCACCGGCAGCAAGCCTTCCTTCAGCTCGGTGCCGGGGCGGTTGAACGCCGAGACGTCCAGAGGGTTGATGGCGTTGACCCCATTCTGCAGGAACAGCGCCTCGCCCCAGCTGAGCACGTGCTTGCCGACTTTTACACTGAGCGGACGGTCGGCAAGCTCGAAGTCCTTCCACAGGTAAGCGTCGAGTACCTCGAAGCCCTGAAAGCGCGCCAGGCGCTGCCAGCCGGAATCATCGAAACGCCGAAAGTCACCATCGCCGGTGGCCATGGCATGGTCATACCAGTATTTGAAGCGGATGAAGGCTCCCTGGCTGCCGTCATTGAGGTCGAACTCGGTCAGGCCCTTGAACAGCGTGGAGATAGTGTCGCCCTTGTCGAAATTGAGCTTGCCGTCGTCTCCGTTGTAGTTGGTGCCTACGCCCACCTTGCCGATGCTGGCGGCATCGGCCTTGTTGAGCAGGTGCTTGTCGGCATTTTGCAGCGACCAGCTGGTGCCCAGCGACAGGCTACTGTGGGTCGTCAGACTCCAATCCTCGTCGAGCTGCCAGGTGGCGGCCTGCAGCAGCGATGCGTGGCCGGCCAGGGCGATACCAGTGGCCAGGGCGGCAGGGGCGAAGCGATGTCGGGGACACGCGATGAAGTGGTTCATGTAAACCCTCTCGTTGTTTTTGTCGGGTCCGTTCTGCGGGCAATGGCCCGCCGATGCGCAGTCGCCTGCGCGGTTCGTTTGCGGGTGGGTGCGGCGTGTCGGTCAGTGCGGCAAGGCGTCGAGCACCGCGCTGACCATGTTGTTGAAGGTCACAGGCGAGTCGATGGCTCGCGACGCCACCTTGGCGGGTCCGTCCGCGCTGGTTGCACGGCGTGCCTGATCAGGCGTTGCCGACAGCTTGACGATGACCACCTCGCGCCGGGGGTTGAGGTAGATCTTCTGGCCGAAACGCCCGCTGGCCTCCAGCGAGCCGTCGCCATCGTTCTTCTGCAGCCAGTAGTTGCGGTAGGCGTAGCCGGGACGACCAGGCGCCAGATTGCCGCTGGCAAACAGCTCCTGGTCGCCCGCCTGCAGCAGGCTGCGCACACTCTGATTGAAGCTGTCGCCCGGCGCGTTGCGCGCCAGCTCGCGACGCACCAGCTCGGCGAAACGTGCGGTGTCGCGCAGATTGCTGCTGATGCCGCCGCTGGCCATCTCCGTACCCAGCTCGTCCACCTGAACGTAGGCATCTTCCTGAGCAAAGCGCGACCAGATTCGCGCCTCCACCAATTGACTCCAGTTTTGTCCCGAGATGCGCCGCAGCGCCCAGGCCAAGGCCTCCGGAGAACCGTTCTGGTAGAAGAACAATGGCTGTGGCGCGGCGGTTTGCGCCATCTTGGCTACGCGCAGGAAGGAATAGATATCGGCCGGCATCTGCGGCTTGCGCGGGATCAGACCGGTCGCGGCGAACAGCCCGAGGTCCGGCGGCACATGCTCCGGGTAGGTCACCGCCACCTGCATGTCGAGGTTCTGCTGCACCGTGGCCTCGCCGAAGGGCGTACCCGCCAGTTCCGGTACGTACTGGGCGAGTCTGGCATTGGGATCGAGCAGGCCTTCGGCGATGAACTGCGCGGCCAGCAGACCGGTCACGGACTTGGTCATGGAGGCCCAGATGTGCGGCTGGCGGGGCTCGAAACCGTCGTAGTAACGCTCGAAGACGATCACGCCGCGGTGCAGCACGATCAGCCCGTCGGTAACGGTTTCGCGCAGGTAGCCGTCGAGCGTGAGCGTCTCGTCGCCGACCGTGAACGGTAAGCCATCGAGCGCCAGGGCGGGACCGGCAGCCAGGACCAGCGGCGTTTGCGCACGGGGGATGTTGCGTGTCGCCGAAACCTCGCGGGCATGACGCATGGACCAACGCAGGTAAGGGGGCAGGAAGGCGTTGGCTTTGTTCACACGCATCTCCATGGCAGGTGGAAACCCTTGCATCACATCGCCGCCAGCAGAGCTCGCCGCCAACGCCGGCGGCAAAACGCACAGAAGGGAAAAGGACAGGCCCTTGAGCAGGCTTCGCAGATGCGAGGCGAACTGGGGCTGGGGTAAAGCTACGCTTGGTTTCATTATTGTTGTCCCAATGACTGAGTGGTCCCGAAAGAACTCCCGGACGATGCTATCCAAGCGTTTTCAACAAGAACTAATAGAACTGTGCGATGCAGGGCATGCCTTTTTGGAATAGGCCAACGAGCGACCTAGATTCCCAGCGTGCGGTTCAAATCGCTTCGACGAAGCTGGCCGTCTTCGACCTATGCCGGAGTTTTATGGTGCGCATAGGACTCTTGTATTGGGTGCTTAACAGGTTATTTGACTAGCATCGGCTCCTATTCAACCGCCGAAAAGAACAACCTGATTCGATTGATAACCAGCGGCCCGGGCTTTGCCGGCTGCGCATTCTGCCCGGACGAATCGGTCATATTGAGCACAACGCAAAGACCCTGCTGTTACCGCCGCCTCTCGCCGCCATGCAACCTGTACCATCCTCCGGTGCTTCATGACTCCAGCTCCCTTTCGCAAGCCTCTCGCACAGACACTGCTCGGCGGTGAAGAGCCCGACCCGCGCTTCACCCTGGCCAACGAGCGCACCTTCCTGGCCTGGGCCCGCACTGCGCTGGCCTTGCTCGGCGGCGGGATAGCCGTGGAGACCTTCGCCGGCCATACCTTCGAACCCTGGCTGCGTCTGTGCATCACTCTCAGCCTGCTGTCGCTCAGCGTTCTGCTCAGCGTTGGCGCATGCCTGCGCTGGCTGGCCGTGGAGCGCGCCTTGCGTCATCGCCGCGCCCTCCCCCTTCCGGTATTGATCCCCGCCCTGACGATCAGTGGCTGCCTCGTGGCTCTGCTGCTATTGGCGCTTTTCTGGGCGAATGGCCTTGGTTGATCCGGGCCTGCAGGCCGAACGCACCGAGTTGGCATGGCGACGAACACAGCTGTCACTGTTGGTGATCGCCTGCCTGATGCTACGTGGGGTACATCCGGCGCCGATGATGGTGGCACTGGCCATGGCGCTGACCCTCTGGAGTGGCCAACGGCAGCGCTATCTTCAAAGTCTCGCCATGTTGCTCGACGAGCGAGGCACAGCGAGGTGCGCGATAATCCTGAGCACCGCCCTGGTACTCACCGGCTTGAATCTGTTGATGATCTGGACTGTTCTGGCAGGCGAGTGAAAGACGCAGACGTGTCAGACTGGGCATCATTGCAGGAGGCCATACAACTGCCGCCGCACGTATGCGACAATCTGCCGGATATCAGGCCTGAACCCCGCCTTATTGCTCAGCAGCTCTGCCGTTTAGTGCAGATGCTGCTTTCAACGTATACGCGCTGGACCCACTCCACTTCGGATTGAGGCGAGTCAGACAAGCTCGTGATTGTCATCACCTCAACCAGCGCCTCCAAGTTATTGATAGGTAATCCCTTTGATCTCCACCGCTAACATCACCATGCAGTTTGGCGCCAAGCCGCTGTTCGAGAACGTTTCCGTCAAGTTCAACAACGGTAACCGCTACGGCCTGATCGGCGCCAACGGCTGCGGCAAGTCGACCTTCATGAAGATCCTCGGCGGCGATCTGGAGCCGACGGCCGGCCAGGTGATGCTCGAGCCGAACGTGCGCCTGGGCAAACTGCGCCAGGATCAGTTCGCCTACGAAGAATTCAATGTGATCGACACCGTGATCATGGGTCATCAGGAGTTGTGGAAGGTCAAGGCCGAGCGCGACCGCATCTACTCGCTGTCGGAAATGAGCGAAGAAGACGGCATGAAGGTGGGCGAGCTGGAAGGCGAGTTCGCCGAGATGGACGGCTACACCGCCGAGTCCCGCGCCGGCGAGCTGTTGCTCGGCCTGGGCATTCCGCTGGAACAGCACTTCGGCCCGATGAGTGAAGTCGCCCCCGGCTGGAAGCTGCGTGTGCTGCTGGCCCAGGCGCTGTTCGCCGATCCGGACGTGCTGCTGCTCGACGAGCCGACCAACCACCTGGACATCAACACCATCCGCTGGCTGGAATCGATTCTCACGGCGCGCAACAGCACCATGATCATCATTTCCCACGATCGTCACTTCCTCAACGCGGTCTGCACCCACATGGCCGACCTGGATTACGGCGAGCTGCGCCTGTTCCCGGGCAATTACGACGAGTACATGACGGCCGCGACCCAGGCCCGTGAGCAGCTCCTGGCCGACAATGCCAAGAAGAAGGCGCAGATCGCCGAGCTGCAGACCTTCGTCAGCCGCTTCTCGGCCAACGCCTCCAAGGCCAAGCAGGCGACCAGCCGCGCCAAACAGATCGACAAGATCCAGCTGGCCGAGGTCAAGCCGTCGAGCCGGGTCAGCCCGTTCATCCGTTTCGACCAGAACAAGAAGCTGCACCGCCAGGCCGTGACCGTCGAGAAGCTGTCCAAGGCCTTCGATGACAAGGTGCTGTTCAAGAACTTCGGTTTCACCATCGAAGCCGGCGAGCGTGTGGCCATCATCGGCCCCAACGGCATCGGCAAGACCACCCTGCTGCGCACCCTGGTCGGGGAAATGCAGCCGGACGCCGGTAGCGTGAAATGGACCGACAGCGCCGAAGTCGGTTACTACGCGCAGGATCACGCCCACGACTTCGAAGCCGACGAGACGCTGTTCGAGTGGATGGGCCAGTGGACCAGTGGCGAGCAGAACATCCGCGCCGCGCTGGGCCGCATGCTGTTCTCCTCCGACGAGATCCAGAAGTCGGTCAAGGTGCTTTCGGGTGGCGAGCAGGGCCGTATGCTGTTCGGCAAACTGGCCTGCCAGAAGCCCAACGTGCTGGTGATGGACGAACCGACCAACCACCTGGACATGGAGTCCATCGAGGCGCTCAACCTGGCGTTGGAGAACTACCCGGGCACGCTGATCTTCGTCAGCCATGACCGCGAGTTCGTCAGCTCCCTGGCCACGCGCATCATCGAGCTGTCGGACAACGGCGTCACCGACTTCAGCGGCACCTACGACGATTACCTGCGCAGCCAGGGCATCATCGTCTGAGGTCTGCTGCAGAATGACAAAGCCCGCTTTCGCGGGCTTTGTTGTTTCAGCGTTCCGCTCAGGCAGTGGCGAACAGCTCGGAGATGCGCTGCGCTGCGCCCTTCATGGCTTCGGCGCGCGGCTCTTCGCCATAGGCCAGGCCTTCGGCGCGGACGATCTCGATGTCGTCGATGCCGAGGAAGTTCAGCACGCGAACCAGATAGTCCTCATGGGCCTGACCGGACGGCAGGCCGGCATGAATGCCACCGGCACTGGATGCGATCACCACGGTCTTGCCACCCGCCAGCCCTACCGGACCATTTTCGCTGTAGCTGAAAGTCTTGCCGGCCACCGCAATACGGTCGATCCAGGCCTTGAGCTGGCTGGGAATGGCGAAGTTGTACATCGGCGCACCGATCACGATTGCATCGGCAGCCAGGAACTCTTCCAGGGTGCGCTCGGCCAATTCGGTTTCATGCCTTTGCGCGGCGTCGCGCAGTTCAGCCGGTGTACCGGCCGCGATCAGACTGGCGGCGGAAAGGTGGCTCAGCGCATCGCTGGCCAGGTCGCGGTAGGTCACTTGGGCATCGGGAGCGGCAGCGCTCCAGGCCTCGACCACGGCGCGGCTGAGCTGACGGGAAGCGGATGCATCGCCTAGGATGCTGGAATCGAGGTGCAGTAGTTTCATGGCTTATCTCCGGAGTGTGGTGGCACAATGGAGGCGATACTACCCATGAGCCCAATAAGCGATAAGATGGCGAAAATGCGATGCTTCGTCCCACCCATAGGACAGTGAATGCAAGACCTCAACGACCTGTTCTACTTCGCCAAGGTGGTGGAAGCCGGTGGTTTTGCCGCAGCCGGGCGGCTGCTGGGCATACCCAAGTCACGCCTGTCACGGCGCATCGCCGAACTGGAACAACGCCTGGGCGCACGCCTGCTGCAGCGCTCGACACGCAAACTGGCGCTGACCGATATCGGCGAGCGCTACCTGCGCCATTGCCAGGCAATGTTGCTGGAAGCCGAACAGGCCGAGGAAACCGTGACCAACCTGACCAGCGAGCCGCGTGGTCGAATACGTTTTTCCACGCCCCCTGGCGTGGCCATACTGCCGGACCTGATCAACGAATTTCTGACTCGCTATCCCAGGGTGCAGCTGGAAGTGGTGCAGACCACACGTCGCATCGACCTGCTCAACGAGGCGGTTGATGTCGCTCTGCGCGTGCGTAACGTCGATGATGAAGAGCCCGGGCTCATCACCCGACGCCTGTTGCCGGCGCGCGCCAATGTGGTCGCGCATCCGGAGTTGGTCGCGGGGCTGCGCCTGGAGCAGCCGGAAGACCTGCAACAGCTCCCCGCCCTGGGCGCCATCAGCGCGGATCGGCGCATTCATCTGCGCTTTGAGCACAACACGACGCGGGAGTCGCGCGAGGTTGCCCTGGACGCGCGCCTGGCCGTAGACGACTTTCCCATTCGCAAGTCGGCAGCGCTGGCAGGCGTGGGCATTACCCTGCTGCCCACCACGCACTGTCACGAGGAACTGGCCGACGGTCGCCTGGTAGCGCTACTACCGAACTGGACGGTGCCGGAGGGCCACATCCAGTTGGCCTATACACATCGGCGAGGCATGTCGCCGGCGGTCCGCGCCTGGATCGAGCAGCTCAGCGACGGGTTCAGCCGCTGGAGGTTCCCGCTCTGACTCAGATGCGGAACTGACGCACCAGCGCCCCGAGGCGATCGCCGAGGCCGGCGAGGCTGCGTGCGGTCTGCGCGCCGCGCTCGGTTTCATCGGCGACGCTGTCTACGGCCACCGCGATCTGGTGCACGCTGCGGTTGATCTCCTCGGCCACCGCGGTCTGCTCCTCGGCGGCGCTGGCGATCTGCGCGTTCATGGCATTGATGGTGGCGATCAGCTGGGCGATGGCATCGAGCGATTCGCCGGCCTTGTTGGCCTGCTCGCTGGTCAGCTCACCGGCATCGCTGGAGCGACGCATCGAGGTCACCGACTCAAGCGTGCCCTTCTGCAGGCGGTCGATCATGCCCTGAATTTCCTGAGTGCTCTGCTGGGTACGGCTGGCCAGCGCACGCACTTCATCGGCGACCACGGCGAAACCACGCCCGGCCTCGCCGGCGCGAGCCGCTTCGATGGCCGCATTGAGCGCCAGAAGGTTGGTTTGCTCGGCGATGGAGCGGATCACATCAAGCACGCTGACGATCGACTGCACGTCCTGTTGCAGACTGTCGAGTGAGACGCCACTGCTGCGAATGTCATCGACCAGGGAGTGAATGCGCTGGATGCTGCCGTCGACCACGCTCTTCGCAGCCTGGCCCTCGCGATCGGTTTGCTGCGCGGCTTCGGCTGCATTCTGCGCGCTCTTCGCCACTTCGTGGGCGGCCGCCGACATTTCGTTGATCGCCGTGGCCACCTGGTCGGTTTCGTGACGCTGCTGCGCCATGGCTTGCTCAGAGCGCTGCGCCTGCTCCGCGACCTGCCCTACCAGGCTGGTCAACTGTCCGGTCATGTCGACGATCTGCCGCACCAGATCATGGATCTTCTCGACGAAGCGGTTGAAGGAGCCAGCCAACTCACCCAGCTCGTCCTGACTGGTGACCGGCAAACGCCGGGTGAGGTCACCCTCTCCTGCGGCAATATCATCGAGATTGGCCTTGATCTGTTGCAGCGGACGCAGAAAGGCATTGCCCACCCACACGCCGATCACACCGAACACCAGCAGCAGAATCGCTGCCACGACCATGATGCTGGTGATGATGGTGCCGATGCGCTCGTCGATATCCTCTTCAACCTCCCTGATCCCCGCTTCGACGCCGTCGAGATTAAGCGCAGTGCCAAGCGCCATATCCCACTTCGGCAGGTAATAGCTGTAGGCAAGCTTGGGCACCATTACCGATTCATTGCCCGGTAGTGGCGAGGAATAGTTGACGAAGTAGCTGTTGTTCTTCGCCACGTTGACCAGTTCGCGGTTGATGTACACCCCGTTCGGGTCGCGACGGTCGGCCAGGCTTTTGCCGACGTCCACGGGGCTATCGCCACGAAACAGGCGCACCACGTTGGAGTCGTGGCCGAAGAAATAGCCGTCGGCGCCATATTTGATCTTGGAGAGGATGGCGATGGCCTGTTCGCGACTGGCCATGTCGCCCTGCGCTGCCCCATCGTAAAGCCCCTTCACCGAGCCAAGGGCGATCTGCATGTAGTGCTCGAGCTCGCTGCGCTTTTCCTGCAGCAGGCGCTCACGCGTCTCGGCCACTTCATCGGCAGCCAGGCTTTGCAACACCCTCGCCGCCGTACCGCTGAGCACCAGCGCGAAGAGGATGACCGGAACCAGCGCAAGCAGTATCACCTTGGTTTTCAATGTGAGGCGCATTCTTGTTGTCCTTGTTATACAGAGCCAAAAACGGGGCTACCGATATATCGGCAGCCCCGTGGAAGAATTAAGCGACCCAAGGCGCCGAGAACTTAACCCGGCGCATTCACGCCATTACAGGATCATAGCGGCCGCCCAACCGAACGCCAGCAGCGGCAGGTTGTAGTGCAGGAAGGTGGGCACCACGCTGTCCCAGATGTGATTGTGCTGACCGTCGGCATTGAGTCCTGAGGTCGGCCCCAGGGTCGAGTCCGAAGCGGGCGAACCGGCATCGCCCAGAGCGCCGGCGGTGCCAACGATGCAAACGATGGCCAGCGGGCTGAAACCCAGCAGTACACCGAGCGGCACGAAGATCGCCGCGATAATCGGGATGGTCGAAAATGAAGACCCGATCCCCATGGTCACCAGCAGTCCGACCAGCAACATCAGCAGCGCGCCGACTGCCTTGTTATGGCCGATCAGAGCTGCCGCGCTGTCGACCAGCGAGTTGACCTCACCGGTGGTCTTCATGACTTCGGCAAAGCCGGAGGCCGCGATCATGATGAAACCGATCATGGCCATCATTTTCATGCCTTCGGTGAACAGGCCATCGGCCTCCTTCCAGCGCACCACGCCGGAGACCGAAAAAATCACGAAACCGGCCAGCGCGCCGATGATCATAGAATCCAGCCATAGCTGCACAATGAACGCTGCGGCAACGGCCAGCCCCGCCACCAACAGGCTCAATGGGTTGTACTGCGCATCCAGCTGTTCGCTCTGCGCAACTTTTTCCAGGTCATAGACCCGTTTGCCACGATAGCTGAACAATACCGCGACGAGCAGACCGAAGAGCATGCCCAGCGCCGGAATGGCCATGGCCTGAGCGATGCTGACGCCCGTGACGTCGACACCGGACTTGGCCACATTGGCCAGCAGGATTTCGTTGAGGAAGATGCCGCCAAAACCTACCGGCAGGAACATGTAGGGGGTAATCAGACCGAAGGTCAGTACACAGGCGATCAGGCGGCGGTCCAGCTGCAACTTGCTCAGCACGTAGAGCAGCGGCGGGACCAGCAACGGAATGAAGGCGATATGGATCGGCAACAGATTCTGCGAGGAGATGGCGACCGCCAGTAGCAGGACGATCAGTAACCATTTCAGCGCACTACCGGCACCTGCCTGCTGCCTTTCGACCAGCGTCAGCGCCCTGTCCGCCAGAGCATGCGCCAGACCGGACTTGGCGATGGCCACAGCGAAAGCGCCGAGCAGCGCGTAGGACAAGGCGACCGTCGCCCCGCCGCCGAGCCCCTGATTGAACGCCTGCAGCGTTCCCTCGACACCCAGACCGCCAAGCAGCCCACCCACCAGGGCTCCGACAATCAGCGCCACTACCACGTGTACGCGGCAGAGGCTCAGGACGAGCATGATGCCGACCGCGGCTATTACAGCATTCATAAATAACCCACCTGCACGGCGCCAGCAGGGCCGGCGCAAAAAGCCGCGTACTGTGCCGTATGCGAACTATCCTGTCAAAAAGAGCGATCGTTCAGAATCCAGATCAATCCGTGCATAATCCCGAGCAAGATTCTTTCTATCAAGAAAGCGCCCCGCGCACCGATAACCGTATCAGCCATATAGAAAGGAACACACCATGCTGTTCAGCCGTCTTTCGATCCAATGGAAGATCACACTGCTCGCCGGCCTCTGCCTGCTCGCCATCGTCACGCTGTTGGTGGGTGCCTCGCAGTATCAGTCCAGCCGTAGCGCCAGCCTGGTGCGCGAGGCCAGCTCCAGCATGCTGGAAGAAAGCGCGACGCTGCGCCTGAAAGCACGCAGCGAATTGCAGGCGATCCGTATCCAGCGCTACTTCATGGACGCCTATCAGTACGGCAAGGGATTTTCTCGGCAGATCCTGTTCCTGCGCGAACAGGCCGAGAAACGTTTTCTCGATGCGTTCGATCTGCGTGAAGACTTGAACCGGCAAGTGCGCAGCAGCCTGGAAGCCAATCCGGATCTGCTCGGCCTGTATCTGGTATTTGAGCCCAACGCCCTGGATGGCAAGGATGAGCTGTTCGCCGACCAACCCGACCTCAGTAGCAATGACCGCGGACGCTTCGCCCTGTACTGGGCGCAGCCTACGGCCGGCCAACTGGAAGCCGAGGTGATGAACGAAGAGCTGCTCGGCGACACCACGCCCGGTACCAATGGCGTTGCTTATAACGCCTGGTACACCTGCCCGCGCGAAACGCGCCAGCCCTGCGTACTGGAACCGTATTACGACGACGTCGACGGCCAAAGGACGTTGATGACCAGCATCGCTTTCCCGCTGGAGCTCGAAGGCAAGATTATCGGCGTGATGGGCGTGGATATCAGCCTGGCCAGCCTGCAGCAGATCAGCCAGGAGGCCAACAGCGAGCTGTACAACGGACAAGGACACGTCAGCATTTTCAGCCCCGGCGCCTTGCTCGCCGGGCATAGCCGTGACGGTAGCTTGCTGAGTCAACCGGTCGAGCAACCATTCCGTGATCATGCCAGCGAACTGCGCGGCCTCATTCAAAGCGGCAGTGCTGCCGAGTTGAAGCATGGCGACATGCTCCGCGAGCTGAGTCCCTTCAAGCCGATTCCCGAGTCCAAGCCCTGGACAGTTCTGCTTGAAGTTCCTCAGAGCGTCCTGCTCGAGCGCGCGACCAAACTGGGCGCTCAACTGGATGCGAACCGCGCTAGCGACAGCCTCGCGGCGCTGGTGATGGGTCTTGTCGCCGGATTGGCCGGGCTCGTACTGATGTGGCTGACGGCGCGCGGGGTGACGCGACCGATTCTCGGCGTAGCCGCCATGCTCAAGGATATCGCCAGCGGCGAAGGCGACCTGACCCGCCGCCTGCAGTACGCCAGGCAGGACGAACTGGGCGAGCTGGCCGGCTGGTTCAACCGCTTCCTCGACAAACTTCAGCCGATCATCGCCGATGTGAAGAGCAGTGTGATCGACGCGCGTGGCACCGCCGACAAATCCGCTGCCATTGCCAGCCAGACCAGCGCCGGCATGCAGCAGCAGTACCGCGAGGTCGACCAGGTGGCGACCGCGTTCCAGGAGATGAGTGCCACTGCGCAGGACGTCGCGCACAACGCCGCACAAGCTGCAGAAGCGGCACGCAATGCCGACCTGGCCAGTCGCGAGGGCCTGCAGGTGATCGACCGCACCACCAGCACCATCGACCTGCTCGCCAATGAAATGAACGTAGCCATGCAGGAAGTCGAAGGCCTGGCCAGCAGCAGTGAGCAGATCGGCTCGGTGCTCGAGGTTATTCGCTCGATTGCCGAGCAGACCAACCTCCTCGCCCTCAATGCCGCCATTGAGGCTGCCCGCGCCGGTGAAGCCGGCCGGGGCTTCGCCGTGGTCGCCGACGAAGTGCGCAACCTGGCCAAACGCACCCAGGATTCGGTCGAGGAAATTCGCCAGGTCATCGAAGGCCTGCAAAACGGCACCCGCGAAGTGGTCAGCACCATGCACAGCAGCCATCGCCAGGCCCAGGGCAGTGTCGAACAGGTACAACAGGCCGTGGCCGCGCTGCAGCGAATCAGCCAGGCGGTCAGCACCATTACCGAGATGAACCTGCAAATCGCCAGCGCCGCGGAGGAGCAGAGCTCGGTGGCCGAGGAGATCAACCGCAACGTTGCATCGATTCGCGACGTCACCGAAGCCATCACCGCCCAGGCTGACGAATCGGCACAGGTGAGCCAGAACCTTAACCGGCTGGCCAATCACCAGCAGAGCCTGATGGACCAGTTCCGCGTTTGACGTCAAATCATCCCTGATCTGGCGGCACTTCCCTTGCGGCGCAGGCAGGCAATCGCCTAGCCTGCGTTCTTTTTTGGGGAAGTAGCATGCTCAATATCGCCTTGGTCGCCGGCTCCAGTCGTAACAACAGCCAATCGGGAAAGGTCGCCCGCGTACTGCGTCAGCGCCTGATCGAGATGGGGCAAACCACTCAGGGCACCAGCAGCATCATCGATCTGGGCCTCGCCCCGCTGCCGCTCTGGCCGGCCGAAGATGCCGGCCCCTGGTCCATGTATCAGCAGCAATTGGCGGCAGCCGACGCGGTAGTGATCATCGCTCCGGAGTGGAACGGCATGGCCTGTCCGGCCATCAAGAATTTCTTCATCTACGCCAGCAAGGCCGAGCTCGGCCATAAACCCGGCCTGTTGGTTGGCGTTTCCTCCGGAATCGGCGGCGCCTATCCCATCGGTGAGCTGCGCGCCTCCAGTTACAAGAACTGCCGCCTGTGCTACCTGCCGGAGCATCTGATCGTGCGTCAGGTCGAGAAGGTGCTGAACGGTCCGCAACCGGTGGATGAAGCCGACGAGCGAATCCGCGCACGCATCGACTATGCGCTCGACATATTGGTGCGTTATGCCCACGCCCTGCAGCCGGTACGCGCCGCCATCAGCCTCGACAATCCGGCATTCGCCAACGGAATGTAATAGCGCCATAGAGATGGATGAGGAGCTGAACGCTGTTGCACGTCAGGCGCCGAATCGCCTGGCGTGAGCCTGAAGCTCAACGACGAGGAAGGCTGACCAGCACCCGCAGCCCGCCCAACGGGCTGTCCTGCAATTCGATACGGCCGTTCCACGCCTCGATGATATCGCGCACGATACCCAGCCCCAGACCATGGCCCGCCACCTGTTCGTCCAGGCGAGTGCCGCGGCCAAGCACGGCCTCACGGCGTTCGGCATCGATGCCGGGGCCGTCGTCATCGACGTATAGGCGATAGCCGTCGGCGCTCTCCTCTACCGTCAGTTGCACGTGCTGATCGGCCCATTTGCAGGCGTTGTCCAGCAGGTTGCCGAGCAGCTCCAGCAAGTCCTCACGGTCACGCGGCAGAACCAGACCCGCAGGCGCCTGCCAATCCAGGCTCAGGCCACGGTCATGAATCATCGACAGGGTGGCGAACAGTCCCGGCAACTCCTGGGCGCAATCGAAACGCGCCCCAGGCAGTACCTCGCCGGCCAGACGCGCACGCCCAAGCTCGCGGCTCAGACGTTGCTCGATCTGCTCCAATTGCTCGCGCATGCCAGCGCGCAACGCCGGATGGGCGCCCATCTCCTCACGGCCGGCCAGACTGATCAGCACCGCCAACGGGGTTTTCAGCGCATGGCCGAGGTTGCCCAACGCATTACGCGAGCGCTTGAGCGTGTCTTCGGTATGCGCCAACAGGTGGTTGATCTGCGCCACCAGCGATTCCAGTTCCTCGGGCACCTCGGCATCCAGCTCGGTACGTCGGCCCTGCTGCAATTGCACGATCTGCTGACGCACTTGCTCGAGCGGGCGCAACGCCCGGCGCACGGTGTAACGCTGCGCCACCAGGATCAGCAGCAATGCGGCGCCTCCCAGGCCTAGACCGACCCACTGCATACGACGAAAGCTCTGCAGTATCGGTTGGTAGTCCTGTGCCACGCTGATCGAAAGGTTCTCGCCATAGCGACGGTAATCGGCGCGATAGATCAAAAGCAGCTGGCCCTGCGGGCCGTCGCCCAACTCGGCCTGCATACCTGTGCCATTGGGCTTGAGCAATTCACGATCCCACAGCGAGCGCGAACGCCAGCTCCGGTCGGAAAAATCGATACGAAAGTAATGCCCGGAGAATTGCCGCTGGAACGAGGGATCGAGGCGTCGCTCGTCCAGTTGCAGACCTGAAGGCCCGCGTACCAGCGCTGCCAGCAGTCCCTGTGCTTCATCGCGCAGATCTTCTTCCAGATAAGCACGCAGGCCGCGGTCGAATACCCAGAGACTGGCCTGCGCGAGAACCAGTCCGGCCAGCAGCAGCGTCGCGGCCAGGCCAATACCGAGCCGACGCTGAATGGATCTCAACCCTGCTCTCCGGTAAAGCGGTAGCCCTGCCCACGGCGGGTTTCGATCACGTTGCGCCCGAGCTTGCCGCGCAGACGATTGACGTGTACCTCGATGACGTTGGAGTCGCGCTCGGTCTCTCCGTCGTAGAGATGGTCAGCGAGATGACTTTTGGAGAGAATTTGGCCGGGATGCAGCATGAAATAGCGCAGAAGGCGAAACTCGGCAGCGGTCAGATCAATGGCCTCGCCGCCCGACGTCACGCACTGGCGGCTTTCGTCCAGTTGCAGACCGGCGGCTTCCAGCTGCGGCTGGTTGGCCAGGCCATGGGCACGACGCAACAACGCCTGGATGCGCAGAGCCAGCTCCTCGGGGTGGAAGGGTTTGGTCAGATAGTCATCGGCGCCGGCCTTCAGTCCCTCGATGCGTTCGGCCCACGAGCCGCGAGCGGTGAGCACCAGCACTGGCGTGGCCAAGCCACCAGCGCGCCATTCCTGCAGCACCTCCAGGCCCGGCTTGCCCGGCAAGCCGAGGTCGAGGATGATCAGGTCATAAGGCTCGCTCGCACCCTGATAGGCCGCGTCACGACCATCGGCCAGCCAATCCACGGCGTAACCCTGGCGAGTCAGGCTGGCGGTCAGTTCGTCGGCCAGGGGTACATGGTCTTCCACCAGCAGCAGGCGCATCAGTCGTCTTCCTCGTCCTTCAGAATATTGCCGTTGCGGGCGTCCAGTTCGAGTTCGCGCACCACGCCTGAGGTGGTCAGGATCTCGACCTCATAGACCAGCACACCATCCTCTTCTTCCAGCTCCGCCTCCAGCAGCGTGGAGCCCGGATAAGCCTTGCCGACGTGCTGCATCAGTTGCTCGAACGGCATGATGACACCCTCGCGACGCAAGCGCAGGGCCTCGTCCTGGTCGAGGTCACGCGCAATGCCTGGCACGCTGGCAAAACCGCAGGCCAGAACCAGCAATAGCGCGGTGGTACGTTGAAACTTCATCAATCATCCTGGTGGTTCTTGAGAATTTCCCCCGTGCTGGCGTCCAGCTCCAGGTCCCATTTCACGCCTTGAGCGTCGCGCAGTTCCATCTGATAGACATAGCGGCCATATTCATCTTCCAGCTCGGTTTCTTCGATGCGCGCGCCTGGGTGCTGAGCCAGGGCGGCTTCATTGAGTTGTTCGAAGGACTTGATGGTACCGGCATCGCGTAGACGCATGGCTTCGTCCGGGCCGAGATCACGCGCCTGGGCAATGGTAGCGGCGCTGACAAGGGTGGCAAGTGCCGCGAGGCTGAGCAATCGTTTCATGGGGTTCTCCAGCAGTGAATCAGTGACTCCCACTCTAGGCCCAGGCACTTAATTCAAGCTGAATTCACTTGCGTCATCCACCGCGTGAAGTGGCTTGGCCTGCTCAATCAGCGCTCTATAATCGCCTGTTCGAAAGGAGGCATCGATGAGCGCGATCCATATCAAATCCCCTGCCCTGACACTCAAGGCCGGCCCCAGAGCCATGGCACGAATTCGCCAGGATGGCCTGAGCCCGGCAGACGTTGGCATCCTGCCTGGCGCGGCAGGCGGCCCCAAGGGAATCGGTATTCAGGGACTGGATCTCGCACTGTTTGCTGACTGGCTGCCCCGGGCACCACGCGAGCGCGCCCTGATCGGTGCCTCCATTGGTTCCTGGCGCTTCGCCAGCGCCTGTCTACCCGATCCGGCCGCGGGCATTCGACGGCTCGGCGAGCTATATACCTCTCAGCGTTTCGCCAAAGGCGTGAGCATGGCAGACGTATCGGGCAGTTGCCGGCAGATGCTCAACGAGCTGCTCGCCGACCAGGACGCAGCCATCATCGCCAACCCGCACTATCGCCTGCATATCGTCGTGGTCAAAAGCCATGGCCTGCTACAGCACGATCATCGCGGCAAACTGAGCCTCGGCCTGTCATCGGTGATAGGCAACAACTTGCTGGCCCGACAACGCCTGGGTCGACATTTCGATCGGGTGATCCTTCATGATGCGCGGCAGACACCACCTTTGGCGCAGCTCAGCGACTTCCGTTCGCACTTCCACGCGTTGACCGCGGAGAACCTGCGCCATGCCCTACTGGCATCAGGCTCGATTCCCATGGTGATGGAAGCGATTCGCGAAATACCGGGGCTGGAGCCAGGCGCCTATCGAGATGGCGGCCTGCTCGACTACCACCTTGACCTGCCCTACGACGGCAACGATATAGTCCTCTATCCGCACTTCACTGATCGCGTGATACCTGGCTGGTTCGACAAGAGCATGCCCTGGCGCCGTGGCGACCGCACCCGCCTGCAGAATGCCGTACTAGTCGCGCCCTCGCGGGAATACCTTGCTCGCCTGCCCCACGGGAAACTGCCGGATCGCACCGACTTCAAGCGCTATCTGGGCAATGATGACGGCCGCGAGCGTTATTGGCGTCAGGCCATGGCCGAGAGCGCCCGACTCGGCGACGAATTTCTCGAACTGGTCGAGAGCGGCCGCCTGGGCGAACGCTTGCAGCCACTTTGATGCTCTCGTAGAGCGGGTGATAAGACGGCTATTGGGATCAGACCTGATAAACTGCGCACCTCTCGCCAGCTAGGCGCTATCTTCTACGCGAGCGTTGTTCAGTGGAATTGTTCAAAGAGTTCATCTTCGAGGCGGCCCACCGCCTGCCCCACGTACCGGAAGGTCACAAATGCGGCCGCCTGCATGGCCACTCATTCCGAGTCGCCATCTATATCGAAGGTGAAGTCGACCCCTATACAGGCTGGATTCGCGACTTCTCCGAAATCAAGGCGATCTTCAAGCCGATCTACGAGCAGCTCGACCACAACTACCTGAACGACATCCCCGGCCTGGAAAACCCCACCAGCGAAGTGCTGGCCAAGTGGATCTGGCAGCAGGTCAAACCACTGCTGCCGGAACTGTCGCGGGTACGCATCCACGAAACCTGCACCAGCGGCTGCGAATACCGCGGCGATTGATCAGCCTCAGAACACCAAAGGCCACCCGAAGGTGGCCTTTTTATTGATAACCATAACCCCCCTTTTGTCGCCCACCCAATTTCTCGGAGGGGCGCCGCATTTAGCTTTCGGCGCATCGCGCCTTTAACAGGTAGGAGCGAGCTCTGCTCGCGAAGGCGCACCAACCCGCGGGATGCGATGCGCTCTGCGTTTTCCGCGCCACAAAGAAGAAACCCCAGACCGCGCTTGCGATCTGGGGTTTCGTATAGGAGCTTGACGATGACCTACTCTCA
>NZ_QYYB01000007.1:0-357221 GCF_018221585.1 Pseudomonas sp. KB-10
CTGTCGACTATCAGTCTTACCTCACAAGCACCCACACGAATTGCTTGATTCAGTTGTTAAAGAACAGTTGGTTAAGCTTTTCGTCTCAACCGAGGCCGCAAATTCTACAGCAGCCCTTCTTTCTGTCAAGCTGTTTTTCGAAGAATTTTTTCTTTCTACTCAACCACTTGCGCTTTCGATCAGAACTTCTTCCCTCCAGCGGGAGGCGCATTCTACAGCGTTCAAAACCGCTGTCAACCACCCCTTTCAAACCGCTTTCGATCCATTCGACCGAACCACCAACAGGATCAAACCGCCACCCTGTCGACCGGCGCGCATTCTACACGCCAGATCCAGCTTTGCAAGCCCTTCATTCAACTTAACTTATTGATTAACAAGAAGTTTTTGAAGCGCTTCATCGCTGAAGTGGCGCGCATTCTACATCCAGCAGAACGCGCGTCAAGCTTATATTTCAACTTTCTTCGGATTTTCTCGCCAAAGGTTCCCGGCGCGCTGCAACCCGCTCGCAACCACAGAGACTCGCGCCAGTAACAGCGCCCCGCCTATGAGCGCGTAAGCGAGCCACTCGCCCAGATCGGCACGCACCACCCAGAGCATGTGCAGCAAGGCCAATAGCAGAATGAGATAGACCAGGCGATGCAAAGCCTTCCATTTTCGCCCCAGCCTTCTGATGCTGAAGCGGTTCGAGGTAACGGCCAGCACCAAGAGCCCGAGGAAGGCCAGCGCCCCCACAATGATATAGGGACGCTCGGAAAGGTCGCGCAGCACCAACTCCAGCCGCAGTCCGGCAATAAAGAGCGCGTAGCCCGACAAGTGCAGAACGGCATAGACAAAGGACCACAGCCCTAGCTGACGCCGCACGGCGATCCAGCCTCCCCAACGAGTCAGCTGTTGCAACGGAGTCATGGCCAGAGTGATCAGCAGAAGGATCAGTGCACCGAGACCCAGGTTATCTACCAGAGCCTTGCCCGGATCAGGTCCTAACAGATTGAAAGCGGCGCAGTACAGCCAATAAAGCGGCGGCACCAATGCAGCCAGGAATACGCCGATGCGCCAAAGCCTGTAACGCATCAGTAGTACCTCGCCAGATCCATACCCGCGTAGAGATCAGCGACCTCTTCATAGCCATTGAACATCCGCGTATCGATCACATTCGGACTGAACAGGCCGCTGGGCAGGCGTCGCTCGGTCGCCTGCGACCAGCGCGGATGGTCCACCTGCGGATTGACGTTGGCGTAGAAGCCGTATTCGCTCGGTGCAATACGCTCCCAGGTAGTCTCGGGCGCCTTATCTACCAGACTGATCCGCACGATGGACTTGATGCTCTTGAAGCCGTATTTCCATGGCACCACCAGGCGCAACGGTGCGCCATTCTGGTTAGGCAGAACGCGCCCGTACATGCCGACTGCCATGAAGGCCAAGGGATGCATGGCTTCATCCAGCCGCAGCCCCTCCACATAGGGCCAATCGATCAGAGAAAAGCCCGAGCGCTGTCCCGGCATGCGCTCACGATCGACCAATGTCTCGAAGCGCACATAACGCGCCGACGAAGTGGGTTCGACCTGCTTGAGCAGTTCGGCCAAGGGAAAACCCAGCCAGGGAATGACCATGGACCATGCTTCAACACAGCGCAGCCTGTAAATACGCTCTTCGAAGGCATGCGGCTTGACCAGATCCTCGATGGCATAGCGCCCCGGCTTGCCCACTTCGCCATCGACCATCACCGTCCAGGGTTCGACCTGCAGCTTGCCGGCATTGGCTGCCGGATCGCCCTTACCCGTCCCGAACTCATAGAAGTTGTTGTAATGCGTCGCATCCCTGAACGGCGTGATGGCCTCGTCTTCGACCGTCATCGCTTGCCAGCGCGTGGCCGCCAGCTTCTCTTCGAACCAGCCAGGCGCCTTGGCGGGCTCGACATCGCGATACATACCTTGAGCCTCGGCGCCGGCCCAAGCTGGCATCGCCGCCATAGCCGCCAACGCCAGCGAGCCCTGCATCAGCTGGCGACGAGAGAGATAAACCGATTCTGGGGTGACTTCGGACTCAAGAGCCCGAGAAGAGGAAGGAACTCGGATGAGCATGGTGACTCCGCGACTACAGTTCGAGAAACGAACTGTAGACCACGGAGCGCAGGAGAAATTACAGCATCAGGCAGATTTACGACGGCGCAGTTGCAACAGGTACTGAATCGGGCCAGACGCCGCATAAGCCAGGAAAATCAGCAGCAGGACACGGGGCGGATCGCTGAACACCACAGCGAAAACCAGCACTACCACCAGAATGGCGACGAAGGGTACGCGCCCCTTCAGATCCAGATCCTTGAAGCTGTAGTACTTGATATTGCTGACCATCAGACAACCTGCGGCAGCCACCAGCAACGCCACGGCAAAGGCCATGTTCGAACCCTTGATGCCGAAGTCACTGAATGCCCAGACCGTACCCGCCACGACACCAGCGGCGGCCGGGCTGGCCAGGCCGATGAAATAGCGCTTATCAACGCTACCGATCTGCGTATTGAAGCGGGCCAGACGCAACGCCGCACCCGCAACATAGATGAAGGCGACCATCCAGCCAACCTTGCCCATACTGCCCAGCGCCCACTCGAACGCGAGCAAAGCCGGCGCCACACCGAAAGCGACCATATCGGAAAGCGAGTCGTACTCGGCGCCAAAGGCACTTTGCGTATTGGTCAGACGCGCTACGCGACCATCCAGACTATCGAGCACCATCGCCACGAACACGGCGGCAGCGGCCACATAGAAGTTGCCGTTCATCGCATTGATGATGGAATAGAAACCGGCGAACAGGTTGGCCGTGGTGAACAGATTGGGTAGCAGGTAAATGCCACGGTGGCGCACTTTGCGTCCTTCCGCGTCCTGCACTTCCTCTATGTGCTCGTCAATCGGCAGCAGGCTTTCCAGGTTGTCGCCAGCCGGCTTTTGATCCTCGGGACCTTCACTCATGAACAGCACCTTGCAACGGGTTTGACAAATTTCGACCGGAGCAGCTGAACTCAGTTCGCCTGCCGGTGAGCAGGCTTTATACCAGAAGCCTCGCCCCAGAACGAAAAAACGCGGCATAAGCCGCGTTCTTTCGCACGTCGCAGACCTTAGTTCTTGGTCTTGTCGACGATCTTGTTGGCAGCGATCCACGGCATCATCGCACGCAGCTGCTCACCAATGACTTCGATACCGTGAGCGGCGTTGTTACGACGCTTGGCGGTCATCGACGGGTAGCCAGTGGCGCCTTCGCTGATGAACATCTTGGCGTATTCGCCGTCCTGGATGCGCTTCAGAGCGTTGCGCATGGCCTGACGGGATTCGGCGTTGATCACTTCCGGACCGGTCACGTACTCGCCGTACTCGGCGTTGTTGGAGATCGAGTAGTTCATGTTGGCGATGCCGCCTTCGTACATGAGGTCAACGATCAGTTTCAGCTCGTGCAGGCACTCGAAGTAGGCCATTTCCGGCGCGTAGCCAGCTTCGACCAGGGTTTCGAAACCGGCCTTGACCAGCTCGACGGTACCGCCGCAGAGAACAGCCTGCTCGCCGAACAGGTCGGTTTCGGTCTCGTCCTTGAAGGTGGTTTCGATGATGCCGGTACGACCGCCACCAACGCCCGAGGCGTAGGACAGCGCGACGTTCTTGGCGTTGCCGGAAGCGTCCTGGTAAACGGCGATCAGGTCAGGAATGCCGCCGCCTTTGACGAACTCGGTACGTACGGTATGGCCCGGGGCCTTCGGCGCGATCATGATCACGTCGAGGTCAGCACGCGGAACGACCTGGTTGTAGTGAATGGCAAAACCGTGAGAGAAGGCCAGGGTCGCGCCCTTCTTGATGTTCGGTTCGATTTCGCTCTTGTACAGCTGGCCCTGGAACTCGTCCGGGGTCAGGATCATGACCAGATCGGCCGCAGCGACGGCGCTGGCTACGTCGGTTACTTTGAGACCATGAGCTTCGGCCTTGGCAACGGTCGCGGAGCCTTTACGCAGACCGATGGTGACGTCGACGCCGGAATCCTTCAGGTTGCAGGCCTGAGCATGGCCCTGGGAGCCGTAACCGATGATGGCGACTTTCTTGCCCTGAATGATGGAGAGGTCGCAATCTTTGTCGTAATAAACTTTCATGTTCTTGGCTCTTCTGAGTCGAAAGGGATGGGTGCGAGCACCGCGACAGACGCACATTAGGTGATCTTCACCATTGCGTAAAATGATATATTTGCAACACAACATGCCGATAAATGAAACATAAATGGACAGCCACTCTCTCCGGCTTTTTCTCTCCCTGGCGGACAATCTGCACTTCGGCCGAACCAGCCGCGAGCAGCATGTCAGCCCTTCGGCGCTCAGCCGCAGCATCAAGCAGCTCGAGGACGAACTTGGCGCTGCGCTGTTCGTACGCGATAACCGCTCGGTGCGCCTGACCCGCGAAGGTCAGCAATTTCGCGAGTATGCGAGCGAGGTCATGAACGGCTGGCAGGCGATTCGCCAGACCTTCATGCAGGACCAGTTGAATCTGCATGGCGAGCTGTCGCTGTATTGCTCGGTCACCGCGAGCTATAGCTTTCTCTACGACATCCTCAGCAGTTTCCGCCAGGACTACCCGCGCATCGAAATGAAACTGCACACCGGCGATCCGGCCAAGGCAGTCGAACGCGTTCAGCAAGGGCTGGAGGATCTGGCCATCGGCGCCCTCCCCGACAGCCTGCCGGTCGGCGTGGAGTTTCAATCCATAACCCGCTCGGAGTTGCGCTTTATCGGCCCGCTAGCACCGCAACTGCTGAACGAGGAACAGCTTAAGCATCCGACTGCCGAGAGCTGGCGAGATGTGCCCATGATTCTTTCGGAAGAAGGCCTGGCTCGGACGCGTACCGATCGCTGGCTGAAAAGCCACAACATCAAACCGCGCATTTATGCCCAGGTCAGCGGCAACGAAGCCATCGTCAGCATGGTCAGTCTGGGCTTCGGTATCGGGGTCGTGCCGCAGATCGTGCTGGATAACAGCCCGCTGACTGCCCGCATACGCATCTACGACATCCAGCCACCGCTCACCGCATACGACATTGGCCTGTTCGCCCTGGAAAAACGCCTCAAAGATCCGTTGATCGCCGCCTTCTGGAATCGCCAGCGCTGAATTTCAGGCAATAAAAAGCCCCGCACCAGGCGGGGCTCTTCGTTATCACAGCGATCAGATGCTCAGCACCTTGTCGCCGCGAGCGATGCCGGTGACACCACTGCGCACGGTTTCCAGAATCGACGCAGTGCCGATGGCCTGGATGAAGCTGTCGAGCTTGTCGCTGGTGCCGGTCAGCTGCACGGTGTAAACGCTGCTGGTCACATCCACGATCTGGCCGCGGAAGATGTCGGTGGTGCGCTTGACCTCGGCACGCTGGGCGCCGGTGGCCTTGATCTTCACCAGCATCAGCTCGCGCTCGATGTGAGCGCTTTCCGACAGGTTGACCAGCTTGACCACCTCGACCAGCTTGTTGAGGTTCTTGGTGATCTGCTCGATCACCTCGTCATGGCCAACGGTGGTGAGGGTCAGGCGCGACAGCGTCGGATCCTCGGTTGGCGCAACGGTGAGGCTTTCGATGTTGTAGTTACGCTGGGAAAACAGACCGACCACGCGGGACAGTGCGCCCGGCTCGTTTTCCAGCAGCAGGGAGATGATATGTCGCATCTTAGGTCCGCTCCGTCTTGCTCAGCCACATGTCACGCATCGCACCGTCTCTGATTTGCATCGGATAGACGTGCTCGCTGGAATCCACCGCGATGTCGAGGAATACCAGGCGATTCTTCAGGGCGAAGGCTTCCTCCAGCTTGGGCTTGAGGTCCTTCAGCGACGTGATGCGCATGCCGACGTGGCCATAGGCTTCGGCCAGTTTGACGAAGTCCGGCAGCGACTCCATGTAAGAGTGCGAATAACGGCTGTTGTACTGCATGTCCTGCCACTGGCGGACCATGCCGAGAGCGCCATTGTTCAGGTTGACGATCTTCACCGGCAGGTCGTACTGCAGGCAGGTCGACAGCTCCTGAATATTCATCTGGATGCTGCCTTCACCGGTGACGCACGCCACGTCGGCATCCGGGAAGTTCAGCTTGATGCCCATCGCAGCCGGGAAACCGAAGCCCATGGTGCCCAGGCCACCGGAGTTGATCCAGCGGTTGGGCTTGTTGAAGCGGTAATACTGCGCAGCGAACATCTGGTGCTGGCCGACATCGGAGGTGATGTAGGCGTCGCCCCTGGTCACTTCGCACAGCGTCTCGATCACGGTTTGCGGCTTGATGATCGAACCGTCGCCCTCGTTGTAGGGGAACAGGCGACCATTGCCACGCCACTCGTCGATCTGCTTCCACCAACTGGCGACGGTGTCCTTGTTCGGGGTTTCACCGATTTCCTTGAGGATGGCGACCATCTCGGTCAGCACACTGTCCACCGGGCCAACGATCGGAATGTCAGCCTTGATGGTCTTGGAGATCGAAGCCGGGTCGATGTCGATATGAATGATCTTGGCGTTCGGGCAGAACTTGGCCGCGCCGTTGATTACACGGTCATCGAAGCGCGCACCAACTGCCAGGATCACGTCGGCATGGTGCATGGCCAGGTTGGCGGTGTAGCTGCCGTGCATGCCGAGCATGCCGATGAACTGTCGATCGGTACCCGGGTAGCCGCCCAGGCCCATCAGAGTGTTGGTCACCGGCAGGTTGAGCATCTGCGCCAGTTCGGTCAGCGGCGCGGAAGCACCGCCCATGATTACGCCACCGCCGGAATACATGACCGGACGCTTGGCGGCCAGGAGCATCTCGGCAGCCTTGCGGATCTGGCCGGAATGGCCACGTACCGCCGGGCTGTAGGAACGCAGCTTGACCTTCTTGGGATAGACGTATTCGAACTTCTGGGTCGGATCGCCCATGTCCTTCGGAATGTCGACCACGACCGGGCCGGGGCGGCCGGACTCGGCGAGATAGAACGCCTTTTTCAGTACTTCGGGGATTTCCGACGGGTGCTTGATGATGAAGCTGTGCTTCACGATCGGGCGGGAAATACCGACCATGTCGGTTTCCTGGAAGGCATCGGTACCGACCATGGCACTCGGCACCTGGCCAGAGATCACCACCATCGGAATGGAATCCATGTAGGCAGTGGCAATGCCGGTGATGGCATTGGTCGCGCCTGGGCCAGAGGTCACCAGCACCACACCGGCCTTGCCGGTGGCGCGGGCGTAGCCGTCAGCCATATGGGTCGCTGCCTGTTCATGACGCACCAGGATGTGAGTCACTTCCGGTTCTTTGAACAGGGCATCGTAGATATGCAGGAGAGCACCGCCAGGGTACCCATAGATGTGCTTAACGCCTTCGTCACGCAGAAAGCGGACGACCATTTCAGCGCCGGATAAAAGCTCCACGTTGTTCACCTCTTGAACGCCAGTATGCCACCCGCGACGGGTAGCCCTAAGTAGGTTCTTACTGTCAGCGGACACGCACGACGGTGATCGTGGATTCGGAACATCAGCTTGACGAGTAACGGAGCAGCCCATGGTCTTGCGGGGCTGACCCTCCCAGCGCGAGGTAACGCGTAGCGGGTGTCACGGTTCGGCGCGGGTAGCGCCTCTTTTCCCCGAGCTGGAGGACGCTTGCGGCGGACTCCACTGCGGGGTAAGGCTGGATTGTTCGGGTTCGGCGAGAGCAAGTCAAGCGGCGTATCACCTATTATTCGACTTGGCGCTGTGACGCAGCGCAGGATGAAGATTGTCGGCTTTTGGTTATAGTAACCAGCAGCACTGCAGCTCTCGACAAAGGAAACAGCATGCGCCACATGATCCTCACTGGCACCCTGATGCTCGCGTTGAGCACGGCCGCCATGGCCGGCCAGATTTACAAGTGGGTAGACGACAAGGGCGTGACCCACTTCGGCGCGCAGCCCCCGCAAGGCCAGCAGGCCACCACCATTAATACCGCGACACCCCCGCCCAGCCCGGCGCCGAGCACGCCAGCGCCCAGCGTCGAAGAGCAGCTCGACCCCGAGCAGGCAGCCATCGACAAGAAGGTCAAGGAAGAGGTGGCCAAGCAGGAAGCCGAACGCAAGCAGTACTGCGAGACTGCACGCACCAACCTGGCTCAGCTGGAAAACAATCCGCGCGTGAGGATCGAGGACGCCGGCGAGGTGCGCCGCATAGGTGAAGATGAACGGCAGGAACGCATCACCGAGCTGAAGAAGTCCATCGCGGAAAACTGCAAGTGACGCGTTACGCGCACGCTCTCACGGCGTGCGCGTAAGCAGGCGATCGAACTCGCCCAGTAGCTCGAGTAGCCGACGCGCAACGCTCGGCTGCTGCTGATAGACCATCTCCGCCATCGCCTGAATCCCCGAGACAGAAGGCAGGGCGGCACCGCTTTCCAGCAGCGCCCTCATCCGCGGCAGGAAAATCCACTGCAGCCATTGCTCGAACGTCAGCGTATCGACGCAGAACGGCTCCTGGCTGGCCATGGCCTCTGCGCTCGGCGCCTCCTCCTGCCACCACCCCAACACCCGCAGCTCGCGCTCGATCAGCAGCAGGTGCTCGGCCAACGCATTCACGCGCGCATCCATCAGAGGTTGACTCGGGCACGCTCACGGGCCTGAGCCGCGCCAGCAGAATCCCCCTGACGCTCACGCGCCTGGGCGATCAAGTCCCACAGGCTGGCCTGCAGCGCCGGGCGACCATTGGCGTAGGTCAGACCACGACGCGCGAACTGCTCGGCCTGAGCTGCATCGCCCTGGGCCAGACGCACTTCGGCGAGGCGGTAAAGCACCTGCGGCTCACGCGGCGCGATGCGCTGGGCACGCTCAAGGCTGGAAGCGGCGCCATTGAGATCACCACCTCCCTGCTGCTGCTGAGCAGTGGTCAACAGCGCGAGCACCGGACCATCCAGTTGCTCGTCAGCCGCCAAGCCGCCGCCGCTGGGAATGCCACTGGGCTGGCTCGGCGCCGAGGAGCCGAAGCTGCCTTGACTCGGTGCCGACGGCTGGCTGCTCATGGGCTGGTCAAAGGTCAGGCCACCGCTGGAGGTGATCGGCTGCGAGTCAGTCTGCAACGGCGTCGAAACCGCGCCTTGCGGCACCATCACCACCACTCCGGAATCTTCTTCGATACGCTGGGGGGGCGCTGCAGGGCTCGGACTGGTCGAGGGACCGGAACCGCCCGACGACAGCGGAGCACCGGCATCGATCACTGGAATCGAACCCTGCGGCACCGTACTGCAACCACCGAGAACCGCCGTTGCCAGCATCGTGGCAAGCCACTTCTTGTTCACATCAAATCCTCTTCAGGTAACACCGAGTCATTCGACCGGCCGTCATTCCAACCAGCCCCGCACCCAGTCCATCACCGACTCGACCGGTGCCTGGATACCGCAAGCGGAGCCCGGGGCAGGTTCGCTGCCGCGAATATAAGGCATCTGTACCGCATTCGGGCAGCCCGACGCCGACCCCAGACCGGTCTGACGATCGACCCAGGCCTGGGTAACGTTGTCCGGCATCGGCATGTCCAGCGGCAGCGGGTCGGCCTTGCGCATGAAGCCGGTCCAGACCTGCAACGCACCAGTTGCGCCGGTCAGCGGGGTCGGGCCGTTGTCGTCGCGCCCCAGCCATACCACCGACAGCAGATCCTGACTGAAGCCGGCGAACCAGCTGTCTCGCGAGTCGTTACTGGTGCCGGTCTTGCCCGCCAGATTCAGCGAGCTGGGCAGCTGACTGTAAACCGAACGCCCCGTACCTTCACGCATCGTGCGCTGCATGGCGTTTTGCACCAGGTAGATGGCACCAGGATCGAAACGCTGCTGAATCTTGAACGGATAGCGCCCCAGCGGCTCGCCATCAGCGGTCAGCACGCTGCGGATACCACGCAATGGCGTGTTGAAGCCGCCATTGGCGAGGGTCTGGTACATGCCCGCCACTTCCATCGGGGTCAGCGCGCCAGCCCCGAGCAACATCGACGGATAGGCCGGCCACTTGCGCTCGACGCCCAGTCTTTCGAGGGTCTTGAGCACATTGGGTACACCGATCTCGAGGCCAAGCTTGGCCGTGGACAGGTTGTAGGACTGCGCCAGCCCCTGATACAGGTAAATGGTGCCGTGAGCCTTGCGGTCGTAGTTCTGCGGCGTCCAGACCTGGCCATCCTGCCCCTTGATGGAGAACGGCTCGTCCTCCAGCCAGCTGGTCAGGGTGTACTGACTCGGGCGCTCCAGTGCAGACAGATAGATCGCCGGCTTGATCAGCGAGCCAATCGGCCGCACTGCGTCCAGGGCGCGATTGAAACCGGCGAAGCGTGGCTGGCGGCTGCCGATAAGGGCCTGGACCTCACCCGTCTCCGGGTTGGTCACCACCATGCCCGCCTGCACCTCGTCCACCCCCTTGCGTCCGGCAAGGCGCTTGAGCGTCTCGGCCAGCGCCTCTTCGGCCTTGAGCTGAAGGATCGGGTCGAAGCTGGTGAAGATACGCAGACCTTCTTCGGTCAGATCCTGCTCGCGATAGTCTTCGCGCAGCTGACGCTTGACCAGATCGAGGAAGGCCGGGAAAGAGCTGTCGGCCATGCTCCCACGCGAGGTCACGCCCAGCGGCTTCTGCTTGGCAGCGGCAGCCTCTTCAGGCGTGATGGAGCCGTGCTCGGCGAGCAGATCGATCACAAGGTTACGCCGCGCCAGGGCGCGCTCGGGATTGCGCCGCGGGTTGAAATAGGTCGGCCCCTTGACCATGCCCACCAGCAATGCGACCTGCTCCAGCTTCAGCTCGGATACCGGCTGACTGAAGAAGTACTGGCTGGCCAGACCGAAACCATGCACGGCGCGCTGGCCGTCCTGACCGAGGAATACCTCGTTCATATAGGCCTCGAGAATCTCGCGCTTGTCGTAGTGCAGCTCCAGCAGCACTGCCATCATCGCTTCGGTGGCCTTGCGCAGCAGGGTGCGCTCGTTGGTCAGGTAGAAGTTCTTCACCAACTGCTGTGTCAGGGTACTGCCGCCCTGTACCAGACGACCCGACGTGGCATTGATCCACAGCGCGCGAGCAATGCCCTTGGGCGATACGCCGAAATGCTCGAAATAGTCGCGGTCCTCGACTGCGACCAGGGCATCGATCAGATAGGCCGGCACCTGGTCCAGCTTGATCAGGATGCGATCCTCCTGGTGCGCCGGATAAAGCCCGCCGATCAGTAGCGGCTCGAGTCGCGCTACGGCGAGATTGCTGCCGTCGGCCTGATTCAGCCCGGCGACATAATCGCCAGAGAAGCGTACGCGCACCTTCTGCGACGGCTCCGCACCTTCATAGAACTGAAAGCCGCGACTGTGTAACTCGATGTTGTTACCGGCCACCGATACCGCGCCAGGGCCGTTGGCCACGCTTTCACGGCGGTAACCCAGGGCATCCAGCTCGCGCAGGAAGTCGTCCTTGGCCAACTTCTGCCCAACGAAGAGTTCAAGCGGCCGGGCATAGACTTTCGCCGGCACGGTCCAGCGCTTGCCGGAGAATTTCTCCTGCACCACGGCATCGAGGTAAACGGCGAAACCGGCAAGAATCACCAGGCCGACAAGGCCGAGCTTGAGCCCCCAGGCGAGCCAGGGACGCATGCCGGACGAGCGGGATTTTTTGTTTGAGCGGGGGGAGCGTTTTCGAGTCATGGCGGGATTATACGCACTTTACATAGCGGCCAGCAGGCCGCCCGAATGGTTTGCAGAGCAGCTCACAGCGGCCATAATGCCCAGCTCGAACAGCGTCTAGAACAAGGATCGAACGTGAGCCAAGCCCTGATTGCCGCATTGCAGAACCCGGCCCTGTATCCGCATCCCGTGGAAGGATTTCAGGTGATTGAGACCCACATTTCCTGGGTTTTGCTCACTGGCCCCTATGCCTACAAGATCAAAAAACCGGTCAATTTCGGCTTCCTCGATTTCACCGAGCTCGATGCACGCCGTCACTTCTGCGAAGAAGAGCTGCGCCTCAATCAGCGCCTGACCCAGGATTTGTATCTGGACGTATTGCCGATCGGTGGCAGTGAAGACGCGCCGAGCCTCGACGGCAGCACACCGGCCATCGAATACGCACTGAAAATGCGCCAGTTCCCTCAGGAGCAACTGCTCAGCGCCATCCAGACCCGCGGCGAACTGAACGACGCCCATATCGACGCGCTGGCCGAGCAGATCGCCACCTTCCACCTGAGCGCACCGAAGGTGCCGCAGGAGAATCCCCTGGGCAGCGCCGAAGCAGCGATGGCTCCGGTACAGCAGAACTTCGACCAGATTCGCCCCATGCTCAGCGAGCAGGCGGACCTGCAACAGCTCGACGCCCTGGAAGCCTGGGCTCAGTCCAGCTACGAGCGCCTGCAGCCGCTGCTGAGTGAACGCAAGGCAAAAGGGTTCATCCGCGAGTGCCACGGCGACATTCACCTGGGTAATGCGGCGCAGATCGATGGCAAGGTAGTGCTGTTCGACTGCATCGAATTCAACGAGCCCTTCCGCATGACCGACGTGACCGCGGATATCGCCTTCCTGGCCATGGATCTCGAAGACCGCGGCCTCAAGTGCCTGGCTCGTCGTTTCATCAGCGGCTGGCTGGAGCGCACCGGCGATTACGCAGCTCTGCAACTGCTGAACTTCTACAAGGCCTATCGCGCGATGGTCCGCGGCAAGGTCGCCCTGTTCCGTCTGGGCCAGGAGCAAGACCCGGTGCAGCGTGCGGTGATTCTTCGCCAGTATCGCGGCTATGCCGCACTGGCAGAGAGCTACAGCGCCATTCCGACGCCTTTCCTGGCCATTACCCATGGCGTCTCGGCAGTCGGCAAGAGCCACGTCGCCTTACGCCTGGTGGAAGCACTGGGCACCATTCGCCTGCGCTCCGACATCGAACGCAAGCGCCTGTTCGGCGAACAGAGCACTGCGGCCAAGGATCAGTTGGCGGCCGGCATTTACAGTAGCGATGCCAGCCAGGCCACCTATCAGCGCCTGCATCAACTGGCGCAGGAGGTCCTGCAGGCCGGTTTCCCGGTGGTGATCGATGCGACTTATCTCAAGGCCGCGCAGCGTCAGGCTGCCAGCGAGGTCGCTGAACAGACCGGCGCTCCGTTCCTGATCCTCGACTGCCAGGCTCCGGACGCCGTGATCGCCAGCTGGCTGGAGCAGCGTCAGAGCGAAGGCACGGACCCGTCGGATGCAACGCTGGAAGTGGTTCAGAGCCAGCAGGCCAACCGCGAACCACTCGACGCCGAGGAGCAGAGCCATAGCAAGCGCGTCGACACACATGACAGCGCCAGCCTGGACAGCCTGGTAGAGTGCATTCGCCAGCGTTTGCCCGGGATCTGAACCGCACTCCACGCAGCTGGTCTCCCCTGCCGGGCAAACCCCGACAGGGCTTCTATACTGCCGGTGAAACCATCACCGGTATCTGCCATGAGCCAGCCGCGCCAGCTTGATCATCCGCTCTACCACCTCCTGCACAACGACGACGTGAAAGGCTTCAACGCACAGAAGCCCAAGGGCGTCGAGGTCGATCTTTCCGGCGGCGATTTCCGTGGGCTAGACCTGCGCAACATGGACACCGACGCCGTCAATTTCACTGACGCCTATTTTCGCGGAGCCGACCTTCGCGGCCTGGACTTTCGCAACGCCCAGATCGAAGGCGCCAGCCTGGCCCATGCACAGATTTCCGGCGCCTATTTTCCTGTCGAGCTGACCGCGGACGAGATTCTCATGTCGGTGAATTTCGGCACTCGCCTACGCTATCGCACCAAGTAGCGTAGCCCCCTACACGAGCATTCAGGCAATTGGCCACTGGCAAGCCAACGTGAATCTTCCCCCACACGCATGGAGGCCCGATGAACGACGAACTGCAACATCTGAAGAACCTCGGCAAGACTTCGGCGCAATGGCTGCACGCCGTTGGCATCCACAGCGCCAACGATCTGCGTCGCTACGGCGCCGTTGGCGCCTATCGGGCGGTCAGAGCACGCGGTTTTCGCGCTTCCAAAGTCCTGCTATATGCCATCGAGGGCGCATTGCTCAATGTGCACTGGAGTGAGCTGCCCCCCGCGCACAAGGCAGAATTGAACGGCCAACTGGACGCAGCGCAGGCCCACAACAAGAGCTAGCTCACAAGACCAACGCAAGGTGATTTACTCGCAGGGCCGCGCAGCCTATTGTTTCAGGGACCTTCGTGCGGTCAGCCAGCCCAGCCAGTTCAAGGAATTACGGTTATGTATTTACTCGGGGAGCAACCGGCCTACGCCGATCAGTTGATCAACCGCCTGCAGAGCATCCCCACTCAACTGCTGGAAGGGCTGCAACCCGCGAGTGAGCCGCTGCGCCTCGAGCGTGTCGATGACCTGGCTCAGGTGTTGCCTGGCAACCAGCTGTTCATCATCGAGAATGGACTGCTGCATGCGCTGGTCGACGAACGTCCGCTTTTCTATCTACAGGAAGGCGATCTGGTGGGCCTGCGCCAGGGCATCGACCTGCCGTCCTGCCGCTACAGCAGCGAAGAGCCCATCAGCCTGGTTCCCTACTCGCGCAGTGAAGTGTTCCAGCATATCTACGCCAGCGAGCAGCGCCAGGAACAGTTCATTCAGTATCTGATCGGGCATACCGCTCTGCTTTCCGATGCACTGGCACGCCTGAAGCAGCCGGAAATCCGCCCGGCAACCGGCTTCCAGCATTTCGCTGCCGGCGAGGAGCTGATTCATCAGGGTGACGAGGCCGATCACGTTTTCATCATCATCGAGGGCCACGCCGAGGCTTACGTCGACGGTCAGAAAGTCGGTGACGTGCAGAAGGACGAGATCTTCGGTGCCATGGCCGTTTTCACTCGTGAGAAGCGCAGCGCCACCGTGGTTGCCAGCGAACCCTGCACGGTCATGGTGATTCCCAAGGAGCAGTTCCTAAGCCTGATGCAAAGCAATCCACGTATCGCGCACAGCCTGATCGAGAGCATGGCCCGACGCATCGACCTGCTGAACAAGGAAGTCACCCAACTGCGCCAGCCGGAATCCTGAATCGCTGTGCTGCATCTACGAACCCCGGCAAGTGCCGGGGTTTTGCATTCCGAGGCCGACATTCTTTGAGAAAAGTTCTCGATAGCCGTTGACACGAAAATGAGAATAGTTATTATTACATCAACTGATCGCGAGATCAGCCGATAAGCTAAAGAGACCATTTCAGTCGGGCTCTTCAGATTATCTCCTCATCAGGCTAATCACGGTTATTAACCCGGCTCTTGCCGGGTTTTTTTTGTCTGTCCGATGCGGGCAACTCCATGAGAAAAATTCTCAAAAAGGTGTTGACCGTGAAATGAGAATTGTTATTATTACATCAACTGATCGCGAGATCGGCCGATAAGCTAAAGAGACCATTTCAGTCGGACTCTTCAGATTATCTCCTCATCAGGCTAATCACGGTTATTAACCCGGCTCTCGCCGGGTTTTTTTTGCCTGCCTGAAAGCCCGCCTCGCCACTTCAGTCGTCTATCTGCGCCAACCAGTCCGGTAGATTGAAATGCAGACTGATACGTGAGATCAGCCCCTGCCGGATTTCGAAGAAGGCCCCGATGCGCATCTCGTAACGCTGCCCACAGGCCTCCGGCAGACCCTCGTCCGTCGCCAGGTACTCGCCTGTGACGCGGTATTCGCAAGCCGCGTGCTGCCCCTGTGGCTCGACCAGAATCGCCAGTGGTTCGAGCGTTTCGCGATAGCAGTGCTGTTGTCGCTCAAGGAAGGCTGCGAAAGCGTCGCGCCCATGCTCGGCGAAACCTTGATTGGGCTCCACGATCAGCTCGTCACCGACCAGCGACAGGCAGGCGCGGATATCCCGATCATTGAGGGCGTTGAAATAGCGTTGCAGCAGGTCGCGAACGTCGATGGTCATGGCGCAGGTTCCACATCGGCAAAATGCCGAGGATACCCTGCTGCGCGCAGGCGAAAGGCGGCTAGGGTCGCAGTTTGGCGCAGTGATCCTGCGCCGGTTGCGCAGCGGTGAACCAGACGTAGTCGGCCATCGATGCGTCCATCTCACGGCCGACCTCGGCCAATATCAGTATCGTGTTGCCCGTCGGCGCGCCGAGGTCAGCGAGGTGCAGCGGCACACCAAGATCCTTGCGTGCGTGAAACGCGCCAGCCAGCAACATGGCTGGTTGCGGCGCCGCCAACAGCGCCTCGGCCATGCGTCGGTCACGCTGCTGTTGTACGGCGAGCATCGCCGGCAACTGGCTGTCCGGCAGCAGGCCGCAATGCGACTCGCGGATATCCTGTAGCAGGCGCGCCTGTACGCCGGCGGCACTGGAGCGCTCACCTTCCAGGGCTGGGCGCTGGCGATAGATCTGCATGATCTCGGTACGATCCAGGTTCGCCGCGAGCAAGGGATAAGGCTGGCGCAGCTGATGCAGTACCAACGGCCCATAAAGCGACCAGTCCCAACCGGGCTGCCAGGCCAGGGCGCCGAACGGATCACCGGGTGACCGCCCCTCACGTGCCGCCGCCTGAGCCTGATCGACCTTGGGTTGCTGATCCGGATTGATCATCTCCATCAACACACTACCCTGCGGCCGCTGCCTGGCCAGCTCGCGCAACAACCAGAGCTGCAGCGCATGATGATCGGGGTTGTCGTGCTGCTCGCCGACCAGCACCCGCTCGGCCCGTGCCAAACGCCCGAGCAGTTGCTCCGGGCTGATCGTGCGTCCGCTGGCCAGCTCGACGATACGACCCAGATCGGCGTGCTCACGTCCTTCCGGGGCGACCGGTGCCGGTGGCGGCAAAGCCTCCCGAGTGTGGCAGGCGACCAGCAGCATCAGACAACTCAGCAGTACGACTCGCATCGAGGCCTCCAACATTCAGCGCGCGACGATCAGTGGATGGCCGCGTTCGGGATGAGTCTGCACCAGGACTTCCAGGCCGAACACGGCCTGCAGCGGCTCGGCACGCAATACCTCGGCAGGTGTACCCAGCGCATGCGCCCTACCCTGATCCAGCAACAGCAGGCGATCACAGTAGCGTGCGGCCAGGTTGAGGTCATGAAGAATCACCAACACGGCAGCGCCGGATTCGGCCAGGCGGCGAACCGCCTGCAGGCAGGTATGCTGATGCAGCGGATCGAGCATCGAAGTCGGCTCATCGAGCAGCAGAATCTGCCCTTCACCGCCTGGCCATAGCTGCGCCAGCACCCGCGCCAGGTGCACGCGTTGGCGCTCACCGCCAGACAGGGCCAGGTAGCTGCGCCCCGCCAGGTGAGCGGCATCGGCCGCATGCAGCGCCTCCTTGATGATCTGCGCATCGCGCACGCGTCCGCTGTCATGCGGCAGCCGCCCCATGGCGACCACCTCTTCAACGCGGAAGGCGAAATTCAGACTCGAGCTCTGCGGCAGCACGGCCAGGCGCCTGGCCCGCTCCGGCCCGGACCAGGCATCGAGCGCACGCTGATCCAGCGTCACCTGCCCGGCACTGGCCGGCAGCTCGCCGGTCATCGCCGCCAGCAAGGTACTCTTGCCCGCACCGTTGGGCCCCAACACGCCGAGCACCTCACCGGGGCGCAGTTGCAGGTCGATGCCGCTGAGCACCACCTGCTGCCCGCGGCGAATTTCCAACCGTTCGACCCGCAGCATCAGCTCCGCCCCCGCACCAGCAGATAGAGAAAGAAAGGCGCGCCGATCAGCGCCGTGACGATGCCGATCGGCAACTCGGCAGGTGCCAGCGCCAGACGTGCAACCAAGTCGGCCAGCAGCAACAGGCTTGCACCGGCCAGTGCGGAGGCCGGCAACAACAGACGATGATCGGGGCCGACCAGCAGACGCATCAGATGCGGCACCACCAGGCCGATGAAACCGATCAGGCCGGCGGCGGCCACCGCAGCGCCTACCCCCAGCGCCGTGCAGAACACCAGTTCGCGCTTGAGTCGCTCGACATCGAAACCGAGGTGGCGTGCCTCCGACTCGCCGAGCAGCAGCGCGTTCAGCGCGCGTGCCCGTCGCGGCAACCACAGCGCCACGGCCAGCGTGGCCAGCAGCAGCGGCCAGAGCCGCGCATAGCTGGCACCGTTGAGACTGCCCAGGTTCCAGAACGTCAGGGTGCGCAACGTCGCATCGTCAGCCAGGTAGGTGAACAGACCAATGGCCGCACCAGCCAATGCGGTCAGCGCGATGCCGGCCAGCAGCATGGTCGCCACGTTGGTCTGCCCGTCGCGCCGGCCCAGGCGGTAGACCAGCGCCGTCACCAGCAAGCCGCCAACGAAGGCACAGGCTGACAGCAGATAAGGCGCGAAAGCTTCCGGTAAACCGCCGAAGGCGGCGCCACCGACGATGGCCACCGCTGCGCCCAGCGCAGCGCCGCTGGAAACGCCAACCAGACCGGGATCGGCCAGCGGATTGCGAAACAGCCCCTGCATTGCCACACCGCACAGGGCCAGCACCATACCCACAGCTAGCCCGAGCAGGGTACGCGGCATGCGTATCTGCGACAGGATCAGTTCGGCCTGCTGAACCGATGCATCCGCAGCGAAGGGCAGACCCAGCAGGCGCAAGGCCGCACGCAAGGTATCGCCCAGCGGCAGACTGACCGGCCCGAGCGCCAGGGAAAGCCACAACACGAGCACGAGCAGCAGGCCCAGTGCGATGAACAATGGGCGCGTCGAAAAAGGTGAGGTCATGGCTCGCGCTTGGCTTCGGCAGTCAGGGGTTGGCTGGCAGGATAAAAGCCTGCGGCGAGCATCGCCAGACCATCCGGCACGCGCGGCCCTAGGCCGCCGACCAGCAGGGTCGGATCCAGCGCCAGCAAACGCCCCTCGCGCGCCGCGCGGGTACCGGCCAGGGCCGGGTTCTGCTGCAGCAGGGCCTGCCTCGCGGCATCGCCTTCCAAGGCGCGATCAGCGACCACCACCACTTGCGGATCGAGAGCCAGCAGCGCTTCGCTGGACAGTGCCTTGTAGCCGTTATGACTGGCCAGGTTGCGCCCCCCGGCACGGGTGATCAGCCAGTCCGCCGCCGTATCGACGCCGCCCACCAGCGGGCTGCCGCCGGCGTGTCCGAGCAGTAGTAACACGCCGGGCGCTTCCTGGCTGCGTCGGGCCTGCTCGACCCATTGCTGCTGGGTCTGCAGGCGCGCCTGGTAATCAGCAAAGGCGCGTTGCCCCGCTGCCTCATCACCGAGCAACTGCCCCAGGCGCTGCAGGTTGACCTGCAGACTGTCCAGCTCGGCTCGCGCTGTCAGGCGCTCGATGCGCACCCCAGCCGCCGCCAACTGTTCGAGCACCGGCGGCGGGCCCATTTCCTCGCTGCCGAGCAGCAGGTCCGGGTGCAGCGCGAGAATGCCCTCGGCCGCCAGCTGACGCTGATAACCAACACTGGGCAGCTTAGCCAGCGACACAGGATGGCGACTGGTTGTATCGACACCCACCAGCTTGCTTTCACCGCCCAGCACCACCACCCACTCGCTCAGGGCTCCGCCGGAGCTTACCCAGCGCTGCGGTAACGGCTCGGCGGCCAGTACCAGATTGGGAAACAGCAGGACGGCCGCCAGACCGCCCAGGATATTGGCAAGACGCATGGTCTGGACTCCTCTGCTCAGGCCAGCACGGGTAGCGACTCAGCCAACTCGCGCCAGTCATCGCGCTCGGCCATACCGGGCTTGCGCGCGCCGAACAGCTGGATCACCAGTTCGCCGCCTGCGTCGAAGGCCTCCAGACTGGTGATCACGCCATCGACACTGGGTTTGCGCACACGCCACAGCTCCACCACGCCGCGGGTCTGCAGGTGCAGGTTGAAGTCGGGATCGAGCACGTTGAACCAGCTGTCCATCCAGCGCAGGTTGTTCACCGGGCCGGTGTGAATCTGGATGCAGTGGCGGTTGCCGACGAACACCATGATCGGCACTTCGCGGGCAGCGGCCTGCTCCATCAGCACCGTCAGCTCGGAGGTCGCCAACGGCTGCGCCCACTGTTCGCCGGCCAGACGCAGCGCCTGGGTGCGGGCAACCTCATGCTTCTTCAGCAGGGCGAAGAAATGGTGGGTGTCCTGCAATTTCGCCCAGCCATCGCGCAGCGCCTGGCTGTCGATCTCGGCGTCGGCCTTGCGCGCTGGTGCTACGGGCGGCGGCAACAACTGCAACTCGGCGCTCTGCTCACCGGCGAAGCGCTCGATCAGTGGCTGCCAGGCGCTCAGCTCACTGCGCTCGGTCAGGTAGACCTTGTGCACGGCAACGCCTTGCTGGTCGAACACCTGGATGCTGCGCTGGGTGCCCTTGGCGGTTTCCTCGGCAACGGCGAACACGCTGGCCCAGCCACCGAGAAAAAGACGCAGATCGATATCGGCAGACACCACCAGGCCCATCTGCCCGGAGGCGGCAACACTCACTTCGCGGTACAGCCCCTTGCGCTCATGAACGCAGTGCTCGTTGCGGGTCAGCACCATTACGTGCCCCAGGCTGCCAAGAGCCGGCAGCAGCTCGGCCCAGTCCGGGCGCAGGCGCTGTGCATCGATGCCCAGGCGACTGGCAGTCAGTTCAGCCTCGCTGACACCCAGCTGCGCCGCTGCTTCGCGGGCGCGCAGTCGCGGTTGCTCATCACGTAACATTTGCCAGGCCTGGTAAAGATCGGCAGCCGGCGCGGCCAGGGTGTTTGCGCTACTCATCGGGATTCCTCTCTCACGGGCGGTTACCACCACCGTCGCCGACGCGAACGCGTACCGGCACGGCAGTGCAATTTAGAAGAACGATAATCTACCTGAGAATTATTTGCATCAGTTAAATAATCTGGTTAACGTCTTGCGCCGTCGCCAACCAGGCAGTCGCAGAACTGCCAAGCATGCAATGGAGTAGCACCATGCTCGTTCGCCCGCCCTACGCTCGCCGCCCCTGGCTTGCGCTGCTGTTGCTGTGTCCTTCCCTGGCCCTGGCCGCTACCCCGGCCGAACTGCCCGACATCGAAATCACTGCCGCAGCAGCCAAGCAGCCGTTGCCGACCACCACCCAGACCGATGCACAAACGCTGGAACGCCGTCAGATCCGCAGCTTCGATGACCTGTCACGACGCGCCGAGCCCGGGGTGAACTTCAACCGCAGCAACAACAGCATCAACATCCGCGGCCTGGACCGCGACCGCGTGCTGACCACCATCGACGGCATCCGCATGCCCTGGCTGAACGACGCCGTGCGCGAAGTGAACGGCGGCCTGGACAGCATCGACTTTCAGAGCCTGTCCGCAATCGATGTGGTGCGTGGCGCCAACTCCAGCCAGGTTGGCTCCGGCGCCCTGGGCGGAGCGCTGCAACTGCGTACGCTGAACCCGGATGACCTGCTGGGCGACAAGGACGAGTTCGCCGGCCTGGTCAAGAACGACTACGACAGCGCCGACCGCAGCTGGGGGCTCAATGCCGCCCTAGCCGGTCGCTTCAACGACACCTCCTGGTTACTCCAGGCCGGCGGACGCAAGGGCCACGAGCTCGACACTCAGGGCAATCGCGATGTACTGGGCACCCAGCGTACCGAGGCCAACCCCAGCGATACCGATCAGCACAGCCTGCTGCTAAAGGTCCAGCAAAAGCTCGGTGGCGGGCACCGAGTCGGTGTGACCGCCGAACTGTTCGAACGCACCGAGGACATGGACAGCCGCATCAACCAGGGTTCTGCCAACTACCCTCGGCACTACGACACACGCGAGAACAACCAGCGCAAGCGCCTGTCCTTCGATCACCAGTACCGCGCCGATAACGCGGACGGCCTGCTCGACTGGGCCGACACCATCGTTTACTGGCAGAAGCTGCACCGCGAGGATGAGGTGGAGGCGACCCGCGCCGGAACGCTGGCCGGCCCCTTCGGCCGCAGCAACGAGATCGAGAAGACCCAGTACGGTGTCACCAGTAGCCTGGGCAAACAGCTGGGCCAGCACAATCTGACCCTGGGCGCGGAGTGGAGCCGCATCGAGGCCGAGCAGTACAGCAGCGGCTACGATGCCTGCCCCAGCGTGCTGGTACCGCCCTTCCCGCCGCGCCCGGACAGCACGCCGGCCGGCATCTACTTTGCCTGCGTCAACCTGCACACCAATCAGGCCGAGATGCCGAAAACGCCGGGCAATCTGTATGGCCTCTATCTGAAAGACGACATCGCCCTCAGCGATACCCTGACCCTGACGCCGGGCGTGCGCTACGACCGTTACGAATACAAGCCCAGCAGCGGCACCAGCGGTTACGTGCTGGCCGGCGACAGCGTGATGCTCACCGAGAACAGGGACTCCAACTGGGCCGGCAGCCTGCTGCTGACCTGGCAGGCGCATGAGCTGGCTACGCTGTACGCGCAGTGGGCACAGGGCTTCAAGGCCCCGGACGTCAACGAGCTGTACAGCACCTTCACCAACTCCGGCATGGGCTACGCGCGAGTCGGCAACCCCAACCTCAAGCCCGAGAAAAGCACCGGCTACGAGGTCGGCGCGCGCCTGGGCGACAACCATCTGGGCGGCTCCGTCAGCCTGTTCGACAACCGTTACAGAAACTTCATCGACAGCATCACCGCCAATGAAGCGGACTACGGCTTCCAGCCCGGCGAATTCCCGACCTTCTTCGAGGTGATGGAGAACCGCGACAAGGTGCGCATCTACGGTGCCGAAGGCACCGCGCACTGGCAGTTCGCGCCCTCCTGGCAGGCCTGGACCTCGGTCGCCTGGGCCGTAGGCAAGGACCGCGAGACCAAACAGCACCTGAACTCGGTCGCCCCGCTGACCGGCACCCTCGGCCTCAGCTACACCCGGCAACACTACGGCGCGGACCTGATGCTGACCGCCGCGCGCCGCCGCGACAAGGTCGAGAACGACGGCGACTTCCAGGCCCCCGGCTACGGCGTGGTCGACCTCACCGGCTACTGGCAACCGGCAGCGCTGGACGGCGTGAGGCTGCAGGCCGGCCTGTTCAACCTGTTCGACAAGAAGTACTGGAACGCCCTCAACGTGCCCAGCGCTGGCGGCCGCACCACACCGCAACCCGTCGACTACTACAGCGAACCCGGGCGCAGCTTCCGCGTATCGGCTTCCTGGCAGTTCTGAGTTCCACTTGGCGCAAGGATGCGCCCTCCTCCTTCCTGCGGGATAATCGCGCCATCTGAAACGGAGACCGCGATGATCCGCCTATGCGCCCCGAGTGAGCTGGCCGAAGGCCAAAGCCTGGGCTTTGTGATCGACCAGTTGAACCTGCTGGTCGTACGTCGCGACGGCCAGGTCCACGCCTACCTCAACCGCTGCCCGCACCGCGGCATCGCCCTGGAATGGCAGAAGGATCGCTTCCTTGACGACAGTGGCAGCCTGATCCGCTGTTCGACGCACGGCGCGCTGTTTCTCATCGAGAGCGGCGAATGCGTGGCGGGGCCTTGCGAGGGGCAGTCGCTGCAAGCACTGGAATGTAGGGAAGACGCGCACGGGGTCTGGATCGAAGGCGCTGCAGCCAGGTAGCCCGGATGCAATCCGGGGATGGGCGAAAACTGGATTCCCGGATTGCATCCGGGCTACGCCAACATCGCGCCCGCCGTGCTACCGAAACAGAAGCTGGTGCGCGCAGCACGCGTTACGTCAATACCTCCAGCCGGCGAACCAGGGCGATCCCCTCGGGACTCAGCTCGGCGCCGTAGGCCAGCACCTCTACCCCCGCGGCCTTGGCATCACGCAACCCCGCCGCGTATGCCGGATCGATCTCCTCCGCCGCCCGCACGGCGCGAATACCGGAAAGGTTCACGCAATACAGCTGCACCGTGCGCACCCCCGCCCGCGCCAGCGCCGCCAGTTCGCGCAGATGCCTGGCGCCGCGCTGCGTCACCGCATCGGGAAAGGCCGCCACGTCGCTGCCATCGAAGCCCAGCGTCACGCTCTTGACCTCCACATAGGCCGGCCCTTCCGGGTAATCCAGGCGAAAGTCGGCGCGGCTGTTCTCCACCCCGTAAGCCACCTCGCGCTTGAGCGCGGTAAAGCCGGCCAGTTCGGTGATCAGCCCGGCGCGCAGCGCCTCTTCCACCAGCACGTTGGCCCGCGCGGTATTGATGCAGGCCAGGCGCCCCTGCGGCGTTTCGCTGATTTCCCAACTGCCCGGCAGCTTGCGTTTGGGGTCGTTGCTGCGGCTGAACCAGACCCGGCAACCTTCGCTCATGCAATTGAGCATCGAGCCGGTGTTGGCGCAGTGGATGGTCATCTGCTCGCCGCTGGCGGTCTCGATATCGGCGAGAAAGCGTTTGTAGCGACGCAGCAGGCGCGCCTCTTCCAGCGGCGGATCAAAACGCATCGGGCTTCCAGCTCTTCAAACCGCGGGCGATACGCTCGACTGCCTGCTGCAGGCGCTCGACATTCTGCGTGTAGGCGAAGCGCACATGGTGCCCGGCCTGATGACGGCCGAAATCCAGGCCCGGAGTGAAGGCCACATGCTCGGTTTCGATGAAGTGGCGGCAGAAGGCGAAGGCGTCGCCACCGAAGGCGCTGATGTCTGCATATAGATAGAAGGCACCTTCAGGCGTAGCGGCGATACCGAAGCCCAGCTCGCGCAGCGCCGGCAGCAGATAGTCGCGGCGGCGCTGAAACTCATGGCGGCGCTCTTCGAGGATCGCCAGGGTGGCGGGCTCGAAGCAGGCCAGCGCGGCATGCTGGGCCATGCTCGGTGCGCTGATGTAGAGGTTCTGCGCCAGCTTTTCCAGCTCCGGCACGGCGGCAGCGGGCGCCACCAGCCAACCCAGGCGCCAGCCGGTCATGCCGAAATATTTGGAGAAACTATTGAGGACGAAGGCATCGTCGTCCACTTCCAGCACGCTCGGTGCATCGCAGCCATAAGTCAGGCCATGGTAGATCTCGTCCACCACCAGATGACCGCCACGCTGCTTGAGGCAGGTGGACAGCGCCGCCAGCTCATCCTTGTGCAGCAGGGTACCGGTGGGGTTGGCCGGCGACGCCACCAGCGCGCCGACGCTGTCCGAATCCCAATGCCGCTCGATGAGTTGCGGGGTCAGTTGGTAGCGCACGTCCGGGCCGACTGGCACCAGCTGCGCGGCGCCTTCGACCAAGCGCAGGAAGTGCCGGTTGCACGGATAGCCCGGGTCGGCCAGCAACCAGTGCTTGCCCGGGTCGACCAGCAGGCTGGCGGCCAGCAGCAGCGCCCCGGAGCCACCCGGCGTGACCAGGATGCGCTGCGGATCGATGCTCAGGCGGTAACGCTCGGCGTAGAAGCCGGCAATCGCCTCGCGCAGCTGCGGCAGGCCACGCGCTGCGGTGTAGCGCGTGTGTCCGGCGGCCAGCGCGGCCTGACCGGCACGGATGATCGGCTCGGCGGTGGTGAAGTCCGGCTCGCCGATCTCCAGGTGAATGACATCGTGACCGGCCGCCTGCAGCTCGTTGGCACGCGCCAGCAAGGCCATCACATGGAAGGGTTCGATGGCGCGACTGCGCGCGCTGTAGAGCTGAGCCATAGGTCCGTCTTCAGGGTTGCGAGGCGCGGATTCTAGCAGGGCAGCTCGAGGCCTCGGCAAGGACGTGAAAGCGCCGCTACGCTTGCTAGCCGGAGCCATGCAGATTTCGTTCACAGCCCGGACAAGGCGGAGACAACCGGGAGTAGCGCGCCCCGATTCGATCTGGTAAGTTCGCCGGCTTGCAGTCGCAGGGCCGGACAAACGCCTGGCAATGGAATAACCTGCGCGATGGATTCGAAAGAGTGAGAGGCGTCATCCATGCCCACAAAAGAAAAAGCCAAAAGCACCAGCCAGCTGATTCGTGGTTTCGAGCCTTATCCGGAAAAGAAAGGCGAGGAATACATGAGCGAGCCGATGCGCGCTCACTTCACCAGCATCCTCAATAAATGGAAGCTGGAGCTGATGCAGGAAGTCGACCGTACCGTGCACCACATGCAGGACGAAGCGGCCAACTTCCCCGATCCGGCCGACCGCGCCAGCCAGGAAGAAGAGTTCAGCCTGGAACTGCGTGCCCGTGATCGCGAGCGCAAGCTGATCAAGAAGATCGACGAGACCCTGCAGCTGATCGAAGACAACGATTACGGCTGGTGCGACTCCTGTGGCGTCGAGATCGGCATTCGCCGCCTCGAAGCCCGCCCGACCGCGACTCTGTGCATCGACTGCAAGACGCTGGCGGAAATCAAGGAAAAGCAGATCGGTTCCTGATCTGACGACGGGGCGCTTAGGCGCCCCGCTCTGTTTCTGGCCCTCGCTTCATGAACACAGCCTACATCGGGCGCTTCGCCCCTACGCCCAGCGGTTACCTGCACTTCGGCTCGCTGGTCGCCGCCCTCGCTTCCTACCTCGATGCCCGCGCCGTCGGCGGCCGCTGGCTGCTGCGCATGGAAGACCTCGACCCGCCGCGGGAAGTGCCTGGCGCCCAGGATGCGATCCTGCGCACCCTGGAGTGCTACGGGTTCGAGTGGGACGGCGAACTAGTACGCCAGAGCGAGCGCCACGCCGAATACGCCGCCGTAATCGCCCGCCTGTTCAGCCAGGGTCTGGCCTACGCCTGCATCTGTTCACGCAAGCAACTGGAAGGCTACGCCGGCATCTACCCGGGCTTTTGCCGCAACGCCTGCCACCCTGACCAGGACGCGGCCATCCGCCTGCGCGTACCGGAGCTGGACTACCACTTCATCGACCGCGTGCAGGGCGAGTTCCGTCAGCAACTGGGCCGTGAAGTGGGCGACTTCGTGATCCGACGGCGTGATGGATTGTTCGCCTATCAGCTCGCCGTGGTGCTGGACGATGCCTGGCAGGGCGTGACCGACGTGGTGCGCGGCGCCGACCTGCTCGACTCCACCCCTCGCCAGCTCTACCTGCAGGAGCTGCTCGGGCTGCCGCAACCGCGCTACCTGCACGTGCCGCTGATCATCCAGCCGGACGGCCACAAGCTGGGCAAGAGCTACCGTTCGCCGCCCCTGCCCGCCGACCAGGCCGGGCCTCTGCTGCTGCGCGCCCTGCGTGCGCTGGGCCAGCAACCACCCGCCGAACTGCAAGGCGCGGCGCCGGCCGAGCTGCTGGCCTGGGGCATCGCCAACTGGGACGCCACGCGCATTCCCCGCAGCCGCACCCTGGCCGAAGCGCAATTGAAGTAGCCGGAGCCCGGATGCACCCCGGGAACGATGGGCTGGCATTCCCGCACTCCATCCGGCTACGCGAGCCGGCTTCAAGTTTGTGGCTTGCGATGCGCGCCATCCTTTACCATCGCGACATCCTTCGACGAGATGTCACATGTATATCTACCGACTGGTTCTGATCCTGGTAGTGGGGATCTACCTGTTCTCACCGGCCATCATGGACTGGTGGATCGACCCCAATGGCGCCTGGTACCGGCCCTATCTGCTGTGGCTGATCCTGATCGTCGTCACCTTCATTCTTCAGAGCCAACGCGATGCTGACGAGCTTTAGCCTGAGCGAACTGATCCTGATCAGCGCCGGCTATCTGCTGATGCTGTTCGGTGTCGCCTGGGTCAGTGAAAAGGGCCTTATCCCCCGCTGGATCATCCGCCACCCGCTGACCTACACCCTGTCGCTGGGCGTGTACGCCAGCGCCTGGGCCTTCTACGGCACGGTCGGCCTGGCCTACCAGTACGGTTACGGCTTTCTCGCCAGCTACCTTGGGGTTTCCGGGGCCTTTCTGCTGGCACCCGTGCTGCTCTACCCGATCCTGCGCATCACCCGCACCTACCAGCTGTCATCGCTGGCCGACCTGTTCGCCTTCCGTTTTCGCAGCACCTGGGCCGGCGCACTGACCACCCTGTTCATGCTGATTGGCGTGCTGCCGCTGCTGGCCCTGCAGATCCAGGCGGTGGCCGACTCCATCGGTATCCTCAGCCGCGAGCCGCTGCAGGAGAAGGTCGCGCTGAGCTACTGCGGGCTGATCATCCTGTTCACCATTCTGTTCGGCGCGCGCCATATCGCCACGCGCGAGAAGCACGAGGGCTTGGTGTTCGCCATCGCCTTCGAGTCGCTGGTCAAGCTGGTCGCCCTCGGCGTGATCGGCTGGTACGCGCTGTATCAGGTGTTCGGCGGCCCGCGTGAGCTGGAGCTATGGCTGGTGCAGAACCAGGCGGCACTGGCCACGCTGCATACGCCGCTGCAGGAAGGCCCGTGGCGCACCCTGCTGCTGGTGTTCTTCGCCTCGGCCATCGTCATGCCGCACATGTACCACATGACCTTCACCGAGAACCTCAACCCGCGCGCCATGGTCAGCGCCAGCTGGGGCCTGCCACTGTTCCTGCTGCTGATGAGCCTGGCCGTGCCACTGATTCTCTGGGCCGGCCTCAAGCTGGGCGCGACCACCAACCCCGAATACTTCACCCTGGGTCTGGGTATCGCGGTCAACAGCGAAACCCTGGCCCTGCTTGCCTATGTCGGCGGGCTGTCGGCCTCCAGCGGCCTGATCATCGTCTCGACCCTGGCGCTGTCCGGCATGGCGCTGAACCACCTGGTGCTGCCGCTCTACCAGCCGCCAGCCGAAGGCAACATCTACCGCTGGCTGAAGTGGACGCGACGCGCGCTGATCGTGGCCATCATCATGGCCGGCTATGGCTTCTACCTGCTGCTCGGCGCCCAGCAGGATCTGGCCAACCTGGGCATCGTCGCCTTCGTTGCCACCTTGCAGTTCCTGCCCGGCGTCCTCTCGGTGCTGTATTGGCAGACGGCCAATCGCCGCGGTTTCCTAGCAGGCCTGCTGGCCGGCATCAGCGTCTGGGCACTGACCATGCTGCTGCCGCTGCTGGGCAATCTGGAAGGTTTCTACCTGCCCCTGTTCAACGTCATCTATGTGCTCGATGACGCCAGCTGGCACCTGGCGGCCATCGCCTCACTGGCGGCCAACGTCCTGATGTTCACCCTGGTGTCGCTGTTCACCGAGGCCAGCCCCGAGGAGAAGAGCGCCGCCGAAGCCTGCGCGGTGGACAACGTGCGCCGCCCGCAGCGGCGCGAGCTGGTCGCCGTGTCTCCGCAGGACTTTGCCGCACAACTGGCCAAGCCGCTCGGCGCCAAGACCGCGCAGCGCGAAGTGGAACAGGCCCTGCGCGACCTGCACCTGCCCTTCGACGAGAGCCGCCCTTATGCCCTTCGCCGCCTGCGCGACCGCATCGAGGCCAACCTGTCCGGCCTGATGGGGCCGAGCGTGGCGCAGGACATCGTCGAAACCTTCCTGCCCTACAAGTCCGGTACCGAAGGCTATGTCACCGAGGACATCCACTTCATCGAAAGCCGCCTGGAGGATTACCAGTCGCGCCTCACCGGCCTGGCCGCCGAGCTCGACGCCCTGCGCCGCTATCACCGCCAGACCTTGCAGGAGCTGCCCATGGGCGTGTGTTCGCTGGCCAAGGACCAGGAAATCCTGATGTGGAACCGGGCCATGGAGGAACTCACCGACATCCCCGCCCAGCGCATCGTCGGTTCACGCCTGAGCACCCTGGCCGAACCCTGGCAGAGCCTGCTGCAGGACTTCATCGAACGCCCGGACCAGCACCTGCACAAACAGCATCTGGCGCTCGACGGGCAGATTCGCTGGCTGAATCTGCACAAGGCAGCCATCAACGAACCGCTGGCGCCCGGTAACAGTGGCCTGGTGCTGCTGGTCGAGGATCAGACCGAAACCCAGATGCTCGAAGACAAGCTGGTGCACTCCGAGCGCCTTGCCAGCATCGGCCGCCTCGCCGCCGGTGTCGCCCACGAGATCGGCAACCCGATCACCGGCATCGCCTGCCTGGCGCAAAACCTGCGCGAGGAACGCGAAAACGACGGCGAGCTGACCGAAATCAGCGGGCAGATCCTGGAACAGACCAAGCGCGTGTCACGTATCGTCCAGTCGCTGATGAGCTTCGCCCACTCCGGCAGCCACCAGCGCAGCGACGAGCCGGTATGCCTGGCCGACGTGGCACAGGACGCCATCGGCCTGCTGTCGCTGAACAAACGCAACTTCGATATCCAGTTCTACAACCTGTGCGATCCGCAGCACTGGGCCTGCGGCGACCCGCAGCGCCTGGCCCAGGTACTGATCAACCTGCTGTCCAACGCCCGTGACGCCTCGCCGCCCGGCGGCGCCATCCGCGTGCGCAGCGAGGCCAGCGAGCATACCGTCGACCTGATCGTCGAGGACGAAGGCAGCGGCATTCCCAAGGCGATCATCGACCGTCTGTTCGAACCCTTCTTCACCACCAAGGATCCCGGCGAAGGGACCGGCCTGGGCCTCGCGCTGGTCTATTCGATCGTGGAAGAGCATTATGGACAAATAACAATCGACAGCCCGGCCGACCCGGAGCGCCAACTGGGCACTCGCATTCGGGTCACCCTGCCAAGGCATGTCGAGGCGACGTCCGTAGCGATGTAAACAGCGATATAGGGTGCCAACGGCACCACCGTGACCGTCGAGAGATCGAATTAATGCCACATATTCTTATCGTCGAAGACGAAACCATTATCCGCTCTGCCTTGCGCCGCCTGCTCGAACGCAATCAGTACCAGGTCAGCGAAGCCGGCTCGGTGCAGGAAGCCCAGGAGCGCTACAGCATCCCCACCTTCGACCTGATCGTCAGCGACCTGCGCCTGCCTGGCGCGCCGGGTACCGAACTGATCAAGCTGGCCGAAGGCACGCCGGTGCTGATCATGACCAGCTACGCCAGCCTGCGCTCGGCAGTGGACTCAATGAAAATGGGTGCGGTGGACTATATCGCCAAGCCCTTCGACCATGACGAGATGCTGCAGGCCGTTGCCCGCATCCTGCGTGATCGCCAGGAAGTGAAGAGCGCGCCGACGCCGACGGCCGCCAGCAATGCACGTAACACTACCGAGAAGGCTGCGGACAACGCCAACGGCGAGATCGGCATCATCGGCTCCTGCGCTGCCATGCAGGAGCTCTACAGCAAGATTCGCAAGGTCGCCCCCACCGATTCCAACGTTCTGGTGCAGGGCGAGTCCGGTACCGGCAAGGAGCTGGTCGCGCGCGCCCTGCACAATCTGTCCAGGCGCGCCAAGGCGCCGCTGATCTCGGTGAACTGCGCGGCCATTCCAGAGACGCTGATCGAGTCCGAACTGTTCGGCCACGAGAAAGGCGCCTTCACCGGCGCCAGCGCCGGGCGCGCCGGCCTGGTGGAAGCGGCCGACGGCGGCACGCTGTTCCTCGACGAAATCGGCGAACTGCCGCTGGAAGCTCAGGCGCGACTGCTGCGCGTGCTGCAGGAAGGCGAGATTCGCCGAGTCGGCTCGGTGCAGTCGCAGAAGGTGGATGTCCGCCTGATCGCCGCGACCCACCGTGATCTGAAGACGCTGGCCAAGACCGGTCAGTTCCGCGAAGACCTCTACTACCGCCTGCACGTCATTGCCCTGAAACTGCCGGCGTTGCGCGAGCGCGGTAACGACGTGATCGAGATCGCCCAGGCCTTTCTGGTCCGCCAGTACACGCGCATGGGCCGCGAACCGCTGCGCTTCGCCCATGATGCCGAGCAGGCGATACGCCATTACTCCTGGCCGGGTAACGTACGCGAACTGGAAAACGCCATCGAGCGCGCGGTGATTCTCTGCGAGGGGACGGAAATTTCCGCCGACCTGCTGGGTATCGACATCGAGCTGGACGATCTGGACGAGGAGGATTTCGGCCTGCCGTCCGCCGGGCAAAACGCTGGCAACAGCCATGAGCCTACCGAAGACCTGTCGCTGGAGGACTACTTCCAGCACTTCGTCCTCGAGCACCAGGACCACATGACTGAAACCGAGCTGGCCCGCAAACTGGGCATCAGCCGCAAATGCCTGTGGGAACGTCGTCAGCGCCTGGGCATTCCGCGGCGCAAATCCGGCGTGACCAGCGGCCCTTGACGTCACGGCGTCGGTGACAGCCTGCCCGCGCATGGGCTCCACAGGTTGTTACCGTTTCAATATCTCGTAACAAAGGCCGGGTCTAACGGTAACGAAAACCCGGCTTTTTTCTACCCACTCGAACACCCCAGATAGCCTCAAGCCCTTGATTTACAAGGAATCGTAAAAACTGGCACGGCATCTGCTTTATCTCTGGCACAACAACAATAACAAGCAATGCCCTACACAATAAGAACAAGACGTAACGACTCCACAACAACAAGAACAACAAGGTAAGGAGGCGCAGCTAACTGATTCTTTTGGAGAGGAGTTGCCACAAGGGGTTCGCCCCAGCGACCAGACTGAGAACAATAAAACTGCCTCGAGGCAGCGCCGGAACTGGTTGATTAAGGCAGCATCAGCGTCCAAAGAAATCCGTTTGCTATTGGCTCCCCATTCTAGGGAGCACCCGGTAAGCCACGGCGAGCCGGGAAGGGCCGAACAACAAAAACAACAGGCCCTCAATAACAATAAAAACAGAGCACGCACCAACTTGGGGGGGAGCTTCGGCTCCCCCAGTAGCTTGCGCTCCCAGAATTCCCGCCATCCGCCCTTCTACACACCTTCTCCCGACACGATGCTAGAATCCGCAGCAATCATGCGGTCATCATTCCGTATGCCGTCGAAACAGGTTACCGAAGCAAGCGCCAGGGTGGTGTTCGCGGTTCGTCAGCGAATCCAGGACTGCTGCCTTAAACGCCGCGATGCCCTCCAGGCAGCACCTCGACAGCATATGGAGCAGGCCGGCCACTACTCCAAACAGTGCATCCCATGCTGAAAAAGCTGTTCAAGTCTTTCCACTCACCTCTGCGCCGGGCGCCACGCCCACGCAGCACTCCCGAAGTGCTGAGCAGTCGCCAACATCCACTCAATCGCAATGAGATCAGTCGTCACGCCATCAGCGTGGTCGAGCGTCTGCAAAAGGCTGGCTACCAGGCCTATCTGGTCGGCGGCTGTGTACGCGATCTGCTGCTGGACATCGACCCCAAGGATTTCGACGTGGCTACCAGCGCCACGCCCGAGCAGGTACGGGCCGAGTTTCGTAACGCACGGGTGATCGGCCGCCGCTTCAAGCTGGTGCATGTGCACTTCGGTCGCGAGATCATCGAAGTGGCGACCTTCCGCGCCAACCATCCGCAAGGCGACGAAGAAGAAAACAGCAACCAGGCTGCCCGCCACGAAAGCGGTCGCATCCTGCGCGACAATGTCTACGGCACCCTGGAAGACGACGCTCAGCGCCGCGACTTCACCATCAATGCGCTGTACTACGATCCGACTCAGGAACATATCCTCGACTACGCTCGCGGCATGCATGACGTGCGCAATCACCTGGTGCGACTGATCGGCGATCCGGAACAGCGTTACCTGGAAGATCCGGTACGCATGCTGCGTGCGGTGCGCTTCGCCGCCAAGCTGGACTTCGAGATCGAGAAGCACAGCGCCGCACCGATTCGCCGCCTGGCGCCGATGCTGCGCGACATTCCAGCGGCGCGCCTGTTCGATGAAGTGCTCAAGCTGTTTCTCGCCGGCTACGCGGAATACACCTTCGACCTGCTGCTCGAACACGATCTCTTCGCCCAGCTGTTCCCGGCCAGTGGCGAGGCGCTCAAGCGCAATCCCGAATACACCGAGAAGCTGATCCGCCAGGCCTTGATCAACACCGACGACCGCATCCACGACGGCAAGTCGGTCACCCCGGCGTTCCTCTTCGCGGCGCTGCTCTGGCCTGCGCTGCCGGCGCGCGTGCTGCAGCTGCAGAGCAAGGGGATGCCGCCGATTCCGGCGATGCAGGAAGCTGCCCACGAGCTGATCGCCGAGCAGTGCCAGCGCATCGCCGTGCCCAAGCGCTTCACCATCCCGATTCGCGAGATCTGGGACATGCAGGAGCGCCTGCCGCGGCGCAGTGGCAAACGAGCCGACCTGTTGCTGGAGAATCCGCGCTTTCGCGCCGGCTACGACTTCCTCCTGCTGCGTGAACTGGCCGGCGAGGACACCGGTGGCCTGGGCGAGTGGTGGACGGATTACCAGGATGCCAACGACAGCGAGCGCCGACAGATGATTCGCGACCTCGCCGGCAAGGGCGAAAGCGCCGGCAACGCGCCGCGTAAACGTCGTCGCAACAACAACCGTCGTAAACGCAGCGAAAGCGGCGGCGAATGATGGAGCGGGTCTACATCGGTCTCGGCAGTAATCTGGCCGAGCCCCTGCAACAATTGCGTGCGGCCTTGAGCGCGATCGCGCAGTTGCCGCAGAGCCGCTTGCAGGCACGATCGTCGTTCTATATCAGCGATCCGCTCGGCCCGGCTGACCAGCCACGCTACGTCAATGCCGTGGCGGCGCTGGATACCGAACTGGAGCCCTGGCAGTTGCTCGATGCGCTGCAACGCATCGAGCAGGAGCAGGGCCGGGTACGCAAGGCCGAGCGCTGGGGCCCGCGCACACTGGATCTGGATATCCTGCTGTTCGGTGAACGCCTGCTCCAAGATGAGCGGCTGACCGTGCCGCACTACCACATGCACGCCCGACCCTTCGTGCTCTATCCGCTGGCCGAGCTGGCTGCCGATCTGCAACTCCCGGACGGCCGCAGCCTGAGTGCCCTGTTGGAAGCCTGCCCCTTCAGCGGGCTGGAACGCCTGGCCGAGTAGCCCAGCCGGCCTTTGCTGGAGGGGTTTGAGCTGCGCTCCGACAAACTCGCCGCTGAAGCGGCCTCCTACGGGGCGGTCCGTTGCGCAACCCGACATCCCGCGCATTGGCGGTAACGCCAGTAACAGAGCGGTAACACCCGCAATTGACTTCACGCCCCCCCATCAGGACTATAGGCGTCCCGTTGTCCAGCGACGGGCGCACCTTTGATGCCAATCCAGGCCGGATTGCCGCCAGATAGAAGCGGTATACCGAGCCTGAGCGAGGACCTTTGAAATGCCTGACGTTACCCTGACCACCCTGCAAAGCCTGAAGCAGAACGGTGAAAAAATCGCCATGCTGACCGCTTATGACGCCACTTTCGCCCAGGCCTGCTGTCAGGCCGGCGCTGAAGTGCTGCTGGTCGGCGACTCCCTGGGCATGGTCTTGCAGGGGCACGACAGCACCCTGCCGGTCACCATCGACGAGATGGCATATCACACCGCCAGCGTTAAACGCGGTAACAACGGCGCACTGATCATCGCCGACCTGCCATTCATGGCCTATTCCAACAGCGAACAGACGCTGCTCAACAGCGCCAGGCTGATGCAGGCCGGCGCCCACGTGGTCAAACTCGAAGGCGCCGGCTGGCTGGCCGAGCCGATCCGTCTGCTGGCCGAACGCGGCGTACCGGTCTGCGCCCACCTCGGGCTCACCCCGCAGGCAGTGAATATTCTCGGTGGCTACAAGGTTCAGGGCCGCCAGGAAGCCCAGGCGCGCCAGATGCGCGCCGACGCCATGGCTCTGGAGCAGGCCGGTGCCGCCATGCTCCTGCTGGAGTGCGTACCCAGCGAGCTGGCTACCGAGATCGCTCAGGCCGTGAAGATTCCCGTCATCGGCATCGGTGCCGGCCCGGGCACCGACGGTCAGGTACTGGTACTGCACGATATGCTCGGCCTGTCCCTCTCGGGCCGCGTCGCCAAATTCGTGCGCAACTTCATGGAAGGTCAGAGCAGCATTCAGGGTGCCCTGAGCGCATACGTCAAGGCGGTCAAGGACGGCAGCTTCCCAGCAGCCGAGCACGGTTTCTCCGCATGAACACGGTCAAGACCCTGCGCGAGCTGCGCGCCGCCATAGCCCAGGCTCGGGCCGAGGGCAAGCAGATCGGCTTCGTGCCGACCATGGGCAATCTGCACGCAGGCCACGTTTCGCTGGTGCAAATCGCCGCCCAACGGGCCGACTTCGTGGTCGCCAGCATCTTCGTCAATCCGCTGCAGTTCGGTGCAGGTGAAGATCTGGACAAATACCCGCGCACACTTGCCGCCGATCAGGAAAAGCTGCTGGCGGCTGGCTGCCACCTGCTGTTTCACCCCGATGTCGCGGAAATCTACCCGCACGGCATGGGCGACCAGACTCGCGTCAGCGTGCCGGGTGTATCGGAAGGACTCTGCGGCGCCAGCCGCCCGGGCCATTTTGAGGGCGTGGCCACCGTGGTGACCAAGCTGTTCAATATGGTCCAGCCCGATCTGGCCGTGTTCGGCGAGAAGGACTATCAGCAACTGGCGGTGATCCGCGCGCTGGTGCAGGACCTGAACATGCCGATCCAGATCATTGGCGCACCGACCCAACGCGCCGAGGACGGCCTTGCCCTCTCCTCCCGCAATGGCTACCTCAGTGCCGAACAGCGTGACGCCGCTCCGGCGCTGTACCAGGGCCTGCAAGCGATCGCCGAGGAACTGCGCCGTGGCGCCCGTGATTATTCCAGGCTCGTCGACGCTGCCCAGGAGCAGCAGCGCAAGGCGGGTTTCGTTCCCGACTACCTGGAAATCCGCAACGCAGTGAATCTCCGCCCGGCCCAGCTCGACGACCGCCAACTGGTAATCCTTACCGCAGCCCAGCTGGGCGGCACCCGCTTGATCGACAATCTTGTGGTTGAACTGCCGAGTCAGTAGCTGCCTCCAAAGGCAGACGGTTACACTCATGGAGGCCCGGATCAAGCCGGGCCGTTGCGGATCAGGAGCTCCGATGGCCTACTACCAGCAGCCTCAAGACGTCACCACTCTGCCCGCCTGGCAGGCGCTGCAGCAACACCGCGCCGAGATGGCCGGTTTCAGCATGCGCGAAGCCTTCGCCGCGGACGCAAGGCGCTTCCAGCGTTTTTCCCTCGATAGCTGTGGGTTGCTCTTGGATTACTCGAAGAATTTGATCGACGAGCACGGCCTCGAGCTGCTGATTCAACTGGCCGATCAGGCCGGTCTAAACGAGGCCATTGCGGCCCTGTACAACGGTGAGCATGTCAATGCTTCAGAGGGTCGCGCTGCGCTGCATACCGCTCTGCGCAGCCCAATCGGCCGGCGCCTGGTGGTTGATGGCAATGACATCATCCCCGAGGTACACCGCGTCCTGAATCAGGTCACCGAACTGGTCAGCCGTATTCACAGCGGGCTGTGGCGCGGCTACAGCGAAAAACCGATCAAGGAAGTGGTGAACATCGGTATCGGCGGCTCCTTCCTTGGCCCACAGCTGGTCTCCGAGGCGCTGCGTCCGTTCACTCAGCGCGGGGTGCGCTGCCACTACCTGGCCAATATCGATGGCAGCGAATTCCGCGAACTGACCGCTCGCCTGGACCCCGAAACCACACTGTTCATCGTCTCCAGCAAGTCCTTCGGTACCCTGGAAACCCTGAAGAACACCCTGGCCGCACGTGACTGGTACCTGGCCATGGGTGGCCCGGAAGAGCAGCTGCACCGTCATTTCATCGCCGTGACCAGCAACCGCAAGGCTGCCATCGAGTTCGGTATCGGCGAAGAGAACATCTTCCCCATGTGGGATTGGGTCGGTGGGCGTTATTCGCTGTGGTCGGCCATCGGTCTGCCCATTGCCCTGGCCATCGGCGTGTCCAACTTCAAGGAACTGCTGGCCGGCGCCTATGCCATGGATCAGCACTTCACCCAGGCGCCACTGGCCGAAAACATGCCGGTGCTGATGGCCCTGCTGGGCATCTGGTACACCAATTTCTGGGGCGCGCAGAGCCACGCGATCCTGCCCTACGACCACTATCTGCGTAACTTCACCAAGCACCTGCAGCAGCTGGACATGGAGTCCAACGGCAAGAGCGTGCGCCAGGACGGCACGCCGCTGGACATCGCTACCGGCCCCATCATCTGGGGCGGTGTCGGCTGCAACGGGCAGCATGCCTACCACCAGTTGCTGCACCAGGGCCGCCTGCTGGTGCCGGCGGACTTCATCGTCCCGGTCAACAGCTACAACCCGCTCTCCGATCATCACCAGTGGCTGTTCGCCAACTGCCTGTCGCAGGCCCAGGCGCTGATGCAGGGCAAGACCCGCGATGAGGCCGAAGCCGAACTGCGCGCCAAGGGGCTGAGCGAAGACGAGGTGCAGCGTCTGGCACCGCACAAGGTGATCCCAGGCAACCGACCGAGCAACATTCTGGTGATGAACCGCATCGCGCCGTTCAACCTCGGTGCGCTGGTAGCGCTGTACGAGCACAAGGTGTTCGTGCAGAGCGCCATCTGGGGCATCAATGCCTTCGACCAGTGGGGCGTGGAGCTGGGCAAGGAGATGGGCAAGGAAGTCTACCAGCGCCTGACCGGCGCCAGCGACGAGCCGGCCAGCGATGCATCCACCCAGGGGCTGATCGAGCACTTCCGCTCCCAGCATCGCGGCTGATCACCTGAGAGGCGCGCCCACCGGCATGCCTCAACGGCAGAAACGCTGACGATACTCCCCGGGCGTCACCCCCAGCGCCCGGGAAAACGCCTGTCTCAGATTGTAGGCGTTGCCGAAGCCGCTGCTCTGCGCCACGCGCTTGAGCGACGCCTGACCTGCCTCCAGCAACTGGCATGCATGTTCCAGACGCAGATGCAGCAGCAGCCTGGCTGGCGTCACCCCGAGTTCGGCCCGGCAATGCCGATGCAGCGTGCGCGGCGACATGTTCATGTAGATCGCCATGCCATCGACGTCCCAAGGGGCGCTCAGAGATGTCCGTAACTCAGTCAGCAAGCGTTGCATCACGCCATCGGCGGGTGCCTGTTGGGCCAGCAACTCGGTGCTGAACTGGCACTGCCCGCCGGGCCGTCGCAGGTACATCACCAGCCCCTTGGCCACCTGCAGCGAGACCTCTCGCCCGTGGTCCTCTTCCACCAGGCTCAGGCAAAGATCCATGCCAGCGGTCACTCCGGCCGAACTGTAGAAGCCCCCATCATGGACGAACAGGCTGTCATGCAGAACCGCCACCCCCGGATATATCCGTTGCAGCAGCTCGGCATAGCGCCAGTGGGTGACGACCTTGCGCCCGCTCATCAGACCGGTCTGCGCCAGCAGAAATGCGCCTGTACACACCGAGGCACAGCGCGCCGCCAGTGGTCCGGCCTGCCCCAGCCAGCGGATGAGCGGCCCGTGCTGCAAGGCGCGTTGAACACCGTGTCCGCCGGCTATCAGCAAGGTACTGCCGGCCAGTTCCTGTGGTTCGGGCACTGGCTGGGTCGCCAGCGCCAGCCCGCTGCTGGAGGCGACCATGCCGCCATCCAGCGAGATTGCCTGCAGCTGATAGGCCGGCCGCGCCCTTGCCGGTAGGTGCTCGTCCACTGCTGCGAACACGTCCGCTGGCCCGGTGGCATCGAGCAACTGGAACTCGGGAAATACCAGCAGCAGAACCCTGTGCGTCATCGCATCCCCTCCCGTAACCGATGGCAGGTTTTCACTCATTTATGACATATGCGCCGGGCGTGCACACGCCAGACTGATCTCATCTCCCAAACCGAGGAATGGCGTCATGTACAGGAAATGGCCATTGGCAGGCCTGTTGTGCCTGCTGTATTTCTCCGGAGACCTACACGCCTCCGAAGAACGACTGGCCACCTATCAGCCGCGCTTCGAGCGTGAACAGCCCGTGGTGGTCGTACTCGCACAAAACCAGATGACAGAGCTGACGGACTTCGTCGTGCCACTCGGCGTCCTGCGTCGCGCTGGCGTGGCCAGGGTACTGGCAGTGGCGACCGAGCCGGGCACAGTGCAACTGATGCCGGCGCTCAGCGTGCGCGCCGAAGCCAGCATCACCGAGTTTCAGCGCGCCTTCCCCCAGGGCGCCGATTACCTGATCGTGCCTGCCGTACACGACAGCCGGGAGCCCCGCCTGCTGAATTTCATCAGGCAGCAGGCAGCGCTGGGTGCCCGCATCATCGGGATCTGCGATGGCGTGCTGCCGCTGGCTCATGCCGGCCTGCTGCATGGACGCCGCGCCACGGGGCATTGGTACTCGCGTGACCAGCGCCTGGACGACTTTCCGGACACCCTGTGGCAGGAAAATCAGCGCTATGTGGTAGACGGCCAACTGATGACCACCGCTGGTGTCAGCGCAGCCCTGCCGGCCTCACTCGCGCTGGTCGAAGCCATTGCCGGTACGAGCAAGGCGAGCGCGCTGGCACAGGTGCTCGGTACCAGCGACTGGTCCCCGCAGCATGACAGCGAGGTATTCACCCTTGGCAGTCAAGGCTATCTGACCGCGGCCGGCAACTACCTTGCGCGCTGGAGGCACGAAACCTTCGCCGTCACCCTGCTGCCCGGGATAGATGAAGTAAGCCTGGCACTGCGCGTGGATGCCTGGGCGCGCACCTTCCGCACCCAGGTGCTGGGCGTGGCCCCTCAGCCGGTATTCAGCGCCAGCGGGCTGGAGTTCATTCCGCAGCGCACCGACTCCGGAGGATTGCCGCAGCTGCCGGGAGGTGCCGTGAGCGCCGCGCAGACTTTCGACGAGGCGCTCGCGGCCATTGCCAGTCGTTACGGAGCGGCGACCCAACGTCTGGTCGCCGCGCAGCTCGAGTATCAGCAGAACGAACAGGCCCGGCAGCATGTCGAAATGTTTAAGCCTTGAACCAGGCGCCTGCCTGGGTGCAACCTTGTGACCGTTGCGGACAAACAATTACAAGGACCCGCCATGTTCGAAATCACTCGCCATCCCGTGCCAGATGCAGTGCGCCAGCGCGCGCACCTGGATAACGACGCCTACCTGCGCCTGTACCGGCAGTCGGTCGAGCAGCCCGAGATCTTTTGGGCCGAGCAGGCCAACGCCTTCCTCGACTGGTTCAAACCCTGGGATCAGGTGCACGCCAGCGAACTGAAGCAGGGCCGCGCCGAATGGTTCAAGGGCGGTCAGCTCAACGTCGCCTACAACTGCATCGATCGCCACCTGGAAAAACGCGGCGAACAGATCGCCATCATCTGGGAAGGCGACAACCCGGCCGAATCAGCGCATATCACCTACAACAAACTGCACCATAATGTCAGCCGCCTGGCCAACGTGCTCAAGCGCCGCGGCGTGAAGAAAGGCGACCGGGTTTGTATCTACATGCCGATGATCCCCGAGGCGGCCTACGCCATGCTCGCCTGCGCGCGTATCGGCGCGGTGCATTCGGTGGTGTTCGGCGGCTTTTCCCCCGATGCCCTGCGCGACCGTATTCTCGATGCCGATTGCCGCACCGTGATCACCGCAGACGAGGGCGTGCGTGGCGGCAAGTACATTGCGCTGAAGAGCAATGTCGACAAGGCGCTGCAAAGCTGCCCTGATGTCTCCACCGTGGTGGTGGTCGAACGCACCCAGGCTGACGTGGCCTGGGTGGAAGGTCGAGACATTTGGTACCACCAGGCGCTCAAGGAGGTCGATGCCGACTGCCCGGCCGAGCCGATGGATGCCGAGGACCCGCTGTTCATCCTCTACACCTCGGGCTCGACCGGCAAACCCAAGGGCGTGCTGCACACCACCGGCGGTTACCTGCTCGGCGCGGCGATGACTCACAAGTACGTGTTCGACTACCACGAAGGCGACATCTACTGGTGCACCGCCGATGTCGGTTGGGTTACCGGGCACAGCTACATCGTCTACGGCCCGCTGGCCAACGCGGCCACTACCCTGATGTTCGAGGGCGTGCCCAACTATCCGGACGCCTCGCGCTTCTGGCAGGTGATCGACAAGCACCAGGTCAATATCTTCTACACCGCCCCCACCGCCCTGCGCGCATTGATGCGGGAAGGTGCGGCGCCGGTCAAAGCCACCTCGCGTTCGAGCTTGCGTCTGCTCGGCACAGTGGGCGAGCCGATCAACCCCGAGGCCTGGGAATGGTATTTCCAGGTGGTCGGCGATACGCGCTGCCCCATCGTCGACACCTGGTGGCAAACCGAGACCGGCTCCATCCTGATCAGCCCGCTGCCCGGCGCTACCGACCTCAAACCCGGCTCGGCCACCCGGCCGTTCTTTGGCGTGCAACCCGTGCTGCTTGACGAGCAAGGCAAGGAGATCATTGGTGCGGGCGCCGGCGTGCTGGCGATCAAGGCCAGTTGGCCGAGCCAGATCCGCAGCGTCTACGGTGATCACCAGCGCATGGTCGACACCTACTTCAAACCCTACCCCGGCTACTACTTCACCGGCGACGGCGCGCGCCGCGACGATGACGGCTACTACTGGATCACCGGCCGCGTGGATGACGTGATCAACGTCTCTGGTCACCGCATCGGCACCGCCGAGGTGGAAAGCGCGCTGGTGCTACACGACGCGGTGGCCGAGGCGGCGGTGGTTGGCTACCCGCACGATGTGAAGGGTCAGGGCATCTACGCCTACGTCACCCTGATGAACGGCCAGGAGCCTTCCGAAGAGCTGAAGAAGGACCTGCTGACCCTGGTCGGCAAGGAAATCGGCAGCTTCGCCAAGCCGGAGCTGATCCAGTGGGCGCCGGGCCTGCCCAAGACCCGCTCGGGCAAGATCATGCGGCGCATCCTGCGCAAGATTGCCTGCAACGAGCTGGAGAACATGGGCGACACCTCCACACTAGCCGACCCCAGCGTGGTCGAGAGCCTGATCGACCAGCGCCTCAACCGCTGAGCCTCCTGCCCGGCCCGAAAGGGTCGGGCGCACCTTGTATTGCGCCTGCCAAGCACCGAAACTGCGCGCCATGGAAAGCCTTCGCCGTCAGATCGAAAAACAGGTGCACAGCCTCACCGGCGCCTCGCTGGGTGTGCTCGACCTCGACCAGCCCCGCGGCGATGCCGGCCTGTTCGGCCCCGAGTCGATGGTCTGGGAAGTACACGCCGACTTCACCGCGATGATGGTCGGTGGCATCTCGGCACTGCTCCTGCAGATGCTCCACCCACTGGCGCTGGCCGGCGTGTGGGATCACTCCACCTTCCGCCAGGACATGCTCGGCCGCCTGCGTCGCACCAGCCTGTTCATCGCCGGCACCACCTATGGCGGCCTGCAGGACGCCGAACAACTGATCGACAAGGTGCGCCGCATTCACCTGCAGGTGGTCGGCCACGCGCCGGACGGCCGCCCCTATGCCGCCAGCGATCCCGGGCTGCTGACCTGGGTGCACGTCTCCGAAGTCAGCCAGTTTCTCGCCGGCTACCTGCGCTACGTCGATCCGCAGCTGCCGGTGGCCGAGCAGGATTGCTACTACCGTGAAGTGGCGCTGATCGCCGAACGCCTCGGCGCGCAGGACGTGCCCAAAACGGCTCAGGCCATCAGCGACTATCTGCAACACATGCGTCCACAACTGTTATGCGATCAGCGCACCCGCGAAGTGGTACGACTGCTGTATACGGCTCCGATGCCCAGTATCCTCGCCAAACCCTTCGGCAACCTGATGATGCAGGCTGGCGTCGACCTGCTGCCGGACTGGGCCAGCGACCTGATCGGCGAACATCAGGCCGCCTGGCGCCGCCCGCTGATTCGCGCCAGTGTGCAGCGTACCGCCAACCTGCTGCGCTGGGCCGTACGCAATAGCGCCGCCCAGCGCGCTCGCCGGCGTCTGGCGCCTTAGAAGGCGTGGCGGGCCGTTTTCTTGATAAACTGCCGGCCTTCCTTCCTCCGAGACGCCGCGCATGCCTTCTCTTGACCAGGCGCTGCGCGCCGCCCTCGACGCTCGCCAGAACCTGCTGGCCGAACTGCATGCTCAAGGTACCGACTGCTACCGGCTGTTCCACGGCAGCCAGGAAGGTGCGCCGGGCTTGACCGTCGACCGCTATGGCCCGCAACTGCTGGTGCAAAGCTTTCATCAGCCGCTGCACTCCGACGACCTTAAGACCATCGCCAGCAGCGTCGAGACTCTCCTTGGCCAGGCCCTGCTGCTGGTCTACAACGACCGCTCCCGGGGCAACTCGCGTATCGACCGCGACCCGGGGCTGTTTCAGGCCAGCGAAGCCGCCCTCGAAGACATGATCGGTCACGAATGGGGCCTCAACTACCGCGTGCGCGGCCGTCATGCCGGTCAGGATCCCCTGTTGTTTCTCGACCTGCGCAACGCCCGCGGCTGGGTCAAGGCCAACAGCGCCGGCAAATCCGTGCTCAACCTGTTCGCCTACACCTGCGGCGTCGGCCTGTGCGCCGCAGCCGGCGGCGCGCGCGAGGTGATCAATCTCGACTTTGCCCACGGCAACCTGGCCGTAGGCCGCGAGAACGGCGCGCTGAACCCCGAACTGCCGAGCATGCAGTTCATTCAGTCCGACTATTTTCCGGCCATTCGCCAACTGGCCGACCTGCCGATCAGCAGCCGCCGCGGACAAAAGCTGCCGAGCTACCCGCGTCTGCAACCACGCACCTTCGATCTGGTTTTCCTCGACCCACCGGCCTGGGCCAAGAGCGCCTTCGGCACCGTCGACCTGCTGCGCGATTACCAGAGCCTGCTCAAACCGGCGCTGCTGGCCACTGCCGAAGGCGGCACGCTGGTGTGCTGCAACAACCTGGCGAAGGTGGAGATGAGCGACTGGCGCACACAGGTGCTGCGTTGCGCGGAGAAACTGGGCCGCCACGTACAGGAGTGCCAGGTCATCGTGCCGGCATCGGACTTCCCCTCCACAGACGGCAAGCCGCCGCTGAAAACCCTGATCCTGAGGCTCTAACCAGGCGCCGCGGACGAAAAATGCGCGGGGCGCTGCACGCCCGGAACCGAACCGTCGTGCCATACTCCAAGTCGTCTCCTCGTCTGGATAGATGACGCCAAGCCATGCCCAAAGGACTGAAGCGCGCGCTGAGCGCACTGTTGATCGCCGTTTTCCTCTATAGCCTGATCGGCTTTCTGATTCTGCCGGGCATCGCCCTGCGCATCGCCAACCAGCAGCTGGCGCAGTACGCCACGGTACCCGCCTCGCTGCAGCGCGTGCAGCTCAACCCCTTCACCCTTGAACTCAGCCTCTGGGGCCTGCGCATCGGGGAAAGTGGCCAGGAACAGTTGAGCTTCCAGCGCCTGTACGCCAACCTGCAGAGCGACAGTCTGTGGAGCGGCGCCCTGCACCTGAGCGATATCGAACTGGATGGTGCGCGAACGGAAATTCTCTTCGCCAAGGACGGTACGCTCAATCTCACCCGGCTGCTGCGCCTGCCGGAGAGCCAGGCAGAACCCCAGGCTGAGAACAGCGAGCCCTTCCCGCTGCGCATCGACAGCGTTCGCCTGCGTGAGAAGTCGCTACGCTTCCAGGACCTGCGCCCAAGCGAGCCGGTGGAGTTCGCCTACGATTCACTTGATCTGGAGCTGCACAACCTCAGCACCCTGGCCGGCGACAACGCGCAGATGACCATGACCGCCAGCGGCCCGCATGGCGCACGGATCGACTGGCGCGGCCAGATCAGCCTGACGCCCATCACCTCCAGCGGCAGCCTGAGCATCAGCGATGGTCGCCTGAGCACCTTCTGGCCTTACGTGCGCGACGCCTTGCCACTGGTGCTCAAGGAAGGCCAGGTCGATCTCAGCAGCGACTACCGACTCGATCTGTCCAGCGGTACCGAGCTGCAACTGAGCAAGGTCAAGGTGCAGTTGGCCCCCTTCGCCATCGACGACCCGCAAGGCAAGCCGCTGGTACGCCTGCAACGCCTGGATATCGACGACACCAGTCTCGACCTGGCCAAACAGCAGGTGGTGATCGGCCAGGTGCGCAGCCAGGGCCTGGAGGCCTGGGCTGCGCGCGAAGCCGACGGCCAGCTGGACTGGCAGAAGCTCTTCGCCAAACCCGATACCGCCGAGCGCGAAGCGCCCGCTGCCACCGAGCAGCCCGGCGAAAGCAAGCCCTGGCAGGTTCTGCTGCAGGATGTGCAGTTGCGCGGCTACAAGGCTCACCTGGCCGATCGCGTACCGCAGCAGGAAGTGGCCGTGGATGTCGGCCCGCTGAACCTCGACCTGAAGAACTTCGACAGCCTCGGCGACAAGCCTTTCGATCTCAGGCTCGACAGTGGCCTGGGCAAACAGGGCAAGCTGCAAGCCGCCGGCCAGGTGCAATTGAGCCCGACCACTGCTCGGCTCAAGGTTGCCACTCAGGATATCGACCTGCGCCTGGCGCAAGCCTACCTGAGCCCCTTCATTCGCCTGGAACTGCGCAGCGGCCTGCTCGGCAGTGACCTCGAGGTGCAGCTCAAGAGCACTGAACCGCTGGCGCTCAGCGTCACAGGTGACGCCAGGGTCGACCAGCTGCACACCCTGGATACCCTGCGTGAGCGCGATTTCGTGCGCTGGAAGCAGGTACGGGTCAATGGTCTCGACTATCGCCACGGTGAAAGCCTGGCCATCGAACGCATCGAGCTGGATCAGCCTTATGCACGCTTCGTGATCAACGAGAATCTGACCACCAACGTCAGCGAACTGGTGGTGCCGCAGCCGGCAACGCCGAACGAGACCAAGGCGGATGCCGGCAAGCCGCTGGCGATTCGTATCGGCGGCGTAGCCATCAATGATGGCTCGGCCAACTTCGCCGACTTCAGCCTGACGCCCAGCTTCGCCACGGCCATTCAGCAAATGAACGGCCGTATCGGTGTGCTCGACAACCAGAAGCCGCAAGCGGCCAGCGTCGACATCCAGGGTAAGGTGGGCCGCTACGCGCCGATGAGCATCAAAGGCAAGCTGACCCCCTTCGATCCACTCAACAGCCTGGATATCGCCACCCGCTTCAAGAATGTCGAACTGACCACCATCACGCCTTATTCCGGCAAGTTCGCCGGCTATCGCATCCGCAAGGGCCGTCTCAACCTCGACCTGCACTATCGCATCGAGAAAGGTCAGCTCAATGCCGAAAACAAGGTGCTGGTGGAAAACCTGCAACTGGGCGAGCGAGTCGACAGCCCGGACGCCGTCGACCTGCCGATTCGCCTGGCGGTGGCCCTGCTCAAGGACACTCAGGGCCGCATCGCCATCGAGCTGCCGGTGCAGGGCGATCTGAACAACCCCGAGTTCAGCGTCATGCCCATCGTCTGGCAAACGCTGCGCAATCTGGTGTTGCGTGCGGCTCAGGCGCCATTCAAGTTCATCGCCGGACTGGTTGGCGGCAGCAATGTCGATCTGAGCACCGTACCGTTCAACGCCGGCTCGGCCGAATTGGAAGGTGACGCACGCCAGGCTCTGGACACCCTGGCCAAGGCCCTGGAGGAACGCCCCAATCTGCGCCTGGAGGTCGAAGGACTGGCCGCGCAGAGCGCTGACGGCCCGCTACTGGCCGAACAGCGGCTGCAGCGCGAATTCCGCGAAGGCTGGTACAAGGTGCTGCAACGGCGCGGCGACAAGGTGCCGGCCAGCCCCGATGAGCTGACGGTAGACGAGGATGAACAGGCCGCCCTGCTCGAAGGCATCTACCGTACCCGCCTCAAGCAACAGCCGCCAGCCGAATGGGCCGAGCTGGACAGCGAGCAACGCCAGCAGAACATGCGCCAGGCCGTGCTGGACTCCTGGGCTCAGAGCAAGCTGCTGCTGCGGCAACTGGCCCGGCAACGCGCTGCAACGATCAAGGATTATCTGGTGGACCAGGGCGGGCTGTACGATGAGCGCGTCTACCTGATCGATGCCAACCTGGGCGAGCCCGAAGCCGATGGCCGCGTGCTCACCACTCTGCACCTGGACAGCCAATGATCATGCGTCGCTTATCCCTCATCACGGTTATCCTGACTGGCGGCCTGCTCGGCGCAACCGCACAGGCCGATACGCTGCGTTGCGGCAGCGCACTGGTCAGCCTGGGTGATCGCCCGTTCGAGGTCGAACGCAAATGTGGCGCGCCAGTGCACCGCGATCCGATCGGTTACACCCTGGGCTCCTACGACCGCCGCGAATACATGATCGAGGAGTGGGTCTACGGACCGAGCAACGGCATGCTGAGCATCCTGCGCTTCGAAGGCAATCGCCTGGTCGCCATCGAACGTCGTCGCGAACGCTGAGCCGGAGGCTGACATGCGCAAACCTGGCTATCTGTTGCTGCTGCTCTGCCTGCCTTTGCTGGCCGAGGCATCCTCGACCTATCGCTGCGGCAGCGCGCTGGTCAGCAAGACAGCCCCCAGCGCCGAGGTGTTGAGCAAGTGCGGCGAGCCTGCCAGCCGAGGCTTTCTCGGCTACAAGGAAGTGGTCGACCATTACGGCTTTCGTAACGAGGTAAGTGTCGAAGAATGGGTTTACGGTCCGAAAAGCGGCATGTACCACTTTTTACGCTTCGAAGGCGGTCGCCTGACCGAGATACGCAGCAAACGCGGCGATTGACGCATCACCGCAGCGCGGCCTAGCTCGCTCGCTGCGCATAAAAATCAAGGCCCCGCCGGTAGAACCGGCGGGGCCTTCGAGCATCCGTGCTTGTCGCTATCCGTGCTGAGGCATCCATGTCGGCAGCATCCATGCCGATGCGATATCCCTATCTGAAGCTATCCGTACTCGTTCGGCATCCGTACCGGCTATTCGTGCTTAGAGCGAGTCGCTGAAATCGCGCAGCTCTTGCTGGGCCTTTTCCTTGGTCCAGCCATAGCGTTCTTGCAGCTTGCCAGCCAGGTAATCGCTGTGGCCCTCGGCGACGTCCAGGTCGTCATCGGTCAGGTTGCCCCAACGCTCCTTGATACGACCGTTGAGCTGCTTCCATTTGCCTTTGATGATGTCGCTATTCATGGTCATTCTCCAGTGACAGAAGGTGAGGCCGGGCTACAACCCGGCCGGCTCGGCTATCAGTCAGCGGTTTTCAGGGCATCGGCGGACACGTCACGCACACCCTCGATTTCCTTGGTCTTGGCGATAGCCAGGTCACGCTCGGCATCGGTCGATACCACACCGGACAGGGAAACCACGCCTTGGTTGGTCTCGACCTTGATGTCCAGCGCGCTGAGGTCCGAGTCAGCGATGAAAGTGGACTTCACTTTGCTGGTGATCCAGGTGTCGGATACCGCCTGCTCGGCTTTATCCACGGTGTCATTGGCCGCCAGCATGGTCGGCTCTGCGGCGAAAGCAGCCGAGGCCAGAGACATGCTCAGCACGGCAGCGGTCAGGGTGGTAGCGGCAATACGGTTGATTGGCTGTTTCATGATTCGACTCCTGTACATTCCAGACAATCTGCAAACCAACTCCTGGCTGCAGGTTCACCAGTACTATCGCAAGCGCTGTGCCAGTTTTTATTAATCCAATAAATCCTTAAAAAACAATAGCTTAGCCATTAGCGCAGAAAAGCTTTTGATTGCATTTCGCCGAGTCGGAAGAATTTTCCCGGGCAATTTGCATGGTTCTGCGGGTGTGTCGTCCATGCCCCATGAAAATCTCAGGTCGCAGATGAGGGTTCGTGAGCGGCTTCGACACAGGCGCAGCGAGAAGGATCAGCCGCTAAAGCTCGACGAGCAGGCACAAAAAGGGCTCCCGCAGGAGCCCTTCTGGTTCGAACCGGCGAACCGCGCTTAGACGCCAGAGGCCTCGGCAGCAGCTACGTCCTTGATCGACAGCTTGATACGGCCGCGGTTGTCCACGTCCAGTACCAGTACCTTCACTTCCTGACCTTCCTTCAGCACGTCGGTGACCTTCTCCACGCGCTGATCGCTCAGCATGGAGATGTGCACCAGACCGTCCTTGCCCGGCAGGATGTTGACGAAGGCGCCGAAGTCGACGATGCGCTCGACCTTGCCGACGTAGATCTTGCCGATCTCGGCTTCGGCGGTGATGGCCAGCACGCGCTGCTTGGCAGCCTCGGCCGCTTCCTTGGTTTCGCCGAAGATCTTGATCGAGCCGTCGTCTTCGATATCGATCGAGGCCTTGGTCTCTTCGCAGATGGCGCGGATGGTGGCGCCGCCCTTGCCGATGACGTCGCGGATCTTGTCCTGATCGATCTTCATCGCCAGCATGGTCGGCGCGTTGGCCGACAGCTCGGTACGCGACTGAGCGATGACCTGGTTCATCTGGCCGAGGATGTTCAGACGGGCTTCCAGCGCCTGCTCCAGCGCCTGCTCCATGATCTCTTCGGTGATGCCCTGGATCTTGATGTCCATCTGCAGCGCGGTGACACCCTTGGCGGTACCGGCTACCTTGAAGTCCATGTCGCCCAGGTGGTCTTCGTCACCGAGGATGTCGGTCAGAACGGCGAATTTCTCACCTTCCAGCACCAGACCCATGGCGATACCGGCAACCGGCGCCTTCATCGGCACACCGGCGTCCATCAGCGCCAGGGAAGCGCCGCAGACCGAAGCCATGGAGGAAGAACCGTTGGATTCGGTGATTTCCGATACCACGCGGATGGTGTACGGGAACTCGTCTTCCTTCGGCAGCATGGCGGCAACACCACGACGGGCCAGGCGGCCGTGACCGATTTCACGACGACCGGCACCGCCCATGCGGCCACACTCACCGACCGAGAACGGCGGGAAGTTGTAGTGCAGCATGAAGGGGTCTTTCTTCTCGCCTTCCAGGGTATCCAGCAGCTGCGCATCGCGCGCGGTGCCGAGGGTAGCGACGACCAGAGCCTGGGTTTCACCACGGGTGAACAGGGCCGAGCCATGGGTCTTGTCCAGCACGCCGACTTCGATCTTCAGCGGACGTACGGTGCGGGTGTCACGACCGTCGATACGCGGCTTGCCGTCAACGATGTTCTGGCGAACGGTGCGGTACTCGATCTCGCCGAAAGCGGCCTTGACCTCGTCGGCAGCGAATTTGCCTTCGCCTTCGCCGGCCAGGGCAGCGATGACCTGCTCACGCAGCTCGTCCAGACGGTTGTAGCGGTCCTGCTTGATGGTAATGGTGTAGGCCTGGCTGATGGCCTCGCCGAACTGGCTGCGGATGGCGTCCAGCAGCGGGGTGTTGGCGGCCGGAGCCTGCCAGTTCCAGGTCGGCTTGCCAGCTTCGGCAGCGAATTCCTTGACGGCCTGGATCACAGCCTGGAATTCCTGGTGGGCGAACAGCACGGCACCGAGCATCTGGTCTTCGGTCAGCTCGTCAGCTTCGGATTCCACCATCAGCACGGCGGTTTCGGTACCGGCCACGACCATGTCCAGGCTGGAGGCCTTGAGCTGCTCGTAGTTCGGGTTCAGCAGGTAACCGGTGTCCGGGTGGAAAGCCACGCGGGCGGCACCGATCGGGCCGTTGAACGGGATACCGGAGACGGCCAGGGCAGCCGAGGTACCGATCATGGCAGCGACGTCCGGATCGGTCTTCTTGCTGGTGGAAACCACAGTGCAGACGACCTGCACTTCATTCATGAAGCCTTCGGGGAACAGCGGACGGATCGGACGGTCGATCAGGCGCGAGGTCAGGGTTTCCTTCTCGCTCGGACGGCCTTCACGCTTGAAGAAGCCGCCGGGAATCTTGCCGGCTGCGTAGGTCTTTTCCTGATAGTGCACGGACAGCGGGAAGAAGCCCTTGCTCGGGTCGGCGCTCTTGGCACCGACCACGGTGACCAGCACGGTGACGTCGTTGTCGACGGTCACCAGTACGGCGCCGCTGGCCTGGCGCGCGATGCGGCCAGTCTCGAGGGTTACGGTCGACTGACCGAACTTGAATTGCTTGATTACCGGGTTCACGGTGTTTTCCTTCTCTTTGTTGCCTTTGGGGGAAATCTGAAAGCGGCATGGGAGTCGGACCCGATGCATCCTTCGAAAAGCCAAAAGCTGGAAGCCCGCAGCCGCACTCCGGGGTAAACCCCGAGGTGCCGCTGCGAACTTCCAGCTTCCAACTTGTGCAGCTCGCGTCTATTAACGACGCAGGCCCAGGCGACCGATCAGGGCGCTGTAACGAGTGGTGTCCTTGCCCTTCAGGTAGTCCAGCAGCTTACGACGCTGGTTAACCATACGGATCAGACCACGACGGCTGTGGTGATCTTTGCCGTTGGCCTTGAAGTGGCCTTGCAGCTTGTTGATGTTGGCGGTCAGCAGGGCTACCTGCACTTCCGGGCTACCGGTGTCGCCTTCAGCTTGCTTGTACTCGTTTACGATCTGGGCTTTTTCTTCAACGCTGAGTGCCATGTTGGCTTCCTCTCATCTGGAAACTGCCGAAGCAGTCTCAATAGGCCGGGAATCGCTTCCCGTGTTTTAAAAAGAGGCATGACCGTGCCTACTAACAGCCACCCTCGTAATCCTGACGCTGGTATCGCCAGCCTCAGGTTTCGACCTCTCGGCCGAACCGTTCGGTGCTACACACCGGTAGAGTCCGTCCGGGCCTGAGGCCCGTGTCTCCACCCGTGCTACGCACCGGTATAAATCAATCGACGCGGGGCGATGCGCCCGTCGTCGCTCACTTCACCGATCCCGATGAAGCGACCATTGTGATCCTGCACGCGCACCATGCCGAACTTCGGCGCTTCCGGTGCCCGTACCGGTTGCCCTTGCAACCAGTAGAACGCGCTGTGCTCGGAAAACTGCAGCAGCGGCCAATCCTGCAAACCGCTGTCGACCGGCTGCAGGAAGCGATCGAGCGCTGCGCTGCCACCTTCGGCATGCACCGCTTCCAGCTCTTCCAGCGTCACGGTGCGCGCCAGGTCGAACGGGCCGGCCTTGGTCCGGCGCAGTTCCGCGACATGTGCGCCGCAACCGAGCAACTGGCCAAGATCCTCGACCAGTGTGCGAATGTAGGTACCTTTGCTGCAATCCACCGACAGACGCGCCTGCTCGCCCTCGAGAGCCAGCAATTCCAGGCGCGCAATAGTAACAGAACGCGCCTCGCGCTCCACTACCTCGCCTGCACGGGCCAGCTTGTACAACGGTTGACCATCCTTCTTCAGAGCCGAGTACATCGGGGGTATCTGTTTGATTTCTCCACGAAAACGCGGCAACAGGGCCTCGATCTCAGTGCGACCAACGGTCACCGGGCGACGCTCGAGCACATCACCTTCGGCATCGCCGGTGGTGGTGGTCACGCCCAGTTGCGCCACGGTCTCGTAACCCTTGTCGGCATCGAGCAGGTACTGGGAAAACTTGGTCGCCTCACCGAAGCACAGCGGCAGCACGCCGGTTGCCAGCGGATCAAGGCTACCGGTATGCCCGGCCTTCTCGGCGTTGAGCAGCCAGCGCACCTTCTGCAATGCAGCGTTGGAAGTGAAGCCGCGCGGCTTGTCCAGCAGGATGATACCGTCGACCTTGCGGCGAATACGTTTGACCTGCGCCACGCTTATTCCTCGCTGCCGTCCTGGTGCTTGCGATCTTCCGCCACCGCACGCTCGATCAGCGCCGACAACTCGGCACCGCGACGAATGCTGGCGTCGTACTGGAAGTGCAGCTGCGGAATGGTGCGAACTTTCATCGACTTGCCCAGCAGCATGCGCAGGTAACCGGCTGCCTCACCGAGAATCTCCAGGTTGAGCTTGATCTGCTCGGCGTCGTCGTCCTTGCCCATCACGGTGATGAACACCTTGGCATGGGACAGGTCGCGACTCACGTCGACCGCAGTGATGGTTACCAGACCCAGGCGCGGGTCCTTGATCTCGCGCTGGATCAGCACTGCCAGCTCGCGCTGCATCTGATCACCGATACGCTGGGTACGGCTGTAATCTTTGGCCATTTCTTACTTACCTTTCCTTCGCCCGCAGGCCTTGGCGGCAGCGGACGTAAAAGCGGCAAACGCCCGGCCGCGCATGAGCGGGGCCGGGCGTTGCGTGATCGGGATGTCGCGCTTACAGACTGCGCGCCACCTGGACCTTCTCGAACACTTCGATCTTGTCGCCGACCTTGACGTCGTTGTAGCTCTTCACGCCGATACCGCACTCCATGCCGTTACGCACTTCGGCGACATCGTCCTTGAAGCGACGCAGCGATTCCAGCTCGCCCTCGAAGATCACCACGTCCTCGCGCAGTACGCGGATCGGACGATTGCGGTAGACGGTGCCTTCGATGACCATGCAGCCAGCGACGGCGCCGAACTTCGGCGAACGGAACACGTCACGCACTTCCGCGGTGCCCAGGATGTTCTCGCGAACATCGCTGCCGAGCATACCGGTGAGGGCCTTCTTGACGTCTTCGATGATGTCGTAGATGACGTTGTAGTAGCGCATGTCGAGGCCTTCGGACTCGACGATCTTGCGCGCACCGGCGTCAGCACGGACGTTGAAGCCGAACAGCACGGCATTGGAAGCCAGCGCCAGGTTGGCATCGGACTCGGTGATACCACCGACGCCGCCACCGACCACACGCACCTGCACTTCGTCGTTGCCCAGGGTGCTGAGCGAGCCCTGCAGGGCTTCCAGAGAACCACGCACGTCGGCCTTGAGGACGATGTTGAGGGTCTTCTTCTCTTCCTGGCCCATGCTCTCGAAGATGTTTTCCAGCTTGCCGGCGTGGGCACGAGCCAGTTTGACCTCGCGGAACTTGCCCTGACGGAACAGAGCGACTTCGCGGGCCTTCTTCTCGTCGGCCACCACCATCATCTCGTCACCGGCATCCGGAGTGCCGTCCAGGCCGAGGATCTCGACCGGAATCGACGGACCGGCTTCCTTGATTGGCTTGCCATTCTCGTCGAGCATGGCACGCACGCGGCCGTAGTTGACGCCAACCAGAACCATGTCGCCCTGACGCAGGGTACCGTCCTGAACCAGCACGGTAGCGACCGGGCCGCGGCCCTTGTCCAGACGCGATTCGACCACCACACCACGACCGGGAGCGGTCGGAGTGGCTTTCAGTTCGAGAACCTCGGCCTGCAGCAGCACGGCTTCGAGCAGCTCGTCGATACCGGTACCGGCCTTGGCGGAAACCGGGACGAAGGGTGCGTCGCCGCCCCACTCTTCCGGGATCACGTCCAGCGCGGCCAGACCGTTCTTGATGTTGTCCGGATTGGCTTCCGGCTTGTCCATCTTGTTCACCGCAACCACGATCGGCACGCCAGCCGCTTTCGCGTGCTGCACGGCTTCCTGGGTCTGCGGCATCACGCCGTCGTCAGCAGCGACGACGAGGATGACGATGTCGGTGGCCTTGGCACCACGGGCACGCATCTGGGTAAACGCGGCGTGACCGGGGGTGTCGAGGAAGGTGACCATGCCGCGGTCGGTTTCCACGTGGTAGGCGCCGATGTGCTGAGTGATGCCACCTGCCTCACCGGAAGCCACCTTGGCACGACGGATATAGTCGAGCAGCGAGGTCTTACCATGGTCGACGTGACCCATTACGGTCACCACCGGCGCACGGGACATCGCTTCACCTTCGAACTTCAGCGACTCGGCCAGGGAATCTTCCAGCGCGTTGTCGCTGACCAGCTTGACCTTGTGGCCCAGCTCTTCGGCGACCAGCTGGGCAGTTTCCTGATCCAGCACCTGGTTGATGGTGGCAGGCGAGCCCATCTTGAACATGAACTTGATGACTTCAGCGGCCTTCACCGACATCTGCTGGGCCAGTTCGCCCACGGTGATGGTTTCGCCAATCGATACTTCACGCACCACCGGACCGGCCGGAGCCTGGAAGCCGTGCTGGTTGCGCTTCTTCATCTTGGCCTTGCCGCGACCGCCACGACGGAAGCCATCGCTCTCTTCATCGACACTGCGTGGTGCGACGCGCGGAGCCGGTGCCTTTTCCTTGAGGGTCGGGCGGTGCTGCGCGTGCTTGCGATCACGACGCTCGTCTTCGTCGCTGCGCGCCTTCTCGGGACGACGCACTTCTTCTTTCTTGCGCTCTACCTCGACGACCGGAGCGGCAACTGCCGGCTCGCTGGTCGGAGCCGGCGCAGCGGCGGCGGCCGTGGTTTCGACGGCGGGAGCAGCAGCAGCCTGGCGCTTGGCCTCCTCTTCGGCCTTGCGCTTGGCTTCTTCCTCGGCCTTCAGGCGCTCGGCCTCGGCAGCTGCCTGCTGAGCTTCCAGCTCGCGCTGCTTCTCGGCTTCGAGCTCTTCCGGGCTGCTCTTGACGAAGGTCTTCTTCTTGCGCACTTCAACGCTGATGGTCTTGCTGCCAGCCACCTTGAGGGTGCTGGTGGTCTTGCGCTGCAAGGTAATCTTGCGCGGCTCTTCGACCTTGTCGCCGTGACTGCTCTTGAGATGGGCCAACAGGGCCTGTTTCTCACTATCGGTCACTACTTGTTCGGCACTGCTGTGGGACAGACCGGCTTCACGCATCTGCTGCAACAGGCGTTCAACCGGAGTGTCGACCACTTTGGCCAGTTCTTTCACCGTGACTTGCGTCATGCATCTTTCTCCTCAGGCCGCAACCGCTTATTCGAACCAGTGGGCTCGAGCGGCCATGATCAGCTTGCCGGCACGCTCTTCGTCGATGCCGTCGATGTCGAGCAGGTCGTCGATAGACTGCTCGGCCAGGTCTTCACGGGTAATCACGCCGCGCAGCGCGAGCTCAAGAGCCAGCGCCTTGTCCATGCCTTCCAGTTCCAGCAGATCATCTGCCGGATGGGCATCGGCCAACTTCTCCTCGTTGGCGATCGCCTTGGTCAGCAGACGATCCTTGGCCCGTGCACGCAGCTCGTTGACGATCTCCTCGTCGAAGCCATCGATGCTGAGCATTTCTTCCATGGGTACGTAGGCAATCTCTTCGAGACTGGTGAAACCCTCTTCGACCAGGACTTGAGCCAGTTCTTCGTCGACTTCCAGCTCGTCGATGAAGGACTGCATGATGTCGCCGGTTTCTGCCTGCTGCTTGGCCTGGATGTCCGCTTCGGTCATCACGTTCAGGGTCCAGCCGGTCAGCTGACTGGCCAGACGCACGTTCTGACCGCCACGACCAATGGCCTGAGCCAGGTTGTCTTCGGCAACGGCGATGTCCATGGCATGGGCATCTTCGTCGACGATGATCGCAGCCACTTCAGCCGGCGACATGGCATTGATCACGAACTGCGCAGGGTTGTCGTCCCACAGCACGATATCCACACGCTCGCCGCCCAGTTCGCCGGAAACGGCCTGAACGCGCGAACCGCGCATGCCGATACAGGCGCCCTGCGGGTCGATACGCTTGTCCTTGGAGCGCACGGCAATCTTGGCGCGCGAGCCCGGATCACGGGAAGCGGCCTTGACGTCGATCAGCCCTTCGGCGATTTCCGGTACTTCGATGCGGAACAGCTCGATCAGCATTTCCGGAGCGGTACGCGACAGGATCAGCTGCGGACCGCGGTTCTCGGTACGAATTTCCTTGAGCAGGGCACGCAGACGCACACCAACGCGGAAAGTCTCGCGCGGGATGATGTCTTCCCGAGCCAGCAGCGCCTCGGCGTTGTTACCCAGGTCAACGATAACGTTGTCGCGAGTGACCTTCTTCACGGTGCCGGAGATGATCTCGCCCAGGCGCTCGCGGTAGGCGTCGACCACCTGGGCGCGTTCAGCCTCGCGCACCTTCTGCACGATGACCTGCTTGGCGGTTTGCGCGGCGATACGGCCGAACTCGATGGACTCGACTTTTTCTTCGAGCACGTCACCGATCTTGGCGTTGGCTTCGACGGCCTGCGGCATGTCGTCAGTCAGCTGATAGGCCGGATCTTCGAACTCGGACTCATCGACCACGGTCCAGCGGCGGAAGGTTTCGTAGCTACCGTTCTGGCGATTGATCGACACACGCAGGTCGACTTCGTCCTCGAAACGTTTCTTGGTGGCGGTCGCCAGAGCCAGCTCCAGCGCCTCGAAAATCACGCCGGCCGGTACACCCTTCTCGTTGGATACCGACTCAACAACCAGCAGTACTTCTTTGCTCATCGTACGCCTCGCCTTTCGCAATCCATTGGTTCTGCGCAATTCGCGTCACGTTCACGCCATTGGCGCTACACCCGTGCGCTGCCGCGCTACCTTCGCGCCATCTGTGTCACTCGCACTGCACCGACAATCGACAGTCCGGCAGCGACACAGAATCCGCATATCAATCAAATCGGGGGATGATATTGGCCTTGTCGATCAGGTCGATCGGCAACAGATACTCGTGGTCATCCACCTGCACCACCACGTCCTGCTCCTCCACACCGCGAAGGAGGCCCTGGAAGTTGCGACGCCCATCGAAAGGCGAACGCAGCTTGATCTTCACCTGCTCACCGACATGCCCCGCAAACTGTTCGAGAGTGAACAACGGACGATCCATGCCAGGAGAGGAAACTTCCAGCGTGTACTCGGAGGAAATCGGATCCTCGACATCGAGTACACCACTGAGCTGACGGCTGACGATCTCGCAATCGTCGATAAGAATGCCGTCGGCCTTATCGATATAGACACGCAGCAGCGAATGACGCCCCTGCGACAGGAACTCGATGCCCCAACATTGATAACCGAGCGCCTCGATTACCGGGGCCAACAAGGCCTGCAACTGTTCTAGCTTGCTCGACACTTAACGGCCCTCGTGCATGCTGTGCAAATAAAAAATGGGCGAAACGCCCATCCCTTCAATCCACCGAAAATACCGGCGGACACTGTCTTTCAGCTAACAAAAAGCCCCTGAAAAGGGGCCTGCTGAAACTGGTTGCGGGGGCAGGATTTGAACCTACGACCTTCGGGTTATGAGCCCGACGAGCTACCAGACTGCTCCACCCCGCGTCAAAGCTGGGCCGGAATTATACGGCCACCCCCTGGCGAGGGTCAACCAAACACTCCAGCAACAAGAAAGCCCGCGAACTGCGGGCTTTCTTGAGTATGGTACCGAGGAGGGGACTCGAACCCCTACAGCCTATGGCCACTACCACCTCAAGGTAGCGTGTCTACCAATTCCACCACCTCGGCAAAACGGTTACTGCTCTGGAGCCTCCGGCACATCCGAAGCATCGGACGCTGGAGCTTGCTCCTCGAGCACCGGCACGTCTTCGACCGCCGGCTTTTGTTGAACTTCCAGAACCGCTGGATCTGGCAGACCAACCTGAGTCAGTGCATCAGCTTTTTCTTTAGCAAAGAACGCTAAACCCAAGCTGGTAATGAAAAAACCTGCGGCGAGTATACCAGTAAACTTACTCAGAAAGGTAGAGGAACCTTGGCTTCCGAATACGGTTGCCGAAGCACCCGAACCGAACGACGCACCCGCGTCCGCACCCTTACCCTGCTGCAGCAAAACCAGCACCACAATCCCGATCGCACCCAGCAGGTGCAGAACAACAATGACGGTTTCCAGCATTCTTCAGCTTCCCGCAGCGCGACAGATCGCACCGAATTCATCCGCATTCAGAGAGGCTCCACCCACGAGCCCCCCATCGATATCCTGCATGCCGAACAACTCGGCTGCACTGGCGGCCTTCACACTGCCGCCATAAAGAATTCTCAGCTCATTGGCAACTTCAGCATTCAGCTGCGCAACCTGCGCACGAATCGCTGCATGCACTTCCTGAGCCTGCTCCGGCGTAGCGGTCAACCCGGTACCAATGGCCCAAACAGGCTCATAGGCAACGATGGCGCCCTTCAGCGAATCGACGCCTAAAACGTCGATCACTGCGGCCAGCTGGCCACCCACCACTCCCAGCGTCGCATTCGCTTCACGCTGTTCACGGGTCTCACCGACACAGAGCACGGGAACCAGCCCCGCCGCCTGTACCGCTGCAAACTTGCGCACAACCACTTCATCGCTTTCGCCCAGAATCAGGCGACGCTCGGAATGGCCAACCAACACCAGCTTGCAACCGCAATCGACCAACTGGCTGACTGCCAGCTCACCGGTCAAGGCGCCCTGCTCGACTTGCGCCGCGCAATCCTGCGCTCCAACCTTCACAGCCTTGCCATCCAGGCCTTCGACGACCTGAGCGATATGCAGACTGGAGGGGAACACCGCGACCTCGACATCGGCAGGCAAGTCCTGCTGACGCAACCCTTCGATCAGCTCTGCGACGCTGGCGCGGGTACCGTGCATTTTCCAGTTACCGGCGACCAAGGGGCGACGCATGTTTTACCTCGTCGATCAAAGAGGGCGCAGATGTTACCCAAGAGCATCCGCAGTAGCAAGCGCAATCAAGCACAGACTTCGGCAACAATCTTAGCCAATTCATCGGCATAGCCACGAACCAAGCTTTCATCGTCGCCTTCGACCATCACCCGAACGAGCGGCTCGGTGCCGGACTTGCGCAGCAACACTCGGCCACGCCCGGCCATGCTCTCGGTCACCCGAGCACAGGCTTCTTTCACCGAAGGATGCTCGAGCGGATCGACCGCACCGGAAAAACGCACATTGACCAATACCTGCGGGCACTTCTTCAGGTCACTGCGCGCCTCGACCAGGCTCTGACCGCGACGCTTGAGCGCCATCAGTACCTGCAGAGCCGCAACGATCGCATCGCCGGTAGTGGTGTGCTGGAAGCACACCAGGTGCCCGGAGTTCTCACCACCCAACTGCCAGTTGCGCGCCAGCAGCTCGGCGATCACGTAGCGGTCACCGACATTGGCACGAATGAACGGGATGTTCAGATCAGCCAGCGCCAGCTCCAGCCCCAGGTTGCTCATCAGCGTACCGACCACACCACCGCGCAGTCGCCCACGCTCCTGCAGATCGCGAGCGATGATGAACAGCAACTCGTCACCATCGACCACTGCACCATATTGATCGACCATCAGGACGCGGTCGGCATCGCCATCGAAGGCGATACCCAGATCAGCCTGCTGCGCCACCACCTCGGCCTGCAGCGCAGCGATATGGGTGGAGCCACAGCCGTCGTTGATATTGAGGCCATCAGGCTGCGCCGAGATGACCCGCACCTCAGCGCCCAGCTCGCGAAACACGCTGGGCGCCACCTTGTAGGCAGCGCCATGGGCGCAGTCGATGACGATCTTCAAGCCCTTGAAGCTGGTACCGCTCGGCACACTGCCCTTGCAGAACTCGATATAGCGACCGGAGGCGTCGTTGATGCGCGAAGCCTTGCCGATCCCCGCAGACTCCACAACGGTCATGGGCTGGTCGAGCAGCTCCTCGATCATCGCCTCGACATCATCCGGCAGCTTGGTGCCCTCGCTGGAAAAAAACTTGATGCCATTGTCATCGTGCGGATTGTGCGAGGCACTGATGACGATACCCGCGTCGGCCTGGAAGGTGCGCGTCAGATAAGCGATGGCCGGCGTCGGCATCGGACCGAGCAGTTGCACGTCCGCGCCCGCAGCAGCCAATCCCGCCTCCAGGGCGGACTCGAACATATAGCCGGAGATTCGTGTGTCCTTGCCGATCAGGATGCGGCACTTGCCCTGCTTGCGAAACGCCATGCCCGCCGCCCAGCCAAGCTTGAGCATGAAGTCGGGAGTAATGGGGAACTGACCGACGCGCCCACGAATGCCGTCGGTGCCGAAGTATTTTCTAGCCATAACGCTTTCCTTGTTAGCAGGCCAACGAACACGACCTGCGTTGTCTGGCCGCCTTTTTCAACAGCCTCAAAATGCTCATACACAGCACGTAAAGTCGAACGCGACCCTGAACTTTTCTTGGCTGTTTATGCCTAGCCCAGAACGCCTCGCCTACGCTTTCAAAAATTTGCTACTGCGCCGCTTCAACGGCAGCAATCATGCGCACCACGTCTACCGTTTCGGCGACATCGTGCACACGCAGAATATGCGCGCCCTTGGTCAGCGCCAGGGCCGCCAATGCCAGACTGCCGTAGAGTCGCCCGCCAACTTCGCGCCCCAGCACATTGCCAATCATGCTCTTGCGCGATACGCCGACCAGCAGGGGGCAGCCCAAGGCAGAGAGCTCGCTCATGCGCTTGAACAGCACCAGATTGTGCTCCAGCGCCTTGGCAAACCCAAACCCCGGATCGAGTACGATCCGCTCAGCGGGAATGCCGACCGTCGCGCATGCAGCCATGCGCTCGGCGAGAAAATCCCGCACTTCGCTGACGATATCCGGATATTGCGGGTTGTCCTGCATGTTTCCAGGCTCACCGCGCATATGCATCAGACAAACCGGCAAGCCGGTGTCAGCCGCGGCATCAAGAGCGCCATCGCGCTGCAGGGAGCGCACATCGTTGATCAGCCCCGCCCCCAGCCTTGCGCTTTCGCGCATGACCGCCGGTGTCGAGGTATCCACGGAAATGATCACGTCCAGCTCACGAGCGATGGCTTCGACCATCGGCGCAACGCGCTCCAGCTCTTCGGTCGGCGAAACGCTTCGCGCGCCCGGACGCGTGGACTCACCACCGATGTCGATCAGCGTCGCGCCGGCGGCAACCATCTGTTCGGCATGACGCAGCGCTGCGTCGCGCGCCGTGAAACGCCCACCGTCGGAAAACGAATCGGGAGTGACGTTGAGGATGCCCATCACTTGCGGACGGGACAAATCAAGAAGCCGGCTGCCACAAGGCAGCCGGCTCGGGTGTTGCTGTTGAGACATATGGAACCTTAGTGTTCGGCCGCTGGCCCACCGATGGGCTTTTCGGGACGACTGGGTTCGTCGATCTTGGCCTGCGGGGCACCGGAGTCGCCACCGCCGTCCCAACCACGCGGCTCGCGAGGCTCACGACCACCCATGATGTCGTCGATCTGCTCGGAGTCGATGGTTTCGTACTTCATCAGTGCTTCGGCCATGGCATCGAGTTTGTCGCGGTTCTCTACCAGCAACTTCTTCGCGGTGGCGTAGCACTCGTCGATGATACGGCGCACTTCCTCGTCGATCTGCTTGGCGGTCTCGCCGGAAACATTGCTGTTCTGGCTACCCATGCTACGACCGAGGAACACCTCGCCCTCTTCTTCGGCATACATCAGCGGGCCCAGTTTCTCGGACAAGCCCCACTTGGTGACCATGTTCTTGGCCAGCTGGGTGGCGCGCATGATGTCGTTGGATGCACCGGTGGTGACACCGTCGAAGCCCAGGGTCATTTCCTCGGCGATGCGGCCACCGAACAGCGAGCAGATCTGGCTGATCAGGGCGCGCTTGCTCAGGCTGTAACGATCCTCTTCCGGCAGGAACATGGTCACACCCAGGGCACGACCGCGCGGAATGATGGAAACCTTGTAGACCGGGTCATGCTCGGGCACCAGGCGTCCGACGATGGCGTGACCCGCCTCGTGGTAAGCAGTGTTGAGCTTCTCCTTGTCGGACATGACCATGGTCTTGCGCTCGGCGCCCATCATGATCTTGTCCTTGGCCAGCTCGAACTCCTTCATTTCCACCAGACGCTTGCCGGCCCGGGCGGCAAACAGCGAGGCCTCGTTGACCAGGTTGGCCAGATCGGCACCGGAGAAGCCCGGGGTACCACGGGCGATGACCGCCGGGTTGACGTCGTCGCCCATCGGCACCTTGCGCATGTGCACTTTCAGAATCTGCTCACGACCACGGATGTCCGGCAGACCGACCACCACCTGACGGTCGAAACGGCCGGGACGCAGCAGCGCCGGATCGAGTACGTCAGGGCGGTTGGTGGCGGCGATGACGATGATGCCGTCATTCATCTCGAAACCGTCCATCTCTACCAGCAACTGGTTGAGAGTCTGCTCACGCTCGTCATGACCACCGCCCATGCCGGCGCCACGATGGCGACCGACGGCGTCGATCTCGTCGATGAAGATGATGCACGGGGCGTGCTTCTTCGCCTGGTCGAACATGTCGCGCACGCGGGAGGCACCGACACCGACGAACATCTCGACGAAGTCGGAGCCGGAAATGGTGAAGAATGGCACTTTCGCCTCACCGGCCACGGCCTTGGCCAGCAACGTCTTGCCGGTACCCGGCGAGCCGACCATCAGCACGCCGCGCGGAATGCGGCCACCGAGGCGCTGGAACTTGCCCGGATCGCGGAGGAATTCCACCAGTTCGCTGACTTCCTCCTTGGCCTCGTCGCAACCGGCAACATCGGCAAAGGTCGTCTTGACCTGGTCCTCGGAGAGCAGGCGCGCCTTGGACTTGCCGAAGCTCATCGGGCCGCCCTTGCCGCCGGCGCCGCCCTGCATCTGGCGCATGAAGAACATGAACACGGCGATGATCACCAGAATCGGGAAACTGGCGACCAGCAGCTGGGTCCAGATGCTCTGCTGCTCGGGCTGCTTGCCTTCGATGACCACGTTGTTGTCGATCAGGTCACCGATCAGGCCACCATCCTGAATGGCCGGACGAATGGTCTTGAAGCCTTCGCCGTCGGTGCGTTTTCCGGTGATCACGTAACCATCGACGGTGACGCGCTCGACGCGCCCTTCCTTGACCTGCTCGATGAACTGCGAGTAGCTCAGGGTCTGCGGCTCGCTCGGGCTGGAGAAGTTGTTCATCACGGTGACCAGCACCGCCGCGATGATCAGCCACAGGATGAGATTCTTTGCCATGTCGTTCAATTAGCTACCCTCTGAAGCAGGCCTCGTGGCGAAGCAGGCTTCCCATGACGACCAATGATATACCGGCCTAACTTACACCAAACGCCCACATCCCGCAGGCACCGTCTGTAACCCTTTATGAGGTTTATGCCACTGAGACCGACAGAGCCGACACCAGTTTCAACTCATAATCCGCGAAAGCCGCGCGCCAACAGGTATTGCTCACGGGAACGATCCCGCGACGACAGCGGCTTGCGCATCTGCACCTTGTCGAAGGTCTCGCGCACCTGTTTGTGGTACGCATCGAAACCCTCGCCCTGGAAAATCTTGATCAGAAAATCCCCGCCCGGCCGCAAAACCCGTCCGGCCAGATCCAGCGCAAGCTCGCACAGATACATGGCGCGCGCCTGATCGGCGGTTCTCACCCCACTCATATTGGGGGCCATATCGGAAATAACAAGGTCAACCGGATTTTCGCCGATGGCTTCAAGAAGTCGGGCGAATACCGCATCGTCGGTAAAATCGCCCTGAATGAAGGTAACGTCGGGAATTGCATCCATTTCCAGAATATCGGAGGCGATCAGGCGGCCCTTATCGCCGATCACCCGACTGGTGACCTGCGACCAGCCACCCGGCGCAGCGCCGAGATCGACCACGGTCATGCCGGGACGCAAAATGCGATCCTTCTCCTGGATTTCCAGCAGCTTGTAGCTGGCGCGCGAGCGATAGCCGTCCTTCTGCGCCATCTTCACGTACGGATCGTCGAAATGTTCTTTCAGCCAACGCTGGCTGGTCTTGGAACGTGCCACTGAAACCTCGAGCTCAACGGGTCATGAATAACTGCGCGGGCTCGGGTAAGATAAGCGCCGTTTTCCAGACCGAATTAGGTACTAACGATTATGCCGCTCACTCAAGAGCAGAAGAAACAATTCAAATCTATCGGCCACCATCTGAAACCTGTATTGATCGTGGCGGACAACGGTTTGACCGAGGGCGTGCTGGCCGAACTGGACCGCGCTCTGAACGATCACGAACTGATCAAGGTACAACTGCGTCTGGCCGAACGCGAAGATCGCCAGGCTGCCATCACCGCCCTGTGCGAAGCCGGCCGCGCCGAACTAGTGCAGTCGATCGGCAAGGTCGCCCTGCTCTATCGCAAGAACCCCAAGCCGAATCGCAACCTGTCCAACGTGATTCGCTACCAGGGCTGAGCCGTAAGGGAGCGGATTTGTTCGTGTCACAGCGGGCCAGCGCCACGCGTTGATCGCGAATGAATTCGCTCCTACGCAACACCCGCTAGCGCCTCGCCGGCGCGCCCGGAACCGGCTGCAGCACCAGCAACAGCCCGCAGAACGCCATCACCAGGTAGCTGAAGCGTAGCCAGTACTCGGCCTGCGGCCATTGGTGCAACGCGACGAAATAACTCAGGGCCATGACCGCAACGGTCAACAAAAGCTGCCCACGCATATCCCGCCACAGACTCGAAAGTCCGTCACTGCGCAGCAGGGCGAAGGCCTGCAGCGCCACGCACACGGACGTCAGGCCGACAAGCAGCGGAACCAGACGCTCGGCTATTTCCTGCACCAACAGAGGTGCCAGGCCGATCTGGCCGATGGCCGGCAGAATGACGAACTGCAACAGCCACAAGCCACCGACCCAGAGGGTCTGGGCCAGCTGCCAGCTGACGGCAGCGGCCCGCGACGGCAGGTGTGGCTTAGATGTGGCGGACTTCGACAATCTCGTACTCGACCAGGCCACTGGGAGTCTGCACGCCGACCACGTCACCCTCGCTCTTGCCCACCAGGGCGCGGGCGATGGGCGAACCGACGGAGATCTTGCCCTGCTTGATGTCGGCTTCGTCTTCGCCAACGATCTGGTAGGTCACGCTTTCGTCGGTTTCGACGTTGGCGATTTCCACCGTGGTGCCGAAGATCACCTTGCCGGTGTGCTCGATGCTGGTGACATCGATGATCACCGCGTTCTGCAGGCGACCTTCGATATCACGCACACGCGCCTCGACCATGCCCTGCTCTTCACGCGCGGCATGGTATTCGGCGTTTTCCTTCAGATCGCCCAGTTCGCGAGCCTCGGCGATCGCCTGGCTCAGTGCGGGACGACGCACCTTGGTCAGGTGCGCCAGCTCTTCTTCCAGGGCGCGAGCGCCCTGGACGGTCATGGGGTACTTGTTCATGCCTTGATTCCTGCATGCAGATCCTGCAGCCGGCGCACGGTCTTCTCGGGACCGAACTTGAGCGCCTCACAGACCGCCTGCCCAGCCGCGATGGTGGTGGTGCAGTAGATCTTGTGCTGCAGAGCGTTGCGACGAATGGAGTAGGAGTCAGCGATGGACTGACGGCCTTCGGTGGTGTTGATGATCAGGGTGACTTCGTCGTTCTTGATCATGTCGACCACGTGCGGACGACCTTCGGTCACCTTGTTCACGCGGCGTACCGGCAGGCCGGCAGCCTCGATCACCTTGGCGGTGCCGGCAGTGGCGACCACTTCGAAGCCCAGGCTGACCAGATCGCGCGCGACCTGAACGGCCTCGGCCTTGTCGTCCTCACGCACGCTGATGAAGGCGCAACCCGAGTTCGGCAGGATCTCGCTGGCTCCCAGCTGGGCCTTGGCGAAGGCTTCACCGAAGCTGTCGCCGACACCCATGACCTCACCGGTGGATTTCATCTCCGGGCCGAGAATCGGGTCGACGCCCGGGAACTTGGCGAAGGGGAACACCGCTTCCTTGACGCTGAAGAACGGCGGGATGATTTCCTGGGTGTAGCCGACTTCGGCCAGGGTCTTGCCGGCCATGACGCGCGCCGCCACCTTGGCCAGCGACTCGCCGACGCACTTGGAGACGAACGGCACGGTACGCGAGGCGCGCGGGTTCACTTCGATGACGTAGATGTCTTCGCCCTGCACGGCCATCTGCACGTTCATCAGGCCGACCACGCCGAGCTCCAGAGCCATCTTCTTGACCTGCTCGCGAATCTCGTCCTGGATGTGCGCCGGCAGCGAGTACGGCGGCAGCGAGCAAGCGGAGTCACCGGAGTGCACGCCGGCCTGTTCGATGTGCTGCATGATGGCGCCGATCACCACGGTTTCGCCGTCGCTGACCGCATCCACATCCACCTCGATGGCGCAGTTGAGGAAGCGATCCAGCAGCACCGGGCTGTCGTTGGACACCTTCACTGCTTCGCGCATGTAGCGCTTGAGCTCTTCTTCCTGGTAGACGATTTCCATCGCCCGGCCGCCCAGCACGTAGGACGGACGCACCACCATCGGGTAGCCGATGTTCTTCGACAGAGCCAAAGCCTCGTCTTCGCTGCGCGCAGTGGCGTTGGCCGGCTGACGCAGGTTCAGGCGCTGAACCATCTGCTGGAAGCGCTCGCGGTCTTCGGCGCGGTCGATGGCCTCGGGGCTGGTGCCGATGATCGGCACGCCGGCTTCTTCCAGGGCGCGGCAGATCTTCAGCGGGGTCTGGCCGCCGTACTGCACGATCACGCCTTTGGGCTGCTCGACGCGGACGATTTCCAACACGTCCTCCAGGGTCACCGGCTCGAAGTACAGGCGGTCGGAGGTGTCGTAGTCGGTGGAGACGGTTTCCGGGTTGCAGTTGACCATGATGGTCTCGAAACCGTCTTCACGCATGGCCAGCGCCGCGTGTACGCAGCAGTAGTCGAACTCGATGCCCTGGCCGATACGGTTCGGACCGCCGCCGAGGATCATGATCTTGTCGCGACCGCTCGGGTTGGCCTCGCACTCTTCCTCGTAGGTCGAGTACATGTAGGCGGTGTCGGTGGCGAATTCGGCGGCGCAGGTGTCCACGCGCTTGTACACCGGCAGCACTTTCAGCTTGTGACGGTGCGCGCGCAGGCTCTTCTCGGAAACGCCCAGCAGCTTGGCCAGACGCGCATCGGAGAAGCCCTTGCGCTTGAGCTTGAACATCAGGTCGTAGTCGATGGCAGACAGACCCAGGGTCTGCACGGTCGCCTCGTCCTTGATCAGATCCTCGATCTGTACCAGGAACCACTCGTCGATACGGGTCAGCTCGAACACTTCGGCAACGCTCTTGCCGGCGCGGAAGGCATCGGCCACGTACCAGATACGGTCGGCGCTGGGCACGGTCAGTTCGCGCTTGAGGATGCTCTCGGCTTCCGGGTCGTTCAGATCGAGTTTCGGATCGAAGCCGGCAACGCCGACTTCCAGACCGCGCAGGGCCTTCTGCACCGACTCCTGGAAGGTACGGCCGATGGCCATGACTTCACCCACGGATTTCATCTGGGTGGTCAGGCGGGCGTCGGCCTTGGGGAATTTCTCGAAGGCGAAGCGCGGGACCTTGGTCACCACGTAGTCGATGGCCGGCTCGAACGACGCCGGGGTGCGACCGCCAGTGATGTCGTTGGACAGCTCGTCGAGGGTGTAGCCGACTGCCAGCTTGGCGGCGATCTTGGCGATGGGGAAGCCGGTGGCCTTGGAGGCCAGTGCCGAGGAACGAGACACGCGCGGGTTCATCTCGATCACCACCATGCGCCCGGTGTTCGGGCAGATGCCGAACTGGACGTTGGAGCCGCCGGTTTCCACGCCGATCTCACGCAGCACCGCCAGGGAGGCGTTGCGCATGATCTGGTATTCCTTGTCGGTCAGGGTCTGCGCCGGGGCCACGGTGATGGAATCGCCGGTGTGCACGCCCATCGGGTCGAAGTTCTCGATGGAGCAGACGATGATGCAGTTGTCCTTCTTGTCGCGGACCACCTCCATCTCGTATTCCTTCCAGCCGATCAGCGATTCGTCGATCAGCAGCTCGTTGGTCGGCGACAGGTCCAGACCGCGGGCGCAGATTTCCTCGAACTCCTCACGGTTGTAGGCGATGCCGCCGCCGGTGCCGCCCATGGTGAAGCTGGGGCGGATGATGCAGGGGAAGCCCACCATCTCCAGCACGCCGTAGGCTTCTTCCATGCTGTGGGCAATACCCGAGCGCGGGCAGGCCAGGCCGATGTCCTTCATCGCCTTGTCGAAGCGCGAACGATCTTCGGCCTTGTCGATGGTGTCGGCGTTGGCACCGATCATCTCGACGCCGAACTTCTCCAGCACGCCGTGGCGCTCCAGATCTAGAGCACAGTTCAGCGCGGTCTGGCCGCCCATGGTCGGCAGCAGTGCGTCCGGACGCTCCTTCTCGATGATCTTGGCCACGGTGGCCCACTTGATCGGCTCGATGTAGGTGGCGTCGGCCATGGCCGGGTCGGTCATGATGGTGGCCGGGTTGGAGTTCACCAGGATGACGCGGAAACCTTCTTCCTTCAGTGCCTTGCAGGCCTGCGCGCCGGAGTAGTCGAACTCGCAGGCCTGGCCGATGACGATGGGGCCGGCGCCGAGGATCAGGATACTTTTGATGTCTGTACGTTTTGGCATTTTATCTCTCTCGAATCCGTAGGTCAGTCGGCGGGCTTAGCGGCGCTTGGCCATGGCTTCGATGAAGCGGTCGAACAGCGGGGCCACGTCGTGCGGGCCGGGGCTCGCCTCGGGGTGGCCCTGGAAGCTGAAGGCGTCCTTGTCGGTACGCTCGATGCCCTGCAGGGTGCCGTCGAACAGCGACTTGTGGATCGGCCGCAGGTTGCTCGGCAGGCTGCTCTCGTCCACGGCGAAACCGTGGTTCTGGCTGGTGATCATCACCACGCCGGTATCCAGGTCCTGCACCGGGTGGTTGGCACCGTGGTGGCCGTGGCCCATCTTGACGGTCTTGGCACCGGAGGCCAGGGCCAGCAGTTGGTGACCCAGGCAGATGCCGAACACCGGGATATCGGTTTCCAGGATTTCCTTGATCGCCTTGATCGCGTAGTCGCACGGCTCGGGATCGCCAGGACCGTTGGAGAGAAACACGCCATCGGGATTCAGTGCCAGCACTTCGCTGGCCGGCGTCTGCGCCGGTACCACGGTCAGGCGGCAGCCGCGGGCGACCAGCATACGCAGGATGTTCAGCTTCACGCCGTAGTCATAGGCGACCACGTGATACGGCAGATCCTCGGCCGGGATCAGCGGATGGCTGTCGTTTTCCAGGTTCCAGGTGCTTGCGCGCCACTCGTAGGCACTGGCGCAGGTGACTTCCTTGGCCAGATCCATGCCCTTGAGGCCCGGGAAGCTGCGCGCCAGTTCCAGTGCCTTTTCTTCGGTGGCGTCGGCGCCAGTGAGGATGCAGCCGTTCTGCGAGCCCTTCTCGCGCAGGATGCGGGTCAGCCGACGGGTATCGATGCCGGCGATGGCGACGGTGCCATTGGCCTTCAGATACTCGTCCAGTGGCTGCTTGTCGCGCCAGTTGCTGGAGATCAGCGGCAGGTCGCGGATAATCAGGCCAGCGGCCCAAACACTGCAGGACTCGGCATCTTCCGGCGTGGTACCGGTGTTGCCGATGTGCGGGTAGGTCAGGGTAACGATCTGCTGGGCATAGGATGGATCGGTAAGGATTTCCTGATAGCCGGTCATGGCGGTGTTGAACACCACCTCTCCGATGGTCTGGCCATCGGCCCCGATGGAATCGCCGCGAAAAATGCTGCCGTCAGCAAGGGCTAAAATGGCAGGTTTGGGGGCTGGCTTAGTCAAGAAGACCTCCGTCTCGATCAAGGCTTGAAGCAAACGCAGGTTGTAAAAAAGCGGGATGACGTGTGAAGGTCATCCCGCTTTTTTATTTGAGCCATTCTGCGTAACTTTTAGTGGACACACTAAAACAGGAAGCTTACAGGAAAACCCTTTTTCGGTCCACCCAATAAGACGCCTCAGTCACACATTCGCGTCAGCGCAGGCCTAGTACGTCCTGCATGTCGTACAGGGCAGGCGAACGCTGCTGCAGCCACAGCGCCGAACGCACCGCCCCCTTGGCGAAGGTCATGCGGCTGGAAGCCTTGTGGGTGATCTCCACGCGCTCGCCGTCGGCGGCGAACAGCACGGTGTGATCCCCCACCACGTCGCCGGCACGCACGGTGGCGAAGCCGATGGTCTCGCGCTCACGAGCACCAGTCTGGCCTTCACGGCCATACACGGCGACCTTCTGCAGATCACGCCCCAGCGCATCGGCGACCACTTCGCCCATACGCAGCGCGGTACCGGACGGCGCATCGACCTTGTGCCGGTGATGCGCTTCGATGATCTCGATATCCACATCATCGCCCAGTACGCGGGCGGCGGTATCCAGCAGTTTCAGGCACAGGTTGACGCCGACGCTGAAATTGGCGGCAAAGACGATCGGGATCTGCTTGGCCGCCTCGCTCAGCTGCTGCTTCTCTTCCACGGTAAAACCGGTGGTGCCGATCACCATGGCCTTGCCGGCCTGACGGCAGACTTCAAGATTCTTCAGCGTCACCGACGGATGGGTGAAATCGATCAGTACATCGAAATCATCGACCACCGCGGCCAGATCACCAGCCAGCGTCACGCCGATCTTGCCCAGGCCGACCAGTTCACCTGCATCGGCGCCGATCAGGCTGCTATCGGCACGGTCAACAGCGGCGCTGAGCTTCGCGCCCTCGGTCTGACTCACCGCCTCGATCAGGGTCTTGCCCATGCGCCCGGCGGCGCCCATCACTGCAATACGTTGCATAAAATCAGCTCCAGGCTGCAGGCCTCAGGCCGCAGGCGAAAGGCTTGAAGCCTAACGCCTGCAGCCTGCCGCCGTGGTTATACGTCACCAAAGAAGCGCTTCACGCCTTCGAACCAGCCACTGGCCTTGGGCGAGTGGGAGTCGTCGCCCTGCAGCGACTTGCGGAACTCCTCGAGCAGCTCGCGCTGACGCTTGTTCAGGTTGACCGGCGTTTCCACCGCCACCCGACACATCAGATCGCCAGCCGCACCACCACGCACCGGGGCCACGCCCTTGCCACGCAGGCGGAACAGCTTGCCGGTCTGGGTGCCTTCCGGAATCTTCAGCTTGACCCGACCATCGAGGGTCGGCACTTCCAGTTCACCACCCAGCGCCGCATCGGCGAAGCTGATCGGCACTTCGCAGTACAGATGCTTGCCGTCGCGCTGGAAGATCGCATGCTCACGGACGTTGACCACCACGTAGAGGTCACCGGCCGGCCCGCCATGCGCGCCCGCCTCGCCCTCGCCGGACAGGCGAATGCGATCACCGGTATCGACACCCGGCGGCACCTTGACCGACAGCGTCTTGCTCTCTTCCACCCGGCCCTGGCCATGGCAGCTGCCACAGGGGTCAGTGATCATCTTGCCGCTGCCATGGCAGCGCGGGCAGGTCTGCTGCACGGAGAAGAAGCCCTGCTGCATGCGCACCTGACCGATACCACCGCAGGTGGTACAGGTGACCGGACTGGTGCCCTTCTTGGCGCCGGTACCATCGCAGGTCTTGCAACCGACCAGAGTCGGCACGCGAATGGTCACGGTAGTGCCGCGCACCGCTTCTTCCAGATCCAGCTCCAGGGTGTAGCGCAGGTCACTGCCGCGCTGGGCACCGCCGCGCGAGCCGCCACGACCACCGCCGAAGAAGTCGCTGAACACGTCGCCGAAGATGTCGGAGAAGTTGGCGCCACCGAAACCGGCTCCGCCGCCACCGCCCATCTGCGGGTCGACCCCAGCGTGGCCGTATTGATCGTAGGCCGAACGCTTGCTGGCGTCGGAGAGCACTTCGTAGGCCTCGTTGGCCTCCTTGAATTTCTCCTCGGCGTCCTTGTCGTCCGGGTTGCGGTCCGGGTGATATTTCATCGCCAGGCGCCGATAGGCCTTCTTCAGCTCGGCCTCACTGGCGCCGCGCTCGACCCCCAGGATCTCGTAATAGTCACGTTTTGCCATAGTTGTGCTGCACTCTCAGATTCGTGAGCTCCAGATACGCCGACGCGGGAGAAGGCTCCCGCGCGGCGAATCCTGCCCGTCGCGAGCGACGGTGGAGCGTAAAGAAGAGGCGGCCCGCTACGCAGGCCGCATCCCTTACTTGTTCTCCTTGACCTCTTCGAACTCAGCGTCGACCACGTCGTCACCCGCATCCTTGGCATCGCCGGCATCAGCCTGCGCGGCAGCACCTTGCGGCTGTTCGGCGTACATCTTCTGCGCCAGCGGCGTGGTGGCCTCGGACAGGGCGTTCATCTTCGCTTCGATGGCCGCCTTGTCGTCGCCCTTCACGGCAACTTCCAGCTCGCCAATGGCTTTCTCGATGGCCGCCTTCTCGTCGGCAGTGGCCTTGTCGCCCGCCTCGGTGAGCATCTTGCGGGTGGCATGCACCAGCTGATCGCCCTGGTTACGGGCAGTGGCCAGCTCTTCGAACTTGCGGTCTTCCTCGGCATTGGCCTCGGCGTCGCGCACCATTTGTTCGATTTCCTCTTCGGACAGACCGGAGTTGGCCTTGATCACGATGGACTGCTGCTTGCCGGTGGCCTTGTCCTTGGCGGAGACGTGCAGGATACCGTTGGCATCGATGTCGAAGGTCACTTCGATCTGCGGCACGCCACGCGGAGCCGGCGGAATCTCGGCCAGGTCGAACTTGCCGAGGGACTTGTTCTGCGCAGCCTGCTTACGCTCGCCCTGCAGCACGTGAATGGTCACGGCGCTCTGGTTGTCGTCAGCGGTGGAGAACACCTGCGACTTCTTGGTCGGGATGGTGGTGTTCTTCTCGATCAGCGCAGTCATCACGCCACCCATCGTTTCGATACCCAGGGTCAGCGGGGAAACGTCCAGCAGCAGCACGTCCTTGACGTCACCGGCCAGAACCGCGCCCTGAATGGCAGCGCCCATGGCCACGGCTTCGTCCGGGTTGACGTCCTTGCGCGGTTCCTTGCCGAAGAACTCGGCAACGGTCTTCTGCACCAGCGGCATACGGGTCTGACCGCCGACCAGGATCACGTCGTCGATCTTGCTGACGTCGATACCGGCGTCCTTCAGTGCAGTGCGGCACGGCTCGATGGTGCGCTGCACCAGGTCTTCGACCAGCGATTCGAGCTTGGAACGGGAGATCTTCACGTTCAGGTGCTTCGGACCTGTGGCGTCTGCAGTGATGTACGGCAGGTTGACGTCGGTCTGCTGGCTCGAGGACAGCTCGATCTTGGCCTTCTCGGCTGCTTCCTTCAGGCGCTGCATGGCCAGCGGGTCGCCCTTGAGGTTCATGCCGGTTTCTTTCTTGAATTCGTCGACGAGGTAATCGATCAGGCGAATGTCGAAGTCCTCACCACCGAGGAAGGTGTCACCGTTGGTGGCCAGTACTTCGAACTGGTGCTCGCCGTCGACTTCGGCGATCTCGATCACCGACACGTCGAAGGTACCGCCACCCAGGTCGTAAACGATGACGGTGTGGTCACCCTTGGCCTTGTCCATGCCATAGGCCAGCGCAGCCGCGGTCGGCTCGTTGATGATGCGCTTGACGTCCAGACCGGCGATGCGACCGGCATCCTTGGTGGCCTGACGCTGGCTGTCGTTGAAGTAGGCCGGAACGGTGATCACCGCTTCGGTCACCGGCTCGCCCAGGTAGTCCTCGGCGGTCTTCTTCATTTTCTTCAGTACTTCGGCGCTGATCTGCGGCGGCGCCATTTTCTGGCCGTTCACTTCGACCCAGGCGTCGTTGTTGTCAGCCTTGACGATCTTGTACGGAACCATCTGGATGTCTTTCTGCACGACATCCTCGTCGAAACGACGACCGATCAGACGCTTCACCGCGTACAGGGTGTTGTGTGGGTTGGTGACAGCCTGACGCTTAGCCGACTGGCCAACCAGAATTTCGCCGTCGCCCGCGTAAGCGATGATGGACGGCGTGGTGCGAGCGCCTTCGGCGTTCTCCAGCACCTTGACGTTGCCGTTTTCCAGAATGGAGACGCAGGAGTTGGTAGTCCCCAGGTCGATACCGATGATTTTGCCCATGAAAATTCTCCCGAAACTTTGATTTATCCGTCGCCTCGTTTCACAGGCGCCGGCAGCACTAAAACGCTTGACTCAAAAATGGGGTCGCCCCCGGAAATTTCAAGCCTGCTCGTCGATGGACGGCGGCGGTGTGGTAGGCGCCTTGCTGACCACGACCATGGCCGGGCGCAGCAGGCGACCGTTGAGCAGATACCCCTTCTGAAACACCTTGAGCACCGAGTTCGGCTCGACGTTGGTGCTCTCCTCCATCGCCATGGCCTGGTGATGCTCAGGGTTGAACGGCTCGCCATGCGGCTCGATCGCTTCCAACTGATGACGCGCCAGGGTGTCGAGGAACAGCTTGAGGGTCAGCTGCATGCCCTCGCGCACGCCCTTGATGGCTTCGTCGTCCGGACTGGACAGTTCCAGGCCACGCTCCAGGCTGTCGACCACCGGCAGCAGGTCGTTGGCGAATTTCTCCAGAGCGAACTTGTGCGCCTTCTCCACGTCCTGCTCGGCGCGACGGCGCACATTCTGCAGCTCGGCCGCAACGCGCAGCGACTGATCCTGCGCTGCCGCCAGCTGCTCTTCCAGGGCCTGCACGCGAGCCGCCAGATCGTCGTTCGGCGCAGCATTCTCGGTCGCCTGAGTCTCGGGGTTCTGCGTGTCCAGGTTCTGTTCGTCAGCCATGCCTATCTCCTCTCGAATGAAACGGCGCGAGTCCGGCCCGCGCACCTGCCGCCTATATGGAGCCAAATCCCCAGCTTTCAAGGGGCGATACGGAGGATTGCCAGGAAAAGAAAAAACACTGTATAAATAACCAGACATCAATTCGGGAGCGTTCGCCATGCTGGTGCACCTGTCCATTCACAACTACGCCATCGTCGACCACCTGGACCTCGAACTGGACGCCGGCATGAGCGCCATCAGCGGCGAGACCGGTGCCGGCAAGTCGATCATGCTCGACGCTCTCGGCTTGTGCCTGGGCGATCGCGCCGACAGTGGCGTGGTGCGTCCCGGAGCCGACAAGGCGGACATTCTCGCCAGCTTCGACCTGACGGACATTCCCGAAGCCCGCGCCTGGCTTGCCGAACGTGATCTGGACAGCGATGGGCCGTGCATCCTGCGTCGGGTGATCACCGCTGAAGGTCGATCACGCGGCTACATCAATGGCAGCCCCTGCCCGCAGGCCGACCTCAAGGCCATTGGCGAGCTGATCATCGATATCCACAGCCAGCACGAGCACCAGTCGCTACTCAAGACCGACACCCATCGCCGCCTGCTCGACGAATACGCCGGCAGTCAGGAACTGGCGCGCCAGGTGCAACTCGCCGCGCAGCGCTGGAAGCAGACGCGCAACGAGCTGGAGCGCATCTCCAGCCAGGGTGACGAACAGCGCGCCCGCCACCAGTTGCTCAGCTATCAGCTGGAAGAACTGGAAAATCTGGCGCTGGGCGACAACGAACTGGAACAGCTGGAGCAGGAGCACAAGGACCTGAGCAATGCCGAGGCACTACTCGGCGCCTGCCGCCAGGTGCTCGACCTGTGCAGCGAGAGCGATGCCGGCAACGTGTTGTCGGCGCTGACCGCCAGCCTCAACCGCCTCGGCGCCTTCGGTGGCCAGGGCGGTGCGCTGGGCGAAGCGAGCAACCTGCTGGCCAGCGCACAGATTCAGGTGGAAGAAGCCGTCGGCGAGCTGAACCGCTTCGTCGATCACTTCGACGCCGATCCCGAGCGCCAGCAGTTTCTCGAAGAGCGCCTGGACACCATCTACACCCTGGCGCGCAAGCACCGCATTCAGCCGACCGAGTTGGCCGCTCTGCAGCAGCAACTGTTCGAAGAGCTGGAAGGCCTGAATGCCGACGATCAGGCCAGCGAACGCCTGGCCGAGGAACTGGCCGCCTACGAGCGTCACTATCAGGAAAAGGCCGCTGAACTCAGCACACTGCGCGGCAGCGCCGCTGAACGCCTGTCCGCGGCAGTGGAGCAGGAAATGCAGGCTCTGGGCATGCCGGGCGGACGCTTCAGCATTCAGTTGCAGGTCACCAACAGCGAAGAGCCGCATGCCAATGGTCTGGAAAGCGTGGAGTTCCTGGTCAGCGCCAACCCCGGCCAGCCGCTGCGCGGCCTGGCCAAGGTGGCGTCCGGTGGCGAGCTGTCGCGCATCAGCCTGGCGATCCAGGTGATCACCGCCCAGACCTCACGCGTACCGACCCTGGTCTTCGATGAAGTGGACGTCGGCATCGGCGGGCCGACTGCCGAAGTAGTCGGCCAGCTGCTGCGCCGCCTCGGTGAGCGTGGCCAGGTACTGTGCGTGACCCACCTGCCCCAGGTCGCTGCGCAGGGCCACCAGCACCTGTTCGTGCACAAGCGACGCGGTGAGGATGCCACGTCCACCGCGGTGAGCAAGCTGGACGAAAGCGGTCGCGTCGAGGAGATCGCACGCATGCTCGGCGGCGTCGACCTGACCGAGGAATCCCTGGCTCACGCCCGCAAGATGGTGACCAGCGCCCAGGCTGCGTAAAGCGCTGCAGCCGGACGCGATCGGCAAACGACGAATCCGGCTTTCATCGAAGCCATAAAACAGAAAGGCGACCCAAGGGTCGCCTTTCTCATTGCCACAGAAGCATCAACTCTTCTTGCGTACGTACAGCACCAGATTGTGATCGACGAGCTCGAAGCCGTGCTCCTTGACGATTTCCTTCTGGCGCTTCTCGATCTCGGAATCGAAGAACTCGATCACCTCACCGGAATCGACACAGACCATATGGTCGTGGTGACCGCTGTCGGCCAGCTCGAACACGGCATGACCGCCATCGAAATTGTGACGCACCACCAGGCCGGCGGCCTCGAACTGGGTCAGTACGCGGTATACGGTAGCCAGGCCAACGTCTTCACCCGCCTCCATCAGCGCCTTGTAGACATCCTCCGCACTCATGTGACGGTGTTCGGCGTTATCGAGCATCTGCAGGATTTTGACCCGTGGCAGAGTCACCTTCAGTCCAGCTTTGCGCAGTTCGTTATTTTCAACCATGGTCTGCTTTCTCATGGATGCTGCTTCGCAGCACCCTTCAATACGGGTATGATCCGGGGTTCAAGTTGCCCAAGATAGTGGAAGTCACCCTCCGATGCAAAAAACCAAGCTCTTGCTGACCAGCCTGTCGCTGACCGGGCTCTTCGCACTCGCCGGTTGTTCATTCCCCGGGGTTTACAAGATCGACATTCAACAGGGCAATGTCGTGACGCAGGACATGATAGACCAGTTGCGCCCTGGAATGACCCGGCGGCAGGTGCGGTTTATCATGGGCAACCCGCTGCTCACCGACACCTTCCACGCCGACCGCTGGGACTATCTCTACAGCATCCAACCGGGCGGCACGCAGCGCCTGCAGGAGCGCGTCAGCCTGGTATTCGACGGCAACGACCAACTGGTCGGCCTGGCCGGCGACTTCATGCCCGGCGTCAGCCGCGACCAGGCGATTCTCGGCGAGGACGGCGGCGCGACCACGCCGCAAACCCAGCCGCAACGGCAGGACGACGCCCCGCCTGCACCGGGCTCGCTGCTGGAGCAGATCCAGCGCGAAGTGGACCAGGTGGAAACCGTGCCGGTGCCGACCCCGGAACCGCTGGAAACCGATCCGCAGTAATCGCCATGCATAAAAAAAGCCCGGAGCGATCCGGGCTTTTTTATACCTGGCGTTCAGCTCGCCTCGCCGTCGTCCGCCTTGCTCTTGGCCTTGGCTGCGCGCTGTTTGCGCACTTCCTTCGGGTCGGCAATCAGCGGCCGATAGATCTCGACCCGCTCACCCTCCTCGAGCACACGCTCCTCCGGCTTGCTTACCGCCTTGCCGAAAATGCCCAGCGGCGCCTGATTCAGGTCCAGCTCCGGAAAGAACTGCTGCATGCCTGAGCGTAATGCCGCTTCACGCACCGTGGTGCCGACCGGCACCGACAGACGCAGAAGCTTCTGCCGCTCAGCGAGGGCGTAGACCACTTCGATGGCGATACTGGGCTTATCCATACAGCTGCTTGGCTCGCTGGCAGAAAGCGTCGACCATGGTGTTGGCCGCCTGATTGAACAGCGGACCCAGCGTGGCACGCACCAGCGGCCCGGCGTAGTCGAAGGTCAGGTCCAGGCTGATCTTGCAGGCCTTGTCACCCAGCGCCTTGAATTCCCAGACGCCATTGAGGCTGGTGAAGGGTCCTTCCTGCAGATTCATCTCGATGCGCTGGCCGGGCAGCAGCACATTGCGCGTGACGAAGCGCTGACCGATACCGCCCTTGGCCACTTCGAGGCTGGCCAGCATGTGCGTCTCGCTGACTTCCAATATTTCACTGGAGCTACACCAGGGCAGGAACTGCGGGTAGCTGGCCACATCGTTAACGAGGTCATACAGCGCCTGTGCCGGGTAAGGCAGCAACGCCGAGCGCTGGATTCGAGTAGTCATTTACTTGCTCAGCTCCGCGATGAATACGATCAGCACGCCGATCGGCGCCACGACGCGAATCAGCCAGAGGCACAGATTGAACAGCAGCGGGCTCCTGATGGCCAACTCTTCACGCACGGCGTCGCGACTCAGCACCCAGCCGGCGAACAGGGCGAAGGACAAACCGCCCAGTGGCAACAGAATGCGGCTGGTGAGGTAATCGATGCTGTCGAAGAAGGTCTTGCCGCCCTCGGCGCCCCACTGCAGCAGGTGGAAACCATCTTCAGCGAAGACGAAGAACTTGGCCTCGGCCCACAGATTGAACGACATCACCGTACCCATGCCGACCAGCCAGCAGAACAGTGCCAATACTGCGGTCACCTTGGTACGGCTGCGCCCGGTTTTTTCGACGAAGTAGGCGACAGCCGGCTCCAGCATGGAGATCGACGAACTCCAGGCAGCGACGGCCACCAGCACGAAGAAGATCAGCCCCATCACCTGGCCGAAGGCAATGTTGCCGAACGCGATCGGCAAGGTGACGAACATCAGCCCCGGCCCCCCACCTGGCTCCAGGCCTGCGGCGAACACGATGGGAAACAGCGCCATGCCGGCGGTCAGTGCAACCAGAGTATCGAGCAGACCGACGGTGAGCACAGTGGCGCCAATCGAAGCCTTCTTCGGCATATAGGCGCCGTAGACCATGATCGAGCCGACGCCGACACTCAGGGTAAAGAACGCATGCCCCATGGCGGCGAGAATGCCGTCCTGAACCTTGCTCGGATCGAAATGGAAGAGGAAGTCGAAACCTTCGCGGAAATGTCCGGTGGTAAAGCTGTAGCCCAGCAGAACCAGCAGCAGCACGAACAGCAGCGGCATCATGATGCGCAGGCTGCGCTCCAGCCCGGCCACCACGCCCTTGCCGATGACGAAGGCAGTGACCAGCATGAACAGGCTATGCCACAGGGTCAGTCGCCACGGATCGGAGGTCAACCCGCCAAACGCTGCCCCGGCGCCATCGGCGCTGATGCCGGTGAAGTCGCCTCGCCCCATGCCGAGGATGTAATCCAGCGACCAGCCAGCCACCACGCTATAGAAAGACAGGATCAGCAACGCGGCGACCATGCCCATCAATGCGGCCAGAGACCAGTGCTTGGAGGCGCCGGCCTCGATCGCCAGACTCTTCATCGCGTTGACCGGACTTTGCCGGCCGCGGCGACCGATCAGGGTTTCCGCCAGCATGATCGGCACGCCAACCAGGGCGATGCAGAACAGGTACATCACGACGAACGCGCCACCGCCGTAGACGCCCGTCATGTAAGGAAACTTCCAGATATTGCCGAGGCCCACGGCCGAGCCGGTGGCCGCCAGAATGAACACCCAGCGGCTGGCCCAGGCACCGTGAATTGAAACTTTGTCGCTCGCCATTGCGGCCAAGACCCCAGATTGCGGGAAAAAAGATCGCGCATTGTCGGAGATTCGAGGCATGGGCTCAAGTTTGGCTCGGAAAAGCCCCATGGCGCAGGCGCCGGCGACTCCCTATAATGCGCGCCCTATGGCTAAGCAAAAGAAACATCCTCAAGGCACCATCGCGCTGAATAAAAAAGCGCTGCATGATTATTTCGTCGAACAGAAGTTCGAGGCGGGCGTCGCCCTGGCCGGCTGGGAAGTGAAAAGCCTGCGCGCCGGCAAGGCACAACTGGTCGACAGCTACGTGCTGCTCAAGGACGACGAGGCCTGGCTGATGGGGGCGCATATCACCCCGCTGAAGACCGCCAGCACTCACGTCATCGCAGACCCGATCCGCACGCGCAAGCTGTTGCTCAACAAGCGTGAGCTGGACAAGCTGTTCGGTGCCGTGCAGCAGAAAGGCTACACCTGCGTGGCCCTGTCGCTGTACTGGAAACAGCACCTGGTCAAGTGCGAGATCGCCCTGGCCAAGGGCAAAAAGGACTTCGATAAGCGTCATGTCGAGAAAGAGCGCGACGCCAACCGCGAAGTCCAGCGCGCCATGCGCAGCAAGGGCAAGGAAGACTGAAAGCGGCTGCAGGCTTCAAGCTGCAGGCAAAGCTGGCAGAGCGGAATGCCCTACCCGCTTTTAGCCTTTAGCTTTTAGCCTGCCGCCTGCCGCCTGCCGCTTGAAGCCTGCAGCCTATATCCCCAAACGCCTTTGCGCTCGCGCCACGCGCTGAGCTTCCAGCTGAACTTCCGAAAGCACTTCCTGCACGTAATCGATGTGCTGGTTGGACAGATCGCGCGCATCTTCCGCACGCCCTTCGATGATCGCCTCGTACAACGCGCGGTGCTGACCGATCAGCATGTCGCGTGTCTCTTCGCGCTGGGCATACATGCCGCCGATATTGGTCACGACGTTGCGTTTGAGCAGGTCGAACAGGCCGCGAATGGTGTGCAGCAGAACGGCATTGTGGCTGGCCTCCGCAATCGCCAGGTGGAAACGCGCATCGGCAGCGCCCTCCTCCGCACGCGTCACCTTGCCAACCCGCGCATAGCAATCCTGTAACGCCTCGAACGCCTCGGCCAGGCGCTGCCGGTCGATATCGGTCGCCCGTCGGGCCGCGTAATAGGCGCAGGAACCCTCCAGCGTATGGCGAAACTCCAGCAGATCGCGCTGCGCATCCTCCTTGTTCTCCAGCAGCTGCAGTAACGGGTCGCTGAAGGTCGAGCCAAGGGTTTCGGCCACGTAGTTGCCGCCACCCTGGCGACTGACCAACAGCCCCTTGGCCACCAATTTTTGAATCGCTTCACGCAGGGACGGGCGGGAAACGCCGAACTGCTCCGCCAGCGCACGCTCAGCAGGCAGCCTCTCGCCGGCACGCAAGGTGCCCTCGAGAATCATGGTTTCCAGCTGCGCAACGATGTCATCCGAAAGACGTCGCTGCCGCACCAGTCCTACTTCCATCACCCACATCTCCATTGGTTTGACCAGGCTTCAGGCCCAATGGCGCAAGCCTATAGCGCTCATCCAGGCGGAACAAGCCAGCACTATACGACCAAAGTCTTAGCATCTCGATTTGACAGCCTATTGAGCAACTTTTAACCTGAGCCCGCTACTTTGTAAATTGGTCTTACCAATTTAACCAACAAGAACAACAATCCATCGAGGTCTCGCCATGACAGCCCTACGCGCTGCAAGCCTGTTCGATAACGCCTCATCCCTGCCGCGCCAGTCGCGCGCTCGTGTGGAGTAACTCCCAATGTCCAACGGAATTCTCGCCCTGCTGGCGTTTTCGCCGATCCTGCTTGCAGCCATTCTGCTGATCGGCCTGCGCTGGCCGGCCAAGCACGCCATGCCGCTGGTTTATCTGCTCACTGCCGCGGTCGGCCTGTTCGCCTGGGACATGACCCTCAACCGCGTTCTCGCCTCCACGCTGCAAGGCCTGCTGATCACGCTGGGCCTGCTGTGGATCATCTTCGGCGCGATCCTGCTGCTGAACACCCTCAAGCACTCCGGAGGCATCACCGCGATTCGTGCCGGCTTCACCACCATCAGCCCCGACCGCCGCATCCAGGCCATCATCATCGCCTGGCTGTTCGGCTGCTTCATCGAAGGCGCCTCGGGCTTCGGCACGCCGGCGGCCATCGCCGCTCCGCTGTTGGTGGCCATCGGTTTCCCGGCCATGGCCGCGGTGCTGATGGGCATGCTGGTGCAGAGCACACCGGTCTCCTTCGGTGCGGTCGGCACGCCGATCATCGTCGGCCTCAACACCGGCCTGGATACCGCCACCATCGGTGCGCAGCTGGTCGAACAGGGCTCGTCCTGGGCGCAGTTCCTGCAACTGATCACCAGTGAAGTGGCGATCATCCACGCCACTGTCGGGGTGATCATGCCGACCATCATGGCGATGATGCTGACCCGCTTCTTCGGTCAGGAGAAAAGCTGGAAAGCCGGCCTGGAAGTGCTGCCGTTCGCCATCTTCGCCGGCCTGGCCTTCGTCGTGCCGTACGTCTTTACCGGCGTGTTCCTCGGCCCGGAATTCCCGTCGCTGCTGGGCGGCCTGATCGGCCTGGCCATCGTCACCAGCGCTGCCCGCTTCGGCTTCCTGGTACCGAAGAAGACCTGGGACTTCGCCCCGGCGGACAAGTGGCCGAGCGAGTGGCTGGGCACTGTCGAGATGAAGCTGGACGAGCTGACTGCCAAACCGATGAGCTCCCTGCGCGCCTGGCTGCCCTACGTACTGGTCGGCGCCCTGCTGGTGGTCAGCCGCGTCTTCCCGGACGTCGGCAACGCCCTGAAGGCGGTGGTGGTGAACTTCCCCGATCTGCTCGGCGAAACCGGGATCAGCGCCAACTTCCAGCCGCTGTACCTGCCGGGTGGCATTCTGGTCGCCGTGGTCCTGGCCACTTTCTTCCTGCACGGCATGAAGGCACGTGATCTGGGCAAGGCGGTGAAGGAATCCTCCAGCGTACTGCTCAGCGCCGGCTTCGTGCTGCTGTTCACCGTGCCGATGGTGCGCATCCTGATCAACTCCGGGGTCAACGGCGCGGAACTGTCCAGCATGCCTATCCTCATGGCCCGTTGGGTAGCCGACAGCGTTGGCGGCATCTACCCGCTGCTGGCACCGAGCATCGGCGCACTGGGCGCCTTCATCGCCGGCTCCAACACTGTCAGCAACATGATGTTCAGCCAGTTCCAGTTCGGCGTGGCCAGCAGCCTGGGCATCTCCAGCGCGCTGATCGTCGCGGTCCAGGCCGTGGGCGCCGCTGCCGGTAATATGGTGGCGATCCACAACGTGGTTGCCGCTTCGGCCACCGTTGGCCTGCTCGGCCGCGAGGGCAGTACGCTGCGCAAGACCATCTGGCCGACGCTGTACTACGTGCTGTTCACCGGCATCATCGCGATGGTCGCGATCTACGTGCTGGGTGTCAGCGACCCGCTGGTGCACTGATCCGCATCACTCGAAAGCGCCCCGGCTTGGCCGGGGCTCTTGCCGTCAGGCTACGCTTCCCCTTTTCAGCAACAGGATGAGCCCATGATCATTTCTGCCTCCACCGACTATCGCGCCGCCGCCGAGCGCAAGCTGCCGCCCTTCCTGTTCCATTACGCCGATGGCGGTGCCTACGCCGAGCACACCCTGCGCCGCAACGTCGCTGACCTGTCGGATATCGAACTGCGCCAGCGCGTGCTGAAGAACATGTCCGAACTGGACCTGTCCACCGAGCTGTTCGGCGAGAAGATGGCGATGCCGGTAGGTCTGGCGCCGGTCGGCCTGACCGGGATGTTCGCCCGTCGCGGCGAGGTGCAGGCAGCCAAGGCGGCAGCGGCCAAGGGTATTCCCTTTACCTTGTCCACCGTGTCGGTATGTCCGATTGAGGAAGTGGCGCCGGCCATCGACCGGCCCATGTGGTTCCAGCTCTATGTGCTGAAAGATCGCGGCTTCATGAAGAATGCCCTGGAGCGCGCCAAGGCAGCTGGCTGCTCGACCCTGGTGTTCACCGTGGACATGCCGGTGCCCGGCGCGCGCTACCGCGACGCCCACTCCGGCATGAGCGGCCCGAACGCGGCGCTGCGCCGCATGCTGCAGGCCATGACTCATCCGCAGTGGGCCTGGGACGTCGGCCTCATGGGCAAGCCGCACGACCTGGGCAACATCTCCGCCTACCGCGGCAATCCCACCGGCCTGGCCGACTACATCGGCTGGCTGGGCGCCAACTTCGACCCGTCGATCTCCTGGAAGGATCTGGAATGGATCCGCGACTTCTGGGACGGCCCGATGGTGATCAAAGGCATCCTCGACCCTGAGGACGCCCGCGACGCGGTGACCTTCGGCGCCGACGGCATCATCGTCTCCAACCATGGCGGTCGTCAGCTCGACGGCGTACTGTCCAGCGCCCGCGCACTGCCGGCCATCGCCGACGCGGTCAAGGGCGACCTGAAGATTCTCGCCGACTCCGGCATCCGCACCGGCCTGGACGTGGTGCGCATGATTGCTCTCGGCGCCGACACCGTGCTGCTAGGCCGCGCCTTCCTCTACGCCCTGGCCGCGGCCGGTGGCGCCGGCGTGAGCAATCTGCTCGACCTGATCGAGAAGGAAATGCGCGTGGCCATGGTCCTGACTGGCGCCAAGTCCATCGCCGAGATCACCTCTGATTTGCTGGTAAAGGAGCGTTGATCCCATGACTGCTGCCGCCACCATCACCCGCGACGCCCTGCTGGCGCAGATGCGCCAGATTGTCGGTGCCAGCCACGTGCTGACCGATGAACAATCGACGCGGCGCTTTCGCAAGGGCCATCGCACCGGTGAGGGCAATGTGCTGGCGGTGGTACGCCCGGGCTCGCTGCTGGAGCAGTGGCGTATCCTGCAGGCGGCGGTGGCGGCCGATCGCATCGTCATCATGCAGGCGGCCAACACCGGCCTGACCGGGGGCTCCACCCCGGACGGCGACGACTACGACCGCGAGATCGTGCTGATCAGCACCCTGCGCATCACGGGCGTGCAGCTGATCAACGATGGCCAGCAGGTAGTCTGTCTGCCCGGCGCCACTCTGGATCGCCTGGAGCAGGCGCTGGCGCCGCTGAACCGCGAACCGCATTCAGTGATCGGCTCGTCCTGCATCGGCGCTTCGGTGCTCGGCGGCATCTGCAACAACTCCGGCGGCGCCCTGGTACGCCGCGGCCCGGCCTACACCGAACTGGCGCTGTACGCGCAGGTGAAGGATGACGGCTCGCTGGAACTGGTCAACCATCTGGGGATCGAGCTGGGCGACAATCCCGAGGAGATCCTCACCCGCTTGCAGAACGGCGACTACACGCCGCAGCAGGTGCGCAACGAGGAGCATGCCAAGGCTTCCGACGCGCGCTACGGCGAGCACGTGCGCGATGTCGACGCCGACACCCCGGCGCGCTTCAACGCCGACCCGTCGCGCCTGTTCGAGGCCTCCGGCTCGGCCGGCAAGCTGTGCCTGTTCGCCGTGCGCCTGGACACCTTCCCGAAGGAGCCGAGTACGGTGTTCTACATCGGCAGCAACGACCCGCACGATCCGACCGAAGTGCGCCGCCACCTGCTGGCCAAACTGCCACGACTGCCGATTGCCGGCGAGTACATCCACCGCACCGCCTTCGACATTGGCGAAAAATACGGTAAGGATACCTTCCTGGTGATCGACAAATTCGGCACCGCCAGGGTGCCGGCCGCCTTCGCCATGAAGAGCCGGGTCGACGGTTTCTTCGAGCGCTTCGGCCTGCGCGGGGTGACCGACAAGGTGATCCAGGCGCTGATGAACCTGCTGCCCAGCCACCTGCCCGCGCGCATGCGCGAGTACCGTGACCGCTTCGAGCATCACCTGCTGGTGCGCGTGTCCAACGACACCCTGGAGCAGACCCGCGCCTTCCTCACCGAGTACTTCAGCGGCAGCGCCAGCGGCGCCTACTTCGAATGCGACGCCGAGGAAGGGCGCAAGGCCTTCCTGCACCGCTTCGCCATCGCCGGCGCGGCCATCCGCTACCGCGAGGCACACCGCAGCAGCGTCGAAGACATCCTCGCCCTGGACATCGCCCTACGCCGCAACGACCGCGACTGGGTCGAGACACTGCCGCAGGAGATGGAGGAGCAGATCATCCACAAGCTCTACTACGGGCACTTCTTCTGCCATGTGTTCCATCAGGACTACATCGTCAGAAAGGGCATCGACCCGATCGAGATGGAGCACCGCATGTGGAAACTGCTGGATGCACGCCGCGCCGAGTACCCGGCCGAGCACAACGTCGGCCACCTGTACGTGGCCAAGCCGGCGCTGGCCGGTTTCTACCGCGAGCTCGACCCGACCAACACCTTCAACCCCGGCATCGGCCACACCTCGAAGAAGAAGCATTGGGGTGGTTGCTGCTAGGACGCTGAGTCCATACGTAGGAGCGGCTTTAGCCGCGAACGAGAAAAATCGCGGCTGAAGCCGCTCCTACACGAAACGCGCAGCACCATAGCCCGGATGCAATCCGGGAAAACCTGACGCCGACTCCCCCGGATTTCATCCGGGCTACAAAAGCAAAGGCCCGCCGATTTGGCGGGCCTTCGTGTTTACGCGGCAAGCGATCAGGCGAAGACGATCTCCTCGCCCTCCACCTTGGCCTTGACCTGCGCACCGGGGGCGAAGTCGCCAGCCAGGATACGCTGCGCCAGCGGGTTCTCGATCCAGCGCTGGATTGCACGCTTGAGCGGGCGCGCACCATACACCGGGTCGTAACCGACGGCGATCAGCTTGTCCAGCGCCTCCGGCGTCAGCTCCAGGCTCAGCTCGCGCTCGGTCAGGCGGCCACGCAGGCGCTGGAGCTGGATCTCGGCGATACCGGCGATCTGCTCGCGGCCCAGCGGCTCGAACACCACCACCTCATCGATACGGTTGATGAACTCGGGACGGAAATGGCTGCTCACCGCGTCCATCACCGCCGCGCGCTGCGCTTCCTTGTCGCCGACCAGCTCCTGGATCTGCGCCGAGCCGAGGTTGGAAGTCATCACGATCACCGTGTTCTTGAAGTCCACGGTGCGCCCGTGGCTGTCGGTCAGGCGACCGTCTTCGAGCACCTGCAGCAATACGTTGAACACATCCGGGTGGGCCTTCTCCACCTCGTCCATCAGCACCACCGAGTAGGGTTTACGCCGCACCGCCTCGGTCAGGTAACCGCCCTCCTCGTAGCCGACATAGCCGGGCGGCGCACCGATCAGACGGGCGACGCTGTGCTTCTCCATGAACTCGGACATGTCGATTCGCACCAGCGCTTCCTCGGTGTCGAAGAGGAACTCGGCCAGCGCCTTGCACAGCTCGGTCTTGCCCACCCCGGTCGGGCCGAGGAAGAGGAACGAACCGCTCGGCCGGTTGGGGTCGGCCAGGCCGGCACGGGAACGGCGTACGGCATTGGCCACGGCCACCACCGCTTCGTCCTGGCCGATCACCCGCTGGTGCAGCAGGCCTTCCATCTTCAGCAGTTTTTCGCGCTCGCCTTCGAGCATCTTGCTCACCGGAATGCCGGTCCACTTGGACACGACCTCGGCGATTTCCTCGTCGGTGACCTTGTTGCGCAGCAACTGGTTCTCGCTCTTGCCGTGCTGGTCGACCATCTGCAGGCTGCGCTCCAGATCCGGGATCACCCCGTACTGCAGCTCGGCCATGCGGTTGAGGTCGCCCTTGCGCCGCGCGGCCTCCAGCTCGGTCTTGGCCTGCTCGATCTTCTGCTGGATCTGCGCCGAGCCTTGCACCTCGGCCTTCTCCGACTTCCAGATCTCATCCAGGTCGGCGTATTCCTTCTCCAGCTTGGCGATGTCTTCTTCCAGCTTGACCAGACGCTTCTTGGTCGCCTCGTCGTCTTCCTTCTTCAGTGCCTCGCGCTCGATCTTCAACTGGATCAGGCGGCGATCCAGGCGGTCCAGTTCCTCCGGCTTGGAGTCGATCTCCATGCGGATGCGGCTGGCGGCCTCGTCGATCAGGTCGATGGCCTTGTCCGGCAGCTGGCGGTCGGTGATGTAGCGATGGCTGAGCTTGGCCGCGGCGATGATCGCGCCGTCGGTGATGGTCACGCCGTGGTGCACCTCGTAGCGCTCCTTGAGGCCACGCAGGATGGCGATGGTGTCTTCCTCGCTCGGCTCGTCCACCAGCACCTTCTGGAAGCGGCGCTCCAGCGCGGCGTCCTTCTCGATGAACTGGCGGTACTCGTCCAGCGTGGTGGCGCCGACGCAGTGCAGCTCACCACGGGCCAGGGCCGGCTTGAGCATGTTGCCGGCGTCCATGGCGCCCTCGGCCTTGCCGGCGCCGACCATGGTGTGCAGCTCGTCGATGAACAGAATGATGCGCCCTTCCTGCTTGGAGAGTTCGTTGAGCACGGCTTTCAGGCGCTCCTCGAATTCGCCGCGGAACTTGGCGCCGGCGATCAGCGAGCCCATGTCCAGCGACAGCAGCCGCTTGTCCTTGAGGCCATCGGGCACCTCGCCATTGACGATGCGCTGGGCCAGGCCTTCGGCGATGGCAGTCTTGCCCACACCGGGCTCGCCGATCAGCACCGGGTTGTTCTTGGTGCGCCGTTGCAGCACCTGAATGGTGCGGCGAATCTCGTCGTCACGGCCGATCACCGGGTCGAGCTTGCCGTCCTCGGCGCGTTTGGTCAGGTCGACGGTGTACTTGTCCAGCGCCTGGCGCGACTCCTCGACGTTGGGATCATTCACCGCCTGGCCGCCACGCAGGTTGGCGATGGCATTTTCCAGCGCCTTCTTCGACACGCCCTGGCCAAGCAGCAGCTTGCCCAGCTTGGTGTTCTCGTCCATCGCGGCGAGCAGCACCAGCTCGCTGGAAATGAACTGGTCGCCCTTCTGCTGCGCCAGGCGGTCGGCCTGATTGAGCAGGCGCGCCAGGTCCTGCGACAGGTTGATATCGCCGGTTGGGTTCTGCAGCTTGCCGAGCTGGTCCAGCTCGCGGGTCAGGCCCTGGCGCAGGCTATTGATGTCGAAGCCCACCTGCATCAGCAGCGGCTTGATCGAGCCGCCCTGCTGTTCCAGCAAGGCCTGCATCAGGTGCAGCGGTTCGATGGCGGCGTGGTCCATGCCCACGGCCAGGGACTGGGCGTCGGAGAGTGCAAGTTGCAACTTGCTGGTCAAACGATCGATACGCATAAATGTCCTTCCTCCAGAATGGCAGGCCGGGACTACATCCCCGAATACTGATACCCGCCGAGATGAAGACTAGATAAGGACGATTACGCCGTATTCAAGAGACGACGACTTGACCCAGATCAGCGCCAGATCACCTGCTGCTCCAGCGGAAAGCGCAGACGCGGGTTGTACACGCCCTTCTCGCCCTGCCGCCCGACGGCCAGCAGCATGATGGGGATGGCCTGGCGCGGAATGTCCAGCACGCGGCGCAGGCGCACCTCATCGAAGCCTTCCATCGGACAGGTGGCATAGCCATGGCTCTGGAAAGCCAGCATCAGATTCTCCGCTGCCAGCGCAGTGGACTTGACCGCCCACAGGCGCATGTCGGCCTTGCTGTTGGGCGTGCGCATCAGCGGCTTGCGCAAGGCCATCAGACGCACCAGTTGCCGCTTGAACAGCCCCAGCAGGCCCAACGGCCCCTGGTTGTACTGGAACGGCGCAGTCTTGCTGTAGAAGCGGCGGATGCGCGCCGGCACCTCGGCTTCCGGCCACTGTTCGATGATGTTGCGACAGGCATGGCGCCAGGTATCCGGCCGCGCCAGCACGGCGATGATCAAGGGCGCCCGTGCGGCGTTCTGGCTCATGCACACAGGATGCAGCAGTGCCAACAGGGCCGGGTCGCGAATCACCTGAAAACTCCAGGGCTGCAGGTTGCAGGAATTCGGCGCCAGCACGGCCAGCTCCAGACAATCGCGAATCACCGCGTCCGGCAGCGGTTCGGAAGTGAAGCGGCGCACCGCGCGGCGACTTTCGATCAGCGCGCGCAGTTCGGCCGGTGAAGCCATGGTGGCCGGCGTTTGCTCGTTGGGAAAGCGGGTCATGGGCGCACTCCTCGGCAGTCGCCCGATTAAGCAACCGAACGACCGGGCGAGCAAGGCCGCGAGAGGAAATGGCCGAGAGATTGGCCGATCAGTCGCGCTTGGTGCCCTCGGCCCAAGCGCGACGGTGCTACAGACCCAGCGCCTTCTCGATGGCCTGGATCAGCGCCGGATCGTCCGGCGTGGTGCGCGGCGAGAAACGCGCCAGCACGCGACCATCCTGACCGACCAGGAACTTCTCGAAGTTCCAGGTGATATCGCCCGGAAACTCCGCGCCCTCGCCCGCCAGCAGGCGATACAGCGGATGACGACCGGGGCCATTGACCTCCAGCTTGCTGCCCAGCGGGAAGGTCACGCCATAGTTGAGGCTGCAGAACGAACGAATCTCGTCCTCGCTGCCCGGCTCCTGACCGGCGAACTGGTTGCAGGGCACACCGAGCACGGTAAAGCCATTGCCCTTGTACTGCTGATAAAGTTTTTCCAGCCCTGCGTACTGAGGCGTCAGGCCGCACTTGGAGGCGACGTTGACCACCAGCACCACCTGGCCCTTGTATGGCGCCAGCGGCAGTTCCTGGCCATCCAGCGCACGCAGATTGAGATCGTGAAAGGCACTCATGACGAAACTTCCTCAGCGAATTCAGTGCAGCGGGCGCAAGGCCCGGTAATCCTCGTGGCAGCCGCGACTGGGCAAGCTGCCATGCATGAAAAAGGCGCCCTAAGGCGCCTTGATCGCAAGCTTGAGCTTAGCAGCGGTTGACCCAGTGGGTACGACCGCAAGTCGCCTGACCGGCAACTTCGCCTGTCAGTGGTGATGACCACCTTCGCCATGGATGTGACCGTGAGCCACTTCCTCTTCGCTGGCGTCACGCACGTTCACCACCTTGACCTTGAAGTTCAGGCGCTGGCCGGCCAGCGGGTGGTTGCCGTCGACAGTCACGTCGTCGCCGTCGATGTCACGGATGGTGACGATCTGCATGCTGCCGTCCGGGCCGGAGGCGTGAAACTGCATGCCCACTTCCAGAGTGTCGACGCCCTCGAACATGGCGCGGCTCAGGGTAGCGACCAGCTCGGCGCTGTATTCGCCGTAGGCTTCTTCCGGCTCGACGGAGACTTCAACTTCGTCACCGGCTTTCTTGCCGACCAGGGCCTTTTCCAGGCCGAGGATGATGTTCCCGGCACCATGCAGATAAACCAGCGGCGCGCCGCCAGCGGAGCTGTCGATCACCTCACCGGCATCGTTGGTCAGGGTATAGTCGATGGAGACGGCCTTGTTGGCGGCGATCAGCATGGGGAGACCTTTTGCGAAAGAGAAATGAACGGCCAAGTCTAACCAAGGCCAGCCGGGATTGCGACCCGAGCCCAGACAAACGGGCTGTGCATATCCTTGATTTTCGTCAGGACGAGCACGGCGACTGGGTGGCAGTCTTATCTTGTGGCCATACTCAACATGTGCGCCACCGACCGCCCTGGCAAAATCGGCCCTGGGTACTCGATCCCGGGCAACGCCAGGCCAGGCGGGGCAGCTTCTTCCCCTGCGGTTGGTGTGCCTTGGATCGGTCGCACGATGATTTCAAGGAAACTTAAATGTCTGCACGCAACATTCTGGTGATCAACTGCGGCAGCTCGTCGATCAAGTTCGCCCTGGTCAACGAAGCACAGGAAACCTTCATTCTCAGCGGCCTGGCCGAACGCCTGGGCAGCCCCGAAGCGGTCCTGCACTGGCAACAGGGCGAACATAAGGACAGCCTGATGCTGTCGGGTGCCGACCATCGTCTGGCCCTGTCTCACCTGCTGCCCATCGTGCAGCAGGCCGCCGCCGGCGCGCTGCACGGCATCGGCCACCGCGTGGTGCATGGCGGCGAGCATTTCTCCGGCGCCACGCGTCTGGATGCCGTCAGCCTGCAGGCGATCCGTCATATCGCGCCACTGGCGCCCCTGCACAATCCGGCCAACCTGCAGGGCATCGAAGCAGCGATGAAGCTGTTCCCCGATCTGGTGCAGGTGGCGGTGTTCGACACCGCCTTCCATCAGAGCCTGCCAGAGCACGCCTACCGCTACGCCGTGCCACAGACGCTTTATGCCGAGCACGGGGTGCGCCGTTACGGTTTCCACGGCACCAGCCATCGCTACGTCAGCCGCAAGGCCGCACACATGAGCGGCCTGGCATTCGACGCCAGCAGCTGGCTGGTCGCACACCTGGGCAATGGCAGCTCCACCTGCGCCGTGGAGAATGGCCACAGCCGCGATACCAGCATGGGCCTGACACCGCTGGAAGGCTTGGTGATGGGCACACGCAGCGGAGACGTCGACCCCAATCTGCACAGCCATCTGGCGCGCACCCTGGGCTGGAGCCTGGAGCAGATCGACAGCATGCTCAACAAGGACAGCGGCCTGCTCGGGCTGTCCGGCCTGTCCAACGACATGCGCACCCTGGAGCAGGCTCGCGAACAGGGCCATGCCGGCGCCAGCCTGGCCATCGAAGTGTTCTGCTACCGCCTGGCCAAATCACTGGCAGCGATGAGCTGCGCACTGCGCCGCCTCGACGGGCTGATCTTCACCGGCGGTATCGGCGAGAACTCGGCGCTGATCCGCAGCAGGACGCTCGATCACCTGAGCCTGCTCGGGCTCAAGCTCGATGCCCAGGCCAACGCCCGTTGCGTGCGCGGCGTCGCGGGTGCCATTCACGCCGAGAGGCATACCCGCGTGCTGGTGGTACCGACCAACGAAGAGCGGCAGATCGCCCTCGATACCCTTGCCCTGCTCGACTGAGGTTCATTCATGCATACCTTCTTCATCGCCCCCACCGGTTTCGGTGTCGGTCTTACCTCCATCAGCCTGGGGCTGGTCGGCGCACTGGAGCGCAGCGGCCTCAAGGTCGGATTCTTCAAGCCCATCGCTCAGCCGCATACCGGCGACCTCGGCCCGGAGCGTTCCAGCGAACTGGTCGCGCGCACCCATGGTTTGAACTCGCCCAAGCCGCTGCCGCTCAGCCATGTCGAGCGCATGCTCGGCGACGGCCAGCTGGATGAGTTGCTGGAAGAGATCATCAGCCTCTATCAGCAGGCTGCCGTCGACAAGGACGTGGTCATCGTCGAAGGAATGGTGCCGACGCGCCACGCCAGCTACGCCGCACGGGTCAACTTCCATCTGGCCAAGAGCCTGGATGCCGACGTGATCCTGGTCAGCGCCCCGGAAGACGAAAGCCTCACCGAGCTGTCCGACCGCATCGAAATTCAGGCGCAGCTGTTTGGCGGCCCGAAGGACCCGAAAGTGCTCGGCGTGATCCTCAACAAGGTGCGCAGCGAGGATGGCATCGAAGCCTTCGCCGAACGCCTGGAAGAGTTCTCGCCGCTGCTCAAGACCGAAAATTTCCGTCTGCTGGGCTGCATTCCCTGGCAGGAGGAGCTGAACGCGCCACGCACCAAGGACATCGCCGAGCTGCTCGGCGCACGCATCCTCAACGCCGGCGACTACGAGCAACGGCGCATGATGAAGATCGTGCTGTGCGCCCGCGCCGTGGCCAACAGCGTGCAGTTGCTCAAGCCGGGCACCCTGGTGGTAACGCCGGGCGATCGTGACGACATCATTCTCTCTGCCAGCCTCGCCGCGATGAATGGCGTGCCCCTGGCCGGCCTGCTGCTGTGCAGCGATTTCGCCCCCGATCCACGCATCATGGAATTGTGCCAGGGCGCCCTGGCCAGCGGCCTGCCGGTGATGACGGTGAGCACCGGCTCCTACGACACGGCCACCAACCTCAACCGCCTGAACAAGGAAATTCCCCTGGATGACCGCGAGCGCGCGGGCAAGGTCTCAGACTTCGTCGCCGGGCATATCGACCACGACTGGCTGGCCAACCGCTGCGGCACACCGCGTGAGCTGCGCCTGTCGCCACCGGCCTTCCGTTATCAACTGGTGCAACGGGCCAAGGCCGCAGCCAAGCGTATCGTTCTTCCCGAGGGCAACGAACCGCGTACCGTGCAGGCAGCCGCCATCTGCCAGGCACGCGGCATCGCCCGCTGCGTACTGCTGGCCAAGCCGGAAGAGGTTCATGCGGTGGCCCGGGCACAGGGCATCGAGTTGCCGGAGGGCCTGGAAATCCTTGACCCGGACCTGATTCGCGGCCGCTACGTCGAGCCGATGGTCGAACTGCGCAAGGGCAAGGGTCTCAATGCACCGATGGCCGAGGCGCAACTGGAGGACACCGTGGTGCTCGGCACCATGATGCTCGCGCTGGATGAAGTGGACGGCCTGGTTTCCGGCGCCATCCACACCACCGCCAACACCATTCGCCCGGCGCTGCAGCTGATCAAGACCGCCCCCGGCTACAACCTGGTGTCCTCGGTGTTCTTCATGCTGCTGCCGGATCAGGTGCTGGTTTATGGCGACTGCGCAGTGAACCCGGACCCGAACGCCGAGCAGCTGGCAGAAATCGCCCTGCAGAGCGCCAACTCGGCACTGGCCTTTGGCATCCCGCCGCGCGTGGCCATGCTCAGCTACTCCACAGGCGACTCCGGCAGCGGCGAGGAAGTGGAAAAGGTACGCGCGGCCACCCGCCTGGCCCGAGAAAAACGCCCGGACCTGTTGCTCGACGGCCCGCTGCAATACGACGCCGCCGCCATCGAGAGCGTCGGCCGGCAGAAGGCACCGAACAGCCCGGTGGCCGGCCGCGCCACGGTGTTCGTGTTCCCAGACCTGAACACCGGCAACACCACCTACAAGGCGGTACAGCGTAGCGCCGACTGCATCAGCGTCGGTCCCATGCTGCAGGGCTTGCGCAAGCCGGTGAACGATCTGTCGCGCGGCGCCCTGGTCGACGATATCGTCTACACCATCGCCCTGACCGCGATCCAGGCAGCCAACCTGCCGGCCTGAGACCAAGGCAGCTGCCGCGCCCGGCGCCGGCAGCGCGGATGCAAACCGGGAGCGCTAGACCAGCCACTCCCGGATTGCGTCCGGACTAGGGTCTGGAGCATAAGCTGCTCTTGCACCCAAGGAAACCAAACGGTCACTGCTGGCACTTGCAGGTCAGTGCACAAGCGTTAACCTTTGCGCCGAACCAGCTCGCTGCACGGAACGCCGCAGCTCTTTCGACCGATACGGGGCACAGAGAAAGCCCCATTCTCAGGCCGCCCGCCGGGCGTGCGGCCTGCTTACGGAGGCGTTCGCCCGATGCTGCACTTTCTCCCCGCGCCGCTGCGCGGCCTGATCGCGAGCCTGCTGCTGGCTCTCAATACCCTGTTCTGGTGCTGGCCGCTGTTCTTCGTCGCCCTGCTCAAGTTGCTGCTGCCCTTCGCGCCGATCCAGCGCGCGCTGCGCTTCGTCATGCACGGCATCGCCGAAAGCTGGATCGGCGTGAACAAATTCTGGATGCGCCTGGTCGGCCATATCGACTGGAAAGTTCAGGGACTGGAGCGCTTCGATACCCGCCACTCCTACTTGGTGACCAGCAACCACCAGAGCTGGGTCGACATCCTGGTGCTGCAGTACCTGCTCAATCGGCGCATGCCGCTGCTGAAGTTCTTTCTCAAGCAGGAGCTGATCTGGGTGCCAGTGATAGGCCTGTGCTGGTGGGCGCTGGAATTTCCCTTCATGAAGCGCTTCAGCAAGGAATACCTGGCCAAGTACCCGGAAAAACGCGGCCAGGATCTGGCCACCACACGCCGCGCCTGCGCACGCTACAAGAGCAACCCGGTGGCGGTGTTCAACTTTCTCGAAGGCACCCGCCTGACCCCGGCCAAGCATGCGCAGCAGCAATCGCCGTTCAAGTACCTGCTGAAACCCAAGGCTGGCGGCATCGCCTTCGTGCTCGACGCCATGGGCGAACAGCTGCATGCCATCGTCAACGTCACCATCCACTATCCGCACGGTGTGCCCGGTTTCTGGGACCTGCTCTGCGGTCGTCTGGATGCCGTGCAGGTGAACTTCAAGCAGGTCGACATTCCCCGCGAATTCATCGGTCACAATTACGATCAGGACGCCGACTATCGCCTGGCCTTCCAGCAGTGGGTCAACCGCCTGTGGGAAGAGAAGGACGCCGAGCTCGCCAGCCTGCACCGGCAAGCCTGAAGCGTGCCCCACGCGTCATTCACCACGCGGCAGGGGCAGCCTGCTCCAATCCAGCAGCGCCGGCACCTGCATTGCGGTGCCGGCCGGCACACCCGGCGCCACCAAAAAGCCCTGCATGATGGTGCAGTGGTGCTGCGTCAACCACTCACGCTGCGCCTGGGTTTCCACGCCCTCGGCGATGACCTCCAGGCCCAGATGGCGGCCAAGATCGATGATGGTGCTGACCACAGCCGCATCGCGTGGTGAGTCGAGCATGTTGGAGATGAACAGACGGTCGATCTTCAGCGTGTCCAGTTCGAAATGGCGCAGGTACGCCAGCGACGAATAGCCGGTGCCAAAATCATCGATGGCGATTTTCACGCCCAGCTCACGCAAGTGACGCAATTGCGCCTGGGTCAGCTCGAGGTCCTGCATCAACGCGCTCTCGGTGACCTCCACCTCCAGCTGACTGGGTTTCAGGCCGTGGGCATCCAGCACCCGTTTCAGGTCTGGGACCAGCTGCGGCATACCGAACTGCACCGGGCTGACATTGAGACTGAGGACCATGTCCTCGCCGAACTGCTGCTTGAACTCCGCCAACTGCCTGGCCCCCTCGCGGAAGATCCAGTCGCCGAGGCGGTTGATCAGGCGGGTTTCTTCGAGCAACGGAATGAACACGTTCGGCGCAACGGTACCAGCGACGCGATGCTGCCAGCGTAGCAAGGCCTCGAATCCGCGAAGGCGGCCGGTCTCCAGCTGGAACTGCGGCTGGTAAACCAGTACGAAGTCATCGTTCTCGATGGCGTGGCGCAGGCTCTCCTCGAGCATCAGCCGCGAGCGCGCCCGACCGTTCATTTCCTGAGAAAAGAAGCGGTACTGCTGGCGCCCGGCACGCTTGGCCTCGTACATCGCCATGTCGGCCGAACGCAGCAGTCCCTGGACACTTTGCCCGCACTCCGGGAAGCAGGCGATACCGACGCTGGCACCAAGGGTAAAGTCCACGCCATCGAGCGTGTGGCGTACCGAAACCAGCTCGATCAGCTTCTCGGCCACCTTGGCTGCATCCTCGGGATGGCCGAGGTTGTCCAGCAGCGCGGTGAACTCGTCCCCTCCGATGCGCGCAAGGCTGTCGTAGGGACGCAAGCAGGCCTTGAGCTGCTCACCGACACGGCGCAGCAACAGATCGCCGACATCGTGACCCAGCGAGTCGTTGATGCGTTTGAATCCATCCAGATCGAGATACAGAACCGCGACACGCTGGCCGCTGCGCTCGATACGCGCCAGCGCCGACTCCAGCGCCTGATGAAAACCACGGCGGTTGAGCAGACCGGTCAGCGAATCGGTCACTGCCTGCGACTCCAGTTGCGCGTGCAGATTGCGCACCACCGACATGTCCAGCGCGATCACCACCATGGCACGTTGCGCTTGCGGCAGCGGTGAACAGGACAGCGCCACCGGCACGCAGCCACCCTTGAAGGTGCGCATCATGGCCTCGTGTACCCGGTAGGTCGTGTCGCGCTTGAAGTGCCGGTAGAACTCGGACTCCTGCCAGCCGCCCTCGTTGGCGGGGTTCTTGAGAAACGACAGCAGGTCGGCGCCCTCCAGATCGCCCACCTCGCCATCGAGCATCTGCGCCATGGCCGGGTTGGCGAACTGGATGCGACCATCCTCGCCGACCACCAGAATGCCCTCGGCAGCATTGTCCAACACCGAGGCATTGAACGCCCGTGCGCTTTCCAGCTGCTGGGACAGCGCCTGCAATTCGCAGCGATTGTGCTCATGCTCCAGCAGGCTCTGGATCTTGTGCCGCAGCACGCTGGGGTCGAAGGGTTTTAGAACGAAATCCACAGCACCGGAGCTGTAACCGCGCAGCACCGCGTCGTGCGTCTGGGCGATGGCGGAAACGAAGATGATCGGTGTCAGCCGCGTACGCGGATTGCCACGCATCAGCCGAGCGACTTCGAAGCCGTCCATGCCCGGCATCTGCACGTCCAGCAGCACCAGCCCGACATCCTCCTCAAGCAGGCAACGCAACGCTTCTTCGCCAGAACTGGCGCAGCGCAGCTGCCACTCTCCATCCTCGAGCAGCGCCTGCATGGCCTCGAGGTTTTCCATACGATCATCCACCACCAGCAGAACCTGCTTGGCGGGTACGGCGGCGTTCTTGGTCTGCGCCTGGGCCATCGTCACTCCCCTATCCATCTGCCCTTGCACCACTTGCTCCTGCCATCAGGTTAGTCCATTGCCAGACGAAGACACGGGCGGCATAGCCAACCAGCGCTCCAGCAGTGCCAGCAATTCATCACGCTTTATCGGCTTGGCCATGTAGTCGTCCGCGCCAGCGGTGATGCATTTTTCCCGGTCCCCCTTCATCGCATGGGCCGTAAGCGCAATGATCGGAATCGCGCAGCCATGCTCCTGCTTGAGCAGGCGCGTGGCGGTGTAGCCGTCCATGTTGGGCATGGCCATGTCCATCAGGATCAGGTCGTATGGGTGACGCTGATAGCTGGCGATGGCTTCGAGGCCGTCCTTGGCGGTACTGACGCACAGCCCGACTTCATCCAGCAATGCCGTCAAGGCATAGACATTACGCACATCGTCATCGACCAGCAGGATGCGCTTGCCCTGCAGCGGATTCAGTCGCGCATGCGCTGGCTGCGGTGCCTGAACATCGTCGAGGAACCCCTGCATCGCCTGACACAGCGCCGCGGTATCGTCGCCCTGCTTGCGCACCACCACGGCGCTGTAGCGACGCAGGCGCTGCAGCGTCTGCTGGGTGACATCCACGCCGGTGTTGATCACCACGCGAGTCCCCTGCAGCGGCCGCAGCTGGTTGAGGCTGTCGAGCAGGGCGAACCCATCCTGATCCGGCAGATCGAGATCGATCACCAGCGCGCAGAACTGGCCCTGCATGTAGGCCGCACGTGCCTGCTCGCCATCGGCGCAGGCGACCACCTGAAAGCCCAGCTCCGTGAGCTGCTCACGGTAGTGCTCTCGCTCGACCTCGACATCCTCCACTAGCAATACGGCCTGCTCCTGCTGCATGCCATGTTGCAGCTCAAAGAACACCTGCTCCAGCTCATCACGCCCGATGGGTTTGACCAGATAACGCGTGCCGTCGTCGTTCCACCCTGCAGGTTGCGGCACACAGGAAATGATATGCACCGGCGTATGCCGGTGGCCGGGTTGTGCGCGCAGACGACGGAACAGCTGCCAGCCACTGAGGTCGGGCAGCAGGATGTCGAGAATCACCGCATTGAACGACTCCTGCTGCAGCAGGCCCAGGGCCTGCAGGCCGGTGCGGCAGTGCACGCTGGAAAACCCGTGTGCATGCGCCTCCTCGGCGATTACCGAAGCAAAATTGACGTCGTCCTCCACGATCAGCAGCGGCGGCCCGTCACCGGCCCGCTGTGGCGCTTCGACCGGTGCCTCGACACTGAGCGAAGCGACCTGAACCGGCAGCCTGACGGTAAAGGTCGAGCCCAGGCCGGGCGCGCTTTGCAGGTTGATATCACCATCCAGGGCCAGCACCAGTTGGCGAGTGATGGCCAGCCCCAGGCCGGTGCCGCCGAAACGCCGACTGGTGGAGCCGTCGAGCTGCTGAAAGGCCTGAAATATCTGCTCGTGCTGGGCCGGATCGATGCCGATGCCGGAATCACGCACGCTGAAGCAGAGCAGCTCGCGCTCGTCCTCCTGTCGCCCCTGACTGCTGACACTCAGCGTGACGTCGCCCTTGTCGGTGAACTTCAAGGCGTTGGACAGCAGGTTGCGAAGGATCTGATGCAGACGTACACGGTCGGTATGAATGACCCGCGGTACGCCAGCCTCCAACTGGGTGTGCAGGCGCAGCCCCTTGAGCTCGGCCATCGGACGCAGGCTGGCATCCAGCTCGACCAGCACGTCCTGCATGTTGATCGGCTCGAGTTTGAGCTGCATACGCCCGGACTCGACCTTGGCCAGGTCGAGTACATCGTTGATCAGCTGCAGCAGATCGCTGCCGGCGCGATGCACGATATCGGCGTGCTTGGTCTGCTTCTCGGTGAGGTTGCCGGCCTGGTTCTGACGCAGTTGATCGCTGAGAATCAGGATACTGTTGAGCGGCGTACGCAGCTCATGGGACATGTTGGCGAGAAATTCGGATTTATAGCGGTTGGCCAGCAGCAACTGCTCGGCCTGCTCACGCAACTTTTGCTCGGCGGCCTTGCGCTCGCTGATGTCGATGATCACCGCCTGCACCAGGTTTTCATCGCCACTGCGAATCGGCGACAGGCCGACTTCCAGGGGAATCATGCGGCCCTCACGATGCACGCCGAACAGCTCGCGATTGCCCCCCATGCGACGCTGTTCGGGCATGGCCTGGTAGCCACGTCGCAGCGCCACATGACTGCCGCGCTGCGCCGCCGGCAGGAGCATTTCCACCGGCTCGCCAAGCAGCATCTGGCGTTCATAGCCGAACAGCAGTTCGGTCTGCCGATTGACCATGGCGATGCGCCCCAGCCCGTCGACCAGCACGATGGCGTTGGGCGATGCCTCGACCACCAGACGAAAGCGTTCTTCAGCCACCTTGCGGGCGCGCAAATCCACCAGGTTGATCAGGTAGCTGCTGCCCTCGTGTAGCGGGTTGAGGCTGATGCTGGCGGGAATCGACTCACCGCGCAAAGTGCGCACCATACGCTCGTCGTTCTCGGCCAGTTGCTCCTGCAGATCTTTCGGTGATTCGATATTCGGCAACACCCGCAGGATGGTTTCACCGGGCAACGCATTGAGCGGGCAATCGAACAACTCGGCGGCACTGCGGTTGGCCATTTCGATACGGCCCTTGTCGTCGCATAGCAGGGTCGCTACCGGCAGACGCTCGACAAGCAGACGAAAGCGCTCCTCGCGTTCCTGCAGCTCCCTGGTGATCCTCTCGCTAAGGTGCAGCTTGCGCTCTCGCTGATAGAGGTAGCCGCCGACCAGAAGCGCCAATAGCAAGGTCGCGACGAAGCCGGCCCATAAACCCAAAGCCCCCGTACGATCGACCAGGTTGCGCTCGTATTCCACCGTACCTATCACTTCAAGGCCCCAGACGCGGCCATACAGCGGCAGTTCCAGGTGACGGCGAAACTTCGGTTGCCAGCCATCCGGCACGCTTTCACCGTTGAGTAAATGACTATCGGGGGCCTGCAAATCGACCAGCACGATATCGAAATGCCGCGTCTGGGAACCAAGAATGCCCTCCATCAGATCGTGGCTACGAAAGGCTCCATGCACCACCCCCAGCAAGGCCTCGCGACGTTGTTCGGCTGTATTCAGCGGCACCCCCGGGCGAAACACCGGGAGGAACAGCAGCACGCCCTGCTGCACGTTGATATCGATTTCCTGGCGCAGCACCACTGGCCCGCTCAGGCTCGCCTCACCACTCTCGATACTGCGTTCAATAGCTTCCTGGCGAGCCGACTCACTGAGCATGTCGAAGCCCAGTACACGCCGGTTTCGCCAATCCAGAGGGCTCACGTAATCGATGGGCAGGTAACGGTCACGTGCTTCAAAAGGGAAAATCTGGTAATCGACTCGCCCTTCGGCGAGCAACTCGGCACGAAAATCAGGTAGCTGCTCGGCTGTCAGGTGACGCGACCAGGCCACGGCCTGAATGCCTGGGTAGCGGTCCTGCAGTTGCAATTGGTCCAGCGCGCGCTGCCACTCCACAGGTGACACCCGATCGCTACCGGTCATCAGCCCCGAAACCCCGCGTAGCGCCATTTCATAGGCTTGCATACGCGCCACGACCCGCTGACCGATATCCTGCGCGTTGAGCTCAAAGCGATTTCGGCTCTCCTCCTGCGCGCGCTCCTGCAAGATGCTCCATTGCCAGAAGATCAGTCCCCCCAGCCCAAACAACAGACTCAAGGCAACCAGCAGCGGTATCCAGGGCCTTGACGGCCGCTCGACAGCTCTGTCGTCCATTCGCTCTCCTTCGGTCATCCAGAACCAACGCGCACAGGTGATCCGTGCGCGGGCTGCACAGAACCATAGCAGGCATTCTAGTCAGGTTTTCCGTGGATGGCCTTTGGCCAGAACAGACTCGACAGGCGGTCAGGAAACTGGCGAAAACGCGCCCTTTCATGACGTGTGCGCGAGGCACCTGTAGCGACCGGCGGAGACTAAAAAGCCTCCCATTGGGAGGCTTTCGTACTACTGTGGCAAGGCTTACAGCGGACGCAGGTTGATCTCGACGCGGCGGTTCTGCGCGCGGCCTGCATCGGTAGCGTTGCTGGCAATCGGCTGGCTCGGGCCGGCACCATATGCGGAGATACGCTGAGCGGCCACACCGTTGGCCGTCAGGTAATTGGCCACGCTCTGCGCGCGACGCTGCGACAGGCTCTGATTAAGCTCCTGCGAACCAGTGCTGTCGGTGTGACCGACGATGTTCACGCCGTTCTTGTTGAACTCCTTGAACACCAGCACCAGCGAATTGAGGGTCGGGTAGAAGCTGCTGGAAATGTCTGCAGAGTTACTGGCGAAGGTGATGTTGCCCGGCATGATCAGTTTCAGATCATCGCCATTGCGTTGCACCTGCACGCCGGTGCCCTGCAGGGTCTGACGCAGCTTGGCTTCCTGGGTATCGACGTAGTAGCCGTAACCACCACCGGCCGCGCCACCGACAGCCGCACCGATCAGTGCACCTTTGCCGCGGTCTTTCTTGCTCGAAGTCGCAGCTCCGATCACGGCACCGGTGGCGGCGCCGATCCCGCCGTAGATGCCGGCTTTGCCAGCCTGGCTTTCGCCGGTGTAGGGATTGGTCGTACAGCCAGCCATCAGGGCCATGAGCGCAGTGGCTGCGATCAGATTACGCCTGGTCTTCATAAGGTTTCCTTGCAGATTCTTGGTATCGGGCAGACATGCCGCAGTCTTCGAGCCGCCACGGCGCGGCGAAGTTCCGCCCAAGCTTATCAGCCTAGGCGGATGAGCAGTGCGATCTGCAGCAGATCGTGGAAGAGGTGCAGGTCACTGCACGCCAGGCAACGGACGCAAGGTGACCTCGACGCGGCGGTTCTGCGCGCGGCCATCAGCCGTGGCGTTGCTCGCCACCGGCTGATCCGGCCCCATACCGCGTGTGCTCAAGCGGCTGGGATCGACACCCTGCGCCAGCAGATAATCAGCCACGCTCTGTGCCCGGCGCTGCGACAGCGCCATGTTGTGACTGTGCGAACCGGTACTGTCGGTATGCCCGACCACCTCGATGCTGTTCTGGTTGTACTGGCGGAAGGAGTTGGCCAGGTTGTTCAACGGCTGGTAGAAGCTGCTGGCGATTTGCGCCGAGTCGGTGGCAAAGGTGATATTGCCGGGCATGATCAGCTGGATCACATCGCCCTGGCGCTGCACCTCGACGCCCGTGCCCTGCATGCTGCGGCGCAACTCTTCTTCCTGCTTGTCGGCGTAATAGCCATAACCGGCTGCCGCGGCACCGGCAACGGCCGCGCCGATCAGCGCCCCCTTGCCGCGGTTGTCGTGGTTGATCAGAGCGCCGGCGGCCGCACCGGCCAGCGCACCCAAGCCGCCGTAGGTGGCCGTGCGGTTGGAGCTCGGCGCGCGCTGGTCATAGGGGTTCTGCGAGGCGCAGCCAGTCAGCAGCAGCGCAGACGAGCAAAGTGCGATCAGGGAAAGGCGGAACATGAAGGAATCTCCATGAACGGTGGATGATGGCCATTTGAGTCACCACGCAGCCATTAGTGCCCTGTCACGCGCGAATAAAGGGATTCTCGCGCATCTCGTCGCCCAGACGCGTGTCCGGACCATGGCCGGTGACCACGGTGGCATCCTCGTCGAGGCTATACAGACGCTGCCGGATCGAACGCTCGATAGTGGCGTAATCGCCGCCCCACAAGTCGGTACGGCCAATACCACGACGGAACAGGGTGTCACCGGCGATCAGCAGCTTGGCATCCTCGAACCAGAAGCTCATCGAACCCGGCGTATGCCCGGGCGTGTGCAGGGCCACACCGCAACCGCAGGCGAGTTCCTCGTCATCGGCCAGCCAGCGATCCGGCGCCGGCACCGGCGTATAAGGCACGCCGAACATGTTGCATTGCATCTCCAGGTTGTCCCAGAGGAACTGATCCTGCTTGTGCAGGTGCAGCGTGGCGCCGGTCTTCTCCTTCATCTGCCCCGAGGCGAGGAAGTGATCGAGATGGGCGTGCGTGTGAATGATGCTGACCACCTTCAGGCCATGGGCCTCCAGGCGCGCCATGATCAGATCGGGATTCCCGCCGGGATCGACCACGACGGCCTTCTTCGTAACCGGATCGCCGATGATGGTGCAGTTGCACTGCAAAGGCCCTACAGGGAAGGTTTCGCGGATCAGGGCGGGACGTTCGGCGGTACTCATCAGGAGGCCTCGTTGCGGTAATCGCCAGGCAGTTTACCGGTCCATTTGCGGAATGCACGGCGGAAATTGGACGGGTCGCTGAAGCCCAGCAAGTGGGCGATTTCATACAGCGGCAAATGGGTGGTGGTCAGGTACTGCAGGGCCAGGCGCTTACGCACGTCGTCGAGTACCTGCTGGTAGCTGGTACCCATTTGTGCCAAATGCCGACGCAGGCTTCGGCCACTGGTGTGCAAGGCACTCGCGGCACTTTCCAGATCCGGAAAATCGCCGGGCCGCGCCAACAGGAGACGTCGCACCCGCGTGAGCAGCCCGTCCTGCACGTCGAGGCTGGCCAGCAGCGCTTCGCACTGTTGCTCGCACATCTGCACAGTGGCCGGATTGGCCAGGGCCATGGGGCGCTGCAGATAGTGTTGGGGCACTCGCAGCCAGTGATAGGGCTGCTCGAATTGCGCGGCCACACCGAACACCTCGGCATAGCGCTCGCCATAGTCAGGCGCAGGATGAGCGAAACCGACAGCCACGTCCTGCAACTCTTCGCCCAGGAGAAAACGCGCAATGGTGTGGATGCTGGCCAGCAGGCCCTCGGCAGCGAAGCGCGATTGCGGCCCCAGCGGTAACGACTCGACCGCACGCAATTGCATGTCCTCACCCTGCTCCACCAACTCCAGATCAAAGGCCAGACCAAGCACGCGGTAGTACTTCAAGGCGAACTGCAGCGCTGTGCCCAGATTGGCACTGGACAGGACTGCATAGCCAAGAATGCCGTGGGTGGATACGTTGAGTCGCTGCCCTAGCAGCAGTCCGAGTGCAGGTTCGCCACAACGCTCCAGCACGGCCTGCGCAAGCATATGGAAGTCGAGAAAGGACACCCGTCCGTTGGGGCTGTCGAGCACTTCGGGGCGCACCCGCGCCGCAGCAAACACCTCGGCACGTACCAGGCCAAGCTCCTCGGCCAGCGCCAACAGCGCTTCGGCATAGGCTACCGGCGCCTGCTCAGCGTTAAAGTTCTGGGTTCGTTTCATGGTCTTGTTGTTTGAATGGCTGGCCGCAAATGACCGCACATTCGCCGAACTTAACCTTACCGATCGCCAACCGGCAACCCCATGAACGCTTTCCTGCCGAGCGCAAGGCAATCCATTCTCGCTCGCTCTGAAGCCGGCAATGACCCTTTACATTGCGCCGCTCATGCCAGTGACTGCTGACGTGAAAGCACGTCCTCGCCATCTCCAGGTCCGGTTCGATCAGCCCCAACTTTTTGCTGGAGCGAAGAAGTGGCCAGATATGACCATCACCTTGGCTGTTACTAACCTGTGCCTCGATGCGCAGCGCATCCATAGTAGAAGCCAGTCAAACAGCGCAAGGAACTCCTCATGGCCAGCACGACACCAGAAGGTTTGCAGATCCGCCCCAGGCATATGGATTTCGATCTGCCCAACCCGCTGCCGCGCCACTGGAACGGCGGCGACGCCTTCAAGACCCACCTGTTCGATGCCATGTCGGTGTTGTTTCCCGATGGCGAGCGCTTCTTCATCGACTCGGTGCGTCAGTTCCGCGACCGCATCGAAGACCCGGTCCTCAAGGAACAGATTCGGGGCTTCATTGGTCAGGAAGGCCACCACAGCCGTGAACATCTGGAATACAGCCAGCGCCTGCGCGACCTCGGCTACGACGTCGAGCGCATCGAAAAACGTGCCCGCGCGCGCATCCGCTACACCCAGAAGAAGTTTTCCCCGCAGCGCCAGCTGGCCGCGACCGCAGCGCTGGAACACATCACCGCGATCATGGCCGATGGCTTGCTGAGAAATGATGCCTACATGGCCGACGCCCATCCGACTCTGGTCCGCCTGTGGCGCTGGCATGCGCTGGAGGAGACCGAGCACAAGGCGGTGGCCTTCGACGTCTATAACCAGGTGTGCGGCAGCCGCAAACTGCTGCGCCGGGCAATGATCATGGGCACCTTCTTCTTCGTACTCGACACCACCCGCGGCCTCGCACACATGCTCAAGGTCGACGGCCTGTTGTGGAACTGGCGCGTGTGGCGTGATGGCATCCGCTGGATGTGGGGTAAGGAAGGCGTATTCCGCCCGCTGATCAGCACCTACCTGGACTTCTTCAAGACCGGCTTCCACCCCTGGGAGCACGACAACCTGGACCTGCTGCACGCCACGCGCGTGGAGTTCGACGACGCCCAGCAAGCGCAGGCCAGCGCAGCCTGAACTGATGCTGCTGACCAAAATGCATAGGAAAAGCCCGGAACCTGTCCGGAATGCTGTCACTTAAGGTTGTACACGTTTTGTTCCCCTCTCCCATTTGGGAGAGGGGTTAGGGGAGAGGGCTGAAAACACCGCGGAACTGCCATTTTCCCCCTCTCCGAACGCGGCCCGCCCTAACCCCCTCCCCAGAGGGGCGAGGGGACTGATTGCGGTCGACCCTTTCTTATATGAACAGCATTACGGAACCTGTCCGGGCTTTTTCATGCCTCTCTTTAGGTGCATGTGCTGCGCTCAGCCGCGCAGGAATTTCATCGCGTCGGCTGCGCTCTGCTCGGGAATCTCTTCCATCGGGATATGCCCGACGCCTGGATAGACCCTGACCTGAATCCGCGGCAGGTCACGCTGCCACAGTGGCACGTGCTTCGGTGAAATCCAGCGATCACGCTCGCCCCACATCAGCAGGGTTTTCGCCTGAATCTGCGCGACCCGCGCAGGCGTCGCATGGAGCTCCTCCTTGTTGACCTTCAGCAGCACGCGGAAGATGTCCATCATGCCGCGGCGGTTACCCGGACGCCGCGACAGGTCGTAGTAGCGATCGACCACCCCCGGCTTGATCCGCCCCGGTTCACCGTAAACCTCCTTGATACCTTGGGCGATCAACGCGCGCGGCATCCACATCGGCATGGCGATGGTCGCGCCGGGTAGTGCTGCAGCGGCGATCATCCACGGGACCTTGTGCATGTGGTAGCCGGCCGGATCGATCAGAACCAGTTTGCCGACACGCTGCGGCTGCGCCAAGGCGAAATTCCAGGCGATATAACCGCCGAGCGAATTGCCGGCGATATCGGCCTTGTCCACCTGCAGGTAATCGAGCAGCAGGCCGAGCACGCGAATCATGCGTTCTGCCGAGTATTCGCCGTCGCGCGCAGGGCCGGTCAGGCCAAAGCCGGGAACGTCGAAGCGGATGATGCGATAGTCGGAGGCGAACGCCTGCACCCAGCCGTCCCAGGTGTGCAGCGAGGCGACCACGCCGTGGATCATCACCAGCGCCGGCTTGTCGCGGCTTCCCTCATCGCGATAGTGGATGTTGAAACCATCGAGTTCGACATAACGGGAGCCGTCGGCGGCATTGCCGTAACGCGCCTTGAGGCGCTCCAGTGGCAGCGCACCGAAACCCAGGCGGGCGAAACCGGCAGCCAGCGGTGGTTGCAGTGACAGGCTGTTGGCGGTCATGCGGAATACCTCGGATCTTGTTGTAGGTATCACGCATCAGAGCACGGAGCGCGCGACTTGGCGCCCAACCTTGGGTCTGTTCAGGCACCGCTCGAGGCAACAAGGCCGCCCGCAACACTCACGAACGCGGACACAACGAAGCGATCAGCAGATCCCCCAACACCGTCTTGGCCTGCTCGATTTCCTGGCGGCTGGCGCTACGCCCGAGCAGATCGAGAGAAGCCGCTTCGAGGGCCCAGATCAGCGCCTGATAAACCAGTGGATCGCGCGGTGCCAGCTCCGGTTCGAGTCGCTCCACCAGCAGGCGCAGCATCTCCTGATGCGCGCGCTGACGATGGGCGGCCAGCGGCGATTGCGCGCGCAGTGCTTCTTCCTGCATCAGGCGGATGATCGGCCCAACCGCAAGGTGATAGTCGAAAAAGCGTCCGACCATCGCCCTGAGCCATTCCTGCGGACTGCCCGCGACCTGCTGCATCTCGCGAAAACGCGCGAGCAGCAACATCACCGAAGTCTGGTAGATGCCTTCGAGCACCTCCATCTTGTTGGCGAAGTACTTGTAGAAAGTACGCCGCGAAACCTGTGCGGCATCGAGCAGATCATTCACCGTTGCCTGCTCCAGCCCCTTGCGCGCGAACACAGCGATGGCAGCCAGTTGAATGTTGGTGCGCTGTAGGTGACCAACCAAAGGCCCTTCGCCAGCTGCGCCCTGTTGCGAGGCCACCGCGCCGTAACCGCCCAGGTCCTCGAAAACCGCCCGTATCGCACCGTGTCCGGCCAACTCGTCCATGCTGCTTTCCCAACCAAGGCGCGGGTGACGTGACGCTCCAGGCTGAGTACTCTGAAGGCGCCTCTTGCCGCGGATGCTCATCGTGTCGCCCACCCTAGCACGTCGCCTGTTCTGGCCGCTGGCCATCCTTTTGCTGGTCTGGTTGCCGCGGCTTGGCGCCGCCGAGCTTTTCTATCTCGGCCAGCGCATTCCGGACATCCACAAACCGTGGCGCAGTGACGACTACCGGCAACTTCGCGAAGCCCTGGAAAAGGTCGACAGCAGCCAGGTCAACGCGTTGCCGCGGCGCAGCGGCGAGTTCACCGGGCCGATCTACCAGCGCATGGTTTCGCCGGAAAACTTCCGCCCGCAGCTGAACATCTATGCACCGCTGGAACTGCGTCAGAACGAAGCGCGTGAGGTGTTGTTCGAGCTCAAGGAGCTGATGCGCCTGTACTTCGATTTCCGCGCCAAACAGCAGCCTTACGCTGCCGAGGCGCTCGGCCTGATGAGCTATTCGCTGCGGCAGCAGGCCATACTGTTCAGCCTCACCACCGAGTTCTGGATGACTTTGTCGCAAGGCGAGCAGAGCAATCCCGTCCGTCTTCAGGGGCTGCAGGAAACCAAGGCGGCGGCGGCCATGCTAAGTGGCAGCGCCCTCGACTATCTGGAGCTGACACAAGCCTTTGGCCGCGATGAGCTGCTGCTCTACAGCGCCGAGCTGAGCCAGCAGTTGCCGGAGTTGTTCGTTCATCTGCATGCCGAAGTGCAGGCGCAGCTGCTGGTGCGTATCGAAGGGCTCAGCACCGGTCATCGTTACCCGCAGATCGGCCAGGATATGGCCGCCCTGCTCCCCGTGCTGCGGATGATTCACGCCGATGTGCAGGCGAAACTGGCGCAACCGGTGAAACCGGTGGTCAAGACGCCAGCCCTGGACCTGTCGGCGCCGACCTCAGTGCAATAGCCCCAGCCCCTTGGCACGGGCGACGGCCTGGGTGCGCCGTTCCACGCCGAGCTTGCTGTTGATATGCCGCGCGTGAGTCTTGACCGTGTGCAGGGAAATGAACAGACGCTCGCTGATTTCCTGATTCGAACAGCCACGGGCGATCAGCTGCAATACCGCCAACTCGCGGCTGCTGAGTTTTTCGGTAAGCGGCTCATGCTCGGTTTCAGGCGACTCCGCCAGGGCTCGCTCTGCCGGCAGTTGGCCTAGCAAGGCGTCCCGTACCTGGCAGGACGACGGACGCTCTTTAAGGCGCTCGCGCAGCCATTGCGGCTGATGTTGTATCAATTCGATGAACGGCAGCAGCGCACCGCCCTGCGCGAGGTCAAGACAACTGTCGAGCTGTTGCTGCGCCTCGCGCGCGCGACCGGTTTGCCGCAGCAACTGGGCGAGCTGCGCCTGCGCCGCCAGACCGACCAGTTGGCCGCCCAAACCCTGTGCCCGCTGCTGCAAGGCCCGCAGACGCCGCTCGGCAATCTCCACTGCCCCTTGAAGACGCTCCAGAGCTGCCTGCTGGAGATCGATATGCAGCGCCAGCTGCGGGTGAAACTCCGGCGCCAGCGCTCGCCCTTCCCCATAGGTTTCCGCCAGCTGCGGCAGCCAGGCAGCTGCCAGCTCGACCTGCCCCTGGCGCAACCACAGCTCGCACTTCATCAGCGTGATCATCGCCAGATAGTAGATCGCCGGCACGTCCCAGACATGCATCAGACGTTCGGCCTCACCAAGCAGGGCAAACGCCTCGGCAGAGCGGCCATCACGGCCCTCGAGGCTGGCCAGCACGCAGTAACCGATCAGCGCACCGACATCGCGACAGGCCCTGGCCTCGGCGACCCCGGCGCGCAAACGCTCCACCGCCTGAGGCTGCAGCCGCAGGCTGAGCAGGTAGCCTTCATAGATCGTCAAGCGCGCCCGAACCGAGTAGTTGCGTTGCGCAGGCAGGCGCTGCACCAGCGCCAAGCCCTGCTGCACTTCATCCTGCGCGCGCAGCACTTCGCCGCGGCCTTGCAGTACCCGGGCGCGCTCGTAGTGAGCCAGCGCCTCCAGCAGCGGATTATCGATACGCTGCGCCAACTCCAGCGCGTCACGGTTCAGCCCGCGTGCACGCCATAGATCGCCACGCACCATGGCCAGGTTGGAAAGAGCCGAAAGACACATGAAGTGCGGGCCATAACGCTCCGCCGGCAAACCGGCCAGCGCCTCGCTGCACTGCTGCTCGGCACGTACTCCATTGCCACGTCCCCGAGCGATGACCCCATCGAGCGCCTGCCACTGCGCCAGCAGGCTGCGCTGATTGAGCGGATCGGCAGCAGGCAGGAATCGTCCGAGCTGATCGAGCAGTTCCTGAGCGGCATCAAGCTGACAGGCGAGCGCCAGCGCCCAGCCATAGAGCATGATCAGCCGCGGTGTGCTGGCCAGCAGGTCATCCGGCAGGTTGGCCTTCCAGCGCAGCAGCATGGCGATGTTTTGCTCCGCCAGCATCTGCTCTTCGGAAAGGTTCTGTACCAGGCTCGCCGCGACATCGGACTGCCCTGCCAGCAACGCCTGTTCAATGGCGGCATCCAACATGCCCTGCGCAGCGAACCAGCGGCAGGCACGCAGGTGAGCACCGCTGCGAGAGCGACTCAAACCGTCGGCTGGGCGCGCATTGAGCAGATCGGAGAACAGATGGTGATAGCGAAACCAGCGCCCCTGCTCATCCAGTGGCACCAGAAACACCTGATTAGCCTGCAACTGGCGGATGATCGCAGCGCTGTCATGACTGTCACGAACCGCGTCGCACAGTTCAGCGCAGAAGCGCTCCATGCAGGCCGTGTCGTAGAGAAACTGCTGCACTTCGGCAGGTTGCCGGTCAATGACCTCTTCGAGCAGGTACTCGCGAATCAGCCCTTCACCGCCGTGCAGCTGCAGCGCCTCACCCGTCTCTGCCAGTTCTTCGGCGGCCAATAGCCACAGGCGCAAGCCCGCGATCCAGCCCTCGCTGCGCTGCAGAATCCCGCTGACCTGCTGCCGTTCGAAGCGTGCGCCCTGGCTTGCCAACAATTCATCCAGTTCGGCAGCGGTCAGGCGTAGATCCTGTTCGCTGAGCTCGAGCAGCTGTCGCGACAGACGCAGGCGCGCCAGGTGCCAGTCCGGCCGCTGGCGACTGGTGACCAGTAGCAACACACCGGGTGGCAGGTGATTGAGGAAAAACTGCAAACAACGATCGAGTACCGGCCCCTGCGCCAGGTGGTAATCGTCCAGTACCAGCAACAGCGGCTGGCCACCGTCGAGTTGCCGCGTCAGCTCATCGAGCAGACCATCGAGCCATTGCTCGAATGCGAACGGTTGGTGGCGCTGACGCATCTTCAGCAGGCCGAGCGCTTCCTCGCCAAGGCCGGGGTAGAACTGCTGCAGTCCCTGCAGCATGCGCTCGAGAAAACGTCCAGGGTCACGATCACGTTCGCTGAGCCCCAGCCAGAGGCTATGCCAGTGATGGGGCAGGCGTTCGCAGAACTCGATGGCCAGGGAGCTTTTGCCAAAGCCGGCCGGCGCACTGACCAGCAGCAAACGCCCCTGCAGACCCTCCTCGAGACGTTCGCACAACCTGGGACGAGGCATATGCCCTGCTGGCAACGGCGGACGATAGAAACGCGCCTCCACCGGTGTAGCCGGTGTGTAGGGAAAACCTGGCGAGCGGGAAAGATCTGTCATCGGCCTATTCTTGGAAGTTCTACGTCAGCGGGCTCGATCTGAACCCAGCCTAGCGACTTGCAATGGCCATTTGAAGCGTCCGCCACAGTCCGTAACGAAAAAGCCGGCATAAGGCCGGCTTCGTCGTATTGCTGGAGGCAGGTTTTAGCGAACGCCTGCCTGACGCAGAGCGGCCGGGGTGTAATCGCTGCCGGCAGCCTTGTAGTTGAAGTCGTAGGCTTGTTTCTCCTCGTTCTTCATACCCAGGGCCAGATAGCGACCCGACAGCAGGTCGTACAGGGTTTCCACGGTGTACCACGGCACTTGCTTGTCGTAGTAATACTGAGCATGCGCCTCGGCTACGCGCCACAGGGTGCCACGGCCGTCGTAGTGGTCGATCAGAGCGGCTTGCCAGGTGTCCTCGTCGATGTAGAAGTCACGCTTGGCGTAGATGTGACGCTCGCCCGACTTCAGGGTCGCGGTCACATGCCAGACGCGATGCAACTCGTAACGAGTCAGATCCTGATTGATGTGGCCCGCCTTGATGATGTCGGAGTACTTAAGGTTCGGCGAGTCCAGCTTGTAGGCGTTATAGGGGATGTAGATCTCCTTCTTGCCTTCCAGTTTCCAGTCGTAACGATCCGGCGCACCGTTGTACATGTCGAAGTTGTCGGAGGTACGAAGACCATCAGCGGCGGTACCCGGACCGTCGTAGGAGACCTGCGGCGCACGGCGCACGCGACGCTGACCGGCGTTGTACAACCACGCCAGACGCGGCTCCTTCACCTGGTTGAGGGTTTCGTGCACCAGCAGCACGTTACCGGCCAGACGAGACGGCGCCGTTACGCGCTGCTTGAAGTAGAACAGTACGTTGCTTTCCTTGCTGGGGTCGAAATCGGTCAGGGCATCGCGGAAGGTGAACTCGTCCTGGAAGTAAACCAGCGAGTAGGAACCATTCGCCTGAGGAGTCGCCTGAGTCACCAGACGGCGCACGCTGCCACCACGGTAACGGGTGATGTGGTTCCAGATCGCCTCCAGACCGTTCTGTGGAATCGGGAAGGGGTTGGCGGTCTGGAAGTTCTCCAGGCCGTTACCACCCTCGACCATCTTGGTATTAACCGCGTTCTGCTTGGTCGCCGCGATCACCTCGGCCGGCAGGTTAGCCGAACGATGCGTCGGATAGACCGGCATCTTGTAGCTGTCCGGATAACGCTTGAACATCGCCAACTGACCGGGGGTCAGCTTGTCCTTGTACTGCTCGACGTTCTGCGCGGTGATGGTGAACAGCGGCTGCTCGTTGGCGAACGGGTCGGCCAAGAAGCCGCGTGGATCGACCGCGCCGGCGTTGGCCGGCAGACCGCCAGTCCAGGCCGGGATCGAACCATCGGCATTGCCAGCCATCTCGGCGCCGACCGGCGTCAGGGTGTTGCCCAGCTTCGCTGCTTCATCGGGCGACACTGCCGCCATCACGCTGGTCGCCAGCAGAGACAGGGTCAGGACGCCGCTTTGCCACAGTTTTTTTGTTGTTTTCATTTGCATCATCATTCCTCGAAATTCCTGACCGCTTAGAAGTTCATACCGAAGCTGAGCGCAACGAAGTCGCGGTCACGCTGGGTGTTGTACTTTCCGCCACCGAAGAAGGTGGTGTACGACAGATCGGCGGTGTAGGTGTTCTGGTACTCGGCATTGAGACCGAGACTCACGGCCTTACGACCTTCCTCGAAGTTTGCGCCCGGGCCAGGAGAATAACCCTTGACATCATGCGACCAGGCTACGCTCGGACGGAGGTTCACACCCGCGATGGCATTGGGATAATCCCAAATGGCGCGTGCGCGGTACCCCCAGGAATCGGAAGTGGTGAAGCCGTCCTTTTCGCAGTAGCGACTGACATTCTCTGCAGTAGCGCTGCCCAGAGTGCCGGTATTGAGGGTCTGGCAGGTTCCGCCCGGAAGAGGTCCAGGGCCGAATATCGGGTCACGCCCATATCGAGCTTCGCTGTTGCTCTCCAAGCCGCCCACGTGGGTCCAGCCAATTTCACCTACCAAGGTCAGGCGACTTGCCCCCATAACTTGGTCGAAGAAGTGAGTGAATGTCGTCTGAAGCTGGGTGATTTCCTTACGGCGGTATCCATGCAAGTCGCTGCCCGGAGAACCTTGCAGTACCGAGACATTGGGATTCAGCGGAGTAATGCCAGCGAAGAGAATATCAGTGGTGTTCAACTGCACCGGCGCATTCGGCCGGTAACTAACCTCACCACTCCACGCAGTGCCAGTTGGCAGCGTTGTGGAGAAACTCAATCCGTACAGGCGGATATCTTCTGGGTACTCCACAAAGTACCTGGAGTTACCAGCTACAACCAGCGGCGCCAGTTGCCCTACCAGGCCCGGAATCGCTGGCCCGGGAACGCCAATACCACCCAGTTGCGGGCCAAGCCCACCGGGGTTCAGCGGACTAAACAAAGCATAAACCGAGGGATCGGCGGCCGCGCCGCTGAATATTGGCAAGCGACTGTGGTAATTCATTGCGTAGAACCCGAATTCGGTATCAATGGGTTCGAATAAATAGCGGAATGCAACACCCCACTGACCACTGTCTCGTGCATCTCGATCCCCACCTCGAGCTACGAGCACCCCTTCATCGGGGTTACTCCAAGAAACACCATTATCTTTAAGGAGATCAACGACGCCGGGGGCTAATGGTCCAAGACCAGCCAAAGCTTGAGAGAGGCCTACCTCAGTACGGAGCACTGATAGATTATTGTCACAGCCGTCGGCGATCACATCAGGCTGAGAAAAAAAGGTACCGCAGTTGTCCACTACGGTCTGATCCCATTCAATCTGGTAGAAGGCTTCCATTGACAGGTTATCGGTCAGGCTCTGCGCCACATAGAACATATTGACCGGAATCAGGCCTTCTTTAATCTCCGCGCCAGGGCGGCGGAACGCAGAAACATCGATAGGGTTAATGGCATTAATGCCACCACCGATGAACGTACTTTCACCCCAGTTGACTACTTGTTTGCCGAAACGAACGCTGCCCGGCATATTGCCGATGGCATAGTTGTGATAAATGAAGGCGTCGAGGATTTCTGCACCCGAGGATTGAGCACCCTCTTTACGGTTGCTGTCGCTGATATCCTTGAATAGGCGGCTCTCGTCTTTCAATTCGAAGTCGTACCAGTACTTACCGCGAACGAATACGCCGGTATCACCGTATCTCAACTCAAGGTCATGGATACCCTTGAAAATCTTGGAGAAGGTCTCGCCGCGCTTAAAGTTCAGGTGACCATCATCCGAGGTTTGGGATAGACCGCGGCCACCGTTGTTAACGCCGATAAGATCCTTGTCGGCCTTCTCTGTAGCCCAGCTCGCCCCCACCGACAGCGACGAGTCGAATTGCCCTTCGATCTCACCGATATTGAAAGTGACGCCGAATGCCGGAGCGGCAAGGGTAGAAGCGAGGCTGACGGCCAGCGGCAGTTTTGCCAGGCGCCAGTAGGGTTTTGTTTTTGTTGTCATCGACGCTACTCCATGTGTTTTTTGTTATGGATGCTTGGACTATAGCCAGCAGGTGATACTGCTTGATCCCTCGAAAGTGTGATTTGCAGCCCCCAGGCACTCTGGCTCGCAGGTTTCAGACTCTGCACCCAGTCAAGCATGGACGGGAAACAGCAATTAGCAAGCCAAACGCTTGTTTGACTGACCAGTCATTTTAACCGGCCAGTCAACTCGCACCTCAGAGCGTGGACAGGAAGGCACTGCCAGCCTCCTGCCATTGGGCGATTTCGACGCGGATGCGCTTCTTGTCCAGTTTCCCGACACTGGTCTTGGGAATTTCAGTAACAAGGGCGATCTGCGTGGGAATCGCCCATTTGTTGATGTGGCCCTGCTCGACGAAAGGCTTGAGGTGTTCCTTGAGCCCCTTGGCATCCAGGCTCTGCTCGTCACGCAGCACCAACAATGCGAACGGCCGTTCGCCCCACTGCGGGTCCGGCACGCCCACCACCGCGACCTCACGCACGGCGGGATGACGGCTGATCAGGTCCTCCAATTCCAGAGAGGAAATCCACTCGCCACCGGTTTTGATCACATCCTTGATCCGATCACGAATCTCGATGAAGCCCATGCCATCGATGGTTGCCACGTCGCCGGTATGCAGCCAGCCATGAGCCCAGAGCTCCTCGCCCTTCTCGGGTTCGCGAAAATAGCCCTGGGTCAGCCAGGGCGCACGCAGCACCAGCTCGCCCTGCGACTCCCCATCACTTGGCAGCAGCTTGCCGTTCGCATCCATTATCGCGGCTTCCACCAGCGGCACCGGAATACCGGCCTTGATCCGGTAGGTGGTGCGCTCGTCTTCAGTGCCGGCGCGCAGCTCCTCGTTGAGGTAGGCACAGGAAATCAGCGGGCAGGTCTCGGACATGCCATAGGCAGCGGTCAGCTGGATGCCGCGCGCCTTGGCCGCCTCGTACAAGGAGCGGTTCAGTGCGCTACCGCCGATGATCATCTTCATGCCGCCGAAATCATGGCCCTGCGCACCGGGTGCATTGAGCAGCATCTGCAGGATGGTCGGCACGCAGTGGGAGAAATTTACCTCCTCCTCCTTGATCAGACGACAAAGCATGTCCGGCTCGTAGCGGCCGGGATACACCTGCTTGACCCCGAGCAGGGTGGCCACGTACGGCACGCCCCAGGCATGCACGTGGAACATGGGCGTAATCGGCATGTAGACATCGTCGTTGCCGAGCAGGCGGATGCTGTCCAGGCTACCCATGGTGGTCGCCATGGAAAGGGTGTGCAGCACCAGTTGCCGGTGGGTGAAGTACACGCCCTTCGGATTGCCGGTGGTGCCGGTGGTATAGAAGGTGGTCGCCACCGAGTTCTCGTCGAAGTCGGCGAAGTCGTAATGCGGGCTGGCGGCCGCCAACAGGCTCTGGTACTCACCGACAAGGTTCGGCAGATCGGCGCTCTTGTCCTCGCCATCGGTCAGCAGCAGGGTCTTGTCGACAGTGGTGAGCTGTTCGGCAATGCCTTTGTACAGCGGCACGAACTCGCTGTTGACCAGCACGAAGCGGTCCTCGGCGTGATTCATGGTGTAGAGGATCTGGTCCGGCGACAGGCGAATGTTGATGGTATGCAGCACCGCCCCGAGCATGGGGATGGCGAACATGCACTCAAGATAGCGGTGACTGTCCCAGTCCATCACCGCCACGGTATCACCGGCCTTGACCCCTGCCTCACTGAGCACGTTGGCCAGACGCGCGACACGCTCGTTGAAGGTGGCGTAGCTGTAACGCAGCTTGTCGCGATAGACAATTTCGCGGGTTTTCTCGTAACGGCTACCGGACAGCAGCAGGCGCTTGATCAGCAACGGATAGGCGTGAGCGTTTTCGGCGGAGGGGATCAGTCGGGTCTGCAGCATGAAATCACCTTGAGGCACGCTAGGAATAGGTATGCAGCGACTCTAGAGCGGCTCGCTCACCGCTAAATCAGCCCAAAGAATGATTTGCAACGTGACTCTATGTCCACTTTCGGTCACCAGTTAGAATCGATCTCGACAGTCGGTCCTTAAACAGGCGACACAGAGCCACTCTTTCATTCGAGGTAACAGCATGTCCGATATCGTCATCGTTAGCGGCGCCCGCACACCCATGGGCGGTTTTCAAGGCAGCCTGGCCAGCGTGCCGGCCGTCGAGCTGGGCGCTGCCGCCATTCGTGAAGCGGTCAAGCGCGCGGGTATCGAGCCGGCAGACGTGCAGGAAGTGATCATGGGCTGCGTACTGCCTGCCGGCCTCAAGCAGGGGCCGGCACGCCAGGCCTCACTCAATGCCGGCCTGCCAAGCGCCACCGGCTGCACCACCATCAACAAGCTGTGCGGCTCGGGCATGAAGGCGGTGATGATGGCGTTCGACTCGCTGAAGGCCGGTAGCAATCAGGTCATGATCGCCGGCGGCATGGAAAGCATGTCCAACGCGCCCTATGTGCTGGAAAAGGCCCGCACCGGCCTGCGCATGGGTCATGGCGAGATCAAGGACCACATGTTTCTCGATGGCCTGGAAGACGCTCGTACCGGCCGTCTGATGGGCTCCTTCGCCCAGGAAACGGCCGATACGTACGGCATCACCCGCGATGAGATGGATGCCTACGCCATCGAATCGCTGCGCCGTGCTCAGGCAGCAATCAAGGATGGCTCGCTGGAGGCGGAAATCGTGCCGATCACCGTCACTTCGCGCAAGGGCGAGGTGACGGTCAAGGATGACGAGCAGCCGCTGACAGCCAATCTGGACAAGATTCCCGCGCTCAAGCCCGCATTCAAGAAAGACGGCACCATTACCGCCGCCAATGCCAGCTCGATCTCCGACGGCGCCAGCGCCCTGCTGCTGATGACTGCCGAGGAAGCCGCCAAGCGCGGTCTCAAGCCGCTGGCCAAGGTGGTTGCCCATGCCACCCAGAGTCAGGACCCGAGCGAGTTCACCCTGGCGCCGATCGGTGCCATGAGCAACCTGCTGAAGAAGACCGGCTGGAACAAGGACGAGATCGACCTGTTCGAAATCAACGAAGCCTTCGCCATGGTGACCATGCTGGCCATGCGCGAGCACGGCCTGGATCATGCCAAGGTCAATGTCTTCGGTGGCGCCTGCGCCCAGGGGCACCCGGTCGGCTCCACCGGTTCGCGGATCATCCTCACCCTGATCAACGCGCTGCAGAAGAAAGGCGGCAAGCGAGGTATAGCCTCGCTGTGCATCGGCGGCGGCGAAGCCACCGCGGTGGCGATCGAACTGCTGTAAGCCAGCCCATCAGCCAAGAGCCCCGCAATCGCGGGGCTCTTTGTTTTAGCGCATTTCAGTCAGCGCCAGCTTTACACCGATCCCCACCAGCACCGCGCCCATCAGCCGGTCGAACCAGTGGCCCATGCGGGCGAAGCCGGCGCGCACACGTTGCTGGCTGAACAGCCAGGCCACCAGACAGAACCAGAACGCGGTGGCCAGCGCCAGATAGAGGCCGTAACCGGCCTGCACCGCCACAGGCGTGTGCGGGTTGATCACCACGGTGAACAGCGACAGAAAGAACAGCGTCGCCTTGGGGTTCAAGCCATTGGTGATGAACCCCGTGACGAAGGCACCACGACCGCTGCGCTCGCCTGCTGCCAGGTTCAGCTCAGCGCTGGCTGGATTGGCCGGCCGCGCACGCAGTGCTTTGATGCCGATATACAGCAGATAAGCCGCCGCCAGCCATTTCAGTGCGTTAAACAGCACAATGGACTGCGACACGATCAGGCCGATCCCCAGCAGCGAGTAGGTCACATGCACCAGAATGCCGGCGCCTACCCCGAACGCGGTGTACAACCCTGCGCGGCGACCAAAGCCGACGCTTTCGCGCACGACGATGGCGAAATCCGGCCCAGGACTGGCCACTGCCAACAAGTGAATCAGGGCAACGGTGAGAAATTCGGTCCAGTACATGGCGGCTCCGCATCGACGCTGAAGGTCTGGTAGGCTCGCCAATCTACTCTTGCGACCCTCCTGCGAAAAGGTACAGCTGATGAGCAACAGCCCACGCGCCGTCTTCCTCGACCATGCCTCCCTCGACCTTGGCGACCTGGACATGCAGCCGCTGCATCAGGCCTTCGCCGAGCTGACCCTGCACGCACAAACGCGTCCGGATCAGGTCGCCGAACGCCTGCAAGGCGCGCAGGTCGCCATCAGCAACAAAGTGCCGCTGGACGCTGCCACCTTTGCCGCCTGCCCCGAACTGAAGCTGGTACTGGTGGCCGCCACCGGCACCAACAATATCGACCTGAAGGCCGCCAGTGCTCATGGCGTAACCGTCTGCAATTGCCAGGGCTACGGCACGCCATCGGTGGCGCAACATACCCTGATGCTGCTGTTGGCCCTGGCCACACGCCTGCCCGACTACCAGCGCGACATCGCCGCTGGTCGTTGGCAGCAGGCCAGCCAGTTCTGCCTGCTCGATCACCCCATCGTCGAACTCGAAGGCAAGACGTTAGGCATGCTCGGCCACGGCGAGCTGGGCGGCGCCGTTGCCCGCCTGGCTGAAGCCTTCGGCATGCGCGTGCTGCTCGGCCAGCTGCCCGGCCGCCCCGCGCGCGCCGATCGCTTGCCGTTACATGAACTGCTGCCACAGGTCGACGCCCTGACCCTGCATTGCCCGCTCAACGAACAGACGCGCAACCTGATCGGCGCGCAGGAACTGGCGCTGATGAAACCGCGAGCCTTCCTGATCAACACCGCGCGCGGCGGCCTGGTGGACGAACAGGCGCTGGCCGATGCCCTGCGCAGCGGTCGCCTGGGTGGCGCTGCTACCGACGTGCTGACGCAGGAGCCGCCGAAGGACGGCAATCCGCTACTGGCCGCCGATATCCCGCGCCTGATCATCACTCCGCACAGCGCCTGGGGCAGCCAGGAGGCGCGTCAGCGCATCGTCGGCCAGATAGCGGAAAACGCAGATCGTTTCTTCGCCGGTGCGCCGCTGCGAGTCGTCGGGTAAGCTGCGCAGCTTTTTAGCGAGCGACGGACCAGCGTTGCGCTTTGGCAGCAATGCCCCGGTTTCGCTCCCCGGCCCTTATCTTTCCGCATCACAGATTTGTAGGAAGCACCATGGATCCGCGAAGCGAAGTTCTCCTGCGCCAGGCCCAGCTGTTCGGGGGCGAGCTGTTACTGGCCGGCCTGCCGGCCGACGATCTGCTCGGTGCCCTGCCCCAGGCGCGCGGCTGGAACTGGCATGCCGGCGATCAGGCGCTGCTCACCGCGCGCTTTGCCGACCGCAGCCACTTCGACACGCAGATGCCCGAAGGCGATTACCGCGCTGCCGTACTGTTCCTGCCCAAATCGCGCGAGCTGACCGACTACCTGCTGCAGGCTCTGGCTTCGCGCCTGGCAGGCAAGCCGCTGTATCTGGTCGGCGAAAAACGTGGCGGCATCGAACGTGCGTCGAAGCAGTTGGCTGCCTATGGCAAGCCGCACAAGCTCGATAGCGCCAGACATTGCCAGCTCTGGTGCGTGGAGGTGAATCAGGCGCCGCCAGTGCCCGACCTGCACGCGCTGGCGCAGTGTTACCCGCTACAACTGAGCGATGGCGTGCTGGAGATCGTCACCCTGCCCGGCGTGTTCGCCCATGGCCGCCTGGATCGCGGCAGCGCATTGTTACTGGAGCACCTGGATAACCTGCCGAGCGGCCACCTGCTCGACTTCGGTTGCGGCGCCGGCGTACTCGGCGCCGCGCTCAAACGGCGTTACCCGGCCAGCGAACTGAGCCTGCTGGATGTCGATGCCTTCGCCCTGGAAAGCAGCCGCCTGACACTCGCACGCAATGGCCTGTCAGCCAACCTGATCGCCGGTAGCGGCATCGAGTCAGCCCCTGAAGGGCTGAGCGCCATCGTCAGCAACCCGCCGTTTCATCAGGGAGTGCACACCGACTATCAGGCCAGCGAAAACCTGCTGAGCCAGTCTGCGCAGCACCTGATCAAAGGTGGCGAACTGCGCCTGGTGGCCAACAGCTTCCTCAAATACCCGCCACTGATCGAGCGTCATCTCGGCCCCTGCCGCACCCTGGCCGAGGCGGAGGGTTTTCGTATCTACAGCGCACGCCGCTGAATTGGGCTTGCTCCCGCTGCAACGCTTGGGCACAATTGCGCCCGTCCTAGGGGAGTAGTCTCCCGCGAGCGCCCTGCTCGCCCGGCATGCGTCAACACACTTGCTCCGCAGAGCATGGCGCATGCGACCCAAGGCCTTCACAGAGAGGCCCGAGGTTTGACAAGACCTATGACACGCACAACCTCACCCGGGGCGGGAAGGTCGTTCGTGTCATAAGCCGTGTCGACCCGCCCCCGTTAGGAAACCTGATGCTGGAATCCCTCTTCGTCCCCACACTGATCGTTGCCCTTGCCGAAATCGGCGACAAGACCCAGTTGCTCGCGCTGCTGCTGGCCGCCCGCTTTCGCAAACCCTGGCCGATCATCTGGGGCATCGTCGTCGCCACCCTGGCCAACCATTTCGCCGCCGGTGCTGTCGGCAACTGGGTTGCCGGATTCTTTTCCCCTGCCACCCTCAGCTGGATCCTCGCTGCCAGCTTCGTCGCGGTGGCGGCCTGGACGCTGGTACCGGACAAACTGGATGAAGATGAAGAATCCGGCCTGAAAAAATACGGCCCCTTCCTCACCACGCTGATCGCCTTCTTCCTCGCCGAGATGGGCGATAAAACCCAGGTCGCCACCGTCATGCTGGCAGCGCAGTATCCTCATTTCCTACTCGTGGTGATCGGCACCACGCTGGGCATGCTACTGGCCAACGTGCCGGTGGTGCTGGCAGGCAACTTCGCTGCCGAACGCCTGCCGCTAACTCTTATTCGTCGGCTGGCAGCCTGCGCCTTCGCGGCACTGGCAATCTATGCCGGCTATCAGGCGATGAAGCTGAGCGGCCTGATCTGACGTTTATCTGGCGCCATCGAAATGGCACTTCGGCCAATTTCAGCCCCCTCCTGCCTACTGCTAAAGTTCGCGCCAGGCCACGTGGCTCGCAGCGCAGACAGGAGGGAACATGTCATTGGATGATCGGAAGAAAGTGGTGTGCCAGCATATCGACCTGGTCTGGAACAAGGGGCGCCTGGCGCTGGCCGAGCAACTGCACAGCAGCGATTTTCTGTATAAAAGCTCGTTCATTGGCCGCGCGCTCGACAGCGCCGGCTTCTCTCGGATGGTGCAGGACATCCGCTACGCCATGCCGGATCTGCAGGTACTGGTCGAGGAGTGCATCGCCGAGGGCTACAAGGTAATGACCTGGAGCACATTGATCGGCACTATCCAGAAACCCGCGCTGGGCTACCCACCCAGTGACAAGGTGCTGAGCATATCGGCCATGGCCTACTGGAGGCTGACGCCCGGCAACGAAATCCAGGAAATCTGCACCATGTGCGACATGGAAAGCTTCCGCGCGCAGTTGGGCCTGCAAACCCGCCCACTCGCCGAAACAGCCCTGCCCTGAAACGATAGCGGCGCGCCGTGATGCTCAGGTCGCGCCGTTTTTCTCAACCTGAGACTCAGCGTCCGGCCTTGGCCTGCTCGTAAAGTGGCATCACCTTGGGAATCGCCGCCTGCAGAGAAGCGATCCGGCTGCTGGACGACGGGTGCGTGCTCATGAACTCCGGCGGCGCACTGCCGCCAGCAGCCTCCATCTTTTGCCACAGACTGATGGCCGCGTTCGGGTTGTAGCCTGCACGAGCGGCCAGCTCCAGACCGATCAGATCGGCTTCGTTCTCGTTACCGCGGCTATTGGGCAGCGTCAGGCTGTACTGCACCACGGTATCGGCCAAAGCCATGCTGCTTTCGCCGAGGCCCAGCAGGGCGCCGGCTCCCTGCCTGGCCACCTGGATACCATAGGCTTTGGACATCGCCTCACGGCTGTGCTCACGCAGAGCATGCGCCATCTCATGCCCCATGATCGCCGCGATCTCATCATCGGTCAGTTTGAGCTTCTCGATGATGCCGCTGTAGAAAATGATCTTGCCGCCCGGGCCACAGTTGGCATTGAGCTCGGGGCTTTTGATCAGGTTGACCTCCCAATCCCAGTTGGCAGCATCCGGACGAAAGCGCGGCGCCTGCGGAATCAGTCGCCCGGCGACAGTCTGCAGCCGCTTGGCATTGGCACTGCTCTTGTCCAGCATGCCCTTGCTTGACGCTTCGCTCAGTGTCTGCTGATAGGACTGCGCGTACATCTGATTGACTTCTTCAGCTGAAAGCATGCTGAACATGTACTGCTTGCGCTCTACGCCAACCGCACCACCGCTGGTGGTATTGACGGCCTGACAACCGCTCAGCAGCAGCGCTGCCGCCAGGCCACTCAGATAAAGAACCTTGCTCATCGAGCCATCTCCTTGAATCGGGCGCACTATGCTAGGCCGCCCCTGCAGCGCGAGCAACCGCGCCACTTGCGCGATCGCCGCCCACCATCTTTGCTGAATACGACAGCGGCCAGTTGGTTATCAGCAGCCCATAAAGGTTGACCTGCCGCAACAGCGAGGCCGTGACAGGCGCATTCTATGTCCGGGAGCCCCCATGAAGTTCAAATCGATCCAGTTTTCCGTCGCCTTCCTCGCTGGCGCCAGTGTGCTCGCGGTCGTTGTGGCTCTGGTGCTCTACGCCCTGTTCGCCAGCGGGCGAACCCAGACCCTGGTGCAACAACGCACCCAGGCGCTGCTGGAGCAGGTCATCGAAGAACGCCTGTACGCGCTGGCGCAAGCACAGGTCAGCGAAATTCAACGTGAGCTGGAAGCCCCCCTGCAGATAACCGCCGACCTGGCTCGGGTCAACGCCATGCTGGGCATGACCGACGATAGCGGCAGCCCTTTGCTCAGTATCAGCCGCGAGGAGCTGGCCAACCTGGTGCGTGAAACCACGGCGCAGAATCCGAAGCTGCTTGGCAGCTACCTGGGATGGGAGCCGAACGCTTTCGACGCCAGCGACGACATCTACGCAGGCAGCAATGAAAACGGCTACGACGGCACCGGCCGCTTCCTGCCCTGGTGGTACCGCAATGCCGATGGCAGCCTCGGCGTCGACGCCATCGGCTCGACCGAGAGCGAGGAGCTGCTGCCCACGGGCGTACGCGCAGGTGAGTACTACCTGTGCCCCAAGGAGCGCAAACGCCCCTGCGTGATCGACCCCGCGCCCTACGATGTCGGCGGCAAGATGACCATGCTCGCCTCCTTCACCTCGCCGATTCTGGTCAACGGAGAATTCCGCGGTATCGCCGGCGCCGATCTGGCGGTCAACTTCATTCAGGAGCTGCTGGCCAAGGCCGATGCTCAGCTCTATGACGGCGCCGGTGAGATGGCGCTGATTGCCAGCAATGGTCGTCTGGTCGCCTCGACCGAAGCCCCGGACAAACTCGGCGAGCCCGCCACGGTTCTGCTCGATGCCAACGAAGTGAGCAACCTCGGCAAACTGCAACCCGGCCAACCTCTTTACTCGGTCGATACCCAGGAAGATCCAGAGCACAGCAATATCGAGCTGTTTCTCAGTTTCAACATTGGCCAGAGCGATACGCGCTGGGTGCTGATGCTGGTGCTGCCGCTGAAGGCAGTGATGGCCGATCTGCTCCAGTTGCAGAGCGATCTGGCTGCGCAGCGCGATGGCGACACCCTAGGCATGACCCTGGTGGGCCTGCTGATTGCCGCTCTGGGCCTGCTGGTGATCTGGTTCGTGGGCTACGGCATCGCCCGCCCGCTGCGGCAGATGGTCGGCATGCTCGACGATATTGCCAAGGGCGACGGCGACCTCACCGTACGCCTGCAAGTCGACCGCAAGGACGAACTGGGACAGATCGCGGCGGGCTTCAACGCCTTCCTGGCCAAACTGCAAAGCATGATCGCGTCCGTGGTGACCTCGGTGCAGCAGGTCAGTGATTCCTCCGAACACACCGCCGACATCGCCATCCGCACCAACCAGGGCGTGCAAAAGCAACTGGCGGAAATCGAGCTGGTCGCCACTGCAGTGCATGAAATGACCGCCACCGCCCAGGACGTCGCACGCAACGCCACTCATGCAGCCGAAGCGGCCAACCACGCCGACCGCGCAGCCAATCAGGGCAAACAGGTGGTACAGGAAACCTCGGCGGCCATCGCCGCGTTGGCCAGCGAGATCGGCCGCGCCGTAAGTGTGGTGCAAAACCTGGCCAAGGACAGCGAGAACATCAACGCCATTCTCGTCGCCATTCGCGGCATCGCCGAGCAGACCAATCTGCTGGCGCTCAACGCTGCCATCGAGGCCGCACGCGCTGGCGAGCAGGGCCGTGGCTTCGCCGTGGTCGCCGATGAGGTGCGCAACCTGGCGCAGAAGACCCAGCAGGCCACCGAAGAAATCCAGAGCATGATCCAGCAACTGCAGCAGGGCACGCGCGAAGTGGTCAAGGTGATGGAACAGAGCCAGAGCAAGACCGACGACAGCGTGGAACACGCCAACCAGGCTGCACAATCGCTGCAGTCCATCACCCAGGCGGTGTCGGTAATCAACGACATGAATACGCAGATCGCCAGTGCGGCCGAGCAGCAGAGCGCCGTGGCCGAGGATATCAACCGTAACGTCACCAACATCGGCCAGGTGGCCAACGAGGTGGCTGGCGGCGCCGACGAAGCCAGCCAGGCCAGCGCCCAGCTGACCAAGCTGGCCGAACAGCAGCGGCGCCTGATCAATCAGTTCAAGGTGTAAAGGACAGCGCAACGGCGCCGCAGGACAACCTCAAGCCGGAGTCAGACACTCCGGCGCGTCCAGCTTCGGATCGTTGACCAGCGTTGCCAGCGCACGCTCGCGTAACGCAATCTGCGGCTTGGCCAACAACGCCATCAATTGCTCGGCGGGCGTATCGTCGTCCAGCCACAACGCCTGCTCATGCTCACAGAGAATCAGCGGCCGACGCAGTGTCGCGGCCTCCTGGGTAATCAGGGCCACGCTCAGATACTCATGCCCGCCGACCGGATACACCTCCCATAACGCCGCGAAATACATCAGCGAGTCGCCATTGGTCATCCAGTACGGCCGCTTGCGCGCCGTACCCCGCCACTCATAGAAACCGTTGGCAGGCAGCAGGGCGCGACGCTGGCGAAAGGCTTCACGGAACATCGGCTGCTCGGCAAGGGTTTCGGCGCGTGCATGCGCCGGCGTCTTGGAAAGATCCTTGAGCCAGGGCGGCGTCAGCCCCCATCGCGCTGCTGCTGCCTGCGGCCCGGACTCTCCGGCGCGCAGCATCAGTACCTGGCCGTTGGGCGCCAGGTTCCAGTGCGGTTTCTGGTCAGCGGGAAAACCGGGCAGCGCAGCAAAAGCGGGCGACCAGCGAAACAGGGCGTAACGTCCACACATGAAACGACTCGACAGGCAGGGGGCGGGTCAGCAGAGCAACACACCCTGGAAAGACTCTGGCTCATCGCCAGGCACTGGTTGCGCGGCATTGTACTCAGCGATCAGCGTTCGCGCCCGTTCCGCCTCGGCGTCGGCGACAACCACGCCGAGCAGGCCGCAGGCAGGCAGCTCCCCCACCGCGCCGACCAGATGCTGACCCAGCAGATGCGCCTCGATACCTTCGCTGGCCAGCATATCCACCAGCATCTGACCTTCCAGAAGGTTCTCCGGCTCGTAGATCCGTTGCATCAGTCGTTCTCCGCACGTATATCCAGCTCCCATTCGGCGCCGTCCGTACGCAGCTCGAACTGAATCGGCCGGCAGCACACCGCACAGTCTTCGATATAGGACTGATCACCGCCTGACAGATCGAGAAGCGCCTCGCCCGGCTCGCCACAATAAGGACAGTAGTACGCCTCGCTTTCCAACACCTGATGGGCTCCTCATATGATGATGCCAGGCAACAGGCCCTTGCCTTGCGTCGGTCGCTGACCAACGGTGCCGCTAAGCTCAGTGTAGCCATCGTTTTTGACTCACGTCACACCTTCAGGGAAAACCTTTTACAGCAACTTTACCAACACCCCGAAAACTAAAAAAAACTTATACAGATATGCCATCAAGATAATAGCGAGCGCTACCATTCATCGCCTTGCCTTGCATGTTGTTATCTATTAACTAATTTCTGCCCTGCTCAGTCATTTAACATCCATTGAGGGAACTTAAATGTCTATGTCCGCAGAAAAGAAATTTGAACCAATGACCTGCGATTGTGTGGTGACTGCCAAGTCTCGACCCGATGGTTCGGTTCTTATCTCGGTAAAACAAGGTGATCGTAAAATCAGGCGAGTCATTGACCATACCTGCGCAACGCAGGAAGTCATTCGGGCAATTAAGTTTGAACTTTCGGAGAAAACGAACGAAGGGGAAATAGTTAGAGTTGTACAGAACTACGGCCCTAAAAATCTGCCCACATTTGCCAATCAGCCTATCTACCGAACCCGCTACGCAAGAATGTGGGAAATGCGAAAACTCAAAAACTACTGATTCGCTGACCTGATCGCGCATCAGCGCTTTTCAATCCCGGCTTTCAGGGGGAACTTGAAAGCCGGGATCCTCAACTGTCCATCGCACAGATCGAGATGCCCTTTTCTCAGCGTGCGTGATTTTGCTCTGCAGCCCATCCCGGTTCCTTCGCGCCCCTGTCCGTTCTGCTCCGGCAGGCCACCTGTGCCACTTCGCGGATTGGCTGTGACTTGGCGCTATAATCGCCGGTCTACTGCTCACCCTGTTCAAGCAGAAACCTTTTCCACCTAGCCGTTCACAAGAGAGCATGATGGGCGCATTCGATGCCATCCGACCCTATGCCGATACAGAAGTGCGCCCCGTACTGGAGCGCCTGCTCGCCGATCCGGCGTTTCTCGGCACCCTCACCCGTTTTCGCTTCCCGCGGCTGGCCGGGCCGCTCGGCTGGCTGCTCAAGCCACTGATCGCTGCGCGGTTGCGCGGCGAATTCGCCAGCATCGACTCGGTGGCCGGCCTGCAGGAAAAGATCGAGCCATACATCGACCGTACCATCGAGCACGCCAGCGACGGCATCAGCTACTCCGGCCTGGAGCACTTGCAGCCGGGCAAGCCTTATCTGTATCTGGCCAACCACCGCGACATCGTCATGGACCCGGCCTTCGTCAATTACGCCGTCTACCATGCCGGCCTGCAGACACCGCGCATCGCCATCGGCGACAACCTGCTGCAACGCCCCTTCGTCAGCGATCTGATGCGCCTGAACAAGAGCTTCATCGTGCATCGTTCGATCAGCGGCCGACGTGAGAAGCTGGCGGCTTATCAATTGCTCTCCGCCTATATCAATCACTCGATCCGCGAAGACGGCGAATCGATCTGGATCGCCCAGGCCGAAGGCCGCGCCAAGGATGGTGATGACCGCACCGACTCGGCCATCCTCAAGATGTTCCACATGAGTCGCAAGGACGAGCCGTTCGCCAGCGTGATCGACTCGCTGAACCTGATCCCGGTGTCGATCAGTTATGAATACGACCCCTGCGATCTGGCCAAGGCCCGCGAGCTGAGCGTACGCGCCGCCACCGGCAGCTACACCAAGGCGCCGGGAGAAGACGACGCCAGCATTGCCCTTGGCATCACCGGCTACAAGGGCCGTGTGCACCTGCACTTCGGCCCGCCGGTAGGTGGCCTGGAGGACACCAAGCAGCTGGCGCAGGCGCTGGACCGTCACATCCTCGGCCAATACCGTCTGTTCCCCGTGCATTACCTGGCCTACGCCATGTGGGAGGGCCGTGAGGCCGAGCTGAAGGTGCCGGCGGCGAGCGAGCTGTTCCCGGCCGCGGAGCTGGCCAAGGCTGAAGCCGAGTGGCAAAAGCGCTTGAACGCCTGCAGCGCAGAGCAAAGGCCCTTCCTGATCCTGCAGTACGCCAACCCGGTGCGTAATCAGTACCGGATCAAAGCCGGTCTGCCTCTGTAAGGCGCATCCCATACAAACGAAAACGGCAGCCACTGGGCTGCCGTTTTCGTTTATCGCTCAGGCATCAAAGCCGCGTGCTGAACCAGGACAACAGCAGAGCCGCCCCCAGACAAATGGCGCCGAAACGATAGAAGAAGCGATTGATGCGCAAAGTGCGATCATCCTGTACCTCGCTCTCGTCCAGTTCACCCTGAGCCAGCACGCGCGCCACACCGCGCTGCTCGCGCAAGCGGGTCATCAGGCACAACCAGCTACCGGCCACGGCAAAGAACAACGCCAGCGAATTCACCGCTCCGGCAGGATGAGCGAGGAACAGCGACCACAACACCTGCAGCGACATGCAACACCTCGAGAACAGCATGGTGCAGTGAGCGCATCACCGCACCAGAATGGGGATTGCGGCTGAAACAGATGCGCTTCAGCCCCCGAAAAGTCGTCGCGCAGTGTACTGAAATCCCGCTTTTATAAGGTTCGTTTCCGACGAACGCAGCCCGCTATCCCGAAATCGTCTGAAAACTGTCACATGTCTGGCCTAGGGTTTGTATCTTTCAGAGTGACCAAGCAGTCACGACTGTGCTGGAGCCAAACCTCAATGTCCGTGGAGGACCCGCCATGCTCAATTCACAACCGCTGGATCGCGATTACCTGATCGACTCGCTGGATGAAGTGGACGCCGTGGTCGACGAACTTTCCTTCAACGTCCAGGATCAGCATTGGCTGGTGTATTGCGCGCTGGGTGGCCATGAGCACTATGACCTGCCGGACATCGATAACCGCACCGGCATGTGCTTGCCGGAGTTCTATGCCGAAGCGGCTTGAAGCTGCGAGACAAACAAAAACGCCCCGCAATGCGGGGCGTTTTCGTTCGCGGCGTCATGAATTACTGCAGCAGGACCTGGCCAATGGTCGGATCCTTGAACGCGCGGGTCAGCGCATCGCTGAGCACGTCGCCCACCAGTTTGCTGTTGGTCTGCTGGTTCGGCGCACTACCAAAGCGCTGGTTCAGCGATGCACCATAGCGACCGGTATAGCGGCGGCTGCCGCCTTGTACGTCAGCACGGATCGAAGCGGAGATATCAGCCTCGGTCACGTACATGCCCTCTTTCGGCGACTGGTACTTCAGCTCCGCCAGCGTGATGGTCAGCTGCGGCGCGTTATAGGCGTTGGGCGACGGGGTGAAACCGAGCAGCCGCACGGCAGCCTCGGCCTCGGCCTGCAGCTTGGGCAGCACATGCTCAGCGCTGACGCTGATCGAGCTGGTTTCCGGATACAGGCCGCCACGGGTGCCAAGCACCGGCGAAGGGCGACCATCAACCACGCGCACCACTACCGGCTGGCCCTGACCCACCGGGGTCAGCGAACTGGTAAGTTTGGGTTGCGGCGTGAGTTGCTGAGGGCTGAGGGCGCAACCGGCCAGAGTCAGGCTGGCGGCAGCAAGCAAGGCGATCAACGCACGGTGCAGCATGCTCATCTCTCCGAGTGAGGTAAAAGTGGCCGGCAGTATACCCAGCGCGGCCTGGGGCCGACAGTAGTGCAGGATAAGACTGCCAGCGGGCCATCGCGGTTCCTGTCATCAGCCTGTCACCGCCTCGTGGCATAAAGCAGACGTCACCACGCTGGAGCCTTCGCCATGCTGCTGCGCCGCCTGTTCAATCGTTCTCGTCCGATGCGCCATTTCGCCCTGATCGATGCTCAGGGGATTTGCCAAGCCCTGCGTCAGATGCAGGAACAGCCGGGCCAGGCTGGCTGGGTGGAAGTTCGTGAACCGAGCCTCTCCTGGCTCGGCGCTCCGCTACCTGCCGCAGCCCGTATCACGCCGGTCGTCACACAGGCACAGGCCGCTCACCCGTTGGCGGCCTGACCGATGGAAGAATAAAAGTCACGCAGGGGCGATCAATTCCCCTCATTCACCGTTATAATCACGCCCCGATTATAAGGACGTCTCCTGATCGGGCCGCACGACCTCGCCGATGCAACGTCATCGCCCCGCCCCAGAGAGTCGCCCACTTCGCGCTGCCAAGTCTGGCCAGCCGCTTTTAGCCCATATGCAGAGCCGATAGCAGCCATGCATTGCATGTTTTGCACGGGCAAAAGCGCGCCTAGGCAGTCGAGCTTTTGAGGTTCACCGCTCCAAAAGAGCGTGAAAAAACGGTTTTTACAAACTTCACAAGAGTGTGGCGAACAGATGAACAGTTTTGCGTCCGCAAACCCCAGCCTTGACCCTCCCCTCCGAATGACAGGGCTTTTTGCCTGAGTCTGCCGGTGTCGCCCTTAAAGGCCAAACGGCCGTCCATCTGGTGCAGTTTTTCTTGGAGAGAGGTTAATGGCGCGTAACGATTACCAAAGCGTAGATGTGGTGCTGGTAGGCGCTGGCATCATGAGCGCAACCCTGGGCGTGCTGCTCAAGGAGCTCAACCCCGGCATCACCCTGGAAGTGGTGGAGCTGCGTGAGTCCGGCGCAGTGGAAAGCTCCAACCCCTGGAACAACGCAGGCACCGGCCATGCCGCCCTGTGCGAGCTGAACTACACCCCGGAAGGCGCGGATGGCAGCATCGACATCAAGAAGTCGGTCACCATCAACGCGCAGTTCGAAGAATCCAAGCAGTTCTGGGCCTACCTGATCGAGAAGGGTGCGATCAACGCGCCAAAGTCTTTCATCAATCCGGTTCCGCACATGAGCTTCGTGCGCGGCAACAGCGGCATCGCCTTCCTCAAGAAGCGCTTCGAGGCCCTGCGTCAGCATCATGCCTTCACCGAAATGGAATACACCGAGGATCGCGCCACCATCGCCGAATGGGCACCGCTGCTGATCCCGGGCCGTGACACCAGCGAACCACTGGCGATGACTCGAGTGCAGGCCGGCACCGACGTGAACTTCGGCGCGGTCACCGAGCAGATGCTCAACTACCTGACCAGCCAGCCCAACGCCAAGGTCATCTGCAACCAGAAGGTCACCGACCTCAAGCGCGACGGTGATGGCTGGCTGGTGGACATCAAGGACACTCGCTCCGGCGCCACACGCAAGCTCAAGAGCAAGTTCGTCTTCCTCGGCGCTGGTGGCGGCGCGCTGCCGCTGCTGCAACTGTCCGGAATTCCCGAAGGCAAGGGCTTCGGCGGCTTCCCGGTAAGCGGCCAGTGGCTGCGTTGCGACAACCCGGAAATCGTCAAGCAGCACCAGGCCAAGGTCTACAGCCAGGCTGCCGTGGGCTCGCCGCCAATGTCGGTGCCGCACCTCGACACCCGCGTGGTGGACGGCAAGAAGTCCCTGCTGTTCGGCCCCTATGCCGGCTTCACCACCAAGTTCCTCAAGCACGGCTCGTTCCTCGACCTGCCGCTGTCGGTACGCCCCAACAACCTCGGCCCGATGCTGGCGGTGGCGCGCGACAACATGGACCTGACCCGCTACCTGATCAAGGAAGTGATGCAGTCCGAATCGCAGCGCCTGGAAACCCTGCGCGGCTTCTACCCGGAGGCCAAGGCCGAGGACTGGCGCCTGGAAGTGGCTGGTCAGCGCGTGCAGATCATCAAGAAGGACAGCAAGAACGGCGGCATCCTGCAGTTCGGTACCGAACTGGTGGCAGCTGCGGACGGCACCATCGCCGCCCTGCTCGGTGCCTCGCCGGGTGCCTCGGTGACCGTGTCGATCATGCTCGACCTGATTCGCCGCTGCTTCCCCGAGCAGGCCAGGAGCGAAGGCTGGCGCACCAAGCTGGACGAGATCTTCCCGGCCATGGCCGATGTCCTGTCCAAGGATGCCGAGCGCTACCGTGAGGTGCAGACGCAATCGAACAAGCGCCTGCAACTGGACATACCCAGCTGATCGCCAGGTATGAAAAAACCGCCCCTATGGGCGGTTTTTTTATGGGCGCCTTTAGAGCTACTGCTGCCCCCAGGGCAAGATCGGAATGGCCGTCACCGCATTTTGCGGGCTGCCTTCGATCACCCGGTCGCTATAGACCAGGTACACCAGGGTATTGCGCTTGGCATCAAAGAAGCGCACCACCTGCATGGTCTTGAATACCAGCGAGGTGCGCTCCTTGAAACCTCTTCGCCATCCTTGAGCTTGCCCTTGAATGCAATGGGCCCGACCTGGCGACAGGCGATGGACGCCTCGGCGCGATCCTCCGCCAGCCCCAGACCACCCTTCACGCCACCGGTCTTGGCTCGCGACAGGTAGCAGGTCACGCCCGACACCTTGGGATCATCGAAGGCCTCGACGACGATCTTGTCATTCGGCCCCACCCACTTGAATACCGTAGACACCTCACCGATGGTGTCGGCCAGTGCCACACCGGGCAGCATCAGCAGGCTCAGCAACACTCCCTTGAACGGACGCATACATGCTCCTTAGACGAGGATCAGATTGTCTCGATGCACCAGTTCCGGCTCATCGACATAGCCCAGCAGCCCCTCGATGGCATCGGACGGCTTACCGATGATCTTCTGGGCTTCCAGGGCACTGTAGTTGACCAGGCCACGTGCCACTTCGCGACCGTCCGGAGCAACACAGACCACCATTTCGCCACGGCGGAAACTGCCCTGCACCGCCTTCACACCCACCGGCAGCAGGCTTTTGCGGTCCTGGCTCAGCGCCTTCACCGCACCGGCGTCCAGCACCAGGGTGCCGCGGGTCTGCAGGTGGCCGGCCAGCCATTGCTTGCGCGCCGCCAGCAGGCCGCGCTCGGGCGCCAGCAGGGTACCCAGGCGCTCGCCGGCCTTGAGCCGCGCCAGCACCTGCTCGATGGCACCGCCAACGATGACGGTGTGCGCGCCGGAACGTGCCGCCAGGCGCGAAGCGCGTAGCTTGGTCTGCATGCCGCCACGGCCCAGCGCACCACCCACGCCACCGGCCACGGCGTCCAGCGCCGGGTCGTCGGCACGCGCCTCTTGGATCAGCTCGGCATCGGGATTGTGCCGCGGATCGGCGGTGTACATGCCGTCGCGATCGGTGAGGATCACCAGCAAGTCGGCTTCCACCAAGTTGGCCACCAGCGCGGCCAGGGTATCGTTGTCGCCGAAGCGGATTTCATCGGTGACCACGGTGTCGTTCTCATTGATCACCGGTACCACGTCGAGGTCAACCAGGGTGCGCAGGGTGCTGCGCGCATTGAGGTAGCGCTTGCGGTCGGAGAGGTCGTCGTGGGTCAGAAGGATCTGCGCGGTGCGACGGCCATGTTCGGCGAAACTCGACTCCCAGGCCTGGACCAGCACCATCTGACCGATGGCCGCGGCCGCCTGCAGCTCATGCATCGCGCTAGGTCGGCTGGTCCAGCCCAGACGGCTCATGCCGGCCGCCACAGCGCCGGAGGACACCAGCACCAGTTCGACGCCCTGCTCGCGCAGCGCCACCATCTGCTTGACCCAAACCGCCATGGCCGCACGATCCAGGCCACGCCCGTCGGCGGTCAGCAGCGCACTGCCGATCTTCACCACCCAGCGCCGTGCGCCGGTCACCTTGTCACGCATGATCTTCCAACCTTAGCCAGAAAACGATGGGGCCCACCCCACCTACAAAAACGCCGCAATTAAGCGGCGTTGGAAATTTGCTTAATCCCGGACGTAAATGATTTCCGGGCCGTCGTCGTCTTCATCATCGAAGAAGTCGTCGTCTTCGTCGATATCGTCGACGCTACGCACACCGGATTTACGCAGTGCACGCTGGTCGTCCAGCGCCTGCAGACGGGCACGCGCCTCGTCCTCGATGCGCTGATCCAGCTCGGCCAGCTCCTCGGCGAATACCGGGTCTTCGGCGATGCGTTCGGCACGCACTTCCAGGTAATGCATGATGTCGCGGCTGATGCGCTCGGTGCCATCGCGGCTGATGGCCGACACCACGTAGACCGGCCCCTGCCAGTTCAGACGGGCGACGATATCGGCCTTGCGCGCCTCGCGCTCGTCCTCGGGCACCTGGTCCATCTTGTTCAGCACCAGCCAGCGATCGCGCTCGGCCAGCGCCGGACTGAAACGCCCCAGCTCGTCGATGATCACCTGCGCAGCCTCGGCCGGATCGCTCTCATCCAGCGGCGCCATGTCCACCAGATGCAGCAGTAGGCGGGTACGTGCCAGGTGCTTGAGGAAGCGAATACCCAGACCGGCGCCCTCGGAAGCGCCTTCGATCAGACCGGGAATGTCGGCCACGACGAAGCTCTTGAAGCGGTCGACGCTGACCACCCCCAGGTTCGGCACCAGGGTGGTGAAGGGATAATCGGCGACTTTCGGCTTGGCTGCGGATACGGCGCGGATGAAAGTGCTCTTGCCGGCATTGGGCAGGCCGAGCAGGCCGACGTCGGCCAGCACTTTCAGCTCCAGTTTGAGATCGCGCGACTCACCCGGTTTACCCGGCGTGGTCTGACGCGGTGCACGGTTGGTACTGGACTTGAAGCGGGTGTTGCCCAGCCCGTGCCAGCCGCCCTGGGCGACCATCAGACGCTGACCGGCCTTGACCAGATCGCCGATCACCTCCTGGGTGGCCACGTCGATCACCGTGGTGCCGACCGGTACCGGCAGGATCAGATCCTCGCCCTTGGCGCCGGTGCAGTCGGTGCTGCCGCCCTTCTCGCCGTTCTGCGCGTGGAATTTGCGGGTGTAGCGGTAATCGATCAGGGTGTTGAGGTTCTCGTCGGCCTCGAGGAAGACCGAGCCACCGTCGCCACCGTCCCCGCCGTTGGGGCCGCCCTTCTCGATGAACTTCTCGCGGCGGAAGCTCATCATGCCGTTACCGCCGTCACCGGCTTTTACAAAAATCGAAACTTCGTCGACAAATTTCATGGATACGCCTCCCGCAAGAGCTGCGGGTCAACAGAACAACGTAAAGGCCCTTGCCGGATGACCCCACGCAGGCAGCGTGGCGTTACGGGTCATCGGGCAAGAACCCAAGGATACAGAAACAAAAAAAACGCCTGGAGCGTTTTTTAACGTCGCTTGCGACGGCCCGGAGGGTTGCCGCCATGGACGGCGGGCCAATAAAAAAGCCCCGTCCTACGGACAGGGCTTTTCCAGCGCGTAGGCGATTAGGCCTGAACGACGCTCACGTAGCGACGGCCGAAAGCGCCCTTCACTTCGAACTTGACCACGCCTTCGATCTTGGCGAAGAGGGTGTGGTCCTTGCCCATGCCCACGCCGAAACCCGGGTGGAACTCGGTGCCGCGCTGACGAACGATGATGTTGCCGGCCTTGATGACCTGACCACCGTACATTTTCACGCCAAGGCGTTTACTTTCGGAATCGCGGCCGTTACGGGTAGAACCGCCAGCTTTTTTGTGTGCCATGAGTCAATACTCCTATAAAGGGATCGGGGCCGACGAATCAGGCCTGGATACCGGTGATTTTGATCTCAGTGAACCACTGACGGTGGCCCTGACGCTTCATGTGGTGCTTACGACGGCGGAACTTGATGATGCGCACTTTGTCGTGACGACCTTGCGAAACGACTTCGGCAACCACTTTAGCGCCGTCTACGACCGGAGCGCCGATCTGAACGTCGTCGCCATTGCCGATCAGCAGAACGCGATCGAAAGTCACGGCTTCGCCGGTAGCGACTTCGAGCTTCTCGATCTTGAGGAATTCGCCTTCGGTGACTTTGTATTGCTTGCCACCAGTAACAATTACTGCGTACATGGTAAATCTCCGTTAATCCTGCTCACCCAGCGCTTTAGAAAAGTCGTTATTGGCTGGCATGGCTGCTCGGGGCCGGAAGTGACACCCTTGCAATTGCGTAAGGCAGGGAAATGCCCAGGGGGAAGTTCAGGGTGCGCGATTGTACGCAAGCGCCGAACGCTGCGCAAGGGCTGGCGGCACTTGCCTTGACAGCCCCCACCCCGCCACCTAGCATGCCGCGCAACCTCAAAGGAGCACCAGTAGCCGATGCAACCCCAGGCTTTCTACCGCGTGGTAGCGGACGATTTCACTGCCGTCGATGGCATCATTCGCCAGCAGGTGGTTTCCCGCGTGCCGCTGGTGGAAAAGATCGGCGACTATATCATCTCCGCTGGCGGCAAGCGCCTACGCCCGCTGCTGGTACTGCTCAGCGGCCGCGCGCTGGGCTATCAGGCCGACGACCTGCGTCTGCTGGCCGCCACCATCGAATTCCTGCACACCGCCACTCTGCTGCATGACGACGTGGTCGACATGTCCGATATGCGCCGTGGCCGCAGCACTGCCAATGCCCAGTGGGGCAACGCACCGAGCGTGCTGGTGGGCGACTTCCTTTATTCGCGCTCGTTCGAAATGATGGTCGAACTCGGCTCCATGCCGGTGATGAAGATTCTCTCCCACGCCACCCGCGTCATCGCCGAAGGCGAAGTGCTGCAGCTGTCCAAGGTACGCGACGCCAGCACCACGGAAGAGACCTACATGGAAGTCATCCGCGGCAAGACTGCGATGCTGTTCGAAGCCTCGACCCACAGCGCCGCGGCGCTGGCGGGCGCCAACGAAGCACAGCATGAAGCCCTGCGCACCTTCGGCGACCACCTGGGCATCGCCTTCCAGCTGGTCGACGACCTGCTCGACTACAAGGGCGACGCGGCAGAGCTCGGCAAGAACGTCGGCGACGACCTGGCCGAAGGCAAACCGACCCTGCCACTGATCTACACCATGCGTGAAGGCTCTGAGGAGCAGGCTGCCTTGGTACGCCGCGCGATCCAGAAAGGTGGCATCCAAGACCTGGAAAGCATCCGCGCTGCGGTCGAGGCAGCCGGCGCTCTGGATTACACCGCACAACTCGCCCGCGACTACGCCGAACGCGCCATCGCCTGCCTGGACGTACTGCCGGCCGGCGAGTACCGCGACGCGCTGATCGAGCTGAGCCGCTTCGCCGTTGCCCGCACGCACTAAGAAGTAGCCCGGATGTAATCCGGGAAAGCCTTACCCCAAGCGATCCGCCTCGGATTGCATCCGTGCTACAGGCTGGCGATACATAGCAACAACTCAAACAAAAAAACGCCCCGAACCAGTCGGGGCGTTTTGCGTTCAGGCGCAGCCGATTACAGGCGCAGGCCGCCGTCCAGCTCCAGGATGCGACCGGTGTAGTAGTCGTTTTCCAGGATGTAGGCCACCGAATGGGCGATCTCGGCCGGTTTGCCCATGCGCTTGAGTGGAATGCCGGAGGTCATCTTCTCCAGGGCTTCCGGCTTCATGCTGGCGGTCATCTCGGTTTCGATGAAGCCCGGCGCCACGCCCGCCACGCGAATGCCGTAGCGCGCCAGCTCCTTGGCCCAGACCACGGTGTCGGCAGCGACACCGGCCTTGGCCGCGGAGTAGTTGGCCTGGCCCATGTTGCCGGCACGGGAGATCGAGGAAATGTTGACGATGGCGCCCTGGTTGCCCAGCTCGATCATCTTCGCCGCCACTTCTCGGGTGCAGAGGAACACACCGGTCAGGTTGACGTCGATCACCGCCTGCCACTGCGCCAGGCTCATCTTGGTCATCTCACCGTCCTTGACGCGGATGGTCAGACCATCGCGCAGGATGCCGGCATTGTTGACCAGGCCGTTGATGGCGCCGAAATCCTCGGCCACCTGGGCGACCATGTGCGTGACCTGCTCTTCATTGGCCACGTTGCACAGGTAGGCACGGGCATCGCCACCGGCGGCCTTGCAGGCGGCTACGGCTTCATCGAGCTTTTCCTGGTTCAGATCGACCAGCGCCAGCTTGGCGCCCTTGGCCGCCAGGTACTCACCCATGGCGCGGCCCAGTCCCTGGCAACCGCCAGTGATGATGATGACTTTGTCTTTCAGTTGCATCGCTTTATCCCCTCAAGGTGCAGCATTTAGCGACCCCGCTGATGCCCGCTAGCCGCTATGCTAGGGCGTCTGTCCGTTTCTGACGGATTCTTTGCGAGGAGTCATAAGGTGAGCGTGAAAGCCGGCAAGCATGCACGAGAATTGCTGCTCAAGGAATACCGTGGCGTGCTCAGCACCCACTCCAAGGCCATGCCGGGTTTCCCGTTCGGGTCGGTGGTGCCCTACTGCCTGGATGCCGAGGGCCGGCCACTGATCCTGATCAGCCGCATCGCCCAGCACACCCATAATCTCGGGCAGGACGCCAAATGTTCGCTATTGGTTGGCGAGCGTGGCGCAGAGGATGTGCAGGCGGTCGGCCGCCTCACTTTGCTCGCCGAAGCACGACAGTTGCATGACGAGAGCGAAATCGAAGCGGCCGCACAACGTTATTACCGCTTTTTCCCCCAGTCGCGCGACTACCACCGGGCGCATGATTTCGATTTCTGGCGGCTGGAGCCGGTGCGCTGGCGCTTCATCGGCGGCTTCGGCGCCATTCACTGGCTCGACCAGGTCGCCCTGGCCAATCCCTTTGCGGCAGACGGCAGCGAAGCGAGCATGGTCGAGCACATGAATGAGGATCACGCCAAGGCCATCGCGCATTACGTGGAACTGGCAGGCCTGCCCCGGCATGAACCGGCGCAGATGGTCGGTGTCGACAGAGAAGGCTTTCACCTGCGCATTGGCCAAAGCCTGCACTGGCTGGCCTTTCCAACATCCTGCAACAACCCGGGACAGGTGCGTGAAGCCCTGGTGATGCTGGCTCGCGCCGAGAGCTGGCCGACCGACGGTTTGGCTTCAGCTTGAATTCAGGCCACAACCCCATACTTAACTCCTACTGGAAGCTCGCTTCCGCCAAGGACCCTCTGAAAATGCGCGCGTTTCTGTTTCTCTTTCTGCTCTTTCCGATCATTGAGCTGGCGTTACTGATCAAGGTCGGCAGCGCCATTGGCGTGTTGCCTACCCTGCTGTTGATCATCGGTACCGCGGTGCTTGGCAGTATTCTGCTGCGCGTCGCCGGGGTCGCGACCGCCTGGCGTGCCCGGGAAAAACTCTCGCGCGGCGAACTGCCCGAGCAGGAAATGCTCGAAGGCCTGTTGATCGCCGTCGGTGGTGGCCTGCTGCTGCTGCCGGGTTTCATCAGCGACATCTTCGGCGTGCTCTGCCTGATTCCTTTCACCCGTCGTCTGCTGGTCGGCAAGATTCGCCGCCGCGCCGAGGAACAGGCCCTGCGCCAGCGCGCCTTCTTCGACGACCAGGCTGCCCGCTCCGGGCAAACCCGCCCAAACGTCCTCGAAGGCGAGTACGAGCGCCGCGACTGATCCATGCAGCACCTGTAGAAGGCGGCTTGCCGACGATCCCGCTCAGGCTGATCGCCGGTGAACCGGCTTCTACTCAAGCGCAACGCTGGCATCGGACTGCGCTGTGCGATATCCCCCTCCGCCGCGCAAAAAATTTCACCCCCTCCCCTTGAAATGCCCTTGCCCGCCCACATGTAGCAGTCACCGCAAGGTGCCTGCCCGCTGAGGCAGTCCAACTTTCGCGGTACGCCCAGCGTGCCGCACCCGGCCTCGCCGGATTTTACAAACCCGCCGACCAAGCAAGAGTCGGCAAGTTGGCCATTCAATTGTTAGGAGAGATCGACAATGAAGCTTCGTCCTCTGCATGACCGCGTCGTGATCCGTCGCAGCGAAGAAGAGACCAAAACCGCAGGCGGCATCGTGCTGCCGGGTTCGGCCGCCGAGAAGCCGAACCAGGGTGAAGTCGTTGCCGTCGGTACCGGTAAGGTTCTGGATAACGGCGAAGTCCGTCCGCTGGCCGTCAAGGTCGGTGACAAGGTGGTATTCGGCCCGTACTCCGGCAGCAACACCGTCAAAGTCGACGGCGAAGACCTGCTGGTCATGGGCGAGCACGAAATCCTCGCTGTCATCGAAGCCTGATTCCCACGAATCTCCGTTTAACCTTCAAGAATTTGAGGACTGATCAAAATGGCTGCTAAAGAAGTCAAGTTTGGCGATTCCGCCCGCAAGAAAATGCTCGTTGGCGTCAACGTACTGGCCGACGCCGTCAAAGCCACCCTCGGCCCGAAAGGCCGTAACGTGGTTCTGGCCAAATCCTTCGGCGCCCCGACCATCACCAAAGACGGTGTGTCGGTTGCCAAGGAAATCGAACTGAAAGACGCCTTCGAAAACATGGGCGCCCAGCTGGTCAAGGATGTAGCTTCCAAGGCCAACGACGCTGCCGGTGACGGCACCACCACCGCGACCGTTCTGGCTCAAGCCATCGTCAACGAAGGCCTGAAGTCCGTCGCTGCCGGCATGAACCCGATGGACCTCAAGCGCGGCATCGACAAGGCGACCACCGCCATCGTTGCTCAGCTCAAAGACCTGGCCAAGCCGTGTGCCGACTCCAAGGCCATCGCTCAGGTAGGCACCATCTCCGCCAACTCCGACAGCTCCATCGGTGACATCATCGCCGAAGCCATGGACAAGGTTGGCAAGGAAGGCGTCATCACCGTTGAAGAAGGCTCGGGCCTGGAAAACGAACTGTCCGTCGTAGAAGGCATGCAGTTCGACCGCGGCTACCTGTCGCCATACTTCATCAACAAGCCGGACACCATGGTTGCCGAGCTGGAAAGCCCGCTGCTGCTGCTGGTCGACAAGAAGATCAGCAACATCCGCGAACTGCTGCCGGTTCTGGAAGCCGTTGCCAAGGCTGGCCGTCCGCTGCTGATCGTGGCTGAAGATGTCGAAGGCGAAGCCCTGGCTACCCTGGTGGTCAACAACATGCGCGGCATCGTCAAAGTCGCTGCGGTCAAGGCTCCGGGTTTCGGCGACCGCCGCAAGGCCATGCTGCAGGACATCGCTATCCTGACCGGCGGCACCGTGATCTCCGAAGAAGTTGGCCTGTCCCTGGAAAGCGCCACTCTGGAGCACCTGGGTAACGCCAAGCGCGTCGTCCTGAACAAGGACAACACCACCATCATCGATGGCGCTGGTGCTCAGGTCGACATCGAAGCCCGCGTTGCGCAGATCCGCAAGCAGGTCGAAGAAACCTCTTCCGACTACGACAAAGAGAAGCTGCAAGAGCGTCTGGCCAAGCTGGCTGGCGGTGTTGCCGTGATCAAGGTTGGCGCTGCCACCGAAGTCGAGATGAAAGAGAAGAAAGCCCGCGTTGAAGACGCCCTGCACGCTACCCGCGCTGCAGTGGAAGAAGGCGTGGTGCCTGGCGGTGGCGTAGCTCTGGTGCGCGCTCTGCAGGCCATCGAAGGTCTGAAGGGCGACAACGAAGACCAGAACGTCGGTATCGCTCTGCTGCGTCGCGCTGTCGAAGCGCCGCTGCGTCAGATCGTTTCCAACGCTGGCGGCGAGCCGAGCGTAGTGGTCGACAAGGTCAAGCAGGGTTCGGGCAACTTCGGCTTCAACGCCGCTACCGACACCTACGGCGACATGATCGAGATGGGTATTCTCGACCCGGCCAAGGTCACCCGTTCGGCGCTGCAGGCTGCTGCTTCCATCGGCGGCCTGATGATCACCACCGAGGCCATGGTTGCCGAAGCGGCTGACGACAAGGCTCCGGCCATGCCTGACATGGGTGGCATGGGCGGTATGGGTGGCATGGGCGGCATGATGTAAGCCGACCAGCCCCTGAGCTGTTACAAGAACCCCGCGCCCGTCGCGGGGTTTTTTATTGTCTGGGCAAAGGGAAGCAGTCGCACCAGCGACGCAAAACCGAACATGGGTCATGGAGCCTGAACTTGGCAAGGCCTACTGGTGCTGAAGCGCTGGAAGACTTCGAGGGCATCGAACGCCGGTATGCCCAGGGCGGCCATGAAGCATGCGGCGAGGCGGTGCACACCCAGCTGCTGCAACTCGTCGGCGCGACTCGCGCGCGCATGCGCCTGGCCCGCTGGCAGGATCTTCCCAGATGGCCCCAGGGGGCTCGGCACAGCTCTTGCCTGAACAAGCGACCTGCCGGCGCGGCGCCGGCAGCGCTCTATCGTGAAGCACCGTTCCATTTGCCTCATCCCCAACAGGAAGTGGCTCTATCTTGCACTCTGGCGCCCGGTAATGAGTTGGTCTGCAGGTAACTACAAGCGTCGGGCCGGCTGTTACAGAGCGCCGTAACCGGCACCTAAGGTTACGTTTAAGGCGTTACCGGCATCTTTGCCTGAACCAACAGTCAAGACCCGTGTCCCAGCACCACCCAGACGGAGCCAGCCATGCTCGATGACCGTTCGTCGCACAGGGCTACGACCAGGTGATTGGTGATCTAGGTTTAGCGAACAGCGTTTGGCAGCGCTTTCAAGGGGTTAGCAAAATGAAACTAGAAATAGCACGAGGTTTGTTCCTCGGCCTCGCCCTCAGCGTAACGGCGGTCGCCGCTGCGGCCTGGCAGGAACCCGGCCCACGCATAGTGGAAGCGCGCGACTGCTCTTCCACCCAACCCTGCCCCACAGCGCCCTTGCGCAAGCAGGTACAGCCCGCCGTGAAGCCGGATGCCAACCTGCTGGTACTGATGTTCGGCCTGAGCGGCGCGATGAAAGGCGAGCATTAACCCCCTCACGCCCTACCCTTCTGGCGGGCCAACCAGCAGCGCTGGATGGCTCGCCAATACCTGCCTCGATGCACGGCCATCTGCGCAATCTCCTGGCTATCGATGTCGCCAACAGATCGGCCCACCGCACCCTCTCGCGCCAGTGTAGCGCCCGCATAGTGGCGTTTTAGAGCAGCTCATTCAGGTTTGTTTAAGTAAGAATCCTTATCGTTGCGGCGGAAGTGACCGATCGGTCACAGGCGTTTGGTCAGCAGTCGAGAACGTCACTCATGAAAATGACAGGAGATGCAACGATGAACTCCACCGCTTCCCGAACCGGTACCCCACTGCGCCCCGTGGCGAAGGACAAGGCCGAGCAAGCCCTGCACCAACTGGTACAGGGCTTTCGCCGTTTTCGGCAGGACGTCTACCCGCAGCAACAGGCACTGTTCAAGCGCCTGGCCTCGGCACAGGCGCCCAGCGCCATGTTCATCACCTGCGCCGATTCGCGCATCGTCCCGGAACTGATCACCCAGAGCGACCCCGGCACCCTGTTCGTCACCCGCAACGTGGGTAACGTGGTGCCGCCTTACGGTCAGATGAATGGCGGCGTCTCCACCGCCATCGAATATGCCGTGCTCGCCCTTGGCGTGCAGCACATCATCGTTTGCGGCCATTCCGACTGCGGCGCGATGAAGGCCGTGCTCAACCCGGCCAGCCTCGACGGCATGCCCACCGTACGCGCCTGGCTGCGCCATGCCGAAGTGGCGCGCAGCGTGGTGGCAGACAACTGCAACTGCGGCAGTTCGCACGAAACCCTCGGCGTGCTGACCGAGGAAAACGTGGTGGCCCAGCTCGACCACCTGCGCACCCACCCTTCCGTCGCCGCACGCCTGGCCAGTGGTCAGCTGCAGATACATGGCTGGGTCTACGACATCGACAGTGGTGGCATCCGCGCCTACGACGCCGCCTCGGGCAACTTCCTCCCGCTCGACGGTGACGAGCAGCCCTGCGCCACCCCGCAACCTCGTTACGCCAGCGCCTGACCCATTCATTTCCCCGAGCCTGCCTTCATAAATGGAGGCGGGCACGGGCTGCTTTTGCCCGCAAGTCGGGCCAGGAGATCCCCATGAACCTGTTTCGCACATTGCCACGGGACGCGCTGGCGTCCGTCGTGGTCTTTCTCGTCGCCCTGCCCTTGTGCATGGGCATCGCCATCGCCTCCGGCATGCCACCGGCCAAAGGCCTGATCACAGGCATCATCGGTGGTCTGGTGGTCGGCTTCCTGGCCGGCGCGCCGCTGCAGGTCAGCGGCCCGGCGGCAGGGCTGGCGGTACTGGTATTCGAGCTGGTACGCACCCACGGCATGGCTGCCCTCGGCCCGGTGCTACTGCTGGCCGGATTGATCCAGCTGGCCGCCGGAACCTTGCGTCTGGGCGGCTGGTTTCGCGTCACCGCACCGGCGGTGGTCTACGGCTTGCTCGCCGGCATCGGCATCCTCATCGTACTGTCGCAGGTGCACGTGATGATCGATGCGGCGCCCAGGGCCTCCGGCCTGGACAATCTGCTGGCCTTCCCCGCAGCGGTGCGCGACGCCCTGAGCCTGGCCAGCGGCAACGCCATGATCGCCGGCATGATCGGCCTCGGCACCATCGCCAGCATCTGGCTGTGGGAGCGCTTTCGCCCGGCGCCGCTGCGCTTTCTGCCCGGCGCCCTGGTGGGCGTGACCCTCGCCACTCTCACCAGCCTGTTGCTGGCACTGCCGGTCAAGCGCGTCGAGCTGCCGGCCAACCTCGCAGACGCCATCGACTGGATCACCCCGCAAGGCCTGGCCAGCCTGGCCGACCCGCAACTGCTGATCGCCGCCCTCGCCCTGGCCTTTATCGCCAGCGCCGAGACGCTGTTGTCTGCGGCCGCCGTGGATCGCATGCACGACGGCCCGCGTGCGCGCTTCAACCGTGAGCTGTCCGCCCAGGGTATCGGCAACATCCTCTGTGGCGCGGTCGGCGCCCTGCCGATGACCGGCGTGATCGTGCGCAGCTCGGCCAACGTGCAAGCCGGTGCTCGCGGCCGCGCCTCGACCATCCTCCACGGCGCCTGGCTGCTGGCCCTGGTCGCCCTGCTACCCGGCGTGCTGCAGAGCATCCCGGTAGCCAGCCTCGGCGCAGTTCTGGTGTACACCGGCTGCAAACTGGTGGATCCCAAGGCCATGCGCAACCTCAGCCAATATGGTCGCATCCCGGTGTTCATCTACGCCGCCACGGCGCTTTGCATCGTCTTCACCGACCTGCTGACCGGTGTGCTGGTGGGCTTCGCCCTGACCCTGTTGAAGTTGGTGTGGAATGCCTCGCGTCTGCGCGTGAAGCTGGTGCCCACCGGCCCGGATAGCGCCGAACTGCGCATGAGCGGCGCCGCCACTTTCCTCCGTGTGCCACAACTGGCCAAGCTGCTGGCCAGCGTCGAGCCCGGCACACGCATGCATCTGAGCCTGGCGCGGGTCAGCTATATCGACCATGCCTGCATGGAACTGCTGGAAGACTGGGACCGCTCCGCCCGCGCCCAGGGCGGCGGCTTGGAGATCGTCGAAGGAGCGGCGTTGAAGCGTCGGGTGGAAGGTAGACAGCGCACGGCGCTGGCCTGAATGCAGCACGGCTCACTCATCCTGGCCGGTGAGTGAGCCAGACTGGGGACAGACCTTGTGCTTCCTTTGGGCCCGACGTTTGCCAAAAGGGACTCGCCGAAAGGGCGATACGAAGCGAAGCGTAGTAACAGCCGCAGGCTGGCCCGGAGGGTGAGCGAAGCGAATCGACCGTAATCACGGACGACGAATTTGCGGCGTCGGAGTGCTGGGCTCAAGTAAGAGCAAGAGCCCCTCTCCCCTAGCCCCTCTCCCGCAAGCGGGAGAGGGGAACTGATCGTGATCCTTCGGCGATATCAGTTGGCTTCCGAGATTTTCGCGGCTGGAGCCGCTCCTACAAGAGCGTGGCGATACCCGCGGCCTTGCCTTCAGGCCCCAGTGATCAGCCGCTCGATGATTTCCCGCCGCTCAGGATGCTCCGGCACCTGAATACCAAACTCCTCGCGCAATACCCTCAGCACCTCATCGACACTCTGCAACTGCACCCGCTCACTCGCCTGCCCCAGGCGGTGGATGGCGAAGCTGCCGTTGTTCAGCGTCTTGCGCAGGCCTGGCCCGGTGCGGGCGGCGATCATCTGGCCGAGGAAGGGCGAATCCGGGTGGGTGCATACGTACCAGTTGCCCACCACGTAATCGATATCCGCCACCTGCTGCAGATCGAACACGTACATCGCCCGCCAGCTGCAGGCCACCAGCGCGCGCAGGGTGTAGGTGCCGTCCGCCAGCGTCAGGCGATAGGGCTCGTGCGGCGTGGCCTGCTCCGCCTCGCTGTCGAGCAAAAGCGGGCCGGTCGGCACCATACCGCCGAAGCCGACGTCGCTGATGTAGCGCACGCCATCGATGGTCACCAGCACCAGCATATGGGTACGCGCCGGCAGGGCATCTTCCGGGCCGCCCATGACCACGCGGCCGGTCAGCCCCCGCGCGTCGAAGCCCAGCGCCTGCAACAGCAGCAGATACAGGCGGTTGAGTTCGAAGCAGTAGCCGCCACGGCCCTGACGCAGCAGCTTGTCCTGGATCGCGGCAGGTTCGACCTCCACCGGCACGCGCAGCATGCTGGCCAGGGTTTCGAAGGGAAATTCGGCGGTGTGCCGCGCCTGCAGCTCGCGCAGGGTGTCGAGCGTCGCTGGCGGCGCCGACGAGTAACCCAGGCGCCCTAGGTATGTGTGCAGATCCAGCTGGAATGCTTCGGTCATCGTGCTTCTCCCTTTCTACCTGCCGGCTGTTGTACCAGAGGCGGCAGAGGGGAGATATCTATCGGGTCGATAGCCCGTCTGATCGTCCTCACGCTCCGCGTGGGTATGCAGCCCGTGACGCTCCGCGCATCCACCGTAACGGCCGCAGAGCGGCCGAGGCTACAGGCCCCCATGCTGAGCGTGGGAGCGATCACGCAAACGCCCAGGTGGCTGCGGAGTTTCGCGGCTGAAGCCGCTCCTACAGGTGTCCCGGTGTCTGCCTCATAACGCCCACCAATGAAAAAGGCCGGTCTCGCGACCGCCCTTTCGTGCAACGTGTCAGCTCACTCAGCCATTGCTGGGGAAGGCGAACTGCGCCGCCTCGTGGCTCTTGCGCGCCGGCCAGCGCTGAGTGATGGCCTTCTTGCGGGTGTAGAAGCGCACGCCATCCGGGCCGTAGGCATGCAGGTCGCCGAACAGCGAACGCTTCCAGCCGCCGAAGCTGTGGTAGCTCACCGGTACCGGCAACGGCACGTTGACGCCGACCATGCCCACTTCGATCTCGTCGCAGAACAGGCGCGCGGCTTCACCGTCGCGGGTGAAGATGCAGGTGCCGTTGCCGTACTCGTGATCGTTGATCAGGGCCATGGCTTCTTCCAGGCTGCCGACGCGGACGATGCACAGCACCGGGCCGAAGATTTCGTCGGTGTAGATGGTCATCTCCGGGGTGACCCGGTCGAACAGGGTGCCGCCGACGAAGAAGCCGTTTTCGTTACCTGGCACCACCAGGTTACGGCCATCGACCACCAGTTTGGCGCCCTGGGCCACACCGGCGTCGATGTAGCCCTTGACCTTGTCGCGCGCAGCGGCGGTGACCAGCGGGCCCATGTCCAGGCCGCAGGAGGTGCCGGCACCGATCTTCAGTGCCTGGATCTGCGGAACGATCTTCTCCACCAGTGCATCGGCGATCTGGTCACCCACGCACACGGCCACGGAGATGGCCATGCAGCGCTCGCCGCAGGACCCGTAGGCCGCGCCCATCAGTGCGCTGACGGCGTTGTCCAGGTCGGCATCGGGCATCAGCACGGCGTGGTTCTTGGCGCCGCCCAGGGCCTGCACGCGCTTGCCGCGCTTGGTGCCCTCGCTGTAGATGTACTCGGCGATCGGCGTCGAGCCGACGAAGCTCAGGGCCTTGACCTCGGGCGCTTCGATCAGCGCATCGACCGCGTCCTTGTCACCGTTGACCACGTTCAGCACGCCCTTGGGCAGGCCGGCCTGCTGCGCCAGCTCGGCGATGAACAGGGTGGAGCTGGGATCGCGCTCGGAGGGCTTCAAGATGAAGCAGTTGCCGCAGACGATGGCCAGCGGGTACATCCACAGCGGCACCATGGCCGGGAAGTTGAACGGCGTAATCCCTGCCACGACACCAATCGGCTGCAGATCGGTCCAGGCGTCGATGTTCGGGCCGACGTTGCGGCTGTACTCGCCCTTGAGAATTTCCGGGGCGGAGCAGGCGAACTCGACGTTCTCGATGCCGCGCTTGAGTTCACCGATGGCGTCCTCGATGGTCTTGCCGTGCTCGGCGCTGATCAGCGCGGCGATTTCGTTCTCGTTCTGCTCCAGCAGTTGCTTGAAGCGGAACATGATCTGCGCGCGCTTGGCCGGCGGCGTGTTGCGCCAGGCCGGAAAGGCGACCTTGGCGGCGTCGATGGCCAGCTGCATGGTGGCGCGGTCGGCCAGGCCGACGGCAGCGGTGGAGTCGCCGGTGGACGGGTTGTACACCGGGGCACTGCGCTCGTTGCCGGCAACGCGCTCGCCGTTGATCAGGTGGGGGATATGGCTCATGAGGTTCTCCATCAAGAAATCGGGTATTGGGGAGAGACACCCTCTCCCCCGGTCCCCGCTCCGCGCCCCGGCCCTTCGCAGAGCTCAGGGCGCTTCAGCGGGCGAAGCGGTGCTTCGCTATTTCCGCTTACGCCCCGCAAGCGGGAGAGGGGAGCAAGGCATCAGTCGAGTTTGTTCAGCACGTCACCAACGGCGTTGAACACGCGGTCGAGATCTTCGATTTTCGCGTTGAAGGTCGGCCCGAACTGGATGGTGTCGCCGCCGAAGCGCACGTAGAAACCGGCCTTCCACAGGGCCATGCCGGCCTCGAACGGACGGATCACCGCATCGCCGTCACGCGGGGCGATCTGCAGGGCGCCGGCCAGGCCGCAGTTGCGGATATCGACGATGTGCTTGGTGCCCTTCAGGCCATGCAGCGCAGCCTCGAACTTCGGCGCCAGCTCGGCGGACTGCTGGATCAAATTCTCGCGCTTAAGCAGCTCCAGCGTCGCCAGGCCGGCGGCGCAGGCCACCGGGTGCGCCGAGTAGGTATAGCCGTGGGTGAACTCGATCATGTGCTCCGGCGACGGCTGCTGCATGAAGGTGTTGTAGATCTCGCTGCTGGCGATCACCGCGCCCAGCGGGATGGCGCCGTTGGTGATCTGCTTGGCGACGTTCATCAGGTCCGGAGTGACGCCGAAGAATTCCGCACCGCTCCACTTGCCCATGCGGCCGAAACCGGTGATCACTTCGTCGAAGATCAGCAGGATGTTGTGCTGCGTGCAGATTTCGCGCAGGCGCTGCAGGTAGCCCACCGGCGGCACGATGGCGCCGGCCGAACCGGACATCGGCTCGACGATCACCGCGGCGATGTTGGAAGCGTCGTGCAGTTCGATCAGCTTGAGCAGCTCGTTGGCCAGCTCCACGCCGCCGGTCTCGGCCATGCCTTTGGTAAAGGCCATGCCCGGTTGCAGGGTGTGCGGCAGGTGGTCGGCGTCCATCAGCTGGCCGTACATCTTGCGGTTGCCGCCGATGCCGCCGAGCGAGGTGCCGGCGATGTTGACGCCGTGATAGCCACGGGCGCGGCCGATGAAACGGGTCTTGGAGGCCAGGCCTTTCAGGCGCCAGTAGGCCTTGGCCATCTTCACCGCGGTGTCGGCGCACTCGGAGCCGGAGCCAGTGAAGAACACATGGTTGAGCTCGCCCGGCATCAGGTCGGCGACCTGCTCGGCCAGCTTGAACGACAGCGGATGGCCGTACTGGAAGCCCGGCGAGTAGTCGAGGGTGCCGAGCTGCTTGGCCACGGCCTCCTGGATTTCCTTGCGCGAGTGGCCGGCGCCGCAGGTCCACAGGCCGGACAGGCTGTCGTAGATCTTCCGGCCCTGGTCATCGGTGAGCCAGCTGCCTTCTGCGCCGACGATGATGCGCGGGTCGCGCTGGAACTGGCGGTTGGCGGAGAACGGCATCCAGTGGGCATCCAGCTTGAGCTGGCTGGCCAGGGACGGAGTTGCGGTCTGCGGCATGTTCATCGGGATGGCCTCGGCAGTGGCGGCGTGTTCGGGACAATGTGGGAGGGGCTTTAGCCGCGACTGTCGCCGCTGAAGCGCCTCCCACAGATACAGCGTCAGTTGCCAGTTAAGGTGCCACGGGCATAGAGTCAGTAAAACAATACTCTTCTTATCTTCAGTTCAAGGCCGACTAAACAAATGAGCAGCCGCCGCTCCGACCCGCTGGCCCAGGTCAGCGACTTTGAAATCCGCCTGCTCAAGCTGTTTCGCAGCGTGGTGGAATGCGGTGGTTTTTCCGCAGCAGAGAGCGCGCTGGGCATCGGCCGCTCGGCCATCAGCCAGCAGATGAGCGACCTCGAACAACGCCTCGGTTTGCGCCTGTGCCAGCGCGGCCGTGCCGGCTTCGCCCTGACCGAAGAAGGCCGCGAGGTGTACCAGAGCACCCTGCAACTGCTGGCGGCACTGGAGAGCTTTCGCACCGAGGTCAACGGCCTGCATCAGCACCTGCGCGGCGAGCTGAACATCGGCCTGACCGACAACCTGGTGACCATCCCGCACATGCGCATCACCAACGCCCTGGCCCGCCTCAAGGTGCAGGGGCCGGATGTACGCATCAACATCCGCATGACGCCCCCGTCGGAAGTGGAACAGGGGGTGCTCGACGGCCGCCTGCATATCGGCGTGGTGCCACAGGTCGGTGCCCTCTCCGGTCTGGAATACCAGGCGCTATACGATGAACGCTCGCTGCTTTACTGCGCGGTCGGCCATCCGCTGTTCTACGTCGACGACCAACAGCTTGAAGACGACAGGCTCAATGCCCAGGAAGCCATCGCCCCGACCTTCCGCCTGCCGCCCGAGGTGCAGAACCATTACCAGGCGCTGAACTGTACGGCCAGCGCATCGGACCGCGAAGGCATGGCCTTTCTCATCCTCACCGGTCGCTATATCGGTTACCTGCCCGACCACTACGCCCAGGCCTGGGTGCAGCAGGGTCGCCTGCGCGCGCTGAAGGCGTCCACTCGCTACTACGACATCAACCTGGCAGCGGTAACGCGCAAGGGCCGTCGCGCGCACCTGGTGCTGGAGAGTTTTCTCGAGGCCCTGGCTGAAGCCTGAACACATAGAACGACCGTACCGAAAAACGGCTCGAGCATGCACAGCCCTGGTGCATTTGTGCTATCACGGCGATTTTCCTTGCAACGCACTTGTCACCCAGGCAGCGCTGGGGTATCTGTGCAATCGCTCGGCTCCCTGATCAGTTCGGAATCACCCCATGACCTTCGAAGTCCCCGCCCACGGCACCACCGGCAAACCCGCCGGGCGCATTCGCCAGAAGAATGAAGAAGCCATCATCAAGGCTGCCGAGGAAGAGTTCGCCCGGCACGGCTTCAAGGGCACCAGCATGAACACCATCGCGCAGAATGTCGGCCTGCCCAAGGCCAACCTGCATTACTACTTCAACAACAAGCTGGGCCTTTATCTGGCGGTGCTGAGCAATATCCTCGAGCTGTGGGACAGCACCTTCAACAACCTCAGCGTCGAGGACGACCCGGCCGAGGCACTGGAGCGCTACATCCGCGCCAAGATGGAGTTCTCCCGGCGCCAGCCGAAGGCCTCGCGCATCTTCGCCATGGAAGTGATCAGCGGCGGCGACTGCCTGTCGCAGTACTTCAACCAGAACTATCTGGACTGGTTCCGTGGCCGTGCCGCGGTGTTCGAAGGCTGGATCGCCGCCGGCAAGATGGACCCGGTCGATCCGATCCACCTGATATTCCTGCTGTGGAGCAGCACCCAACACTACGCCGACTTCGCCTCGCAGATCTGCCGGGTGAAGCAGTGCTCGCGCCTGACCAAGCAGGACTTCGAGGAAGCCTCCGACCAGCTGGTACAGATCATCCTCAAGGGCTGCGGCCTGACGCCCGTCGCCAAAGCCTGATGGCCTTCACCCTGTCCGCGCCTTGCGAATACCGCGAGGAGATTCGCAAGAGCCGCTTTCTCGCCCTCGCCGCGCCGGTTGCCAGCGCGGCGGACGCACAGGCCTTCATCGACAGCCACGGCGATCCGGCCGCCTCGCACAACTGCTGGGCGTGGAAGGTCGGCAACCAGTACCGCTTCAACGACGACGGCGAACCGGGCGGCACCGCTGGCAGGCCGATACTCGCCGCCATCGAAGGACAGGACTGCGACCAGGTGGTGGTGCTGGTGATCCGCTGGTACGGCGGCATCCAGCTCGGCACCGGCGGCCTGGCCCGCGCCTACGGCGGCAGCGCGGCCAAGTGCCTGCAGGCCGGCGAGCGGCGCGAACTGGTCGTGCGTCAGGCCTTCACCTGCCACCTGCAGTTCGCCGAACTCCCCGTGTTCAAGGCGCGTCTGGGCGAGCTGGACAGCCTGATCGAGAGCGAGGATTACGACGCCAGCGGCGCGCGCCTGCACCTGGCCGTGGCGCCGGCCGAGCGTGAAATGCTGGAACGGTTGTTGGGTGATATCAGCCGTGGTCGGGAGAGCCTGAAGGCACCATGAAACGAACGATCACTGCACTGCTTCCACTGCTGTGGCTGGCGCTGCCTGTTCACGCCGAAGTACAGCAGCGGCTGCAGGAGCAGTATTACGACCTGCAGGTAGCGTCCGGTGAGTCCCTCAGCCGTGCCATCGACCAGGCCTCGCCGGTTCGCCAGAACGGGCAGATTTACCACGCCTACACGCGTTGGCAGGTGCAATGGAATTTCTGGTGGCGCGAGCAACGTGACGGTCGCTGCCAGATCGACCTCACCCGCACCCGGTTGAACGCCACCATCACCCTGCCCCGCCTCGGGGGCGGCGATGCGCAACAGCGTCAGCGTTTCCAGCAGTATCTCGGCGCGCTGCGTGAACATGAGCTGGGCCACTACCGCATCGGCCAGACAGCCGCCGCCGAGATCGACGCGGCGCTGCTGGCGACGCCTGAATACCCCAGTTGCGCCGAGCTGCAACAGCAGGCCAACCGCCGCGCCAATGCCGTGCTGCAACGGCATGTCGAACATGAACGCCGTTACGACCGCGAAACCGGCCATGGCCGCACACAGGGTGCTCGGTTGGCGGAATAACACTGCAGCGAGAGCTACGCCCCGCCGCGAAGCATGGCGGACGCGCTCAAGAAGCTTCGCCCCGAGGCGAGACGCCTACAGAGGATTGCCGTGCCGGGATTATCGGATCGGCATTCGCTATGCTGATCTTCTTTCTCAACCGCCATGGAACCCGACATGACTGCCTCTCGATCCATCCTGATCATTGGAGCCTCACGCGGCCTCGGCCTTGGTCTGGCCGGTGAGTTCGCCGCCCAGGGTTGGGCCGTTACCGCCACGGTGCGCAGCGCCGCACAGGAAGCCCCTCTGCAAGGGCTCGGCGTTCGCGTCGAACAGCTGGAAATGACCGACCCGGACAGCCTGGAACAATTGGCCGGACGCCTGAGCGGCCAGCAGTTCGACGTCATCTTCGTCAACGCCGGGGTGGCCGGGCCTTCACACCACAGCACCGCACAGGCCAGCGCTGAGGAAATGGGCCAGCTGTTCCTGACCAACGCAGTCGCCCCGCTCCGCGTGGCCGAACGCCTGCTGCCAAACCTGGCGGCCGGGCATGGGCTGATCGTATTCATGAGCTCGATCCTCGGCAGCATCGAAGCGGGCGCCGGCCTGGGCATGCCGCTGTATGGCGCCAGCAAGGCCGCGCTCAACCACCTCGTGCAATGCTTCGTACGCACGCAAGACAATCCGCACCTCGGCGTGATGCTGATGCACCCTGGCTGGGTGCGCACCGACATGGGCGGTGCCGACGCCCCGCTGGATATCGACAGCAGCTGCAAGGGCATGGTCCAGCAGATCAGCGCCGCCGTCGGCCAACCCGGCCTGCGCTATCAGGACTTCGAGGGCAACCCGCTGCCCTGGTAAGCGTCAGCGCTGGATATCGGCCCGCACCAGGCGGGCCGTGCAATTCCGTAGGAGAAGAAGAACGATGGAAATACGTATCGGTAATGAACCGGAGTTGATCCGCTTGGCTCAAGGTATCCGCTATCAGGTCTTCACATGTGAACAACGGATTCCTAAAGAGTTGGACCTTGATGGATTGGATGAGACGTCCTTCCATGCTTTGGCAACTGAACAAGGTGAGCCAATTGCCACCGCCCGTCTAACAGTAAAAGAGGACGGTTCCTCTACCATGGCCAGAGTGGCGGTCAGCGAGCCTTATCGGAGCGCGGGAGTAGCCTCGGCAGTTGTCCAGGCATTGATGCAGCATGCGCAGAGCATAGGTGCCACCTCCATTGACCTTCATGCTCACAGCCACCTGAAAGGCTACTACGAAAAATTTGGGTTTGAGTTCATCAAGGACGTTGAAATCGTCGGCGAGCATCAGCTCATTGAAATGCGGCGCCAACTCGTGCACATAGCAGCACAAGGTAATAGCTCCCAGGCATCAGCGTGAAGGCAATACCGCGACGCTCTGCGTCTCTACCGGACCGGATAGGCTGTTGCCATTTCGCGCCTGCGTGCACAGTCAGAGCGCCTCGGAATTCGTATACTCTTGCGCGCTATGAACACTCGCTGGATGCGAGTCAACCACACGACCGTTAATCGGAACCAGGTCAATGGACAACCTGTATCAGCCCCCCAAAGCCGAGCTGCTCGACGAACAATCCCAAGCCCGTAGCGCCTTCTTCGTCACCTCACTGAAGAAGTTCTATTTGCTGTACTTCACCACTTTCAGCCTGTACTCCTTCTACTGGTTCTACAAACAGTGGGACCTTCAGCGCAGCGCAATGCTGCCGAAAAAGATCTGGCCGGCGGCACGCTCGATTTTTCAGATATTTTTCACCCATTCGTTGTGCAGGCTGATCAGCGAACACAAGCAGCGCCTGGGTCAGGCGGCCTGGAGTTGCTCGGGTACCGCCTGGGCCTACGTGATCCTGACCATCGTCACCAATCGCCTGTCGCGAATCGACGGCCCAGGGGGCGCTCTTGAATTGCTCATACTGTTCGCCATCATCATGGTGCCCGCCATGCCCCTGGCGCTGATCCAGCAGCAAGCCAACCAGGCGAGCGGCGACGAGGACGGGCAGAGCAACGCAACTATCAGTGGCCTCAACCTGCTGTGCATGGCCCCCGGGGCCTTGCTATGGCTGCTCTTTATAGGCGCGCTCTTCATCGGAGAATGACTGCTCGCCTTGGTATCGGGCGAGCACGTCAGGCGCGGCTACCTGCGTCTCCCGGATGGCATTCGCCTCAGTACGCTCGAACCCAGTGCACTTGGCGCACCCAGTGCGCTGGCTCGCACCAATCCCGCGCATGAATCTGCACAGGCGGCTGACGCTAACGCCCGCCGCCTGCTTTTCTGACCTCCTGGCCAAGTTTTTGCTTTAGCACCGCTCAGTTATTGCAACGAGCGCTTTCCATGTCTGCCCCACCCGCTTCCCCGCGTTTGCAGCTGACCGCCATCAGCAAGCAATACCCCGGCTGCCTGGCCAACGACCGTATCGACCTGACCCTCGCCCCCGGTGAGATCCGTGCCCTGCTCGGCGAGAACGGCGCCGGCAAGAGTACGCTGATGAAGATCATCTATGGCGTCACCCAGCCCAGCAGCGGCGAGATCCGCTGGCAGGGCGAGCGGCTGACGATGCGCGACCCGGCCGTGGCTCGCAGCCTGGGCATCGGCATGGTGTTCCAGCATTTTTCCCTGTTCGAGACGCTCACTGTCGCCGAGAACATCGCCCTGGCCATGGGCTCGCAGGCCGGTACACCGAAGCAGTTGGAGCCGAAGATTCGCCAGGTGTCGCAGCGCTACGGCATGGCGCTGGAGCCGACGCGCCTGGTGCACAGCCTGTCCATCGGCGAACGCCAGCGGGTGGAGATCGTGCGTTGCCTGATGCAGGACATCAAACTGCTGATCCTCGACGAGCCCACCTCGGTACTCACGCCGCAGGAGGCCGACGAGTTGTTCGTCACCCTGCGCCGCCTGGCCGCCGAGGGCTGCAGCATTCTGTTTATCAGCCACAAGCTCGGCGAGGTGCGCGCGCTGTGCCAGAGCGCCACGGTGCTGCGCGGCGGCCGGGTGTCCGGCCATTGCGTGCCGGCCGAATGCAGCGATCTGGAGCTGGCGCGGCTGATGGTCGGCGACGCCGAGGGACTGGAAAGCAGCTACCCGAAAGTCAGCGGCGGCCTGCCACGGCTGCGCGTGGATGATCTCAGCTGGCACAATCCCGATCCCTTCGGCTGCTCGCTGGACCGCATTCGCCTGGAGGTGCGCAGCGGCGAGATCGTCGGTATCGCCGGGGTGGCCGGCAATGGCCAGGACGAATTGCTCGCCCTGCTCAGCGGCGAAACCCGTCTGCCGCGTGGCGAGCGCGAGCGGGTCAGCCTGGATGCCGCGCCAGTGGCCAATCTGCATCCGGATGCGCGGCGCCAGCTGGGCCTGGCCTTCGTGCCGGCAGAACGCCTCGGCCATGGCGCCGTGCCGGAAATGAGCCTGGTCGACAACGCCCTGCTCACCGCCTTCGGCCAGGGCCTGGTCAAGGGTGGGCTGGTGCAGCGCGGCAAGGTGCACGCGCTGGCCGAGCAGATCATCCAGCGTTTCGCGGTGAAAACGCCGGATGCCGACACGGCGGCACGCAGCCTGTCCGGCGGCAACCTGCAGAAATTCATCCTTGGCCGCGAGATTCTGCAAAACCCGAAACTGCTTGTGGCTGCGCACCCGACCTGGGGTGTGGACGTCGGTGCGGCGGCGGCCATCCACCGCGCGCTGATCGCCCTGCGCGATGCCGGCGCGGCGATCCTGGTGATATCCGAAGACCTCGACGAGCTGTTCCAGATCAGCGACCGCATCGGCGCGCTGTGCAGCGGGCGCCTGTCGCCGCTGGCCGAGACGGCGAAGGTATCCACCGTGGAAGTCGGCCGCTGGATGGCCGGTGAATTCGATCAACCCGCCGCCGCTGCGGCCTGCTGACGGAGCCCGTCATGCTGTTATCCCTGGAACCGCGCGGCCAGGCGTCGCGCCCCATGCTCTGGCTGTCGCCGCTGTTGGCCGCCGTACTGACGCTGGTGAGCGGCATGCTGCTGTTCACCCTGCTCGGCCATGACCCGCTGGAAACCCTGCACACCCTGCTGATCGCCCCGGTCAGCGACTGGTACGGCGTGTCCGAATTGCTGGTCAAGGCGTTGCCGATCCTGCTTTGCGCCCTCGGCATGGCGGTCGCCTACCAGGCGCGCATCTGGAACATCGGCGCCGAAGGTCAACTGCTGATCGGCGCCCTGGCCGGCAGCGCCATGGCTCTGCAACTGATCGACTGGGAAAGCCGCTGGGCACTGGCGGCGGTAGTGCTGGCCGGCACCTGCGCGGGCGCGGCCTGGGCCGGGCTTACCGCCTGGCTGCGCACGCATTTCAACGCCAACGAAATCCTCACCAGTATCATGCTCAACTACATCGCGTTGAACCTGCTGCTGTTCTTCGTGCATGGCCCGCTGAAAGACCCGGCCGGCTTCAACTTTCCCGAATCGGCCATGTTCGGCGATGCCAGCCGCCTGCCGCTGGTCAGTGAGGACGGGCGCCTGCATGGCGGCCTGTACCTGGCGCTGCTGGCTCTGGTGGCGGTATGGGTGCTGCTGCACAAGAGCTTTCTGGGTTTTCAGATCAAGGTGCTGGGCCTGGACAAGCGCGCCGCCGGTTTCGTCGGTTTTCGCGAGAAGCGTCTGGTGTGGTTCGCCCTGCTGGTCAGCGGCGCGCTGGCCGGTATGGCGGGTGTGGGCGAAGTGGCCGGGCCCATCGGCCAATTGGTACCGCAGGTCTCGCCCGGCTACGGCTACGCAGCGATCACCGTGGCCTTTCTCGGCCGCCTCAACCCGCTCGGCATCGTCGCCGCCAGCCTGCTGATGGCGCTGCTGTATCTGGGCGGCGAGAACGCGCAGATGAATCTCAACTTACCGCAGGCGATCACCCAGCTGTTTCAGGGAATGATGCTGTTCTACCTGCTGGCCTGCGACGTGCTGATCCTCTATAGGCCACGGCTGAAGTGGAAATGGGCACGCCGCGAAACGCTCGCCGAGGCGACCACCTGACTGCGGGAGTGGCTGGGCGACATTCCGCTTTAGCTGCGACAAAAGCTCGCCGCTGAAGCGCCTCCCACAAAGAGTCTGACTGTAAAGGAATCCCCATGGATCTCGATCTGTTGACCAATATCTTCTACGCCATGGTGCGCACCGGCACGCCGCTGCTGCTGGTGGCCCTGGGCGAGCTGGTGTGCGAGAAGAGCGGCGTGCTCAACCTAGGCCAGGAAGGCATGATGCTGTTCGGCGCGGTGATCGGCTTTATCGTCGCATTCAGCACCGGCAGCCTGTGGCTCGGTGTGTTGCTGGCCATCGCGGCCGGCATGCTGCTGTCGCTGCTGTTCGCCGCCGTGGCGCTGGGCTTCAACGCCAACCAAGTGGCCACCGGCCTGGCCCTGACCATCTTCGGCGTCGGCCTGTCCACCTTCGTCGGCGCGGCCTGGGTCGGCAAGCCGCTGACCGGCTTCGAGCCCATCGTCATTCCGCTGCTGTCCGATATTCCGCTGATCGGGCGCATGCTGTTCGCCCAGGACGTGCTGATCTACCTGTCCTTCGCCTTGTTCGCGCTGGTGGCCTGGGTGCTGCTGAAAAGCCGCATCGGCCTGATCATCCAGGCCGTCGGCGAGAACCCGGACGCCGCCAGCGCCATGGGCCTGCCGGTACTGCGCGTGCGCACCCTGGCGGTGCTCTTCGGTGGCGCCATGGCCGGGCTGGCCGGTGGATATCTGTCGCTGGCCTACACGCCGATGTGGGCGGAAAACATGACCGCCGGCCGCGGCTGGATCGCCCTGGCGCTGGTGGTATTCGCCAGCTGGCGGGTGCTGCGCGTACTGCTCGGCGCCTACCTGTTCGGCCTGGCCAGCATCCTCCACCTGGTGGCGCAGGGCATCGGCCTGTCGATCCCGTCGAACCTGCTGGCGATGCTGCCTTATGTGGCCACCATCCTGGTGCTGGTGCTGCTCTCGCGCGATGCGATCAAAACCCGGCTGTATGCGCCGGTATCCCTTGGCCAACCGTGGCAGCCGGGGCATTGAGGCTCGACAGCTATTAGTCGCGGCTGAAGCCCCTCCCACAGCAATAGAGCGACCTGCCGACCGGCTTTTGTCGGAGGGGCTTTAGCCGCGACAAGAGATTTTCGGCTATACCTGTGTCACACCCTGATCGAGAGGCAAAGGAATGCCCCACTCAGCCAGCTTGCGCGCAGGCCGTTTCTCGGAAACGCAGCGCATCTATCTCCTTACCGCAACGACCGAAAACCGCGAAACGCTTTTTTCGAACTTCACTGTGGGTCGACTCGTCGTCGCGGAACTGAAAACCGCCCAGCAAGAAGGTCTGGCCGAATCACTGGCTTGGGTGCTCATGCCGGATCACCTTCACTGGCTGATCGCCTTGGAGCAAGGCTCGATCAGCGACCTTATGCGGCGCATCAAGGGACGCAGCGCCAAGCGAATCAACACGGTGTCAGGCCGCCACGGAAAGCTCTGGCAGGACGGCTTTCATGACCGAGCGCTGCGCCGCGAGGAAGATGTTCTGCCTGCCGCGCGTTACATCGTCGCCAATCCCCTGAGGGCTGGTTTGGTCAGCCGTGTAGGCGATTATCCATTGTGGGATTCGGTGTGGCTCTGAGCTTGGAAGGGTCGCGGCTGAAGCCCCTCCCACAACAGCCGATCCCACGGCATCACATAGCACCGTGGGAGCGGCTTCAGCCGCGAAAAGCTTGCTGGGGCGCCCTCACCGGCCACAACTGCGCCACGCCCCAGGCCAGTTCGAAGACCAGGAAGATCGCGACCAGTGGCGTTGCGCCGTGCATCAGGGCGTAGATCTGCCAGGTGGAAAACAACAGCCGACCTGCCGCGTCATAGCGACCGAACACTGCTTGCGGGTCGCGGATACGCAGCACAGACCAGACGCAGATGATCGAGCCCATCAGGTTGCCCAGCAGCATGTGCATCGGTTCGAAGGCCGGTAGCGCACCCGGCAGGCCGAGGCCGTGATGCAGGCTTTGCAGCAGGCCATGCAGCGCCATCAGGCTCCAGGGCGTGGCAAAGGGGGCGGCCACCAGCAGGTCGTACCAGCCACTGGCCCGTACCAGGTGACGATAGTGTTCGGGGGTCCACATGGGTATTGCTCCAATCATTCAAGGAGCACCCAGGCTAAGGCCTGGAGTATGCTCCAAGGTCAACACCCCACCGAGTGAAAAGATGCGTATCGGAGAACTGGCCGAGGCCTGCGAAGTGAGCCGCGACACCCTGCGCTTCTACGAGCAACGCGGGCTGATCGCCGCTCGGCGCAGTGCCAACGGTTACCGCGACTACCCCGTCGAGATGGTGCAGCTTGTCACCTATATCAAGACCGCGCAGCGCCTGGGTTTCAGCCTTGGCGAGATCAGCCAGCATGTCGGCGGCCTGTGGCAGGCCAGCGACCCGGATCGAGCCGTGACCCAACTGCTGCAGGACAAGCTGGCACTGATCGAAAACCGCATCGACGAGCTGCAGCAACTGAGAAACGAACTGCTGCAGCGCCTGGCAACGACCTGTCCGTTGCGCCCCTGAGGCGCATTGCATGCTGACCCCGAGGTCAGTTATCTTCGCCGCACGTCATTTCTGACGAACCTGGATCAGCAGACAGGGTCAACACTGAGCTGGCTTACCTGACATCAACCTCAGAGGAGCCGCTCATGGCTGCTACCCGTATCTGGATCAAGAACCCGCTCGCCATCTTCACCGCCAACGACCTGGACGCTTCCGGCGGCCTGGTGATCGAGGATGGCCGTATCAGTGAGGTGCTCGGCGCCGGCCGGCAACCCTCGACGCCCTGCCAGCAGGTGTTCGATGCGCGCGAGCACGTGGTGCTGCCGGGCCTGATCAACACCCATCACCACTTCTATCAGACCCTTACCCGCGCCTGGGCGCCGGTGGTCAACCAGCCGCTGTTCCCCTGGCTGAAGACCCTCTACCCGGTCTGGGCACGCCTTACCCCCGAGAAACTGGCCCTGGCCAGCAAGGTGGCGCTGGCCGAGCTGCTTTTGTCCGGCTGCAGCACCGCCGCCGATCACCACTACCTGTTCCCCGGCGGCCTGGAGCATGCCATCGACGTGCAGGTCGAAGCCGTTCGAGAACTGGGCATGCGCGCCATGCTCAGCCGCGGTTCGATGAGTCTGGGCGAAGACGACGGCGGCCTGCCGCCGCAACATACGGTGCAAAATGGCGAGACGATCCTGGCCGACAGCCAGCGCCTGATCGGCCAGTACCATGAGCGTGGCGAAGGCGCGCAGATCCAGATCGCCCTGGCGCCCTGCTCGCCCTTCTCGGTCACCCGCGAGATCATGCGCGCCAGCGCCGAACTGGCCGAACAGCTCGACGTGCGTCTGCACACCCACCTGGCCGAAACCCTCGACGAAGAGGACTACTGCCTGCGCCAGTTCGGCCTGCGCACCGTGGATTACCTGGAAAGCGTCGGCTGGCTTGGCCCGCGCACCTGGCTGGCCCATGGCATTCACTTCAACCCCGAGGAAATCGCCCGCCTCGGCGCTGCGGGCACCGGCGTCTGCCACTGCCCCTGCTCGAACATGCGCCTGGCCTCGGGCATCTGCCCCGTGCACGACCTGGAGGCAGCCGGTGTGCCGGTAGGCCTGGGCGTCGACGGTTCGGCCTCCAACGATGCCTCGAACATGATCCTCGAAGCACGCCAGGCGCTTTACATCCAGCGCCTGCGCTACGGTGCCGAGGCGATCACGCCCGAGCGGGCGCTGGGCTGGGCCAGCAAGGGCTCGGCGAAGCTGCTGGGCCGCAGCGACATCGGCGAATTGGCGGTGGGCAAACAGGCCGACCTGGCGCTGTTCAAGCTCGATGAGCTGCGTTTTTCCGGCAGCCACGACCCCATCGCCGCACTGCTGCTGTGCGGCGCCGACCGCGCCGATCGAATGATGATCGGCGGCACCTGGCGCGTCATAGACGGGCAGATCGAAGGGCTGGACGTAGCGAAGCTGATCGCCGATCACCGGCAGGCGGCGCGTGAGCTGATCAACGGCTGACTTAGGCTTCGCAGGCTGGGTCGAGCACAGCGATATCCATGTCCCGGGTTTCGCCAGGCTCAACCCAGGCTACCGGCTGGGTCGCGGCTAAAGCCCCTCCCACAAAATAACGCTGTCCCCTTAAGGTTGCACAGGTTTGGCTCCCCTCTCCCTAACCCTCTCCCCGGAGGGGCGAGGGGACTGATCGAGCTCGACCGTTTCTTAGGTGAGCAGCATTACCTCCCACAAAAGTCCCTCCCACAAGAGCAGCGCCAACCTGTGGGAGGGGCTTCAGCCGCGACCGTCGTTTCACAGGAGCGACGCACCACAACACGCCATACAAGTCTGCCGCGCACCAATACCGCCCCCAACGCATGAGCAGGCGCACAGGCAGAACGCCGTCGCCCCGCCTATCTGTCCTTTTGGTCAGCTTTTTGCAGTCATGGGATCAGCCAACCAACGGCCACCCCCACACCAAGACTGGAGCTGCACCCACCATGCACAAGAAGAGCAAGAAACCGCTGCTGCGCACCCTCGTCGCTGTCCTGGGCTTTGGCACCATGCTCAGCGCCTCGGCAGCCGATCCTCTGAAGGTCGGTTTCGTCTACATCGGCCCCATCGGCGACCACGGCTGGACTTACCAGCACGAGCAGGGCCGGCAGATGCTGATCAAGGAAATGGGCGACAAGGTCACCACCAGCTTCGTCGAGAACGTGCCGGAAGGCGCCGACGCCGAACGGGTGATCCGCAACATGGCCAAGGGCGGTTTCGACCTGATCTTCACCACCTCCTTCGGCTACATGAACCCGACGATCAAGGTGGCCAAACAATTCCCCAAGGTCACCTTCGAACATGCCACCGGCTACAAGCAGGACAAGAACGTCGGCACCTACCTGTCGCGCTCCTATGAGGGGCGCTATGTCGGTGGCTTCCTCGCGGCGAAGATGACCAAGACCAAGAAGGTCGGCTACATCGCATCCTTCCCGATCCCCGAGGTGATCCGCGACATCAACGCCATCCAGCTGGCGCTGGACAAGTACAACCCCGGTACCGAGATCAAGGTGGTGTGGGTCAATACCTGGTTCGATCCGGGCAAGGAATCCGACGCCGCCAACGCGCTGATCGACCAGGGCGTGGACGTGATGTTCCAGCACACCGACAGCCCGGCGCCGATCCAGACTGCGGAGCGTCGTGGTATCTACTCTGTGGGCTACGCCTCGGACATGGCCCACTTCGGGCCCAAGGCCGTGCTCACCTCTATCGTCAACGATTGGGGCCCGCACTACGTCAAATCCGCCCAGGCAGTGATCGACGGCACCTGGCAGCCGCAGGACTTCTGGGGCGGCCTGGCCGAGGACACCCTCTCGCTGCCGATCAGCGATCTGGTGCCGGCTGACGTGAAGAGCGAGGCCGAGCAGATCATCGCGGATATTCGCAGCGGCACCTTCCACCCCTTCACCGGCCCGATCAAGGATCAGAGTGGTGCGGTACGCATCGCCGAAGGCGCCAGCGCGACCAATGCCGAGCTGGCCGCAATGAACTACTACGTGGAAAACGTGAAGGCCGAAATGCCGAAGTAAGCAGACCATCGCGGCACTGTGGCGGGTTGCTCCCGCCCCACCGGCTAAACCTTGTGGGAGGGGCTTTAGCCGCGACAAGCAAATGGCTCGCGGCTAAAGCTCCTCCCACGAACTAACAGAGATGCCGTCCCTGCTACCGGCAGAACCGCATCAAGGGGCTCTCATCCGAGATCTCTTTCCGCTGCCCTGGGTACGAGAAGACTCGCAGCACCGCCCACCCGAGGCTAAACATGAACGCATTACCCATCATCGACATCGCCCCTCTCTACGCCGACAAAGCATCGGCCTGGCCTGCCGTGGCCGAGCAGATCGACCGCGCCTGCCGCGACTGGGGCTTCTTCTACATCGTCGGTCACCCGATCAGTGCCGAGCGCATCGACGCCCTGCTCGGTGCGGCCAAGACCTTCTTCGCCCAGCCCGCCGAAGAGAAACTCAGGAGCGATATCACCCAGACCGCTCACCACCGCGGTTACGGTGCCATCGCCACCGAGCAGCTGGACCCGAGCAAGCCGAGCGACCTCAAGGAAACCTTCGACATGGGTTTCCACATACCCGCCGATCACCCCGAGGTGCTGGCGGGCAAACCGCTGCGCGGGCCGAATCGCCACCCGGACCTGCCCGGCTGGGCCGAGTTGATGGAACAGCATTACGCCGACATGCAGGACCTGGCCAAGACCCTGCTGCGCGCCATGGCCATGGCGCTGGACATCGAGCACGATTTCTTCGACGCACGCTTTCATGAGCCGATCAGCGTGCTGCGCATGATCCACTACCCGCCGCGCCACACTGCCACCAGCAGCGAGCAGCAAGGCGCAGGCGCGCACACCGATTACGGCTGCATCACCCTGCTCTACCAGGACGATGCCGGTGGCCTGCAGGTGCGCGCGCGTAACGGCGAATGGATCGACGCGCCGCCGATTGCCGGCAGCTTCGTGGTCAATATCGGCGACATGATGGCGCGCTGGAGCAACGACCGTTACACCTCGACGCCACACCGGGTGATCAGCCCGCTGGGGGTGGACCGCTACTCCATGCCGTTCTTCGCCGAACCGCACCCGGACACGCTGATCGACTGCCTGCCCAACTGCTCCAGCACGGACAACCCGGCCAAGTACACACCGGTAACCAGCGCCGAGTACCTGCTATCACGCTTCGCCGATACCTATGCCTATCGGCGCGAGGAGCTCTGACGGCTCCCACGCTCCGGCATGGGAGAACAGCCCGAGAGGGAATCGACTATGTGGCCCGGTAGGGCGGACTCAGGAGCGCCAGCGAACAGTCCGCCAGGCCTGGCCGGAACGCTGTCGCAACCTGCACGGCGTACTGCTTCGCGAGTACGCCCTACGTCATTGCTCGCTCCGGCTAGGAACCATCGATGATCAATTCGCGGACAAGTCCGCTCCACAGCCCGTAGGGCGGACTCAGGAGCGCCAGCGAACAGTCCGCCAGAGCCGGCCGGGAACGCTGCCGCAACGCACGGCGTACTGCTTCGCGAGTACGCCCTACGTCGTTGCTCGCTCCGTTGGGGGCGATCGACGATCAATTCGCGGACAAGTCCGCTCCCACAGGAGGGAGCGCCCATCGGCGCAGCACGATCCTGTCCGAGCGGTTAAACTTACCGGTTACCCAAGCCTGACCACGAGAAACCACCATGCCCGAATGGCTCAACGCCCTGCCCAAGGCTGAATTGCACCTGCATCTGGAGGGCTCGCTGGAGCCCGAGCTGCTGTTCGCCCTGGCCGAACGCAACCGGATCGACCTGCCCTGGAGCGATGTCGAGACCCTGCGCGCAGCCTATGCCTTCAACAACCTGCAGGAGTTCCTCGACCTGTATTACGCCGGCGCCAGCGTGCTGCACACCGAGCAGGATTTCTACGACCTGACCTGGGCCTACCTGCAGCGCTGCAAGGCGCAGAACGTCATTCACGTCGAACCCTTCTTCGACCCGCAGACCCACACCGACCGCGGCGTTCCCTTCGAAGTGGTACTGCGTGGTATCCAGCAGGCGCTGCGCGACGGCGAGCGGCAGCTGGGCATCAGCCACGGCCTGATCCTCAGTTTCCTGCGCCACCTGCCCGAAGAAGAGGCGTTCAAGACGCTTGAGCAGGCCATGCCGTTCCGCGATGCCTTTATCGGTGTCGGCCTGGACAGTTCGGAGAAGGGCTTCCCGCCGCGGCTGTTCGAGCGGGTGTTCGCCAAGGCGCGTAGCGAAGGCCTGCACGCGGTGGCGCACGCCGGCGAGGAAGGCCCGCCCGAATACATCTGGGAAGCGCTGGACCTGCTCAAGGTCAAGCGCATCGACCACGGCGTGCGCGCCATCGAGGACGAGCGGCTGATGCAGCGCATCATCGACGAGCAGATTCCGCTGACCGTCTGCCCGCTGTCCAATATCAAGCTGTGCGTGTTCGAGCACATGGGCCAGCACAACATCCTCGACATGCTCGAGCGCGGCGTGAAGGTGACGGTGAACTCGGACGACCCGGCCTACTTCGGCGGCTATGTCGGCGAGAACTTCGCCGCCCTGCACGAGCACCTGGGCATGACCGAAGATCAGGCTCGCCGCTTGGCGCAGAACAGCCTGGACGCGCGCCTGGCTTAAACCTGCTCGCTGCGCAACCTCGTGAGCTAGAGGCCGTGGCGCCCCGGCCGGGACAGGCGAGGACGCGCAGCAGGTCTTGGGCGGGTGCTCAGAAGTCGAAATCCACCTTGGCCCAGAGCGTGCGGCCGGGAGCAGAGATGCGGCTTTCGGCCGGGAAGCCGAAGCCGGCGTCGCCCGCCAGGTTGAGGTGCTCGGCGTAGTTCTTGTCGAGCAGGTTATCCACGCCGGCGCTGAGCTTGACCTGCCGGCTGACGCGGTAGGCGCCGTTGAGCGAGAGCACGCCGAAGCCGGCACTGTCGCCAAAGTCCTGCCCTACCACGTTGCCGCGCCCGTCGGCGGTGCGACCCTGGCCATCGACCACACGCCAGAGCGCGCCGACGCTCCAGTCGTCACGCTGGTAGCTCAGGCCCAGGCGCGCTTCCAGCGGCGGCATCTGCGGCAGTGCTTCGCCGTCCGAGCTGTTCTTGCCCCAGGCGTAGGCCAGGGTCGCATCGGCCCTCCAGTTGGAGGCGAAGGCGTAGGCCACGCCCAGCTCACCGCCCATGATGCGCGCATCGACGTTGTCGGCCTGGGTGCCCATGCCGCGATAATCGAACAGGATGTAGTCGCGCACCTGCCCGGCATAGGCCGAGGCCCAGGCCTGCAGCTTGTCGTCCTGGTACTGGATGCCGATATCGAGCTGGGTGGTCTTCTCCGGCTCGATGCCGTCGAAGGCATTGCGCGAACCGGCCGGGCCGTTGAGGCCGGCGGAGAACAGCTCCCAGTAATCGGGGAAGCGCTGCACATGGCCGAGGCCGGCATAGAGGGTGGTCGGCGAACCGGCCAGGTCATGCTCGTAGCGCACGAAGCCGCTTGGCAGGGTCTCGGCGCGCGTCTCGCCCGCCGTCGGGTTGGGCCGCGCCATGCCCATCATGCTGCGAAAACTCTGCCGGTAATCCTTGGCCGAGGCGCGATCCACCCGCGCCCCGGAAATCAGCCGATCACGCTCGGCCAGGCTCCAGGTGGCCTCGGCGAACGCGCCGTAGTTGTGCATCAGGGCGTCCTTGCTCCAGGGGAAGCGGTCGGCGTCCGTGTAGCCCGTCATCATGCTGTAGGTGGAACGGCGGCCACGGTGCTCGCTGCGCTGCGCATCGATGCCGGTGATCAGCTCGAGATCGTCCCACTTCCAGGTCGCCGCCAACCGGGCTCCGAGGGTGCGCCGGTCGACCTGCGAGGCCATGGGCATGGCCATCATGCTGGTCGGGTTTGGCACGCGCAGGCGGAAGTTGTCCATGATGTGGTCGGCGTAGTTGTAGTAGACCTTGGCCTCGACCTTATCCAGCGCACCGCCGAGGTTGCTGCGCTCGACGCGCAAGCCCAGGCTTTCGCGCTTGAACTGGGTGCCGTCCATGCCGCGCCCGGCGTAGCGCGCCTCGCCATCGCCACGACCAGCGCTGAGTTCGATCAGGGTGTCGGCATCCGGGGTCCAGCCCAGCGCCACGTCGCTGTTCCACTTGTCCCAGCGCGAGGCGATGGTATCGCCGTCACCGTTGTCGTAGTCATCCGAATGCGAACGGTTGGCCATCACCCGCAGGTAGCCCTGCTCACCCCCCACGGCGCCGTCGATCAGTCGGTCGAAGCGGCCGTTGGAGCCCGCCAGCACACTGGCATGCAGGCGCGCACCGAGTTCGCCGAAGCGCTCCGGCTCGCGCTCGAAGCGCACCACGCCGGCCGAGGCACCGGGTCCCCAGATCACCGTCTGCGGGCCCTTGGTCACGGCCAGCAGGTCATAGGTTTCCGGAGCGATATAGGAGCTGGGCGCGTCCATCCGTCCGGGGCAGGCGCCGAGCATCTGGCCGCCGTCTGTGAGCAACAGCAGGCGCGAGCCGAACATTCCGCGCAGCACAGGGTCGCCATTGCTGCCGCCGCTGCGAATTGCCGAGAAACCGGGAATGGACTTGAGGTAATCGGCCGCGTCGCTGGCCGGCACGGGCTGGCGTGGGTCCTTGGGGTCGGCCACCACGGTCAGCGGTGAGCTCTGCTGGATTGCCGTGATCACCGTGGGCGGCAGCTCATGAACATGCTCCTCGGCATATAGCGACGTGATGGTGCACAGGCCACAGGCGAGGGCCAGGGCAGACAGGGGAAAACGAGGGCGAACGGAAACAGCGCCCGGAACGAAGGAAACGGACATGCGGATACCTGAATGGTCGATTTGCAAAAAAGGGCCGGTTAGCCCTCGCGGGAGAGCAACTCAGGCATGCATGGGCGGTGCGCGTGACAGCGCACGGGGGAAATGAGTACAGGGCGGCGGTGCAAGCGGGAGCGCTGCGCCCGTTTGAACGGGCGACAACCGCCCGGTGACCGCCCAATGGCTATCCGTCAGCGCGGGACAATGGGAGAACAACGAGCAGTAGCCGCAGGCATCTACCTGCAGCAGCGGCTCGCCGACATCGCTGGCACGCGCAGCGGGATCAATGCCCTCGTGGCAGGCCAGCTCGTTCAGCCAGCGCCAGTCAGCGGGCTCGGCACGCAGCTGCGACGCCAGAGGCGCCAGCACGATCAGGACCAGCGCCAGCAGCCCGAGATGGGCGGCGAAGGTCCGTCTGCGCGCCGTGATCATCATCAGTGCTGGTGCTTGCCTGCGTCGTGGCCGGCAGCATGGTCATGGCCGGCCGGTACCTCTTGCTGCACGGCCACCTCAACCTCGACGCTGCCGGCCTTCTCGAAGGTCAGGGTCAGCGGGAAGCGCTCACCGTCCTTGGCCTGCTGCTTCAGGTTGAACAGCATGACGTGGTAGCCCATGGGCTCGAACTTCACCTCGCCGCCGACAGGGATGGCGACGTCCTGAACCTGCTGCATCTTCATCACGCCATCTGCGTGCTTATGCTCGTGCAGCTCGGCCTTGCCGGCCACCGGGCTGCTGACCGAGAGCAGGCGATCGGCCTCGCTGCCCTTGTTGTGCACGACGAAATAGGCCGCCGCGGTCGGCGCCACGGGCGGCATCTCGCGCGACCAGGGGTGATCGATATGCAGCTGGCCGACATCGTACTCGTGGGCCTGGGCCAGCATCGCGGGCAGGATCAGAGCGAGGCCCAGCAGGGTTTTGCGCAGGTTCATAGGGATTGTCTCCGGGTGGGTATGGTTGAAAACATGACACTTCTTCAGTTGGCGAATCGGGTTCCGGGCAGCAGACACAGCGAGCGGTCGAGCACCCACATCAGCAACAGCGAGACGCCCACCAGCGGAAAGATCATGCCCAGCACGATCATCACGCCGATGGCGGTCTTCCAGCGCGGCAGGTCATGGCGCAGCGGCGGTACGCCGAGACGACCGACCGGGCGGCGTTTCCACCAGATCACCAGGCCGCTGAGCGCACTGAAAATGATCAGCAGGCAGACCAGCGCCATCAGTATCTGGTTGGCCAGGCCGAACATCTTGCCTTCGTGCAGCTTCACCCCGCTCTCCACGGCCCGCGCTACCAGGCCGTAGTCCGCCCAGCGCACATCGGCCAGCACTGCGCCGCTGTATTGATCCAGGTGCAGGGTGGCGTCGTTGCGCGGGTCGTCGGCGAACAGTCCGATGCTGTAAACGCCCGTGGCGCCCTGCGGGAAGCTGATGCTGTAGCCGCGCTGCACGCCACGCGCATCGGCGGTGTCGACCACCTGCTGCAGGCTGATGCGCGGCGCAGCCGGGCCGTGATCCTGGCCGGCATGGCCGCGGTGCGCCGCATGCGGATCGGATGCCGGCAGCGGTGTGACCTCCGCCGCCCAGGACACGGTCTGCTCGCGGCTGCTGTTGAGGCTGCCGGCAAGCTGCCCGGATTTCGGCACGTCATCCCACATCGCCGCAGGAAACTGATTCCAGGCACCGGCGAACTGGGCGCCCCAGAAGCCGGTCCAGGTCATCCCGGTGAGCAGCATGAACAACAGCAGCAGCGAGCCCCAGAACCCGGTCACCGCATGCAGGTCGCGCCACAGCAGGCGCCCTCGCGCATGCAGGCGCGGCCAGAGTATGCCGGCCGGGTTGTTGCCGCGCGGCCACCACAGGTACAGGCCGGATACCACCAGCACGATGCCCCAGCCGGCGGCCAGCTCGATCAGCCGGTCGCCCAGGGTGCCGATCATCAGGTCGCCGTGCAGGGTGCGCGCCACGGCCTGCAGGTTCCATTGCCCGTCCTGCTCGCCGAGCAGCGTGCCGCGGTAGGGATCGACGAACAGGTTGAGCAGACGGCCATCCTGCTCGATGACGAACTGCGCGCTGCGCCCTTCGCCAACAGGGGGCAGGTACTTGCTCACCGAGGCACCGGGGTACAGCTGCTCGACCAGTGCCAGCTGCTGGTCGGCGCTGACGCGCTGCTCGGCCGCTGGCGCCAGCATCAGATGCGGGTACAGCCAGGTATCGAGCTGCGGCTTGAACAGATAGATCATCCCGGTGATCGACAACAGGATCATGAACGGGATGACGAACAAGCCGGCATAGAAATGCCAGCGCCAGGCCAGGTTGTAGAAAGACGGGGCCGCACGAACAGGTGCGGAGCTATCGGGGGAAGACGCCATGAAGCTTTCTCCAGCCCACCGCGGTCATGGACACGCGGTCAGGCATTCGCATGATAGGGACGCCCGGAGCGGGCGGACGGATCAGGCGAAAAAGGGAGAAGCGCGGGGATTGGCCGGAGGCCAGCGATAACGGCTGATGCGCGGCAGATGCAGCGCGGACGCCGACCAGCTGCGCTCGACAGTCAGCAGCCCGAGCAGGCCGAAGAAGGCCGCGAGAATGCTGGCACTGAACAGGCTGGCCAGGGCGCAGTTGGAGCCGGTGGCCGGGTTCGGCGCGACGATGCCGGAGCCGTCCAGATCAGCCCCTGCGCCGAAGTTGCCCTCGAACGAACAGTACTGCCCGTCCAGTCCGCTGAGCTGCATGCCGGCCATCTGGCCGTGGCTGATGGCACAGACGAACGCACTGAACAGAATGCTGAAGTACAGCACCCAGGCGGTCAGTGAGCGGTCTTTGCGGGCCAGTTTCATGGAGCGTGACTCTAAACAGAGGATGGCAGCGCGACACTGCGGTACGTTGCCGCAGAGGCCTGGTACGGGAGTCTAGCAGGCCGTTGAATAAACGTAGACGAGGCAGCCAATGCAAGGCAAAAACAGGCGAAAAAGCGGAGTTTACAAGCTGTAAATGAGTATTTTGAGCCTGTTTTTAACGCAGCAGTGGCAACGCAGATAGTTTTTCAACAGCCTGCTAGCAGGCGCCGGGCACTTTATCGTCAACGCCAGGGCGCTGCTGCCAGCAGGGTCTCGCAACGCACCTGGAGGAACTCGCGCAGCAGATGCACCGCCTTGCTCAGTTGAGCCCGGTGCGCGCAGACCAGATACAGCGGCGTCGGCTCGCCCAGCCAGCCAGGCAACAGCACCTGCAGGCGCCCTTCACGGACATCCTCGGCCACGTCCAGCCAGGACTTGTACACCACGCCCTGCCCGGCCACGGCCCAGCGTCGGGTGACATCGGCATCGTCGCACACCCGGTTGCCGGCAACGCTCATGACCATCTCGCGCTTGCCGTCCTGGAAGCGCCAGCGGTCATGCACGCGGCCGTGCAACATGTACAGCAGGCAGTTGTGCTGGCGCAGCTCCTCCACCGTCTGCGGCGTCCCCTGCCGTGCGAGATAGGCCGGCGAGGCGCAGAGCACGCGGCGATTGTCCAGTGCCACCGGCAAGGCGACCAGGCTGGAGTCTTCCGGTGCGCCATAGCGCAGGGCGATGTCCACCGGCTCGCGGAACAGATCGGCGACCCGGTCGGCCAGTAGCAGGCGCAGCTGCAATTGCGGGTGCTCGCCCTGAAATTCGTCGAGCCAGGGCAACAGGGTGTTGCGGCCGAAGTCCGAGGGTGCCGACAGCTGCAGCATTCCGCGAATGCCGTCCTGGCTGCCGGCCAGTTGCTGGCGTCCCTCCTCCAGGCTCTGCAAGGCCAGGCGCGCGTGCACCAGATACAGCTCACCCTCGGGCGTCAGGCGCAGGCTGCGCGTCGAGCGCGCCAACAGGCGCACCTGCAGTTGCTGCTCCAGGCGCTTGAGCGCGGCGCTGGCCACCGCCGGCGAGACATCCAGCAGCCGCGCGGCGGCCGACAGGCTGCCGGTTTCAGCGGTACGCACGAAGAGTTGCAGGTCATCGAAACGCAGCATGGCGGCTCACTTTCAAAATAATGATGAAAGAGACTCTATCCGCAGGCGCTTTTTTCAACCAGCAGAACAGATGACCATGGCCCCTATCGCCTGAACCCGTAAACCGGAGCCCTAGCATGAAAGCCGTCGCCTACTACCAATCCCTGCCTGCCGAGCACCCCGAAGCCCTGCAGGACGTACACCTCGATGCGCCGTCCCCCAGCCCGCACGACCTGCTGGTGGAAGTGCGCGCCATCTCGGTCAACCCGGTCGACACCAAGATCCGCAAAGGCGTCGCCCCCGAAAACGGCGCAGCCAAGGTGCTGGGCTGGGACGCAGCCGGCGTGGTCAAGGCGGTGGGCAGCGAAGTCAGCCTGTTTCAGCCCGGCGACCGGGTGTTCTATGCCGGTGCCATCGACCGTGCCGGGGCCAACAGCGAGTAGCATCTGGTCGATGAGCGCATCGTCGGCAAAATGCCGCAAAGCCTGTCGTTCGCCGAGGCGGCGGCTCTGCCGCTGACCGCCATCACCGCCTGGGAGCTGCTGTTCGAGCGCCTGCAGATCGCCGAAGGCTCGACCGATCAGGGCCAGAGCCTGCTGATCGTCGGCGCAGCCGGCGGCGTTGGTTCGATCCTCACCCAGCTGGCGCGACGCCTCACCGGCCTGACCGTGATCGGTACCGCCTCGCGCCCGGAAACCCAGGCCTGGGTCCGCGAGCTGGGCGCGCATCACGTGATCGACCACAACAAACCACTGAGCGAGGAGCTGGCGCGCATCGGTGTTGGCCAGGTTACCCACGTCGCCAGCCTGACCCAGACCGACCAGCACTATGCCCAGCTGATCGAGTGCCTGCAGCCGCAGGGGCGCCTGGCGCTGATCGATGACCCGCTGCAACCGCTGGACGTGATGCAGCTCAAGCGCAAGAGTCTGTCGCTGCACTGGGAGCTGATGTTCACCCGTTCGCTGTACCAGACCGACGACATGATCGAGCAGCATCGCCTGCTGCAAGGGGTATCCGGGCTGGTCGACAGCGGCGTGATCAGGACCACGCTCGGTGAGCATTTCGGCACCATCAATGCCGCCAACCTGCGCCGCGCCCATGCGCTGCTGGAAAGCGGCAAGGCCAAGGGCAAGATCGTCCTCGAAGGGTTCTGAAGCGCTTATGCATGCGCTGCAAGCAACAGAGTGACTGGCTGGGCCGGGCTGAAACAAAAGGCTGTCCGGCCCGGCAGACACCGTTCATCGCCAGGCCATGCGCAGGGTGATCGGCCGCTTGATCCAGGTCAGAAAAGAGTCATCCAAGGGGTCTAGCATGACCTTCCCTAGCAGGCGTCGACGAATCGACGCGCCTCAAGGAGGTGGTCAGCATGAAGATTGTCGTTCAACCACAGGGTCACGGCAGCAAATGTTGCTGGCAGGTTCGCCTGGACCAGCATTGCGTAAGTTTTCGCAGTGAAGAGGAGGCGCGCCAGTTCGTCGCCAGGCTGCAAGCCCGCCTGCGCGCACCGCATACCCTGCCCGACTGGCCCGCGCAACGACGGGCGAGCTGACGCTCAGCACAACGCCTTGCAGGAGCGGACGTGTCCGCGAATGGCCTGACACCCTGCCGGCTCTTGTCGCGAATAAATTCGCTCCTACATCGGCGCCTGGCGCAGCGCCGGGCTGCGCAGCATGTCCAGTACGGTGTCGACCAGCGCAGGCGCCTGTTGCGCCAGGTCGAAGTTGGGCACCAGCAGCCAGTTGGCCTCGATGCCCTCCATATAGGCATGCAGGCACACGGCCGCCCGCGCACAATCCAGATCCTCTGGCAGCTGCCCCTTGTTGACCGCATTGCCCAGCGCCTTGGCGATACGCTGATCGCACTCGAGGCTCAGCGCCTGCATGCGCTCGCGTAAGCCGAGCAGCTCACCGGTGTATTCACACTTGTAGCGCAGGATGTCGTGGGTGCGATGGGTTTGCGGCTCGCAAGCCAGGCGCGTCAGTGCCTTGATCAGCAACTCGCGCATGCAGCCCAGCGGATCGGGCTCGTCCTCGCTCTCGCTGGCCCGCGCCAGTTCTTCGAGCGGCAGGCGCAGGCGTTCGAGCATGGCCTGGAACAGGTCGATCTTGTTCTCGAAGTGCCAATAGATGGCGCCGCGAGTGACACCGGCCTCCTTCGCCACTTCGGCCAGAGACGCACGGGAAACGCCCTGGGCATGGAACACCCGCTCGGCAGCATCGAGTATCTGCACCCGCGTCGCCTGCGCTTCCTCTTTGGTTCGTCTGGCCATCTCTGCTACCTGTTTCAGCCTTGCCGTAACCCTCCGGTAAAGGAGGACGGGCGAGAGTATGCAGGCAGCTTTAGGCATTTACAAACATTCACGTACGTAAGTATATTCCTGCATCGCTTTTTTACCCCTGCCTTCGTCCCCTTCGCCCTTTGGGCCATGATTCGATAAAAACGAGGTTCTCAGATGCACTCGAAGCCAGCCTTCGCTGTCTTGGTTTCCGCCATCGCCGTGGCAATGCTCGGTCTCACCGGTTGCCAGGAATCCAGCGCCCCACAGTCCCAGCAAACGCCTCAGGTCGGAGTGGTCACGCTCGAAGCCAAACCCTTTACCCTGACCAGCGAGGTGCCGGGACGCACCAGCGCCTATCGCATCGCCGAAGTGCGCCCGCAGGTCAATGGCATCATCCAGAAGCGCCTGTTCACCGAGGGCAGCGAGGTCAAGGCGGGTCAGCAGCTGTATCAGATCGACCCGGCCACCTACGAAGCCGCTTTCAAGAGCGCCCAGGCCACGAAGTTGTCCGCCAAGTCGCTGTCGGATCGCTACAAGCTGCTGGTCAACGACAAGGCGGTCAGCCAGCAGGCCTACGACGAAGCCCGCGCCGCCAGCCTGCAGGCCGACGCCGCACTGGAGCAGGCGCGCATCAACCTGCGCTACACCAAGGTGATGGCGCCGATCAGCGGCCGCATCGGTCGTTCCGCTGTGACCGAAGGCGCGCTGGTCAGCAACGGCCAGGCGGGAGCCATGGCCACCATCCAGCAGCTCGACCCGATCTACGTCGACGTCACCCAGTCGAGCAAGGAATTGCTGCGTCTGCGCCGCGATATGGCCGAGGGCCGTCTGCAGAAGGCTAGCGACAGCGCTGCCAAGGTCGCGCTGAAGCTGGAAGACGGCAGCCGCTACGCCCATGAAGGCACCCTGGAGTTCTCCGAAGTCGCGGTGGACGAAAGCACCGGTTCGGTCACCCTGCGCGCCGTGTTCCCCAACCCCGATCACCTGCTGCTGCCGGGCATGTTCGTGCATGCCGAGCTGCTTTCCGGGGTCAAGCAGAACGCCATTCTCGCCCCGCAGCAGGGCGTGACCCGCAACCAGCGCGGCGAGCCGACGGCGATGGTGGTGGGTGCCGACAACAAGGTGGAGCAGCGCGTGCTCAAGGCCGATCGCACCGCCGGCAGCGCCTGGCTGGTCGAGGATGGCCTCAAGGAAGGTGATCGCCTGATCACCGAAGGCCTGCAGTTCGTGCAGCCTGGCGCCGAAGTGAAGGCCGTGCCGGCGAGCAACGTCAAGACCGAACAGCCTGGCCAAGACGCCGAACCCGCCAACGGCCAGGACTAACGGAGAAGTACTGAATGTCCAGATTCTTTATCGACCGGCCGATCTTCGCCTGGGTGATCGCCCTGGTGATCATGCTGGCCGGCGGCCTGTCCATCCTCAAATTGCCGATCAACCAGTACCCGAGCATCGCGCCGCCGGCCGTGTCCATCCAGGTCAGCTACCCGGGCGCTTCGGCGCAGACGGTGCAGGACACCGTGGTGCAGGTGATCGAGCAGCAGCTCAACGGCATCGACGGCCTGCGCTACGTCAGCTCGGCCAGCAACTCCGACGGCAGCATGGAAATCGTCGTGACCTTCGAGCAGGGGGTCAACCCGGATATCGCCCAGGTCCAGGTGCAGAACAAACTGCAGCTGGCCACCCCGCTGCTGCCGCAGGAAGTGCAGCAACAGGGTATCCGCGTGACCAAGTCGGTGAAGAACTTCCTCATGGTCATCGGCGTGGTGTCGAAAGACGGCAGCATGACTCGTGAGGATCTGTCCGACTACATCGTCTCCAACCTGCAGGACCCGATCTCGCGGACCAAGGGCGTCGGCGACTTCCAGGTGTTCGGCGCGCAGTACGCCATGCGCATCTGGCTCGACCCGGCCAAGCTCAACAGCTTCCAGCTGACCCCGGTGGACGTGCGCAGCGCCATCCAGGCGCAGAACGTGCAGATTTCCTCCGGCCAGTTCGGCGGCCTGCCCGCATCGCCTGGCAACCAGCTCAACGCTACCATCATCGGCAAGACCCGTCTGCAGACCCCGGAAGAGTTCCGCAAGATCCTGCTCAAGGTGCAGGCCGACGGCTCTCAGGTGCGCCTTGGCGACGTCGCCAAGGTCGAGCTGGGCGGCGAGAACTACGCCATCAATGCGCAGTTCAACGGTCTGCCGGCCTCCGGTCTGGCGGTTCGCCTGGCCACCGGCGCCAACGCCCTGGACACCGCCAAGGCGGTGCGTGAGACCATCTCCAACCTGGAGCCGTTCTTCCCGGCCGGCATGGAAGTGGTCTTCCCTTACGACACCACGCCGGTGATCTCGGCCTCCATCGAAGGGGTGGTGCACACCCTGTTCGAAGCCATCGTGCTGGTGTTCCTGGTGATGTTTCTGTTCCTGCAGAACCTGCGCGCCACCATCATCCCGACCATGGCGGTGCCGGTGGTACTGCTCGGCACCTTCGGCGTGCTCGCCGCGTTCGGTTTTTCCATCAACACCCTGACCATGTTCGCCATGGTCCTGGCCATCGGCCTGCTGGTGGACGACGCCATCGTGGTGGTGGAGAACGTCGAACGGGTGATGCGCGAGGACGGTCTGTCGCCCAAGGAGGCGACCAAGAAATCCATGGGCCAGATCCAGGGCGCGCTGATCGGCATCGGCCTGGTGCTCTCGGCGGTGTTCCTACCGATGGCCTTCTTCGGCGGCTCCACCGGGGTGATCTACCGGCAGTTCTCCATCACCATCGTCTCGGCCATGGCCCTGTCGGTGCTGGTGGCGCTGATCTTCACCCCGGCGCTGTGCGCCACCCTGCTCAAGCCCATCGACAGCGATCACCACGAGGCCAAACGCGGCTTCTTCGGCTGGTTCAATCGCACCTTCGAGCGCGGCAGCAATGCCTATCAGCGCGGCGTTGCGGGCATGATCAAACGCAAGGCGCCGTACCTGCTGCTGTATCTGGTGATCGTCGCCATCATGGCCTGGATGTTCACCCGCATTCCCACCGCCTTCCTCCCCGAGGAAGACCAGGGCGTGCTCTTCGCCCAGGTGCAGACGCCGTCCGGCTCCAGTGCGGAGCGCACCCAGGTGGTGGTCGACGAAATGCGACAGTACCTGCTGGAAGACGAGGCGAGCACGGTCAAGTCGGTGTTCACCGTTACCGGCTTCAACTTCGCCGGCCGCGGCCAGAGCTCGGGTATGGCCTTCATCATGCTCAAGCCCTGGGGTGAACGTCCGGGTGAGGAGAATGGCGTGGCGGCGCTGGCGCAACGTGCGCAGATGCACTTCTTCAGCTTCCGCGACGCGATGGTGTTCGCCTTCGCTCCGCCGGCGGTGATGGAGATGGGTAACGCCACCGGCTTCAACTTCTTCCTGCAGGACCAGGCGGGCGTCGGCCATCAGGTGATGAACGAGGCGCGCGACAAGTTCCTGCAACTGGCCAACCAGCATCCGGTGCTCGATAGCGTGCGCGCCAACGGCTTGCGTGACGAGGCGCAGTACCAGTTGCTGATCGATGACGAGCGCGCCCGCGCACTCGGCCTGTCGCTGGCGGATATCAACAGCACCCTGTCGATTGCCTGGGGCGCCAGTTACGTCAACGACTTCATCGACCGCGGTCGGGTGAAGAAGGTCTATCTGCAGGGCGTGGCCGACGCGCGCATGGCCCCGGAAGACCTGAACAAATGGTATGTACGCAACGACCAGGGTCGCATGGTGCCGTTCAGCGCCTTCGCCAGTGGCGAGTGGACCTACGGCCCGCCCAAGCTGGCGCGCTACAACGGCGTCTCGGCGGTGGAAATCCTCGGTGCACCAGCGCCCGGCTACAGTACCGGTGATGCCATGGCCGCCGTCGAGGAAATCGCCTCGCAACTGCCACAGGGCGTTGGCTACTCCTGGACCGGTCTGTCCTACGAGGAGCGCCTGGCAGGCTCGCAGACCACTGCACTGTTCGTGATCTCCGCCATCGTCGTGTTCCTGTGCCTGGCAGCACTCTACGAGAGCTGGTCGATCCCGTTCTCGGTGATGCTGGTGGTGCCGCTGGGGATCATCGGTGCCTTGCTGTTCACCGAACTGCGCGGGCTGTCCAACGACGTGTTCTTCAAGGTCGGCCTGCTCACCACCATCGGTCTGTCGGCGCGTAACGCGATCCTTATCGTCGAGTTCGCCAAAGCCCAATACGAGCAGGGCATGACCTTCGCTGAAGCCGCCATCGAAGCCTGCCGGATGCGTCTGCGCCCGATCATCATGACCTCGCTGGCGTTCATCCTCGGCTGTCTGCCGCTGGCCATCGCCAGTGGTGCCGGCGCGGGCAGCAAGCACGCCATCGGCACCGGGGTGATCGGCGGCATGCTCAGCGCGATGATCCTGGCGATCTTCTGGATTCCGCTGTTCTACGTAGTGGTCTGCTCGATTTTCGAGAAGAAGCGCCCCGAGCCGGCCAGTGAAAAAGAAAAGGAGGTACTGCAATGAGGCAGTCCCTGTTGTCCCTGGCCGTAGCCGCCGCTCTGCTCAGCGGCTGCAGCCTGATTCCCGACTATGAACGCCCTGACGCTCCGGTGGCCGCAGACTGGCCGCAAGGCGAAGCCTATGGCAGCGCCGCCAGCGAAGGCAGCCGTGCGGCGGCCGACCTGCAATGGCGCGAGTTCTTCCGCGACCCGGCGCTGCAGCAACTGGTGCAGGTGGCACTGGAGAACAACCGCGACCTGCGTGTCGCTGCGCTGAACGTCGAAGCCTATCGCGCGCTGTACCGCATCCAGCGCGCCGACCTGCTGCCTTCGGTCTCCGCCGATGGTGCCGGCACTCGCCAGCGCCTGCCGGCCGACCTGAGCCAGACCGGTGAAGCCCGCACCAGCGGCCAGTACAGCGCGACCCTGGGCGTCAACGCCTGGGAGCTGGATTTCTTCGGCCGTATCCGCAGCCTCAGCGAGCAGGCCCTGCAGCAATACCTGGCCACCGAACAGGCCGCGCGCAGCACGCAGATCAGCCTGGTCGCCAGCGTCGCCAACGCCTACCTGCAATGGCAGGCGGATCAGGCGCTGCTGCAATTGACCCAGGACACCCTGAAGACCTTCGAGGAAAGCTACCAGCTGACCCAACGCAGCTTCGACGTCGGTGTCGCCGATGCGCTGGCCCTGAGCCAGGCACGCAGCTCGGTGGACAGCGCCCGCGTCAGCCTGGCGCAGTACCAGCGCCTGGTCGCCCAGGATCGCAACGCCCTGGCTCAACTGCTCGGCACCGGCCTGCCGGCCGACCTGCCGCAAGGTCTGGCATTGAACGCCGAACTGCTGGAGCAGGTTCCGGCCGGTCTGCCCGCCGACCTGCTGCAGCGTCGCCCTGACCTGCTGCAGGCCGAGTACCAGCTCAAGGCCGCCAACGCCAATATCGGTGCGGCGCGCGCGGCCTTCTTCCCCAGCATCAGCCTGACCGCCAATGCCGGCACCGCCAGCAGTCAGCTGTCCGGCCTGTTCGACAGCGGCTCGGGCACCTGGCTGTTCCAGCCGCAGATCAGCCTGCCGATCTTCAACGCCGGCCGCCTGCGCGCCAACCTCGACTATGCCGAGCTGCAGAGCGATATCCGCGTCGCCGAGTACGAGAAAGCCATCCAGGTGGCGTTCCAGGAAGTCGCCGACCGCCTCGCCGCGCGCACCACCTACCGTCAGCAACTGGACGCCCAGCGCGCCCTGCTGGAAACCACCGAGACCTACTACGACCTGGCCGAGCGCCGCTACCGCACCGGCGTGGACAGCTACCTGACCCTGCTCGACGCCCAGCGCCAGCTGTTCAGCGTGCGCCAGCAGCTGATCACCGACCGCCTGGCCCAGCTCAGCAGTGAAGTCGAGCTGTACAAGGCTCTGGGTGGTGGCTGGAGCGATACGGGGAGCAACGCCCCACAAGGTTGATCGCGCGTAACCCGCTTCAAGGACGACCTTACCCAACGCGCCGCCCCCGCAGTCTTTGCGGGGGCGTTTTTTTGTGCTTCGTATTTCTTGTGCATATCGCTTACAGACCGAGCGTAATCCCCCTAGGCCTGCGGCGGCCGGGTCTTGGCTTTTGCTCTTGAAGCCCGGATCTCACAGACGACGCCCAAGCCCCCTTCAGGAGGCCGAGTGGAATCACCGTGGAAGGGGTTGAGCGACATGGATGTCGCGAGAGCCGTGATGGGCCAGGGATGGCCCTTCGTCGGTGGGCCGCATCCGGTCGTGCCCCTGGAGCGGTGATGGAGCGAGGGAACCCCGGCGCAGCCGGGGCCGTATGAACGGGGTGCCCTTCTCTTTGGTTACTTTCTCTTGGGCAAGCAAGAGCTACGAAGCGCAGCGAAGTAACAGCCGCAGGCTGGCCCGAAGGGTGAGCGCAGCGAATCAAGTGACTCGCCCGTAAGGGGCGAAACCCATCAGATCCAACAACGCGCCAATGGATAGTGCCAAGTCCCACGACGACAAAGTCCGGAAAAACGCCGTGAACCGCGAATGTCAGCCCAACGCAGCCAACAGCTGCGCGCAATCCTGCGCATGCAGCTCGGTCAGCTCCGGCCAGGGGTTGTCCGGCAGGTTGACCAGCACGCCGCGCGCACCCGCAGCCTGGGCACATTCCAGGTCGAAGCGGTAGTCGCCGACCATCACCAGCTCCTGCGGCTTGACCGCCCAGCGCTCGGCCAGGTGCAGCAGTCCGCCCGGATGCGGTTTGGGCGGCGCCTCATCGCGGCCAAGGATATCGGCCGTGGCGAAGCAGTCATCCAGGCCGATGGCCTGCAGGGTCAGCAGAGCCAACGGATGGGCATTGCGGGTCAGGATACCGAGCTGGCAGCCGCGCTCGCACAGCGCGCGCACCAGGTCGATAGCGCCCGGCGCCGGGCGCGAGGCCACGGCCAGTTCGCGCTCGTGCTCCAGCAGCCAGGCATGCTTGGCTGCAGCCTCCTCTGCCGGCAGCGCCGCCAGGTGATGGAGGATGTCGTCTTCCTCAGGAATGCCCAGCGCCCGCTTGATTGCGGGGAAATCATGCACCGCCAGAGTCAGGGTGCCGTCCATGTCGAACACCCAGTGGCGCGCGTCGCGCAGTGTTCTCACTTCCAGTCCTCACGTACGCGGGTCAGACCTTCCTGAGCAGCCGAGGCCACCAGTTCGCCCTGGCGGTTGTAGATGCTGGCGCGGGAGAAGCCGCGGGCATTGCCGGCCCAGGGGCTGTCCATGGCGTACAGCAGCCAGTCGTCCATACGCAGGTTGCGGTGGAACCACAGCGAGTGGTCGAGGCTGGCCACCTGCATGAACTTCTGGAACACCGACACGCCGTGCGGCTGCATCGAGGTGGTCAGCAGGTTGAAGTCGCTGGCGTAGGCCAGCAGGTACTTGTGCAGCTGCGGGTCATCCGGCAGCTCGCCGGCGGCGCGGAACCAAACGTACTTGACCGGCTCGCAAGGCTGCGGGGCGAAGGGGTTGATCAGGGTGACCGGGCGGATCTCGATGGGCTTGTCGCTGATCGCACGCTCGCGCATGCGCTCGGGGATCATCGGCGCCACCATGCGCGCCAGATCGGTTTCAGACTTCAGGTCCTCAGGGCCTGGCACATCCGGCATCTCGCTCTGATGGTGAAAGCCTTCCTCATCGTACTGAAACGAAGCACTGCAGAAGAAGATCGGCTTGCCCTTCTGCACCGCGACCACGCGGCGGGTGCTGAAGCTGCCGCCATCGCGGGTGCGCTCGACCTGATAGACCACTGGCAGGCTGGCATCGCCAGGGCGCAGGAAGTAGCCGTGCATGGAGTGCACGTGACGCGCCTCCTCGACGGTCTGGCTGGCGGCGGAAATGCATTGGCCAAGCACCTGGCCGCCGAACAGTTGGCGAAAACCGAGATCCTGGCTGCGGCCACGGAACAGGTTTTCCTCGATCTGCTCCAGGCTGAGCAGCGCCACCAGATTATCGAGAACCTGAGTCATGGGGTGTCATCTCCTTGCACGGGGTATACGCAATTGCGGGTAGGCCGGCAGCGACGTCAGGCGTTCATCCCAAACGGCGCGGCCAAGGGTGAAATGGTAAAGACTTTGCAGCCCGCTGTCGGCATCGCCGAGCAACTCGCGTAAGGCGTCGTCGAAGTAGCAACCGATACCCGTACCGGAAAGCCCTGCCGCTTCGGCTTCGAGATAGAGCAACTGACCGATCTGGCCACACTCCCAGTAGAGCCTGGGATAGCGCCAGGCGCCATTGGCCAGGGCGCCCTCCACCCGCGCCAGCATGGCCAAGGCCACACAGCCATCGGCGGCGATGTCCTGCCCGCAACTGAGAAAGCCCGCCAGACCACGGGCGTCGCCTTCTAGCAGGCGGTACAGCGGCAGCTCGTCATCGACCCGCTGCCACAGGTAATCCGCACGCAGTGGCTGCACGCCGTTGCCTGTGCGATCCAGCCAGTACAGCCCAGGCGCCAGACCCTGCACGCGGTGGACGAACAGCAGCAGGTCGATCTCGTTCGGCTCTCCGTTCACGGCGAAGGGCACCGGCGACTGCTGCGGCATCAGCCGGCGCAGCCAGGCCAGCAGCAGGTCAGCCTGGATGCCGCTGCGGCCGTCCATGGCCTGCGCACTGCGTCGGCGATGCAGGATTGGCCGCAGTGGCAGGCCGGGGTTGTCGGCCCGTGCGTTGGCCGCATCCAGGCTCCAGACCGCGCGAGGACGTGCCGGCGCGCGGCACAGCCCATGCACCCGCTGCAGCTCCGGCCAGTGGCGATACTCGCGCGACAGACGATTGGGCGCCCCGACCCGCTCGAGCTGCGCCAACCCGTTCAGCAGGGGTTCGGGCAGCGCGAACTCCATCGCCTGCGCCGGGCCGATCCACAGCAGGCAGTCGCCGTGTTCGGCCTCATGAAAGTCGTCTCCGTCCAGCCCTAGCAGGCCGTCCAGACGAGCCTCGGCCACACCGTGCAGCATGCGCACCTGCCAGCCCTGCACGCTGGCGGCGATGGCCAGCGCCGCCAGGGCATGCCCCAGGTCGTGCTGGCAGTAACGGTAGGCGCGCTCGCCGTACTTCCAGGCCTCGCGCCAGGCGATGCTGCTCAGCCCCAGGAGAAAACCACCGGGCGGCAGACTGTCGGCAAGCTGCCGGCCAAGCGGCGCGGGCAGCTCGCTGCGCACCTCCAGCGCATGGACATCCGCGGCATAGTGGGCCAGCACAGCGACCTCATCCACGGCACCTGGCGGCAACAGCAGATAGGCCTCGGTCGGGTGCAGGTTGCCGGATGACGGGTTGACCCGCAGCGCCCAGCGATTGCCGCCGGCTTCCTTCCAGGCGGAAATGGCCAGGCTGTCGTACAGCAGTTGCGAGACGCTGGCGCGATCCAGCGGCGCAGGCGGTGTCTGCGGCCCGGCAAAGGCCGTGTCGTAGCCCGGCCCCTCTTCCAGCGGGCGGTGGTACAGCTCGATCAGCCGCGCCCCCGCATAGCGGCGAAACGGCGCCGGCTGGGTCGCCCAGTCCAGCTGCCCCGGCCCCGGCGCGAAGCGTTCCGGCGCGTGCTTGCTGAGCTGGTGATAGGCGAGCACATCCTTCATCGTCCGGCCTCCCACTGCTCGCGACGAATGCGGTGGAGCACATGCAGTTGCAGCGGATGACCGTCCGGCAGTCGCGGGTGGAGAAAATCGCCGGCCTCGTCGCGCTGCATGCCGATGCTGCGCATCACCGCCTGCGACGGCAGATTGGCCGGCACGGTAAAGCTCACCACCTCGTCCAGCCCAAGCTGCTCGAAGGCCACGGCGAGCGCGGCGCGCGCCGCTTCGCTGGCATAGCCCTGGCGCCAGTGCGCCCGCGCCAGTCGCCAGCCGATCTCCATTGCCGGCACGAAAGGCGCCTCGAAGCCGACCTGCGCCAGGCCGGTGAAACCGATCAGCTCGCCGCTGTCGCGCCGCTGCAGTGCCCAGAAGGTGAAGCCATATTGCTCATGATGCGCACGCAAGCGCGCCAGCAGGTGTGCACTCTGTTCGGCGTCCAGTGGCGCAGGGAAATGGCGCATCACCTCGGCGTCGGCATTCAGCGCGGCCAGCGCCGGCAGATCAGTGTCGCGCCAGGCGCGCAGCAGCAGCCGTTCGGTGGAGGTTTCGATCAGGGGCATGGCAGTTGTCTCGATTGGCTGCGACCATAAGCCGTCAATTCGCTTGAGTCGTCATTGTATGCCGCTACCGCTGGTCTACCACGAGGATTACAGCCCGCCCTTCCCGGCCGGGCATCGTTTTCCCATGGAAAAATTCCGCCTGCTGCGCGATCACCTGGTCGATAGCGGCTTGACCACGGATGCAGAGCTGCAACGCCCGGAGCTGTGCCCGGCGGAGATTCTCGCCCTGGTTCACTGCCCTGATTACATCGCCCGCTACATGGCCGGCGAGCTGTCATACGAGGACCAGCGCCGCCTCGGCCTGCCTTGGAGCGATGCGCTGGCGCGGCGCACCGTGCGCGCCGTGGGCGGCTCGCTGCTGACTGCCGAACTGGCCCTGCAACATGGCCTGGCCTGCCACCTGGCGGGCGGCACGCACCATGCGCACTACGACTTTCCCTCCGGCTTCTGCATCTTCAACGACCTGGCGGTGATCGCCCGTTACCTGCTGGAAGCCGGCCGCGTGCACCGCGTGCTGATCTTCGACTGCGACGTGCACCAGGGCGACGGCACCGCGCGGCTGCTGGAAGACGAACCGGACGCCGTCACCGTGTCGCTGCATTGCGAGCAGAACTTCCCGGCACGCAAGGCGCAGAGCGACTGGGACATTCCCCTGCCGCGCGGCATGGGCGACGCCGATTACCTGAAGGTGGTGGACGACACCCTGAACTACCTGATGCCCATCTATCAGCCGGATCTGGTGCTCTACGATGCCGGCGTCGACGTGCACAGGGACGATGCCCTGGGCTACCTGCAACTGACCGACGCCGGTCTGGCCGCCCGCGACGAAGCCGTGCTGCAGCACTGCCTGGGCCGCGACATTCCCGTACTCGGAGTGATCGGCGGCGGTTACTCGAAGGATCACGCCGCCCTCGCCCGCCGCCACGGTATCCTGCATCACAGCGCCGCAAGGGTGTGGGCGGCGCGAGGGTTGCGCTGAGGATCAGCCCAGCACCTTGTCCAACGCCTGCTCCAGCGTCTTCACCGTGCGCTCGACGTTACCCAGCTTGTCCAGCCCGAACAGGCCGAGGCGGAAGGTCTGGAAGTCCGCCGGTTCATCGCATTGCAGCGGCACGCCGGCGGCGATCTGCAGGCCGACGGCGGCGAACTTGGCGCCGGTCTTGATCTGCGCATCGTCGGTGTAGCAGACCACCACGCCAGGCGCCTCGAAGCCCTTGGCGGCGACGCTTCTGAAGCCGCGCGCCGCCAGCAGCGCACGCACCCGGTCGCCGAGTTCCTGCTGCTGCTCACGCACCTTGGCAAAACCTATGGCCTTGGCCTCGAACATGGCGTCGCGAAAACGCGCCAGGGCATCGCTGGGCATGGTGGCGTGGTAGGCGTGGCCGCCCTGCTCGTAGGCCTGCATGATCTGCAGCCACTTCTTCAGGTCGCAGGCGAAGCTGGTGCTCTGGGTCGCCTCGACACGCGCCTGCGCCGCTTCGCTGAGCATCACCAGAGCGCAGCAGGGCGAGGCGCTCCAGCCCTTCTGCGGCGCGCTGATCAGCACGTCGACGCCACAGGCCTGCATGTCCACCCAGAGGGTGCCGGAGGCGATGCAGTCGAGCACGAACAGGCCGCCGACCGCATGCACCGCATCGCTCACCGCGCGCAGGTAGTCGTCCGGCAGGATCATGCCCGAGGAGGTTTCCACGTGCGGAGCGAATACCACCTGCGGCTTCTGCTCGGCGATGCTGGCCAGCACCTCGTCCAGCGGCGCCGGAGCGAAGGCGGCCTGATGGCCTTCGGCGACCGGGCGCGCCTTGAGTACATAGGACTCGGCGGGAATGCGGCCCATGTCGAAAATCTGCGTCCAGCGGTAGCTGAACCAGCCGTTGCGCAGCACTAGGCACTTCTGCCCGGTCGCCAGCTGGCGCGCCACCGCCTCCATGCCATAGGTGCCGCTGCCCGGCACCACCGCCACGGCATGGGCGTTGTAGACCTGCTTGAGGGTGGCGGAGATATCGCGCATCACGCCCTGGAACGACTGCGACATATGGTTCAGCGAGCGGTCGGTGTAAACCACCGAATATTCGAGCAGGCCATCGGGATCGATGTCGGGGCAGATCTGGGACATAGCGGACTCCAGCCGAAAAGGTTCGAGCTGAACCTGCCCCAACCCGGGGCAAATGACAAGGCCGGGGAGCACTCGGGTAGAATGCGCAGCCTTTCTCAGACCGTTCTGCTGCCATGACCACAAGCACTTCACCCAACGCTCATCACGTCGCCATCATCGGCGGCGGCCCGGCCGGGCTGATGGCTGCCGAGGTGCTGGCGCAAGGCGGCGTGCGCGTGGAGCTGTTCGACGCCATGCCCTCGGTGGGGCGCAAGTTCCTGCTGGCCGGCGTCGGCGGCATGAACATCACCCATTCCGAGCCCAAGGAAGCCTTTATCGGCCGTTACGGCGAGCGCCAGGCCGAGGTCGCAAGGCTGCTGCACGAGTTCGATGCCGACGCCCTGCGCGCCTGGATTCATGGCCTGGGCATCGACACCTTCGTCGGCACCTCCGGCCGCGTGTTCCCTACCGACATGAAAGCTGCACCGCTGCTGCGCGCCTGGCTGCGCCGCCTGCGCGAGCTGGGCGTGACCATCCACACGCGCAGCCGCTGGCTGGGCTGGAACCAGGACGGCAGCCTGCGTATCGCCGGCGCAGACGGCGAACGCGCACTGGCCGCCGATGCCTGCCTGCTGGCCCTGGGCGGCGGCAGCTGGGCGCGCCTGGGCTCCGATGGCGCCTGGACGGCCCTGTTGCAGCAGCGCGGCGTCGAAGTAGCGGCCCTGAAACCGAGCAACTGCGGTTTCGAAGTGGCCGGCTGGAGTGAATATCTCAGGGAGAAATTCGCCGGGGCGCCGCTGAAGAACGTCGCCTTGAGGCTGCCCGGCCAGGCGCCTCGCATCGGTGAATTCGTGCTGACCGCAGGCGGCATCGAAGGCAGCCTGGTGTACGCCTTTTCCGCCGATATCCGCCGCGCCATCGAGGCCGACGGCCAGGCCCTGATCCATCTCGACCTGCTGCCACAGATGCCGCTGGCCAAACTGCAGCAGGCACTGGCCAGGCCACGCGGCAAGCATTCCATGGCCAAGCACCTGCACCGCCAGGCCGGCCTCGACGGCGTGAAAGCCGCCCTGCTGCGCGAGCTGGCCCCGGCCGAGGCCTTCACTGATCCCGCCACGCTTGCTCCGTGGATCAAGGCGCTGCCCATCACCCTGCTGCGCACCCGCCCGCTGGACGAGGCGATCAGCAGCGCCGGCGGCGTGCCCTTCGAGGCTGTGGATGACGGCCTGATGCTCAAGGCGCTGCCCGGCGTGTTCTGCGCCGGTGAAATGCTCGACTGGGAAGCGCCCACCGGTGGCTATCTGCTCACCGCCTGCTTCGCCAGCGGGCGGGTGGCCGCGCAGGGCGTACTGAACTGGCTGCAGTAGCCCGGATGCAATCCGGGGAACATCGCGCCATGCCCCCTGATTTCATCCGAGCTACGGTTGAAAAAGCGCGCATGGCGCTGTGACACCGCTCGGCGTACAGCTATGCTCTTTTCCAGCGCTCCCCCACACAGGTAATCCCCCGCCGTGATTCCGCTGCTGGTCTGCGACGACTCCAACATGGCGCGCAAGCAATTGATCCGCGCCCTGCCGGCTGAATGGTCGGTTTCCCTCAGCCAGGCGAGCAACGGCGAGGAGGCGCTGGCCCTGATTCGCCAGGGCTTGGGCCAGGTCATGCTGCTCGACCTGACCATGCCGGTACTCGACGGCTATCAGACCCTCGCGTCGCTGCGCGCCGAAGGGCTGAGCACCCAGGTGATCGTGGTCTCCGGCGACGTGCAGGAAGAAGCCGTGCGTCGCGTACGCGAACTGGGCGCCCTGGCGTTCATCAAGAAACCAGCCGACCCGGAAATTCTGCGCCAGACGCTGATCGAGCTGAAACTGTTCGACCCTCAGGGCACACCGGCCGCGCAGGCCCAGGCTGCGGCGCTGTCGGAGCTTAAGGTGAGCTTCCGGGATGCGCTGCGCGAGGTGAGCAACGTCGCCATGGGCCGCGCTGCCGCCCTGCTGGCCAAGGTGCTCGGGGTGTTCGTGCAGCTGCCGGTGCCGCAGGTCAATATCTTCGAGGTCAGCGAACTGCACATGACCCTGCTCGACGCCCAGCGCGGCGAGCGCTTCAGCGCCATCTGCCAGGGTTTCATCGGCGAGGCCATCGCCGGCGAGGCGCTGCTGCTGTTCCATGATTCGGAAGTGAACGACATGGCGCGCCTGCTCGGCTGGCAGCCGAAGAACGAAGCGCAAACCTCGGAGATGCTGCTGGACCTGGCCAGCATCCTGATCGGTGCCTGCCTTGCCGGCGTTGCCGAGCAACTCGACCTGCGTTTTTCCCAGGGCCACCCGCAGCTACTGGGCCAGCATGCCAGCCTCGACCAGCTCATCCAGGTCAACCGCCAGCGCTGGCGCAAGACCCTGGCCGTGGAGATCAGCTACAGCCTGGAGGGCCACGCCATCCATTTCGACCTGCTGCTGTTGTTCACCGAAGACTCGATCAAGCGCCTGACCGCCAAGATCGGCTACCTGATGGAGTAAGGCCATGCCTGCGCAGATCGATATCAAGGAAGTCCACTGGCTGCTCGACATCGTGCAATGCATCGACGTCGGCGTGGTGGTGCTCGACCGCCAGTACCGCGTCGAGGTGTGGAATGCCTTCATGGAGAACCATTCAGGGCTTGGCCCGGATCAGGTACAGGGCCGCTCGCTGTTCGAGCTGTTCCCCGACATCGACCGCTCGTGGCTGGAGCGCAAGGTGGAAAGCGTGGTGCAACTCGGCACCCGCGCCTTCAGCCTGTGGCAGCAGCGCCCCTACCTGATGCGCTTCAAGAGCTACCAGCCGATCACCGGCCAGGCCGATTTCATGTACCAGAACGTCACCCTGCTGCCACTGGCCGGCCAGCCGGTGGAGCATGTGTGTCTGGTGATCTATGACATGACGGCGGCGGCCGTGGCGGCGCAGGCACAATCGACTAACTGATGCGCTCGTAGCCCGGATGCAATCCGGGGCCGATGCCAGATGCTCCCGGACTTCATCCGGGCTACGGTTCCGACGAAAAAGGGATTTACATGCTGCGCAGCGTTGAACTGAAAACCTTCGTCCCGGCGCGGGACTTCGAACTGAGCAAGGACTTCTACCAGGCGATGGGCTTCAAGCCCGGCTGGTCGGACGATCAGATGGCCTACTTCAGCCACGGCGAACACTGTGCGTTCCTGCTGCAGAACTTCTATGTCAAGGAGCAGGCAGAGAACTTCGTCATGCACCTGCTGGTGGAGGAAGTCGATACCTGGTGGGCGCAGATTCAGGCTGCACGCCTGGACGAGCGTTTCGGCACGCGCCTGATCGCGCCGCAGGATCAGCCCTGGGGCATGCGCGAGTTCATGGTATTCGACCCCAGCGGCGTGCTCTGGCGCATCGGCCAGAACAGCTGACTCGTCGCGGCTAAAGCCCCTCCCACATGCAACAAGCTGCGCCTGTGAGAATGAAGCTATTCACTTAGAGCTTTATGAGCTTGGCTCCGCTCTCCCATTTACTAGGGGCACGCCTGGTGGAGAGCAGTTGGGGAGAGGGCTGAAAACACCGCAAAACTGCCAATTCTCCCCTCTCCCTAACCCTCTTCCAGAGGGCGAGGGGACTGGTGGCGTTCGACCGTTTCCTGTGAGAGCGACATTACGCCTGTGGGAGGGGCTTTAGCCGCGAGCTTTTCCGATGACTACTTCTTGCCGCCCTTGGGCTTGCTGCCGAAGCTCGGCACCTTGCGTACTGCCCTGACCTTGGGCTTGGCGTCTTCTTCCTCGAACCAGCGGCCGAGGTGAATATTGCCTTTGCCAGCGGCCTTGCCCGCACCGGGGATCAGCTTCTGCTTGGGCTTCTTGGGTTTTTTCAGCACCTGGCCACCGACCGCAGTCAGCGGTACGCGGTGATCAGGAATGAAATCCGGTTCGTCGACACGCTTGATCAACTGCTGAGTCAGGTTCTCGATCGCTGCCAGTTGATCCACTTCGTCAGCGCAGACCAGGGAGATCGCCTCGCCCGTGCTGCCGGCGCGGCCGGTACGGCCGATGCGGTGCACGTAATCCTCGGCGTTGACCGGCAGGTCGAGATTGACCACCAGCGGCAGGTCGTCGATGTCCAAGCCGCGCGCAGCCACATCGGTGGCCACCAGGATCTGCACCTCGCCGGCCTTGAAGCGCTCCAGCGCGCGCAGGCGGCTCGGCTGTGGCTTGTCGCCATGGATCGAGTCGGCGGCCACGCCCATGGCCAGCAGTTCCTGCTCCAGCTGATCGACGCCCTTGCGGGTCTTGGCGAACACCAGCACCTGGCCCCAGCGTTTTTCCTGCAACAGGTGCAGGAACAGCTCGCTCTTGCGCTTCTTGTCCACCGGGATCAGCCACTGCCTGACGCTCTTGGCCGCAGCGTTGCGCGGGCTGACCTCCACTGACAGCGGGTCGCGCAGCAGCTCGCCGGCCATCTGCCGGATGGCATCGGAAAAGGTGGCGGAGAACAGCAGGGTCTGGCGCTTCTTCGGCAGCGCGCTGAACAGCTCGTCCAATTCGCGGGCGAAGCCCAGGTCGAGCATGCGGTCGGCCTCATCCAGCACCAGGGTCTGCAACTGGGAGAACTTCACCGCGTTCTGCCGGTACAGGTCGAGCAGACGGCCCGGCGTGGCCACCAGCACGTCGACGCCCTTGCGCAGCTTCATCATCTGCGGGTTGATGCTGACCCCGCCGTATACCGCATAGCTGGTCAGCGGCAGATTGCGGCCGTAGGCCTGGAAACTCTGCAGCACCTGCTCGGCCAGTTCACGGGTCGGCGTCAGCACCAGCGCACGCACCGAGTTGCTGGCCACCTGCGGGCCTTCCAGAGTCAGGCGCTGCAGCAGCGGCAGCGCGAAACCCGCGGTCTTGCCGGTGCCCGTCTGCGCCGCAGCCATCAGGTCGCGGCCCTTGAGCACGGCGGGGATGGCCTGGCTCTGCACCGGAGTCGGGGTCTGGTAATCGAGTTCGGCGAGAGTGCGCAGCAGCGGCTCGATCAAACCGAGGGAGGCGAAGGTCATGGGGCAACCGAATCGGAAAGGAAACAGGCGCGCAGTTTAACCTGTCCCTATATGTAGGAGCGGCTTCAGCCGCGAAAATCCTCGGCAAATCGCCGTAGGAGCGGCAGGGCAGCATTCCGCTTTAACCGCGACAAAAGCTCGCCGCTAAAGCGCCTCCCACAGAAACGAAAGACGTTGTAGCCCGGATGCAATCCGGGAACATGCGCCACTCTCCCCGGACTGCATCCGGGCTACCAACCCGCAGCAGCTTCAGCCGCAGCAATCCCCAACGCGCGAGAAAAACCGTGGGAGGGGCTTTAGCCGCGATAAAAGCTCGCGGCTAAAGCCGCTACTACAGGTATGAGGCCAGCTCAGCAAGCGCTGGCCAGCAACGCCCGCACCTTGGCCGCCGAGAGGTTCTGCAGCTGGCAGAGAAAGGCATGATCGGCCTGGTACCGGCCATGGCGTTCGCGTAGCAGGCCGAACAGATGCAGGGTCAGGTTCGCCGCCATCTCGGCATCGGCCAGGGCGCGGTGAGCGCGGCCGGTATCCGGCAGGCCGGCCCAGGTGTTGAGGTTGCCCAGCTTGTGGCTCGGCGCCTCCGGCAGCAAACGCCGTGACAGCAGCAGGGAACAGGCGAACGGCTGCAAGCGACGCCGGCGCACGCGCGCCAGCTCGGCGTCCCAGAACTTCTGGTCGAAGGACGCGTTATGCGCCAGCAACGGCCTTTCGCCGATGAAGTCGGCCACCTCGTTCATCACCTGCTCCGACGGCGGCGCCTTGCGCAGCATGGCGTTGCTGATGCCGGTCAGCTGCTCGATGAACGGCGGCACCCAGGCGCCACTGTTCATCAGACTCTGGTAGCGGTCGACGATGCGCCCGTCCTCGATGATCGCCACGCCGATCTCGGTGGCACGCGCCTTGGCCGGCGACACGCCGGTGGTTTCGAAGTCGATGACGGCGATGGATTCCACGTAAAACCTCGGAGCTTGTGAAGAAGTCGGCGCGAGCGGAGACCGGTGACGTTGGGGATGCGCACGACAGGCAGAGTGTATTGAACTGCATGAGCATTGCGAGCACAGCCGACGCGCGAGATGCGAACACCGTCGACTGACACGATCTCAGTGATTGCGCAGCAAAAGATTGCCTTCGATGGGCACGTACAGGCTGGCAGCCCGGATCAGCGACTGCGCCGTCAGCCCCGGCACACCGAAGGCGATGGCATCCAGGCCACGACTGCGCACGCGTTCGAGCAACAGGTCGAAATCACCGTCCCCGGAGGCCAGGACGATCTCGTCGACGCGCTCGGCGGCGTCGAGCACATCGATGGTGATGCCCACGTCCCAATCCCCTTTGGCCGAACCGTCGGCACGCTGGATATAGGGTTTGAGCTTCACGGTGAAACCCAGCTTGCGCAGGATTTGCTGGAACTGCTGCTGCTTGGCGTCACCACGGTCGATGGCGTAGGCGTAGGCCTCGACGATCACGCCACGGCGACTGACCTCGGCCCACAGCACGCTGTAGTCGAAATGGCAGCCATGCACCTGGCGCACCGTGTAGTAGAGGTTCTGCACATCGGCGAATACGGCGATCTTCTTCACCGGGAGTCCTCGGGGGCAACGAAGGCGCCAGTATGCCAGAGCCGGCGCCATCCTGCGTCCAGGGCTGGCCGGGGCGCGACGCAGCCCCTATGCTTGCCGCCATGACGCCTCTAGAACGCCTCTGCCAGCGCAACCTCGACCTGCTCCAGCGCCTGCAAATCAGCCATCGTCTGGTCGAGCACGAAGCGGTGCTCGACTACCCCACCGCCCACGCCGTACGCCAGCGTTTCGGCCTGCGCGGCGTGGAGAGCAAGAGCCTGTTCCTGCGCATCGATGCGCAGCGCTATGCCATGCTGGTCACCCTCGAAGGTGCTCGCGCCGACTGGGCCAGACTCAAAGCGTTGCTCGGCAAGCGCCCGCGCATCGCCAGCGACGAGGAACTGATCGAGCACACCGGCTGCGTGCCGATGTGCGCCTGCCCGTTCGGGCACGACGTCGCCATCACCCTGCTGATCGACCGCGCGTTGCTGGCCTGCGACTTTCTGCTGTATTCACCCGGCCCGCCGCAACTGACCCTGGAAGTGCCCGGCGATGAACTGCCGCGCCTGCTCGCCGCGCAGCCCAATGTGCAGCTGGAGTACCCTTGATCCCATCCCGGCAACCAGCCACAGTGCTGGAGCCCTGACACCTGGTAACCTGTCGATGAGCCCACTTTCCGTTTTGCGTGACGCCTGGTTCTTCTCCAGCCACAACCTCGCCGCTATTGCCCGCCTGACCCTGCCGCTGTTGCTGCTCGAAGCCATCGCCCAGACGATCCTCGCCGCTCAGCTCGGCGAAGGCGCCAACCCGGCCTATGGCGTGCTGCTCGGCATTCTCTTCTACCCGCTGTACGCCGCGCCGCTGATTCTCTTCCTGCACGCCCGCAGCATCGGCCAGACGCCCGGCAACGCGCAGCTGTTCGCGGCCGGCTTGCAGCTGTGGCCGTCCTTCGCCCTGATGACCGGGCTGAGCACACTGGCGATCATGCTCGGCCTGTCGTTGTTCATCGTGCCGGGCATCTGGATCATGATGCGCCTGGCCTTCTCCGAACTGATCCTGGTGCTGCGCCAGGAGCCGCCAATGCGCGCCCTGCAAGCCAGCTTCGCGTTGACCGACGGGCGCTTCTGGCCGGTGTTCGCCTGCCTGGCCAATGTGCTGGTGCCGCTGTGGCTGCTGGACTGGTGGACGCAGCCGAACCACAGCGACACCTTGCTGTGGGTGCTGCATCAGACCGGCAATGGCTTCCTGCAACTGTTCGCCCTCGTGGTGCTGTTCCGCCTGTTCATGCTGCTCGAACCCCAGCAGGCGGCAAATAGCGAGAACAGTGACTAGGCTTGCTGTTTTCCCGGCCCGGAGAGCGTCATGAGCGAAACCAACCCCAGCATCCTGTCCCACGTGTCCATCGGCACCAACGATTTCGACGCCGCCAGTGCCTTCTACGCCAAGGTACTGGCCACCCTCGGTTGCCGGGAAATCATGCGCCACCCGGGGGCGGTGGCCTTCGGCCGCGAGTATCCGGAGTTCTGGGTGCAAACGCCGATCAATGGCCAGCCGGCGACACTCGGCAACGGCAGTCACTTCGGCTTCGTCGCCCCGGACAAGGCCTCGGTGCATGCCTTTCACGAGGCAGCGCTTGCAGCGGGCGGCCAGGACGAAGGCCAGCCGGGACCGCGCCCCGAGTATGGCGAGCCCTACTACGGCTGCTTCGTCAGGGATCTCGACGGCCACAAGATCGAGGCGGCCTTCTGGGACATGGAGCTGATGCTGGCCAGCGCTGCACAGCACGAGCACGGCTGACCCGGCTCGCCTACTGGCGTGCCACCACCGGCTGATAGCGCAGCGCGGCATTGGCAATCCAGCCCTCGCGCAACAACTCCGCGAGCGCAGCGGCCAGTGCTGGCTGGCGCGCCAGGCGCTTGCGCGAGAAACCGATATAGAGCGCCGTGCGCGCATCGGGGTGATAGGCAGCCTTGACGATGCGCCCGGCCAGTTCGGGGGCAAGCAAGGCGTAGTCGACCTGACAATCGGTACCGACCAGTACATCGATACGACCGCGCACCAACATCTCCAGCAATTGCCGTTCGCTGCTGACGCCGACCTTGTCCAGCGACTTGTCATCGTCGAACGGCTGAAAGTAAACCGATTCCAGCACATAGCCGATGCGCAACCCGCGTAGCGATGCGTAGTCGTTCAAGCGCATGGCCAGCGCCGGGCTGGCATAGAAGCGCGGCGAGCAAGCGTAGTAAGGCGCGTCCAGGTAGCGAATGTAGCGCTCGCGCTCGGGCGTCCTGGCCAGACCGGTCATCAGGTCCGCTGTGCCCTGTTCCAACGCCGCCAGGCCACGCGCCCAGGGCGCCCGCTGCACCTCGAAGCGCAGGCCGGTGCGGCGCGACAGTTCAGCGAGCAAATCGATGTCCAATCCCTGCAGCTGGCCGTTATCGTCTTCCATGCGAAAGGGTGGCCACAGGTCGGTCATCACCCGCAAAGGCTCGGCTGCGCCGGCGCGGTACAGCGGCGACAGCATGAGCAGGACGAGTAGCCAGCGACGCATCAGTGGCGCCCCGAACCCTGCGGCCGCAACCCGGACAGACGCGGCAACAGCACACGCTCGAAGACTCTCGGGAAGAAGCGCGCCAGCACCCGCGCGCGCCAGTCGACATTCGACAGCACCAGCAAGCGCCGGCGTTTGAGCGCACCCTGATAGACGGCCTCGGCAACATCCTGCGGCGAGGCGACCTTACCCATCGCCAGGGGCGCCTGTGCGGCCACCGAGCCGTCACCAACCAGGGCGTTCTTGCGCAGGTCGGTGGCGGTGAAGCCTGGGCACACCAGCATCACGTTCACCCCCGAGCCCTTGAGCTCGTAGCGCAGCGTTTCGAACAGGCCATGCAACGCATGCTTGCTGGCGTTGTAGGCGCTGCGGTAGAGCAAGGGCGCGATACCCGACAGCGAACTGAGCACGATGATCTGCCCGCGCCGGGCGATAAGGCTGGGTAGCGCCGCCTGAGTGCAGTGCAGCGCACCGAAATAGTTGACCGCCATGACCCGCTGGAAGACCTCCAGACTGGTCTCGGCGAACGTGCTGCGGTGGGTGATGCCGGCATTGTTGATCAATACATCGATCCCGCCGAAACGCTCAACCGCCAGGGCCACGGCGCGCTGCACCGCCTCGGCATCGGCGACGTCGCAGAGCAGCCCCAGCGCCTCGGCGTTATGGTGATCGGCCAGGTGCTGCACCAGGCTGTCCAGCGCTGCCTGCTGCAGATCGAGAATCACCAGCCGCGCCCCGGCCTGCGCCAGACGCATGGCCAGCGCCCGGCCGATCCCCGCACAACCGCCGGTGATCAGCACCACCTTGCGGTCGAATACCTTGTTGGCAAATACCTTGCGATACATGGGTGACTCCCGGCGGCCCAGTGTCAACGACAAGCCCGTTCCATCGCCCGGCCTGTCGAACCTTCCGGCATGGTACTGCAGGCGCATGGCAGGGCGAAGCGGGCAGCGGTAGGCGCAGCTCGCATGCCTGGGACGATGCCGCGCGCTCGGGTATCCTCGCCAGCTTTGAGCATAGTCGCCCGCTTCGCCATGTCGCTGCCCCGCCCGCTTCGTCTGCTTCTGTTGATTGCGCTGCCTTCTCTCGCGGCGCTGATCGCGCTGATCTACAGCCTGACCTGGCGCCCGCTGCCACGGGAGGACGCGGTCGTGACCTGCACCGGCCAGGTAGCGCAGCTGCAGCCTGGCCAGGCGCTCAAGGTGATGACCTGGAACGTGCAGTACCTGGCCGGCAAACGCTATGTGTTCTGGTACGACCTGCCCGGCGGCGACGGTCCGGACGAGCGCCCGAGCAGCGAGGACCTGGCGCTGACGCTCGAAGAAGTGGTGCGCGTACTGCGCGCCGAGCAGCCCGACCTGGTGCTGCTGCAGGAACTGCACGACAACGCCAAGGCCAGCGACCACCAGGACCAGTTGGCCCTGCTGCAGGCGCGCCTGGGCGACCTCTATCCGTGCAGCAGCCAGGCGTTTTACTGGAAGGCCGCGTTCGTCCCCCATCCCCGCATTCTCGGCAGTGTCGGCATGAAGCTGGGCACCCTTAGCCGCTTCCAGATCGCCCGCGCCGAACGCCTGCAACTGCCCATGCTGGAGGCCGATCTGCTCAGCCGCCAGTTCCAGCTCAAACGCGCGCTGCTGGTCAGCTACCTACCGATTCGTGGCGGCGAAGAACTGGTGACGATCAACACCCATTTCGATGCCTTCGCCCAGGGTCAGAACACCATGCAACGCCAGGTGCAGATGACCGACGGCCTGCTCCAGCAACTGCAAGGCGCGGGCAAGACCTGGGTCCTGGGCGGCGATCTCAACCTGCTGCCGCCCGGCCAGTTCCGGCATTTGCCGGAGGACCAACGCAGCTGGTACGCAGCCGACAGCGAGCTGCAGGGCCTGGCTCGCCGCTACCCGATGATCCCGAGTCTGCAGCAGGCCAGCGGCACCAAGCAGGCGCAGTGGTACACCCACCACCCCAACGACCCGGCCGCACACGGCCCCGATCGCACCCTCGACTATCTGTTCTACAGCCCGCGCCTGACCCTGCTCGCCAGTCAGGTTCGCCAGCACGATACCCTGGCCATTTCCGACCACCTGCCAGTCATAGGCCGCTTCTTCCTGCCCAGCGAGGAATAGGCCGGGCTGGACAAGCCGGCCATCTCTTGTCCATCCTCGCGGTGCACCACTGAAGAATGAAAAGACGGCGAAGAGCCGCGAGCCAAATGCCAAGACGCTTCTGCCTGATATTCATCGCCCTGTGCTGGCTCTCGGCTGCCCACGCCGCCGAGACCAGGCAGCGCATTCATGTGGGTTACTACGAGTTTCCGCCCTACTCCTATACCGATGCGCAGGGTCAGCCAAGCGGCTCGGGGCTGGAGCTCACCGCGCGCCTGCTCGATGCGGCGGGCTATGAGGCCGACTTTCGCTCCTACCCCGGCGCCCGCCTTTACGCCGGCCTGCTCGACGGCAGCATCCAGCTCTGGGCCGGCGCATCCGGCAAGCCGGAGTTGGCCGGCCACACGCTGGAAGGCCGGCACCTACTGGGGGAGATCACCCTCAACCTGTATTTCCGCCTCGACACGCCGGCGCCCATCATTCCCGACGAGTTGCACGACCGCGGGGTGATCCTGATCACCGGCTACAGCTACTGGCAGGACGTCAATCAATGGCTGGAAGATCCGGTGCGTAACATCATCGCGCACCGCACCCGCAGCCACACCTCGGCTCTGGAAATGCTCCAGCGCCGACGTGCCAACTATTTGCTGGACTATCGCGCGCCGGTCGAACAGGCCATGCGTGAGCTAGGCATGGATGATCTGCCCTTCGTCGAAGTGCAACGCCTGCCGCTGAGGATGATCTACTCGCGCCATGCACCAGGCGCCGAGCGCCTGCGCGATGACCTGGATCGGGCCTATCAACAGCTGAAGGATACCGGCGAGGATCTGTGGCTGTACTGACCCTTCATTCGCCACGCAACCTGGCCAGCGCCCGCTCCAGGCTGGCGTGCGACAGCTCGCCGAGATGGCTGCCGATCTGACGCCCCTCGGCATCGTAGAACAGCGTGGTGGGCAGTGCGCGTGAGCCCACCAGTTGCCCCAACTTGACCTGTTCGTCGAGCAGCAGGTGATCCAGGCTCAGTTGCTGCGCAGCGAGATACTCACTTACCAGCGCGGCGCTTTCGCCCTGATTGACGAAGAGGATGGTAATCCCGGTTTCGCGCTGCTGCGCCTGCATCAGCACCGGCATCTCGCGCCGACACGGCGGGCACCAGGTGGCCCAAAGATTGACCACCAATGGCTGACCGGCGTAATCGCGCAGGTTCACCGGGTTACCCCGCATATCCTGCACCTGAAGATCAGGCAGCCGCGTGCCCTGCTCCAACGCGTGCAGCATCAAGTTGCCAGCGAGCCATAGCGCCACGCCGACAGACATCGCCACACCCAGCGGCCGCCGCAGCCCCACCTGGCGCCAGAGATACCAGCCACCCAGCGCCAGCCCGGCGAGCACACCCGGCCAGGCGATGAAGCCGCCATCACGAATATCCAGCGCGCGCCACGGCGCATCACGGTAGAACTCGGCATACGCCAGCACGAAGGCCAGCCGCGCCACCAGCAGCCCGAGCATGAGCATGCGGAACAACTGGCCTTCTGGATTGCAACCATGCCGACGGCCGATCAGCCAGCCGACCAGCGTCGCCGCGAGCAGGCTGCCGAACAGCAGCACATGGGTAACACCCAGGGCCATCGGCCCGACATTCAGGGTCAGCATCGGTTTCTCACTTTCTCGGCTTGGCCCGCGCCGTGGGCTCGGCAACCAAGGGGTCGTCGGGCCAGTAATGTTTGGGATAGCGGCCCTTCAGGTCTTTCTTCACCTCGGCGTAGGTGTTGGCCCAGAAGCTGGCCAGGTCCTGGGTCACCTGCACCGGACGGCGCGCCGGTGACAGCAGGTGCAGCATGAGCCCCAGGCGGCCGCCGGCGATGCGCGGCGTGGCGGCCAGGCCGAACAGTTCCTGCAGGCGTACGGCCAGCACCGGCGGGTTTTCCGTGTAGTCGATGGCGATGCGCGAGCCGGACGGCACACCCAACGTGCGCGGCGCCAGCTCGTCAAGGCGTTGCGGCAGCGGCCAGGGCAGCAGCGTTTGCAGGATCGATGGCAGGTCGAGATTGGCGAAGTGGCTGAGGCGGTTGACCTTGCCCAGGAAGGGCGTCAGCCACTGCTCGAGGCTGGCCAGCAGCGCAGCATCGGATAGATCCGGCCATTCGCTTTGCCGGTGTTGTTGCAAATCGAGCTCGCGCAGCAGCGCAACGCGCGCCTGCCACTGGCGCAGCTCCGGCGTCCAGGGCAACAGTTCAAGGCCCTTGCGCCGCACCAGGCCGACCAGGGCGCGGCTGCGCGTGTCCTCATCCAGTGTGGCCAACGCCTGACGCTCCAGCACCAGTTCGCCCACCTTGCGCTGACGCTCGGCGCGCAGCACACCTTCGCGCTCGTCCCAGTCGAGCACCTCCAGCGTCTGCACCTGCTCGGCCAGTTCGCGCTCGAACAGCGCCGGATCGAGATCGGCCGCCAGATAGATACGCTCCTCGCGCTGGCCCTGGCGGCTGCCCAGGTCTGCTACTACCAGCCATTCGTGCTTCATCAGCGCATCGGCTTCAGCGAACTGCGCGGCGCGACCGTTGGCCAGGCGGTAGTCGGCGCCACCGGCGCGGCGCTGCTGAGCGATGCGGTCGGGGTAGGCGAAAGCCAGCAGACAGCCGAGCCAGCGCGGGTGCTCGGGGTCGCTCACGGCCTGGCTTGCCGGCCGGCCCCGGAGCAGTCCCTGAAATTGCTTGGCCAACTGCCGCGCGCGCTGCACGCCGCCTTGAGCGCCGCGCGTGCCGCGGGTTTCGCCGCTGAGCAGGGCCAGGCGACTGTGCAGATCGGCGCCAGCCCCCCGAAAAATGTCGCGCTCGGACAGCAGCGCGGCCAAGTCGCAGGCCAGAGCGCCCAGGCCCAGCGCCTGGCCACGCAGCAGCAGATGAGCGATGCGCGGATGGCTGGGCAGCTCGGCCATGGCCTGGCCATGAGCGTTGAGCGCGCCACGCTCGTCAAGCGCGCCGAGGCGGCCGAGCAAGTCCAGCGCTTGGGCATAAGCAGCCGGCGGCGGCACGTCGAGCCAGCTCAGCTCCTGCGGCGTGACGCCCCAGCGCAGCAGTTGCAGAGCCAGCCCGGCCAGATCGGCCGCAAGGATTTCCGCGCCGGAATAGGCGCTGAGTTGTTCGTGCTGCGCCTGTGACCACAAGCGGTAGCACACGCCTGGCTCGAGGCGGCCGGCGCGGCCGGCACGCTGGGTGGCCGAAGCACGGGAAATGCGCTGGGTATCGAGGCGCGTCATGCCGCTGGCCGGATCGAAGCGCGGCACTCGCGCCAGGCCGGCATCGACCACCACACGCACGCCGTCGATGGTCAGGCTGGTCTCGGCGATGTTGGTGGCCAGCACCACCTTGCGCTTGCCCGCCGGCGCCGGCTCGATGGCCGCACGTTGCGCAGACAGTTCCAGCTCGCCATGCAGCGGGCAGAGCAGGATATCGTCGCGACCGGCCAGCGCCTCGCCCAGTTGCTCGGCCACGCGGCGAATCTCGGCCTGGCCCGGCAGGAACACCAGCAGGCTGCCGGACTCATCGGCCAGCGCCTGCTGTACCGTCTGCAATACGCGCGGCTCGACCCACTCGCCCGATTGGAACGGCGCGCCCCAGCGGATATCCACCGGAAACATGCGCCCTTCGCTGCGCAGTACCGGGGCGCCGCTCAGCAAGGCGGCCAGGCGCTCGCCTTCGAGGGTCGCCGACATCAGCAGCACCTTGAGCGGCGCCTCGCCGCTATCCTCGGCACGGAACATGGCGCGGCCATTGAGCGTCAGCGCCAGGGCCAGATCGGCATCCAGGCTGCGCTCGTGGAACTCGTCAAATATCACCAGACCAACGCCGTCCAGCGCCGGGTCATCCTGCAGGCGGCGGGCGAGGATGCCCTCGGTGACCACCTCGATGCGTGTGTTCGGTCCCACCTTGCTATCCAGGCGGATGCGGTAGCCGACCGTCTCGCCGACGCGCTCGCCCAGCTCGCTGGCCAGGCGCTCGGCGGCCGCGCGGGCAGCCAGCCGGCGCGGTTCGAGCATGAGGATCTTCTGCCCGCGCAACCAGGGCGCATCGAGCAATGCCAGCGGCACGCGGGTGGTCTTGCCGGCACCGGGCGGCGCCTCCAGCACCACTTCGTGGCGGGCGCTGAGGGCATCACACAGGGCGGGTAACAGGGCGTCGATCGGCAGGTCGTTCATGGTATCTCCACAACAGGCCGGCGATTATAACGGCGAACTGCCAGACGCCCCGCGAGTCATAAAAAGCGCACAGCAGTTTTACAATCAACGCCTTGCTATAGTTGCGCCACTTTTTTCTGGAGGTGCTCATGCGCACGAAATCCCGCGTTATTGCCGGCCTGGTCGCCGCTACCCTGTTCGCTCAACTGACCGCGTGCGGTTCGATTTTCTACCCGGATCGCCGGGGCCAGATCGAAGGCCGGATCGACCCGGTGATCGCCGGTGCCAACGCCATCGGTCTGCTGTTCTACGTGATTCCCGGCCTGATTGCCTTCGCCGTGGATTTCGCCACCGGCGCCATCTACCTGCCGGAAGGCCAGACCGCTCAGGTCGACCCGCAACAGCTCAAGCAACTGATCGGCGCAGACGGCAAGGTCGACCAGTACGCGCTGAAAACGCTGATCGAAACCAGCACCGGCCACCAGCTGCCGCTGGACGATCCGCGCCTGATCCAGCACAGCGGCAGCGCCGAGCAACTGGCTGCCTACGGCCTGCGCCCGGCTGCCTGACTTCATGCAAAACCCGCAGCACGCCAGGTTGATGCGCCTGGCCACCCGGGCAGCGCTGACGGTGGCGCTGACCCTGGTGCTGGCCAAGGCGATTGCCTGGTGGCTGAGCGGCTCGGTCAGCTTGCTGGCCGGCCTCACCGACTCGCTGCTCGACAGCGCGGCCTCGCTGATCAACCTGATCGCCGTGCACTTCGCTCTGCGCCCGGCCGACGAAGATCATCGCTACGGCCATGGCAAGGCCGAAGCGCTGGCAGGTTTGGGGCAGGCGCTGTTCATCGGTGTCAGCGCCATCCTCATCGGCCTGCAGGGCGTCGAGCGCCTGCAATCGCCGCAGCCGCTGGACGCCGAAGGTATAGGTGTCGCGGTGATGCTGCTGTCGCTGGCACTGACCGTGGCCCTGCTGCAGTTCCAGCGCAAAGTCGTGCGTGAAACCGGCTCTACCGCCATCCACGCCGATTCGCTGCACTACCGCTCCGATATCCTGCTCAACAGCAGCATCCTCGTCGCCCTGCTGCTGACCCGCTTTGGCTGGCAGCAGATGGATGCGCTGTTCGCCATCGGTATCGCCTTCTACATCTTCTGGAGCGCCATCAGCATCGTCCGCGGCGCGGTGGCCGTGCTGATGGACGAAGAACTGCCCGCCGACGTCAGCACTCAGATGCACGAGCTGGCGTGCGCCGTCCCTGGCGTGCTCGGCGCACACGATCTGCGCACGCGGGTTTCCGGCACACGCTGGTTCGTCCAATTGCACCTGGAGCTTCCCGGCGAAATGAGTCTGTCGCAAGCTCATGAGCATTGCGAAGCGGTGGAAAAGGCCATCCACGAACGCTACCCCCGCGCCGAGGTGCTGGTGCATGCCGACCCTCAGGAAGTGGTCAGGCACTGACCACGGCCGTCTGCTACCCGCAACTGCGGGCAATAAAAAAGGGGCCTCGCGGCCCCCTCGGGAAATCTGTCCGGTGCTGGCGATGTTGTCGCCGCTTTCGTCGCCCGCCTGGTTGGGCAGTGCGGACCCGGGTGCCGGTGCGATCCGGTAGGACCGTCGGCGCCGGCTCACCTGGTTGGGCGAGGCCGGTAGGACTTCTCGTCCGGGCCGTGAAACTGAGGTAAAGCTTACGCCTGCCGCACCGAAATAAGATTGCGAAGATTGCTTGCAAAACGTTTGATTGCGCAATTATTAGCTAAAGGAGCACTATTATTCGCAACTAGATAACGAGCCGATTAGAAAATGGACAAACTCGATCGCTACGACCTGAATATCCTCGCCGAATTGCAGCGCAACGCTGCCCTGTCCAATCAGGAGCTGGCCGAACGCATCGGCCTGTCGCCCTCCCCCTGCTCGCGCCGGGTCAAGCAACTGGAAGACGACGGCTACATCACTGGCCAGGTCGCCCTGCTCGACCGCAAGAAACTCGGTCTTAGCCTGACCGCCTACGTTCTGATCGGCATGGACCGGCATACGCCGGAGCGCTTCGAGCATTTCCAGGAAGAGATCCGCAAATGCCCTGAGGTACTGGAATGCTGCCTGGTCACGGGGATGGACGCCGACTATCAGCTCAAGGTGGTGGTGCCGGACATGGATCATTACCAGAAGCTGCTACTGGGCACCCTGACCCGTATCGACGGCGTGTCCAGCGTGCGCTCGAGCTTCGTACTGCAGCAGATTCTCTCCAGCACGCAGCTGCCGTTGCAGCACCTGCGCGACTGAAAGTCGCAGGGCGAAATGGATCATGCTGCGGTCCAATCCAGGGTGCGTATAATTCCCGCCCTGCGTTTTCCGTCCGAATCATGAGGCACCATGGAAACCGAACAATTCGAAGCGCTGATGATGTACGTCCTGGTGGGCGGCCTGATTCTGTTCATGTTCTTCATCATCTGGGACTTGGCGAAGAAGTCCAAGGCCGGCCGCCTGGGCACTGCCATTCTGTTCCTCGGCCTGGGCCTGTGCCTGTTCGCCTTCCTGGCCAAGCCGGTGATCACCTACATCATCGAGACCGCGCGCGGCATTCACGGTTGAGCGAGCTGAGTATCGCCAAGCCCGCGCGAGACGTCTGATCGTCTCCAGGCCGCCGCCTCGATGCGGCCGGCTGCCCACTCAAGGAGTTGCACATGAGCGCCGCCAATCTGGTGATGCAAAGCTATGGACGCTGCTGCGCCAGCCACACGTTCTTCGACGATTTCTACCGCCATTTCCTCGCCAGCTCACCACTGATCCGCGAGAAGTTCGCCGACACCGACATGCCCGCACAAAAGCAGCTGCTGCGTCAGGGCATCATGAACCTGGTGATGCACGCGCGCGGGATGCCCGATACCAAGCTGCGTGCCCTTGGCGAATCGCACTCGCGCCAGCACCTGGACATCCGCCCCGAACTCTACGACCTGTGGCTCGACGCTTTGCTGCTGACCATCAGCGAACACGACAAGGAGTGCGACGCGGACGTGCGCCAGGCGTGGCGTGAAGTGCTGAACAAAGGTATTGCCGTGATCAAGGCCGGTTATTGATTCAGGTCATCTCGCCAGGGCCCGGCCCTGCGACAAAACGCCCGACAGATCCACTGCAATGGTCGTCATTCCCGCCTTCGCGGGAGTGACGGCAAATGGATTCTTCAGTGTTTCCCCAGGCGACCGTGCGCCGCTACGGCAGTTGTGCCGGGATCTCACGCCACTGCCCGGGTTGCAGACCCTCCAGCGTCCAAGGGCCAATGGCCACGCGCACCAGGCGCAAAGTGGGCAGGCCAACCGCGGCGGTCATGCGCCGCACCTGGCGGTTGCGCCCCTCGCGGATCACCAGCTCCAGCCAACTGGTCGGCACGCTCTTGCGAAAGCGCACCGGCGGGTTGCGCTCCCACAGCTCGGGCTCGTCCAGGCGCCGCGCCTCGGCCGGCAGGGTCGGGCCATCATTGAGCGTGACGCCATCGCGCAGCTGCTGCAGCTGACCCTCACTCGGCTCGCCCTCCACCTGCACCCAGTAGGTCTTCGCCAGCTTGTGCTTGGGGTCGGCGATACGCGCCTGCAGGCGACCGTCGTTGGTCAGCAGCAACAGGCCTTCGCTGTCGCGATCCAGGCGCCCGGCCGGGTAGACGCCGGGCACAGCGACAAAATCCTTGAGGGTGGCGCGACCCTGCTCGTCGTTGAACTGGGTCAGCACGTCGAACGGCTTGTTCAGCAGGATCAGCCGCGGCTGGGTGGGCGGCGCCTTGGCCACACGGCGTGGCGCGGCGGGACGGCGGCTGGCGGGAGAACGAGGGCGAGACATGCGACAAACTTCAGTGGAAACTGGGTCGCGCAGTTTAACTCACGATAAGCGGCACTGATGGTGCTTCCCCGTCGCGCCGCGGCGACTAAGCTGCTGATTCCACCCCCCTAGAAACAGGAGTCAGCCATGAGCAACAGCGCCGAACTCGCTACCTTTACCGGCTGGGCCGCTACCGCCCCCAAGGCGCCGCTGGAGCGCCTGAGCTACGACCCCGGCCCGCTCGGCGCCGACGAGGTGGAGGTGGCGGTGGAGTACTGCGGCATCTGCCACTCCGACCAGTCGATGATCGACAACGAATGGGGCAACGCGCGTTACCCTTTCATCCCCGGTCATGAAGTGGTCGGCACCATCGTCCGTCTCGGCGAGCAGGCGCGCGGCCTCAAGCTGGGCCAGCGCGTCGGCATCGGCTGGTACAAGGGCAGCTGCATGCATTGCGGCTCGTGCATGGAGGGCGCGCACCAGCTGTGCCGTTCGGTCAAACCCACCATCGTCGGCAGTCACGGCGGCTTCGCCGACCGCCTGCGCTCGCATTGGGCCTGGGCCGTGCCGCTGCCCGAAGGGCTCGATCCGGCCCTGGTCGGCCCACTATTCTGCGCCGGTTCCACGGTGTTCAGCCCGCTGCTGGAATTCGACATCAAGCCCACCGACCGCGTCGGCGTGGTCGGCATCGGCGGCCTCGGCCACCTGGCGCTGCGCTTTCTCAACGCCTGGGGCTGCGAGGTGACCGCCTTCACCTCGTCGCTGAACAAGCAGGACGAAGCCAAGCGCCTGGGCGCGCACAAGGTGGTGGCCTCCACCGACAGCGTGGCGATGAAGGCGATAGCCGGCACGCTTGATTTCCTTCTGGTCACCGCCAGTGCCGATCTGGACTGGCAGGCGTTGATCGCCACCCTGCGTGGCAAGGGCCGCCTGCACTTCGTCGGCATCGTGCCCAGCGCCATCCCGGTGCACGTGTTCAACCTGATCCCGCAGCAGAAGAGCCTGTCCGGCTCGCCGGTGGGCTCGCCGAGCACCATGGCGACCATGCTGGAATTCTGCGCGCGCCACCAGATTCTGCCGCAGGTCGAGCAATTCCCCATGAGCCAGGTGAACGCGGCCATCGACCATCTGCGCAACGGCAAGGCGCGCTACCGCGTGGTGCTCGACGCCAGCAAATGACAGCACGGGCGCGGAGCTGGCATGCTCTGCGCCCCGTTTCATCCAAGATGCCTGCCGCCATGCCGCTGACTCTCGACACCCCCAGCCCTGCCGAACTGCCCACCCTGGTGGAGATCTGGGAGGCCGCCGTGCGCGCCACCCACCACTTCCTGCCGGAAAGCGACCTGCAGGTAATCAAGCCGCTGCTGCGCGAGCAGTATTTCCCCGCCGTGCAGCTGACCTGCGCACGCGATGGGTCGGGGCAAATCCTGGGTTTTCTCGGCACGGCCGAGGGCATGGTGGAAATGCTCTTCGTCGATCCGGCCTGCCACGGCCAGGGCGTGGGCAAGCGGCTGATGCAGCACGCCATCGACGAGCTGGGCGCCACGCGGGTCGACGTCAACGAGCAGAATCCGCAGGCCGTAGGTTTCTACCAGCACCTGGGTTTCGTGGTGACCGATCGCTCACGACTGGATGGCGGCGGGCGGCCCTTTCCTATCCTGCATATGACACTCAGCCGATAGGCCAGGCTGCGACTATCCCTTCCAGTGCGCGTTTGAGTTCGACCTGGCTGGCCGCCGCGGCGAGGCTGATGCGCACCGCCTGACCGGGGTTGGCCTCCACCGCGAACACCTCGGCCGGTACCACCTCCACGCCATGCTGCCGACAGGCCTCGGCCAGACCGGCAGGCGCCGCGCCATCCAGCCACAGGTGCGGCGCCACCGCCCTGCCCTGCGGCATGCGCGGCCCGAGCACTCGCGCAGCCAGGCGCCAGCGCTGTTGCAATTCTCCGATCTGCCAGGCCAGACGCCGTTCGGCAACGCCGCTTTCGACCCATTCGCAGGCCAGCGCCAGGCTCAGCGGCGTCACCGCCCAGCGGGTGGCCTGGGCTTCGGGGTCGATACGTTCGAGCAGCTCGGGTGCGCCGGCGATAAAGCCCAGGCGCAAGCCGGGTGCGACGCTCTTCGACAGGCTGCTGATCAGCAGGCAGCGCTCCGGTACCTGCACCGCCAGCGGCGCCGCGCTGCCGAGCACCCCGTAAACGTCATCCTCGACGATCCACAGGCCGCGTTGGCGCGCCACCGCCGCAATGGCAGCGCGGCGCTCGGCGTCCAGGCTGGCGCCGGTGGGGTTCTGCAGGCAGGGGGTAAGCACCACCACGCGAGCGCCGGTGGCACGCGCCTGGCGGTCGAGGTCATCGGGCAAGATGCCGCGTTCGTCCATCGCCACGCCATGCAGCGGCAGGCGCAGCTGGCGCGCGGCGGCCTTGATCCCCGGCGCGGTGAAGCGCTCCACCAGAATCGGCTCGCCGGCCTCGCACAGCGCCAGCAACGCTGCGGAGACGCCCTGCTGGGCGCCAGCGCAGAGCAGCAGGCCGTTCGGCGCCAGTTCCAGGCCGCGGCGGCGCAGCCAGGTGGCGCCGGCCAGATGCGCGCGCTCGACCAGCGCTGCCGAGGGATAGGCCTGCAGCCCATCCAATTCGCCCTGTGCAGCCAGTGCGGCAAGGCTGGCGGACAGGTCGCGGTTGTCCGGATCGTGCACCGGCACGTTGGTCGACAGGTCGATCAGCTCGCCCTGCGTGGCCGGTTGCTTGAGGCGGAACAGGCTCGCCTCGCGGCTGCCGGCCAGCACGTAGGTACCGCGGCCGACCTCGCCGGAGACCAGATGCCGACGCGCCGCCTCGCGGTAGGCGAGCATCACCGTGCTCGGGTTGATGCCCAGCGTCCAGGCCAGGCGTCGCTGCGGCGGCAGGCGTTCGCCGGGCTTGAGTTCACCGCGGCCGATGGCAGCGGCGATGGCCTCCACCAGGGCGAGGTAGGTGGGCAAAGCGCTGCTGGACAGGTCAGGGAGCCACATTGTTTGCCATGCAATATAAAGATTTACCCATACAATGCACCGCACTAGCATCGGGGTCAACGCCACCCGGAGTACCCGTCATGTTCGACCTCGCCCAACTGCGCCAGAGCGCCCAACTGGTTCACCGCCATATGGCGCCCACGCCACAGCTGAGCTGGCCGCTGCTGTGCCAGCGCACGGGTTGCGAGCTGTGGGTCAAGCACGAGAACCACGCGCCCACCGCCGCCTTCAAGGTGCGCGGCGGGCTGGTCTACATCGACGCCCTGCTGCGCCGCGAGCCGCAGGTGCGCGGCCTCGTCACCGCCACCCGCGGCAACCATGGCCAGAGCCTGGCGCTGGCTGCACGCGCAGCGGGACTGGCGATCCGCATCCTGGTGCCGCACGGCAACGCCCGCGAGAAGAACGCCGCGATGCGTGCCCTTGGCGCCGAGGTGATCGAACATGGCCGCGACTTCGACGAAGCCCGCGCCGAGGCCGCGCGTCTGGCCGAACGCGACGGCCTGCACTGGGTGCCGTCGCTGCACGAGGATCTGGTGCGCGGCGTGGCCACCTATGCCCTGGAACTGCTTGAGGCGGTACCGAACCTGCGCCGGGTGTACGTGCCCATCGGCCTCGGCTCGGGCATCTGCGGCATGATCCGCACCCGCGACCTGCTCGGCCTCGACACCGAAATCGTCGGCGTGGTCGCCAGCGGCGCCGATGCCTACGCGCAGAGTTTCGAACAAGGTTGCCTGGTACAGACCGAACGCGCCGTCACCCTGGCCGACGGCATGGCCTGCCGCCAACCGCAGCAATTGGCATTGGACGTTATCAGCGCGGGCGCGGCGCGCATCCTGCGGGTCGACGATGCGGAAATTCGCACCGCCATCCGCGCCTATCACGAGGACACTCACAACCTCGCCGAAGGCGCCGGCGCTGCCGCCCTGGCAGGCCTGCTACAGGAGCGCGAACGCAACGCCGGCCAGCGTGTTGCCGTGGTGCTCAGCGGCGCCAACATCGACCGGCTGGCGCTGGCCGACCTGCTGCGTGACGAAGCACCAGCCGCAGCCTGACTCAGGCCAGCGGCAGAGGCTCGGCAGGCAGCCGTCCGGGCGTCTGCCGTAACCGGCGCGAAACGCCCCATTCCGCAGCGATCAGAGCCAGCAGCAGACCAAGCTGAATCAGCAATGCGATATAGAACGGCTTGAACACATGGCCGATCTGCCGCTTGAGCAGGCCGAGGAGGAACTCGGCCTGAAAGAGCTGCTCGATACGCGCATCCAGCACCTGATTCAGCACCTTCTCGTTGAGCCCGCTGTAACGGGCGGTTTTCTCCACTGCCATCTCGCCTATCGCCTTGCCCAGCAGACTGGCACGCAGCCGGTCGAGCAGGTCGAAGGCGATGCGTTCAGTGGTCGAGGCTTCGGCGCGCTCGCCAGCTTCTTGCAGCCGCTCACGATGGACGTAGTCCAGCGCCAGCTGCTTGAGCAGCGTCTGCACACTGACATCACGCACGGCCAATAGTCCCTGCTCCTGCGCCTCGACATAGGCCTGGAAGTCGCTCCAGATATCGTCGGCCAGTGCCTGCACCAGAGGCGCATAGCTATCGAGATGGCGATTGATCTGCTGCTGGCTGCCGTACAACAGCCCACCCTGGACGCCGAGAAAACCTCCGGCCAGGGGCAGCAGCAGAAAGTAGAGTTTGAGCAGCCAGTGGTGCCAGCGCTTGTTACGTGCCAGCCAGCCCAACCGGTGCAGCTTGAACGCCAGCAACAGGCCAGCAACCGCGCCAAGCAGAAGCGCCAGACCGGTGTAGAGAAAAAGATTGAAGAAACTGAAGGGTTCCCACAGTGCCGTGAGCAGCAGACGTGCCTGCTCCATGCCTATCGCCTCGTTCGTCCATGACGGGCGCGAGTGTAAACCAGAACACTGCAGCCTAACGCCAGGGCGTGACCGGACTGTGCGTCAGGCCACACCCACCTCAGACGCTCAACGGAACGGTGGCTCGTCGAAGCTGCGCAACTTGCGCGAATGCAGCGAGTTAAGCTGACTGCGCATCAGCTCCAACGCCGCGATGCCGATATGCAGGTGCTGAGTCACCGCACGTTCGTAGAAGGCGCCCGCCGCGCCTGGCAGCTTGATCTCACTGTGCAGGGGTTTGTCCGACACGCACAGCAGCGTGCCGTAGGGCACCCGTAGGCGATAGCCTTGCGCGGCGATGGTGCCGCTTTCCATGTCCACCGCCACCGCACGCGACAGATTGATCAGCGGCCGCTCCTGAGCCCAGCGCAGCTCCCAGTTGCGATCGTCGTAGGTCAGCACGGTGCCGGTACGCAGGCGCTTTTTCAGCTCGTCACCCTCTTCACCGGTGACCAGCTTGGCGGCTTCCTGCAGCGCCTGCTGCACCTCGGCCAGCGCCGGCAGCGGGATGTGCGGCGGCAGCACGCGGTCAAGAATTCCGTCGCGGCGCATATAGGCGTGGGCCAGCACGTAATCGCCGATGGTCTGCGACTGCCGCAGGCCGCCGCAGTGACCGATCATCAGCCAGCAATGCGGGCGCAGCACGGCGAGGTGATCGGTAATGTTCTTGGCATTGGACGGACCGACGCCGATATTGACCAGGGTGATGCCATGGCCGTCATCCGCCTGCAGATGGTAGGCCGGCATCTGGTAGCGGTGCCAGACCACGTTCTCGATGATCGCCTGCATCTCGCCCTCGGCCATGCCGCGCTCGACCACCACGTTGCCCGGCAGCACCATACGGGTGAAGCGCGAGTCACCCACCAGCATATCCAGGCCATGGCGGATGAACTGGTCGACGTAGCGGTGGTAGTTGGTCAGCAGAATCCACGGCTGCACGTGGCTCCAATCGCTGCCGGTGTAGTGCTGTATGCGCTTGAGAGAAAAATCGGTACGCGCTGCGTCGAACAGAGCCAGCGGCAACGGGTCGATATTCTCCCAGTCATACAGGCCATCGGCGGTGCCGTCGGTGGCGGCAGACAGATCGGTGCTGGGGAACACTCGCGCCAGCTCGGCAGCGGTCACGCCACTGCCGGCCAGCTCGTCACCGCCCTCGACCACGTAGGGGTAGGGAATATTCTGCTGGCTGCGGCCGACTTCCACACGCAGGGTGAAGTCGTTCATCAGAGGACGCAGCTGCTCCAGCAGGTATTTGCGAAAGGCAGCCGGCTGGGTCACGGTGATCGCGTAGGTACCCGGAACCTGCACCTTGGCGTAGGCACGTACGGTGGTCGGCACCTCGCCCTGGCACAGGTAGGTCAGGCGCAATTCGGGATAGCGGAACAGGCAGTGCTCGCTGGCGTCCGGGCGGATGCGCTCCTTGAGGTAGCGCTTGAGTGCGTGACTCAGGGCGCCAGTGGCTTCCTGGTGCAACGCGGCGAGGCGGTCGACCGCCTCTTCGGGAGTGTGGGCAATGATGAAATCATCTGAGCAGGCTTTCACGGCGCATCTTCCTGACTGAACGTACGCGCCTATCTTGCCTGCATCCTTGTGGCAAAACATAGCGTGGCGACCGGCAATTCGGTCGCCACGCTGTCATCAGACGGCAGCCTGATGCAGGCGCGCGTTGAACAGCGGCCCCTGGCTGAAACGCGACAGCGCCTTGGCTGCGGCCAGCACGCCAAGATCGATCAGCGGCTCGATCAGGATCACGCTCATGTAGGCCAGGCCGAAGCTGCCCACGGCGGCCAGGTTGTCACTGGTGAAGCCGTGACCGTAAAAGGCCCAGAACGCGACCCAGGCAACGATGCCGCCCTGATAGGCAGTCGACAGCGCCAGCGCCTGCTTGTAAGAGAGATCGACGTAGGCGGTACCCGGAGCGACGATACGCTTGGCCAACAGACTGATGCCCCACAGCGGAATCAACAGGGTGGTGACGTTCATGCCGTACTGCGGCAAATCGAACTGGGCGAACAGCAGGCCCTGCAGCAGCAGACCTGCGGCCAGACCGATGGCGGTGGCGCCGGCGCCGAACAGCAGCAGCAGGGTCGAGCCAAGAATCAGGTGTACTTCGGAAACACCCACGGGGTGATGCGGCAATACCTCGAAGAAGCAGAATACCAGCGCGGTGGTCAGCAGGCTGCGCAGCGCCAGCGCGGTGACGCCGCCGTTGTCGCGGATGGCATCGCGCGCCAGTTTGGCGGTCAGGCCGAAGGCAGCGACCGCCGTTGCGTAACTGAGGAAAATCTTGGCGCCTTCGACGACGCCCGGTTCGATATGCATGCAAGTTCCTTGGCCGCGCCCACCGCGCGACGATTCGGATGAAGGATGGGCGAAACGCCCGTTGCCGATGGCAGGTCTCCTGGCTCACGGCTTGGCACTTCGCCCGCCTTCCCGACCGAAGTCAGTGGCATGAGGGGCTTCGTTCGCCGCTTACAGTTGCGGGGGCAGCCAGGGCATTGGCAAGATTCACCGCACCCTGTTCCCTTTTCATCCGCGTCACGACTGTGAACGCAGAACCATCGGCCGCCAGATTACCCGCCCGTCTGGCTAAAAAACAGCGGCCAGACTGATCGTCTCAGTCCTCTTCGCACGCACAGTTGTTCCCAAAAGAAAATCGGCTGAAAAAAACCAACTCCCCTGGTAAAAGATCGCTGCCACATCAAAGCAGATGCGGCGTGCTACGCGCCAGCAGCGCTTCGACGTCGATGCCGCGCGGCAGCGTGCCGTAGACGCGGCCGCGGCCCTCCAGGCGGCTGGCGATAAAGGCGTCGCTGACCAAGCTGTTGCCAGCTTCCAGCAACAGCTTGGCCTGCAGTGCCACAGCCATGTCCTCGGTGAGCTGACGGGCGCGGTATTGAACGTCAGCGGTGTCGCTGAAATCAGCCTTGAGCCTTTGGATATGCGCCTTGAGACGGGCATCGCCATGGCCATCGCCCAGTTCGGTGAACAATGCGTCGAGCACGCCGGGCTCCTTGGACAGGGCGCGCAGCACGTCCAGGCACTGTACGTTGCCTGAACCTTCCCAGATCGAGTTGACCGGCGCCTCACGATACAGACGCGGCATGATGGTTTCCTCGACGTAGCCGGCGCCGCCCATGCATTCACTGGCCTCGTAGATCATTTCCGGGGCGCGCTTGCAGATCCAGTACTTGCCCACGGCGGTGACCAGGCGGGCGAACTTGTCTTCCTGCTCGTCATGCAGATGATCGAGCGCGCGGCCCATGCGCATGCACAGCGCCAGCGCGGCTTCGCTCTCCAGCGCCAGGTCGGCCAGGACGTTCTGCATCAACGGCTGGTCGGCGAGGATCTTGCCGCCCACCTGGCGATGCGCGCAGTGGTGCGCGGCCTGGGTCAACGCCTGGCGCATCAGGCTGCTGGAACCGACCATGCAGTCGAAGCGGGTCATGGCCACCATCTCGATGATGGTGGGCACGCCGCGCCCTTCCTCGCCGAGCATCCAGGCGAAGGCGCCGCGGTATTCCACCTCGCTGGAGGCGTTGGCCCAGTTGCCCAGCTTGTTCTTCAGGCGCTGGATGTAGAACGCGTTGCGCGTGCCGTCCGGGCGGTGACGCGGCAGCAGGAAGCAGCTCAACCCCTTGTCGGTGTAGGCAAGGGTGAGGAAGGCGTCGCACATCGGGGCCGAGCAGAACCACTTGTGGCCGACCAGCTCGTAGCCCTGCCCCGGCCCGCCGAGACCGATGGCATAGGCGCGAGTAGTGTTGGCGCGCACGTCGGTGCCGCCCTGCTTCTCGGTCATGGCCATGCCGATGGTGACGCCGGCCTTCTGCTCCATCGGCAGATTGCGCGGGTCGTACTCGGTGGCAAGTATCTTCGGCAGCCACTGCTCGGCGATATTGGGCTGCAGGCGAATGGCGGGCACTGCGGCGAAGGTCATGGTCAGCGGGCAACCGCTGGCGGACTCGGCCTGGCTGTGCAGATAGGAAAGCCCGGCGCGGGCAACATGGGCACCGGCGCGCGGGTCGGTCCAGGGCAGCGACGGCAGGCCCTGCTCGATGGCTGTGCGCATCAGCTCGTGATAGGCCGGGTGGAATTCCACCAGGTCGATGCGGTTGCCGTAGCGGTCATGGCTCTTGAACACCGGCTTGTTCTCGTTGGCGAGAAAGCCCGCCTGCATCAGCGCGCCACCGGCCAATGCACCGTAGGTACTCAAACGCTCGTCGGCCCAGCCGCCATCGTAGCGGCGCACCCACTCCTGCAGTGGCAGATCGAGACGGTAGAGGTTGGCGCCGTCGAGGCTGGGCACCTGGTTGAACACCTCATGGGTTTCGGCGTGCAGACTGGGTTTCATCGGTTTGACTCCTTGGCGCCCACGGCGCGCAGGCAGAAGGTGACGAGGCTGGCGCTGACCTGCGCCAGTTGCAGAGTGGGTCTACCCGCTTCGCGAGCGGCGCGGGCAGGCGGCGACAGCGGTCCGACCAGAGCCTCGGCAATGGCGCCGACCAGGCAGGCCGCCACCAGGCCGATCTGCTCGACACGAAACTCACCAGCGCCGACGCCCTCCTCCAGCAGATCGCTGAACAGCTCGGCGTAGGCTTCACGATAGAGCAGGCGTTGCTCGTCGACCTCTGGATCGACAGGCTCGGCGATCAAGGCGAAGGCCAGACGGCGGCTATGCCAGGCGCGGGCAGCGAATTGTTCCAGACCAAGGCGCAGACGTGCGCTGGCAGTTCCCGGCCCACGCAAGGCAGCAGCCAGGGCATCCACTTCACGCTGACTGGCCGCGGCGAAGACTTCGGCAGCCAGTTCACCCTTGCTGCGAAAGTGCCGGTACAGGCTACCGGTGGCGATGCCAACGTCGTCGGCCAGCGCCTGCATGGTCAGGGCGGCGAAACCACCGGCACAGACCCTTTCCAGCGCGCAGCCGAGAATGCGCTGGCGCTGGGCCTGGTCGCGGTCGATTCGCGCTTCGGTGATGCGGTAAGCCATGGTCTGAATCCTGATTCACTCTGCAGCAGTGAATCAGGATTCAGATCATGGCTAAAGGGACGATCCGGCCAAATCTGCGGCCGAACAGACATCGGTAGACAGGTTGCGCCGAAGCCATCGATAGCGCGGCAGGACTTGTTGCGGCCAGGTACAAGTACCTGGCCGCAACGACTGCAGACATGGGCCGGTAACAGACCGGCCTGGCCTCCATGGCGGCTTGCACCGCCCTACCCAGGCGCAGCGCTAGGAGACGGCGGGCGGCCGGCACAACACCCAGTCGTGCAGCAATACGCGCAGCTCTTCGAACTTGACCGGCTTGGCCAGGTAATCGCTCATGCCGGCAGCCAGACAGCGCTCGCGGTCGCCGCTGTGGCTGTGCGCTGTGATCGCCAGCACCGGCAATTCAGCGCAACCGGGTAGCGCGCGAATTGCACGACAGGTGGCGAATCCGTCCATAACCGGCATCTGGCAGTCCAGAAGCACGGCGTCGACGCTTTCGCCGCGCAGCAGCTCCAGCGCCTCGGCGCCGTTGTCGGCCGTGCGCACGCGGTAGCCCAGCTTTAGCAGCATGCCGCGCGTTACCAACTGGTTGATTGCGTTGTCCTCGACGATCAGCACCCTGCACTGCTGCGCCTGACGTTGCGCGATGCCACTCGGCAAGCGCTGAGGGCGCACGACCGGTATCGCCTGCTGCTCCGGAAGCGTCAGCGGCACGTTGAGGCGGAAGCGGCTGCCGACCTCGGGCTGCGACTCATGGCTCAGACTGCCGCCAAGCAAATCGACCAGTTGCCGGCAGATCGCCAGGCCGATACCCAAGCCGCCGTACTTGCGAGTCATGGAACCGTCGAGCTGGTGGAAACGCTGATACAGGTCACTCTCGCCATGGGCGAAACCGATACCGGTATCACTGACGATCACGCTCAACGGCAGATTATTGCCCTGGCTGCCGACGCGACCGACCTGCAGCGTCACGCTGCCCTCGCTGGTGAACTTGATGGCATTGTCCAGCAGGTAGCCCAGGGCCTGGGCCAGCTTGGCGGCGTCGCCCTCCAGGGTGTCGGGCAAGCTGTCGTCCAGTTCCAGCGCGAAGGTCAGCCCCTTGTCCTCGGCGCGCGGCGCGTACTGCGCACGCAGCCCGTCGAACAGGCCGCGCAGACTGAATGCCTCTCGCCGTGGATAGAGCTTGCCGGCCTGCAGCTCGGTAAGCGCGAGGATATCGTTGACCATGCGCATCATGTCGCGTGCCGAGGCGGCGGCGGTCTTCTGGTACTGCTCCAGCTCGACGTCCATCTTCACCGTCTGCATCAGCTCCAGCGAGCCGATCACACCGTTCATTGGCGTACGCAGTTCATGGGTGACGGTGGCGAGGAACTCGTCCTTGAAGCGGTTGCTGTCGGCCAGTTCCTGGTTCAGCTCCTCGAGCTTGTGCCCCGCTTCCTGAAGGATGCGCGCACGCTCCTCCTTCATCGCGTTGATGCGATCGGCCAGTGCAAGCGACAGCAGGCTGACCTCCAGCGCCGAACCGATCTGGCTGGCATACATGGTAAGAAAGACGTTGGGCAGATAGCCCAGCACCATGAGCGTATTGACGATGCCGCCGACGAGGAAGGCCGTCCAGGCAAAGATGAAGTAGCGCGCCACGCGCATACCGCGCAGCCAGGCGAGGATACCGGCAGCGAAGATCACCACGGTGAACAGCAATGCCAGGTAGGTCGCCAGGCGCAACGCCGTCGCATAACTGATGCTTAGCGCCAGGATCATCACCACGGCGCCGCAGGCCATGAGCAGCAGCAACAAGCGGTCGACCCAGGGACTGTGCTCGGAGGTGTGCAGGAAGCTGCGCGCGAACTGGCAGCCGAACAGAGCGGCAGAGCCGATCAGAAACGGCGTCGCGGCATTGGCCCACCAGGGGCTGTTGGGCCAGAAGAATTCGATGCCGGCGCCGTTGACCGATATCTGATAAAGGCCGAACGAGGCGATGTAGAGAATGTAGTAGAGGTAGCTGGTGTCGCGCACGCTGAGGAAGATGAACAGGTTGTAGACCAGCATTACCAGCAACACGCCGTAGATGATGCCGAGGACGTAGATGCGCCCGGGCTGCTCCTCCAGATAGGCGTTGGGCGCCCACAAGGTCAGCGGCGCCTGGATCGAGCCCTGGCTTTCCAGACGCAGGTAGATGCGCTTGACCTGCCCCGGCTCCAGGTTCAGTTCGAACAGGTAGTTGTTCTGGCGGATCTGTCGGCTGTCGAACGGCAGCGCATCCCCGGTGCGCTGCGCCAGAGCGAAACTGCCGTCTTCGTCAGGCAGATAGAGCTCGAGGTGGTCGAGCGGCGGATAGGCCAGCTCCAGCAGCCAGTTGCGGTCGCCCTGCGCCTGCACGGGGCGATATTCGAGATCCAGACGCAACCAGAACACCGAGCGCGAATAACCGGCGTTGAGTACGGGCTTGTCATGCAGGCGGAAGCTGCCCTGCACGGCCGGCGAAGCGACGTCGTCGATGCTGGCATCGCCGCGCACGTCCTCAAACACATACATGCTCTGCCCCAGCGGCAGCATGCGCATCTGTTCGTCGAAGGTAACGGCGCCCACGAGCGAGGGAAAAACGAAGCTCAAGAAGAGCAGGAGCAGCCGGGACATACGACTCCACTAGCCTTGTCGAACGACACTCAGGCCCCCATCAGCCCTGGATGGCGCCGTCACGCATGGCAGACTTATATATGAATCGCCCTACTCTAGGGACTGTCGAGGCTATTTTCCAGATTCGGCAGGCAGTTTGAGCAAAGCTTGCGTGATGGATTCAGCCAGATACTGCAGGGAGAACACCCCGCCATAGGTCCAGGTCGAAGGCATTCCGGCGAAGCGCCGTTCGCGCACGAAGGGCATCGCCTGCCACAACGGCGAGGCGAACAGCTGCGCCTCCTGGGCAAAGGGCTCGATATGCAGCACCACCCCCTGCTCGATGCGCCCCAGCGCGGTGATCGGCACCTGAGTGATGCCCCACGGACTCGGCGCCAGTGACATCGCCGGCTGCAGGCCGAGCAACGTCAGCGCGTGCTGCGGCATGGAGTTGGGGCCGTTGATGAACACTGCCGTCGGCGATGAAAAGCGAATCACCGTGACCGCCGGCAGGTGCCCGCCGTAATGAGCCTGCAAGCGCTCACGCCACCGTGCCAATTCGGTCTCCATGGCCTGCAGGCGCTGATCGGCCAATGCCTCGCGGCCGAGAGCGCGCGCCAGATCGAGAAAGGCTTCGCGCTGCGCCTGCAGGTTGTCGTGCTGTTGGCTGAAGCCCTGGTACACCTGGACCGGCGCGATGCGTTCGAGCAGTGGCCGGATGTCTTCGAGCAGGGGCGGAATGACGATCAGCTGCGGCTGCAGTTCGGCCAGCAACTCGAGGTTGGGTTCCAGGCGCGAGCCGACCGAGGGCACCTCATCAGGCAGCGTCGGCCGCACCACCCAGGCGCGGTAGTCGCCGGCATCGGCCACGGCCAGCGGTGTTACATCGAGCATCAGCAGGTGCTCGGTGGCCTCCCAACTCAACGCGGCCACCCGTGGAGCCTCGCCGGCCCAGGCCGGCGTCAGCCAGAGCAGCAACGCGCCCAGCAGCCACTGCCTCATGCCAGCCTCCCGCGAATCAACAGAAACACGAAATAACCACCACACAGCACCGAGGCGACGATGCCCACCGGAATCTGCAACGGGAAGATCAACGTGCGCCCGACCCAGTCAGCCAGCAGCATCAGTACCGCGCCCAGCGCAGCGGCAAGCAACAATTGCGGCGCCACGCGGCGCGCCCCAAGCATCACCGCGATATGCGGCGCCAGCAGGCCGAGAAATGCCACCGGCCCGAGCAGGCTGGTGACCAGCGCGCAGAGCAGCGCCACCAGCACCAGCAACGCCAGACGCAGCCGCGGCACATTGAGGCCGCGACTGGCCGCCACGCCATCGCCGATACCGATCAGCGTCAGCGCGCGGTGGAACACCAATGCCAACGCGCCGAACAGCAGCACGCCGAGGGTCAGCCACAGCGCCTGCGCCGGCGTGGCACGGTAGGTGGAGCCGGCCAGCCAGCCGAGCAGCGCGAAGGAATCTCCCGTGCCCTTGGCCAGCACGAACTGCAGCGCAGCATTGAGCAGCGCCCCCAGGGAAATGCCCAGCAGCGCCATCAATGCCGGCGAATACTGATGGCCCCGCCCCAGCAGCATCAATACCGCCAGTACCACCAGGCTGCCGATGAACGCCGCCAGCGGCGCGACGGACCCGAGCAAGGCGCCGCCGAACCAGGTCAGCGCCAGCATCACGGCCAGCGTGGCACCGGCCGACAGGCCGAGAATATCCGGACTGGCCAGGGGATTTCGCAGCAGGCGTTGTAACAACAGACCGGAGATCGCCAGCCCGGCGCCCGCCGCAGCGGCGGTGAGCACGCGCGGCCAGCGCAGCGACCAGGCCAGCGCCGATGGCCATTGCAGGCGCCAGCCATCGAGCCCCCGGGCGAGTCCCAGAGCCAGCGTCAGCGCCACCGCAGTCAGGAGCACTATGCACAGCGCCCCGCGCCAGCCAAGACGTTCGGCGCCGGCTGGCAGCTGCAGCCCATGCGGGTCTTCGGCCGCCAGATGCCGACGCGCCAGCCACAACAGCACCGGGGCGCCGATCAGCGCAGCAGCCGCGCCGCTGGGCACCAGCTGGCCGCTGAGCTGATTGGCCAGCAACGCCAGGGCGTCGGTAGTCAGCAGCAGCAAGGCGCCGAGCAGCGCGCTGTACGTCAGCTCGTCACGCGCCGTGCGGGCACCCAGCATCTTCGCCAGATTGGGCGTGAGCAGACCGATGAAGCCGATCAGGCCTACTGCGGTGATCGATACCGCACACAACCACAGCGCTGCCAGAAACAGCACCAGCATCACCGGCCATAGCGCCAGGCCACGACCTTGAGCGGCCTCACTACCCAATTGCAGGAGACTGAGCGGCCGCGGCGCGAGGATCAGCAGCGGTACGGCCAGCAGCAACTTGGGCCACAGCCACTGCACCCAATGCCAGTCGATCTGCGCCAGGTCCCCTGCGCCCCAGACGAACAGGCCCTGGGTGTACTGGTTGTTGATCAGCACCAGCCCGGCAGCCAGTGCGCCGAGCAGCAGGTTCATGGCCATGCCGCCGAGCACCAGCGGCAGGCCGCCGATGCCGCTGCGCCCGGCAATCAGCAGCACCAGGCCGACCGCCAGCAGCGCTCCGCCGAGCGCCGCCCACTGACCGTGGCTGGCGGCGAAGGCCGGCACCAGCAGGGTGGCCAGCACCAGGCCGAGCCAGGCCCCCGACGAGGCGCCAATGGTCATGGGGGAAACCAGGCGGTTCTGGGTAATCTGCTGCAGCAGGCTGCCGGACAGCCCCAACGCAGCGCCCACCAGCAGGGCCATGCTCAGCCGGGGCAACGCCGACAACTGCAACTGCAGGCTCTCGAAACTCTCCCCGGCCGCGCCAAGCATGGCCCAGAGTTCGAGCGGGCTGAGGTCCGCGGCCAGCCACAGATGCAGCAGCGCCAGGGGCAATAACAGGGACAACGTCAGGATATGGCGTGATAGCGCCGTAACGGCCGTCATGTTCAGGCCACCACGGCAATCTTGCGTACGCTGCCGGGCTGCTCGATCAGCTGGATATCGATGTCGTAAAGCTGACTGAGCAGCGGACCGTCGAGCAATTCGTCCGGGCTGCCATCGAAGAAGATGCCCCCCTGCTTGAGAGCGATGACCCGGTCGGCATGCCGTGCAGTCAGGTTGATGTCGTGAAGAATGGCGACGATACCGCGCCCGCTGTCACGGTTGAGCTGGCGCAGCAGCCCCATCAGCTCGTACTGGTGGGCCAGATCCAGGGCCGAGGTCGGCTCATCCAGCAGCAGCAGTGGCGATTGCTGGGCCAACAGCATGGCGATCCAGGCACGCTGGCGCTCGCCGCCGGACAAGCTGTCGGCCAGGTGGTCGGCGTAATGGGCGACATCGGTCTGTGCCAGCGCCCGCTCCACCGCAGCATGATCCTCGGCACGCCAGCGACCGAGCAGCCCACGCCAGGGAAAACGCCCCAGGCGTACCAGCTCGCGCACGGTCAGGCCGGCGACATCGGGCAGATGCTGCGGCAGGAAGGCCACGCGCCGGGCGAAATCGCGCGCGGAAAAACCGGCCAGGGGGCGCTCGTCCAGCTGCAACGAACCCCGGCTTGGCTCGAGTTGCCGCGCCAGCAGGTTCATCAGGGTCGACTTGCCCGAACCGTTGTGGCCGAGGATCACGGTGAAGCGATCTCCCTCCAGCTGCAGCTCGTCCACAGCCAGCGTCACCCGCTCACCGCGGCGTACTTCGATATCGCGCAGCTTCAGCATGCCCGAGCGAGCTCCCAGCGCAGGCCAGTCGGTGCGCGGCCACGGCCGGCGAGCCAGGGCAGGTTATGGCGAATCACATCGGGCGTGGAATGGAAGTCTTGCATCGCGGCGGACCCGGATGGCGGTGGCAGTGCGGAGGGCGAGTTTAATCACCTATACGCACCTGCATCAAATTATCATTCGCCACTCAGACTCGGGCCGCAGCGGGTTTACGCACCAGCAGGGGGAACAGCGCCGCCGTCAGCAGCAGACCGGCAGCGCCAACCCAGAATGGCATGGCCTGGCCGTAATGGCTGACCAGCAACCCCGCGCCATAGGCCGAGCCCATGTTGCCCAGGCACTGGAAGATATTGATCTTGCTGAAGTCCACGGCGTAGTGCTCCGGCGAGCTGAGCTCGAACAGCAACGCATCGAGGCGCACGGTGACCTGATACAGCGCCCAACCGAACAGCACACGCCCGAGCAGGATCAGCCACTGATCGCCGAAGCCCTGGATGAAGGTCGCCGCCGCGCCCAGCAGCAAACCGGCAAGGATGCCGTCACGGGTATCGCCCTGCTTGGTCGCCCGGCGCCCCCACCACAGCGCCGCCACGGCCACCGCGCCAGGCAGGGCATAGACGAAGCCGGCGGCCATCTCGCTGTTCCACTGCGCCACCTGTTGCCAGTAGACGGCGAAGAACGGCCGTGTGACGTAGCCGACGAAGTAGAACAGCAGCATCACCAGGCACAGGCGGTAGATGGCCGGCAGGCTGCGCGCCTCGTTCTTCACCGGGGCCTCGTCGCTCGCCGGCTGCTCGCCCGGCGCAGGCAGGTAGCCGCGCACCAGATGCATGCAGATGGCCATCTGGATGAAGTCGCCGGCGGCCATCACCAGGAACACGTCGCCGATGTTCATCACCTGCAGGATCAGCCCGCCCAGTGCGGCGCCGAGAATGGCGCCGAAGTGCACCACCACCGACAGCGTGCCAATGGTCTGGGTGTGGTTGTCCTGCTGCTGCAGGCTCATCACGTAGGGGTACATCAGCAGGTAGCTGCCCTTGAACACCACCATCAGCAGCGACACCACCCAGAACAGCGGCAGCGAGTCGATGAAATAGCAGGCAGCGGTCAGGCTACCGGCCATCAGCTGGGCGCTGATCAGGATGCGCACCGGATGCACGCGCTTGGCCAGCCGTGCCCAGAGCGGGAACACCGCCATCACCACCAGGCTGACCACCGCCAGATAGAGGCCGACATGCTGCTCCGGCGGATTGCCGAAGCGCTCGGCGAAATACTGCGGATAGAAAGGAATGATCAGGTTGTCGGTGATCACCGCCAGGGCGGTCATCATGATCAGGCAGGTACGCAGCGTCATCGGGGCAGTCGGGCAGGCGGTAGGGCCGCGCATGATGCCATTTCCAGGACGGCTGACGCCAATACGGACAAGTATCAGAAGGCTGTCAAGCAGCACGTCATGCAGCGATCGACAGACTGTTAGTGATAAGCTCGCGCACCATGAAAACGCCAAACTCCCGCCCCGTAGTGCTGTGCATGTCCGGTCACGACCCCAGCGGTGGTGCCGGCCTGCAGGCCGATATCGAAGCCCTGCTGGCTCAAGGCTGCCACGCCGCCCCGACGGTGACCGCCCTGACCGTACAGGATACCGTCAACGTCTCCGACTTCCGCGTGCTCGACCGCGACTGGGTGCTGGCCCAGGCCCGTGCGGTGATCGCCGATATGCCGGTGGCCGCCGTCAAGCTGGGCATGCTCGGCTCGGTGGACATGGTCGATACCGTACTCGAGGTGATGAAGCAGCTGCCCGGCGTACCGCTGGTCTGCGATCCGGTGCTGCGCGCCGGAGGCGGCGGCTCGCTGGGCAAGGACGACGTCGGCTATGCCATGCGCGAGCGCCTGTTCGCCGTATCCACCATCGCCACGCCGAACCTGCCGGAAGCGCGCATCCTCGCCGAACTGCCGGAAGGTACGGCCGACGAATGCGCAAACAAGCTGCTGCCGTTCATCGAGCACCTGCTGATCACCGGCGGCCACGGCGACGAAGCCGAAGTACACAACCGCCTGTACAGCCGCGATGGCAGCCGCCACACCTTCACCTGCGCGCGCCTGCCCGGCAGCTACCACGGCTCCGGCTGCACCCTGGCCAGCACCCTGGCCGGTCGCCTGGCGCTGGGCGAAGAACTGGTCAGCGCCGTGAAGAGCGCCCTGGACTACACCTGGCGCACCCTGCGCGACGCCGAAGAGCCCGGCCACGGCCAGTACGTGCCGCGCCGCCTGCCGCTGGATTTCTGTTCGTGAATCTTCGCGGCCTCTACGCCATCACCGATACGCCATTGCTGGCCGGCGGCAAACTGCTGCCCTACGCCGAAGCGGCGCTGATCGGCGGTGCGCGCCTGCTGCAGTACCGCGACAAGTCGGGCGACGCCGCGCGTCGTCTCGATGAAGCGCAGGCCCTGGCCGAACTGTGCCGGCGCCATGGCGCCACGCTGATCATCAACGACGACCTGGAGCTGGCTGCATGTCTGGGCGTCGGCCTGCACCTGGGCCAGACCGACGGCTCGCTGGCTGCCGCCCGCGTCCGCCTTGGCGCAGATGCCGTAATCGGCGGCACCTGCCATGCCCAGCTGGAGCTGGCCGAGCGCGCCGCCTGCGAAGGCGCCAGCTATATCGCCTTCGGCCGCTTCTTCAACTCCAATACCAAGCCCGGCGCCCCGGCCGCCACCGTGGAGCTGCTGGATCAGGCGCGCACGCGCTTTGCCCAGCCCATCGTCGCCATCGGCGGCGTGACCTTGGAGAACGCCCCCGGCCTGATCGCCCGCGGCGCCAGCATGGTGGCCGTGATCCACGCCCTGTTTGCCGCGGACTCCGCCCTTGAGGTGCAAGACCGCGCCCGCGCCTTCGCCGCGCTGTTCGATTGACCCTTTTCAGAGAGAACTTGCCATGTCCCGCTCCGAAATTCTCTTCGCCAACGCCCAGAAACATATCCCCGGGGGCGTCAACTCGCCGGTGCGCGCCTTCCGCAGCGTCGGCGGCACGCCGCTGTTCTTCAAGCACGCCGAAGGCGCCTACGTAGTGGATGAAGACGACAAGCGCTACGTCGACTACGTCGGTTCCTGGGGCCCAATGATTCTCGGCCACAGCCATCCGGACGTGCTGGATTCCGTGCGCCGCCAGCTGGAGCACGGCCTGTCCTACGGCGCGCCGACCGCCCTGGAAACCGAGATGGCCGAGCTGGTGTGCAGCCTGGTGCCGTCGATGGAGATGGTGCGCATGGTCAGCTCCGGCACCGAGGCGACCATGAGCGCCATCCGCCTGGCCCGCGGCTACACCGGCCGCGACAGCATCATCAAGTTCGAGGGCTGCTACCACGGTCACTCCGACAGCCTGCTGGTCAAGGCCGGCTCCGGCGCCCTGACCCAGGGCGTGCCGAACTCCGCGGGCGTGCCGGCGGCCTTCGCCAAGCACACCCTGACCCTGCCGTTCAATGACATCGGTGCCGTGGCCGAGTGCCTGGCGCAGGTGGGTCAGGAAGTCGCCTGCATCATCGTCGAGCCGGTGGCCGGCAACATGAACTGCGTGCCGCCGGCGCCGGGCTTTCTCCAAGGCCTGCGTGAGCAGTGCGACAAGCACGGCGTGGTACTGATCTTCGACGAGGTGATGACCGGTTTTCGCGTCGCCCTCGGCGGCGCCCAGGCGCACTACGGCGTTACCCCGGACCTGACCACCTTCGGCAAGATCATCGGCGGCGGCATGCCGGTGGGCTGCTTCGGCGGCAAGCGCGCGATCATGGAATGCATCGCCCCACTCGGCCCGGTCTACCAGGCCGGCACCCTGTCGGGTAACCCGCTGGCCATGGCCGCCGGTCTGACCACGCTGAAGCTGATCAGCCGTCCGGGCTTCCACACCGAGCTGACCGATTACACCACGCGCATGCTCGACGGCCTGCAACAGCGTGCCGATGCCGCCGGCATTCCCTTCGTCACCACTCAGGCGGGCGCCATGTTCGGCCTGTACTTCAGCGGCGCTGACGACATCGTCACCTTCGCCGACGTGATGGCCAGCGACAGCGCGCGCTTCAACCGCTTCTTCCACCTGATGCTGGAAGGTGGCGTGTACCTGGCGCCAAGCGCCTTCGAAGCGGGCTTCACCTCCATCGCCCATGGCGACAAGGAGCTGGAGATCACCTTCGCCGCCGCCGAGCGCGCCTTCGCCGAGCTGAAAAAAGCCTGATGCAATACAGCACTGCCTTCAGTGATGCGCTGCTGGCCCTGACCTGCGCCGTCTGCGTCGTGTGGATCGGCCGGGCGCGCGGGCGCTACGGCGAGGGCGATCAGCCGGCGCTGTTCTGCGCCCTGCTTGGCTTCCTGCTGCCGGCTGCGGCGGCCGGCGTCGGCGTGATTCGCTACGGCTTCGATCCGAGCTGGCAGGCCGCGCATCTGTGGCTCACCCAGGCCAGCAGCTTTCTCGGCCTGCCTTTGCTCGGCGCCGCGGCATTGGCACTGGGTCGCGGCTGGGCCTGGAGTCGGCCGAACTGGGGGCGCATCGTCCTCGGACTGTGCGCCTTCTTCGAGCTGTTTCGGCAGATGGGCTACCTGGAGGATTACCGCCTGGCGCTGAACCTGACCGCGCTGGTGCTGATTCTCTATGCCGGCGCAGTCCAATGGCCGCGCCGGGCGCCGACGATCAGCGCAGCCGTGGTGGTGGGCCTGTTTCTGCTGGCCGGCCTGGCGGTCGGCACCGAGGGCATGATCGGACCGCTGCGCCGTATCGACCTGTTTCACGTGCTGCTGATACCGGCCTATCTGTTGCTAGCCTGGCTGCTGTTGAGCCTGCCAGGAAACGCGAATAAACAGCCTTTGTAACAAGCGCGCGGTTTATTCATAATGCGACGGTCGGCACGTTTTGCGCCGACCGGGCACGACACCCGCCCTGAACTGCCGAGGTCCCGTTATCCAGATGAACCGCACCGGCCGCACCCTGTCCCTGGGCTGCCTGTTGCTTTTCCTCCCGCTGTTTGCGTTCGCAGGCGGCAACTCCCTGCTGATCCCCGCCAGCGGCAGCTGTGCTCTGAACGCCTCTCCCGAAGAAATGCCCGATGCCCTGGCCAGTTGCCAGGAAATGGCGCGCGCCGGCAACATGCAGGCCGCCTTCGAGCTGGGCGAGTACTACTACGACGGCAAGCGCACCCCGCGCGACCTCAAGCAGGCCCTGACCTGGTTCGAGCGCGCTTCGTTGCAAGGGCACGCCGAAGCGCAACTGCGCCTGGGCACCATGTTCTTCCGCGGCGAAGGCGTACCGGCCAACAATGTGCAGGCCTACATCGTGTTGAAGATGGCATCGGTCAATGGCTCGGACGAAGCCATGGACAGCGCCGATGTGGTATCGGCACAGATGCGTCGCGATGAACTGGAAATCGCCAGCCAGGTGCTGGGGCAGATCTTCCGCAGCTACCTGCTGGAGCTGCAGACCGCCGAAGGCCGTTCGCCCTTCTCGCCGCTGCCTTAAAGGTCGCGTCAGGCGTAGGGCGGGCTGAAGCCCACCCTACCTTATCCCGTGCAACCGCTTACTTGTCCGGCATCGGCATGGGGAACGGCATCACGTTGCCGCCGCCCTTGGCCTCGCTGATCTTCGCCGTGCCCAGGCGCTCCACCTCGTCGATGCGGATGATCGCGTGCATCGGCACGAAGCTGCGCACAACGCCTTCGAACTGCGCCTTGAGCTTCTCCTCGCTGGGGTCCACCACCAATTGGCTGCGCTCGCCGAAGACGAACTCTTCCACCTCCAGAAAGCCCCACAGATCGCTTTGAAAGATCTGTTTGGCATACATCTCGTACACCTGGCCCTGGTTCTGGAAAATCACCTTGTAGATGGGGTCGCGCTTGCTCATGGAGACTCGAAGTCAGGAAAAACGGGGCGCGCAGGATAGCACAGCGCCGCACGCGTAGCCTGGGTGCCATCCGGGGATGGACGACGACGCGCTTGCCGTGGCCGCAAGCTTGTAGCCTGTCGCCCACCTCTCCCCTATAATGCGCGGTCATTTTTTAACCACCTCAGACAGTGCCATGACCAAGAAGCTCTATATCGAAACCCACGGTTGCCAGATGAACGAGTACGACAGCTCGCGCATGGTCGACCTGCTGGGCGAGCATCAGGCTCTGGAGGTTACGGAAAAACCCGAAGAAGCCGACGTGATCCTGCTCAATACCTGCTCGATCCGCGAGAAGGCGCAGGACAAGGTGTTCTCCCAGCTTGGCCGCTGGCGCGAACTGAAGCAGGCCAACCCGGACCTGGTGATCGGCGTCGGCGGTTGCGTGGCCAGCCAGGAAGGCGCGGCGATCCGCGACCGCGCGCCCTATGTCGACGTGATCTTCGGCCCGCAGACCCTGCACCGCCTGCCGGAAATGATCGACGCTGCGCGCGTGACCAAGACCGCCCAGGTGGACATCAGCTTCCCCGAGATCGAGAAATTCGACCGCCTGCCCGAGCCGCGCGTCGATGGTCCCAGCGCCTTCGTCTCGGTGATGGAGGGCTGCAGCAAGTACTGCACCTTCTGCGTGGTGCCCTACACCCGCGGCGAGGAAGTCAGCCGCCCGCTGGTCGACGTGCTGATGGAAATCACCTCCCTCACCGAGAAAGGCGTCAAGGAAGTCACCCTGCTCGGGCAGAACGTCAACGGCTATCGCGGGCAAGCCCCGGACGGCCATATCGCCGACTTCGCCGAGCTGCTGCATGCCGTGGCGGCGCTCGACGGCATCGAGCGCATCCGCTACACCACCAGTCATCCGCTGGAATTCTCCGATGCGATCATCGCCGCCCACGCCGAGATCCCGCAGCTGGTGAAATACCTGCACCTGCCGGTGCAGTCAGGCTCCGACCGCATCCTCGCGGCGATGAAGCGCAACCACACCGCGCTGGAATACAAGTCGCGCATCCGCAAGCTGCGCGCCGCCGTGCCGGACATCCTGATCAGCTCGGACTTCATCGTCGGCTTCCCCGGCGAAACGGAAAAAGACTTCGAGCAGACCATGAAACTGATCGAGGACGTCGGTTTCGACTTCTCCTTCTCCTTCATCTACAGCTCGCGCCCCGGCACCCCGGCCGCCGATCTGGTCGACGACACCCCGGACGAGGTTAAGAAGCAGCGCCTGGCACTACTGCAGCACCGCATCAACCAGAACGGCTTCGAGAACAGCCGACTCATGGTCGGCACGGTGCAGCGCATCCTGGTCAGCGACTACTCGAAGAAGGACCCGGGCATGCTCCAGGGCCGCACCGAGCAGAATCGCATCGTCAATTTCCGCGCAAGCAACCCGCGCCTGATCGGCCAGTTCGTCGACGTGCACATCGACGATGCCCTGCCCCATTCGCTGCGCGGCACTTTGCTGGATGCCAGCACTCTCAACTAAAGGCGCAGGCGCCCACACTTTGCGTTGTGGGCGACCGGCGTTATGCTGCCCTTCAACCCCAGACAAGTGACGATCACACCATCACCTTGAACGCCTCTCTAGAACCTCATCGTTTCACCCTCGAACCCTTCGAGGCCCGCCGTTTCGCCAACCTCTGCGGCCAGTTCGACGAGCACCTGCGCCTGATCGAAGAGCGCCTCGGCCTGGAAATCCGCAACCGTGGCAACCAGTTCGAAATGCTCGGCAGCGCCGACAAGACCCAGGCCGCCGAGACCCTGCTGCGCAAGCTGTACCGCGAAACCAAAGCCACCGAACTGTCGCCCGATCTGGTGCACCTGTACCTGCAGGAATCCGGTATCGAAGAACTGGTCAACCCCAGCAATGTGCCGCAGGTGACGCTGCGTACCAGGAAGGGCGTGATCAAACCGCGCGGCGCCAACCAGCAGCGCTACGTCAAGGCCATCCTCGACAACGACATCAACTTCGGCATCGGCCCGGCCGGCACCGGCAAGACCTACCTGGCCGTGGCCTGCGCCGTCGATGCGCTGGAGCGCGAGCAGGTGCGGCGCATTCTGCTGGTGCGCCCGGCGGTGGAAGCCGGCGAGAAGCTCGGCTTCCTGCCAGGCGATCTGGCGCAAAAGATCGACCCCTACCTGCGCCCGCTGTATGACGCACTCTATGAAATGCTCGGCTTCGATCACGTCGCCAAGCTGATCGAAAAGCAGGTGATCGAGATCGCGCCGCTGGCCTACATGCGTGGCCGCACCCTTAACAACAGTTTCATCATTCTCGACGAGAGTCAGAACACCACCGTCGAGCAGATGAAGATGTTCCTCACCCGTATCGGTTTCGGCTCCACTGCGGTGATCACCGGCGACATCACCCAGGTCGACCTGCCACGCGGCACCAAGAGCGGCCTGGCGCACGTCATCGAAGTGCTGCGCGATGTGCCCGGCATCAGCTTCACCCACTTCAAGCCCAAGGACGTGGTACGCCACCCGCTGGTGCAGCGCATCGTCGAAGCCTACGAGCGCCACGACGCGCGCCTGAATGGCAAGGGCGACGGCAACGATGCTTGAACTGGATCTGCAACTGGCCACTGACGGCCAGCACCCGGATGAAGCGCAATTGCGCCGCTGGTGCGAACTGGCGCTGCGCCAGCGCACGGCCGATTCGGAGCTGACTATCCGCCTGGTCGACGAGGAAGAAGGCCGCGAGCTGAACCGCACCTGGCGGCACAAGGACTACGCCACCAACGTCTTGTCTTTCCCCGCCGAGATTCCCGATGGGATTCTCGACATCCCGCTGCTGGGCGATCTGGTGATCTGCGGGCCGGTGGTCGAGCGCGAAGCGGCCGAGCAGGGCAAAACGCTGGAAGCTCACTGGGCGCACCTGGTGATCCACGGCTGCCTGCACCTGCTGGGCTATGACCATATCGAGGAAGACGAAGCCCTCGAGATGGAAGACCTGGAACGACAATTGCTCGCCGAACTGGGTCACCCCGACCCGTATGCCGACGATGAACGACCTACCTTGTAGGAGCGCCGCCCCGGCGCGAAACGATAGTCGCAGCGGCGCGAGATCGCTGCTGCCCTGTCCGTTCGCCCCGAGGGCGTGGCTCCTACAAAAGCCTACTTGCGACCTCAACAGCTAACGCGTACATAGCCAATAACTTTTCCTGACAAGGAACCCCGAGTAAAACGCCATGAGCGAAGACCGATCGAGCAACGAGCAGAAGTCCTGGTTCAACAAGCTGACCCAGGCTTTTGCTCATGAGCCGAGAAACCGCCAGGAACTGCTGGAAGTCCTGCGCGAAGCCCACCAGAACAAACTGCTCGACAGTGAAGCGCTGGCCATCGTCGAAGGCGCCATCCAGGTAGCCGACCTGCAGGTACGCGACATCATGGTGCCGCGTTCGCAGATGATCAGCATCAAGGCCAACCAGAGCCCGCGCGAATTCCTGCCCGCCATCATCGATGCCGCCCACTCGCGCTACCCGGTAGTCGGCGAGAGCCTCGACGACGTCATCGGCATTCTCCTGGCCAAGGATCTGCTGCCGCTGATCCTGCAGGGCGAGCAGCCCAACTTCAACATCAAGGACCTGCTGCGCCCGGCCACCTTCGTGCCCGAGTCCAAGCGCCTGAATGTGCTGCTGCGCGAGTTCCGCGCCAACCACAACCACATGGCCGTGGTCATCGACGAATACGGCGGTGTCGCCGGCCTGGTGACCATCGAGGACGTGCTGGAGCAGATCGTCGGCGACATCGAAGACGAGCACGATGTCGAGGAAGACGGCTACATCAAGCCACTGCCCTCCGGTGACTACCTGATCAAGGCGCTGACGCCCATCGACAGCTTCAACGAGACCTTCGACAGCGAGTTTTCCGACGATGAGTACGACACCGTCGGCGGTCTGGTAATGAATGCGTTCGGCCACCTGCCCAAGCGCAACGAGGTCACCGAGATCGGCGAGTTCCGCTTCCGCGTGCTCAACGCCGACAGCCGCCGCATCCACCTGCTGCGCCTGACCCCGGTCAGCCGCTAAGCCTTAGCCGCCCTTGCCCAGCGAGGGCGGCCGCTTCCCCCTGCGCCATTTCCGCTCTACCCTTGCGCCACCCCGATTCCAAGGATCACCCCATGCTGCAATGGATCACTCGTCCGGGCTGGCCCGGCCACCTGCTCGCCTGCGGCGCCGGCGCCCTGACCACCCTGGCGCTCGCCCCCTTCGACCTGTGGCCGCTGGTGGTGCTGTCCATCGCCCTGTTCTACCTCGGCCTGCGCCATCTGCGCCCAGGCCAGGCAGCGCTGCGCGGCTGGAGCTACGGCTTCGGCCTGTTCGCTGCCGGCACCAGCTGGGTGTATGTCAGCATCCACGACTATGGCGCCGCATCGCCGGCGCTGGCAGGCGTTCTCACCCTGGGCTTCGTCGCCGGACTGGGCCTGTTCTTCGCCCTGACCGCCGCGCTGTGGGCGCGCTGGATACGCCGCAGTGAAGCCCCGCTGGCCGACGCCCTGGCGTTCACCGCGCTGTGGGTCGTGCAGGAGGTGTTTCGCGGCTGGTTCCTTACCGGTTTTCCCTGGCTCTACGCCGGCTACAGCCAGCTCCAAGGCCCGCTGAGTGGTCTGGTACCGGTCGGCGGCGTCTGGCTGGCGTCCTTCGTCATCGCCCTGTCGGCGGCGCTGATCATCAATCTGGAGCGTCTGCGTGCGCACAAGCCGCGCTACGTCTGCGCCCTGCTTCTGCTGCTGAGCCCCTGGCTCGCCGGCCTGGCCCTGAAGGGTCACGAGTGGACCCGCGCAGCAGGCGACAGCCTGACCGTCGCTCTGGTACAGGGCAATGTCGAACAGAACCTGAAATGGGACCCGGCCCAGCTCAACGCGCAACTGGCGCTGTATCGCGATCTCAGCTTCAGCTCCAGGCAGGTCGACCTGCTGGTCTGGCCGGAGACCGCCATACCGGTGCTCAAGGACATGGCCCAGGGCTATATCGGCGTGATGGATCGCTTCGCCCGTGACCGCAACAGTGCACTGATCACCGGCGTGCCGGTGCGGCAGTCCAACGAGCGTGGAGAGATTCGTTACTACAACGCCATCACCAGCTTCGGCGAAGGCCAGGGCACCTATCTCAAGCAGAAGCTGGTGCCCTTCGGCGAGTACGTACCGCTGCAGGAAGTGCTGCGCGGATTGATCGCCTTCTTCGACCTGCCCATGTCCGACTTCGCCCGCGGCCCGGCCGACCAGCCGCCGCTACTGGCCAAGGGGCATCGCATCGCGCCGTTCATCTGCTACGAGGTGGTCTACCCGGAATTCGCCGCGGCGCTGGCGGCAGACAGCGACATCCTCCTGACGGTGAGCAACGACGCCTGGTTCGGCACCTCCATCGGCCCGCTGCAGCACCTGCAGATGGCGCAGATGCGCGCACTGGAAGCCGGGCGCTGGATGATCCGCGCCACCAACAACGGCATGACCGTGGTGATCGACCCGCAGGGCAGAATCCAGACGGCACTGCCACAGTTCGAGCAAGGCGTGCTCTACGGGGAAGTGGCGCCGATGCAGGGGCTGACGCCCTACCTGCAATGGCGCATCTGGCCGCTGGCGATTCTCTGCGTCCTGCTGCTGGGCTGGGCGCTGCTGGCCAGCCGCATGGCCAAAACGGTGTAGGCCGCCTGCTGGCGAGCGTAGCCCGGATGAAATCCGGGAGTTAGCGCCACGATTCCCCGGATTGCATCCGGGCTGCGCACTGCCAGCCCAGTTCGCGGCTGAAGCCGCTCCTACGCGAACGCTCAGCCTCAGTCAGCGCCGTATACCCGCGGGTAGACGAGCAATCCGATGGCCTCGTTGAGCAACTGACTGCTCTGCCAGATCACCCGCGACTCCGGCAGCCAGCCGCCCAGCGGGCGTTCATAACCGGCGCTGAGATAGCCCATCGGTGCAGTGATCACCTCGAAGCCGGCCTGCTCGAAACTCCAGCGTGCCCGTGGCATGTGCCAGGCCTGGGTTACCAGCACCACGCGACGCACGCCCTGCGGCTGCAACAGCTCGGCACTCAGCAGCGCGTTTTCCCAGGTGGTGCGGCTCTGCTCCTCCAGCCAGCGAATCTCCAGAGCGTAATCGCGCTTCATGGAGTCGGCCATCAGCGCCGCTTCACTGGGCGGCTGGCCGTAATGCAGGCCACCGGTAGCCGCCATCGGCAGCCCGGATGCGCGCGCCAGGCGAGCGGCATAGCGCAGGCGCTCCAGGGCCATTAGCCCCGGCTGATCGGTTCCGCCCCAGCCCGGATCGTTCTGCTCGCGCCCGGCGCCGAGAATCACGATGGCATCGGCGCGCTGCGCCAGCGTCGCCCATTGCGCCTCCTCCAGCACCGGCTCACGTTCGAGCAGGCCCGCGCTCCATTGCATCACCGCCGGCAGGCTCATCAGCCAGAGTCCGCCGAAGCCGGTGGCAAAGCAGGTGAAAGCCAAACGCGGAAAGCGGCGGCGCAGCCACCAGCCCAGCAGCATCAGCAGAAGCAGGATGCCTGGCGGCATCAGCAGTTGTTTGAGAATGTAGCGAATCGGCATCAGGCACCTCCCCGGGCGCCCAAGCCTAACAGCTCGTCAGAAAATCAGGCGAGACACCAAGCCCGGCCGCAACTGCGGCCAATGCGATCTAGCAGGCTGTTGAAAACTACCTGCGTTGCCATTGCTGCGTTAAAAACAGGCGCGTGCGCGAGTCCGAGCTAGGCGCCCCCATCAAAATGCTCATTTACAGCTCGTAAAGTCGAGCGCGACTCCGACCGTTTTTCGCCTGTTTTTGCGGGCCGCCATCGGTATTGCACTGGCTGCCTCGCCTACGTTTTTCAACGGCCTGCTAACGGGAACTGCCGCTGCGAAACAGCTTGGAACCGCAAGCCTGGCAGGCTCGCGCATCCTGCCCGCGATGCCAGCTGACCGGCGCACCGCAGAGTGCGCAACACAGCGCCTGGCGACGCTTCATCAAGGGTTTTAGCTTGCCCAGCGGCTTGCCACCAGCGGCCTTGGTGCTGCGCAATGGCTGACGCTGAATCAGCGCCAGTTCCTCGGCCGCCGCGTGCCAGCCGCGCAGCCAGTGCAGGTCACGGTTGAGATAGGCGCGGATCAGTTCCAGCTCCGCCGGGCTCAGCCCATCCAGCTCCAGTTCGCGCAGCGGCTCTGCGTGCAGGCGGCTGGCGGTATCGGCCTCCTCCAGTGCCAGGGCAAGCCTGTGCAGCAGCCGCTCGTAAAGACCACCGCCCCGTTCCGCCTGCCGTGCATCGACCATCTGACACCTCGCGAGCCCTGAAAACCGCGGGCCTTGAATCAAGCTTAGCGAAGGCAATGGGTGCAGCCCGGCGCCGCGACAAACGGCGGACGCAGCGCAATCTGGGTTTCCCTCGATAGACGGCGCTCATGTATGCTACGACGTTTTCCGCAAGCCCCATTCCTTCAGCGCCAGAGCCATGCACGAACAGTACTCGCCCCGTGAAATAGAAGCCGCCGCGCAGTCCCACTGGGACGCGCAGAACTCCTTCGTCGTCAGCGAACAGCCCGGCAAGGACACCTTCTACTGCCTGTCGATGTTCCCCTACCCCAGCGGCAAGCTACACATGGGGCACGTGCGCAACTACACCATCGGTGACGTGATCGCCCGCTACCAGCGCATGCAGGGCAAGAACGTGCTGCAGCCGATGGGCTGGGATGCCTTCGGCATGCCGGCGGAAAACGCCGCGATGAAGAACCAGGTGGCGCCGGCCAAGTGGACTTACGAGAACATCGCCTACATGAAGTCCCAGCTCAAATCGCTGGGGCTGGCCATCGACTGGACGCGCGAAGTCACCACCTGCAAGCCGGACTACTACCGCTGGGAGCAGTGGCTGTTCACCCGCCTGTTCGAGAAGGGCGTGATCTACCGCAAGAACGGCACCGTGAACTGGGATCCGGTGGACCAGACCGTACTGGCCAACGAGCAGGTCATCGACGGCCGCGGCTGGCGCTCGGGTGCGCTGATCGAGAAGCGCGAAATCCCGATGTACTACTTCAAGATCACCGCTTACGCCGATGAGCTGCTGAGCAGCCTGGACGAGCTGGATGGTTGGCCCGAGCAGGTCAAGACCATGCAGCGCAACTGGATCGGCAAGAGCTTCGGTGCCGACATCGTGTTCGACTACGACGTCTCCAGCATCGGCATCGATGGTCAGCTGAAGGTCTACTCCACTCGCCCCGACACCCTGATGGGTGCCACCTACGTTGCCGTGGCCGCCGAACACCCGCTGGCCCAGCGCGCTGCCGAATCCAATCCGGCCATCGCCGCCTTTATCGCCGAGTGCAAGGCCGGCTCCGTGGCCGAGGCCGACATGGCCACCATGGAGAAGAAAGGCCTGGCCACCGGCCAGTTCGTCATTCATCCGCTGACTGGCGACAAGCTGCCGGTATTCGTCGCCAACTACGTGCTGTGGGGCTACGGCGAAGGCGCGGTGATGGCCGTGCCGGCGCATGACGAGCGCGACTTCGAGTTCGCAGGCAAATACGACCTGCCGATCAAACAGGTCTACACCGGCGAAGGCAAGGACTACGACGCCAGCACCTGGCAGGACTGGTACGGTGATAAGGCCGGCCTGACCACCATCAACTCCGGCAAGTACGACGGTCTGGATTTCAGCGCCGCGTTCGACGCCATCGTCGGTGATCTGGAAGCCAGCGCGCACGGTGCGCGCAAGACCCAGTTCCGTCTGCGCGACTGGGGCATCAGCCGCCAGCGCTACTGGGGCTGCCCGATCCCGATCATCCACTGCGACAGCTGCGGCGACGTACCGGTGCCGGAAGACCAGCTGCCGGTGGTGCTGCCCGAAGACGTGGTGCCGGATGGCGCAGGCAGCCCGCTGGCCAAGATGCCTGAGTTCTACGAGTGCAGCTGCCCGAAATGCGGCGCCCCGGCCAAGCGCGAAACCGACACCATGGACACCTTCGTGGAGTCGTCCTGGTATTTCGCCCGCTACGCCAGCCCAAACTACGAGGGCGGCATGGTCGACCCGCAAGCGGCCAACCACTGGTTGCCGGTGGATCAGTACATCGGCGGCATCGAGCACGCCATCCTCCACCTGCTCTACGCGCGCTTCTTCCACAAGCTGATGCGCGACGAAGGCCTGGTGTCGTCCAACGAGCCGTTCAAGAACCTGCTGACCCAGGGCATGGTGGTCGCCGAGACCTACTACCGCACCCTGGAAAACGGCGGCAAGGACTGGTTCAACCCGGCCGACGTGGAAGTCGAGCGTGACGCCAAGGCCAAGGTCATCGGCGCCAAGCTGAAAAGCGACGGTCTGCCGGTGGAAATCGGCGGCACCGAGAAGATGTCCAAGTCGAAAAACAACGGTGTCGACCCGCAGGACATGATCGATGCATACGGCGCCGACACCTGCCGCCTGTTCATGATGTTCGCCTCGCCGCCCGATCAGAGCTGCGAATGGTCGGATGCCGGCGTCGAGGGTGCCAACCGCTTCCTGCGCCGCGTCTGGCGCCTGGCCCACGGCCATGTCAGCGCCGGTCTGCCGGGCAAGCTGGATGTCGCCGGCCTGAACGACGAGCAGAAGGCCGTGCGCCGCGCCATTCACCTGGCGATCAAGCAGGCCAGCAACGATATCGGCCAGCATCACAAGTTCAACACCGCCGTCGCCCAGGTGATGACCCTGATGAACGTGCTGGAAAAGGCCGCCACCGCAACCGAACAGGACCGTGCGCTGGTGCACGAAGGTCTGGAGATCGTCACCCTGCTGCTGGCACCGATCACCCCGCATATCAGCCACGAACTGTGGCAGCGCCTGGGACACAGCGATGCGGTCATCGACGCGCAGTGGCCGCAGGTCGACGAATCCGCCCTGGTGCAGGACAGCCTGACCCTGGTGGTGCAAGTCAACGGCAAGCTGCGCGGGCAGATCGAAGTTCCGGCCAGCGCCTCGCGCGAGGACGTCGAGGTCGCCGCTCGTGCCAACGAGAACGTGCTGCGCTTCACCGAAGGCCTGAGCATTCGCAAGGTCATCGTGGTGCCAGGCAAGCTGGTCAATATAGTCGCCAACTGATTAAGCTCGGCGCCACACATGTGTGGCGCCGTGATCCGCCAAGGGGATATGAGAATGATGAAACGGAATCTGCTGGTCATCGGCCTGGCCGGCCTGCTCAGCGCCTGTGGCTTCCAGCTGCGTGGCACCGGCGATGTGCAGTTCGCCCTCAAGGAGCTCGACGTCACCGCGCGCGACGCCTATGGCGACACCGTGCAGCAGGTACGTGAAGTGCTGGAGGACAACGATGTTCGCGTTTACGCCGGCGCGCCTTACAAGCTGGTGATCACTCGTGAAACCGAAAATCGTCGCAGCGCCAGCTACAGCAGCGGCGCTCGTACCGCCGAGTACGAACTGACCATGGCGCTGGACTACGAGATCCGCGGCGCGCAGAACCTGTTGCTGACCGGCAACAAGGTGGAGGTACAGAACTACTACCAGCAGGATGACAACAACCTGGCCGGCTCCGACCAGGAGGCTGCGCAACTGCGCAGCGAACTGCGTCGCGAGATGATCCAGCAGCTCACCCAGAGCCTGCAGCAGATCACCCCGGCCCAGCTCGACCAGCTGCAGCAGACTGCAGAAGCCCGCGCCAAGGCGGAAGCCGAAGCGCTGGAAGCGGCTCGCCGCGCTCGTGAGAGCCAGGTCGCGCCGCAGCAGTCGCCGATCGAACTGCCAATCCAGTAAGGCACCGGGGCCGCGCCTGCGGCCCTCGCCACCCGCCTCATGACCTCGCCTCGATGAAGCTCGCTCCCGCCCAGCTCGGCAAACACCTGCAAGGCTCGCTTGCACCTGTCTATGCGATCAGCGGTGACGAACCGCTGCTCTGCCAGGAAAGCGCTGACGCCATCCGCAACGCCTGCCGGCAGCAGGGTTTCGGCGAACGCCAGGTGTTCAATGCCGAGGCCAACTTCGACTGGGGCAACCTGTTGCAGGCCGGCGCCAGTCTCTCGCTGTTCGCCGAGAAGCGCCTGCTGGAGCTGCGCCTGCCCTCAGGCAAGCCAGGCGACAAGGGTGCCGCAGCGCTGCTGGAATACCTGGCCCGCCCGCCGGAAGACACCGTTCTGTTGCTGAGCTTGCCCAAGCTGGACGGCAGCACGCAGAAATCCAAATGGGCCAAGGCGTTGATCGACGGCCAGGCGAGCCAGTTCATCCAGATCTGGCCGGTGGATGCCAACCAGTTGCCGCAGTGGATTCGTCAGCGCCTGGCTCAGGCCGGCCTGAATGCCAGCGCGGATGCGGTGGAAATGATCGCCGCCCGGGTGGAAGGCAACCTGCTGGCCGCTGCTCAGGAAGTGGAAAAGCTCAAGCTGCTTGCCGAGGGCAACCAGGTCGATGCCGAAACCGTTCAGGCCGCCGTTGCCGACAGCGCCCGCTTCGACGTATTCGGTCTGATCGACTGCGCACTGGGCGGCGACGCTGCACATGCCCTGCGCATGCTCGAGGGGCTGCGTGGCGAAGGCGTGGAAACGCCAGTGATCCTCTGGGCGCTGGCGCGCGAGATTCGCCTGCTGGCCAGCATCGCCCATCAGTACAGCCAGGGCGTCCCGCTCGACAAAGCCTTTTCCAGCGCCCGCCCGCCGGTCTGGGACAAACGCAGGCCACTGGTCTCCAAAGCCCTGCAACGCCATAGCGCCAAGCGCTGGGGCCAGTTGCTGCAGCAGGCGCAGCTGATCGACGCGCAGATCAAGGGCCAGGCCCCTGGTGATCCGTGGAGCGACCTGGCCATGCTGACCCTGCAGTTGGCCGGACAGCGCCTGCGCCTGTAATTGTTGCTGCCTGCTTCCATGTAGCCCCATTCAGACCGCAATCTGGACATTTTCCGTACAGCGGCGCATAGTCCGCGCCGTCTGCATTGGCGCAGGCCAGTTCGCATGAGGAAACGCCATGAGCAAGAAAGCCGGCAAACGGCCGAACAAGGCCAAATCCATCGTCGCCCAGCCCCTGTTTCGCTCCCGTCAGGAACGGCCACAGAAAGGCAAAGGCAGCTACCGCCGTGAAGCCTCCCACAATTGGGAGGCTTCTTGCTTTATGGGCTTCTTCGCTACGCTGGTAGCCCAGAATCCGGCGCGGGCATGCTAAGGTAGCAGCCTGCTTAAACGCCTTGAGATAGACATGCCACACCAGCTTCCGCGTCGCGCCCTGGCCCTGCTTCCTCTCCTGCTGCTGGCGGCCTGCGCCCAGGCCCCGGCGGAAAACCTGCCTACCGCAACACCCCCGGCTGCGGCCCAGACCACAGTCGAAGAACCGCTGGCCAGTTTCGCCGACTGGCGACAGGCGCTGCGCAACGAAGCGATTGCCGCCGGTATCGACGCCGCGCTGTTCGATCGCGTATTCGCCGGCGTTACTCCTGACCCGGCGGTGCTCAAGGCCGACAGCAGCCAGCCCGAATTCACCCGCCCGGTGTGGGAATATCTCGACGGCGCTGTTTCCTCGAGCCGTATCGGTCGCGGCCGGGTGTTGCTGGCGCAGCACAGCCTGGTGCTGCAACGCATCGAGCAGCAGTACGGCGTGGAAGCTCCGATCCTGGTGGCCATCTGGGGTCTGGAAAGCAATTTCGGCAACAACATCGGTAGCCACAGCGTGATTCGCTCCCTCGCGACGCTGGCCTACGATGGCCGCCGCCAGGGCTTCTGGCGCGTGCAGTTGCTGGCCGCGCTGCAAATCCTGCAGAACGGCGACATCACCAGCGAACGCATGATTGGCTCCTGGGCCGGCGCCATGGGCCAGACCCAGTTCATGCCGACCACCTACAACCAGCATGCAGTGGATTTCGACGGTGACGGCAAGCGCGATCTGTGGGGCTCCTCGACCGATGCCCTGGCTTCGGCTGCTCATTACCTGCAGGCATCCGGCTGGCAGCGCGGCCAGCCCTGGGGCTTCGAAGTGAGCCTGCCGAACGGCTTCGATTATTCGCTGGCCGACCCGGAACAGCGCCGCAGCCTGGCCGAGTGGGCCGAGCTGGGCGTGCGCCCGTTAGCGCCCACCGGTGCAGCCGCCAATGCCCGCGCCAGCCTGCAGCTGCCCGCCGGCCATCGTGGCCCGGCCTTCCTGTTGCTGGACAATTTCCGCAGCATTCTCAAGTACAACAACTCCACCTCCTACGCACTGGCCATCGGCCTGCTGGCCGATAACCTGCTGCGTCCAAGCGAAGTCAAAGGACAGTGGCCACGCGGCGAGCGCCAGCTGGGCCGCAGCGAACGCGTTGAACTGCAGGAACTGCTGACCAGGGCGGGATTCGATCCCGGCCCGGCTGACGGCATCATCGGCGCCAATACGCGCAAGGCCATCCGCGCCCTGCAGTTGCAGCTGAACTGGCCTGCCGATGGCTACCCGACGACCGAGCTGTTGCAACAGTTGCGCGCTCGCTGAGACCGGGCGCTGCTGACAGCAGCCGCCTCGCCGATGCGTTTGTCGACAGGTGGCCTCAGCGTCTGCATACACCTTCTGTGGTAGACTGGCGGGCGGCCAAAAGCCACCTGCCCACGGAGCCTCTACCGGAGCCCAGATTTCCGATGTCCGACACTTCCTCGCCCAAATCCGTCGCCAGCGGCGAAAAATTCCGCACCGCCCAAGGCATCACCGCGATCAAGGATGGTCAGAAGCGCCGCGCCTCGGCCGAACCCCAGGTTTTCGAGCCCAAGCCCAAGTGGTTGCGGGTCAAGGCCCCGGGTGGCAGCCGTTTCGAGGCGGTCAAGCGCAACGTCGGCGAGCACCGCCTGAGCACCGTGTGCCAGGAATCGCATTGTCCGAACATGGGCGAATGCTGGTCCAACGGTACCGCCACCATCATGCTGATGGGTTCGGTGTGCACTCGCGCCTGCCGCTTCTGCGCCGTGGACACCGGTAACCCCAATGGCTGGCTGGATCTGGAAGAGCCGCAGAACACCGCCAAGTCGGTGGAGCTGATGGCCCTGCGTTACATCGTGCTCACCTCGGTGGACCGCGACGATCTGGAAGACGGCGGTGCCGGCCACTACGCGGCCTGCGTACGCGCGATCAAGGAAAACACACCGCAAGTGGTGGTCGAAGCCCTGACCCCGGACTTCGATGGCGATCATCAGGCTATCGAGCGTGTCGTCGATTCGGGTCTGGAAGTCTTCGCGCAGAACGTCGAGACGGTCAAACGCCTCACCCACGTAGTCCGTGACCCGCGTGCCGGCTACGAGAAGACCCTCAAGGTGCTCGAACACGCCAAGAAGCACCGTCCGGACGTGCTGACCAAGACCAGTCTGATGCTGGGACTTGGCGAAACCGATGAAGAAATCATCGAGACCATGGATGACCTGCGCGCCATCGGCGTGGACATCCTCACCCTCGGTCAGTACCTGCAACCCACCCGCAACCACCTCAAGGTGCAGCGCTGGGTAAGCCCTGAAGAGTTCAACCGCCTGCGCGACATCGGCCTGGAGAAAGGCTTCATGGAAGTCGCCGCCGGCCCGCTGGTGCGCTCCAGCTACCGCGCCGACCGTGTGTTCGAGAAGAACAACCTGGGCCTCGCCGCTCCGGTTCCGGTGCCGGGCCAGGAAGTCAACGCCAGCCTGATTCCGGCACTGAACCTGAACTGACGGCTATAGGCTATATCTGGATAAAAGAAAGGGGCGCCATGGCGCCCCTTTCTGCTTTTCAGCCTAATGCTTTACCGATATCCCAGCCTCTGGCGCAGGGCCTGTTCCAGGCGTTGCGCCACCTCGTCGAACTCAGGCGGCGCTGACAGCAGATCGCGCATCTGCACCATCTTCAGTCCGGCATAGCCGCACGGATTGATGCGCAGGAAGGGCGTCATGTCCATATCGACGTTCAGCGCCAGGCCGTGGAAGGAGCAGCCACGGCTGACACGCAGGCCCAGGGACGCAATCTTGTCGCCTGCCACGTACACGCCCGGCGCATCGGCCTTCGGCGCAGCCTCGATACCGTAGCCGGCCAGCAGATCGACCAGGCTCTGTTCCATGGCGGTGACCAGTTCGCGCACGCCGAGATCGAGGCGGCGCAGATCGAGCATCAGGTAGGCCACCAGCTGGCCAGGGCCGTGATAGGTCACCTGGCCGCCGCGCTCGACCTGCACCACCGGAATGTCGCCCGGCGCCAGCAGGTGCTCGGCCTTGCCGGCCTGGCCCTGGGTGAACACCTTGGGGTGCTGCAGCAGCCAGATCTCGTCCGCCGTCTGCTCGTCACGCTCGCGCGTCAACTGGCGCATGCTTTCCAGGGTGGGCTGGTACTCGACCAGCCCCAGATGACGCACGACAAGCTCGGGCATGAGGATCACAGCACCATGTGCACGCGGCCGGTGGCCCGCAGGTCGACGTGAATCGCCTGCAGTTGCTCGACGCTGGTCGCAGTGATCAGCACCTGCACCGACAGAAAGTTGCCATTGCGGCTGTCGCGCATTACCAGGGTCGAGGCATCCAGGTCCGGGGCGTGACGCTGGATCACTTCGATCACCAGATCGGAGAAACCGTCACCGGCAGTGCCTATTACCTTGATCGGGTAACGCTCGCAGGGGAATTCGATTTTGGGTGGTTGAACGTCGCTATCGGTCATGTCATCAGCGGGCTTATGGCCCGTCCAGAAAGGGCCGCCCCGGATTGGAGCGGACTGGATAAGTCAGGCGCCTCGACGAGGCGGTCAGCACAGGGCGCAGCAACCTGCAAACAGGTTGAATGAAACGGCGAAGCAGCGCCCTCTACCAGAGGTAAATGGGCCCTGCTCCGCCGTTTTCAATGCTCAGCGACAACCAGGGTCGCTGCCGACGTCTGCGGTCAGTTGAACAGACCGAAGAAGAACAGGCGGATGCTGTCCCACAGACGGCGCAGCAGGCCACCTTCTTCTACAGACTGCAGGGCCACCAGATCGGTGCTGCGCACCACCTCGTCACCCAGTTTGACTTCGACCTTGCCGATCACGTCGCCCTGCTGGATCGGCGCGACTAGCTGCGGGTTGAGCGTCATGCTGGCCTGCAGCTTTTCCAGCTGGCCCTTGGGCAGGGTCATGGTCAGGTCTTCGGCCAGACCGGCCTTGACCTGGTTCGCGGCGCCCTTCCAGACAGTGGCCTGAGCCAGCTCGGTCCCTTTCTGATAGAAGGTGCGGCTTTCGAAGAAGCGGAAGCCGTAGGTCAGCAGTTTCTGGGTTTCCGCAGCACGGGCCTGCTCGCTGTCGGTACCGAATACCGAGGTGATCATGCGTGCGCCATCACGCACCGCCGAGGCCACCAGGCAGTAGCCGGCCTCGGAGGTGTGCCCGGTCTTCAGACCGTCGACAGTGCGGTCACGCCACAGCAGCAGGTTGCGGTTGGGTTGCTTGATGTTGTTCCAGAGAAATTCCTTCTGCGAATAGATCGCGTAGTGCTCGGCGTCTTCGTTGATGATCGCGCGGGCCAGGATCGCCATGTCATGGGCGCTGGAGTAGTGCTCGGGATGCGGCAGGCCAGTGGCGTTCATGAAGTGGCTGTTCTTCATGCCCAGGCGCTCGGCAGTGGCGTTCATCATGTCGGCGAAGGCGTCTTCGCTGCCGGCGATGTATTCGGCGATGGCAATGCTCGCATCGTTGCCGGACTGGATGATGATGCCGTGCAGCAGGTCGTCGACCGTGGCCTGGCTGTTCACCGGCAGGAACATGGTGGAACCACCGGAAGCGGCACCGCCGGTACGCCAGGCGTGCTCGCTGATGGTTACCAGATCCTGTTCGCCGATCTTGCCATTGCGGATTTCCAACGTGGCGATGTAGGCGGTCATCAGCTTGGTCAGGCTCGCTGGTGGCAGGCGCTCGTCAGCGTTGTTCTCGACCAGGACATTGCCGCTGGCGGCGTCCATCAGAACGTAGGATTTGGCGGCCAGTTGCGGCGCCGCAGGCACCACCTGCTGGTTGGCCATGGCGAGTGGCGCAGCCAGAAGGGTAAGAACCAGTGAAGCACGTTGCACGAAGCTGGTGATGTTCATCCGTCTCTCGAAAGTCGTTGCATGGGTTGTACGGCCCCGAGGGGCCATCTTTCGACTCGCCACCAGGCAAGCCTCGGATTAGTCCGGCAAAAGCCGGTTAAGTTGCCATCAGTCGGCGCGGACCAGCGTGGGCTGACCGAGGTTGGCCAGGCGCACGCTGCTCTGCAGCTGCTCAGCCTCGCCCTGATTGCTGATCGGCCCCATTCGGACCCGATGCAGAATCTGCTGGTCGCGTACCACTGAGCTGATGAACACCGGCACACTGCTGGTCTGGGTCAGCTTGGACTTGAGCAGCTCCGCAGCGTCCGGATTGGCGAAGGCTCCCACCTGGAGATACAGGCCAGAGGCTCCGAGTGAATCGTTTTTTTTTGCGTCGATCTGCACCGGCACCACCGCAGCGGCGTGCTGGGCAGGTGGCGGCGCGTACTGCTCGACGACCTGCGGTGCAGGCTGTGCGACGGGCTTGGCAACGGCGGCCTTGGCCGGCTGATTGTTGGCCAGTACCAGCGGCACCGGGCGGCCCTGCTGCGCCCACCACTCGTGAGGGTCGATGCCTTCGACCTTGACCCGCGCCGTGCCCTTCTCGGCATAGCCCAGCTTCTTCGCCGCAGCGAAGGACAGGTCGATGATCCGGTCGGAGTAGAACGGCCCACGGTCGTTGACCCGCAGGATCACCACCTTGCCGTTCTCCAGGTTGGTCACGCGCACGTAGCTGGGTAGCGGCAGGGTCTTGTGCGCCGCAGTCATGCCGTACAGGTCGTAGGTCTCACCGTTGGCCGTGGCCTGGCCGTGGAACTTGGTGCCGTACCAGGAAGCGGGGCCGACCGCCTGATAGCGACGGGCATCCTGGATCGGGTAGTACTGCTTACCGAATACCACGTAGGGGCTGGCCTTGACCGGCCCGTAGTGCGGCATGGGAATGGCGTCCTGGATCTTCGAGACATCGACATCCCACCAGGGCGCGCCATCGCGATGCGGACGGTTGAAATCATCCGGGCCGGAGATACCGGCCGACTGACCGGGCGTCACCGCAGGTTGCGGTGCCCGGTTGGAAGAGCAGCTCGCCAGCAACAGCGCTGCCGTTACGCAGGCTGCCAGCGGCAGCAGTTTGGACGCACTCATCGATTACCCCGTGCTTCGACCAGTAGCTCGGCCAGTTGGTTGACCGCCATGGCATACATCACGCTGCGATTGTAGCGGGTGATGGTGTAGAAGTTGGGCAAACCGAACCAGTATTCGTCGCCTTCGGCACCTTCCAGACGAAACGCCGTCACCGGTACGTCTTCGGCCAGCTTGTCCCGGCTCTTCCAGCCCAGTTCGCGCAGTTCGGCGACATTCTTCACCGGGTCCAGGCCCTGAGTCAGGCCTTCGTCGACGCGTGCTCCGCTGACCTCGACGCGACTGGCCACCTGCCCGCCGGCCTGCCAGCCGTGGCGTTTGAAATAGCTGGCAACGCTGCCGATGGCATCGGTCGGGTTGCTCCAGATGTTGATGTGGCCGTCGCCATCGAAGTCCACGGCGTAGGCGCGGAAGCTGCTCGGCATGAACTGCGGCAGGCCCATCGCACCGGCATAGGAGCCCTTGAGCGAAAGCGGATCGACCTGCTCCTCGCGGGTCAGCATGAGAAACTCGCGCAGCTCCTTACGGAAGAACGGCGCGCGCGGCGGATAATCGAAGGCCAGGGTCGACAATGCGTCCATCACCCGCCAGCTACCGGTATTGCCGCCGTAGAAGGTTTCTACGCCGATGATGGCGACGATGAATTGCGGTGGTACGCCATACTCGGCCTCGGCCTTCTGCAACGCAGCCTGGTTCTTGTTCCAGAACTCCACGCCCTGGGCGATGCGCTTGTCGGTTATGAAGATCGGCCGGTATTCCTTCCAGGGTTTGACCTTCTCTGCCGGACGCGAAATGGCATCGAGAATCGCCTGCTTGCGCTCGACATCAGCGAAAAGCGCGTACAACTGCTCGCTGGCGAAACCGTAGTCACGGGTCATTTCCTCGACGAACTCGGTCACCTGCGGCGAGTTCTGATAGTCGGCCGCCAACGCCTGGGCGCCGCTTCCGAGCATGCCGGCGATGCCGACTCCGATGAACGTACGAGCGGCCCAACTGCGCAGAGAATGCATTGACTCAAAACCCCCAAATCAAACCTGAGCGATCCACTTTCTGTGGGTGTGGATCGCCATCAATATCCCGAAGCCTGACAACAGCGTGACCAGGTGGGTTCCGCCATAGCTAATGAACGGAAGCGGCACCCCAACCACCGGCAGCAGCCCGCTGACCATGCCGATGTTGACGAATACGTAGACGAAGAAGGTCATGGTCAGCGCCCCGGCCAGCAGCTTGCCGAACAGCGTCTGCGCCTGGGCGGTGATCACCAGGCCGCGCGCCAGCAGCAGCAGATAGAGCAGCAACAACAGACAGACGCCAACCAGGCCGAACTCCTCCGCGAGCACGGCAATGATAAAGTCCGTATGGCTTTCCGGCAAAAAATCCAGGTGCGACTGAGTGCCCAGCAACCAACCCTTGCCGAGCACGCCGCCGGAACCGATCGCAGCCTTTGACTGGATGATGTTCCAACCCGCCCCCAACGGATCGCTTTCCGGGTTGAGAAAGGTCAGCACGCGGCGCTTCTGGTAGTCGTGCATGAGGAAGAACCACATGCCCACCGCAACCGGCACTACGGCGGCTACCGCACCGAAAATCCAGCGCCATTGCAGACCGGCCATGAAGACCACAAAGGCCCCCGAGGCGAGGATCAGCAACGAAGTACCCAGATCCGGCTGCTTGGCGATCAGCACCACCGGCACGCCGATCATCGCCAGGCTGACGACCAGATGCTTGAAACGCGGCGGCAGGTTGTGTCGCGCCATGTACCAGGCGATGGTCATCGGCATGATGATCTTCATCAGTTCCGAGGGCTGGAAGCGGATCACCCCAGGTATGTTGATCCAGCGCGTCGCGCCCATCGCGGTGTGGCCCATCACCTCAACCACTACCAGCAGCACCACGCCTATCACGTAGGCCAGCGGCACCCAGCGCGCCATGAAGCGCGGGTCGAACTGGGCGATCACCACCACCGCGAGCATGCCGATGCCGAAAGAGGAGGCCTGCCTGAGCAACAGGTCGATGTTCTTGCCGCTGGCCGAATAGAGGATGAACAGGCTGCCGGTGCCGAGAATTAGCAGCAGCAACAGCAGCCAGCCATCGATATGCAGGCGCTGCAGCAGGCTGGCGCGCCGGCGCAGTACGTCCTCGTCGGACAGGGTACGGTCGAAATTGCTTATCATCGCTGGCTGACCTCGGCAGGCTTGGGCATCGCGAACTCGGCCTTGAGCTGACCGGTTTCCTTGTCCAGCAGCCAGGCGTCCATGACCTGCTTGACCACTGGCGCGGCGACGCCAGAGCCGGACTCGCCGTTCTCGACCATCACCGCGATGGCAATCTGCGGGTTGTTCGCCGGTGCAAAACCGACGAACAGGGCGTGGTCGCGGTGGCGTTCCTGCACCTTGTTGCGGTCGTATTTCTCGCCCTGCTTGATCGCCACCACCTGCGCCGTACCGCTCTTGCCGGCGATGCGGTAGACCGCGCTGTCACCGACCTTGCGTGCGGTGCCGCGAGCGCCGTGCAATACCTCTTCCATGCCGTGAATGCCGTACTCCCAGAATTTCGGGTCGCGCAGCACGATGTCCGGCATCGGGTTGGGGTCTACAGGCAGACGACCGTCGACGCTCTTGGCCAGGTGCGGGCGGATCCACTTGCCGCGCGTGGCCATCAACGCGGTGGCCTGCGCCAGCTGCAGCGGCGTGGTCTGCATATAGCCCTGGCCGATGCCGAGAATCAGCGTCTCGCCCGGATACCAGGGCTGGCGATAGCGCGCCCGCTTCCAGTCGCGCGAAGGCATCAGACCAGCGGTTTCCTCGAACATGTCCAACGCCACACGCTGACCGAGGCCGAAGCGGCTCATGTAGTCGTGCATGCGATCGACGCCCATCTTGTGCGCCAGATCGTAGAAATAGGTGTCGTTGGAACGGGCGATGGCCAGGTTCAGATCCACCCAGCCGTCACCGGTACGGTTCCAGTTGCGGTACTTGTGGCTGTGGTTGGGCAGCTGATAGAAGCCAGGGTCGAACACCCGTGAGGTGGGCGTGACCACGCCGGCATCCAGGCCGGCCACGGCAACCATCGGCTTGATGGTCGAGCCAGGCGGGTAAAGACCGCGCAGTACCCGGTTGTACAACGGCTGATCGATGGAGTCGCGCAACTCGCCATAGGCCTTGAAGCTGATACCGGTGACGAAGGGGTTGGGGTCGAAGCTGGGCTGGCTGACCATCGCCAACACTTCGCCGTTGTTCGGATCGATGGCCACCACCGCGCCACGGCGACCGCCCAGGGCGTTCTCCGCGGCCTCCTGAAGGTGCACGTCGAGGCTCAGGACGATGTCCTTGCCCGGTTTCGGATCGATGCGATTGAGCACGCGCAGTACACGGCCACGGGCATTGGTCTCGACCTCTTCATAGCCGACTTCGCCGTGCAGCTCGTCTTCGTAGAAGCGCTCGATACCGGTCTTGCCGATATGGTGGGTGCCGGCGTAGTCGGTCGGATCGAGACGCTTGAGCTCCTGCTCGTTGATGCGCCCGACATAGCCGACCGAATGAGCGAAGTGCTCCTGCTGTGGGTAATGCCGTACCAGCTGCGCGGCCACCTCGACGCCGGGCAGGCGGAACTGGTTGACCGCGATGCGGGCGATCTGCTCCTCGGAGAGCTCGAACAGGATCGGTACCGGCTCGAACGGGCGCCGCCCCTGGCGCACGCGGCGTTCGAACAGCGCGCGCTCGTCCTCGGTAAGCTCCAGCACCTCGACCACGGTATCGAGCACGCTGAGCCAGTCACCGGCACGCTCGCGGGTCACGGTCAGGCTGAAACTGGGGCGGTTGTCGGCGATGATCACGCCGTTGCGGTCGAAGATCAGCCCACGGGTCGGCGGGATCGGCTGCACGTGGATGCGGTTGTTCTCCGCCAGGGTGCTGTGATGCTCGTACTGGATCACCTGCAGGTAGTACATGCGCATGATCAGCACGCAGGTCAGCAGGATGATCGCCACGCCGCCGACGAGCACCCGGCGCTTGACCAGACGAGCGTCCTTTTCGTGATCCTTGAGGCGAATCGGCTGCGGCATGACTAGGTGATCACTTGTGGTACGGGTGACCGGACAAGACGGTCCAGGCTCGGTAGATCTGCTCGCCAAGCAGGATGCGCACCAGCGGATGCGGCAGGGTCAGCGGCGACAGCGACCAGCGCTGTTCGCTGCGCGCGCAGACCTCCGGCGCCAGCCCTTCCGGACCGCCGACCATGAGGTTGACGTTACGCGCGTCGAGACGCCAGCGATCGAGCTCCGTCGCCAGTTGCTCGGTGCTCCATGGCTTGCCATGGACCTCCAGCGTGACGATACGTTCGCCGGGCTGCACCTTGCTCAGCATGGCCTCGCCCTCCTGACGGATCAGGCGGGCGACATCGGCGTTCTTGCCGCGGGTATTGAGGGGAATTTCCACCAGCTCCAGCGGCAGCTCGGCCGGCAGGCGCTTGACGTACTCCTGCCAGCCCTCCTCGACCCAACGCGGCATGCGCGAACCGACAGCGATCAGTTTGATTCGCACGGCTAGCGCTTACTCGGCCGAGTGCTGGGCGCGGCTCTGCTCGGCGCCCTGCCACAGGCGCTCCAGATCATAGAACTGACGCGCGGTCGGCAGCATCACGTGGACGACGATGTCGCCCAGGTCGAGCAGGGCCCATTCGCCGCTGTCCAGACCTTCGCTACCGATGGGGCGTACGCCCTGCTCCTTGACCTTTTCCAGCACGTTTTCCACCAGCGACTTGACCTGACGGCTGGAGCTACCGCTGGCGATCACCATGAAATCGGTGATGCTGGTCTTGTCCTTGACGTCGATCACGGTGATGTCGGTCGCCTTGATCTCTTCCAGCGCCGCCACGGCGATCTTGACCAGCTCGTCGCTGGGCATGTTCTGCTTACTCATAAAAACTCATTTGCCTCGTGTAATGGACGCCAGCGCACCTGCACGGCGTTTCAAGCATTGGGCGCACGGTAAAGGTCGTGCGCCTGGATGTAGGCCAGTACCGCATCGGGCAGCAGATAACGCGCCGAGCGGCCGGTTGCCAGTAAATGGCGAATCTGCGTGGCGGAAATCGCCAACGGAGTCTGCCAGATGAAACTGATTTGCCCGCCTGCGCCCTCCAGGCTCAGCGGGTCGCTGACACTGCGCGCGGCCAGCAGATCGCGCAGCGCCTCCGGCGCTTCGCTGTCGGCGTCCGGCCGCTGCAGCACCAGCAGATGGCAGTGCTCGAGCAATTCCTGCCAGCGATGCCAGCTCGGCAAGCTGCAGAAGGCATCCCAGCCAAGCAGCAAAAACAGCTGATCGTCCGCCGCCAGCTCGGCACGCACCGACTCCAGGGTGTCCACCGTGTACGACGGCTTGTCGCGACGCAGCTCGCGGTCATCGACCGCCAGCCGCGGCTCGCCGGTGACCGCCAGTTCGACCATGGCCAGACGCTGTTCGGCCGTCGCCTGCGGCGTATCGCGGTGCGGCGGCCTGGCGCTGGGGATCAGCCGCAGCTCGTCCAGTGCCATGAACTCGGCCACTTCCAGCGCCGCACGCAAATGCCCGATATGCACCGGGTTGAAGGTACCGCCGAGCAGGCCGATGCGTCGGGCGCCGATCCGTTTCATTTATGTGCGAATGTGTCCGTCGCCGAAGACCACGTACTTCTCGCTGGTCAGGCCTTCCAGGCCGACCGGTCCGCGTGCGTGCAGCTTGTCGGTGGAAATACCGATCTCCGCCCCCAGGCCGTACTCGAAACCATCGGCAAAGCGGGTCGAGGCATTGACCATCACCGAGGAAGAATCCACCTCGGTGAGGAAACGCCGCGCGTCGCTGAAATTCTCGGTGATGATCGAGTCGGTGTGCTGCGAGCCGTAATGATTGATGTGCTCGATGGCCGCATCCAGCGAATCGACGATGCGAATGGCCAGGATCGGCGCGTTGTACTCGGCGAACCAGTCGTCCTCGCTCGCTTCCAGCACGTCGTTACCAAGCAGTTCGCGGGTAGCGGCATCGCCACGCAGCTCCACGCCCTTGTCACGGTAGATGGCGGCCAGCGGGGGCAGCACACGTGCGGCGATGGCCTGATGCACCAGCAGGGTCTCCATGGCATTGCACGGCGAGTAGCGCTGGGTCTTGGCGTTGTCACAGACGCGGATGGCCTTGTCGAGATCGGCGGCAACGTCGACATAGACGTGGCAAACGCCGTCCAGGTGCTTGATCACCGGTACCTTGGCGTCGCGACTGATGCGCTCGATCAGGCCCTTGCCACCGCGCGGGACGATCACATCGACGTATTCGGGCATGGTGATCAGCTCACCGACTGCGGCGCGGTCGGTGGTTTCCACCACCTGCACGGCGGCTGCCGGCAGATCCGCTTCGGCCAGGCCCTGCTGGATGCAGCGGGCAATCGCCTGGTTGGAGTGAATAGCCTCGGAACCGCCACGCAGGATGGTGGCGTTACCGGACTTCAGGCACAGGCTGGCGGCATCGATGGTCACGTTCGGACGCGACTCGTAGATGATGCCGATCACCCCCAGCGGCACACGCATCTTGCCGACCTGGATGCCGGACGGCAGGTAGCGCATGCCCTGAATCTCGCCGATCGGATCGGGCAGGGTCGCCACCTGGCGCAGCCCTTCGATCATGCTGTCGATCACCTTCGGCGTCAGCGCCAGGCGGTCGACCATGGCCGGTTCCAGACCGCTGGCGCGGGCAGCGGCCAGGTCCAGTTCGTTGGCGGCAGTCAGTTCGGCGCGAGCGGCGTCGAGGGCGTTGGCAGCGGCCTGCAGCGCGCGATTCTTCTGCGCGGTGCGGGCGCGGGCAAGCACCCTGGAAGCCTGGCGGGCGGCCTGGCCCAGGCGGGTCATGTAAGCGTGCACGGACTCGGTCATGGCGGCGGAGGTCTGGCAGTTGGAAAAAGGGGCTGATTATAGCGGGCTCGCAAGGCCGCGCCCAGCGGCGTCTGGCAAGCGGTAGACAGCGCGTCCGCTTAGCGCCCGCGGTAACGCCCGCAGCCGCGCCACGCAAGCGCCGCGCCTGCAACGGTGACACTCGCAGGCAGGGGCCGCCCGAAGGTTGGGTAAACAAATCGCCGCCCGATGTTTACCTTGCAATCGAGGTTTTGCCGACCCGGCGAGACGGCAGCGCATGCCGCCCCACCAGAAGAACAACAACAGAGACTGGAGTGCCCCATGCGTTACCGCACCGACTACAGCGCCGCCTTGCTCGCCAGCCCACCCGCAGTCATCGATATCGCCGGCTGGCGCCTGCACTACCAGGCCTATTCCGCCCGCCAGCGCGATGGCCGCGCGCCGGTCCTGATGCTCGGCGGGGCCTTCCAGAGCTTTCGTTCATTTGCTGCAGAGGTCGACGAGCTGCTACGCGAGCATCCAGTGATCCTGCTCGACCTGCCCAGCCAGGGTAGCAATCTGCAGCTGGCCCCCGAGCTCGGTCTGGAACAGCTGGCCGACCTGATCGCCGCCTTCGCCGAACAACTGCAATTGCCGCCGCTGATGCCCATCGGCCTGTCCTACGGCTCGGCGCTGGCGGCCCTGTTCGCCGCACGCCATCCGCAGCGCTGCGCGCGCCTGCTGCTGGCCGGCATCACCGCCTTCGGCCGTCCCGGCGCGCGGCGGTTGCTGGAGGAAAGCCTGGCGCTGCTCGCAGAAGGACGCATCGGCGAGTTCGCCCAGGGTGCCCTGAGCGGCCTGCTCAACCCACTGCGACTACAGGCGACCGGCATTTCCCCGGTATTTCGCAAGGCGTTGCTACGGCAGATTCAACGCCTGTCACCAATCGAGGTGGAACGTTACCGGCAGAACAGCCAGCGCCTGCTGGCTTTCGGCGGCTTCAGCCAGCACCCGCAATGCCCGACCCTGATACTGGCCGGCGAGCACGATCACTTCACCCAACCCTGGGAGCACGCCCATTTCGCAGCAGCCTGCACCAGCGCCGACTGCGTGCTGATCCACCATGCCGATCACCTTGCCCAGTTCGAACAGCGCGAGGCCTGCGCAGCGCTGTATCGCCCCTTCCTTGGCGAGCGCCCGCTGCCTATGCGCAGCGCGGACAGCACTCGCCTGCACAAAGAGCAGCTGCTGCGGCTGGAGAAACGCTGCGAACCGCGTCTGGCGCCGCGCCAGCGCCAGGCGCTGCTGCACCACGTCGAAGGCCGGCAGTGGACGGTGGAGTTGAGCGAGCTGGGCTTCTTCGGCGGGCTGCTGCGGGGCGACCTGCCACGAGACCTGCCGCTGCGTGACTGGCAGCTGAGCCAGGCCGACCTGCCGAGCCAGCCTCTGCTGCCACTGCGGCACGACGACCAGGGGCTGGCCTTCGTCTTTCCGCATACCGATGCTGTGGCCAGCCTGGCGCTGGCCGATCACATCCATCAGCCCCAGCTGCCGGCCGCGGCCTGCGCCTAGATAAGCCGGCACAGCCGCGGAGCGCAGCGCTTCCTAGGTCCGCGCCTGAATCACCCGCACCAGTCCGGGCAGGCGTGAAGGCGCGAGCCCCAGACGGGTAGCGTCGGCACTGGGATCGAGCACCTGCACCTGAGCGAAGCCGCAACGCCGGAAGCCCGCGTCGATCTCGTCATGATTTCGGTAATGCAGCGGGTAACTGCCGCGGGTCAACCGGCCGATCAGATCGACGCCCCAACGCAGCTGGCGGTAGCGCGGGTGCTCACGCAGGTCCGGATAAAGCTCGGTCAGGTAGGTAGCAGCGGGGAACTCGCCAAGCTCTTTGGCGAGACGGCTCCAGAAGCCCTCGATCAGCGCCAACGGGAAATAGTTGACCAGCCCCTCGGTGATCACCACCACCGGCTGAGTGCGATCGAGATCCGCGAACAGCGCACTCAGGCGCTGATTACCGCGTTCGGCCAGGATATCCACAGCGCGCACCTGGTGCCGGCCGTCCAGCCAGCCTTCGCCGTGCAACAGCAGACGCTTGCGTGCGGCCATGGCGGGCAGGTCCGCCTCCAGATAACGAAGGTGTGGATAGCGCGAGCAGAAGCGCCGTCCACGGGGCGACAGGCCACAGGCAATTTCCACCACCTGGCGTACCCCCTGCTGCTCGATGGCCTCAGTCAGTTGCGCGTCGATCTGCAGATGGCGCTGCAGCAGAAAAGCCTCTATATCCAGGCCGAAACCGGCCCTGGCGCCCCAGGTGACGGGCCACAGCAGCTTGTGCACGAAGCGGCCGAAGGCGGTGGCGAACGCCGGTTCGGCCAAGCGGTGGCGATACCAGACGTAGCCGGTGTAATGCGCCGAAGGACTGATATGGGCGCTGCTGGCGCGGGAACGTTCAGGCATCTTTAAGGTTCTTGTTGTTATGCTCGCGGCCCCAGGTTAGAACGCTGCGAGCGCCTTCGACAGATCATGCCCGCCGAACCCACCCTTAGTTTGCCCTGGCCCGGCGCCAGACCGTTGCCCGACACCTTCTTCGACCGCGATGCGCAGTTGCTCGCCCGCGAGCTGCTCGGCAAGGTGATTCGTCACCGCGTCGGCAAGCGCTGGCTGAGCGCACGGATCATCGAGACCGAGGCTTATTACCTGGTGGACAAGGGCAGCCACGCCTCGCTCGGCTACACCGAGAAACGCAAGGCGCTGTTCGCCGATGGCGGGCACATCTATATGTATTACGCACGCGGCGGCGATTCGCTGAACTTCAGCGCCTTTGGCCCCGGCAACGCGGTGCTGATCAAATCCGCGCATCCCTGGGTCGATGCCATCAGCGGCGCCGACTCGCTCGCTGCGATGCAGTGCAACAACCCGGACAGCCTTGGCCGTCCGCGTGCGCCCGAGCGCCTGTGCGCCGGGCAGACCCTGCTGTGCAAGGCGCTGGGCCTGAAGGTAACGGACTGGGATGCACGCCGCTTCGATCTGCAGCGATTGTTCGTCGAGGACGTCGGCGAAAGGCCGCATTCGATCATCCAGTGCGCGCGCCTGGGCATTCCCCTGGGGCGCGACGAACACCTGCCCTACCGTTTCGTCGACGCGCTGTACGCCCGCCATTGCACGCGCAACCCTTTGCGCCGTGGACAGGTCGAAGGCCGTGATTATCGATTGTTGAGCGTTTCGGGAGCAGCACAATGAGCGTCTGGCTGGACAACCTGACCACCTGGCTGGGTGGCAACCCGCAGTGGCTGGGAATGGCGATCTTCCTCATCGCCCTGCTCGAATGCCTGGCGCTGGTAGGTATCGTGCTGCCCGGCGTGGTGCTGCTGTTCAGCGTCGCGCTGCTGGCCGGCAGCGGCGTACTGACGTTGTGGCATACGCTGCTGCTGGCCTACGCCGGTGCACTGTGTGGCGACATGATTTCCTACGCGCTGGGCAGGCGTTTCAAGCGCAACATCGGCCGCCTGCCGGTGCTGCGCCACCACCCGCAGTGGATCATGCGCGCCGAGCTGTATTTCCGCCATTACGGGGTGGCCAGCCTGCTGGTCGGGCGTTTCATCGGCCCGCTGCGGCCGATGCTGCCCATGGTGGCCGGCATGCTGGACATGCCGCCGCTGCGCTTCATCCTGGTCAGCCTGGTGGCGGCGGCCGGCTGGGCCCTGGCCTACCTGTTGCCGGGCTGGGCCACCGGCGCTGCACTGCGTCTGCCGATGGCGGAAGGTTTCTGGACCGAGGCGGCGGTGCTGCTGGCCGGCATCGGCGTGATCCTGCTGCTGACCATCCAGGCCAGCCTGGCGGAAAAACAGCGGGCCAGCCTGCTGGGTGGCGGTCTCAGCCTGGCGCTGCTACTGGCCATTGTCATCGGCTGGCCGCATCTCGATGCGCTGGATCAGGGCCTGATGACCCTGGTGCAGGAGCAGCGTGAGGTACACCTGGACCGATGGATCGGCACCCTGACCCGGCTGGGCGACTTCCATATCCAGTTTGTGGCGGCCACGGTGTTGTGCGCCCTGCTGCTGCTCGCGCGCCAGTGGCGTCATCTGCTGTTCGCCGGTTCGACCCTGCTGGTCACGGCCATCGGCAACAGCACCCTCAAGCATGGCTTTGCCCGGGCACGCCCCGACGTGCTGAGCGAACCGCTGACCACCTTCAGCTTTCCCAGCGGCCACAGCTCGGCAGCCTTTGCCTTCTTTCTGGTGCTGGGGGTGCTGGCCGGACGCGGACAATCGGCACGCCTGCGCCTGGCCTGGCTGGTGGTAGCCTGTCTGCCGGCCGCAGCGATTGCCCTGTCGCGGATTTACCTGGGCGTGCACTGGCCCAGCGACATCATCGCCGGCGCCCTGCTGGCCTCGGCCATTTGTGGCCTGAGCCTGACGCTGTGCCAGCGCCGCGAGGTACTGCCGGCACTGCCCGCGCGTCTGTGGTGGATCATCCTGCCCGCCTGCATCGCGGTACTGGGCGGTATGGCGACCTGGCAGCTGTCCAATGCGCTGCTGCGCTACGCCTACTGACGCGTCGCTTCAGGCATCGCCCTGAAGCATTTCCAGCATGGTGTGCAGCTGGTCCAGGCGCTGGGCCGGGTCATCGAGCGCAAGCAGCTGCAGCTTCTGCGCCGGCTCCAGCGGCAACAGGTAAGCCAGTTGATTGGCCAGTTGCTGCTGGCCGGTGACCACCCCCGCCATGGCCAGCTCCTCCACCAGCGGATGTTCGGCCAATGCGGCGTGCAGGGCGGCAAGGTCGGCATGCTCGGCCTGCAGCGGGCAGTCTGGCGGCTCCTGCAGCCACTGCACATCGGCAACGGTCAACTGGTCAGGCAGAACCTGGGCACGCTCGACGCGAAAGCGCCGCCCGCCCTCGACACGAATACCCAGCAGTCCATTGGTGCGCTGTTGAAAGTCACGCACCAGCGCCTCACAACCAATGGCCGCGAAGCGGCTGGCGGCTTCGCCCACTTCCTCGCCCTCGACGATGCACACCACGCCGAACCCCGTGCCCTGCTTCATGCAGCGGCTGATCATGTCCAGATAGCGCGCCTCGAATATCTGCAGATCGAGCACACAGCCGGGGAACAATACGGTGTTGAGCGGGAACAGCGGGAGAGTCATGAGCGCGGCCTGTTATCAACTCGATCCGGGGCATCAGGGATGGTCAGTCAGACTCTCACAGGAACATGACGATCGCCAGAGGCAACAGCACGGCAGTGATCACCCCCATCAGACTCATCGCCAGCGCCGCGAAGGCGCCGCATTCGTCGCTCTCCTGCAGTGCGCGCGCTGTGCCCACGGCGTGGGCGGTGATGCCCAGCGCCATGCCCTGCGCCGCCGGGTGATGAACCCGGCACAGACGCAGAATGGACGGCCCGACGATGGCGCCGATGACACCGGTGATCATCACGAACACCGCTGCCAGCGCCGCGATACCACCGATCTGATCGGCCACCAGCATGGCGATCGGCGAGGTCACCGATTTGGGCGCCATGCTCATCAGCATCAGCCGTTCGGCACCGAACAACCAGGCCAGCCCTGCCCCGAGCACGGTGGCGAAGGTGCCGGCGATCAGCAGGGTGAGGATGATGGGCCAGACCAGCTGGCGAATCCGCCGCAGGTTCAAATACAGCGGCACGGCCAGGGCCACGGTGGCCGGGCCGAGCAGCAGGGTCAGCGCCGCGACGCTGCTGCGGTATTCGGCGAAGCTCAGGCCGCACAGCAGCAGGATGCCGATGACCGTGAGCATCGAGACCAGTACCGGCTGCAGGAATACCCAGCGGGTGCGCTCGTAGGCGGCCATGGCCAACTGATAGGCACCGAGGGTGATGCCGATACCGAACAGCGGGTGATGGGTCAGCGCCTGCCAGGCGCCCTGCCAATCCGGACTCATGCGTCCTCCCGGCGCTGCTGGCGCTCGATCAGTTTCTGCATCAGCCAGCCGGCGAAGGCCAGCGATACCAGCAGCGACAGCACCAGCGCGCCGACCACCGCCCAGAAATCGGCGGCAATATCACTGGCATAGGCCATCACACCCACCGCGGGCGGTACCAGGATCAGCGGCAGGTACTTGAGCAGACTGCTGGACGCCACGCTGAGCGGCTCGCCCACCTCGCCACGGACGACAAGAAAGACGAACAGCAGCAGCATGCCGATGATCGGCCCAGGCAGCATCGGTAACAGCAGCACGTTAAGAACGGTACCCAGCAACTGGCACAGCACCAGCCAGGAAAGGCCGCGAAGCAGCATGTTTGAGGTCTCCACAAGACGAGCGATGGCCGCGCTTCCGCTCGCGAGTAGGCCGTTGAAAAATGTAGGCGAGGCAGTCAGTGCAAGGCAAAAACAGGCGAAAAAGCGGAGTTTACGAGCTGTAAATGAGCATTTTGAGCCTGTTTTTAACGCAGCAATGACCACGCAGGTAGTTTTTCAGCGGCCTACTAGAGGGGATTCCGGGCATCTATTGAGGCATGTCGGCCATTATAGGCGCGATGCACCTTCGCTGGCCTCTGTATTGCTTCGTCAGGCTGACCTATGCCGCATCATTCAGTCCGCCTGGGCAGGCTTGACCCGCTGTCCACCTCGTGCTGATCTAGGCCGCAACGGTTCCACGCACACAAGAAAAACACCCGCGTCCTCAAGGAGGAACTATGCCGTTCGTACCCGTAGCAGAGCTCAAGGACCACGTTGGCAAGGAACTCGGCAAGTCCGAGTGGCTGACCATCGATCAGGAGCGCATCAACCAGTTCGCCGAGTGTACCGGCGACCACCAGTTCATCCACGTCGACCCGGAAAAGGCCAAACAGACCCCCTTCGGCACCACCATCGCCCACGGCTTCCTCTCGCTGTCGCTGGTGCCAATGCTGATGGAAAAGATCATGATCATGCCGCAGGGGCTGAAGATGGCAGTGAACTACGGCCTCGACAGCGTGCGCTTCATCCAGCCGGTCAAGGTCAACTCCAAGGTGCGCCTGGTGGTCACCCTGACCGACGCCACCGAGAAGAACCCCGGCCAGTGGCTGCTCAAGGCCCGCGCCGTGCTGGAGATAGAAGGCCAGGAGAAACCGGCCTATGTCGCCGAGCCGCTGACCCTCTGCTTCGTCTGATCCCACCCGGGCATCCTCTGTCGCTCCCGTTTTCCGTGCCATGCGCCGGAGCGGGAGCGATCCTGCATCCGTAAAGCGTGCGACTCGGCAGCGCAAGCCTGCAGGCTTGCGGCATACTGCGGAGCAAAGCACCGACCTGGACGTCCGCCATGCATCCCCTTGCCCTGCGCCTGCTGCCTCTTTGCCTGTCCCTGCTGATCGCCGGTTGCGACGAAGCGCGCCCGCTGTTGCCGGCCAATGCCACCCTGCCCGATGGCGGCCAGTATCGTGGCGAGATCGTCGACGGGTTGCTGCAAGGCCCGGGACGTCTGGACTACCGCAATGGCAGCTGGTTCGTCGGCCAGTTCAGGGACGGCATGCTCGAAGGCAGCGGCGAGTGGCAGGGCCCCGGTGGCGAACACTATCTGGGCGAGTTTCATGAAGGCATGTTCCACGGCCAGGGTACCCTGACCTACAGTGACGGCAGCCGCTACGAAGGGGGGTTCGAACGCAACAGATTCAGCGGCGTCGGCCTGCTGGAACAGGGCGGCCAACGCTACCAGGGCGAATTTCTCAACGACCGCTTCCACGGCCTGGGCAAACTGGAAATGGCCGACGGCAGCAGCTTCCAGGGCCAGTTCGTCAACGGTCAGCCGGAGGGCCAGGGCGTACGCATCGACGCCTATGGCAACCAGTTCAGCGGCGTATTCGCCCTGGGCCTGCTCAGCGGCCAGGGCAGCTACCACAACGCCGATGGCGACAACTACAGCGGCGGGTTCAAGAATGACGAGTTCCATGGCAAGGGCCGCTACCAGAGCGCCAGCGGCGAGACCTGGGCCGGAGAGTTCGTCGAAGGCGTGATGCAGGGCCCCGGCGAATACACCGACGGCGACGGCACGCGCTACCTCGGCGAATTCGCCGACTGGCAGTACCAAGGCCAAGGCCTGCTCACCCTGCCCGACGGCAGCGCCTACCGCGGCCATTTTTCCGGTGGTGAATACAATGGCGAGGGCACCCTGACTCTGGCCGATGGCAGTCGCCAGTCCGGCACCTGGCAAGGCGGGCGACTGATACGTGACGAACAGGGCCAGGTGTTGCCCGACAGCCTCGAGCTGGGTCTGCTGCGACAGGGACAGCTGCTCGATGAGGCCATCGCCGCACTCCCCGCCTCGACACCGGCACGCGAACTCTATGCGCTGACCCTGGCGGGTGACGGCAAGCAGAGCGTATTCATGCGCGAGGCCGACTATGTCAGCAGGCTGATGCGCGATCGTTTTGGCGCCTACGGCAGCATCGACCTGGTCAACCACCGTGATCATCTCGCCGACCGTCCGCTGGCTACGCGCGAGAACCTTGGTCGCGCGGTCCAGGCTCTTGCCGAACGCAGTGGCGAGGAAGATCTGATCTTCATCTACCTGACCAGCCATGGCTCGCGCCGCCACGAACTCAATCTCGACCAGCCGCGCCTGCAACTTGCCGACCTGCCGGCCAGCGAGCTGGCGGCGCTGCTGGCGCCACTCAAGCAACGCAACAAGGTGGTGGTGATTTCGGCTTGCTACTCCGGCGGTTTCATCCCACCACTGAAAGACGAAAAGACCCTGGTGATGACCGCCGCACGCGCCGACCGGGTTTCCTTCGGCTGCAGCGAGGAGAACGACTTCACCTATTTCGGCCGCGCCCTGTTTGCCGAGGCCCTCGGCGAAACCGACAACCTGGAACGGGCCTTCGAACTGGCCAAGGAACGCGTCGCCGAGCGTGAGCAGAGCGATGGCTTCGAGCCTTCCGAACCGCAGATCTGGGCGCCACGCGGCGTACTCCAGCACTGGCGCGATCTGCGTCAGAGCCAGGCCGAGCGCGCGCTCGGTGCCGTGGCCAGTGGTCCGGCAAAGGACTAAGCTGAACTGTAACGGACAAGAGACAATTGCATGTACCTGACCCCGCAGCACATTCTTATCGCCGGCGCCACCGGACTCACCGGTGAGCACCTGCTCGACCGCCTGCTCAGCGAGCCGACGGTCGCCCGCGTGCTGGCGCCGACCCGTCGGCCACTGGCCGCCCATCCGCATCTGGAAAACCCGGTGGGTGATCTGCAGGCACTGCTGCCGCAACTATCCGGCCAGGTCGATACCGCCTTCTGCTGCCTGGGCAGCACCATCAAGCAGGCAGGCTCGCAGGAGGCCTTTCGCGCCGTCGACCACGACCTGGTGCTGGCTTTCGCCCGTCGCGCTCGCGAGCTGGGCGCACGGCATCTGGTGGTGATCAGTGCACTGGGCGCCAATCCCAACTCGTCAGTGTTCTACAACCGCGTCAAGGGCGAGACCGAGCAAGCGTTGAAAGCCATGGACTGGCCACAACTGACCATCGCCCGTCCGTCGCTGCTGCTCGGGGCACGCCATGAGTTTCGTCTTGGCGAGCGCCTCGCGGCTCCCCTGCTGCGCTGGCTGCCAGGCAAGTACCGTGGCATCGACGCCTGCGCCCTGGCCCGCGCCCTCTGGCGCCTGGCACTGGAAGAGGAAGACGGTGTGCGCGTGATAGAGTCTTCCGACCTGCGCCGACTGGGGCGCTGATGCCGTGGATGAAGCGATGAAACCGACAAGCCTGATCGAGGCCCTGCAAGACGCCGACATGCTCGAGATCGACGGCCTGTATGCCTGGCAATTCGACCTCGACACCGAACTGCTGGCGCAAATCAGCGCCGGCACGGCTGGCAGCGATAGCGCCGCCAAACCCTTGCTGCAGGTGCACTGCATAGATGGTCGCGAGCGCCGCCTGTGGAAGTTCTCCCTGGCGTCGGTGCAGGCTGCGCGCTATAGCGAAACGGACGACAGCTGGATGATCGAAGGCAGTGAAGTCAGTCATACCCTCAAATGCTTTGCCGCCTATCGCGGCGACAACGATGAGGACGATGAAGGGCAGGACGAAGCCTGAACCATGGGCCTTTATGACCGCCATATCCTGCCGCACCTGATCGATTTCGCCTGCGGCATGGGCGCGGTAATGAAGGCGCGTTCGCAGATCGTGCCGCTGGCGCACGGACGTGTGCTGGAAATCGGCATCGGCAGCGGACTCAACCTGAGTTTCTACGACCCACAGCGGGTCGAGGTGGTGGTCGGCGTCGACCCGTCCGCGGAAATGCAGAAGCTGGCCCGCGAACGCGCCGCACGCTGCCAGGTGCCGGTGGAAATGATCGCCCTGGAACTGGGGCAGATTCAGGCGGCGGACGCCAGCTTCGACGACATCGTCTGCACTTTCACCCTGTGCACCATCCCCGATGCCATCGCCGCCCTGCGCGAAATGCGCCGCGTACTCAAGCCTGGCGGGCGCCTGCTGTTCTGCGAACACGGTCTGGCGCCGGATCTGCCGGTGGTGCGCTGGCAACAACGCCTGACGCCGCTGTGGAAACCGCTGGCCGGCGGCTGCCATCTGGATCGCGACATACCCGCGCTGATCGGAGCCGGCGGCTTTCATATCCGCGAGCTGAGCACCGGCTACCTCAAGGGGCCAAGGCCGATGACCCACGTCTATCGCGGCTGGTCAGACTGAACGACTAGCTGCTTACCGCGCCGGAACGCAACGCCAGCGGATCGACCAACCCGGCGGCGATAACCATGCCCACCAGCTCCGGCAGCGTCTCGGCCTGCATGCGCTTCATCACCCGCGAACGATACAGGTCGACGGTCTTCACGCTGATATCGAGCTGCTCGGCCACTTCGCGGTTGGTGTAGCCGCGCACCAAGGGCAGCAGCACGTCACGCTCACGCGGGGTGAGCTGATCGAGCCGCGCCTGCACCTCGGCCAGACGCGCGTCGCGCTTTGGCCGGGCCGGGCGGCGATCCAGCGCCTGCTGCACGCTGTCGAGCAATAGTTGCTCGTTGTAGGGCTTCTCGATGAAATCCACCGCGCCGGCCTTGAACGCGCGCACCACGATCGGCACGTCGGCATGGCCGCTGACGAAGATCACCGGCAAGTCGATACCACGCGCGCGCATCTCCTCCTGCACGTTCAGCCCACCCATGCCGGGCATGCGCACATCGAGCAGCACGCAGGCATTGGCAGTCGGATCGCAAGCCTCGAGAAAGGCCCGACCGCTGGTGAAGGGCACGCCTGTCAGACCAACCGACTCCAGCAGCCAGAGCGTCGAGTCGAGCATGCCCTGGTCGTCATCGACCACATAAACCCGTTGTTGCATCCCTGTACTGCTCCTCTTGTTGTTATACGTCGTCCCTGCCCAACGGCAAACGACATTCCAGGCACAACCCGCCCCCCTCGGCCGGGAACGCCTCCAGCGCCCCGCCGAAGCCTTCGATGATGCTGCGGCTCATGGACAGGCCGAGCCCCAGGCCATCGGCCTTGCTGGTGTAGAAAGGCGTGAACAGCTTGGCCATCTGCTCGTCGCTGACGCCCGGCCCCTGATCCATCACCCGGATGGCCAAGCAGCCATCAGCTTCGCCAGCCTCCAGACGCACCTGCGAAGGCGCGCCGGGGTGACGTTCGCGGTTGGCATCGATGGCATTGCGCAGCAGGTTGAGCAGCACCTGTTCGAGCAGGACGCGGTCGGCGAATACCGGCGGCAGATTGTCCGGCAAGACGTCGCTCACCGCCACCTGCGCCGTACCGGCCTCCCAGTTGCACAGACGCACTGCTTCGCGCGCCACCTCGGCCAGATCCAGCGCCTGCATGCGCCGCTGGCCCTTGCGCAGGAAGGCGCGCAGGCGCTTGATCACTGCCGAGGCGTGGTTGGCGTGCTCGGTGATGCGCGCCAGGCCCTGGCCCACCTTGTCCACACCGGCCTGATCACCGCCGATGCCCTGCAGGTAGCGCTGGCTGGCGCTGGCGTAGTTGACCACCGCTGCCAGCGGCTGGTTGATCTCGTGGGCGATACCCGATGCCAGTTCGCCCAGGGTGATCAGCCGCGTGGTGTGCGCCAGCTCGTCTTCAAGGCGGCGCTTGTTCTCCTCGGCCTGGATACGCGCGGTAATGTCGCGCGACACGCTGACCACCTCGACCACCGCACCGGTGTAGGTCTCGCGAATGGCGCGGCTGGCGGTCTCGAACCACAGGTAATGGCCGTCGCGATGACGAATGCGATAGGTCATGGTGTGGTAGCCATCCTGCTCCAGCGCCTCGCGCGCCTGCTTGGCCTGCTGCAGTTGGTCCTGCGGATGCAGCAGGCTGTCGACGGCCATGCCGCGCAGTTCTTCCGGCCAGTAGCCGAGCAACGTCCAGCTGGCAGGCGTGGCGTCGAGGAACACGCCCTCCGGCGTGTGCCGGGAAATCAGGTCGGTGGTGTTCTCGGTGATCAGCCGATACAAGCGCCGCGCCCGCGCGGCCTCACGCTGCTCACGAACCTCGCGGGTGGCCTCGCGACAGCGCGCCAGCACGCGGCGCTCGGCGACATCGGGAATGAAACTCCAGATCAGGATGCGCTCGCCATCCTGCGCTTCCACCGACTCCACGGCGCGCGACTGCTCCAGGCAGGCGCGCACCAGCGGCAAATGGTTCACCGGCAGCAGCTCGCCCACCTGCGTCAGCGCGCGTTCACCAAGCAGCTCCTGCAACGCCGCGTTGCTCTCCAGCAGACGCGCCTCGGCGTCGAGCAGCAGCGCCGGCTGCGGGTCGGATGACAGCAGCGGCGCACTGCGCGCCAGCCCCGAGGCCAGTTCGACCATCTGCACCAGCAGCTCGCGCAACCAGGGCAGCCATTCCAGCCCGGCCGCCTCGTCGACCTGCAACAGCAGCACGCCGGGCTGGCCGGGCTGCAGCTGCAGGGCCAGCGCCTGGCCATGATGCAGCGCGGCGCGGCGCAGACGCCCGGCCAGCCAGCAGGGCAGCCGGCGCAGGGCGTCGAAGGTCAGGCTCGGTTGCTCACCAAGCGCAGCGAACAGCGTCTCGTCACTGGCCTCCAGCGGGTCGCCCATGCCCGGTGGCAGACGCGGCCCGTCGTCCATCTGAGCGTAGGTACGACTGGCCGGCTGCCAGGCCAGGTACCAGGCCTGGCGCACCTGCGGGCAGCCCAGCAGGGCCTGGCGCAGGGCCTCGGCCCGCTCGCCCAGGGGCGGCGCCTCGCGCTGGATGCGCAGCCAGGACTGCAGGGGAACCGCGGAAAGATGAGCGTCAGTCTTCATATAGTAGTTATTCTATAAAACCTTGGTACAACTTCCATACAAAATAGAAATGACCTATAAATTATCACCAGCAAGCTTCGGTAATGCCTGCATCATTACCGGAATAACCAGAGCTAACAATCAGCCAAAGGTGTATCCGCCATGTCGATCTACGAGCAGGGCCTCGGCCGCGCCGCCGTCAATCACGTCGCCCTCAGCCCCCTGAGCTTCATCGAACGTACCGCGGCGGTATACCCGCACTATCCGGCGGTGGTGCATGGCTCGATTCGCCGCAACTGGGCCGAAACCTACGCGCGTTGCCGACGCCTGGCCTCGGCGCTGGCCGGCCGTGGCATCGGCAAGGGCGACACGGTAGCGGTGATGCTGCCGAACATTCCGGCCATGCTCGAAGCGCATTTCGGCGTGCCGATGATCGGCGCGGTGCTCAACACCCTCAACGTGCGCCTGGATGCCGAGGCGATCGCCTTCATGCTGCAGCATGGCGAAGCCAAGGTGGTGATCGCCGACCGCGAGTTCTTCGATGTGATCCACGCCGCCATCGGCATGCTCGATCACCCGCCGCTGGTGATCGACGTTGACGACCCCGAGTACGGCGAGGGCCAGGCAGTCCGCGACCTGGACTACGAGGCCTTCCTCGCCGAGGGCGACCCCGAATTCGCCTGGCAGTGGCCCACCGACGAGTGGCAGGCGATCAGCCTCAACTACACCTCGGGCACCACCGGCAACCCCAAGGGCGTGGTCTATCACCACCGCGGTGCCTTCCTTAATGCCATGGGCAACCAGATGACCTGGAACATGGGCAACCACCCGGTCTACCTGTGGACCCTGCCGATGTTTCACTGCAATGGCTGGTGCTACCCATGGACGATCACCGCACTGGCTGGCGTGCATGTGTTCCTGCGCCGCGTCGACCCGGCGAAGATCCTCACCCTGATCCGCGACGAACAGGTCACCCACCTGTGCGGCGCGCCCATCGTGCTCAACGCCCTGGTGAACATGCCGGCCGAAGCCAAGGCGGCCATCGATCACCCGGTCAAGGCCATGGTCGCCGGCGCCGCGCCGCCCGCCAAGGTGATCGGTGCGGTGGAGGAAATGGGCATCCATGTCACCCATGTGTACGGCCTTACCGAGGTCTACGGCCCGGTGACCCTGTGCGCCTGGCACGCCGAATGGGACGAGCTGCCGCTGGAAGAACGCGCCACCATCAAAGCGCGCCAGGGCGTGCGCTACCCCACTCTGGAAGGGGTGATGGTGGCCGACCCGAAAACCCTGGAGCCGGTGCCGCGTGACGGTCAGACCATCGGCGAGATCTTCATGCGCGGCAACACCGTGATGAAGGGCTACCTGAAGAACCCCAGCGCCACCGCCGAAGCCTTCGAGGGCGGCTGGTTCCACACCGGCGACCTGGGCGTGTGCCACGCCGACGGCTATGTGGAAATCCGCGACCGCCTCAAGGACATCATCATCTCCGGCGGCGAGAACATCTCCACCATCGAGGTCGAGGGCGTGCTCTATCGCCACCCGGCGGTGTTGGAGGCGGCGGTGGTCGCCCGCCCGGACGAGAAATGGGGCGAGACGCCCTGCGCCTTCATCACTCTCAAGACCGGCCAGCAGGCCAGTGAAACCGAGATCATGACCTTCTGCCGCGAGCATCTGGCCGGCTTCAAGGTGCCCAAGACCGTGGTCTTCACCCAGTTGCCCAAGACCAGCACCGGCAAGATCCAGAAGTTCGTCCTGCGCGATATGGCCAAGGCGCTCTGATCACGTAGCCCGGATGCAATCCGGGGACAGCGATTCGGATCCCCCGGATTGCATCCGGGCTACGGCAAAACCGCACCGTTTTCACAACAACAAGAACCGGCCCAGGCGGCCGACGGAGAACCCTCATGCAAATTTTCAAGCGCCGTGACGGCGACGAGCAACCGCACTGGCCCCTCGGCCCCTTCAAGGTGCGCCTGCCCTTCGTGCATTACCGTTGGGAAACCGCCGAGATGCTGCAGGCACTGATCATGTTCGTGGTCAGCCTGGCGATGATCCCGCTGCTGGAGAAATACCTCGGCCTGCCCTACGACGTGGCCCTGGCCTACGTGGTGGTTTGCGGCATCGGCTTCATGCTGCCGGCGCTGCTCGGCGTGCCGCTGGTACCCGGCTGGATCACTCCCGGCATCCCCGTGGTGCTGCTGTTTCTCGGCAACTACGAGCCGGGTCCTGCGGCCATCCAGGCGCTGTTCGCCCTACAGTTCCTGGTGTTCGTGATCTTCCTCTTCCTCGGCGTCACCCGCCTGGGCAGCGCGCTGGTGCGGCTGATCCCCAACTCGATGAAGGGCGGCATCATCATCGGTGCCGGCATCGCCGCACTGATGGGCGAGATCAGCGCCGGCGGCCGCCTGGCCAACACGCCGATCTCTCTGGTTCTCGGCAGCCTGATCTGCCTGTACCTGATGTTCTCGGTGTCGTTCAAGGGCCTGACCGAGCGCGTGCCCTTCGCCCGCAAGATCGTCAACTACGGCATGGTGCCAGGCATGCTGATCGCCATCTTCATCGGCATCGCCGTGGGCGAGTACAAGATGCCGGACGTGAAGTGGGGCATCACCGCGCCGGCCTTCGGCGAGATGTGGAACTACCTGCCGTTCAACGTCGGCTTCCCCGGCCTGGACGTGTTCATGCTGGCCGTGCCCACGGCGGTGATCGCCTACGTGATCGCCTTCGGCGACATCATCGTCGGCCAGTCGCTGATGCAGCGCGCCGATGAACTGCGCACCGACGAGGTGATCGAAAACAACGTTGACCGCATCCACCTGGTGACCGCCATCCGCAACGCCCTGCACGCCTTCTTCGCGCCCTACCCGGGCCTGGCTGGCCCGTTGTGGACGGCGGTGGCGGCGACCATGGCCGAGCGCTACAAGTACGGGCGCAAGGCGATGGACTCGATCTACAGCGGCGCCGGCACCTTCTGGATTACCGGCTTCGCCGCGCTGTTCATGCTGCCGCTGGTCAGTTTCTTCCAACCGGTACTGCCGATCGCCCTGTCGCTGACGCTGATCCTCACCGGCTACATCTGCCTGATGGTCGGCTTCGAACAACTGAACAACAACACCGAGCGCGGCATCGCCGGCACCATGGGTGTGGTGCTCGCCGTCTACGGCGCGGGCTGGGGCCTGGCCGCGGGTGCGGCGCTGTACATTCTGGTCGAACGCACCCATCTGCTTAAATTCACCAGCATCAAGGATAAGTCGCGTAGTCCGGCGGAAGCCGACTGACGCATTTCGTTCCACGCGCCGCGCCTGTCGCGGCGCCTCCGCTGTCGAGGTTGCACCATGCCCGAATTCAACGCCCCGCTGCGCGATATGCGCTTCGTCCTCCATGACGTCTTCCAGGCGCCGAGCCTGTGGGCACGTCTGCCGGCCCTGGCGGAAACCGTCGATGCCGACACCGCCGACGCCATCCTCGAAGAAGCGGCCAAGGTCACCGGCAGCCTGATCGCCCCGCTCAACCGCAGCGGCGACGAGGAAGGTGCCCAGTGGGTCGATGGCGACGTGCGCACCCCGGCAGGTTTCCGCGAGGCCTATGCCACCTACACCGAAGGCGGCTGGGTCGGCCTGTCCGGCAACCCGAATTACGGCGGCATGGGCATGCCCAAGATGCTCGCCGTGGCCTTCGAGGAGATGCTCTACGCCGCCGGCTCCAGCTTCGCGCTGTACTCGGCGCTGAGCTCCGGCGCCTGCCTGGCCATCGACGCCCACGCCAGCGAAGAACTCAAGACCACCTACCTGCCGCCGATGTACGAAGGCCGCTGGGCAGGCTCCATGTGCCTGACCGAGGCCCATGCCGGCACCGATCTGGGCATCATCCGCACCCGCGCCGAGCCGCAGGCCGATGGCAGCTACAAGGTCACCGGCAGCAAGATCTTCATCACCGGCGGCGAGCAGGACCTGACCGAAAACATCATCCATCTGGTACTGGCCAAGCTGCCAGACGCGCCAGCCGGGCCGAAGGGCATCTCGCTGTTTCTGGTGCCCAAGGTGATGGTCAACGCCGACGGCAGCCTCGGCGCGCGCAACGCCGTGAGCTGCGGCTCCATCGAGCACAAGATGGGTATCAAGGCCTCGGCCACCTGCGTGATGAACTTCGACGGCGCCACCGGCTACCTGATCGGCGAGGTCAACAAGGGACTGGCGGCGATGTTCACCATGATGAACTACGAGCGTCTGTCCATCGGCATCCAGGGCATCGGCTGCGCCGAGGCTTCCTATCAGTCGGCGGTCAGCTACGCCCGCGAACGCATCCAGAGCCGCGCCGCCACCGGCCCGGTGAACCACGACAAGGTCGCCGACCCGATCATCGTCCACGCCGACGTGCGTCGCATGCTGCTGACCATGAAAGCGCTGAACGAGGGCGGCCGGGCCTTTGCCTGCTACGTCGGTCAGCAGCTCGACCTGGCCAAGTACGCCGAGGACGCCAGCGAACGGCAGAACGCCGAAGCCCTGGTGGCCTTGCTGACACCAGTGGCCAAGGCCTTCTTCACCGACACCGGGCTGGAAAGCTGCGTGCACGGCCAGCAGGTCTTCGGCGGCCACGGCTATATCCGCGAATGGGGCCAGGAGCAGCTGGTGCGCGACGTGCGTATCGCGCAGATCTACGAGGGCACCAATGGCATTCAGGCGCTCGACCTGCTGGGTCGCAAGGTAGTGGCCAACGGCGGCGCCGCGCTGCGCCTGTTCGCCGCCGAGGTGCGCGACTTCGCCCACACCCATGAGTCGCCTCACGGCGAGCGTTTGGTGGAAGCACTGGAGCGCCTGGAAGCGGTCAGCGGCTGGCTGCTGGAGCAGGCCAAGAGCGAGCCCAACGCCGTCGGCGCCGCCTCGGTGGAGTACCTGCATCTGTTCGGCTATGTCGCCTACGCCTACATGTGGGCGCGCATGGCGGCAGTGGCGCAGGGCAAGCAGGGCGAAGACGAGGCCTTCTATGGCGGCAAGCTGGCCACCGCCGAGTTCTTCTTCGCCCGTCTGCTGCCACGCACCCTGAGCCTGGAGGCGAGCATTCGTGCCGGCAGCCAATCGCTGTATGGCCTGGCTGCCGAGCAATTCTAAGAACCCGCTCATGATCAGCTGCGCGTCGGCCCTGCTGCGTTACAGACAGGCTCGGACTGCTCATTTGCAACAGCAAAGTCGAGCGCGACTCCGACCGTTCCTCGCCTGCTTGTGCCTTGCAGGGCTCTAGCTCGCAAGACCATGAACAAGTTCTGCAACTGTTGAGCGTGTTGCGCGGCGCTTCGGCGCCGCGCTTTTTTATTCGAGCCTCGGCTGGCGCTGCCCAGCCGACGAGGAGTCCTTATGCGTGAAGTCGTGATAGTCGCCGCCTGCCGTACCGCCATTGGCAGCTTTCAGGGTGCGTTGAGCCGCATACCCGCGCCACAACTGGGCGCCGCGGTGATCCGTGAACTGCTAGCCCGCACCGGCATTGCAGGCGAGCAGATCGACGAGGTGATTCTCGGCCAGGTGCTCACGGCAGGCTCCGGGCAGAACCCGGCCCGGCAGAGCCTGCTGCTCGCCGGTCTGCCGCATACGGTGCCGGCCATGACCCTGAACAAGGTCTGTGGCTCCGGCCTCAAGGCGGTGATCCTTGGCGCTCAGGCCATTCGTGGCGGTGACGCCGAGATCATCATCGCTGGCGGCCAGGAGAACATGAGCCTGGCGCCCTATGTCATGCCCGGCGCCCGCAGCGGCCTGCGCATGGGCCATGCGCAATTGGTCGACACGATGATCCAGGACGGCCTGTGGGACGCTTTCAACAATTACCACATGGGTATCACCGCCGAGAATCTGGCCGAGCAGTACGGCGTCACCCGCGCCGAGCAGGACGCCTTCGCCCTGCGTTCGCAGCAGCGCGCCCAGGCCGCCATCGACGCCGGACGCTTTGCCGGCGAGATCGTCCCGGTGGAAATCCCCCAGCGCGGCGCCGAACCGCTACGTTTTGCCCAGGATGAACAACCGCGCGCCGGCACCAGCCTGGACGGCCTGGGCAAGCTGCGCCCGGCGTTCAAGAATGACGGCACGGTGACCGCCGGCAACGCCTCGACGCTCAACGATGGCGCCGCCGCCGTACTGCTGATGAGCGCCGAGAAGGCCGACGAACTGCAACTGCCGGTGCTGGCGCGTATCGCCGCACACGCCAGCGCCGGGGTCGATCCGGCGGTGATGGGCATCGGCCCGGTATTCGCCAGTTGCAAGGCGCTGGAGCGCGCCGGCTGGAGCCTGGAACAGCTCGACCTGATCGAGGCCAACGAAGCCTTCGCCGCCCAGGCCATCGCCGTCGGTCGCGAACTGCATTGGGACAGCGCCAAGGTCAACGTCAACGGCGGTGCCATCGCCCTCGGCCACCCCATCGGTGCATCCGGCTGCCGCATCCTGGTCAGCCTGGTGCACGAGATGCAGCGCCGCGATGCCCGCCGCGGCCTTGCCACCCTGTGCATCGGTGGCGGCCAGGGTGTGGCCCTGGCCATCGAACGCTGAAACAATCGCCACGACGGACAAGAACAAGAGAAAACCATGCGAACCCTGACCACCCTGACCGGCAACAGCCAGAAACTCGATGGCGGCGCCATGTTCGGCAACGCGCCCAAGGCCCTCTGGCAGCGCTGGACGCCGGCCGACGAACTGAACCGCATCGATCTAGGCTGCCGCGCCCTGCTGGTGCAGGAAGACGAGCGCAACATCCTGGTGGAAACCGGCATCGGCGCCTTCTTCAGCCCCGAGCTGAAACAGCGCTTCGGCGTGCAGGAAGACCACCACGTGCTGCTCGACGAACTGGCGAAGGTCGGTTTGAGCGATGCCGACATCGACATCGTGGTGCTGACCCACCTGCACTTCGATCATGCCGGCGGTCTGCTCGCCGCCTGGCAGGCGGATCAACCCGCGCGCCTGCTGTTTCCCAACGCCCGCTTCCTCACCGGCCGTCGCCAGTGGCAGCGCGCCTGCAATCCACACGCCCGGGATAGAGCCTCCTATATCCCGGAACTACTCGATCTGCTGGAAAACAGCGGCCGCCTGCTGCTGATCGACGAAACCGACCGCTGCGAGCTGCTCGGCCCAGACTGGCGCCTGCACTGGAGCGACGGCCACACGCCCGGCCAGTTGCTGCCGGAAGTGGCCATGCCGGGCGGGCCGGTGGTGTTTCCCGGGGACCTGATACCCGGCGCGCCCTGGGTGCACCTGCCGATCACCATGGGCTACGACCGCTTCCCCGAAGGCCTGATCGAGGAAAAGGAGGCGCTGCTGGCCAACCTGGTAGCCCGCGGCGGCCGCCTGGTATTCACCCACGACCCCGACGTGGCCATGGGACGGGTGACGCGAGATGAAAAAGGTCGCTACGGGCTCGATGAAGCGGTAAAAGCGGCCCATCTGCTGGCAAACTGACGCCATCGGACCTTGACGAGCCGGCCATGCAGCGCGAGCATGGCCGCTTGTTTTTCGCCGTGGTCATGACCGCACCAGCATCTGACTGGACTCTGCGTCGTGCCCATTTCGACAGCCCTGGGGAATCGCTTCATGAGCCTGGCCTCTGTACGCGCCTTCTTAGCCGCCAAGGCGCCCGACATCGCGATCATCGAACTGCAGACCAGCACCGCTACCGTGGCGCTGGCGGCCGAAGCGCATGGCGTATCGCCGGGGCAGATCGCCAAGACCCTGGCCTTTCGCATCGCCGAGCGCGACGTGCTGATCGTCGCCCGCGGCGACGCGCGTATCGACAACCGCAAGATGAAGGAATGCTTCGGCGCCAAGGCGCGCATGCTCGACGCGCAGACGGTGATCGAGCTGACCAGCCACCCGGTCGGCGGCGTCTGTCCGTTTGGTCTGGCCACGCCCTTGAGCGTCTACTGCGACCGCTCGCTGCTGGCCTTCGACGAAGTGCTACCGGCTGCCGGCGCCACCCACAGCGCCGTGCGCATCACCCCGCAACGCCTGGCCGAGCTGGTGGACGCCGAGTGGATCGACGTGTGCCAGGAAGTGGAAACGGAAGCCTGCTGATCCCGGATTGCATCCGGGCTACAAATTTCCAGACACCACAGCCTTCCGTAGCCCGGATGCAATCCGGGGCCGGTTATCAGAAAGTGGCGTATCTCGTTGGCCTACAACCCGCCGCTGACGCCCAGGCTCACACCCAGCGCAGTAGCCAGCGAAAACGGCAGCAGCAAGGTATCGAGCAGCGCGCTGGCCGGCAAATCCAGCCCCGGATAACGCGGTGCCTCGGCGCCGAAACGATCCAGCGGGCAGCAGCCGCCATTGATGGTGTACCAGTCCAGCCGGGTACCGGCGTAGACAACCGGCGCACCGGGCTTGGCCGCGTCCAATGTGCGTACCGTGGCGCAGCCGGTAAGGCTCAGCAGCGCCAGGCCGGCGACCAGCCCTCGCCTCATCCGCGCGTGACCCGGATCTCTACCAACTTGCCGTCGAGAAAGCGCAGGTAACGATACATGCCGTTGCTTGGCCCGTAGACCCACTGTTCCACCGTTACCCCGCCACCTTGCGGACTGCTGGGTGGGATCACCTCGCGGTGGTCAGGCTCGCCGCATTTGCGTCGGACATCCACCGTCAGATCGCCCTCGTTTATCAGCGTAGTGCCGCAGCGCATCGAAGCCTGCGCAGCAGGCATCATAGAAAGGGCCAGCAGGCAGCCCAACAGGTAACGATTGGCCATGGACATTGATCTCCCTATTCGTCCGACACCATATGATGCTCGCCCCAACGCGGCAGCATGTCCTGGGGTATGCTCAGGCAGTTGAGGATACGCGCAACCACGAAATCCACCAGGTCATCCAGCGTTTGCGGCTGGTGATAAAAGCCGGGCGAAGCCGGCAGGATGGTTACGCCCAGGTTGGACAGCTTGAGCATGTTCTCCAGATGAATGCTCGAATACGGCGCCTCGCGCGGTACCAGAATCAGCTGGCGACGCTCCTTCAACGCCACGTCGGCGGCGCGTTCGATCAGGTTGTTGCAGGCGCCGGTGGCGATGGCCGACAAGGTGCCGGTTGAGCACGGCACCACCACCATGGCCGTCGGCGCGCCGGAGCCGGAAGCCGCTGGCGCCATCCAGTCTTCCTTGCCGTAGACGCGGATCTGCCCCGGCGCTGCGCCTGTGTATTCGGTGAGGAACTGCGCCATGGCCTGCGGCTTGGCCGGCAGCGCCACGTCGGTTTCGGTGGCCATCACCAGTTGCGCGGCCTTGGAGATCAGAAAGTGCACCTCGCGCTCTTCCTGCACCAGGCAATCGAGCAGGCGCAGGCCATATTGCGCACCGGAGGCGCCAGTCATGGCCAGGGTTATTCTCTCAGGGCCAGACATCTATCCCTCCAGAGCTGCTGCCAGCTTGCCGTGCAGGCCGCCGAAGCCGCCGTTGCTCATGATCACCACCTGGGTACCGGGGCGCGCCAGGGCCTTCACACCGTCGATGATCGATTCCAGCGAGTCGCACACGCGCGTCGGATTGCGCGCCTGCGCCACGGTGGCGGCCAGGTCCCAGCCAAGATTCGGCGGCGCGTACCAGAACACCGCATCGGCCTGCTGTGCCGACTCGGCCAGGCCGTCGCGATGGGCGCCGAGCTTCATCGAATTGGAGCGCGGCTCGATCACTGCGATCACCTGGGTGTCATCGCCGACACGCTTGCGCAGGCCATCGAGCGTAGTCGCAATAGCCGTGGGATGGTGGGCGAAATCGTCGAAAATGGTAACGCCGCCGGCTTCGGCAACCTTTTCCATGCGCCGCTTGGCGTTGATGAACTTGCCCAGCGCCTCGATGCCCAGCGCCGGCACCACGCCAACATGGCGCGCTGCCGCAAGCACGGCCAGGGCGTTGGCAACGTTGTGTTGGCCGGTCAGCTGCCATTCCACCACGCCCTCGACCTTGCCATCGAAGCTCACCTCGAAGCGCGAGCCATCCGCACTGAGCAGGCGTGCCTGCCACTGGCCGTCTTCGCCGGTGGTCTGCACAGGCGTCCAGCAGCCCATCTCGATCACCCGCGCCAGCGCGGTTTCGCTGGCCGGGTGGATGACCAGGCCCTCACTGGGAATGGTGCGTACCAGATGATGGAACTGCCGCTCGATGGCCGCCAGGTCCGGGAAGATGTCCGCGTGATCGAACTCCAGATTGTTTAGGATCGCCGTGCGCGGGCGGTAGTGGACGAACTTGCTGCGCTTGTCGAAGAAGGCGCTGTCGTACTCGTCGGCCTCGACCACGAAGAACGGGGTGCCGCCCAAACGCGCCGAGATACCGAAGTTCTGCGGCACGCCACCGATCAGAAAGCCGGGGCTCATGCCGGCATGCTCCAGCACCCAGGCCAGCATGCTCGAGCTGCTGGTCTTGCCGTGAGTGCCGGCCACCGCCAGCACCCAGCGCCCCTGCAGCACATGGTCGGCCAGCCACTGCGGGCCGGAAACGTAGGGCAGGCCCTTGTTCAATACATATTCGACTGCGGGATTGCCACGGCTCATGGCGTTGCCCACCACCACCAGATCGGGCGCTGGCTGCAGGTGCGCCGGGTCATAGCCCTGCATCAGTTCGATGCCCTGGGCTTCGAGCTGGGTGCTCATGGGTGGGTAGACATTGGCGTCGGAGCCGGTGACGCGGTGGCCGAGCTCCTTGGCCAGAACGGCGAGCGAGCCCATGAAGGTGCCGCAGATGCCGAGAATATGGATATGCATGAATGACCTCTATGAAGCCCGACGCAGGGGCGTGAAGCGATGGCGGCAGGTTAGCACAGCGCCCAGCGGGCGGCTGCTGTGCCCTGCTCAGACCCAAGCGCCGCGGGCAAGTTGCCGACCAGCCGAAATCAAACGCTTGCTTGGATTGCGCATTCAACTGGCTTTGAGGCAGCATCGGCTGGTCTGCTGGCACAACAGCTGCATCGTCCATCCAGTCAATCACAGAAGCCGAGGCCCGCCATGCGCATCGTCCAAGCCACCCTGGAGCACCTGGACCTGCTGACCCCGCTGTTCGTCAAATACCGCGAGTTCTACAACGAACTGCCCTACCCCGAGTCGTCGCGCAAGTTCCTCGAGAAACGCCTGCGGCGCAAGGAGTCGGTGATTTACCTGGCCCTGGCCGACGACGAGGACAAGCTGCTCGGTTTCTGCCAGCTCTACCCCAGCTACTCGTCGCTGTCGCTCAAGCGTGTGTGGATCCTCAACGACATCTACGTGGCCGAGGATGCGCGGCGCCAGCTGGTCGCCGATCGCCTGCTGCAGACCGCGAAGAAGATGGCCAGGGACACCAATGCCGTGCGCATGCGCGTGGCCACCAGCCGCGACAACGAAGTGGCGCAGAAGGTCTACGAGTCCATCGGCTTCGTCGAGGACGAGCAGTTCAAGAACTACGTGCTGCCGATCAACGTCGACTGAGCCTGTCAGCGCAACGGCAGCTGATCATCAGCCGCCAAGACTGAGCAGTAGCCCCAACAGCAGCGGTAAGGTGATAAGGCCCAGGGCGGGCAGGCGCGCCGGCTGCAAAGGCACACGCCGCAGGGCCTGGCTGCGTCGTTCGTGCAAGGGCTGCTGCAGCGCCAGCTGAAATTCCGAAAGCGCTTCGAAACGCGCCTGCGGCTGCGGCGCCAGCGCACGGGCCAATACCCCATCCCAACCTTGCGGCACCTGAACAGCGAAGCTGGCCAAGGGCACATAACAGTGGCCGGGGCCGACGTCCTCACGCGCCGCTGCTGGCCATTGTCCGCACATCAGCCAGTAGACCAAAGCCGCCAGGGCGAATTGATCCGCGCGACCGTCCAGCGCACGGCCACCTCGCAGCTCAGGCGCCAGCGGCACCGCGTGTTCGGGTAGCGGCTGCCGCGCAACGCCCGGAAGAATCGCGGCCGCGCCTGGCAGCAGCATCACCTGTCCGTCATCGCCGAGCAGTATCTGCCTGGGGTCGAGCCACAGCCCCTGCATGCCGCGGCGCTGCAGCGAGCGCACGGCGGCGATCAACTGCGTTACCGTCCGCAGCAGCGCCTGCGCGTCCGGCGCTCCCCGCGCCGCCGCCCAGTCGAACAGGTTGCGCATGCCGCGTGTCGGCATGGCCAGCAGCAGGTAAGCATGGCTGCGCGCCTCATGTGTCGACAGTATCTGCGGCAGAGCCTGTTGCGGGCTGCGTCGCAGGGCCCACTCGCGCTGCCAGAAGGCCTCGTCGGCGTCCTCGTCGGCGAACCAGAGCACGGCTTCTCGCCCGTCCGCATCGCGGCCGACGAACATGCGCCCTGGCGGGCCATAGGGACATTCGCGCAACAACGTCCAGCCATCGACTTGCTGACCGCAGACAATCTGCCTCAGTGCGGGTCTTGCGGGCGCTGGTAGCAGCACTGGCGGACATTGTCTTTCACCGATGCGTAGCAATACCGCAGCACCTGGAGCCTGCAGCAAGGGTTGCAGCATCGCGTCCAGCGTCATCTCCGCCGGAGTACGCAGCCGTTGCAGATCGCTGACGTCGAGCAGCGGCTGTGGCGCCAGCAACAGATGTTCATAACGCCTCGGCAGAAGACTGTGCTGAACCAGCGCCAGCTCGGCCTGGGTGCCGAGGGCCTGGCCCTCGCGTCCGGGCAGGATCTGCAGGCCATTCGCCTGCGCACGCGCCAGGCCGATACTGCCGGCCTGCAGAAACTGCCAATCGTCGTCCTGAACCAGCAGGACACCGGCATGCAGCTCGGCGATGCCGCGTCCGGTCTGCTGGCGGCGAAACAGTTGCAGATTCAGCGCCGCCAACACCTGGCGCGCTGCCTGGGTTTCACTCCAGCCCTGCGGCGTGCAACGAAAATCGGCGAACAGCGCATCGAGTTGGCGCTCCAGGCTTTGCACCACGTCGGGGCAGTGGCGCGCCCAAAGGAGCATGACCAGCAGTAGCGGCGGGCGCTGCTGGCGTCCTGCCAGCCACATCGCCCGAGCCCGCGCGGCCTGGTGCGGCAGGTCCAGCCCGGTACCGGATGCCAGGGTGATTCCGGGATGTTCCAGCAATTGCAGCGCCATGCTCAGCCCTCCTGCTGCAGCGAAGCTGCCGGTGGTGTTGCAGCCTTTGTGCCGACTTGTCGCCAGGGCCGGGCCCCCTTATGGTGGCCGGATGTTTCCAACGAGCCTGCATGCATGTGGTCCTTCAAGGCCTGGCGCCGTCGCCGCACCCTCGAACGCAACCCTGTCGACCCCAGCCACTGGGCGGAAGTACGCAGGCGCCTGCCGATTCTCGATGGCCTCGACGAACGCGAGGAGCAGCAGCTGCGCGAACGCGCCGTACTGTTCCTGCATGACAAGCACCTGACGGCCCTGCCCGGCCTGCAGCTCGGCCCGGTCGAGCACCTGCTGCTGGCCGCCCAGGCCCAGTTGCCACTGCTGCACCTGGGCGATCTGGACTGGTATCAGGGCTTTCACGAAATCGTGCTCTACCCCGATGACTTCCTCAGCCCGCAACGCCACCGCGATGCCAGCGGCATCGAACATGAATGGGACGACGCGCGCAGCGGCGAAGCCTGGCAGCAGGGTCCGGTGATCCTCGCCTGGCCCGGTATCGAAGCCAGCGGCGGCTGGGAAGGCTACAACCTGGTAATCCACGAGCTGGCGCACAAGCTGGACATGCTCGAAGGCGGCGCCAACGGCCTGCCGCCGCTGCACCGCGACATGCGCGTGCAGGACTGGGCCCACGCCATGCAAAGCGCCTATGACGCCCTCAACGCAGAGCTGGATGCCAACCCCGAGGCGGAAACCGCCATCGACCCGTACGCGGCCGAAGACCCGGCGGAATTCTTTGCCGTGACCAGCGAATACTTCTTCAGCGCCCCGGATCTGCTGGCCGCGGCCTTCCCCGAGGTCTACCGGCAACTAGCGCTGTTCTACCGCCAGGACACCCTCGCCAGGCTGCAGCGTCTGCAGGTGGAACACCCCGACTACCGGACGGTCGAAACCGCGACCAATGGCTGATTCACACGACGTAGTAACGCCATGCGAATCCGCCTATAATGCGCCCCACTTTTTTGGCCCTCCCTGGGAGTTCACCCATGAGCTACAGCAAGATCCCGGCTGGCAAAGACCTGCCGAACGACATCTACGTCGCCATCGAAATCCCGGCCAACCATGCGCCGATCAAATACGAGATCGACCACGACACCGACTGCCTGATGGTCGACCGCTTCATGGCCACCCCGATGTTCTACCCGGCCAACTACGGTTTCATCCCGCACACCCTGGCCGACGACGGCGACCCTCTCGACGTGCTGGTCGTGACCCCTTATCCGGTCGCGCCGGGTTCGGTGATCCGCGCCCGTCCGGTCGGCGTACTGCACATGAGCGACGAAGCTGGCGGCGACGCCAAGCTGGTTGCGGTTCCGCACGACAAGCTGACCGTTCTGTACAAGGACGTTCAGGAATACACCGACCTGCCCGCGCTGCTGATCGAGCAGATCAAGCATTTCTTCGAGAACTACAAGGATCTCGAGAAGGGCAAGTGGGTCAAGGTAGAAGGCTGGGGCGGCGCTGAAGAAGCCCGCGGCCTGATCAACAAGGCAGTCGCGGCATACCAGAAGTAAGCCCTGACCACCTCCGAAAAGCCGGCCACAAGCCGGCTTTTTTATTGCCTTTCGCCAGGTAACGGGTACACATTCGTACACCTCGCCTGGCGAAGATCGAAGCCGAAGCCAACGGCATCCGCAAAGACTCGATTCTGGGCCTGTACTACCCGAGCAAGGCGCAGGAGCTATGGGCGAACCATATGCTCGAGACCCGGCGCCTGTTATTGCGCGTCGCCGACGGTGAATCCAGTCTGCCGGATAGCTACCGCGATCAGTTCGCAACTATCGAGCAGGCGCTCGATGATCATGCCCGGCACCGCCGCTGGCGGGGCACGCCTGCAGGCCGAGAAGATACGCCGCGCAGTGGAGGCGCTGGGCATCCCCCACGACCTGCCCAAACCAAGCTCCCCCATCAGCGTGAGCATCGGCATCGCCACCATCCGGCCCTCGGTGGAGCATGATCCGCTGAGCCTGGTGATCAAGGCCGATGAAGGCCTGTACCTGGCAAAGCACGGCGGACGCAACCAGGTGGTGCAGGGTGGCGAGCCCAGAACGGCTGGCTAGCGACGGTTCTGCCAAGCGGCCGCCAGGCCGCTAAGGCAGATCACGAGAATGCCGGCCAGTGTCGTCAGATCAGGCGTGTGGCCGAATATCAGCAGGCCAAGCAAGCCGGCAAAGACGATCTGCACGTACCCGAATGGCGCAAGAAGCGCTGGCGCGGCGTGACGAAAAGCATGAGTCAGCAGCAGATGCGCGGCCATCCCCAGGCCGCCGAGTGCCAGCATCATCAGTCCATGTTGAAAACTGGGTACGTACCAGAAGAATGGAACCAGCGCACTCATTACCAGCGTGTTCACCAAGCCAGCCAGGAAATTGCTCGTGGTTGCGCTGTCCACAGTGCTCAAGCGGCGGGTCAGTAGCTGGTAGAGGCTAAAACACAGCGCAGCGCTAAGCGGTAGCAGTACGGCCGGGGTGAATAGATCCCCGCCGGGATGCACGATGATCAGTACCCCCATGAAACCAACGCTCACCGCAACCCACTGGCCGATACTGACTCGCTCCCCCAGCAGCGGCCCGGAAAGGGCCGTGACCAGCAAAGGCGCCAGGAATATCACCGACGTAGCCTCCGCCAGCGGCATGAACATGAGCCCCGTCGTGAACAGCAGGCTGACACCCAGCAGGCAAAGCGCCCTGAGTACCTGAAGCAAAGGCCGTCTGGTGCGCAGGACACGCAGCCCGGATTGCGGCAGAAAAATGCCTGCCATCAGCAGCGTATGCACGAGATAACGCGCCCAGACGATCAGAATGATCGGATAGAAGCCCGACAGGTACTTGGACATGGCGTCGTGGCTGGCGAACATGAATGTCGCGACCAGCATTAGGCCAATGCCTTTGAATGGGCGATTTGCGCCTGACAACGGGAGGAAGCTCATCGGGTTCTCGATGCGCCATTGCAGCGCACATGGTTAGCAAGACAACTAACTATATGCCTCCACGAGACGCCCTGCCAGCCTCAAACTCACCTGCAGAAGGAACGCCATCTCACCTTGGTCGCACTTGGCTGACCTGCCGGTCAGCCCTATGCTGCATCCTTTTCGTGCGAGCCTGCTCAATGACTTCGTTCGATGTGCTGCTGTTGGCCCTTGCCGGTTTCGCCGCCGGCGGCATGAATGCCCTGGCTGGCGGCGGCACCTTCTTTTCCTTCCCTGCCCTGCTCGCTGCTGGGCTGCCGCCGGTAACGGCCAACGCTACCAACGCCGTGGCGTTGTGGCCGGCCAGCCTGGCGGGTGCCTGGGCCGCGCGCGCCTCGTTGCGGCCGCTGGGGCGTTACCTGATTCCGTTGCTGCTGGCCGGTCTGGCCGGTGGTCTGCTCGGCGGCCTGTTACTGCTGGCAGGCGGTGACGATGTGTTCCGCGTGTTGATCCCCTGGCTGTTGCTGGCCGCCACGGCGCTGTTCGCCGCCAGCCCCTGGCTGGGACGCTGGCTGGCCGAGCGGCGCAAGAACAGGGAAGCCGAACACCCGCCGCACACGCCGCTGTCGCTGGGCGCGCATATCGGCGTGTCGATCTACGGCGGCTTCTTCGGCGCGGGCATGGGCATTCTACAGCTGGCCGCCTTTTCCATCGAAGGCCACCCGCTGGCTCGCGCCAACGCTCTGAAGAACCTGATCTCGGCGGTGATCTACAGCATCGCCACACTGACCTTCGTCATCGCCGGCCGGGTCAGCTGGTACGAGCTGGCGATCCTGCTCACCGGCGCGACCATCGGCGGCTATGCCGGCGGTGCATTGGGCGAGAAACTGCCGCCGGCACTGCTACGCAGTTTCGTGATCCTGGTGGGCAGCACCATGACCCTGTACTACTTCTGGAGCACCTACTTCTCCGCGTAATAAAGCGACGCCTTTGTTGGCGCGGCTTCAGCCGCGATTGCCGGCGGCTGCCTGGACAGCATCGCGGATAAAACGGAATGCCGCCCAGCCACGCCTACAAGCGCCTATCGATCAGCCCCCTGATTTGCCCGTGTGGCGCGGCTCTGCTAGTGTCGCGCCCGTTCCAGAATCAGCGAGAACCCGCACCATGGCCCGCAAGAAAGCCACCCCCGACTTCGAACACTCCCTCGCCGAGCTGCAGACTCTGGTCGAGCGCATGGAGAGCGGCGAGCTGTCGCTGGAAGACTCGCTGACCGCCTTCGAGCAAGGCATCGGCCTGACTCGCGAGTGCCAAGCCGCCCTGGCGCAGGCCGAGCAGAAGGTGCAGATCCTGCTGGAGCGCGATGGCGAGCTGCAGCCGGCGCCCTTCGACACGGACGAAACGGCATGATCGCGGCGTACCAGAAACGCTGCCAGACCCGCGTCGACGCCGCCCTGGACGCCCTGTTCCAGCCGCCACGCATGGAACTCGAACGGCTTTACCAGGCCATGCGTTATAGCGTCATGAACGGCGGCAAACGCGTGCGCCCGTTGCTGGTCTACGCCGCCTGCGAAGCGCTGGAGGGCGAGATCGAACGCGCCGACGGTGCGGCCTGCGCCGTTGAGCTGATCCATGCCTACTCGCTGGTGCATGACGACCTGCCGGCGATGGACGACGACAACCTGCGTCGTGGCCAACCGACCACCCACAAGGCCTTCGACGAAGCCGCCGCCATCCTTGCCGGCGATGCCTTGCAAAGCCTGGCGTTCGAAGTACTCGCCGATCGCCGCCGCAACCCGCAGGAGGCCGAAATACGCCTGCAGATGATCGAACTGCTGAGCCAGGCCGCAGGGCCGGCGGGTATGGTCGGCGGCCAGGCCATCGACCTCGGCTCCGTCGGCGTGCAACTCGACCAGCAAGCCCTGGAGGTCATGCACCGGCACAAGACCGGCGCATTGATCGAGGCCAGCGTAGCGCTAGGCGCTCTGGCCAGCGGCAGTACCGACGAACTCGCGCGCAAGGCCCTGTTGCAATACGCCCGCGCCATCGGCCTGGCCTTCCAGGTGCAGGATGACATCCTCGACGTCGAGAGCGACACCGCCACCCTGGGCAAGACCCAGGGCAAGGACGAAGCCGACGACAAGCCCACCTACCCGGCATTGCTCGGCCTCGACGCGGCCAAGGATTACGCCTTGGAGTTGTGCGACCAGGCCCTGCACGTACTGCGCCCGTTCGGCAACAGCGCCGAGCCACTGCGCGAGTTGGCCCGCTATATCGTCGAGCGACGCAGCTAGCAGGCTGTTGAAAAACTACCTGCGTTGGCAATACTGCGTTAAAAACAGCCTCAAAATGCTCATTTACAACACGTAAACCCGAGTGCGGGCCCAGTGCTTTTTTCGGCTGTTTTTGCCTTGTCTTGCCTGCCTCGCCTACGTTTTTCAACGGCCTGCTAGGTGGCTCTTGTGGGAGCGGCTTCAGCCGCGATAGCCGTCCTGCTCCATCATTGTCATCTATGACCGCATGATCGCCACATAAGGCTTGCTTTACCCCAGCAGCCAGCCTCCTAAGATGGCTCCATAACGACAAGACGTCCGGAGCCGCCATGCCCTTCCCCGCCCTGCTGATCGCCAACCGCGGCGAGATCGCCATTCGCATCGCCCAGGCCTGCGCCGACCTCGGCATCCGCAGCGTCGCGGTATTCGCCGAGGACGACAGCGCCTGCCTGCACACGCGCAAGGCCGATCAGGCCGTGGCGCTGGCCGGGTGCGGTGTCGCGGCCTATCTGGATATGGATCAGCTCATTGGCATCGCCCGTGAACAGGGCTGCACGTCCATCCACCCCGGCTACGGTTTTCTCGCCGAGAACGCCGAATTCGCCCGCCGTTGCCAGGCTGCCGGGCTGACCTTCGTCGGCCCGACGCCGGAAACCCTGCAGCTGTTCGGCGACAAGGCCGCCGCCCGTGACCTGGCCGAACACTGCGCAGTGCCGCTGGTGCCAGGGATCAACCGTCCGGTGACGCTGGAGCAGGCAAGCGCCTTTCTCGCCGAGCATGGCAGCGTGATGCTCAAGGCCCTGGCCGGCGGCGGCGGGCGCGGCATGCGCGCAGTGGACGAGCCGGCGCAACTGGCCGAGGCCTTCGTCCGTTGCGCCTCCGAAGCCCAAGTTGCCTTCGGCAGTGGCGCGCTGTACGTGGAAAAGCGCGTGCGCCGCGCCCGGCATATCGAAGTGCAGGTGCTCGGTGACGGCAGCGGCGCAGTCAGCCACCTGTGGGAGCGCGACTGCAGCCTGCAACGCCGCCACCAGAAGCTGGTGGAGATCGCGCCCAGCCCCGATCTGGATGCGGCCACCCGTGACGCGATCATCGCCAGCGCCCTGCGCCTGGCCGCCGAGGTGCAGTATCGCGGCATCGGCACCATCGAGTTCCTGCTCGACCTCGACCAGCCTGGGCGCTTCTACTTCATGGAGGCCAACCCGCGCGTGCAGGTGGAGCACACCGTCACCGAACAGGTCACTGGCGTCGACCTGCTGCACACGCAACTGCACCTGGCCGCCGGCAAGAGCCTGGACGAGCTGGGCCTGCTAACACCGCCCACGCCGAACGGCTATGCCGTGCAGCTGCGTCTGAACCTGGAAACCCTGCTCGCCGATGGCAGCGCGCGCCCGGCCAGCGGCGTGCTCGGCGCCTACCAGCCGCCCAGTGGCCAGGGCCTGCGTGTGGATGACTGCGGCTATGCCGGCTATGCGGTGAGCCCGGCCTACGACTCGCTGATCGCCAAGCTGATCGCCAGCGCCAGCGACTACCCCGGCGCCCTGCGCCGCGCCTACCGGGGGCTGTGCGAGTTTCGCCTCGAAGGCGTGGCGAGCAACCTGCACCTGCTGCAGAACCTGCTGCAGCGCGACGAGGTGATCGCCAACCGGGTCGACACCAGCTATGTCGAGCGGCATCTGAGCAAGTTGCTGACGGCGCGCGAGCAGGCCCACCCGCACCGTTACTTCGCTGCTGACGCTGCGCTGCACAACGCCAAGACCACTGTCGACGCCCCGCCCGGCACCCTGGCGTTGAGCGCGCCCAGCGCTGGCGTGCTGGTCAGCCTGGCTGTGGCCGAAGGCGACGCCGTGGCTGCCGGCCAGAGCATCGCCGTGCTGGAAGCGATGAAGATGGAGTTCGAGGTCAAGGCCGAGCACAGCGGTATCGTCCGTGCGCTGGCCGTGGCCCCCGGTGACGCCATCGGCGAGGGCCAGGCGCTGGCGTATCTGGAACCGGCCGAGGTGGATGGCTTCGCCGAGCACGGCGAGCAGGCGCTCGACCTGGCGCATATCCGCGCCGATCTGGCCGAGGTGCTGGAGCGCCACGCCCGCCTGACCGACGAGCGCCGCCCCGAGGCCGTGGCGAAAAGGCGCAAGACCGGCCAGCGCACGGTGCGGGAAAACCTCGCCGACTTGCTCGATGCCGACAGCTTTATCGAATACGGCGCCATGGCCCTGGCCGCCCAGCGCCGGCGCCGCTCGCCCGAGGAGCTGCTGGAACTGAGCCCGGCCGACGGCCTGGTCGCCGGCATCGGCACGGTGAACGCCACGAGTTTCGGTGCCGAGGCCGCACGCTGCATGGCCATCGCCTACGACTACACGGTATTCGCCGGCACTCAGGGCGTGATGAACCACAAGAAGACCGACCGCATGCTGGCCCTGGCCGAGCAATGGCGCCTGCCGGTGGTGCTGTTCGCCGAAGGCGGCGGCGGCCGGCCGGGGGATACCGACTTCGTCGGCGTGGCCGGGCTGGACTGCCACACCTTCGTCGCCATGGCCAAACTCTCCGGCCTGGTGCCGACGGTGGGCGTGGTCTCCGGCCGCTGCTTCGCCGGCAACGCCGCACTGCTCGGCTGCTGCGACGTGATCATCGCCACTCGTAACGCCAGCATCGGTATGGCCGGCCCGGCGATGATCGAAGGCGGCGGCCTGGGCAGTTTCACCCCCGAGCAGGTCGGCCCGACCTGCGTGCAGGGCCCCAACGGGGTGATCGACGTGCTGGTCGAAGACGAGGCCGCAGCGGTCGCCGTGGCCAAGCAGTACCTGGGCTATTTCCAGGGCCCGGTGAGCGACTGGCAGTGCAGCGATCCCCGCGAGTTGCGCCAGGTGATCCCGGAAAACCGCCTGCGCGTGTACGACATCCGCAAAGTAATCGAGCTGCTGGCCGATGACGGCAGCGTGCTGGAGCTGCGCCGCCAGTTCGCCCCCGGCCTGATCACCGCGCTGATTCGTATCGAAGGCAAGCCGTTCGGGCTGATCGCCAATAACCCCGTGCACCTGGGTGGCGCCATCGATGCCGTGGCCGGCGACAAGGCCGCGCGCTTTCTGCAATTGTGCGAAGCCCATGATCTGCCCATCGTCTCGCTATGCGACACCCCCGGCTTCATGGTCGGGCCGGAAGCGGAGAAACAGGGCACGGTGCGTCATGTCTCGCGCCTGTTCGTCACCGCCGCCAGCCTTACGGTGCCCTTCTTCACCCTGGTGCTGCGCAAGGGTTACGGCCTCGGCGCTCAGGCCATGGCGGCCGGCAGCTTCCACTCGCCGCTGTTCACCGCTGCCTGGCCCAGTGGCGAGTTCGGCGCCATGGGCTTGGAAGGCGCGGTACGCCTGGGCTTCGCCAAGGAGCTGGCAGCCCAGCCGGACGAGACCGCGCGCCAGGCGCTGTTCGACAAGCTGGTGGCCAAGGCCTACGACAACGGCAAGGCGCTGAACATGGCCAGCTACCTTGAGATCGACGCCGTGATCGACCCGGCAGACAGCCGCGCCTGGCTGCTGCGCGGCCTCAATGCGGCGCCACGTCCGCCCCGGCGTGATGGCAAGAAACGTCCCTTTATCGACACCTGGTAAGGACATCTCCATGCATATCGATCACCGCCTGCTCGCCGCCAATGGCATCGAACTCAGCCTGTACAGCGCCGGCCCCAAGCACGGCCGGCCGGTGTGGCTGCTGCATGGCTTTCCCGAGTGCTGGTACGCCTGGCATCCGCAGATCGAGGCGCTGGCCACCACCGGCTATCGCGTGTTCGCCCCGGAAATGCGCGGCTATGGCGCCAGCAGCGCGCCGGCCGACCCGGCGGCCTATGACCTACTCACCCTGTGCGGCGATATCCAGGCGGCAATGGGCATGCTCGGCCAGCGCGAGGTAGCGGTGGTCGGCCACGACTGGGGCGCGCCGGTGGCCTGGCACCTGGCGCTACTGGAGCCTGAGCGGGTCAAGGCGCTCGGCGCGCTGTCGGTGCCTTTCGGCGGCCGGCCGAAACGCCCGGTCATCGAGATGATGCGCGAGGCCTTTGCCGGGCGCTTCCACTACATTCTCTACTTCCAGCAGCCGGGCGTGGCCGAGGCCGAACTGGACGAAGGCATCGGCCGCAGCCTGCGTCTGCTGCTCGGCGGCCTGGGCGATGCCCTGCTGGCGACGGAAAAACCGGCCGACGCGCGGCTGTTCGATGGCGTGCCGGATGACCTGCCGCTGCCGGCCTGGTGCAACGAGGCGACGTTCGCCCACTACCTGCGCACCTTCGAGCGCCACGGTTTTCGCGGCGCGCTGAACTGGTACCGCAACTTCGAGCGCAACTGGCAGCGTACCGAGCACCTGGCCGGACTGCAGATCACGCAGCCGACGCTGTTCCTGCTCGGGGAAAACGACCCGGTGGGCCGCTTCGAAGCGCCGACGCTGAAACGCATGGGCGACAAGGTGCCGCAGCTGGAGCGCCACGATCTGCCTGGCGCCGGCCACTGGCTGCAGGGCGAATGCGCCGAACGGGTCAGCGCCCTGCTGCTGGATTTCCTTGCACGAAATTACCGGTAGCGCCGATGTGGTCAGCAGATTGGGCTGTTTTCCTGGCATCAGGTAAACTGCCGCATCTTTTACGCCTATAACGATTCGCCTGATGCCGACCACTTTCCACGAGATCCCCCGCGAGCGCCCGTTGACGCCGCTGCTCGACAGCGCCAACACGCCCGACGAACTGCGCCGCCTGGCCGAAGCGGACCTGGAAACCCTCGCCGATGAACTGCGCCAGTACCTGCTCTACAGCGTCGGCCAGAGCGGCGGGCACTTCGGTGCCGGCCTCGGCGTCATCGAGCTGACCATCGCCCTGCACTACGTCTTCGACACTCCCGATGACCGCCTGGTGTGGGACGTCGGTCACCAGGCCTACCCGCACAAGATTCTCACCGGTCGCCGCGAGCGCATGGCTACGCTGCGCCAGAAGGACGGCCTCGCCGCCTTCCCGCGCCGCTCCGAGAGCGAGTACGACACCTTCGGTGTCGGCCACTCCAGCACCAGCATCAGCGCGGCGCTGGGCATGGCCATCGCCGCCCGCCTGAAAGGCGAGAAGCGCAAGAGCGTGGCGGTGATCGGCGACGGCGCGCTGACTGCCGGCATGGCCTTCGAGGCGCTCAACCACGCCACCGACGTCGGCGCCAACATGCTGGTGATCCTCAACGACAACGACATGTCGATCTCCAAGAACGTCGGCGGCCTGTCCAACTACCTGGCCAAGATCATCTCCAGCCGCACCTACGCCAGCATGCGCGAGGGCAGCAAGAAGATCCTCTCGCACCTGCCCGGCGCCTGGGAGATCGCGCGCAAGGTCGAGGAACATGCCAAGGGCATGCTGGTGCCCGGCACCCTGTTCGAGGAGCTGGGCTGGAACTACGTCGGCCCCATCGACGGCCACGACCTGCCCACCCTGCTGGCGACCCTGCGCAATATGCGCGACCTGGACGGCCCGCAATTCCTCCACGTGGTGACCAAGAAGGGCAAGGGCTTCGCCCCGGCCGAGCTTGATCCCATCGGCTACCACGCCATCACCAAGCTGGAGCCGGTAACGCCTGTCGCCGCCCCCAAGAAGCCCAGCGGCCCGAAATACTCCAACGTGTTCGGCCAGTGGCTGTGCGACATGGCCGCAGCCGACAACCGCCTGGTCGGCATCACTCCGGCGATGAAGGAAGGCTCGGACCTGGTGGCCTTCGCCGAGCGCTTCCCCGAGCGCTACTTCGACGTGGCGATCGCCGAGCAGCACGCCGTGACCCTGGCGGCCGGCATGGCCTGCGAAGGCGCCAAACCGGTGGTGGCGATCTATTCCACCTTCCTCCAGCGCGCCTATGACCAGTTGATCCATGATGTCGCCGTGCAGCACCTCGACGTGCTGTTCGCCATCGACCGCGCCGGCCTGGTCGGCGAAGACGGCCCGACCCACGCCGGCAGCTTCGACCTGTCCTACCTGCGTTGCATCCCCGGCATGCTGGTGATGACCCCGAGCAACGAGAACGAGCTGCGCCGCATGCTCACCACCGGTCACCTGTTCGACGGCCCGGCCGCCGTACGCTACCCGCGCGGCAGCGGCCCCAACGCCCCGCTCGATGCTGGCCTGGAGCCGCTGGAAATTGGCAAAGCGGTGGTGCGCCGTCAGGGCAAGGGCGTCGCCCTGCTGGCCTTCGGCGTGCAACTGGCCGAAGCCCTGCGCGTCGGCGAAACGCTGGACGCCACGGTAGTCGACATGCGCTTCGTCAAACCCCTGGACGAAGTCCTGCTGCGCGAACTGGCGAGCAGCCATGCGCTGCTGGTGACCATCGAGGAAAACAGCATCATGGGCGGCGCCGGCAGTGCGGTCAGCGAATTCTTCGCCGCCGAGAATTGCCAGGTGCCGATGCTGCACCTCGGCCTGCCCGACTACTACGTCGAGCACGCCAAGCCCAGCCAGATGCTCGCCGAATGCGGCCTCGACGAAGCCGGTATCGAACGCGCGGTACGCCAACGCCTGAGCCTGCTGCAGACTTGAGCATGAAGCCCGCTCATCGCCGGATGAGCGGGGCTTGCTTGTCATTCATACCCACCCGAACTAAGGTGCGCGCACTTCATGTTCCGCCAGGGTGTGCTGCGCAAGCGGCGTCAGCAGGCCGTTGAAAACCTAGGCGAGGCAAGAACGGCCGAAAAAGCGAAGTTTACGAGTCGTAAATGAGCATTTTTGACTGGGCTCGCACACGACGCCGTTCTTAACGCAGTATTGCCAACGCAGGTAGTTTTCAACGGTCTGCTGAACGGGAAGTCGGTGCGCTCTTCATGAGCAATCCCGACGCTGCCCCCGCAACGGTAATCGACAGCGAGCGCTGAGCTTGCGCCACGTCCTGTAGCCACTGGGCCATACCTGGGAAGGCGGACGCGGGTCGAGAGCCCGGAGACCGGCCCAGGCGGTGTGACTGGTGTTGCGGAGGGCGACACGGTCAAGCGCCGCCCTGCCCGCGCTTGCGCCTGCCCTCCTCAACCGTCTGCCGACCGTTGAGGAAATAGAATGAAACTGCCCCTTCTGGCTCTGGCCATAGCCGTCACGCCAGGCCTATCGCAGGCTGCCGAACCTTATCTGGCCGAGCCGCTGGTCGTTACCTCTGGACGCCTGTCCGAACCACAAGCACAGGCTACCGCCGCCAGCACGGTGTTCGAGCGAGCGGACATCGAGCGCCTGCAGGCCAGCAGCGTGCCCGACCTGCTCAGCCGCGTGCCCGGTGTGTCCATCGTGCAGAGCGGCGGTCGCGGTAGCCTCACCAGCCTGCTCCTACGTGGCGCCAACGCCAACCAGACGCTGGTATTGGTCGATGGCGTACGTCTGAATGCGGCCGCCAGCGGCCTGGCCCGCCTGGAATTTCTCAGCCCTGAGCAGATCGAGCGTATCGAGGTTGTGCGCGGCGCCCGTTCGGCGCTTTACGGCTCCGACGCCATTGGCGGGGTGATCCAGATCTTCACCCGGCGCGGCGAGGAAGGCCTGCAGCCACGCCTGCGCCTGGCCGCCGGCAGTCAGCAGACGTTCGAACGCAGCCTGGGTCTATCCGGCGGCGACCAGCGCACCCGCGTCGACCTCGGCGCCAGCCTGGTCGAGCGCGCCGGTTTCGACCGCTCCCAGGATGGGCGTGGCTACGACAATGACCACGACGGCCTGCGCCGCAAGGCTTTCAACTTGAGTCTGGAGCATCGCTTCACTGACCGCCTCAAGGGTGGCCTGAACCTGCTTGAGCAACGCGGCGAGAGTGAATACGACGATCTGTTCAGCTTCGATCCGGGCAATCCCAGCGAACACTTCAGCGTCTCCAGTGTCGCCGGTCATCTCGAGGCACAGCTCGCTGAGCGCTGGAGCAGCCGCTTGGAGCTCGGCCACGGTGAGGACAAGAGTGAAAACCGCGACCCGTTGAATGCCGACAACAACTATGTCTACAACACCTACCGCGACAGCGCCGGCTGGCTCAACAGCCTGCGAATCGGCGACGCTCACCAGGTACTGCTCGGCCTCGACTGGTACGAGGAGCGCTTGGGCAGCGACAGCGATTTCAGCCACAGCGAACGCTGGAACCGGGCCGCCTTCGCCCAGCACCGTTATCGTGGCAACGGTTTCGCCACCGAACTGGGCCTGCGCCACGACGACAACCAGCAGTTCGGCAGCGAGAACACCTGGAACGCGGCGCTGAGCCTGGACCTGGCCGAGCGTCTGGAGCTGGTACTGAGCTACGGCGAGGGCTTCCATGCACCGACCTTCAACGACCTTTACTTCCCGACCAGTTCGTTCTACGGCGGCAACCCGGATCTCGCCCCGGAGCGCTCGAAGACCTACGAGGCACAACTGCGCGGCGATCACCTGGATACCCGTTGGAGCCTGTCGGCCTACCGTACCGAGGTCGAGGACCTGATCACCGTGGTCAGCGACCCGGTGACCTTCTTCAGCACTCCAATGAACGTCAACAAGGCGCGTCTGCAGGGCCTGGAACTGAATATCGAACGCGAACTGCTGGGCTGGCAGGCGACCCTCGGCGCCAATCTGCTCGACCCGCGTGATCGCAACAGCGGCCACACCCTGCCGCGCCGCGCCAAGCGCAGTCTGAGCCTGGACCTGGATCGTCAGTTCGGCGCGTTCGCCGCCGGCATGACCTGGCAGGCGTTCTCCGGCCGCTACGACGATGCCGCCAACAATCGCAAGATCGCCGGCTACGGCCTGCTGGGTGCGCGCGCAAGCTGGCGGATGGACGAGGAGCTGCTTTGGCAGGTCAAGATCGACAACCTGCTGGACAAGAACTATTCCCAGGCCCTGTACAGCCGCCCTGATGATCCGTTCTTCAGCAGCGTGAGTTATTACGGCTACCGCGAGGAAGGCCGCAGCGCCCTGCTCTCGCTGACCTGGACGCCGCAACTCTGATGCCACTGCACGCACGCAACCTGCTTGGGGTGCGCAGCGCCCCATGAACTAGCGTGCGGCCCTCATCAGCTCGCACAGCTGCTCGATGGCGCCCAGCATCTGCCGGCTGGGTCGTTCCAGGCCCTTGTCCGGCACCGCCCACACCTGCCCCCGGCGCACCGCATGTAACTGGGGCCAGGCCTGCCAGCCGGACAATTCGGCGTTGCTGCCGCCAAGAATCACATCGGGGTCACGCGCCAGCACCGCCTCCACGCTGACCTGAGGCGCCGGCTGCGGCAGGTCATCGAACAGGTTGCGCGCTCCGCACACCTGTAGGGCATCACCCATCAGTTGCCGGCCACCGATGGTGTAGAGCGGCTGGTGCCAGATTTGATAGAACACCGACAGGGGCCGATCGCGCCGGTAGCGCTGACGCAATGCAACCAGCTCGGCGTGAAACTCGGACGCCAGCTGCTCGCCCCGCTCCCGCCGTCCAATTCGCTTGCCAATGCGTACGAACACATCACCGAGTTGGTCGAGGCGTTGCGGCTCGACGAGCAAAAGATCGATGCCTAGCCCGCGCAACTGCGCCTGCTGCGCGGGCGGCACGCTGCCTGGCGCGATCAGGATCAGATCCGGCGCCAGCTGCAGCAGACGTTCGAATTCCAGCTGGCCATAACGGCCGACAGTGGGAAGGTGCGCCAACGCTGCGGGACGCTCGTCACCTTCGAGCGCGCCAACCAACAAGTCGGCTGCGTCCAGGTCGAGCATGATCTCGCTGAGTGATGGGGCAAGGCTGATCACCCGTTCGGCTGCCGCCAGCGGTAGCGCCAGCAGGCAGAGAGCGAGCAGCCATGTGCGCATTTCAGCCGAGCTGGCGGGGAATGCGATAGAGGCCGTGCAGCACGATGCTGGAGAGCCCGAGCAGCACCAGCGGAATCGCCTCCAGGCCAGCCAGGACTGCCAGCGCAGCGATCCAGGCCGGCAGCGCAGCGCCAAGCAGCGCACGCAGGCGTACGCGATCCAGCTCCAGCCAGGCGGCGGGCTCGGCTTCGCTGTCGAGGGCCTTTTCGGTGGCGATCAGAGCGCGCTTGTAGGCAGAAAACAGCGGCAGGCTGACGAACATGGACGCCAGCCCGGCGATGAACAGCGGCATGGTCAGCACTGTGGTGCTACCGCCACCGAACAGCAGGTTGAACACCAGCAGCGGGGCCAATGCCACGCCCAGTTGGCGCCACCAGGCCAGCGCCAGACGGCGCTTCACCTGGCCTCGGGTCACAGGCTTTCCTCGGCCTCACCCTGATGCTGGTTGCCCAGCATGTGGCCGAGCTTGCCGGCCTTGGTGGCGAGGTAGCGCTTGTTGTACGGGTTGTGCGCGATCTGCAGCGGCACGCGATGATCCACGGCGATGCCCATGTCGCCCAGCGCTTTGACCTTGCGCGGGTTGTTGGTCATCAGCTTGAGGCTCTGGACGCCGAGATGTTCGAGCATCGGCAGGCAGATGGCGTAGTCGCGCATATCGGCGCCGAAGCCCAGACGCTCGTTGGCTTCCACGGTGTCGGCACCGCCGTCCTGCAATTCATAGGCGCGGATCTTGTTCAGCAGGCCGATGCCACGACCCTCCTGACGCAAATACAGCAGCACGCCGCGGCCCTCATTGGCAATGGCCTGCAACGCCGCCTGCAGCTGCGCGCCGCAGTCACAACGCAGGCTGAACAGCGCGTCGCCGGTCAGACATTCGGAATGCAGGCGGCCAAGCACCGGAGCACCATCGGCAACATTGCCGAAGGTCAGGGCGACGTGTTCCTTGCCGGTGGCCTCGTCGAGAAAACCGTGCATGGTGAACACGCCAAAGGGCGTGGGCAGTTGGGAGGCGGCGACGAACACGACGGACACCGGATACTCCTAGCAGTGAGTACGAAACAGGCGCGCATTGTATCAGCAGGCCCAGCCGCCTGGTCAGACAGAATTGCCGATCATCAGTATCGAAACGGTCAATGGCAGCCTCAAAGCTTGGACTCGAGCACCAGCATGCCCTGCTCCTCGCGCCAGCCAACCCGACTGAGGAAACTCATGCCCAGAAGCGCCTCGTGCGGCGCACCGCCCTCCAGCACCACGGCCTCGACGCCCAGCACTTCCAGATCGCCGATCTTGACCCGGTCGAGCATCACGCGCCAACCGCGGGTCACGCCGCTGGCGGTGTTGACCTGCAGGGGCCGGCCGCTGACCCGATAATCGATGCCCAGACGCTTGGCGTGGGCGTCGTTCAGCGCCACCGAAGTCGCACCGGTGTCGACCAGGAACTGCACCGTCTGACCATTGACCGAGCCGGCCACCCAATAGTGGCCGCCGATGCCCTTGGCAATGCTCAGGCGTTTTTTCACCGGCTCGGCGAAACCGGCACTGTATTCGCGGCTCATGGGATAGGCACGCTCGACGCCATCGACGCGTAGCACCGCGCCCTGTTTGTCGACACTGACCACCTGCACGCCACCCGGACCGGTATCACCAACGCGGACCAGCTTGCGCTGACCGTCGACATTGACCACGGCCGCTCCCGGGAACAAGCCAACTACCTGGATCTGAGACGCCGCCCAGGAAGAACTCGCGCAAGACAGCGCCAGCAAGACGAGACAATCACGAAGCTGCATGAATGAGGGTCTCCCGGCTCAGTCGAAGGGATAGGGTTGATCCCAGCGTTCGAAGATCGGCCGCAGGGTTCCGCTCTTGACCAGCAACGCCATGCGCCGGTCAAAGAGATCGGCCATGGCGCGCCCTCTGGGGTTATCGGCAAACCCAAGATAGAGCGGCAGCCAAAGCAGATCGACCACCTGGTAGCGCTCGCCAGAGCTCATATCGCCCAACAGCTGCTCAATCTCAACGCGAGCATCGATGTAGAAGTCAGCATGGCCTTGGTCAAGCATGCTAAGGATACCGCTGTGCCGACGAACTTCCCGGTAATGCCGCACATTGGGCAGGTAGCGCTGGTATTCGTAGCCACGCATCCATATCAGGCGCAGCTCGCCGATCCGATCCAGCGCCGGTACCGGTTTTTGCTTGAGGCCAAGCGCGCTGATCTGCTCGCCGTCGTAATGCCAGCGCGGGTAAAGCACGCCTTCGTCAACTTCGTTGCGGTAGGACCCAACCCAGGCGTCTGCGCTACCTCGCTGCACCAGACCGACCGCGCGGGTGTACGGGACGCTCTGAATGCGCAGGACGACGCCGGACGGTTCGAATACTTCGCGCAGGATATCCCACGCCATGCCAGTGCCATCAGCGCCGGTGTGATCTTCCCAGACTTCGCTGGCTATATGGATTTCCTTCGGCAGCTGCAGATCGGCATGCGCCATCAGCACTCCGACCATACCCAACAGCAACGCCAGCAGCTTCGCTGCCATCATCGTGCCTCTCTAATAGCCGAAAACCACGGCATAACGATCCCAGCCCCAGACCAACCCCTGCATGGCCAGCCAGGCGAAGACTCCGGCAATAATGTCGTCGAGCATGATGCCGACGCCGCCATGCACATGGCGGTCGATCCAGCGAATCGGCCAGGGTTTGACGATGTCGAACAGACGAAACATGAGAAAGCCCAGCAGCAACCAGACCCACCCCTCGGGCACCAGCCAAAGGGTGATCCACATACCAACCATCTCGTCCCAGACGATGCCTTCATGATCGTGCACGCGCAGGTCGTCGGCCACCTTGCCACACAGCCAGAAGCCGAACAGCATGGTCACGCCAAGCATCAACCAATAGCCCCAGTCCGGCAGCATCTGCCACAGTGGCACGAACGGCAGTGCCACCAGCGACCCCCAGGTACCGGGGGCCTTGGGCAGGGTACCGGAGCCGAAACCGAAGGCGATGAAATGCCAGGGGTTGCGCCATACCGAGGGCGGTACGTATTCGGCGGGAACCTGGTTGGGGTGATCGGTCACACGCACTCCGTTCTGTCAGAAATGTTGGTAGCCGCCAGGTGGCGGTTCGATAGTCTGGCCGGTGGCATTGCGCAACTGTACCCCAGACCCGGCCAGCACACGGCCGATAACCCGCACTTCCGGCCAATCGGCTTGCAACTGCGCGAACAGCGCTGACGGCAGGGTAAAGGCCAAACGGTAATCATCGCCACCACTCAGGGCGCAGGCCCGCGCTTGCTCCTCACCAACAAATGCACGCAGCGGCGCAGACAGCGGAACTCGCTCCAGCTCGATCTGCAAGGCTACCTGCGAAGCCTCGGCAATATGACCACAGTCGGCCAGCAGGCCGTCGGAAATATCCAGCGCGGCCGTGGCCCGCCCTCGCAGCGCCTGACCCAGGGCCAATTGCGGTTGCGGCGACCAGTAGCGCGCCAGCAGTGCCTCGCGGATGTCATCTGAGGCATCGCGCTGCCCCAGCACCAGCGGCAGCGCGCCCGCGGCATCGCCCAGTTCGCCGCCGACGCAGAGCAGATCGCCCACCTGCGCGCCACTGCGCAGCAGCGCCTGCCCGCTCGGCACCCGGCCGAACACGGTCAGCGTCAGGCTCAACGGTCCGCGCGTGGTATCGCCACCGACCAGCGCCAGCGAACAGCTCTGCGCCATCGTTTGCAGGCCACGTGCGAACTCGGCCAGCCAGGACTGGTTGGCGCTCGGCAGGGTCAGGGCGAGGGTAAAGGCCAGGGGCGTCGCGCCCATGGCAGCCAGATCACTGGCGGAGACGGCCAGCGCGCGCTGACCGAGGAGAAAGGCATCGCAGGATTCGGGAAAGTGCACCCCGGCAACCAGCGTGTCTGTGGAAACCGCCAGCTGTTCGCCAGCGGGCAATGCCAGCAGCGCGCAGTCATCACCAATGCCGCGTACCACGCCGTCGCCGCCCTGCGCACAGGGGGCGGCGGCGAAATAACGGCGGATCAGCTCGAACTCATTCACGGGCAAGCAACGATCTGCTGCGCGTCGGCCCTGCTGCGTTAAAAGCAGACTCTAGCTTGCGAGATCGTGAATCGAGCATCCCCATAGGCCTCAACGTTTGTTGGCGTTGACTTCGGCGGCGCGCAGCGTGGGCGCGAGCTTGTCGAGGATGCCGTTGACGAACTTGTGCCCGTCGGTGGCACCGAACACCTTGGCCAGCTCGATACCTTCGTTGATCACCACCTTGTAGGGGACGTCGACGCGGTTCTTCAACTCGTAGGTGGACAGGCGCAGGATGGCCAGTTCGACCGGATCGATCTCTTCCAGCGGACGATCGAGCAGCGGCGCGAAGGCACCGTCCAACTCGGTCTTCTGCCGCGGCACGCCGTGCAGAATCTCATGGAAGTAGGCACCGTCGACCTTGCTGAAGTCGTTGTCGACGCGAAACTGCGCTTCGATCTCGTTCAGCGGCTGCCCGGCGATGTGCCAGGAGTACAGGGCCTGCATGGCCAGGGTGCGGGCCTCGCGACGCGCGAGGATCTTGCCGCTGGGGCCCTTCTTGGCCGGCTGGCCGTTACCGGAGTTGCTCACTTGGCCTCCAACTGCGCCAGCAGGCTGACCATTTCCAGGGCAGACAGCGCAGCTTCGGCACCCTTGTTACCCGCCTTGGTGCCGGAACGTTCGATGGCTTGTTCGATGGAGTCGACGGTCAGAACGCCGAAGGCGACCGGCACGCCGTATTCCATGGAGACCTGAGCCAGGCCCTTGGTGCATTCGCCCGCCACGTATTCGAAGTGCGGGGTGCCGCCACGAATGACCGCGCCCAGGGCGATGATCGCCGCATACTCGCCACGCTGAGCGACCTTCTGGGTCACCAGCGGAATCTCGAAGGCGCCCGGCGCGCGGATGATGGTGATGTCGCTCTCGCTCACGCCGTGGCGGACCAGGGCGTCGATGGCGCCGCTGACCAGGCTCTCGACGACGAAGCTGTTGAAACGGCCTACCACCAGGGCGTATTTGCCCTTCGGGGCGATGAAGGTACCTTCGATGGTCTTCAGGGTCATGACGGGTCTCACATGGGTTAAAGAGCCGGAGCGCTTTGCGCTCCGAAAATTAAATTCGTTTGTCGGCGTAGCCCGGATGCAATCCGGGGCCAGTGTGCCGATCTTCCCGGATTTCATCCGGGCTACGTGCTTTAGCTCCCCTCTCCCGCTTGCGGGAGAGGGCCATCAGATTCGGCTCTTCGAGCCGCCTGTTAATCAGCCGGCAGGTATTCTACAACCTCGAGGTCGAAGCCGGATATCGCGTTGAACTTCATCGGCGAGCTCATCAGGCGCATCTTGCGTACGCCCAGGTCGCGCAGGATCTGCGAACCGGCGCCCACGGTGCTGTAGGTCGCCGGGTTGGCCGGTTGCTGACGACCGATCAGCGCCAGCAGCTCAGGCCCGGTCAGCGGGTTGCCGAGCAGCAGCACCACGCCACTGCCAGCCTTGGCCACTTCGGCCATGGCCGCACGCATGCTCCAGCGGCCCGGCTGGTTGACCAGGAACAGGTCGCGCAGCGGGTCCATGTTATGCACACGTACCAGGGTCGGTTCTTCCGCGCAGATCGTGCCCAGGGTCAACGCCATATGCGCAGTGTCTTCCACGCCATCGCGATAGGTCACCAGGTTGAACTGGCCCAGCTCGGTATCCAGCGGCTGCTCGCTGATACGCTCGACGGTGCGCTCATGAATCAGGCGGTAGTGAATCAGATCCGCGATGGTGCCGATCTTCAGACCGTGCTCTTCAGCGAACTTTTCCAGCTCAGGACGACGCGCCATGGTGCCGTCGTCGTTCATGATCTCGCAGATCACCCCGCTCGGTTCGAAACCGCCCATACGCGCCAGATCGCAGGCCGCCTCGGTATGGCCGGCACGCGCCAGCACACCGCCAGGCTGAGCCATCAGCGGGAAGATGTGGCCTGGGCTGACGATGTCGTCAGCTACTGCGTTGCGCGCGACCGCGGCCTGCACGGTGCGCGCACGGTCGGCAGCCGAGATACCGGTGGTGACACCCTCGGCGGCCTCGATGGAAACGGTGAACTTGGTGCCGAAACCGGAGCCGTTGCGCGGCGCCATCAGCGGCAGCTTGAGCAGTTCGCAACGCTCGCGGGTCATCGGCATGCAGATAAGGCCACGGGCGAAGCGGGCCATGAAATTGATGTGCTCGGCGGTGACGCATTCCGAAGCGATGATGATGTCGCCTTCGTTCTCGCGGTCCTCGTCATCCATGAGGATGACCATCTTGCCGGCGCGGATGTCTTCGATCAGTTCTTCAGCGGTATTCAGGGCCATGGTGGCGCATCTCACTTGTTCAGATAGCCGTGTTCGGCGAGAAAGCTTTCGGTCAGGCCCGAAGCCTTGGGCTCGGCGGCCTTGTCGCCGAGCAGCAGACGCTCCAGGTAACGCGCCAGCAGGTCCACTTCGAGGTTGACCTTACGTCCGGCCTGGTAGTCGACCATGATGGTCTCGGCCAGGGTATGCGGCACGATGGTCAGCTCGAACTCGGCGCCATCGACTGCATTGACGGTCAGGCTGGTGCCGTCGACGGTGATCGAGCCCTTATGCGCGATGTACTTGGCCAGCTCGCGCGGAGCCCGCACCCTGAACTGCACGGCGCGGGCGTTATCGGCGCGTGAGACGATCTCGCCGACGCCATCGACGTGACCGCTGACCAGGTGCCCGCCGAGCCGGCTGGTAGGCGTCAGGGCCTTTTCCAGATTCACCGCGCTGCCGGGCTTGAGATCGATGAAGGCGGTGCGCGCCAGCGTCTCGCGGCTGACGTCGGCCCAGAAGCCGTCGCCGGGCAGTTCCACTGCCGTCAGACAGATGCCGTTGACGGCGATGCTGTCGCCGAGCTTGACGTCGCCCAGGTCGAGTTTGCCGGTGGCCACGTACACGCGCACGTCGCCGCCTTTCGGCGTCATGGCGCGGATACTGCCGATGGCTTCGATTATGCCGGTGAACATAGGCCCTCCGGTTTCACGTTGAAGATGTTGCGCAGCAGCATGGACGAACTCCTGTTTTGGTCAAAAACAGGGCAATGCCGATCGATAGGGATTTCGCGGACGCGCAAAAGGCGCCCGAGGTGGGAATCCCGCTCTCTCTTTATCCGGACTATACCGTCGGCCCCGGAATCGCACCGGGTCTGCTGGACCTCGCGCGGCAGAAGCCGTAGCGAGCGCTCGCGGGCTAGGTTCTGCGAACCATTACCGCCGGTGGGGAATCACACCCCGCCCTGAGAACGTTGCGGCCTCCTTATGCATGGCCGCATGGCGTTTTACCACATTTGTCGGCGCAACGCATGGTTCGGGTGCTAGCGCGACTTGGGCACCGCGGTGATCTGCCAGTCGTCGCCGACGGCACGAATATCGAGAATCTGTAACTCCGGCGCTTCGGCCATGCGGTTGAGCGGCAGCTCGAACAATGGCCGCGCATGGGAGCCCAGCAGCTTGGGCGCGACGAAGATGCGGTACTCGTCCACCAGCCCGGCACGGGCGAAGGCGCCAGCCAGGCGAGGCCCGGCCTCCACCAGCACCTCGTTGACGCCACGCCCGGCCAGCTCCTGCAGTAGCTTGCGCAGGTCGACATGACCATTGCTGCCCGGCACGGCGAGCAACTCGTGGCCATCGGCCAGATAGCGGTCACGAGCAGCGGCGGCCGCGCAGGTCGCCACCAAGGCCGGGCCGACCTGAAAGAACGTCTTGCTCAGCGGCACCCGCAGCCGACCGTCGACCAGCACGCGCAACGGCGGCCGCGACGCCGCCATGAAGGTGGCCTCGACGCCCAGCCCCAGCTCGTCGGGGCGTACCGTCAGCCGGGCGTCGTCGGCCAGCACGGTATCGGCTCCGCTGAGCACCACGCTGGACTGCGCGCGCAAACGCTGCACCTCGGCGCGCGCTGCCGGCCCGGTAATCCACTGACTTTCGCCGCTGGCCATGGCCGTGCGGCCATCCAGGCTCATTGCCGACTTGACCCGCACGAACGGCAGGCCAGTCTCCATGCGCTTGATGAAGCCGACGTTGAGCGCCCGCGCATCGGCCTCCAGCACGCCGGACAGCACCTCGATCCCGGCATTGGCCAGGCGCAGCAGGCCGCGCCCGGCGACCTGCGGGTTGGGATCCTGCATCGCCGCGACCACCCGGTCGACACCGGCGGCCACCAGCGCATCGGCGCAGGGCGGCGTACGCCCGTGGTGGCTGCAGGGTTCCAGGGTGACGTAAGCGGTGGCACCGCGCGCGCGCTCGCCGGCCTGGCGCAGGGCGTGCACCTCGGCGTGCGGCTCGCCGGCACGAGCATGCCAGCCCTCGCCGACGATTTCGCCATCGCGCACGATGACGCAGCCAACCCGGGGATTCGGATGGGTGGAATAAAGGCCCTTGCGCGCCAGCTTGAGGGCGCGCGCCATGAACAAGTGGTCGCGCTCGCTCATCGGCTTTTCGACGGCTCGCGGGCCAGACGCTCGATTTCTTCGCGGAATTCGTTGAGATCCTGGAAGCGGCGATACACCGAGGCGAAACGAATGTAGGCCACCTCATCAAGCTTGCTCAGTTCGGTCATCACCAGCTCGCCCAGCACCAGCGACTTCACCTCGCGCTCGCCAGTGGCACGCAATTGCTGCTTGATGCGGGCGATGGCCTCTTCCAGGCGTTCGACGCTCACCGGGCGCTTCTCCAGTGCGCGCTGCATGCCGGCGCGAAGCTTTTCTTCATCGAAGGGCTGGCGGCTGCCGTCCTGCTTGATCAGACGTGGCATCACCAGCTCCGCGGTTTCGAAGGTGGTGAAACGTTCACCACAGGCCACGCATTCGCGACGGCGGCGAACCTGATCGCCCTCGGCGACCAGACGGGAATCGATGACCTTGGTGTCGTTGGCGGCGCAGAAGGGACAATGCATGGCAGGCGCGGGCTGTTGGCGGCAAAGGCGTCATGGTAGCGCATAGAAGCGGCAAGACAAGCCGCATCCCGTTAGGCTATATGAACGCCCGCCAGAACAGCAGACCCTTGCCATGAACCGATACCGCCTCCTGCTTCCTCTTGCCGTCGCCGTACTGCTCAGCGCCTGCGCCAGCGAACCGACCACGCCTATGCCCGCTCCTCCGGCAACCACGACGCAGACCAACGCCGCATCCGAAGAGTCACCAGGCCCCGGCCTGCGCGGCGAGTTGATTGGCGTGGCCGCCGGTGCCGATGTCGACCTGGCGCTATTGGGCGTGGATATGCGCGGTCGGCCGCGTGCCCTGCTCGGCCAGGTGCACCTGCGGGGCAACGGCGAAGCGCTGCCGTTTCATCTGCCACTGAGCGACCGGCAGGCACCGCAGGATCTGCGCCTGGAACTGCGCGGCCGAGTCAGCCAGTCCGGCCGACTGGTGCAACGCCTGCCGGCACGCACCATTGCCGAACTCAAGGATCAGGACCTCGGTTCACTGCAACTGGTGCCGGCGCCATGAGGCCACCCGAGGCGCTGCAGCAGGCGCTGAGCGAACTGCTCGGCGATGCCCGCCTGGTAGCCGAAAACCTGCCAGGCACCGATATCGCCCTGTGGCTGATCGACGCCAGCAACATGGATCGCGCGTTCAACCCCGAGGAAACTCGGCGCATCCTCGAAGAACCGCCCTACTGGTGCTTCTGCTGGGCCAGCGGCCTGGTGCTGGCGCGCTGGCTGGCCGCACGTCCCGAGTGGGTGCGCGGCAAGCGCGTGCTGGACTTCGGCGCAGGCTCCGGCGTGGCGGCCATCGCCGCCGCCAAGGCCGGCGCCGCCGAAGTGGTGGCCTGCGATCTCGACCCGTTGGCGCTGGCCGCCTGCCGCGCCAATGCCGAGCTCAATGGCGTGACGCTGAGCTACTCGGACGATTTCTTCGCCGAAGCGGACCGCTACGACCTGATTCTGGTAGCCGACGTGCTCTACGACCGCGCCAATCTGCCGTTGCTGGATCACTTCCTCAGCCGCGGCCGTCAGGCGCTGGTGGCCGACTCGCGGGTCAAGGACTTCCAGCATCCACTCTATCAACGCCTGGCTCTGCTGGAGGGCTGCACCTGGCCGGATCTGGCCGAGCCTGCGGAATTTCGCGAGGTCAGCCTGTATCACGCGGCGCGCCCCTTGTAACCGCACGCCGCTGCCCGCATTAATAGAGCATTGCCCTGCTTTTCGAGACTGACCATGAGCGACTCCCCCTACATCTTCGATATCTCCGGCACCGCCAACTTCGAGCAACTGGTGATCGAGAACTCGTTCCACAAGCCGGTGCTGGTGGATTTCTGGGCCGAATGGTGCGCGCCTTGCAAGGCGCTGATGCCGATGCTGGCGAAGATCACCGAGGGCTATGCCGGTGAGTTGCTGCTGGCCAAGGTCAACTGCGACATCGAGCAGGACATCGTCATGCGCTTCGGCATTCGCAGCCTGCCCACCGTGGTGCTGTTCAAGGACGGCCAGCCGGTGGATGGCTTTGCCGGCGCCCAGCCGGAAGCGGCGATTCGCGAGATGCTCAAGCCCCACGTTGCCGAACCGGCTCCGGCCGCTGCCGATCCGCTGGAAAGTGCCCAGGCACTGTTCGCCGAAGGACGTTTTGCCGAAACCGAAGCGCTGCTCAAGCAGGTGCTGACCGAGGACAACGAAAACGGCGCGGCGCTGATTCTCTACGCGCGCTGCCTGGCCGAACGCGGGGAGCTGGGCGAGGCCGAAGTGGTACTCGACGCCGTGAAGGGCGACGAACACAAGCAGGCACTGGCTGGCGCCAAGGCACAGCTGACCTTCCTGCGCCAGGCCGCCGACCTGCCTGACGCGGCCACGCTGAAAAGCCGCCTGGCGCAAAACGCCGAGGATGACGAGGCGGTTTACCAGCTAGCGGTGCAACAGCTGGCGCGCCAGCAGTACGAAGCCGCGCTGGAGGGTCTACTCAAGCTGTTCGTGCGCAACCGCAGCTATGGCGACGGCCTGCCGCACAAGACCCTGCTGCAGGTGTTCGACCTGCTTGGCGGCGACCACCCGCTGGTCACCCGCTACCGGCGCAAGCTGTATCAGGCGATCTATTAAAAGCGGCGGCGGGCTCCAGGCGGCCGGCCACAGGTAAAAACATTAGCGGGACGCTCTTGGCCTGACTGCGGCCTATAGCCCTTCCTGCCAGTGATAGATCGGCGCATCCGCGCCGGTTTCCATGCGAATCTGCGCGCAGTGGCGCAGACGCACCAGCAGCCGCTTGCCTGCAGCCTCACCACCAGCCAGCGCCGCCAGTTGCGCCATCAGTCTCGGCCCTTCCACCTGCCCTGCATCGCGTACCAGCTGCAAGGCGGTCTGCCACAGGGCGTCGCCCGTATCGGCCGCGGGAGCAGCAACAGGCGCTGGCACGCTGGCCGGCGTAAGCGCCATATGCTGAGCCAGTTGCGCCCAGTCCTCGGCATCCAGTTCCAGTGTCAGGTCTACCGGCCAGTCGCCGATTCGCCCACGGATTCGCATCATGTTCAGCCTCCAGTCAGGAATTGCCATGCTCCCACGGCAGCAGCGGGCTGGCCAGTTCGCCATAAAAGTTGTTATAACGTAACAACTAAATCGCACCCTCGCTGGAGACAACCATGCGCCACCTGCTGCTCGCCCTGCCCTTTGCCCTGTTGCCTCTGGTCGCCGCCCAGGCGCATGAACATGGGCATGACCATGACCACCACCACGACAGCCTGGGCGCCCACGAGCACGGCGTCGCCAGCCTCAACGCGGCGCTGGACGGCAACCTGCTGGAGCTGCAGCTCGAGAGCCCGGCGATGAACCTGGTCGGCTTCGAACATGCGGCCAAGAGCGATGCCGACAAGGCCAAGGTCGCCGCGGCCAAGCGTGAACTGGAACAACCCATCACGCTGTTCGCGCTCGACAGTGGCGACTGCAAAGCCACCGAAGTGGAACTGCAAAGCCCACTGTTCGGCGACGCCGATCACGGCCACGACCACGACCATCATGCCCACGAAGGCGAACACAGTGACATCCACGCGCACTATCGCTTCGAGTGCACCAAGGCCAACGAATTGAAACAACTGGATCTCGCCGAACTGTTCAAACGCTTCCCCGCTACCGAGAAGATTCAGGTACAACTAATCGGCCCCAACGGCCAGCTGGGCGTGGAGTTGACGCCGGCGCAGCCACGTCTGAGCTTCTGACCTGCCACGCCCCATTGCCGGAGCGAGTGCACCTCGCTCCGGCATGAGCGCCTTCTCCCGACACGCAGTAGACAATGACCGAACCTCTGATCGAACTCGCCAATCTCGGCTTCGCCTGGCCTGGCCAGGCGCAGTTGCTGGATATTCCCACCTTCACCCTGGCGCGCGGTGAAACCCTGTTCCTCAAAGGCCCCAGCGGCAGCGGCAAGACCACCCTGCTTGGCCTGCTCGGCGGCGTACAACGTGCGCAAAGCGGCCATATCCGCCTGCTCGGCCAGGATCTGGGCCAACTCTCCGCCGGCGCCCGCGACCGCTTTCGCGTCGATCACACCGGCTACATTTTTCAGCAGTTCAACCTGCTGCCATTTCTTTCCGTACGCGAGAACGTCGAGCTGCCCTGCCGCTTCTCGCGTCTGCGTGCCGAGCGCGCACGCCAGCGCCATGGCAGCATCGATGCGGCCGCCGCGGCGCTGCTCGACCATCTCGGCCTGCGCGCCGATCTGCTCGGCCGCCGCGCCGATGAGCTGTCCATCGGCCAACAGCAACGCGTTGCCGCCGCCCGGGCGCTGATCGGACAGCCGGAACTGGTGATCGCCGACGAGCCAACCTCGGCACTGGACTTCGACGCCCGCGAGGCCTTCCTGCAATTGCTCTTCGCCGAGTGCCGCGCTGCCGGCGCCAGCCTGCTGTTCGTCAGCCACGACCAGAGCCTGGCTCAGCTGTTCGACCGTAATCTGTCACTGGCCGAACTCAACCGCGCCGCCAAGCCCGTCGAGGTCTGAGATGCATCTTCTACGTATAGCCCTGGCCAGCCTGGCCAACCGTCGTTTCACCGCGCTGCTCACCGTGTTCGCCATCGCCCTGTCGGTGTGTCTGCTGCTGGCCGTGGAGCGTGTGCGTACCGAGGCCCGCGCCAGCTTCGCCAACACCATCAGCGGCACCGACCTGATCGTCGGCGCGCGCTCGGGCAGCGTGAACCTGCTGCTTTACTCGGTGTTCCGCATCGGTAACGCCACCAACAACATCCGCTGGGACAGCTTCGAGCGCTTCGCCAATCACCGCCAGGTCAAATGGGCCATCCCCATTTCCTTGGGCGACTCGCACCGTGGCTATCGGGTGATGGGCACCAGCACTGCCTATTTCGAGCACTACCGCTATGCTCGCAGCCAGGCGCTGAAGCTGGCTCAAGGCCGCGAGTTTGCCGACGATCCCTTCGAAGTAGTGCTCGGTGCGGAGGTGGCGCAGGCACTGGGCTACGGTCTGGGCGAGGAGATCGTCCTGGCGCACGGGGTCGCCACCATCAGCCTGGTCAAGCACGACGACAAACCCTTCACAGTGGTCGGCATCCTCGAACGCACCGGCACGCCGGTCGACCGTACCCTGCATATCTCCCTGGCCGGCATGGAAGCACTGCACGTCGACTGGCAGAACGGCATGCCGGCCCGCGGGGATGCGCGGGTCAGCGCTGATCAGGCGCGCGCCATGGACCTGCAACCCAAGCAGATCACCGCCTTCATGCTTGGCCTCAACAGCAAGATCGCCACCTTCAGCCTGCAACGCGAGATCAACGAGTTTCGTGGTGAGCCGTTGCTGGCGATTCTCCCAGGGGTAGCGCTGCAGGAGCTGTGGAGCCTGATGGGCACCGCCGAGCAGGCGCTGTTCGTGGTCTCGCTGTTCGTCGTGCTGACCGGCCTGATCGGCATGCTCACGGCGATTCTCACCAGCCTCAACGAGCGGCGCCGGGAGATGGCCATTCTGCGCTCGGTGGGCGCACGTCCCTGGCATATCGCCAGCCTACTGGTGCTGGAGGCCTTTGCCCTGGCATTGGCCGGCGTGACCTTCGGGGTCGCGCTGCTGTACCTGGGCATCGCCGGCAGTCAGGGCTTCGTACAGGCAAATTACGGCCTGTACCTGGCACTCAATGCGCCGTCCGCTTACGAATGGAAACTGCTGGGCAGCATTCTCGCCGCTGCCGTGGCGATGGGCAGTGTGCCGGCCTGGCGGGCTTATCGGCAGTCGTTAGCCGATGGCCTGTCGATTCGCTTGTGAGGTACGATTCGCCTGTACACTGTGCAGGCGAATCATTCCACAGAGGTAGCCCATGCCCCGCCCCCTGCTCGCCACCCTGCTGCTAACCCTGGCACTGCCACTGGCTGCCGCGGATGTGCGCGAAATCACCTGGTCCGATCTGATCCCGCCGGATGCGCCGCCGCAGGTCGTCGACCCGACGCCTATTCATGACCTTTCGCAACTGGCCGATGCACTGTCCGAAGCCGGCCCGGCAGCCATGCAACAGTCCCCGGCTGCACCAGTGGTCAAGGAGCTAAACGGCCAGGACGTGAAACTGCCCGGCTACATCGTGCCGCTGGACGTCACGGACGAAGGCCGCGTGGTGGAATTCCTGCTGGTGCCCTACTTCGGCGCCTGCATTCACGTGCCGCCACCGCCCTCGAACCAGATCGTCCACGTCACCAGCGAGCTGGGCGTGCTGCTCGATGCGCTTTACCAGCCATTCTGGGTGGAAGGCCCGCTGAAGGTCGAACACGTCAGCAGCGAGCTGGCGGAAGTCGGCTACCAGATGGAAGCGGACAAGATCTACGCTTACGAACTGCCCGATAGCTGACCCCTGCCGGGGCATTCGTAGGTGTGGCTGTAGGAGCGGCTTCAGCCGCGAAAAGATTCGCGGATAAATCCGCTCCTACAGAGATACGCCACCAAGTAAAAAGCCAGACACTAGGTCTGGCTTTTTACTTGGTGCGTACGGCGCACCGAGAACGACTCAACTGCGACTGGCTACCCGATTTTCTCGTTCGAAGCGCAGCTCGCTTTCCGCCCACTGCCGCCACGAACGCACCTTGGCGCGCTCGGCACCGCCACGTTCGGCACGCGCCAGCGCATCCAGGCCGGCCTGCCAGCGCGACTGCTCCAGCTCCAGTTGCGCAACATAAAGCCAATGCTTGCCATTGCCGCTGCGCTCGGCCAGCGGGCGCAATACGCGCACCGCAGCAGCACGATCACGCGCCTGCCACCAGAACAGCCCCAGGCGCTCCTGACGGGCAGCGGTGTTGGCCAGTAGGCCGCTGTCGAGCATGCCGGCCAGCAGCTTGGCGCCCTGCCACGGCTGATCGGCGGCGCCAGCGAGCAGCACCAGGTTGTCCAGCTCCGACTCGCTGAAACGCAGGCCCTTGCTATGTGCAGCGCGCAGGGTCGCCAGTGCCTTGTCGTTACTGCCGGCCATCTGCTGCAGACCGGCCAGTTGGCGCCAGCCCTTGGCATCGTTCGGTTGGCGCGCCAGCAACTGACGCTGCCAGCGCTCGGCCTGGGCATAGCGCTTCAGATCGGCATTGGCGCCCACCAGAAACTGCAGCCAGATGTCCGCGGCTTTGGGGTTGGCCTGCACGTAACGCTCGGCCAGCGGCAACGCTTTGGCCGGCTGATTCATGCCCTGATAAGCCTGCACCAGCATCTGCAGCACTTCCTCGGAGGCTTTGCCCTGATCGGGCGCCAGCAACTCGACGACCTTGGCGTAACGGCGCTCGCCCAGGTTGAGCTTGGCCAGGTTGAGGCGCTCGCCAGCCAGCATTTCCGCGTCCAGCTTGCCGCTGCGTACGGCCTTGTCCAGCCAGTCGATGGCCTGAGCGTTGTTGCCGGCCGACCAGGCCACATAGGCCTTGCTGCGCCAGACCAGCGCCTCTTCGAGACTGCCGCTCTTGGCCTGAACCTCATCCAGCGCGCGCCGCGCAGCGCTGTAATCGCCCTTCTGCTGCGCAGTCTGCGCCGCGTTCAGGGCCTTGAACACGGCCGGGTCGACGGTCTGTTGGGCCATACCGGGCACGGCCGCGGTACCGAGCATCACGAGCAACAACCAACGGTACATGGTCAGCTCCTTTCCAGACGGAAGTAGAGGGTCTTCACCGCTTCGCGGTCCACCGCCAGGCCGCCTTCAGTACGTGGCGCGAAGCGCCAGCGTGCCGCGGCGCGGCGTGCTTCGCGCTCGAAGACGTTACGCGGGTTGGCTTCCAGCACGCGGATGTTCTCCACGTTGCCGGAGCGATTGATGGTGAAAGCCAGTTTGACGAAACCTTCGATGCCACGCTGCAGCGCGTAACGCGGGTACTCAGGGCGCACGTCGTTGAGCGGCATGACCTCGCTCTCCATACCACCCATCTGCCCGCCGGAGTCGGCGGCCTCGCTGGGCGGCGTCGGTGCGGGAGCGCCAGGGGCAAGACCGGACAGGCTCGGCGCCGGCGCGCTGTTGACGGCAATACCGCTGGCCAGGCTGGGCAACTGGATGTCCAGCGCCGGCAGGTTGGCATTCGGCGTGGCCGTCTGCGGCGTCGGCGGCGTGGGCGGCTGCGGTGTTTGCGGCTGCGGCGGCTGCGGTGCCTGCTGACGGGTACGGCTGGCGGTCTCGCTGGTATTGCCGTCCATGCGCACGAAGTTGGCCACGCTGACCGGGTCCTGGCTCACCTTGGCGCTCGGCGGCGCGACCATGTACAGCATCAGGGCGAACAAGCCCAAAGCCATCAGACAGGCGCCGAGAAAAGACAGCGGCAGGCGCATCAGTTGACTCCGCTACCGGCTGCCAGGGCGACATCCTGCACACCGGCCAGACGCGCCTGATCCATCACCTGGACCACCAGGCCGGTACGCGCATCCTTGTCGGCCTGTACCACCACGGCGCCTTCCGGCTGGTCGACACGCATACGCTCGACATGCGCACGCACGCTGCGGATATCCACTGCCTGCTTGTCCATCCATATCTGTCCGTCGGCGGTGACGGCGATGAGGATGTTGCCCTTGTCCTGCGGGTTGGCGGTTTCCGCCTGCGGGCGCTGCACCTCGACCCCGGACTCGCGGATAAAGGAGCTGGTGACGATGAAGAAGATCAGCATGATGAAGACCACGTCGAGCATCGGCGTAAGGTCGATGCCGGTGTCTTCGTCCTGCTGGTGGTGACGACGCATTCTCATGTTGGGCGATCTCAGTCGTGACGCAGCTGGTCGGCCAGCCGCTCGATGGCCTGGCTGGCTTCGCGCTCGAGGCGCGCCAGGCTGAACAATCCAGGAATGGCCAGGACCATGCCGGCCATGGTCGGCAGGGTCGCCTGCCACACGCCTGCGGCCATGCCGCGCGGGTTACCGGTACCGTTGAGGGCAAGTACGTCGAACACGGCGATCATGCCGAGCACGGTGCCGAGCAGGCCCAGCAGCGGATACAGCGCAACCAGGGTCTTGCCCAGGCGCAGCGGCGCCGCCAGCTGCTGACGCGCCTGCGCCAGCCAGGCCAGGCGCACCGCGCGCTGCCAGTTGCCGTTGTCATCGGCCAGCACCTGCTGCCAGGCCTCGCGGCGCTCCTGCACCCAGCGCGGGAAAATCCGGCGCATGTACCAGAAACGCTCGAACACCAGGGTCCAGAACACCACGCAGAGCACCGCCAGCGCCCACATCACCACGCCGCCGGCGCCCATGAAGTCGAGCAGTGCATAGGCACTGTCGACTGCACGCAGCCAGAAGGCGAACAGATCAGTCACGGCGCGGCGCTCCCGACAGGTGCAGGGCGATCAGGCCGGCGCTCTGCTGCTCCAGAATCTGGATCAGACCCTTGCTGCGGCTGGCCAGCAGGCTATGCAGGAACAGCAGCGGGATGGCTACCACCAGGCCGAGCACGGTGGTCACCAGCGCCTGGGAAATACCATCGGCCATCAGCCGCGAGTCGCCGCCACCGCTCTGGGTGATGGCCTGGAAGGTCACGATCATGCCGGTCACGGTACCCAGCAGGCCGAGCAGCGGTGCCACGGCGGCCAGCAGCTTGAGCAGGCCCTGGCCTTTTTCCAGCGGCGGCGTTTCCTGCAGGATCGCTTCGTCGAGCTTCAGCTCCAGGGTTTCCAGGTCTGCCAGTTGCGGCTTGGCGCCCAGCACACCGATCACGCGGCCCAGCGGGTTGTCATTGCGCGGCGCGCTGAGGTCATGCATCTGCGCCTTGACGCCGCTGCCGACGCGGCCCAGATAGACCATGCGCCACACCGCCAGAAGCAGGCCGAAAGCGCCCAGCACGACGATCACCCAACCGACCAGACCACCCTGCTGCAGACGATCCCACAGGGTCGGCTGCTGCTGCAGCTGAGCCAGCAGGCTGCCGCGGCTTGGATCGATGGGCAGCGTGGCGAGCGTGTCAGAGCTGCTCAGGTAGTCCTTGACCTGGCCCAGGCCGGACGGCTGACGCGGCGGCGCCACCAGTTGCCCGGCATCGGCGTCGTAGCGCAGGAAGGCATCTTCGCCATACACGGCGAAGGCGCCGACTCGCAGCACCTGCTGCTCCTGACGCGAACCATCGGCACTCACCACTGGCAGTTGCAGGCGCTCGATACGGCCGCTGGCGGCCAGGTCTTCGAGCAGCAGCATCCAGTAGCCGTCGAGATCCTCGGCGGACGGCAGCGAGCGGCTTTCAGCCAATGCCTTGAGGCGCTTGAGGCGCTCCGGGTACTGCGCGTTGAGCAGGCTGTCCTGCCATTGCCCGGCCACATCACCGGCGCTCTGACGGACCACACCGAACAGCTCACCGAGGTGCCCGACACGCTGCGCCAGCAGTTTTTCCTGCTCGGCCAGCTCGGCCTCCTGACGGTCGAACTCGGCCTTCAGACGCTCGCTTTCGGCCTTCTGGGTATTCAGCGCGGAACGCGCGGCCGCCAGCAACTGCGCCTGCTCGCTGCGCTTGGCGAGAAACGCCTGTTCGCGTTCCTGCATGGCGCTGACTTCGGCGGCGCGCTCGCTGCGGATGCGCTGCAACAGTTGATCGGGGTTGAGGGTTTCGGCCACGGCGGCCAGTGCCGGCAACAGGCTGAGCGCCAGTACGGCTACAACACGACGACTCATTGTGCGGCCTCCTCGGCCAGGGTCTTGATCGGCAGGGACAGCACGGCGGGCGCCTGTTGCTGACGGGCGATGGCGATGGCCTGGGTCAACGGACGACGTGCGCTGCCGTCGAGCACTTCCCATGCCTTGGTCTGCGGGTTCCACCAGCCGCTCTCGTGTGCATCGAGGGTCTGGTAATAAAGCATGCTGCGGCCCAGGCGCAGGAACTCGACGCTGCGCGAACCACCGTCAGCCTGATTCAGCTCGCCGCGCCAGGCTTCGAGCGTGCGGCCATAGTCGCTCTCGATCTGGTACGCCTCGAGGATGCGGCGGTATTTGTCGGCCAGGCTCACGTCGGCGCGCGGCAGCAGATCCTGCAGCTGGGCCAGACGGTCTTCACGCTCTTCGGGCAGGAACGGCAGGTCAGCGGCGATGAACTCACCCAGCACCTCGACCATTTTGACCATCTGCGGGCTCACCGCTTCCTGGGTACGTTCGATGCCATCGAGCTGCTTCTGATAACTGGCCAGCTCCTGACGCTGGGCTTCGACCAGGTCACGAAGTTGACTGTTATAACCTTTCAAAGCCTCGGCCTGCTGCAGAGCGTTACGGTACTCATTGAGCATCTCACGGCTGGCGTCATCCAGCTGCTCGACACGGCCCTGCGAGGCTTTCGCCTCGGCGGCCAGGCGCTGGCTTTCATCCAGCGCGGCATCCAGCGGCGCAGCAGCCAGCGAGCCGCTGGCCAACATCAGGGCCACGGCCAGGGAACGGAGGGGGAAGCGATTCATGCGCAGAGGGTCCTCAACAGACGGGCTTGCTTCAAAAAGAGAAACATTATCATCTAGAGACACATTTGAAGCAATGCCAAAAACATCGCATTAGAGCTCGTCGATCTATTGAGCCAGGTCAAAAAGTGGATTGTTGCTTGGCTTAGCATTGATTCCAGCCAAAGACACAACCGACTCGAACTGGAGCTCGCTATGTATAAGTCACTGTTCACTGCCTCCCTGCTGGCCCTGGCCATCGCCGCCCCTATCGCTCAAGCCCACCAGGCTGGCGACATCATCGTCCGCGCCGGTGCCATTACCGTCGATCCGCACGAGGACAGCGGCAACATCGATCACGCTGTACTGGGCAAAGTCGCTGGCAGCGGCGCAACCTTGAACAGCGATACCCAGCTGGGCCTGAACTTCGCTTACATGGTGACCGACAACTTCGGCATCGAGTTGCTGGCAGCTACTCCGTTCAGCCATGACGTTGGTGTAAAAGGCATGCCGGGCGCCTTCGCCGGCCTGAACGGCAAGCTGGGCAGCCTCAAGCACCTGCCGCCGACCATCAGCGCCGTCTACTACCCGCTGGACAAAGGCTCGGCCTTCCAACCCTATGTCGGTGTCGGTATCAACTACACCTGGTTCTTCGATACCGAATTGAGCAGCGAAGCCGAAGCCAAGGGCTTCCGTGGCCTGGACATGAAGGACTCCTGGGGCCTGGCCGGACAGATCGGCATGGACTACATGCTGACCGACAACCTGATGCTCAACGCCCAGGTGCGCTATATCGATATCGATACCACCGGCACCACCCACCTGGCAGGCGACAAGGTCAAGGTCGATGTGGACGTCGATCCCTTCGTCTACATGGTCGGCCTGGGCTACAAGTTCTGATAGCCCACGCAAAAACGAAAAAGCCGGCGAATGCCGGCTTTTTCGTGGGTTAGGCTCACAGCCCGAGCAGTTGACGCAGCCCGTCACGCAGCGGCGTCTGCTCTGGCAAGCGGTAATGAGCCTGCAACCGCGCATTGTCGGCCCGCGAGTGACGAATATCGCCTGCACGCGCCGGCAGGTGCGTCACCTGCGGCAGACCGCCGCAAAGCGCACCGATTTCCGCCAGCAACTGATTGAGACTGACCGCCTGGTTCCAGCCGACATTCACCGGCGGCTCGACGAACTCACCCAGCAATCCCTGCAGCAGCAGTTCGATCAGGTCTCTCACGTAGAAGAAATCGCGGGTTTGCTCACCATCGCCGAAGACGCTGATCGGCAGTCCCTGTTGCGCTCGCTGGGTGAAGATACTGATCACCCCCGAGTAGGGCGACGATGGATCCTGCCGCGGCCCGAAGACATTGAAGAAACGAAATACCGCCGGCTCCAGGCCATGCTGGCGGCGGTAGAAGTCCAGGTAGTGCTCGCCGGCGAGCTTGTCGGATGCATAGGGCGTCAAGGGTGCCTTGGCGGTGGCTTCATCGATTGCCACGCCTTCGCCATTGTTGCCATAGATAGCCGCGCTGGAGGCATAGACCACACGCCGAACGCCATGCCGACGCATGGCCTCGCAGACATTCAGGGTCCCGATGAAGTTGCTCTGGTGAGTGGCTACGGGATCATCCACCGAAGCCTGCACCGAGGCCACCGCGGCCAGGTGCGCCACGGCTGAACAGCCGGCGACGGCCTGAGCTACCACCTCCGCGTCGGCAACGTCACCCTCGATGAAGCGCAACCGCGAATTGTCCAGCGGCAGGTTGCCGCGCTTGCCCATGGACAAATTGTCCAGCACACGCACGCTGTGGCCAGCGGCCAGCAAGGCATCGACCAGGTGCGAGCCGATGAAGCCGGCGCCGCCGGTTACAAGAATTTCAGCCATGACGGTAATAACGATCCAGCAGGTTAGGCAGACCGGAACGCCAGGCTCGCGGTTTGATGCCGAAGGTGTGAAGAATTTTCTTGCAGGCCAGTACGGCGTGCTGTGGCTCATCGGCGGCATCAGGGCGCGCAGCGTGCGCCTGAGGCGAGACATCCTCAACCAGGTTGCTGCGGTAGTGACGCGCCTCGCTCAGTACTGCCTGCCCCAGGCTCAGCGACGTGCTGGCCTCGTGGCCGCCGTAATGATAGGTGCCCCACAGGGGCGACTCGCAGTCGAGCTGCTTGAGCACCGCCAGAAGCACACGCGCGGCATCGTCCACCGGGGTGGGGTTGCCGCGCCGATCATCGGCGAGATACAGCGCATCGTCGCGCTCGGCACGCAGCAGAAAGCGTCCCAGCAAACCTTCCCGGCTGTCATCGAGCAACCAGCCGAAGCGCAGCAACACATGACGCGGACAGATCGCCCGCACGCTCTGCTCCAGCCGCCACAGTGCCTGGCCACGCAGCCCCAGAGGTACCGGCTCTTCCTTTTCGCTATAGGCGGTGACGCGCGAACCGTCGAACACGCGATAGCTGGACGGCTGCAGCAGCACGATTGAATGGTGCTGACACAGCTCGGCCAGACGCTCCACCGCACGCTCCTGCGTCTGCAGGCGCGACTCGGCTACCGACTCGGCCTGGAACCAGTCGAAGTAGTAGGCCAGGTTGATCAGCGCGTCCGGGCGGGTGTCGTCGAGAAGCTCGGTCAGGCTGGCGGCATCCCAGCCCTCTTCCGGCGGACGCGGCGCGAGGAAGCTGATGTCTTCCTCGGCACCGAGACGGATCAGCGCTTGCCCCAGGGCACTACCGCCGCCCAGCAGCATTAGGCGCATTCGCATAGGCTAGAGCCCGCTCGGTTCAGAACGGGATGTCGTCATCGAAACTGTCGTAGTCAGGTGCAGGCTGGGCTTGCTGCGGCGCCGGACGCTCCTGACGCGGAGCTTGTTGCGGCTCGCGCTGCGGGGCCGGACGCGACTGGCGTGGCGCGCCACTGTCGTCACCGCTCGGACGACCGCCAAGCAACTGCATGGTGCCCTGCATGTCGACGATGATCTCGGTGGTGTAGCGCTTGATGCCGTCCTTTTCCCACTCGCGGGTCTGCAGCTTGCCTTCGATATACACCTGCGAGCCCTTGCGCAGGTACTCGCCGGCGATTTCGGCAACCTTGCCGAACAGCGCGACACGGTGCCATTCGGTCTTCTCGACCTTCTGCCCGGTCTGCTTGTCGGTCCACTGCTCGCTGGTGGCCAGGCTCAGGTTGGTTACCGCGTTGCCGCTGGGCAAATAGCGTGTTTCCGGGTCCTGGCCGCAGGTACCGACCAGAATGACTTTGTTAACCCCACGGGCCATAACGTTCTCCTAGGCTACTCACGCCGCGGGCGCCGATGCGATCAGGCGCTTCACTGACGTGCGATCCACTTGTTGGGTATCGACTTTGATATAGATGGCCGCTTCGTCGACCACCACCACGGCGTCTGCCACTCCCGGCGTCGCCTTCAGGCGTTCGACCAGTCCGACATCGGCCAGTGCCGCGGCATCGAGCGGCAGGCGCAAACTGGTCACGTACGGCGGTTCGCGCATAGTAACAGCAATGGCCAGCCAAATTGCACAGAGCACGGCGCAGCCGATGAAGACACCAGCAAGGCCTACATGCTGGTATAGCCAACCACCGAGGATGCCACCCAGGGCGGCACCGAGGAACTGGCTGGTGGAATAGACGCCCATCGCCGTGCCCTTGCCACCGGCCGGCGCCACCTTGCTGACCAGCGAGGGCAGCGAGGCCTCGAGCAGGTTGAAGGCGGTGAAAAACACCACGATGCCCAGCACCAGTGCTCGCAAGTCGCTGCCGAAAAGGGCGAAGTACAGCTCGCAGAGCAGCAACACCGTCACCGCCCCCAGCAGAACGCGTTTCATCTGGCGTTTCTTCTCGCCATAGATGATGAACGGCACCATGCCGAAGAAACCGACCAATAGCGCAGTAAGGTAGACCCACCAGTGTTCTTCCTTGACCAGTCCACCCTGCTCCACCAGCGCCAACGGCAAGGCCACGAAACTGGCCATCAGCACCGCGTGCAGGGCCAGGATGGCGAAATCCAGGCGCAGCAGGTCGCCATGCTTGAGGGTCGGCCACAACGCCTGAGCCGCCACGCCGGACTCGCGGTGCTGCAGCGGCCCGGCATCCTTCGGCACGATACCGGCGACGATCAGGATGCCGAGCAGGGCCATCGCCCCGGTGGCCCAGAACAGGCCGGACAGGCCGAAGGCACGGGTCAGCAGCGGGCCGACCACCATGGCCACGGCGAACGACAGGCCAATGCTCATGCCGATCATCGCCATGGCCTTGGTCCGATGCTGTTCGCGGGTCAGGTCCGAAAGCAACGCCATCACCGCCGCGGAAATCGCCCCGGCGCCCTGCAGCACGCGCCCGGCGATCACGCCCCAGATCGAGTCGGCATTGGCCGCCAGCACGCTGCCGGCAGCGAAGATCAGCAGGCCGACATAGATCACCGGACGTCGGCCGATGCGATCGCTGATGATGCCGAAGGGAATTTGCAGCACAGCCTGAGTCAAACCATAGGCACCGATAGCCAGACCGATCAGCGCCGGCGTACTGCCGTTCAGGTCCATGCCGTAGGTGGCCAACACCGGCAGCACCATGAACATACCCAGCATACGGAACGCGAACACCATGGCCAGGCCGCCGGCCGCGCGGGTCTCGCTACTACTCATGCGCTCGCTGTGCGGATCGTGCATCGGATAAGCCCTGAGGAAATCAGCCGGCGATTCTAGCAGCCGGCGCCGTTTCGGCACAGGCGCACACTTTGCCGCAGGGTAGCAGCAAGCCCTATACTCGACCGTTTTCCGCCCGCCCAGCGAGGCCCGTTGCAAGCTGCCAGCGTTTGACGCGGCAGTGGCAATGCAGACAGCTTTCAGAGGTTCCCTAAGTGGACAAAATCCTGATTCGTGGGGCACGCACCCACAACCTCAAGAACATCGACCTGACCCTGCCACGCGACAAGCTGATCGTGATCACCGGACTGTCCGGCTCCGGCAAGTCCTCGCTGGCGTTCGACACCCTGTACGCCGAGGGCCAGCGCCGCTACGTCGAGTCGCTGTCGGCCTATGCCCGGCAATTCCTGTCGATGATGGAAAAGCCCGACGTCGACACCATCGAAGGCCTCTCTCCGGCCATTTCCATCGAGCAGAAGTCCACTTCGCACAACCCACGCTCGACTGTCGGCACCATCACCGAGATCTACGACTATCTGCGCCTGCTCTATGCCCGCGTCGGTACGCCGCGCTGCCCGGACCACGACGTGCCGCTGGAGGCGCAGACCGTCAGCCAGATGGTTGACCAGGTGCTGGCCCTGCCGGAGGGGCGCAAGCTGATGCTATTGGCCCCCGTGGTGCGCGAGCGCAAGGGCGAGCATCTGTCGGTATTCGAGGAGCTGCGCGCGCAGGGTTTCGTCCGCGCCCGGGTCAACGGCAAGCTGCATGAACTGGACGAACTGCCCAAGCTGGACAAGCAGAAGAAGCACAGCATCGACGTGGTGGTGGACCGCTTCAAGGTGCGCGAGGACCTGCAGCAGCGTCTGGCCGAATCCTTCGAGACCGCCCTCGGCCTGGCCGACGGCATTGCCCTGATCGCGCCGATGGACGATGAAGAAGGCGAAGAAATCATCTTCTCCGCGCGCTTCGCCTGCCCGCACTGCGGCCACTCGATCAGCGAGCTGGAACCCAAGCTGTTTTCCTTCAACAACCCGGCCGGCGCCTGCCCGACCTGCGACGGCCTGGGCGTGAAGCAGTTCTTCGACGCCAAGCGCCTGGTCAACGGCGAGCTGACCCTGGCCGAAGGCGCCATCCGCGGCTGGGACCGACGCAACGTCTACTACTTCCAGATGCTCGGCTCACTGTCCAACCACTATGGCTTCAGCCTGGAGGAGCCCTTCGACGAGCTGGCCGCCGAGCACCAGAAGGTGATCCTGTTCGGCAGCGGTACGCAAAGCGTCGACTTCAAGTACCTCAACGACCGTGGCGATATCGTCAAACGCTCGCACCCCTTCGAGGGCATCATCCCCAACCTTGAGCGTCGCTATCGCGAGACCGAGTCGAACAGCGTGCGCGAGGAACTGGCCAAGTTCCTCAGCACCCAGCCCTGCCCCGATTGCCGCGGCACGCGCCTGCGTCGCGAGGCGCGGCACGTCTGGGTCGGCGAGAAGACCCTGCCGGCGGTCACCGGCCTGCCGGTGGGCGATGCCTGCGATTACTTCGGTGATCTGCACCTGACCGGCCGCCGCGGCGAGATCGCCGAGAAGATCCTCAAGGAAATCCGCGAGCGCCTGCAGTTCCTGGTCAATGTCGGTCTGGATTACCTGACCCTCGACCGCAGCGCCGATACCCTGTCCGGCGGCGAAGCGCAGCGCATCCGCCTGGCCAGCCAGATCGGTGCCGGCCTGGTGGGCGTCATGTACATCCTCGACGAGCCGTCCATCGGCCTGCACCAGCGCGACAACGAGCGCCTGCTGGCCACCCTCACCCACCTGCGCAACCTGGGCAACACGGTGATCGTGGTCGAGCACGACGAGGACGCCATTCGCCTGGCCGACTACGTGGTGGATATCGGCCCCGGCGCCGGCGTGCACGGCGGGCGGATCGTCTCGCAAGGCACCCCCGACCAGGTGATGGCCGACCCCGAGTCGCTAACCGGTAGCTACCTGTCCGGACGCAAGAAGATCCAGTACCCGGCCACGCGCACTCCGCGCGACAAGAAGAAGTCGCTCAAGCTCAAGGGCGCGCGCGGCAACAACCTGCGCAAGGTCGATCTGGAGATTCCGGTCGGTTTGCTCACCTGCGTCACCGGCGTGTCCGGCTCGGGCAAGTCGACGCTGATCAACAATACCCTGTTCCCCATCACCGCCACCGCGCTCAACGGCGCCACCAGCCTGGAAGCGGCGCCGCACGACTCGTTCGACGGCCTGCAGCACCTGGACAAGGTGGTGGATATCGACCAGAGCCCGATCGGCCGCACGCCGCGCTCCAACCCGGCCACCTACACCGGTCTGTTCACGCCGATCCGCGAGCTGTTCGCCGGCGTGCCGGAGTCGCGCTCGCGCGGTTACGGCCCGGGCCGCTTCAGCTTCAACGTCAAGGGCGGGCGCTGCGAGGCCTGCCAGGGCGACGGTGTGATCAAGGTGGAGATGCACTTCTTGCCGGACATCTATGTGCCGTGCGACGTGTGCAAGGGCAAGCGCTACAACCGCGAAACCCTGGAAGTGAAGTACAAGGGCAAGAGCATCACCGAGGTGCTGGACATGACCATCGAGGATGCCCGCGCCTTCTTCGATGCCGTGCCGGCCATCGCCCGCAAGCTGCAGACACTGATGGACGTGGGCCTGTCCTACATCAAGCTGGGGCAGAGCGCGACCACCCTGTCCGGTGGCGAGGCGCAGCGGGTCAAGCTGAGCCGCGAACTGTCCAAGCGCGACACCGGCAAGACCCTGTACATCCTCGACGAGCCGACCACCGGCCTGCACTTTGCCGATATCCAGCAACTGCTCGACGTGCTGCATCGCCTGCGCGACCACGGCAACACCGTGGTGGTGATCGAGCACAACCTGGACGTGATCAAGACCGCCGACTGGATCGTCGACCTCGGCCCGGAGGGTGGCTCCAAGGGCGGCATGATCATCGCCACCGGCACCCCGGAAGAAGTGGCGGCCAACCCGGCTTCGCATACCGGGCACTTCCTCAAGCCGCTACTGGAACGCGACCGCGCCTGAAACGAAAGAGCCCCGCACATGCGGGGCTCTTACTTTGGCAAGTCAGCTTACATCTGGCTTTGCAGGTACTTTTCCAACCCCAGCTTGTCGATCAGCTGCAGCTGAATTTCCAGCCAATAGGCGTGGTCTTCCTCGGTGTCCTTGAGCTGAGCCAGGAGGATGTCGCGGGTCTGATAATCCTGGTGTTGCTCGCACAGTTCGATACCCTTGCTCAGGGCCGCGCGCACTTCGTACTCCAGGGCCAGATCCAGCTTCAGCGCATCAGGTACGGTCTGCCCAAATGTAAAGGCATTGGGCACCATGTCCGGCACCCCCTCGAGGAAGATGATGCGTTTGAGCAGCGCATCGGCGTGCTGGGTTTCCTCTTCCATTTCGTGGTTGATGCGCTCGTAGAGCTTGCTGAAGCCCCAGTCCTCATACAGCCGCGAATGGATGAAATACTGGTCACGAGCGGCCAGCTCGCCTTTGAGCAGATGCTTGAGATAGTCGACGACTTCGGTATGGCCTTTCATGCCGGGCATTCCTTGTTGCATTCATGAACAGATGGCAATGCTCCGCTTGACGCAGGGTTCGGTCAAGCAAAAGCACAACGCCTCCACGAGGGAGGCGTTGCGGTTTACTGACGCACCAGCGATACGCCCGTCAGGCTCAGGCCAGATCGAAACGATCCAGGTTCATCACGCGGGTCCAGGCCGCGACGAAGTCCTTGACCAGCTTCTCCTTGCCGTCGGAGCTGGCATAGACCTCGGCGTAAGCACGCAGGATGGAGTTCGAGCCGAACACCAGATCGTTGCGGGTGGCGGTGTACTTCACCTGACCATCCTTGCGTGTGCGCCCTTCGAAGACTTCATTGCTGTCATCGGTGGCCTTCCATACGGTACCCATGTCCAGCAGATTGACGAAGAAGTCGTTGGTCAGCACACCCACCTTGTCGGTGAACACACCGTGCTGGCTGCCATCGTGGTTGGCCCCCAGAACCCGCAGTCCGCCGACCAGTGCGGTCAGCTCCGGCGCGGTCAGGGTGAGCATCTGCGCCTTGTCCACCAGCATCGTCTCGGTAGGGACACCCAGGTTGCCCTTGCTGTAGTTGCGGAAACCATCGGCAGCCGGCTCCAGCACATCGAAGGACTCGACGTCGGTCTGATCCTGACGTGCATCGACCCGACCGGGTGCGAAAGGTACGTCGACCGCCACACCAGCCGCCTTGGCCGCCTGCTCGACACCGACATTGCCGGCCAGCACGATCACATCGGCCAGCGACGCCTTGCCCGAAGCCTGCTGGATCTCCACCAGCTTCGGCAGCACCGCCATCGCCCGCTGGTTGACCGCCCAATCCTTCTGCGGAGCCAGGGCCAGACGCGCGCCGTTGGCGCCGCCGCGCTTGTCACCACCGCGGAAGGTGGAGGCCGAGGCCCAGGCCACGGACACCAGATCACCCACCGACAGACCGGACGCCGCAATCTTTGCCTTCAGGTCAGCGATGTCGGCGACGGTCGGATTGTGCGTGGCAGCCGGCAGCGGGTCTTGCCAGATCAGGTCCTCTTTCGGCACTTCCGGGCCGAGGTAACGGGCTTTCGGCCCCATGTCACGGTGAGTCAGCTTGTACCAGGCACGCGCGAACGCATCGGCGAAGGCCTGCGGATCTTCGTAGAAGCGCTTGGAGATCTTGCCGAACTCGGGGTCGAAGCGAAGAGTCAGGTCGGTGGTGAGCATGGTCGGCTTATGGAACTTGCCCGGCACATGGGCGTCCGGGATGATCTCCGGCGCGTCCTTGGCCACCCACTGCTTGGCACCGGCAGGCGACTTGGTCAGCTCCCACTCGAACTTGAACAGGTTCTCGAAGAAGTTGTTGCTCCACAGCGCCGGCGTCTTCGTCCAGGTGACTTCCAGGCCGCTGGAAACGGTGTCCTTGCCGAAACCGCTGCCGAAGTTGCTGGCCCAGCCCAGGCCCTGAGCTTCGATCGGCGCCGCTTCCGGCTCTGGCCCCTTGTGCGATTCGGGCGCAGCACCGTGGGTCTTGCCAAAGGTATGCCCACCGGCAATCAGCGCGACAATTTCCTCGTCGTTCATCGCCATGCGGTAGAAGGTCGCGCGGATATCCTTGGCTGCAGCGAGGTAGTCGCCACTGGCGTTCGGGCCTTCCGGGTTCACGTAGATCAGGCCCATATGCGTGGCGCCGAAGGGTGCGGTCAGCTCCCGCTCGTCGTTCACACGCTTGGGATCGACGCCCAGCCAGGCAACTTCGGCGCCCCAGTTGACGTCCTGATCCGGTTCCCAGACGTCCTCACGTCCACCCGCGAAACCGAAGGTACGAAAACCCATGGACTCCAGCGCAACGTTGCCGGCGAGGATGTAGAGGTCAGCCCAGGAGATGGACTGGCCATACTTCTGCTTGATCGGCCACAGCAGGCGACGCGACTTGTCGATGTTGACGTTGTCCGGCCAGGAGTTCAGCGGGGCGAAGCGCTGCTGGCCACGACCGCCACCACCACGACCATCGGTGGTGCGGTAGGTCCCGGCAGAGTGCCAGGCCATGCGGATGAACTGCGGGCCATAGTGGCCGAAGTCGGCGGGCCACCAGTCCTGGCTATCGGTCATAAGCCGAACCAGGTCGGCCTTCAGGGCTTTGTAGTCGAGCTTCTTGAAGGCCTCGGCGTAGTTGAACTTCTCACCCAGGGGGTTGGATCGGTCGGAATGCTGATTCAGCAGGTCTACACGCAACTGGTTCGGCCACCAATCTTTGTTGGTCGTACCGCCACCGGCAACGTGGTTGAACGGACATTTACCTTGGTTCGACATGCTTCTCTCCTTCTCCTCATCGGGTCGGTCACAGCGTCTGCGACCAACGATGGGACAAGCCTAGACCCGCTTCGCTAGGCGAACCAATTCATCAAGCGTAACGGCTCGATAGCTAATTTCTTTCAGGCATCCAGCCCCTCAGCCATCGCCGGGCTCTGCTTGCGCCCGCTCCAGTGGTCACATTCGAAACCGTAAATCGAGGCAACAAAAAACCGGGCACTAGGCCCGGTTTCTTGTACAACCAGCAACTTACTCGGCAGCTTCTACCGAACCGCCGACCGGACGGTCGACCAGTTCAACGTAAGCCATCGGAGCGTTGTCGCCAGCGCGGAAACCGCACTTGAGGATGCGCAGGTAGCCGCCGTTACGGGTGGCGTAGCGCTTGCCCAGATCGTTGAACAGCTTGCCGACGATGGCTTTCGAACGGGTACGGTCGAAGGCCAGACGACGGTTGGCAACGCTGTCTTCCTTGGCCAGGGTGATCAGCGGCTCGGCAACGCGACGCAGTTCCTTGGCTTTCGGCAGGGTAGTTTTGATCAGCTCGTGCTCGAACAGCGAGACCGCCATGTTCTGGAACATGGCCTTGCGGTGAGCGCTGGTGCGGCTGAGGTGACGGCCACTTTTACGATGACGCATGGTTCAATTCCTTACCAAACTTGTTCGTTCGGTGATGATGACGATCAGGCAGTGGCCTTATCGTCTTTCTTCAGACTTGCCGGCGGCCAGTTGTCGAGGCGCATACCGAGGGACAGACCGCGAGAAGCCAGAACATCCTTGATTTCGGTCAGGGATTTCTTGCCCAGGTTCGGGGTTTTGAGCAGCTCTACTTCGGTGCGCTGAATCAGATCGCCGATGTAGTAGATGTTCTCTGCCTTGAGGCAGTTGGCCGAACGTACGGTCAGTTCCAGATCATCGACAGGACGCAGCAGGATCGGATCGATCTCGTCTTCCTGCTCGACCACTACCGGCTCGCTGTCACCCTTGAGGTCGACGAACGCGGCCAGCTGCTGCTGCAGGATGGTCGCGGCACGACGGATGGCCTCTTCAGGATCCAGGGTACCGTTGGTTTCCAGGTCGATAACCAGTTTGTCCAGGTTGGTGCGCTGCTCGACACGGGCGTTTTCCACCACGTAAGCAACCCGACGCACAGGGCTGAACGAAGCATCCAGCTGCAAGCGACCAATGCTGCGGCTTTCATCTTCGTCGCTCTGACGAGCGTCAGCCGGCTCATAGCCGCGACCACGAGCTACGGTGAGCTTCATGTTCAGCGAGCCATTGGCCGCCAGGTTGGCGATGACGTGGTCGCCATTGACGATTTCGACATCGTGATCCAGCTGAATATCGGCAGCGGTAACTACGCCCGGGCCCTTCTTAGCCAGAGTCAGGGTCACTTCGTCACGGCCGTGCAGCTTGATAGCCAGACCTTTCAGGTTGAGCAGGATCTCGATCACATCTTCCTGCACACCTTCGATCGCGGAGTACTCGTGGAGTACGCCGTCGATCTCGGCCTCGACTACTGCACAGCCAGGCATGGAGGACAACAGGATGCGACGCAGCGCGTTGCCCAGGGTATGGCCGAAACCACGCTCGAGAGGCTCGAGGGTGATCTTGGCGCGGGTCGGACTGACCTCCTGCACATCGATGTGACGGGGGGTCAGGAACTCATTTACCGAAATCTGCATGGATGCACCTATTTTCTAGCCCTTACTTGGAGTAGAGCTCGACAATCAGGCTCTCGTTGATGTCAGCGGACAGATCGCTACGAGCCGGAACGTTCTTGAACACACCGGACTTCTTCTCAGCGTCTACTTCTACCCACTCAACACGGCCGCGCTGGGCGCAGAGCTCGAGAGCCTGAGCGATGCGCAGCTGGTTCTTCGATTTCTCGCGAACAGCAACGACGTCGCCAGCTTTAACCTGGTAGGACGGTACGTTTACGGTCTGACCGTTGACGCTGATTGCTTTGTGCGAAACCAGCTGACGGGATTCGGCGCGGGTAGCACCATAGCCCATACGGTAAACCACGTTATCCAGACGGCACTCCAGCAGTTGCAGCAGGTTTTCGCCGGTGGCGCCCTTCTGGCTGGCAGCTTGCTTGTAGTAACCGCTGAACTGACGCTCCAGAACGCCGTAGATACGACGGACTTTCTGCTTTTCACGCAGCTGGGTGCCGTAGTCGGACTGACGACCGCGGCGCTGACCGTGAATACCGGGAGCTGCTTCGATGTTGCACTTAGATTCAAGCGCGCGAACACCGCTCTTCAGGAAGAGATCGGTGCCTTCACGGCGAGACAGTTTGCACTTGGGACCAATGTAACGAGCCATTTCTCACTGTCTCCTGTTTACACGCGACGCTTCTTCGGCGGACGGCACCCGTTGTGCGGGATCGGCGTCACGTCGGTGATGCTGGCGATTTTGTAGCCGCAGGCGTTCAGAGCACGCACAGCGGATTCGCGACCTGGACCCGGGCCCTTGACGTTGACGTCGAGGTTCTTCAGGCCATATTCCAGAGCAGCCTGACCAGCGCGCTCGGCGGCGATCTGAGCAGCGAACGGAGTGGACTTACGCGACCCGCGGAAACCCGAACCACCGGAGGTAGCCCAGGACAGAGCGTTGCCCTGACGGTCGGTAATGGTCACGATGGTGTTGTTGAAAGACGCGTGGATATGGGCGATGCCATCAACCACCGTCTTTTTGACTTTCTTACGAGTACGAGCAGCAGGTTTTGCCATGACTAAATTCCTGTCGATTCGCGAATGCGATTACTTGCGGATCGGCTTACGCGGGCCCTTACGGGTGCGAGCGTTGGTCTTGGTGCGCTGACCGCGAACCGGCAGACCTTTACGATGACGCAGGCCGCGGTAGCAACCCAGATCCATCAAGCGCTTGATCTTCATATTCACTTCACGACGCAGGTCGCCTTCGGTATTCACCTTGGCTACTTCGCCACGCAGCTGTTCGATCTGCTCGTCAGTCAGATCCTTGATTTTCGCAGCCGGGTTTACACCGGTAGCGGCACAGATTTTCTGTGCAGTGGTGCGACCAACACCATAGATGTAGGTCAGCGAGATAACAGTGTGCTTGTTATCCGGAATGTTAACGCCTGCAATACGGGCCATTCAGTGGAACTCCAATTGACAGCTACCTACGCCCCGGAAGCCAAGAAATAGGGCGCGAGATATTAACGCTGTAAAAACAAATAATCAACCCGGCAGCGCACTAGCTGCCGGGCTTATCACGCGTGGTTCACACTCAGCCTTGGCGCTGCTTGTGACGCGGCTCTGCGCTGCAGATCACCCGCACGACACCTTCGCGACGGATAATTTTGCAGTTACGGCACAGCTTTTTCACCGATGCACGAACTTTCATTACCAACTCCTCGAACCTTACGGGTGGATCAGCGGAGCATGCCGCTGCCATAGCCCTTCAGGTTGGCTTTCTTCATCAGGGAATCGTACTGGTGAGACACGAGGTGCGATTGCACTTGGGACATGAAGTCCATCACAACCACGACCACGATCAGCAACGAGGTCCCGCCAAGGTAGAACGGAACGTTGGCCGCAACCACCAGGAACTGGGGCAGCAGGCACACGGCCGTCATGTACAGAGCACCGAACATGGTCAAGCGGGTCAGAACGCCATCGATATAGCGCGCCGACTGCTCGCCCGGACGGATGCCCGGAATAAAGGCACCGGACTTCTTCAGGTTTTCCGCTACGTCTTTCGGGTTGAACATCAGCGCTGTATAGAAGAAGCAGAAGAAAATGATCCCTGCACTAAACAGCAGAATGTTCAACGGCTGACCAGGAGCGATAGCCTGCGAAATGTCCTGCAGCCAGCCCAAACCCTCGGACTGACCGAACCAGGCACCCAGCGAGGCCGGGAACAGCAGAAGGCTGCTGGCGAAAATGGCCGGGATTACGCCCGCCATGTTCACCTTCAACGGCAGGTGGCTGGTCTGCGCAGCGAAGACCTTGCGGCCCTGCTGACGCTTGGCGTAGTGCACCGCAATGCGGCGCTGACCACGCTCGATGAACACCACGAAACCGATGATCGCTACTGCCAGCAGGCCGATGGCAATCAGAGCGAAGATATTGATATCGCCCTGACGAGCAGACTCGAAAGACTGCCCGATCGCCGACGGCAGACCGGCCACGATGCCTGCAAAGATCAGCATCGAGATACCGTTGCCGACACCGCGCTCGGTGATCTGCTCGCCCAGCCACATCATGAACATCGCGCCCGCCACGAAAGTGGTGACCGCCACGAAATGGAAGCCGAAATCGACCGAGAACGCCACGCCCTGGCTAGCCAGGCCAACGGACATGCCGATGGCCTGCACGAATGCCAGGACGAGAGTGCCGTAGCGGGTGTACTGGCTGATCTTGCGACGGCCAGCTTCACCTTCCTTCTTCAACTGTTCCAGCTGCGGGCTGACGGCGGTCATCAGCTGCATGATGATCGATGCCGAGATGTACGGCATGATCCCCAGTGCAAAGATGCTCATCCGCTCCAGCGCGCCGCCGGAAAACATGTTGAACAAGCTAAGAATGGTCCCCTCATTCTGCCGGAACAGATCCGCCAGTCGGTCTGGGTTGATGCCAGGAACCGGGATGTGCGCACCTATCCGGTAGACGATGATCGCCATGAACAGGAAGCGCAGACGAGCCCAGAGTTCGGACAACCCGCCACCTGCCAGCGCTGAGAGAGCACCTTGCTTAGCCATTTAGTCCTCGAACTTACCGCCAGCTGCTTCGATAGCCGCACGCGCACCTTTGGTGGCAGCGATACCTTTCAGGGTAACCGCACGGGTAACCTCACCGGACAGCATGACTTTTACGCGCTGTACGTGTTGGCCAACCAGATTGGCATCCTTCAGAGCCTGCAGAGTTACAACACCTTCTACCTTGTTCAGCTCGGAAGTACGCACTTCGGCGCGATCCATAGCCTTCAGGGAGACGAAGCCGAACTTCGGCAGACGACGGTGCAGCGGCTGCTGACCACCCTCGAAGCCCGGAGCGATGGAACCACCGGAGCGGGAGGTTTGACCCTTGTGACCACGGCCACCGGTCTTGCCCAGACCGCTACCGATGCCACGGCCCGGACGGTGCTTCTCGCGACGGGCACCCGGCGCGGAACGCAGATCGTTCAGTTGCATGATTAACCCTCCACCTTCAGCAGGTAGTAAGCCTTGTTGATCATGCCGCGGTTTTCCGGAGTATCCAGAACCTCTACGGTGTGACCGATGCGACGCAGGCCCAGGCCCTTGACGCAAGCTTTGTGATTGGCCAGGCGGCCATTGGTGCTCTTGATCAGAGTCACTTTGACGGTGTTAGCCATGGTTAGAGAATCTCCTCGACGCTCTTGCCACGCTTGGCCGCAACGGATTCCGGAGACTGCATGGTCTTCAGACCGTTGAAAGTGGCATGAACCACGTTCACCGGATTGGTCGAGCCGTAGCACTTGGCCAGAACGTTCTGTACACCAGCCACTTCCAGTACGGCACGCATGGCGCCGCCGGCGATGATACCGGTACCTTCCGAAGCCGGCTGCATGTACACCTTGGAGGCGCCATGAGCGGACTTGATCGGGTACTGCAGAGTGGTGCCGTTCAGATCCACCTGGATCATGTTGCGACGCGCAGCTTCCATCGCCTTCTGAATGGCAGCCGGAACTTCACGGGACTTGCCACGGCCGAAACCGACGCGACCCTTGCCATCACCCACCACGGTCAGCGCGGTGAAGGTGAAGATACGGCCACCCTTTACGGTCTTGGCAACGCGGTTAACCTGAACCAGCTTCTCGATGTAGCCTTCGTCGCGCTTTTGGTCGTTATTTGCCATAACTTAGAACTCCAGCCCGCCTTCACGAGCAGCATCAGCCAGCGCCTTGACGCGGCCGTGGTACTTGAAGCCAGAACGGTCGAATGCCACCTGGGTCACACCAGCGGCTTTCGCACGCTCAGCAACCAGCGCACCAACCTTCTTGGCCGCGTCGACGTTGCCGGTGGCGCCATCACGCAGTGCTTTGTCCAAGGTAGAGGCGCTGGCCAGAACCTTGCTGCCGTCGGCCGAGATGACCTGGGCGTAGATGTGCTGCGAAGAGCGATACACGCACAGACGCACGGCTTCGAGCTCGTGCATTTTCAGGCGTGCTTTGCGAGCGCGACGCAGACGAGTAACTTTTTTGTCGGTCATTTCTCAGCCCCTTACTTCTTCTTGGCTTCTTTACGACGGACAACTTCATCCGCGTAACGAACGCCTTTGCCCTTGTAAGGCTCAGGACGACGGAAGTCACGGATTTCCGCAGCCACCTGACCCACCAGTTGCTTGTCGATACCCTTGATCAGGATCTCGGTCTGGTTCGGGGTTTCGGCCACGACGCCTGCCGGCAGTTCGTAGTCGATCGGGTGAGAGAAGCCCAGCGCGAGGTTCAGCACCTGGCCTTTGGCCTGGGCTTTGTAGCCTACGCCGACCAGTTGCAGCTTACGCTCGAAGCCTTGGCTGACACCGATGACCATGTTGTTAACCAGGGCGCGAGTAGTACCGGCCATGGCGCGGTTCTGCTGGTCGCCATTACGAGCGGCGAAACGCAGTTCGCTGCCTTCCTGGATAACTTCTACGGACGAATGAACGTTCAATTCCAGGGTGCCCTTGGCGCCCTTGACCGAGAGCTGCTGACCGGCGAGTTTGATCTCGACACCGGCAGGCAGCACAACGGGGTTCTTAGCAACGCGAGACATGCTTATCCCCCCCTTAGAACACGGTGCAGAGCACTTCGCCGCCGACACCGGCAGCGCGCGCAGCGCGATCCGTCATCACACCTTTGTTGGTGGAGACGATGGAAACACCGAGACCGCCGCGTACCTTCGGCAGGTCATCGACGGATTTGTATTGACGAAGGCCAGGACGGCTCACGCGCTTGACTTCCTCGATGACCGGACGGCCTTCGAAGTACTTCAGCTCGATGGACAGTTGTGGCTTGGCTTCACCATTGACTTCATAACCCGCAATGTAACCTTCGTCTTTCAGAACTTTGGCTACGGCTACCTTCAGAGTGGAAGAAGGCATGCTTACGACGGACTTTTCAGCCATCTGGGCATTACGGATACGAGTTAGCATGTCCGCTAACGGGTCCTGCATACTCATGGGCTAGACGCTCCTGATACAAAAAGAACAGCCCGAGGGCTGTGGGATCATCCAAAAGCTCGGCATGGAAATACCAGGCTCAGGAGAGCCGGACATTCTAGAGACCGATCAAAAATGAAGCAAGCCCCAAAAGGGGCTTGTTCAATAAAAGGCAAAGCCGGCACAAGGCCGGCTCTGCTTACAGCTATTGCTGCTTACCAGCTGGCTTTCACCAGGCCCGGTACGTCACCACGCATGGCGGCTTCGCGCAGCTTGTTACGCGACAGACCGAACTTGCGGTAAACGCCGTGCGGACGGCCGGTGATGCGGCAGCGGTTGCGCAGGCGCGAGGCGCTGGCGTCACGCGGCTGCTTCTGCAGGGCGACCTGAGCTTCCCAACGAGCTTCCGGAGTGGAGTTCGGGTTGGCGATGATCGCTTTCAGCTCGGCACGCTTCTTGGCGTACTTGGCAACCGTTTGCTGACGCTTCAGCTCGCGGTTCTTCATGCTTGTCTTGGCCATTGTCCAGGACTCCGATCAGTTGCGGAACGGGAAGTTGAAAGCACGCAGCAGAGCGCGGCCTTCATCATCGTTACGGGCAGTGGTAGTCAGGGTGATGTCCAGACCACGCAGCGCATCGATTTTGTCGTAATCGATTTCCGGGAAGATGATCTGCTCTTTCACGCCCATGCTGTAGTTGCCACGACCATCGAAGGACTTGGCATTCAGGCCGCGGAAGTCACGCACGCGCGGCAGGGAGATGGACAGCAGACGATCCAGGAACTCGTACATACGCTCGCGACGCAGAGTGACCTTGACGCCAATCGGCCAACCTTCACGAACCTTGAAACCTGCGATCGACTTGCGGGCATGAGTCACAACGACTTTCTGACCGGTGATCTTCTCGAGGTCGGCAACGGCGTTCTCGATGACTTTCTTGTCACCGATCGCTTCGCCCAGGCCCATGTTCAGGGTGATCTTGGTGATGCGCGGAACTTCCATCACGTTGGCCAGCTTCAGTTCTTCCTTCAGCTTGGGCGCGATTTCCTTCCGGTAAATCTCTTTCAGTCGTGCCATGGTATTTACCTACGGATTCTCAAGCGCCAACCGGCTTCTGGGTGGACTTGAAGACACGAATTTTCTTGCCGTCTTCGACTTTGAAGCCAACGCGGTCAGCCTTGTTGGTCTCAGAGTTGAAGATGGCAACGTTGGAAGCGTGCAGCGGCGCTTCTTTCTCGACGATACCGCCTTGAACGCCCGACATCGGGTTCGGCTTGGTATGACGCTTCACCAGGTTGATGCCACCGACGACCAGACGGTCGTCAGCGAGAACCTTGAGCACCTTACCGCGCTTACCTTTGTCTTTGCCGGCGATCACGATGATCTCGTCGTCACGACGAATCTTTTGCATGTCGGATCTCCTTAAAGCACTTCAGGGGCGAGCGAGACGATCTTCATGAACTTCTCGGAACGCAGTTCACGGGTCACTGGCCCGAAGATACGGGTACCGATCGGCTCTTGCTTGTTGTTCAGCAGAACAGCAGCGTTGCCGTCGAAGCGGATGATCGAACCGTCGGCACGGCGAACGCCGTGACGGGTACGAACAACCACTGCGGTCATGACCTGACCTTTCTTCACTTTGCCGCGCGGAATTGCTTCCTTGACGGTGACCTTGATGATGTCGCCGATGCCGGCGTAGCGACGATGCGAGCCGCCCAGCACCTTGATGCACATAACACGACGTGCACCGCTGTTGTCAGCCACATCGAGCATGGATTGAGTCTGAATCATAAAATTTCTCCGACCCTTAGCTCTTAGACTTCGACGGCGCGTTCAACGACTTCAACCAGCGCCCAGGACTTGGTCTTGGACTGCGGGCGGGTTTCGCGAATGGAAACCTTGTCGCCGATCTTGCACTGGTTGCTTTCGTCGTGAGCGTGCAGCTTGGTCGAACGCTTGACGTATTTACCGTAGATCGGGTGCTTGACGCGACGCTCGATCAGAACGGTGATGGTCTTGTCCATCTTGTCGCTGACAACACGGCCGGTCAGCGTACGGACTGTTTTTTCAACTTCGGCCATGATCACTTACCTGCCTGCTGGCTGAGGACAGTCTTGACGCGAGCGATGTCGCGCTTCACTTGCGAGAGCAGGTGAGACTGCCCCAGCTGGCCAGTTGCCTTCTGCATACGCAGATTGAACTGGTCGCGCAGCAGCTCGAGCAGTTGCTCGTTCAGCTGTTGTGCGCTTTTTTCACGAAGTTCGGTCGCTTTCATCACATCACCGTCCGCTTAACAAAGGTGGTGGCGAGCGGCAGCTTTGCAGCAGCCAGGGCGAATGCCTCGCGCGCCAGCTCTTCGGATACGCCTTCGATCTCGTACAGGACCTTGCCTGGCTGGATCTGGGCTACCCAGTATTCAACGCCACCCTTACCTTTACCCATACGCACTTCGAGAGGCTTCTTGGTAACCGGCTTGTCCGGGAAGACGCGGATCCAGATCTTGCCGCCACGCTTAACGTGACGGGTCAGAGCACGACGAGCGGACTCGATCTGACGAGCGGTGAGACGACCGCGGGCGACAGACTTCAGCGCGAACTCGCCGAAGCTGACCTTGCTACCGCGCTGAGCCAGACCACGGTTGTGGCCGGTCATCTGCTTGCGGAACTTCGTACGCTTTGGTTGCAACATGATGCGTACTCCTTATTTCTTAGCAGCTTTACGAGGAGCGGGCGCTTGCGGCTTCAGCTCTTCAGTGCGGCCACCAATGACCTCACCCTTGAAGATCCAAACCTTGACGCCGATCACACCGTAAGTGGTGTGCGCTTCGTAGGTGGCGTAATCGATATCGGCACGCAGGGTGTGCAGAGGCACACGACCTTCGCGATACCACTCGGTACGGGCAATTTCAGCGCCGCCAAGACGACCGCTCACCTGGATCTTGATGCCCTTGGCACCAATGCGCATGGCGTTCTGTACAGCGCGCTTCATGGCGCGACGGAACATAACGCGACGCTCCAGCTGCTGAGCTACGCTCTGCGCAACCAGCATACCGTCGAGCTCCGGCTTGCGGATCTCTTCGATGTTGATGTGCACCGGCACACCCATTTGCTTGGTCAGGTCCTGACGCAGCTTCTCAACATCTTCACCTTTCTTGCCGATCACGATGCCGGGACGAGCGGTGTGGATGGTGATGCGTGCGGTTTGAGCCGGACGAGCGATGTCGATACGGCTAACGGACGCGCTTTTTAGTTTGTCTTGCAGGTATGCACGAACCTTCAGGTCGGCGTTCAGGTAGTCGGCATAATTGCGACCATCTGCGTACCAGACCGAGGTGTGATCCTTGACGATTCCCAGGCGGATGCCAACGGGATGTACTTTCTGACCCATCTGATCGACTCCGTTACTTGTCCGCAACCTTGACAGTGATATGGCAAGACCGCTTGACGATGCGATCAGCACGGCCTTTGGCACGCGGCATGATGCGCTTAAGCGAACGCCCTTCGTTGACGAAAACGGTGCTGACCTTCAGGTCATCAACGTCTGCGCCTTCGTTGTGCTCGGCGTTGGCAACGGCCGACTCCAGCACTTTCTTCATGATCTCGGCGGCTTTCTTGCTGCTGAAAGCCAGCAGGTTGAGCGCTTCGCCCACCTTCTTCCCGCGGATCTGGTCGGCGACCAGGCGAGCTTTCTGGGCGGAGATGCGAGCGCCCGACAACTTAGCGGCTACTTCCATTTCCAAACCCCTTAACGCTTGCCTTTCTTGTCGGCAACGTGACCACGATAGGTACGGGTGCCGGCAAATTCGCCCAGTTTGTGGCCGACCATGTCTTCGTTCACGAGGACCGGGACATGCTGACGACCGTTATGCACAGCGATGGTCAGACCGACCATCTGCGGCAGGATCATGGAGCGACGCGACCAGGTTTTAACCGGCTTGCGATCGTTCTTTTCCACCGCCGCTTCGACCTTCTTCAGTAGGTGAAGATCGATAAAAGGACCTTTTTTCAGAGAACGTGGCACTGTCGTATCCCTCTATTTACTTGCGACGACGGACGATCATGTTGTCGGTGCGCTTGTTAGCACGGGTCTTCGCGCCCTTGGTCGGGAAGCCCCACGGCGACACCGGATGACGACCACCGGAGGTACGACCTTCACCACCACCGTGCGGGTGATCAACCGGGTTCATGGCAACACCACGAACGGTCGGACGAACGCCACGCCAGCGCTTGGCACCAGCCTTACCCAGCGAACGCAGGCTGTGCTCGGAGTTCGAGACTTCGCCCAGGGTCGCACGGCACTCAGCCAGGACTTTGCGCATTTCGCCGGAGCGCAGACGCAGAGTCACATAAGCACCTTCACGCGCGATCAGCTGAGCGGAAGCACCAGCGGAACGAGCGATCTGCGCGCCTTTGCCCGGCTTCAGCTCGATACCGTGAACGGTCGAACCCACCGGAATGTTGCGCAGCTGCAGGCTGTTGCCCGGCTTGATCGGCGCCATGTTGCCGGCTACCAGCTGATCGCCAGCTACAACGCCTTTCGGGGCGATGATGTAGCGACGCTCACCGTCGGCATACTTCAGCAGAGCGATGTGAGCAGTACGGTTCGGATCGTATTCCACGCGCTCGACGGTGGCAGGGATGCCATCCTTGTCGTTGCGACGGAAGTCGACCAGACGGTAATGCTGCTTGTGGCCACCACCGATATGACGGGTGGTGATACGGCCGTTGTTGTTACGACCACCGGACTTCGACTTCTTCTCGAGCAGCGGAGCGTACGGAGCGCCTTTGTGCAGCTCCTGATTGACCACCTTGACCACAAAACGGCGGCCAGCGGAAGTCGGTTTGCATTTAACGATTGCCATGATGCACCCCTTCCTTACTCAGCACTGCTGGTGAAATCGAGATCTTGGCCCGGCTGAAGGGAGATAACTGCCTTCTTCCAGTCGTTACGCTTGCCCAGACCGCGAGCGGTGCGCTTGCTCTTGCCCAGAACGTTCTGGGTAGTCACGCGCTCAACCTTCACGTTGAACAGGCTTTCGACGGCCTTCTTGATTTCCAGCTTGGTCGCATCGGTAGCGACTTTGAAAACGAACTGACCTTGCTTGTCAGCCAGAACCGTGGCCTTCTCGGAGATGTGCGGGCCAAGCAGCACTTTGAATACGCGTTCCTGGTTCATCCCAGCAGCTCCTCGAATTTCTTCACGGCCGAAACAGTGACCAGCACTTTTTCGTACGCGATCAGGCTGACCGGATCGGAACCCTGGACGTCACGTACGTCGACGTGCGGCAGGTTGCGGGCAGCCAGGTACAGGTTCTGATCGACCGCATCGGATACGATCAGCACATCGTTCAGACCCAGGCCGTTCAGCTTGCTCAGCAGAGCCTTGGTTTTCGGAGCTTCGACAGCGAAGTCTTCAACCACTACCAGACGGTCGGTACGAACCAGCTCAGCAAGGATGGAGCGCAGAGCAGCGCGGTACATCTTCTTGTTCAGCTTTTGGTCGTGGTTACGGGTGGACGCTGCGAAGGTCACACCACCGCCACGCCAGATCGGACCACGAGTGGTACCAGCACGAGCACGACCGGTGCCCTTCTGACGCCACGGGCGCTTGCCGCCACCGGAAACGTCGGAACGGGACTTCTGGCCTTTGGTGCCCTGACGGCCGCCAGCCATGTAGGCTACGACTGCTTGGTGAACCAGGGTCTCGTTGAACTCGCCACCGAAGGTCGCATCGGACACTTCGATCGCCTGAGCGCCATTTACATTCAATTGCATCTCAGATTCTCCCCTTACGCCTTGACAGCCGGACGAACGATAACGTCGCCGCCAGTAGCGCCCGGAACGGCACCCTTGACCAGCAGCAGGTTACGCTCGGCGTCTACGCGAACGACTTCCAGGGACTGTACGGTCACGCGCTCAGCGCCCATATGACCGGACATCTTTTTGCCCTTGAATACACGACCCGGGGTCTGGCACTGGCCGATGGAACCCGGTACACGGTGAGAAACGGAGTTACCGTGAGTGTTGTCCTGGCCGCGGAAGTTCCAACGCTTGATGGTACCGGCGAAGCCTTTACCTTTGGACTGACCGGTGACATCCACCAGTTGACCAGCTTGGAAAATTTCAGCGTTGATCAGATCGCCGGCCTGGTAGTCGCCTTCTTCAAGACGGAATTCCAGAACGGTACGACCTGCCGCGACGTTCGCCTTGGCGAAGTGACCGGCCTGAGCCTTGCTGACGCGCGAGGCGCGACGCTCGCCGACAGTGACCTGCACTGCACGGTAGCCATCGGACTCCTCGTTTTTGAACTGGGTGACGCGATTCGGCTCGATCTCAATGACCGTGACCGGAATGGAGACACCTTCTTCGGTGAAAATGCGGGTCATGCCGCACTTACGACCGACTACACCAATAGTCATGTTGTAAACCTCATGAGTGTACGGGGCTTTCACCCGCTATGGCCGCCCATTTCAGAGCGTTACACGACTAAAACCGCCAGGTTTTAGCCGAGGCTGATCTGCACTTCCACGCCTGCCGCAAGGTCGAGCTTCATCAGCGCGTCAACGGTTTTATCCGTCGGCTGGACGATGTCCAGAACACGCTTATGAGTGCGGATTTCGTACTGATCACGCGCGTCCTTGTTGACGTGCGGAGAGATCAGAACGGTGTACCGCTCCTTACGAGTAGGCAGAGGAATCGGACCACGCACCTGAGCACCAGTACGTTTCGCGGTTTCCACGATTTCCTGGGTAGATTGATCGATCAGGCGATGGTCAAAAGCCTTCAACCGAATACGGATTTGTTGGTTTTGCATTTTGACCTCAGATTCCAAGCTGCTAATCCCCACAGACGGACTACGCCCGCTCGAGGGAGGCGCAATTGTACGGATGCCCCCTGGGGGTGTCAACTTTTAACCAGTTCAAAAGAAAAGGGCCCCGAAGGGCCCTTTTCTCTCAAGCGGATCGTCGATTACTCGATGATCTTGGCAACCACGCCGGCGCCAACGGTACGACCACCTTCGCGAATTGCGAAGCGCAGGCCGTCTTCCATGGCGATCGGCTTGATCAGGGTGACAACCATCTTGATGTTGTCGCCCGGCATTACCATCTCAACGCCTTCCGGCAGTTCGCACGAACCGGTCACGTCAGTGGTACGGAAGTAGAACTGCGGACGGTAGCCCTTGAAGAACGGGGTGTGACGACCACCTTCTTCCTTGGACAGAACGTACACTTCAGCTTCGAACTTGGTGTGCGGCTTGATGGTGCCCGGCTTGGCCAGAACCTGACCACGCTCGACTTCATCACGCTTGGTGCCGCGCAGCAGCACGCCGCAGTTCTCACCAGCACGACCTTCGTCCAGCAGCTTGCGGAACATCTCAACGCCGGTGCAGGTGGTCTTGGTGGTCGGACGCAGACCAACGATTTCGATTTCTTCCTGGATCTTGACGATACCGCGCTCTACACGACCGGTCACAACAGTACCGCGGCCGGAGATCGAGAACACGTCTTCGATCGGCATCAGGAACGGACGATCGATGGCACGAACCGGCTCAGGAATGTAGCTATCCAGAGTCTCAACCAGCTTCTTCACAGCGGAAGTGCCCAGCTCGTTGGTGTCTTCGCCGTTCAGCGCCATCAGCGCGGAGCCGATGATGATCGGAGTGTCGTCACCCGGGAAATCGTAGGTGCTCAGCAGGTCGCGAACTTCCATCTCGACCAGCTCCAGCAGCTCGGCGTCGTCAACCATGTCAGCCTTGTTCAGGAAGACAACGATGTACGGAACGCCAACCTGACGGGACAGCAGGATGTGCTCACGGGTTTGCGGCATGGGGCCGTCGGCAGCCGAGCAGACCAGGATCGCGCCGTCCATCTGGGCAGCACCGGTGATCATGTTCTTCACGTAGTCGGCGTGGCCCGGGCAGTCAACGTGCGCGTAGTGACGAATGTTGGAATCGTACTCTACGTGCGCAGTGTTGATAGTGATACCACGAGCTTTCTCTTCCGGAGCGCTGTCGATCTTGTCGAAGTCAACCTTGGCCGAACCGAAAACTTCGGAGCAGACGCGGGTCAGAGCAGCGGTCAGAGTGGTCTTACCGTGGTCAACGTGACCGATGGTGCCGACGTTGACGTGCGGTTTGTTACGTTCGAATTTTTCCTTAGCCACGACAGTAAACCTCTTACTTAAAGGGCGGGATTAGCCTTGTTTTTTAACCAGTGCTTCGACGATGTTCGCCGGAGCCTCTGCGTACTTGGAGAATTCCATGGAGTAGCTGGCGCGACCCTGGGACATGGAACGAACGTCGGTAGCGTAACCAAACATCTCGCCCAGCGGAACTTCGGCACGGATTACCTTGCCGGAGACCGAATCTTCCATACCCTGGATCAGACCACGACGACGGTTCAGGTCACCCATCACGTCACCCATGTAGTCCTCAGGAGTTACCACTTCCACCTTCATGATCGGCTCGAGCACCTTGCCGCCACCCTTCTGGGCCAGCTGCTTGGTCGCCATGGAAGCAGCGATCTTGAACGCCATCTCGTTGGAGTCGACGTCGTGGTAGGAACCATCGAACACGGTAGCCTTCAGGCCGATCAGCGGATAGCCGGCAACGACGCCGTTCTTCATCTGCTCTTCGATACCCTTCTGGATCGCCGGGATGTATTCCTTCGGAACCACACCACCTACAACTTCGTTGGTGAACACAAGACCTTCGGTGATGTTGCCCTTGTCGTCCACGTCCGGAGTCGAGAAGCGAATCCAGCAGTGACCGAACTGACCGCGACCACCGGACTGACGAACGAACTTGCCTTCGATCTCGACGTTGTCCTTGGTGATGGTTTCACGGTAGGAAACCTGCGGCTTACCGATGTTGGCTTCTACGTTGAACTCGCGCTTCATGCGGTCAACGAGGATGTCCAGGTGCAGCTCACCCATACCGGAGATGATGGTCTGACCGGTCTCTTCGTCGGTCTTGACGCGGAACGACGGGTCTTCCTGAGCCAGCTTGCCCAGAGCGATACCCATCTTCTCCTGGTCAGCCTTGGTCTTCGGCTCTACAGCTACCGAGATGACCGGCTCCGGGAAGTCCATACGCTCGAGGATGATCGGCTTGTCCGGATCGCACAGGGTTTCACCAGTGGTGACGTCCTTCATGCCGATCAGAGCAGCGATGTCGCCAGCGCGTACTTCTTTGATCTCTTCACGCTGGTTGGCGTGCATCTGCACCATACGACCAACGCGCTCTTTCTTGCCTTTCACGGAGTTGATGACCGACTGGCCAGACTCCAGAACGCCCGAATAGACGCGAACGAAGGTCAGCGTGCCGACGAACGGGTCGGTTGCGATCTTGAACGCCAGAGCCGAGAACGGCTCGTTGTCGTCAGCGTGACGCTCGTCTTTCGGCGCTTCGTCGCCCTGCTCGATGTGATCCGGGTGGATACCCTGGATAGCAGGGATCTCGGTCGGAGCAGGCAGGAAGTCGATGACGGCATCGAGAACCAGGGGAACGCCCTTGTTCTTGAACGAGGAGCCACAGACAGCCGGAACGATCTCGCTAGCCAGGGTACGGGCGCGCAGACCAGCCTTGATATCTTCGACGGACAGGTCACCTTCTTCGAGGTACTTGTTCATCAGCTCTTCGCTGGCTTCGGCGGCAGCCTCGACCATGTTGGAGCGCCACTCGTTGGCCAGGTCGACCAGTTCCGCCGGAATCTCTTCCTCGCGGTAGGTGGTGCCCTTGTCGTCTTCGTTCCAGTAGATAGCCTTCATCTTGATCAGGTCGACCTGACCTTCGAAGTTATCTTCGGCACCGATGGCGATCTGAATCGGAACCGGGGTGTGACCCAGACGGTTCTTGATCTGACCGACGACGCGCAGGAAGTTGGCACCGGCACGGTCCATCTTGTTCACGTAGACGATACGCGGAACACCGTACTTGTTGGCCTGACGCCATACAGTTTCGGACTGCGGCTCAACGCCGGAAGTACCGCAGAACACAACGACAGCGCCGTCGAGTACGCGCAGCGAGCGCTCTACTTCGATGGTGAAGTCAACGTGACCGGGGGTATCGATGACGTTTACGCGGTACTTGTCGTACTGGCGACGCGAACCTTCCCAGAAGGTGGTGATCGCAGCAGAAGTAATGGTGATACCACGCTCCTGCTCCTGAACCATCCAGTCGGTGGTCGCGGCGCCGTCATGCACCTCGCCCATCTTGTGGCTCAGGCCTGTGTAGAACAGGATCCGCTCGGTAGTGGTGGTCTTGCCCGCGTCAACGTGGGCACAGATACCGATGTTACGGTAGCGGTTAATTGCTGTATTACGAGCCATAAAGCCCTCGCAAGGTTAGTGGAGCCGGGATTAGAAGCGGTAGTGCGAGAAAGCCTTGTTGGCTTCAGCCATACGGTGCACGTCTTCACGCTTCTTGACAGCAGCGCCTTTGCCTTCAGCAGCATCCAGCAGCTCACCAGCCAGACGCAGAGCCATGGACTTCTCACCGCGCTTGCGCGCGTAGTCCACCAGCCAGCGCATGGCCAGAGCGTTACGACGGGACGGACGAACTTCGACCGGAACCTGGTAGGTAGCACCGCCTACACGGCGGGACTTGACTTCGACCAGCGGAGCGATGGCGTCGAGAGCTTTCTCGAAGATCTCCAGGGGATCGCTGTTCTTGCGCGCTTTGACAGTGTCCAGAGCACCGTAAACGATGCGCTCGGCCACGGCCTTCTTGCCGCTTTCCATCACGTGGTTCATGAATTTGGCGAGGATCTGGCTTCCGTATTTCGGATCGTCCAGGATCTCACGCTTGGCTGCTACACGACGTCTTGGCATTGATAAGCCCTCAAACGGTCTTCAGGTTAGCTCGGGACCAACGACACATGCCGCGCCCGACCTTACTCTTATCGACTCAACTAAATAAAAAGGATCAAGCGGCCTTATTTCGGACGCTTGGTACCGTACTTGGAACGACCCTGCTTACGGTCTTTGACGCCGGAGGTATCCAGCGAACCACGCACGGTGTGGTAGCGCACACCCGGAAGGTCTTTTACACGACCGCCACGGATCAGCACGACGCTGTGCTCTTGCAGGTTGTGGCCTTCACCGCCGATGTACGAAGACACTTCGTAGCCGTTGGTCAGACGCACGCGGCACACTTTACGCAGTGCCGAGTTAGGTTTCTTCGGCGTGGTGGTGTACACGCGGGTGCACACGCCACGACGCTGCGGGCAGTTCTGCAGCGCAGGCACGTCGGATTTCTCGACGATACGCTTACGCGGCTGACGTACCAGCTGGTTGATAGTTGCCATCTACTAGCTCCACTGTTGTCTTTCGACGCTCACAAATAAAGATGGCAGAGCCGAACGCCCTGCCAAATTTAGGGGTGCATGAGTCTAAAGAGACTCACGTCCCCAGTCAAGGCAAAGCCCCGCTAGCGAACCAGCGGGGCTTCGACTCAATTTCCGCTGGAGTTCAGCGCTTCGGTCAGTGCGGCTTCCACTTCACTGGCGCTGACACGTACCGGCTTGTCGGCATCACGCTTGCGCTTGCGCTCGCTGTGATAGGCCAGACCGGTACCGGCCGGGATCAGACGACCCACGACCACGTTCTCTTTCAGACCACGCAGGTAGTCGCGCTTGCCAGTAACCGCCGCCTCGGTGAGGACGCGGGTGGTTTCCTGGAAGGACGCTGCCGAGATGAAGGACTCGGTGGACAGCGACGCCTTGGTGATACCCAGCAGTACACGGGTGTACTTGGCGACGAACTTGTCTTCCTCGGCCAGACGCTCGTTCTCGCCCAGCACCTGGGTGAGCTCCATCTGGTCGCCCTTGATGAAGGACGAGTCGCCGGACTCGGTGACTTCAACCTTGCGCAGCATCTGACGCAGGATGGTCTCGATGTGCTTGTCGTTGATCTTCACGCCCTGCAGACGGTAAACGTCCTGGATCTCGTTGACGATGTACTTGGCCAGCGCGCTGACGCCCAGCAGACGCAGGATGTCGTGCGGATCGCTCGGACCGTCGGAGATGACTTCACCCTTGTTGACCTGTTCACCTTCGAACACGTTCAGGTGACGCCACTTCGGAATCAGCTCCTCGTACGGATCGCTACCATCGGTCGGGGTGATGACCAGACGGCGCTTGCCTTTAGTCTCTTTACCGAACGAGATGGTGCCGCTGATTTCCGCCAGGATCGAAGCTTCCTTCGGACGACGGGCTTCGAACAGGTCGGCAACGCGCGGCAGACCACCGGTGATGTCACGGGTCTTCGAGGTTTCCTGCGGGATACGGGCGATAACGTCACCGACCGCGATCTGCGCACCGTCCGCCACGCCAACCAGGGCGTTGGCAGGCAGGAAGTACTGAGCGGGAACGTCGGTGCCCGGCAGCAGCAGTTCCTTACCGTTGGCATCGACCATCTTGATGGCCGGACGAATGTCCTTGCCAGCAGCCGGACGATCCTTCGGATCGAGAACCTCGATGTTGGTCAGACCGGTCAGTTCGTCGGTCTGGCGCTTGATGGTGATCCCCTCCTCCATGCCGACGAAGGTCACGATACCCTTCATTTCGGTCACGATCGGGTGGGTGTGCGGGTCCCACTTGGCAACGATGGCGCCAGCGTCAACCTTGTCACCTTCCTTCACGGAAATCACGGCACCGTACGGCAGCTTGTAGCGCTCGCGCTCACGACCGAACTCGTCGGCCACGGCCAGCTCACCGGAACGGGAAACCGCTACCAGGTTGCCATCGACACGCTCGACGTACTTCAGGTTGTGCAGACGGATCGCGCCACCGTTCTTCACCTGGACGCTGTCGGCAGCCGAAGTCCGGCTTGCAGCACCACCGATGTGGAAGGTACGCATGGTCAGCTGGGTACCCGGCTCACCGATGGACTGGGCAGCGATAACGCCGACCGCTTCACCGATGTTGACCTGATGGCCACGAGCCAGATCGCGGCCGTAGCACGCAGAGCAGATACCGTAGCGGGTTTCGCAGGTGATCGGCGAACGCACGACCACTTCGTCGACGCTGTTCAGCTCGATGAACTCGACCCACTTCTCGTCGATCAGGGTGCCAGCCGGGACGATGATTTCATCGGTACCCGGCTTCGGTACGTCGCGGGCAATGACACGGCCCAGCACGCGCTCACCCAGCGGCTCGACCACGTCGCCACCTTCGATGTGCGGGGTCATCAGCAGGCCCTGCTCGGTGCCGCAGTCGATCTCGGTCACCACCAGATCCTGGGCCACGTCGACCAGACGACGGGTCAGGTAACCGGAGTTCGCGGTCTTCAGTGCGGTATCCGCCAGACCTTTACGAGCACCGTGGGTGGAGATGAAGTACTGCAGAACCGACAGACCTTCACGGAAGTTCGCGGTGATCGGCGTCTCGATGATCGAGCCGTCCGGCTTGGCCATCAGACCACGCATACCGGCCAGCTGACGGATCTGGGCCGCGCTACCACGCGCACCGGAGTCCGCCATCATGTACATGGAGTTGAAGGACTCCTGCTCGACGGTCTTGCCTTCGCGATCGACAACCGGCTCTTTCGAGAGGTTGGCCATCATCGCCTTGGACACTTCGTCGTTGGCCTTCGACCAGAGGTCGATCACCTTGTTGTACTTCTCGCCCTGGGTGACCAGGCCGGAGGCGTACTGCGATTCGATTTCCTTCACTTCCTCGGTGGCGGCGTCGATGATGCGCGCCTTTTCTTCCGGGATGACGAAGTCGTTCACGCCGATCGACACACCAGAGATGGTCGAGTAGGCGAAACCGGTGTACATCAGCTGGTCAGCGAAGATAACGGTGTCCTTCAGACCCACGGTGCGGTAGCACTGGTTGATCAGCTTGGAGATCGCCTTCTTCTTCATCGGCTGGTTGACCACGTCGTAGGACAGGCCGGCCGGCACGATCTGGAACAGCAGCGCACGGCCGACGGTGGTGTCGACGATACGGGTGTTCTTGGTGATCGAACCGTCTTTTTCTTTGACGGTTTCGTTGATACGCACTTTCACGCGGGCGTGCAGGGACGCTTCGCCGGCGCGGAACACGCGGTCGACTTCCTGCAGGTCGGCGAAGACGCGACCTTCACCCTTGGCGTTCACCGCTTCACGGGTCATGTAGTACAGACCCAGTACCACGTCCTGCGACGGCACGATGATCGGCTCGCCGTTGGCCGGCGAGAGGATGTTGTTGGTCGACATCATCAGCGCGCGCGCTTCGAGCTGGGCTTCCAGGGTCAGCGGCACGTGAACGGCCATCTGGTCACCGTCGAAGTCGGCGTTGTACGCGGCGCAGACCAGCGGGTGCAGCTGGATGGCTTTACCTTCGATCAGAACCGGCTCGAACGCCTGGATACCCAGACGGTGCAGGGTCGGTGCACGGTTGAGCAGGACGGGGTGTTCGCGAATCACTTCGGCGAGAACGTCCCAAACCTCCGGCAGCTCGCGCTCGACCATCTTCTTGGCGGCCTTGATGGTGGTCGCCAGACCACGCATTTCCAGCTTGCCGAAAATGAACGGCTTGAACAGCTCGAGAGCCATCTTCTTCGGCAGACCGCACTGGTGCAGGCGCAGGGTCGGGCCCACGGTGATCACGGAACGACCGGAGTAGTCCACGCGCTTACCGAGCAGGTTCTGACGGAAGCGACCTTGCTTACCTTTGATCATGTCGGCCAGCGACTTCAGCGGACGCTTGTTCGAGCCAGTGATGGCGCGACCACGACGGCCGTTGTCGAGCAGGGCGTCGACCGCTTCCTGCAGCATGCGCTTTTCGTTGCGCACGATGATGTCCGGCGCCGACAGATCGAGCAGGCGCTTCAGACGGTTGTTACGGTTGATCACGCGGCGATACAGATCGTTCAGATCCGAGGTCGCGAAGCGGCCGCCATCCAGCGGTACCAGCGGACGCAGGTCCGGCGGCAGAACCGGCAGAACGGTCAGCACCATCCACTCAGGCAGGTTGCCGGAGTCCTTGAAGGCTTCCATCAGCTTCAGGCGCTTGGACAGCTTCTTGATCTTGGTCTCGGAGTTGGTCTGCGGAATCTCTTCACGCAGGCGGCCAATCTCGTGATCCAGGTCGATAGCGTGCAGCAGCTCGCGCACGGCCTCGGCGCCCATGCGCGCGTCGAAGTCGTCACCGAACTCTTCCAGGGCTTCGAAGTACTGCTCGTCGTTCAGCAGCTGGCCCTTCTCGAGGGTGGTCATGCCCGGGTCGATAACGACGTAGCTCTCGAAATAGAGCACGCGCTCGATGTCACGCAGGGTCATGTCCATCAGCAGGCCGATACGGGACGGCAGCGACTTGAGGAACCAGATGTGGGCGACCGGCGAGGCCAGTTCGATGTGCGCCATGCGCTCACGACGAACCTTGGCCAGGGCCACTTCAACGCCGCACTTCTCGCAGATCACACCGCGGTGCTTGAGGCGCTTGTACTTGCCGCACAGGCACTCGTAGTCCTTGACCGGGCCAAAGATCTTGGCACAGAACAGGCCGTCGCGCTCAGGCTTGAAGGTACGGTAGTTGATGGTTTCCGGCTTTTTAACTTCACCGAACGACCACGAACGGATCATCTCAGGCGAGGCCAACCCGATGCGGATGGCGTCGAACTCTTCGATCTGACCCTGGTTTTTCAGCAAATTCAGTAGGTCTTTCAAGGCCTTTCCTCCTGGCGGAGCGGGCAGCGAGCTGGACTAGCCCCGCTGCCGATTCACGTCGTGTTATTCGGTTTCCAGATCGATGTCGATGCCGAGCGAACGGATCTCTTTGATCAGTACGTTGAAGGACTCGGGCATGCCCGGCTCCATACGGTGATCGCCATCCACGATGTTCTTGTACATCTTGGTACGGCCGTTCACGTCGTCCGACTTCACGGTCAGCATTTCCTGCAGGGTGTAGGCGGCGCCGTAGGCTTCCAGCGCCCAGACCTCCATCTCCCCGAAGCGCTGACCACCGAACTGCGCCTTACCACCCAGCGGCTGCTGGGTAACCAGGCTGTAGGAACCAGTGGAACGCGCGTGCATCTTGTCGTCCACCAGGTGGTTCAGTTTCAGCATGTACATGTAACCGACCGTGGTCGGGCGCTCGAACTGGTTACCGGTACGACCGTCGAACAGACGCATCTGGCCGCTTTCCGGCAGATCGGCCAGCTTCAGCATGGCCTTGATCTCGGTTTCCTTGGCGCCGTCGAACACGGCAGTCGCCATCGGTACACCGCCCTTGAGGTTCTTCGCCAGCTCGAGGATCTCGTTGTCGGAGAACTCGTCGAGGTTTTCCTGACGACCACCGATCTCGTTGTAGATCTCGGCGAGGAACTTGCGCAGTTCGGCAACCTTGCGCTGCTCTTCGAGCATGCGGTTGATCTTCTCGCCCAGGCCCTTGGCCGCGAGGCCCAGGTGGGTTTCGAGGATCTGACCGACGTTCATACGCGACGGTACGCCCAGCGGGTTCAGAACGATGTCCACCGGCGTGCCGTTGGCGTCGTGCGGCATGTCTTCGACCGGCATGATCACCGAGACCACACCCTTGTTACCGTGACGACCGGCCATCTTGTCACCCGGCTGGATGCGACGGCGGATGGCCAGGTAGACCTTGACGATCTTCAGTACGCCCGGCGCCAGGTCATCACCCTGCTGCAGCTTGCGCTTCTTGTCTTCGAACTTGTCGTCGAGCATCTGACGGCGGTCGGAGATATAGGCCTGGGCCTTCTCCAGCTGCTCGTTCAGGGCGTCGTCGGCCATGCGCAGCTTGAACCACTGGCCACGCTCGAGACCGTCGAGGAACTCGTCGGTGATCGCGGTGCCTTTCTTCAGACCCGCGCCGCCTTCGGCGATCGCGCCAACCAGAGCCGAACGCAGACGTTCGAAGGTCGCGCCTTCGACGATGCGGAACTCTTCGTTCAGGTCCTTGCGGATCTCGTCCAGCTGCTGCTTCTCGATGGCCAGGGCACGGCTGTCGCGCTCGACGCCATCACGGGTGAAGACCTGCACGTCGATGACGGTGCCCTTGGTGCCGGTCGGCACGCGCAGGGAGGTGTCCTTCACGTCGGACGCCTTCTCACCGAAGATCGCACGCAGCAGCTTCTCTTCCGGAGTCAGCTGGGTCTCGCCTTTCGGGGTGACCTTACCGACCAGGATGTCGCCCGGGCCGACTTCGGCGCCGACGTAGACGATACCGGCTTCGTCCAGCTTGTTCAGAGCCGCTTCACCCACGTTCGGGATGTCAGAGGAGATTTCCTCTGGGCCGAGCTTGGTGTCACGCGCCACACAGGTCAGTTCCTGGATGTGGATGGTGGTGAAGCGGTCTTCCTGAACCACGCGCTCGGACAGGCAGATGGAGTCTTCGAAGTTGAAGCCGTTCCAGGGCATGAACGCAACGCGCATGTTCTGACCCAGCGCCAGTTCACCCATGTCGGTGGACGGGCCGTCAGCCATGATGTCGCCACGCGCTACCTGATCACCCTTGCTCACCAGCGGACGCTGGTTGATGCAGGTGTTCTGGTTGGAGCGGGTGTACTTGGTCAGGTTGTAGATGTCGACACCGGCTTCGCCAGTCTCGACTTCGTCGTCGTTGACGCGAACCACGATACGGCTGGCATCGACCGAGTCGATCACGCCGCCACGACGGGCCACGACGCAGACGCCGGAGTCACGGGCGACGTTGCGCTCCATGCCGGTACCTACCAGCGGCTTGTCGGCGCGCAGGGTCGGTACAGCCTGACGCTGCATGTTCGAACCCATGAGTGCACGGTTGGCGTCGTCGTGCTCGAGGAACGGAATCAGCGAGGCGGCAACCGAGACTACCTGCTTCGGCGATACGTCCATCAGGGTGACGTCTTCCGGCGCCTTCACAGTGAATTCGTTCAGGTGACGTACGGCTACCAGCTCGTCGATCAGCTGACCCTTGTCGTTCAGGGTCGCGGACGCCTGAGCGATCACGTGATCGGCTTCTTCGATGGCGGACAGGAACACGATCTCGTCGGTGACCTGACCTTCCTTGACCACGCGGTACGGGCTTTCCAGGAAGCCGTACTGGTTGGTGCGGGCGTAGGCAGCCAGCGAGTTGATCAGACCGATGTTCGGACCTTCCGGCGTTTCGATCGGGCACACGCGGCCGTAGTGGGTCGGGTGTACGTCGCGGACTTCGAAGCCGGCGCGCTCACGGGTCAGACCGCCCGGGCCGAGTGCGGAGACGCGGCGCTTGTGGGTGATCTCGGAGAGCGGGTTGTTCTGGTCCATGAACTGCGAGAGCTGGCTGGAACCGAAGAACTCCTTCACCGCCGCCGCAACCGGCTTGGCGTTGATCAGGTCCTGCGGCATCAGGCCTTCGCTTTCGGCCATCGACAGACGTTCCTTGACCGCGCGCTCGACGCGCACCAGGCCAACACGGAACTGGTTCTCGGCCATCTCGCCGACGCAACGCACGCGACGGTTACCCAGGTGGTCGATGTCGTCGACGATGCCTTTGCCGTTACGGATGTCGACCAGGGTCTTCAGTACGGCAACGATGTCTTCCTTGCTCAGCACGCCCGAACCTTCGATCTCGGTGCGACCGATACGACGGTTGAACTTCATGCGGCCCACGGCGGACAGGTCGTAACGCTCGGCGCTGAAGAACAGGTTGTTGAACAGGGTCTCGGCAGCATCCTTGGTTGGCGGCTCGCCGGGACGCATCATGCGATAGATCTCGACCAGCGCTTCCAGCTGATTGGTGGTGCTGTCGATCTTCAGCGTGTCGGAGATGAACGGACCGCAATCGATGTCGTTGGTGTACAGGGTCTCGAAGCGAACGACATTGGCCTTGGCCATCTTGACCAGCAGGTCGGCAGTCAGCTCGGTGTTGCACTCGGCGATGATTTCGCCGGTAGCCGGGTGCACGACAGCCTTGGCAGTGGTACGGCCAATGACGTATTCGAGCGGAACGTCCAGCTCCTTGATGCCGGCCTTGTCCAGCTGGTTGATGTGGCGGGCAGTGATACGACGGCCCTGCTCCACGATCACCTTGCCGCTGGCGTCCTTGATGTCCAGGACCGCGACTTCACCACGCAGACGCTGAGGCACCAGCTCCAGGCTCAGGCCCTCGTTCTTAACGTGGTAGACGTTGGTGTCGTAGAAGGCATCCAGCACTTCTTCAGTGCTGTAACCCAGCGCGCGCAGCAGGACGGACGCCGGCAGCTTGCGGCGACGGTCGATACGCACGAATACCGCGTCCTTCGGGTCGAACTCGAAGTCCAGCCAGGAACCGCGGTAAGGAATGATACGAGCGGAGTACAGCAGCTTGCCCGAGCTGTGGGTCTTGCCACGATCGTGGTCGAAGAATACACCCGGCGAACGGTGCAGCTGGGAGACGATCACACGCTCGGTACCGTTGATGACGAAGGTACCGTTCTCGGTCATGAGCGGGATTTCGCCCATGTACACTTCCTGCTCTTTGATGTCCTTGATCGCTTTGTTCGACGATTCTTTGTCGAAAATGATCAGGCGCACTTTTACGCGCAGCGGCACGGCGAAGGTCACGCCACGCAGGACGCACTCCTTGACGTCGAACGCCGGCTCGCCCAGGCGATAGCCGACGTACTCCAGAGCGGCGTTGCCGGAGTAGCTGATGATCGGGAATACGGATTTGAAGGCCGCATGCAGGCCGATGTCACGGAACTGTTCCTTGCTCACCCCTTGCTGCAGGAATTCGCGGTACGAATCCAGCTGGATGGCCAGGAGGTAAGGCACATCCATGACATCCGGCAACTTGCTAAAGTCCTTGCGGATACGTTTTTTCTCAGTGTATGAGTAAGCCATCAGCGTTCCCCAGCTTGGTCACCTGCTTGTTTGGCCAGCGCCGGCGGCGATGACCAGAAAATCGTGCAAACCCTCGGTTTGCAACCGCCTCTCGGGCGGGATCTTTTCGGCTCCAGGCCGGCTGTCGAACAGTCAACCTAGAACGGAAAAAGGCCGGTGGCAAAAGCCACCAGCCGTCAGCCTTGTGCGAGTCGCTCGGGCTGTAGACGCAAGGTGCGAACTTACTTGAGCTCGACCTTGGCGCCAGCTTCTTCCAGCTTCTTCTTGGCGTCTTCAGCAGCTTCTTTGCTCAGACCTTCAGCGATGACCTGAGGAGCGGTGTCGACCTTCTCCTTGGCTTCTTTCAGGCCCAGACCGGTCAGCTCGCGAACAGCCTTGATCACGTTCACTTTCTTGTCGCCAGCTTCAGCCAGGACAACGTTGAACTCGGTTTGCTCTTCAGCAGCGGCAGCAGCGCCAGCAGCCGGACCAGCGGCAACAGCGGCAGCAGCGGTAACGCCGAAGGTTTCTTCCATCGCTTTGATCAGCTCAACGATTTCCATAACGGATTTCTGGCCGATAGCTTCGATGATTTGCTCGTTAGTCAGAGACATGACTATCAATTCCTGTATTGGGGTGACGGCCTACGCGACCATCAAATTAAACGTTTGATTTCGAAAGTGCTCACGCCGCCTTAGGCAGCAGCAGCTTCTTTCTGGTCGCGAATAGCTGCCAGGGTGCGAGCGAGCTTGCTGGTGGCGCCTTGGATAACGCTCATCAGCTGGGCGATGCCCTCGTCGCGGGTCGGCAGGCTTGCCAGTACGTCGATCTGGTTTGCTGCGAGGTACTTGCCCTCGAACGCAGCTGCCTTGATCTCGAACTTGTCCTGACCCTTGGCGAACTCCTTGAACAGACGAGCAGCAGCGCCCGGATGTTCGTTGGAGAAAGCGATCAGGGTCGGGCCTTTGAACACGTCGTTGAGCACGTCGAACTGAGTGCCTTCAACGGCGCGCTTGAGCAGGGTGTTACGCACGACTTTCACGTACACACCTGCTTCGCGGGCCTCTTTACGGAGTCCGGTCATTGCGCCGACGGTCACGCCACGGGCATCAGCCACGACAGCGGACAGACCGGCTTTGGCAGCCTCGTTGACTTCAGCGACGATGGCCTTCTTGTCTTCGAGTTTAATTGCCACGGGTTTACTCCTGGATTTTACCGTTTCGCCAAACCGAGGTTCGGCGGCGTTTTGGTGTCTGATTCGGTAACGAATCGGGAGCACCATCTGCGTAGGCCATCAGGCGAACCTGACATTTAAAACGCGAGTCACCTACGGTCTTGGATAGCCCCCGCCAGGCAGGGACCCCAATCTTTCCAAGCCGGCAGCACATGGCTACCGGCTTAATCACTTACGCGTCGAGCGAAGCCTGGTCGATAACCAGACCCGGACCCATGGTGGTGCTCAGGGTCACACGCTTGACGTAGATACCTTTCGAGGTCGACGGCTTCAGACGCTTCAGGTCAGCCAGCAGGGCTTCCACGTTCTGCTTCAGCGCAGCGGCTTCGAAGCCGACCTTGCCAACGGAGGTGTGGATGATACCGTTCTTGTCGGTACGGAAACGCACCTGACCAGCCTTGGCGTTCTTGACAGCGGTAGCGACGTCCGGAGTCACGGTGCCGACTTTCGGGTTCGGCATCAGGCCGCGCGGACCCAGTACCTGGCCCAGCTGGCCAACAACACGCATGGCGTCCGGGGAAGCGATGACCACGTCGTAGTTCAGATCGCCGGCCTTCATTTCGGCCGCCAGATCGTCCATACCGACCTTGTCAGCACCAGCAGCCAGAGCAGCTTCAGCGGCCGGACCCTGGGTGAACACGGCAACACGTACGGTCTTGCCAGTGCCGTTCGGCAGAACGGTGGCGCCACGTACGACCTGGTCGGATTTACGCGGGTCTACGCCCAGGTTCACGGCGACGTCGAAGGACTCGGTGAACTTGACGGCAGACAGCTCGGCCAGCAGGCTGGCAGCTTCTTCGAAGGTGTAGGCCTTGCCGGCTTCAACCTTGGCCGCGATGGCCTTTTGGCGCTTGGTCAACTTAGCCATTACACACCCTCCACGTTCAGGCCCATGCTACGAGCGGAGCCGGCGATGGTGCGCACGGCCGCATCCAGGTCAGCGGCAGTCAGATCGGCCTGCTTGGTCTTGGCGATCTCTTCCAGCTGAGCACGGGTAACGGTGCCTACTTTGACGGTGTTCGGACGAGCGGAGCCGCTGGTCAGGCCGGCGGCCTTCTTCAGCAGTACCGATGCCGGGGTGCTCTTGGTTTCAAAGGTGAAGCTACGGTCGCTGTAAACGGTAATGATCACAGGAGTCGGCAGACCAGGTTCCATACCCTGAGTCTTGGCGTTGAACGCCTTGCAGAATTCCATGATGTTCACGCCGTGCTGACCCAGAGCGGGACCGACGGGTGGCGACGGGTTTGCCTGACCGGCTTTAACCTGCAGCTTGATATAAGCCTGAATTTTCTTAGCCATTAGCTACTCCAATTTCGGGTTCGAACGCCTGACGGCTCCCCGAGGTTACTTACGCATTTATCCCAGTGACGACAAAACCCCGCAGCCTAAGGCTGCGGGGTGAGGGATGCTTATGTCAGTTATGCCTTCTCGACCTGACTGAACTCCAGCTCGACCGGGGTGGAGCGACCGAAGATGGTCACAGCAACCTGGATGCGGCTCTTCTCGTAATTCACTTCTTCGACCACACCACCGAAATCGGCGAACGGGCCATCGATAACTCGTACCATCTCGCCCGGCTCGAACAGCGTCTTCGGCTTGGGCTTGTCGCCACTGTCGGCGACACGACGCAGGATGGCTTCAGCTTCTTTTTCGGTGATCGGCGCCGGCTTGTCGGCAGTACCACCAATGAAGCCCATGACGCGCGGCGTATCCTTGATCAAGTGCCAAGTCGCCTCGTTCATTTCCATCTGCACAAGAACATAGCCAGGGAAGAACTTGCGCTCACTCTTGCGCTTCTGACCATTACGCATCTCGACCACTTCTTCAGTGGGGACGAGAATCTCGCCGAAGTCATCTTCCATACCAGCCAGTTTCACGCGCTCGATGAGCGAGCGCATGACATGCTTCTCGTAACCCGAGTAAGCATGCACGACGTACCAACGCTTAGCCACGAGACACCCTTAACCAACAATCAGGGAAATAAGCCAACCGAGCAGGGAATCGAGCCCCCACAGCAGCAGCGCCATCACCAGAACCACAGCAACCACGATCAAGGTGGTCTGCGTGGTTTCCTGGCGGGTCGGCCATACAACTTTACGAATCTCGACGCGCGCTTCCTTCAGGAGCACCGCGAAAGCCTGACCACGAGCAGTCTGAAATGCCACGAAAGCAGCAACAGCGCCCAACACAACCAGGCCCAGAACGCGATACAGAACCGGCTCTGCAGAGAAGTACTGATTACCTACGACACCCACAGCAACCAGGGCAGCGACAACCAGCCACTTGACCAGATCAAAGCGAGAGTCTTTGGCTTCAGCCTTAACATTCATTCGAGAGGATCCTGTGAAAGACACGCCAAATTCGTTAGAAAATGGCAGGTCAGGAGGGAATCGAACCCCCAACCTGCGGTTTTGGAGACCGCCGCTCTGCCAATTGAGCTACTGACCTAGAACAAAATCAGGCCGACCATTATGCCGGCCTGAGAGGGACAGATCAATCGATTATTCGATGATCTTTGCTACAACACCGGCACCAACGGTACGGCCACCTTCACGGATCGCGAAGCGCAGGCCGTCTTCCATGGCGATCGGCTTGATCAGGGTGACAACCATCTTGATGTTGTCGCCCGGCATTACCATCTC
>NZ_QYYB01000008.1:0-286439 GCF_018221585.1 Pseudomonas sp. KB-10
CCGCTGCCGAAAACCGAGAACCTGAAGCTGACCTTCACCTGCCCGGCCAGCCTGAAGGCTGACCTCGAGCGCTACGCGGCGCTTCACTCGCAAACCTATGGCGAAGAGGTCGACGCCCTGACGCTCATTCCGCACATGCTGGAGGCCTTCATGGCGAGGGATCGGGTGTTCAGGAGAACAAATACACAATCTTGCAGAGGCAATTGATAAGCCTGCATCCCCTCCCAACTGCCGTGATGACAACGGCAGAAAACCCACACACACGGTTGAAAACCGTGACCTAATACATCACACTTAACACCATGATCGTAAGCTTCCGGCACAAAGGTCTACGCATTTTCTTTGAATCTGGCTCAACCAAAGGCATCCGGGCCGACCACGCAAAGCGCCTGGGCCGAATGCTGAGTTTTATGGATAGAGCCAATGAACCCGCCGACCTCGACATCCCCGGTTGGCGGCTACATCCCCTCAAGGGGGAGCTGGAAGAGTTCTGGTCACTCACCGTCAATGGAAACTGGCGAGTGATCTTTCGATTCGTGGGTAGCGACATTGAGCTCGTCGACTACCTTGACTATCACTAAACAGGAGGGGGTTATCCATGACCATGTTCAACCCACCGCATCCTGGTGAAACCCTGCTTGAGGACGTGCTCCCCGAACTGGGCATCAGCATTGCCGAACTTGCCCGCCGCCTTGGTTTTGCGCGGGAATCCCTGTCTCGCATCTTGCACGGCCATGCGCCGGTCAGTCCGGATTTGGCTGTTCGCCTAGAATTGGCCGGCATCGGCAAAGCTCGCACCTGGCTCGGAGTGCAAGCCGACTACGACCTTTGGCAAGCCAGGCATCGCGAACAGCCGCACATCGAGCGCTTTGCTGCGATTGCTTAGTTCCGTATGGAAGAACGAGGGAGGCCACTTCGATGAAAGGAAAGGCTCTTGGGCGCAATTCAAGCCCGCTGTCGACTTTCTTCAGGAGCAGCTCTCATACAGCCAAGCGCACTGCTTACGGTGCAGCAGCTGAGCGCACCATCGAAAGTCAGCGCAAGGTACTCGAAGAAGCGAAACGCATAAGAGAGCTGACTCTCTCAGCTCAACCGGTTTGAGGCCGACCTAGAGCGGTTCCCGATATTGAGCTCAAAACCCTTTGTCAAAAACCAGCCATAAATAGGGGCCTGAACTGCCGTTCTAGCCAAAGGTTTTCATGAACGGCTCAGCGCAATGTCTGATTGCCGCGACCACATGCGGTGCTTGCTCGCTCAGTTCAATTGAGCGCGCCAGTACCCGCTCAAGCGCGCTCAACTGCCCTCGGATTACTTCTTCTGGCCGCATTACATCACAGACCTGGGCGAAGTCCAGCAGCCCTTGCCGCGACGCAAAGAGCGATTTGTTACCCACTAGATCCAGCGCTAATACGTCCTCAGGAATATAGGCAGTGGTGTTGACTATGTCGTAGGCTGGGGCGAGCCGCGCGTCGCGCTGAGTAGGGTCGGAATACAGCAGCCCGAAGTTTTTCAGATGGGCGTCACCGTTACCAACGATGCAGCTCAAGGTCACGATGGCGAAAAGCTGTGCCAGCGATTCTTGCACCTGTTCAGGCGCGCAGAATAGGCGGATGGCTTTGGCAATGGCCGAATAGCTCTTGCTGTATTTTTGCTCCGCAGCCAGCCCCATCAATGCCGCCATATCCTCGAAGCCGATGGGGTTGAGCTGCTTATCCCGGTCGAAGCGGCGCATGACGAACAGCTTGGCATTGTCGGAGAGGTAGAATTCTGGCACGGCAATGCCAACCTCCTTTGCCACGGACATGCAAAGGAACTCGTTGATCGCCAGTCCCGGAAACTCATCCCGACCGCTCTTGATGATCAGATCGGAGGTTTTCGAGGTGAAGCGTTGTGGCACTGAGTCCTGATGTTCCGGCACCAGCACCTTAGGCTGAACGCCCGATATACCGGCACGCAGGATGTAACGATCGACTAAGCCGGCAAAAATATCTTCCGCGCCGTCCCAGGCGAGGATTTCTTCCAATTTTTCTCCGGGGAACTGCTGCCTGCGTAACAGCGCATCGACCTCAGGCGAACTGACCGCCACCCTGCCGATAGGCGAACTGCTCCCAGACAGTGCCAATAGCAACATCGGGTCAACGTTGGCCACCTTGGCCAGACGATTGCGCAGTTGTTCCAGAACGTAGCCTTCCGGCAGGTTCATCTGGAAAATGGGGTGCAGCTCCCGATGGCGGTATTCGTCCAAGCGCACCGGCATGAGCAAGCTGATCGCTGCCTGAGCCTTGGCGTCCTCGTGGTAGCGGAACAGGTAGTCAGTACCACTGGTAAGAATCCTCCCACTGGCACCCTCAGGCGTTGCAACCTGCAGCACGGCAGTCATCAGTCGAATACTCCATGGATTTCGTCCAGAGTGGGCATGGCTGCCGGCACCACATTGAGCTCAGAGTCGAGCGCGGCTAGTACTCGCGCATAGGCATTCATCCCAACCGAGAGGTCGCCCCTTTCGATGGCGATAACCTTCTGGCGGGTGATGCCTGCCAGGGAAGCGAGCGCGGCCTGCGTCAGCCCGCGATTCAGTCGGCGCTGCCGAAGCTGCTCGCCAAGTCGAAGTGTGATGAGGGAATAGTCCATGTTATGTATACGAGACAATTTACGTTATATGTAACGTATACCGAACTAACGGAGAAATCAAAGGGAATGGGCTTATCAAACCTAGAATCGACGCGACCCTGCCATGTGCCCCACACCATTCGAGATTGCGCTGGAGGTTGGCTTCCAGCACTTGCGGATAGGTCTATAGGGTTGAATCCGGTGGACTGGGAAGAAACGCCCAGAGCAACAGGTTTAAGAAATATCAAAAATACTCACCATCAGTGCGCATTTCCCGCATTTCGTAAACCCAGGCAGCATCATTCTCAGCGCTCTTGAGGCCGCTTCCATTCCAGCAATTCCTGTAGCGGATCCAGCTCGCCAACAAGCTCACGCGCTTGGGCGAGCTTGTCCATAGCAATGCATCGCTCTACTTCGGGCAGACTCGATGCGGAGCTCTCCGCATCACTGAAAAAGGCCTGGATCCGCTTAATGTCATCCCACTGCTTGATGGCACACAGCAAGTCAGCCCTCGCCCGCTCCCTTGCCTCGCTTTGCAGTCGAATCCGCTCCCTCCTCACGCCGGCGAATCTGCTCCATACCCTCTCCTCGACCTCTCTACCAATCAGGCAACTACAGGCGCGACGTCCGTGAGCTGCTGGACGATCTCATCCAGCTGGCCACGTAGCGAGCGTTGCTTAGCCCCCTCCAACTCTGAGACCAATCAGTCCACGGATGATGCTGCAACGCCTGTGACGCCAACTGACCCAGCGAATCTGCCCTTCTCTACTCTGCAATCCTCTCCTCCCGGTTGAGGCACACCAGAACGTGCCATATGGTGCCAAATAGACACCTTTCACCTATCACACAATCACCGTTATGGTATTGGCGGGATCGCTACTCATGGAAGCAATACAGTTTTTGAGCCACGAGCAAGTCTGTGAGCTGACTGGCGCCAAGATAAGAGCGAAGCAAATCGAGGTCCTACGTAGAAACGGCATACCCCATACGATCAAGGCAAATGGCTGGCCGTGTGTGATTGCGGCCAATCTATTGCCAGTGTCGAAGGTTAGCGTTGCGCAAGAAGTGGCCTGGAGGTCGAGGAAGGCAGGATAGATGGGACGTAAACCGACGAAACCAGGAGCAATACCAAGGCTGCGGGAGCGCCGCAAACCGAGTGGCAAGGTTTATTACTATTACGATCTAGGCGGCCGACCGAGAAAAGAGATCCCTCTCGGCAGTGACTACGGCCAAGCCATCATGAAATACGCCGAGCTTGAACGCGACCGCACCGCAACTGACCTGCGCAATAGCGTGATCACCTTTGGGTACGTCGCTGGGAAATACTCAGTCGAAATCATTCCAACCAAGGCTCCTGGCACTCAAACCAAAAATCGACAAGAACTGCGTAACTTACTGGAGTTTTTTGACGATCCCCCGGCGCCGCTAGAGGCGATCCAACCCCAGCACGTTCGCCAGTACCTCCGTTGGCGCCAATCTGCTCCCATAAGCGCCAACAGAGAGAAAGCCCTTTTGTCTGCGATTTGGAACTATGCCCGAGAAATGGGCTACACGGCGATGGCCAACCCTTGCTCCGGGGTCAAAGGAAACAAGGAGAAAGGTCGTGATGTATACATCGAAGACTCCCTGTACCAGGCCGTTTACGCAAAAGCAGACCTAGGCCTGCGAGATGCGATGGATCTCGTCTATCTCACAGGTCAGCGCCCTGGTGACACGTTGCGACTAGACGAGCGAGATATCAAAGATGGCTACCTGCATGTCAGACAATCGAAAACAGGGGCAAAGCGCCGTATCGAAGTCGCAGGCGAGTTGTCACCGCTGCTGGATAGAATCAAAGCTAGGAAAGCCAGTTACAAGGTACGTTCAACCAAACTGGTTGTGGCCGAGGATGGCACACCAATGACGCAAGCAATGCTGCGCTCTCGCTTCGACAAGGCCAGAGAGGCCGCAGGCATTGAAAAAGCAGAGTTCCAGCTACGCGATCTTCGGGCTAAGGCAGGAACCGACAAAGCGGAATCCAGCGGCGATATCTTGCAAGCAAGAGACCAGCTAGGCCATACGACAGTGGTTATGACCGAGCACTACATCAGAGATCGTCGAGGGAAAAAAATCACGCCAACACGATAAATTGCGGACCGAGGTGTAAATTGCGGACCAAACCATACAGCCGCGAAAAACCGTAAGTGCTTGATTTTAAATGGTGCCCGAAGCCGGACTCGAACCGGCACGCCATTGCTGGCGAGAGATTTTAAGTCTCCTGCGTCTACCGATTTCGCCATTCGGGCGGTAGCGCTGTGCGAAGGGCGGACTATATACAGCCCTCCGCGTCCTCGCAAGGCATGCAAAGCGCACTAGCGAGAATGAAAAAGGCCTCGTAAATCATTGATCTACGAGGCCTTTTGATTGGAGGCTGAGGTCGGAATCGAACCGGCGTTCACGGATTTGCAATCCGGTGCATAACCACTCTGCAACTCAGCCATGAAGCAAACGAGCCGCCTTGGCGACTCGTGTAAAACTGGAGCGGGAAACGAGACTCGAACTCGCGACCCCGACCTTGGCAAGGTCGTGCTCTACCAACTGAGCTATTCCCGCTTGTCTTGTCGACGGGCGCCATTCTATAGAATCGAATCGCGCCGTCAACCCTTTGATTCAAAAATACTTATTTCTTTTCCGAGGTGGTGCTGAGGTGCGGCCAGGCAGCCAGCAGGTACTGCAGCATCGACCACAACGTCAGCACCGCTGCGATCACCAGCAGGATGTATCCGACCACCACCCAGAAGGTGAATACAGGCGGATTGCCTAGCAGAATGACCAGCGCCAGCATCTGCGCCGCGGTTTTCCATTTGCCGAGGTTGGAGACCGCCACATGCGCCCGAGCGCCAAGCTCGGCCATCCACTCACGCAAGGCAGACACGACGATCTCTCGGCCGATGATGGTCGCTGCCGCGAGGGTCAGCCAGAGATTGGAATGCTCTGCAGCGAGCAGCACCAGCGCTACCGCCACCATCAGTTTGTCGGCGACCGGATCGAGGAAGGCGCCGAACGGTGTGCCCTGCTCCCAGCGACGCGCCAGGTAGCCATCCAGCCAGTCGGTCGCGGCAGCAACAGCGAAGACGCCGCTGGCGGCCCAGTAACTCCAGGAGAACGGCATATAGAACAGCAAGATGAAGACCGGAATCAGCGCGACCCGGAGCACGGTAAGCAAGTTGGGGATATTCATCGGCACAACTAGGCTGCGAAGTGAACAGGCATTCTACTCACTGTGCAGAGTGTCATAAATCAACTCGGCGAGCTTTTTACTGATTCCGGGCGCTTTGGCGATTTCTTCGGCACTGGCGCGGGACAATTCCTGCAGGCCACCGAAGTGATTGAGCAGTTCACGCCGCCGCTTCGGGCCAATTCCGGCGACTTCTTCCAGCGTCGAAGTACGCCGCGTCTTGCCGCGGCGCGCACGGTGCCCGGTGATCGCGAAGCGGTGCGACTCGTCACGGATCTGCTGGATCAGGTGCAACGCCGGCGAATTGCCGGGCAAGGTGAACTCGTGCTCGGCATCGTTGAGGTAGAGCACTTCGAGACCTGGCTTGCGCGTCGTGCCCTTGGCCACGCCGAGCAGGATCAGATCCGGCACCGCCAGCTCCTGCAGCACCTCGCGGGCCATGGCCAGTTGGCCTTTGCCACCGTCCACTAATAGCACGTCAGGCAGTTTGCCTTCGCCATCCTTGATCTTGCTGAAGCGACGGGTCAGGGCCTGGTGCATGGCCGCGTAGTCGTCACCCGCAGTCACGCCCTCGATATTGAAACGGCGGTAATCGGATTTCAGCGGGCCTTCGGGGCCGAATACCACGCATGAAGCGACCGTCGCCTCGCCGCTGGAATGGCTGATGTCGAAGCACTCCATGCGCTGCGGCGGCTCGTCCATCTCCAGCACGGCGGCCAACGCCTCGAAGCGTTCGGCCAGGTGCTGCCGATTGGCCAGGCGCGCGGCCAGTGCCTGTTCGGCATTGGTGACGGCCAGTTGCTGCCAGCGGGCGCGGGTGCCACGTACACGCAAACTGATAGTCAGGCTGCGGCCACGCAATGATTCGATGGCCTCGACCAGGGTGGCGAAGTCTTCATGCTGCACATTGACGATCAGCTCGCTGGGCAGATCGCGTTCGGCATTGCCCAGGTAGTACTGAGCGAGGAAGGCCATCAGCACATCGCCGCCCTCCTCCTCGATCGCCACCTGCGGGAAGAAATTCTTGCTGCCCAGCACGCGGCCGCCACGCACGCTGATCAGGTGCACGCAGGCGCCGCCCGGCGTGAGCATCACGGCGACCACATCGACGTCGCCGCTGCCACCTTCCATGCTCTGCTGATCCTGCACACGGCGCAGCATGGAAATCTGGTCGCGCAGTTCGGCGGCGCGTTCGAACTCCAGCGCCATGGAGGCTTTTTCCATGCTGGTGGAAAGTTCCTCGCTCAGCGCATTGCTGCGGCCGTCGAGAAACATCACCGAGTGGCGCACGTCTTCGGCGTATTCCTCGGGGCTGACCAGGCCGACGCAGGGCCCCTTGCAGCGCTTGATCTGGTACTGCAGGCAGGGGCGCGTGCGGTTCTTGTAATAACTGTCCTCGCACTGACGAACCAGAAAGGTCTTCTGCAGCAGGCTCAGGCTCTCGCGAATCGCCAGGGCGCTGGGGTAAGGACCGAAGTAGCGCCCCTTGGCCTTCTTCGCGCCACGGTGGATGCCGAGCCGTGGAAATTCGCCGTCAGAGAGGAACACATAGGGATAGGACTTATCGTCGCGCAGCAGAATGTTGTACGGCGGTCGCCATTCCTTGATCAGCGTCTGCTCCAGCAGCAGCGCCTCGGTCTCGTTGCCGGTGATGGTGGTTTCGATCTGCGCGATGCGCGCAACCAGAGCGGCGGTCTTGGGCGCCTGGCCGGTCTTGCGGAAATAACTGGCGAGACGCTTCTTGAGGTTCTTTGCCTTGCCTACATAAAGCAGACGCGCCTCGGCGTCGAACATGCGATAAACGCCAGGGCGACCGCTGCAGGTCGCCAGGAAGGCACTCGAATCGAAGTTGGCAGACATCTTCAGCTGACGGCGTCGACCATGCCGTGGCGTACCGCAAGCAGGGCCAGCTCTACGTCGCTGTTGATGGAGAGTTTCTCGAAGATGCGGTAACGGTAGGTATTGACCGTCTTCGGCGAAAGGCAAAGCTTGTCCGAGATGTTCTGCACCTTGTGGCAGTTGGCGATCATCAGGGCAATCTGGATTTCACGCTCGGACAAAAGATCGAACGGCGAGCCGCTGGTTTGCGGCTGGAAGGACTTAAGCGCCAGTTGTTGCGCGATCTGCGGGTCGATGTAGCGCTGACCGGCGAACACCAGGCGAATGGCCTGCACCATCTCATCCAGCGCGGCACCCTTGGTCAGATAGCCAGCGGCGCCGGCCTGCAGCAGACGAGTCGGGAACGGATCCTCTTCGCATACGGTGACCGCAACGACCTTGATGTCGGGATGGCTACGCATCAGTTTGCGGGTGGCTTCCAGGCCGCCGATACCGGGCATCTTGACGTCCATCAGGACGACATCGGGCTTGAGTTCGCGGACCTTGAGCAGGGCTTCTTCGCCGGTGCAGGCTTCGCCCACCACTTGCAGACCATCGATATCGGCCAGCATGCGGGTGATGCCCGTGCGAACCAGATCGTGATCGTCGACTACCAGGACCCTAATCAATCGCCACCTCGTTGCACCGTGTCAGCCACCGTGCAACGACGGTGAGATTGAACCTGCCGGCCACCTTAGCAAAAAGCCAGGGGCTGACCTAGCTTGGCGTACGGCAGTCAAAAATCCAACGCCAGATTAAGGTTAGATAACGCATCAAGGCAATATGGGGAATTGGCGGAAGCGGTGAGATTCGAACTCACGGATAGTTGCCCATCGACGGTTTTCAAGACCGTTGCCTTAAACCACTCGGCCACGCTTCCAAACTCTGGAGGCGGAGGATGAGGCTTCAACCTCCGCTGCAGTGCGGGCGGCAATCTTACCGGAACGCAACACACTGTCAAACTCTCTGTCTTGGCACTTCGACTGGCTCTGTTATGATCCGGTCCAATCGAATAACGGATCCTCGTGCCACAGGAGCGTCGCCATGCAAGAGCGAGACTACGTACTAAACCATTCGCAGGCCGATCAGCTGGAAGTCAGCAAGGTTTTGCGCAACACCTACGGTTTGCTGGCCATCACCCTGGCCTTCAGTGGCCTGGTCGCTTTTCTCAGCCAACGCGCCAACGTGCCCTACCCGAACTTCTTCGTGGTACTGATCGGCTTCTACGGCCTGTTCTTCCTCACCTACAAGCTGCGTGACTCGGCCTGGGGCCTGGTTTCCACCCTCGCCCTGACCGGTTTCATGGGCTACACCCTCGGTCCGATCCTCAACCGCTACCTGGGCATGGCCAACGGTGCCGAGGTGATCAGCTCGGCGTTCTCCATGACCGCGCTGGTGTTCTTTGGTCTGTCCGCTTACGTGCTGACCACCCGCAAGGACATGAGCTTCCTCAGCGGTTTCATCACTGCCGGCTTCTTCGTCCTGCTCGCCGCCGTTTTGGCCAGCTTCTTCTTCCAGATCAGCGGCCTGCAACTGGCGATCAGCGCCGGCTTCGTGTTGTTCTCCTCGGTCTGCATCCTGTTCCAGACCAGCGCCATCATCCATGGCGGTGAGCGCAACTACATCATGGCCACCATCAGCCTGTACGTGTCGATCTACAACCTGTTCGTCAGCCTGCTGCAGATCTTCGGCATCATGGGCGGCGACGACTGATCAAGGTTCCTCCCCCTTCGAGCCCGCTTCGGCGGGCTTTTTCTTGCGCGCCTGTTTTGCCTCGCTGCAGTGATTCTTTGTTTGCCGGGCACCCTGGCCTTATCATTGCCCCAGTTTTGCCTCACCGGACGCTCCATGAAGTTTGCCATCGCCCTGTTCGCCGCTCCTCATCTGCCTGCCTCGCGACGCGCCCTGCGTTTCGCCCAGGCGGCGCTGGCGGGCGGCCACGAAATCGTTCGCCTGTTCTTCTACCAGGACGGCGTGCATAGCGCTGCCAGCAATGTCGTGAGCCCTCAGGACGAGCTGGATCTGCCCCGAGAGTGGCGCGAGTTCGTCACGGCCAATGGGCTGGATGCCGTAGTCTGCATCGCTGCCGCCCTGCGTCGTGGCGTACTCAATGCCGACGAGGCGCAGCGCTATGCGCGCCCGGCGGCCAATCTGCAGGCACCTTGGGAGCTTTCCGGCCTCGGCCAATTGCATGAAGCGGCGCAACAAGCCGACCGCCTGATCTGCTTCGGAGGCCACTGAATGAGCAAATCGCTGTTGATCATCAGCCGCCAGGCGCCCTGGAGCGGCCCTGGCGCCCGCGAGGCACTGGACATCGCCCTGGCCGGCGGCGCCTTCGACCTGCCCATCGGCATGCTGTTTCTCGACGATGGCGTGTTTCAGCTGAGCACGCACCAGCAGCCGAATGCTCTGCAACAGAAGGACCTCGGCGCCAACCTGCAGGCCCTGCCGATGTTCGGCGTGGAGGATCTGTACGCCAGCCAGCGCAGCCTGGGCGAGCGCGGACTCGATACCGCCGAACTGAACATCTCGGTACAGCGCCTCGACGACAGCGCGCTGGCCGCCCTCCTCGATCGTTACGACCAGGTGATCACCCTCTGATGGCCACCCTGCATATCCTTTCCCACTCGCCGTTCGCCGACAGCCGCCTGGCCAGTTGCCTGCGCCTGCTGGGCGCCGACGACGCGCTGCTGCTCAGCGGTGATGCGGTCTATGCCCTGCAGCCCGATACCGCCAACCTGCAGGCGCTGCAGCTGATGCCCGCCAGCGTTGCGGTCTATGCCCTGGACGAAGACCTCGCCGCACGCGGCCTGCAGGCGCCCGAGCGCGTGAGGGCCGTGGATTACCCGGCATTCGTCGAGCTCTGCACCCGCTACGCCAAGGTCAACAGCTGGCTATGAGTACTCTTGACGTCGCCGGCCGCGAAATCGCCCTGGACAAGGATGGCTACCTGGTCGACCTGCAGGACTGGTCGCACCCGGTTGCCGAAGCACTGGCCGCCGCCGAGGAGCTGCAACTGAGCGACGAGCACTGGGAAATTCTCGACCTGCTGCGCGCCTTCTACGATGAGTTCCAGCTGTCGCCGGCCAATCGCCCCCTGATCAAGTACGTGGCGCTCAAGCTCGGCCCCGACAAGGGCAACAGCCTGCACCTCAACCGTCTGTTCAAGGGCACGCCCGCCAAACTCGCCGCCAAGCTCGCCGGCCTGCCGAAACCGACCAACTGCCTATGAACCTGATCACGCCTGAAGAACATCCTTTCGCCCAGTTCGTGCGCATTCTCGGCAAAGGCAAACGCGGTGCACGCGGCCTGACCCGCGAGGAGGCCCGTGAGGCCATGGGTATGCTGCTCGACGGCAAAGTCGAGGACACCCAGCTCGGCGCCTTCCTGATGCTGCTGCGGCACAAGGAGGAAAGCGCGGAGGAACTTGCCGGTTTTACCGAAGCCATCCGCCCACGACTGGCGGCTCCCCGTATTCAGGTCGATCTGGACTGGCCCAGCTACGCCGGCAAGAAGCGCCACCTGCCCTGGTACCTGCTGGCGGCCAAGGCGCTGGCCGCCAGCGGCGTGCGCATCTTCATGCACGGCGGCGGCGCTCACACCGCAGGGCGCCTGTATAGCGAGCAGCTGCTGGCAGCCCTGGATATCCCCTGCTGCCGCGACTGGCAGAGCGTGGCATCGGCGCTCGATCAACAGGGCCTGGCCTACAGTTACCTGGGCGACTGGATGCCGGCGCTGCAACGCATGATCGATCTGCGCAACACGCTGGGCCTGCGCTCGCCGATTCACTCCCTGGCGCGCATCATCAACCCGCTGGCGGCCGGCTGCGGGCTGCAGAGTATTTTCCATCCCGGCTACCAGGCCGTGCACCGCGAAGCCAGCCGCCTGCTCGGTGACACTGCCATCGTGATCAAGGGTGAAGGCGGCGAGATCGAGGTCAACCCGGACGTAGCCTGCCACCTGTACGGCACCCGCCTCGGCGAGAACTGGGATGAGGAATGGCCGGCCCTTTCGGCGCAGCGCCACGTCAAACCGGAGCAGCTCGACCCGACGGCCCTGAACGCTTTCTGGCGCGGCGAGCGCGAGGATGCCTACGGCCAGCTCGCCGTTGTCGCCACCATGGCGGTCGCGTTGCGAGGGCTGGGCATGCCGCGCGAGCAAGCTTTTGAACAGGCCCGGCAACGCTGGCAAGCACGGCTCCAATCTATCCAGTCGATTGGTTAAGCCAATTTTTTCCACCTTTCTATCGACCCTGCGGCGCTAGACTCCAAGTTCACTCAAGAACGGAGGCAAGCGTTATGGGTTTGCTGATCGATGGACGCTGGCATGACCAGTGGTATGACACTGGCGACAGTGGCCGCTTCCAACGCGAAAGCGCGCAACGCCGCAACTGGGTAACCGCCGACGGCAGCGCCGGCCCGAGTGGCGACGGCGGCTTCAAGGCCGAAGCCGGGCGCTATCACCTGTACGTCTCGCTGGCCTGCCCCTGGGCTCACCGTACCCTGATCCTGCGCAAGCTCAAGGGTCTGGAATCCTTGATCGACGTATCCGTGGTCAGTTGGCTGATGCGCGAGCATGGCTGGACCTTCGACCGCAACTTCGGTTCCAGCGGCGACCGTCTCGACAACCTCAGCTACATGCACCAGCGCTACACGGCCGACGATCCCCACTACAGCGGCCGCGTCACCGTGCCAACACTCTGGGACAAACACAGCGGCGGCATCGTCAGCAACGAGTCGGCGGAAATCATCCGCATGTTCAACAGCGCCTTCGATGGCCTGACCGGTAATGACCTGGACTTCTACCCAGAGCCGCTACGCGAACGTATCGACCAGCTCAACGAGCGTATCTACCCGGCGGTGAACAACGGCGTCTACCGCGCCGGCTTCGCCACCACCCAGGAAGCCTACGAAGAAGCCTTCGACGAGCTGTTCGCCATGCTCGATGAGCTGGAAGCACTTCTGGACAGCAATCGCTATCTGGCCGGTGAATACCTGACCGAAGCCGACATCCGCCTGTTCACCACGCTGATCCGCTTCGATGCCGTTTACCACGGGCACTTCAAGTGCAACCTGCGGCGTATCGAGGACTACCCTAATCTGTCCAACTGGCTGCGCGAGCTGTATCAGTGGCCGGGGATCGCCGAGACGGTGGACTTCACCCATATCAAATCGCATTACTACGCCAGTCACGCCACCATCAACCCGACCGGGGTCATTCCCAAGGGGCCGCAGCAGGACTTCACCCGCGCGCATGACCGCCAGCGCCTGCCGGGCAAGGGTGTGGCAAAAAGCTGAGAGCTAGGTCGTAGGCTGGATGACGCTTTTTCATCCACCGATGCCCGGCCGCGGTGGATCGATGAAGCGCGATCCACCCTACCTGCGTCAGACGCTGCCCTGCGCACCCTCGAACCAGGCCAGCTTGTCACGCAGGGTGACCACTTCCCCGACTATCACCAGGGTGGGCGCATGCACTTCGTGCTGCGCCACCAGCTGCGGCAGGGTTTCCAGCGTGCCGGTGAAGACCCGCTGATTCTGCGTAGTGCCCTGCTGCACCAGCGCCGCGGGCGTTGCGCCCGAGCGGCCGTGCGCGATCAATTGCTCGCAGATGCCGGATAACCCGACCAGGCCCATGTAGAACACCAGCGTCTGCCCAGGCGCCACCAGATCCTTCCAGGGCAGGTTGCTGCTGCCATCCTTGAGATGACCGGCGACGAAACGCACCGACTGCGCATGGTCGCGATGGGTCAGCGGAATCCCGGCATAGGCCGCGCAACCGGAGGCCGCGGTAATACCCGGCACCACCTGGAACGGAATGTCCTCGGCAGCCAGCTGCTCGATCTCTTCGCCACCGCGGCCAAAGATGAACGGATCGCCCCCTTTCAGGCGCAGCACGCGCTTGCCCTGACGCGCCAGGTCGATCAGCAGCTGGTTGATCTGCTCCTGCGGTACGGCATGATCGGCGCGGCGCTTGCCGACGTAGATGCGCTCGGCATCGCGCCGGCACAGCTCGATGATGGCCGGTGCCACCAGGCGGTCGTAAAGCACCACATCGGCTTGCTGCATCAGGCGCAGGGCGCGAAAGGTCAGCAGATCGGGATCGCCCGGGCCGGCGCCGACCAGATAGACCTCGCCCAGCGCACGTGGCGCCGCACCGGCCAGACGTTCCTCCAGCAGGCGCTCGCCCTCTTCCGGCTTGCCGGCAAACACGCTCTCGGCGATCTGCCCCTGGAAGACGTCCTCCCAGAACACCCGGCGCTGCTGTACATCGGGAAACAGCTGCTTGACTCGCTCACGGAAGCGCTTACCCAGGTTGGCCAGCTGACCGTAGGTGGCCGGAATCCAGGTTTCGATCTTGGCGCGAATCAACCTGGCCAGCACCGGCGCATCGCCGCCGCTGCTGACTGCGACGATCAGCGGCGAGCGATCGACGATGGCCGGGAAGATCACACTGCACAGTGCCGGCGCGTCCACCACGTTGACCGGAATACCCTGCGCCTGAGCTTCGGCAGAAATACGCGCGTTGAGCGGCTCGTCATCGGTGGCAGCGATGACCAGGGCGACGCCCTGCAGATCACCGCTCACATAGCCACGCAGGAAACAACCTTCGTCCCCGGCCAGCTCCTGTAGTTCGCTACGAATCTCGGGCGCCACGACGCGCAGACGTGCTCCGGCATCGCTCAGCAGGCGTGCCTTGCGCAACGCGACCTCGCCACCACCGATCACCAGTACCGGGCGATCCTGCAGCTTGTGAAACAGCGGAAGGAATTGCATGAGTCGTGCCTCGTAAGCGGGATGTGAGCGGCTGGCTCGCAAGGTGCGATACGCGCCACTGATGGACGCCGATCCTGGGCGCGCCGTAATGACTGCGCCATCGCCAACCTGCCGCCCAAAAAACGGGGCGGCTACTGCCCCGTATCGTGCAAAACGATCAGACTTAGCCGATCACTTCGATGCCGCCCATATAGGGCTTGAGCACCTCGGGCACGCGAATGCTGCCGTCGGCCTGCTGGTAGTTCTCCAGCACGGCCACCAGGGTACGACCCACCGCCAGGCCGGAGCCGTTGAGGGTGTGCACCAGTTCCGGCTTGCCGGTTTCCGGGTTGCGGTAGCGCGCCTGCATGCGGCGCGCCTGGAAGTCGCCACAGTTGGAGCACGAGGAAATCTCGCGGTACTTGTCCTGGCTCGGCACCCAGACTTCCAAGTCGTAGGTCTTCACTGCGGAAAAGCCCATGTCGCCGGTGCACAGCGCCAGCTTGCGGTACGGCAGCTCAAGCAGTTGCAGCACGCGCTCGGCGTTGGCAGTCATACCCTCCAGCGCCTCGAAGGACTTGGACGGCTCGACGATCTGCACCATCTCCACCTTGTCGAACTGGTGCTGGCGGATCATGCCGCGGGTGTCGCGGCCGGAGGCACCCGCCTCGCTGCGGAAGCACGGGGTATGGGCGACGAACTTCAGCGGCAGTTGCTTGGCATCGATAATTTCGCCGGCGACGATATTGGTCAGCGAGACTTCGGCAGTCGGGATCAGGTACAGATCGGCCTGGTCTTCACGACGGATCTTGAACAGGTCTTCCTCGAACTTCGGCAGCTGGCCGGTGCCCTGCAGTGCCGGGGCCTGCACCAGATAAGGCGTGTAGGCCTCTTCGTAGCCGTGCTCGCCGGTGTGCAGGTTGATCATGAACTGCGCCAGGGCGCGATGCAGGCGGGCGATGGGGCCGCGTAACAAGGCGAAGCGGGCGCCGGACAGTTTGGCGGCGGTTTCGAAGTCCAGCCAGCCGTGTTGCTCGCCCAGGGCGACGTGGTCCTTGATTTCGAAATCGAAGCTGCGCGGGGTGCCCCAGCGCGCCACCTCGACGTTGCCGTCCTCATCCGCGCCGACCGGCACGGACTCGTGCGGCAGGTTGGGGATGTTCAGCAGCAGGTTGTCCAGCTCGTTCTGGATGGCGTCCAGCTCACGCTTGCCGGCTTCCAGGTCGCTGCCCATCTGGTCGACTTCCGCCAGCAAGGGCGCGATATCTTCACCGCGCGCCTTGGCCTGGCCGATGGACTTGGAACGGCTGTTGCGCTCGGCCTGCAGTTGCTCGGTGCGCACCTGCACCGACTTGCGCTGACTCTCCAGGGCCTCGAAGCGAGCGACATCGAGGGCGAAGCCACGGGTAGCGAGGCGTTCGGCGATTTCGGAGAGTTGCGTGCGGACGAGTTTGGAATCGAGCATGTTCGGGTCTCAAGACAACGGCGAAATGGTGATGGCCAGCACTGTGGCGCGGGTTGTGGAGTGTAAAGCCTTAGCAGGCTGTTGAAAAACCACCTGCGCTCTTTTCAACAGCCTGCCGCAGGTCAGGCAGCCAAACGAGCCAGGCTCAAACCTGCCCAGGCCGCCAGCAGGCCGCCGATGATGCTGAATGCCAGGTAGCCGAGGGCTTCGGCGGCGCGACCACCCTCCAGCAGCTTCATGATTTCCAGGCTGAAGGATGAAAAGGTGGTGAAACCGCCGAGCACGCCGGTGATCAGCCCGGTGCGCAGCTCCAGGGGCAAGTCGCTGCGCGTCAGAAACAAGCCGGACAGCAGGCCGATCAACAGGCAACCCAGGACATTGACGGCAAGGGTCCCAAGATAGAAGTGCCGCGGCCAGTTGCCGGCGACCCAGCTGGAAACCAGAAACCGCATGACCGAGCCAACCGCACCCCCTGCGGCTACGGCAAGCGCCACTCGGATCATGGTTTCCGCCTCTGCCTGGCGCTTGCGGCATCCAGATTGCGCAAATGCTGCAGCTTGTCGCGAATCTTCAGCTCCAGGCCGCGTGGCACTGGATCGTAGTACTGACGCGGCTGCAGAGTCTCGGGGAAGTAATCCTCGCCCGCAGCGTAGGCATCCGGCTCGTCATGGGCATAGCGGTACTCATCGCCATAGCCGAGCTGCTTCATCAGCTTGGTCGGGGCATTGCGCAGGTGCAGCGGCACCTCCTGCGAGCCCTGCTCGGCAGCATCACGCATCGCTGCCTTGAAGGCCGTGTACACCGCATTGCTTTTCGGCGCGCAGGCCAGGTAGACGATGGCTTGCGCGACGGCCAGCTCGCCTTCCGGACTGCCGAGGCGCTCCTGCACGTCCCAGGCATTGAGGCACAGGGTCAGGGCACGCGGATCGGCGTTGCCGATATCCTCGCTGGCCATGCGCACCACACGCCGGGCGATATAGAGCGGGTCGCAGCCGCCGTCAAGCATGCGCGCGTACCAGTAAAGCGCGCCGTCCGGGCTGGAGCCACGCACCGATTTGTGCAGCGCGGATATCTGGTCATAAAAGGCCTCGCCGCCCTTGTCGAAACGACGGCGGCTATCACCGAGCAGATTCTGCAGCAGTTCGACGCCGATCTCGCCATCGTCTTCCGCCAGGTCGGCGGCATTCTCGAGAAAGTTGAGCAGACGGCGACCATCGCCATCGGCGGCAGCCAGAAGGATCTGAAAAGCCTCGTCCGGCAGGTTGAGATGGCGATCGCCCAATCCTTTCGGATCGGTCAAGGCGCGATTGATCAGCTTGCGCATCGCCGCCTCGTCCAGGCTCTTGAGCACGTAGACGCGGGCGCGCGACAGCAGCGCGTTGTTCAACTCGAACGAGGGATTCTCGGTGGTGGCACCGATGAAAATCAGCGTGCCGTCTTCAACGTAAGGCAGGAATGCGTCCTGCTGGCTCTTATTGAAACGATGCACCTCGTCAACGAAGAGGATGGTGCGACGGCCGTACTGCGCTGCATGCTGCTGAGCCACCTCGACAGCCTGACGGATTTCCTTCACACCGGACAAAACGGCGGAAATGGTTTCGAAATGGGCATCGGTGACCTTGGCCAGCAGACGTGCCAGGGTGGTTTTGCCCACACCGGGCGGCCCCCAGAAGATCATCGAGTGCAGGGCGCCCTGCTCCAGCGCCTCACGCAGCGGTTTGCCCGGCCCCAGCACGTGCTCCTGCCCGACGTATTCATCCAGACTGGTAGCACGCAGACGCGCAGCCAGGGGCTGCGCGACGGGTTGACGACCGAACAGATCCACGCGCTACTCCTGGATGACGTCCGCGCCTTCCGGGATGTCGAAGGTGAACTGGCCGTCATCGACCGGCTCGTTCATCTTCACATTGAGGAACAGGATGTTGGTGCGCTGGCCAATGCTGTCGATCAGCTGCATGTCATTGAGCACGCGGTTACGGAAAGACAGGCGCAAGCTGTCGAACAGGCTGTCCTTGGCCTTGGGCTTGAGGATGAAGTCGACCACGCTGCCACCTTCCTTGTAGTCGATCTCGAAGTTCTCGCGGATCTGCGACACATCGCCGGAGAGCAACAAGGCCGGGGTGTGGGTCAGGCGTTGATCGAGGGTCTGGATGGTCACCTGCTCCAGATCCGGGTCGTACAGCCAGACCTTTTCGCCATTGGACACCAGCAACTGCTCCATCGGCTGGTCGGTATGCCAGCGGAACAGGCCAGGGCGCTTGAGTACCAGCTCGCCGGCGGTTTCCTGCAGCTGGGTGCCGCTGGCATCCAGGGTCAGCTGGGAAAAACGGGCGTTGATCGTTTGCGCCTGGTTGAGCAGTTCGGTCAGGCGTTTGGTGGCCGCCTCTTCGTCAGCCTGGGCGGTTAGCAGGGTAAAGCTCAGAGCAGCCAGCAACAGCAGGCGAATAACACGCATATAAACCCCTTGAGTCCGTATGAGAATGACGGGGCGACTCCGCACCCCGCACTGCTCGGCAGCGTCTGAGCTGCCGTGAATCCTGTAGACCGCCGATCGGGCGGTTTATCCGCGATCAGTCGCGCGATGAGCCGGGCGCGAGCACCTCGCGCGAACCGTTGGTATTCATCGAGCTGACCACGCCGGCCATTTCCATCGCTTCGATCATGCGCGCGGCGCGGTTGTAGCCGATCTTCAGCTTGCGCTGCACCGCGGAAATGGAGGCGCGGCGGCTTTCGAGCACGAAATTGACCGCCTCGTCGTACAGCGGGTCTTCCTCGCTGCCCTCACCGCCTTCGCCACCGCCACCTTCGAAGCCGCTGCCGCTCTCCTCCACGCCGGCGAGGATGTCCTCGATGTAATCCGGCGCACCGCGCTGCTTCCACGCCTCGACCACGCGATGCACCTCATCGTCAGAGACGAAGGCGCCATGCACGCGAATCGGCAGGCCCGTGCCGGGCGGCAAATAGAGCATGTCACCGTGACCAAGTAGCTGCTCGGCGCCGCCCTGATCGAGGATGGTGCGCGAGTCGATCTTGCTCGATACCTGGAAGGCCATACGGGTGGGGATGTTGGCCTTGATCAGACCGGTGATCACGTCCACCGATGGGCGCTGGGTGGCGAGGATCAGGTGGATACCGGCGGCACGGGCCTTCTGCGCGATACGTGCGATCAGTTCTTCGACCTTCTTGCCGACGATCATCATCATGTCGGCAAATTCGTCGACGACCACGACGATGGTAGGCAGCGTTTTCAGGTGCGGTGGCTCGTCGTCCATGGACTCGCGCTTGTAGAGCGGGTCATGCAACGGCGTGCCGGCCTCGATGGCGTCCTTTACCTTACGGTTGAAGCCCGCCAGGTTACGCACGCCCATGGCCGCCATCAGCTTGTAGCGGCGCTCCATCTCGGCAACCGACCAGCGCAGCGCGTTGGCCGCCTCCTTCATGTCGGTGACTACCGGGCACAGCAAATGCGGGATGCCTTCGTAGATCGACAGCTCGAGCATCTTCGGGTCGATCATGATCATCCGCGCCTCTTCCGGCGTGGACTTGAACAGGACCGACAGGATCATCGCGTTGACCCCCACCGACTTACCGGAGCCGGTGGTACCGGCTACCAGCAGGTGCGGCATCTTGGCCAGGTCGGCGATGACCGGGCGACCGCCGATATCGTGACCCAGCGCCAGGGTCACCGGCGACTTGGCATCGTCATACTCGCTCGAAGACAGCACCTCGGAGAAGCGCACGATCTGCCGGTCCTCGTTGGGAACTTCGATACCCACGGTGGTCTTGCCGGGAATCACCTCGACCACGCGCACGCTGACCATGGCCATCGAACGCGCCAGGTCCTTGGCCAGGTTGGAGATGCGGCTGACCTTCACCCCGGCAGCGGGCTGAATTTCGAAACGGGTAATCACCGGGCCGGGATGCACGGACTCGACCACCACGTCGACACCGAACTCCTTGAGCTTGATCTCCAGCAGGCGCGACATGGCCTCCAGCGACTCGGGCGAGAACTGCTTCTGCTTTTTCTCCGCGACGTCGAGGATGGAGATCGGCGGCAGGCTGCCTTCGACAGCAGTATCGACGAACAGCGGCGCCTGTTTTTCCTTGAGCACACGCTTGCTCGGCTCGGCCGCCTTGGGCGGTGCCGGTGGGGTGATCACTGGAGCCGGGCGTTTCTCGCGCTCGCTCATGTGCTTGCTCAGCGACTCTTCGCGTTCGATCAGGCGTTCCTTGACCTTGGCCTGTTCACGGCGGTCGGACACCACCGGTGCAGCCACCTCGGTGACCCGTTCGTCCAGCTCGCGCAGCTGGATTTTCATCTGCTTGCGCTCGTTGCGGGCGTTCCACCAACCGGTGATGGCGCCGTGAATCAGCTCGATCAGATCGAGGGTGATCTTGCCCGTCAGGTCCATTACACGGAACCAGGACAGGTCGGTGAATACGGTCAGCCCGAACAGGAACAGCGCCAGGAACAGCAGCGTGCTGCCCTCGATATTGAGCGCATCCTTCGCCAGCTCACCCAGGCTCGCGCCCAGCATGCCGCCGCCGGAGCCTTGCATTCCGGCAGCCGGATCGAAGTGGATGTGCGCCAATACGGCGCCGGAAAGAATCAGGAAAACCAGGCCGATGCTGTGCCAGGAAAACAGCCAGCCATTCCAGTGCCAGGGTTGATTGCGGGTGCGGAAGACCTGCCACGTCTTGGCAGCCAGCAAGAGCGGGAAGATATAGGCGAAGTAACCCAGAGCACCGAACAGCGCGCTGGACAGCCAGGCGCCAATGCTGCCGCCGGCATTGATGATACGCTCGACCTGGACGCTGTTGTCCCAGGCCGGATCGGCAATGTTGTAGGTCAACAGCGCCATCAGCAAGTACAGGCACATCGCACCCAGGGCGATCAATGCGCCTTCCTTCAGTCGATACTGAAGTTTCTGGCGCCAATCGGTGATCTGGGTGGTGGAATTCTTCAAAACAGCCATTTCCTGCGCCCCTGGCGCGTCCATCTGATGGTTAACCGCACAAGCGGCCTATTGTAGGGTCAGCCTGACGAGTAGGCCAATCAGCGCGCTCCCGCACCTACCCTGCTTCGGTGTAGCATAGCCGCCAGCAGCTTCCATGCGGCTCAATTGGAGCACGCATTCTCTTTTGTGACAAAGGCTTATGGGGTTTTTTTATGAGCGAAGTCAAGCATTCCCGCCTGATCATCCTGGGATCCGGCCCCGCCGGTTACAGCGCAGCGGTTTACGCCGCGCGCGCCAATCTCAAACCCGTCGTGATCACCGGCATCCAGCCTGGCGGCCAGCTCACCACCACCACCGAAGTGGACAACTGGCCGGGTGACGTCGAAGGCCTCACCGGCCCGGCGCTGATGGAGCGCATGCAGAAGCACGCAGAGCGTTTCGACACCGAGATCATCTACGACCACATTCATACCGCCGAGTTGCAAAGCCGCCCTTTCGTGCTCAAGGGCGATAGCGGCACCTACAGCTGCGACGCGCTGATCATCGCCACCGGCGCCAGTGCCCAGTATCTCGGCCTGCCGTCGGAAGAAGCCTTCTCCGGCAAGGGCGTTTCGGCCTGCGCCACTTGCGACGGTTTCTTCTATCGCAACCAGGTGGTCGCCGTGATCGGCGGCGGCAATACCGCCGTTGAAGAAGCGCTGTATCTGTCGAACATCGCCAAGGAAGTGCACCTGGTGCACCGCCGCGACAAGCTACGCTCAGAAAAGATCCTCCAGGACAAGCTGTTCGACAAGGTCGAGAACGGCAACATGCGCCTGCACTGGAATCACACCCTCGACGAAGTGCTGGGCGACCAGAGCGGCGTGACCGGCGTACGCCTGAAGAGCACCCTCGATGGCAGCACCAAGGAACTGGACCTGGCCGGCGTGTTCATCGCCATCGGTCACAAGCCCAATACCGAGCTGTTCGTCGGTCAGCTGGACATGCATGACGGCTACCTGAATATCAAGGGCGGCAGCGAAGGCAATGCCACCGCCACCAGCATCGAGGGTGTATTTGCCGCTGGCGACGTGGCCGATCACGTCTACCGCCAGGCCATCACCTCGGCTGGTGCCGGCTGCATGGCCGCACTGGACGTCGAGAAGTTCCTCGAAGACCATTGATACCCGGGGCGGACGACGTCCGCCCTCCCCTCTTCGGGCTCTGACGAATGCTGACCTGGCTGCAACGCGATTCACTGGATTTCCCATCCCTGAGCAAAGCCATGCGCGAGCCAAATGGCCTGCTCGCGGCCGGCGGTGATCTCAGCGCAACGCGTCTGGTACAGGCTTACCGCCACGGCTGCTTTCCCTGGTTTCAGGACGGACAGCCGATTCTCTGGTGGTCGCCAGATCCCCGAACCGTTCTCTTTCCCGATGAGCTGCACGTCTCCCGCAGCCTCGCCAAGCTGCTGCGACAGCAACGCTACCGAGTCACCTTCGACCAGGATTTCTCAGGCGTCATAGGCGCATGCGCCGAGCCGCGCGCTTACGCCGACGGCACCTGGATCACTCGCGAAATGAGGGACGCGTACCAGCAGTTGCACGAGCGCGGCATCGCTCATTCTGTCGAAGTCTGGCAGGAGGACGAGCTGGTTGGCGGACTCTACGGCCTGGCCATGGGCCAGCTGTTCTTCGGCGAGTCCATGTTCAGCCGCGCCGACAATGCGTCGAAGGTCGGTTTCGCCACTCTGGTAGGCAAGCTGCAGCAATGGGGCTTCGTGCTCATCGACTGCCAGATGCCCACCCAACACCTGCACAGCTTCGGCGCCAGAGCCATACCGCGCGCCCGTTTTGCCGAGTATCTGCAGCGCCATCTCGACCTGCCCAGCCGAGCTGACTGGCTCGCCTAGTCGAGCGGCCAAGGCTGACATACACTCTTAGTCAGGCTTTTTCGAGATTTCGCCATGACCGAGCTGGCCCGCCTGAAGTTCTACGCCACTCAACCTCATCCATGCAGCTATCTGCCGGAAGAACAGGCCACCACCCTGTTCCTCGACCCCAGTCAGCCCATGGATGTGCTGGTCTATGCAGAACTGTCGGAGCTGGGCTTTCGACGCAGCGGCGATCACCTCTACCGCCCGCATTGCCAGCATTGCACCGCCTGTATCCCGGCGCGAATCCCGGCCGCGCGTTTCACGCCCAACCGGCAACAGCGACGCATCCTCAAGCGCAATGAGGACATCGTCGTTCGCTGCGTACGCCCGGCATTCACTGAGGAGTATTACGACCTCTACATGCGCTACATCGAGCAGCGCCACGCCGACGGTGACATGTATCCACCCAGCCGAGATCAGTTTTCCACTTTCCTGGTGCGCGACCTGCCCTTCTCGCGCTTCTACGAATTCCGTCTACAGGACCGCCTGGTGGGGATTGCCGTTACCGACCTTCTGCCGAACGGCCTGTCGGCGGTCTATACCTTCTACGATCCGGCGGAAGAACGCCGCAGCCTGGGCCGCTTCGCCATTCTCTGGCAGATTGGCGAGACCGCGCGCCTGGGGCTGGGCGCGGTGTATCTCGGCTACTGGATTAAGAACTGCCGCAAGATGAACTACAAGACTCAATATCGCCCGATCGAACTCTTCGTCAATCAGCGCTGGACCCTCCTTACCTAGCCCTGCCAACACCGTCCGGTCAGCTCAACAATCCAAGCCCCTTGGCGCAGCCCCCTGTTTTCGGGCACAATGCACGCCGCTTTTGCCTGGCGCCAGTTGCACCGGGCCATTTCCTGGATACCGAGGGCTTTACTGCATGTCGAAAGAAGACAGCTTCGAAATGGAAGGCACTGTCGTCGACACCCTGCCCAACACCATGTTCCGCGTGGAGTTGGAAAACGGGCACGTCGTTACCGCGCACATCTCCGGCAAGATGCGCAAGAACTACATCCGCATTCTCACTGGTGACAAGGTGCGCGTTGAGCTGACGCCTTATGACTTGAGCAAGGGCCGCATTACCTACCGCGCCCGTTAAGCCAAGCACCAAACGAAAACGCCCGGCCTATGCCGGGCGTTTTCGTTGACTCACCGAAAGCCACGGCTTTCAGTGAGCGACCATTCGATCAGGCGACCTCCGCCGCCGTCTCGAACTCGAAGCTGGGTTCGCCATCCTTGATGTCGACGTGCACGACGCCACCATGCTCGGCCAGTTCGCCGAAGAGGATTTCCTCCGCCAGCGGACGTTTGATCTTGTCCTGGATCAAACGCGCCATCGGTCGCGCGCCCATCATCACGTCGTAGCCACGCTCGGCCAGCCAGCCGCGCGCCGCGTCGCTGACTTCCAGCGTGACACGCTTGTCTTCAAGCTGCGCCTGCAGCTCCGTGAGGAACTTGTCGACGATGCTCTTGATAACCTCATGACTCAGGCGGCCGAACTGGATGATGGTATCCAGGCGGTTACGGAACTCCGGCGTGAAGCTCTTCTTGATGACTTCCATGGCATCGGTGGAGTGATCCTGCTGAGTGAAACCGATCGATGCACGCGAGGCGGTTTCCGCACCGGCGTTGGTGGTCATGATCAGGATCACGTTGCGGAAGTCTGCCTTGCGCCCGTTGTTGTCGGTCAGCGTGCCGTGGTCCATCACTTGCAGCAGCAGATTGAAGACCTCCGGGTGCGCCTTCTCGATCTCATCGAGCAGCAGCACGCAATGCGGCTGCTTGGTGATCGCCTCGGTCAGCAAACCGCCCTGATCGAAACCGACGTACCCGGGCGGCGCCCCGATCAGACGCGACACGGTATGGCGCTCCATGTACTCGGACATATCGAAGCGCACCAACTCGATGCCCATGGCCTTGGCCAGCTGCCGCGCCGCCTCGGTCTTGCCCACACCGGTAGGGCCGGCGAAGAGGAAGGAACCGACCGGCTTGTCCGGCGCCTTGAGGCCGGCACGCGACAGCTTGATCGCGGTTGCAAGCGAATCGATGGCTGCGTCCTGACCGAATACGGTGAGTTTCAGATCCCGCTCCAGATTGCGCAGCAACTCCTTGTCGGAGCTGGAAACGTGTTTCGGGGGAATCCGTGCGATCTTGGCAACGATGTCCTCGACCTGCGCGACATCGATACGCGCCACGCGCTTGTCTTCCGGCTGCAGGCGCTGGTAGGCGCCAGCCTCGTCGATCACATCGATGGCCTTGTCCGGCATGTGCCGGTCGTTGATGTAACGCGCAGCCAGCTCGGCCGCTGCACGCAGGGCCTCGTCGCTGTACTCGATGTGGTGGTGCTGCTCGAAGCGCGCCTTGAGCCCCTTGAGAATGCCGACAGTGTCCTCTACCGAAGGCTCGACCACGTCCACCTTCTGGAAGCGCCGTGCCAGCGCACGGTCCTTCTCGAAGATGCCACGGAATTCCTGGAAGGTGGTGGAGCCGATGCAGCGAATCTCACCAGACGACAGCATCGGCTTGAGCAGGTTGGAGGCATCCATGACTCCGCCCGAAGCCGCCCCCGCACCGATGATGGTGTGAATCTCGTCGATGAAAAGGATGGCATGCGGCCGCTTGCGCAACTCGTTGAGCAGCGCCTTGAGACGCTTCTCGAAGTCGCCGCGATACTTGGTGCCGGCCAGCAATGCGCCGAGATCCAGCGAGTACACGACACTGTCGGCGAGCAGATCAGGCACCTGCTCGTCGACGATGCGCTTGGCCAGGCCTTCGGCGATAGCGGTCTTGCCGACCCCGGCCTCACCTACCAGCAATGGGTTGTTCTTGCGCCGGCGAGCGAGAATCTGCGCGACGCGCTCGACCTCGTGCTCGCGCCCGACCAGCGGGTCGATACGCCCCTGGCGGGCCAGATCGTTGAGGTTGCTGGCATAGGCGTCCAGCGGATTGCCGGAAGTGGAAGACTCGCCGCCTTCCTCATCCTGCATGTCCTGATCGTTTTCGTGCTGTTCGCCATGCCCCGGCACCTTGGAGATACCATGGGCAATGTAGTTGACCACGTCGATACGGGCGACGCTCTGCTGCTTGAGCAGGAACACCGCCTGGCTTTCCTGCTCGCTGAAGATCGCCACCAGCACGTTGGCGCCGGTCACTTCACGCTTGCCGGAGCTCTGCACGTGGAAGACCGCACGCTGCAGCACACGCTGGAAACCCAGAGTCGGCTGGGTTTCGCGGTCTTCGTCGTGCTGAGGAATCAATGGTGTGGTGGAGTCGATAAACTCCTGCAGATCATGGCGCAGCTTGTCGAGGTTGGCCCCACAAGCCCGTAGCACACTGGCGGCCGCCTCGTTGTCCAGCAAGGCGAGCAGCAGATGCTCGACCGTCATGAACTCATGACGCTTGGCACGGGCCTCCTTGAAAGCCAGATTGAGGGTGACTTCGAGCTCTCGATTCAACATAGCTTCACCTCATACCCAAGTGGCCGGCGTTAACCGTCCTTCTCTATTTCACAGAGTAGCGGATGCTGACTTTCCCGCGCGTACTGATTGACCTGCATCGCCTTGGTCTCTGCAATGTCACGGGTGTAAACACCACACACTGCACGCCCTTCTGTATGGACGGTCAGCATGATCTTGGTCGCCAGCTCCCGGTTCATGCCGAAAAATGTTTCAAGCACTTCGACGACGAAATCCATCGGGGTGTAGTCGTCATTGAATAAGACCACCTTGTACATCGGTGGTGCCTGCAATGCTGGCTTGGATTCCTCAACAGCGATACCAGAGGAGTCGTCCTCATGCTCTGCCGGGTGATCCTGATTGAATGTTAGTCGAATCTGGCTACTTGCATGCATGCTGAAATCTGAGGTTCAAGGCTGGGCGAACGGGGATGCTAGAGGGATTTTGACTGACTTCGCAGCCATCCGCCGTATAGCCTTGACTAACGGCAAAAGGGTGTTACAACGAAAGAATACCCATTAGCGGGTATCAGGGATTCCACACCTTCGCCCAGCCTGGTTGGTGATCGCGCGGAATCGAAGTGGATGATACTCCAGAGATGGAGTCCTTTGCAGAGGGATATCAGCATGCTCAGTGGTAAGGTCAAGTGGTTCAACAACGCCAAAGGCTATGGATTCATCCTGGCCGACGGCCGAGATGAGGACCTGTTCGCCCACTACTCGGCCATCCAGATGGACGGTTATAAAACGCTCAAGGCCGGGCAGCCGGTCCGCTTCGAGATCGTGCAAGGCCCCAAAGGACTGCATGCGGTCAACATCAGCGCGGTTACCGCGACCCAGGATGCCCCCGTGGCCGCACCCCAGGCGCAAAATATCGCGAGCACTGTCGAAGTCTGAGCATCCTGGCAAATTGCCACGAAAAGGCCGGTCATATGACCGGCCTTTTTTTCACGCGGTGAAACGCTCAATCACATATGGCTGATCATCGCATCGCCGAATTCGGAGCAGGACATCAGCTTCGCCCCCTCCATCAGTCGCTCGAAGTCGTAGGTCACGGTCTTGGCGGCGATGGCGCCGTTGGTGCCCTTGATGATCAGGTCGGCGGCTTCGGCCCAGCCCATGTGACGCAACATCATTTCCGCGGAGAGGATGACCGAGCCCGGATTGACCTTGTCCTGGCCGGCGTATTTGGGCGCCGTGCCGTGAGTCGCCTCGAACATGGCCACTGAGTCGGACAGGTTCGCGCCGGGCGCGATACCGATGCCACCCACCTCGGCTGCCAGCGCATCGGACAGATAATCACCATTGAGGTTGAGCGTGGCAATCACGTCATACTCGGCCGGGCGAAGCAGGATCTGCTGGAGCATGGCGTCGGCGATCACATCCTTGACCACAATGTTCTTGCCGGTGCGCGGATTCTTGAACTGCATCCACGGGCCGCCATCGAGCAGCTCGGCGCCGAACTCCTCGCGCGCGATCTCGTAGCCCCATTCCTTGAAGGCGCCCTCGGTGAACTTCATGATGTTGCCCTTGTGCACCAGGGTCACCGAGCTGCGGTCGTTATCGACGGCGTACTGCAGGGCCTTGCGCACCAGGCGCTTGGTGCCGGCTTCGGAAACCGGCTTGATGCCGATACCGCACATGTCGGTGAAGCGGATCTTCTTGACGCCCATTTCCTCGGTGAGGAACTTGATGACCTTCTCGGCCTCAGGGCTGCCGGCCTTCCACTCGACGCCGGCATAGATGTCTTCGGAGTTCTCGCGGAAGATCACCATGTCCACGTCACCCGGCTTCTTCACCGGGCTGGGCACGCCCTCGAACCAGCGCACCGGACGCAGGCAGACATAGAGGTCCAGCTCCTGACGCAGGGCCACGTTCAACGAACGGATGCCACCCCCAACGGGCGTAGTCAGCGGACCCTTGATCGAGACCACATAATCACGCACGGCCTCAAGGGTTTCTTTCGGCAGCCAGGTGTCCTGATCGTAAACCTGGGTGGCCTTCTCACCGGCGTAAACTTCCATCCAGGAGATCTTGCGGGCGCCGCCATAGGCTTTTTCGACGGCAGCGTCGACGACCTTGATCATCACCGGGGAAATATCGACGCCGATCCCATCACCCTCGATGAACGGGATGATCGGGTTGTTCGGAACGTTCAGCGACATATCGGCATTGACGGTGATTTTGTCACCGCTGGCTGGCACCTGGATCTTTTGGTATCCCATGCTGGACTCCATCTTGTGGTTAGACAGTGTGCATCCCCGAGAGTAGCGCAAACCGCTTGGCGAGGCACATGTGCGAAGGTCTTATTCAGTTGGGCATTCTGCGGCGAGGTGCCGCAGTGGTATACTTCTTAGGTGACTAACGAGTCATAAGGGGCGACCTGACTGGAACCAGACAGCAGCCTCTTGCAATTGGTAGACGGCAACACTGCCTATCGGTTCGAAATGCTCGACACTCTACGGGTGCATCCAACATCACCGCGGCGAGTCCTCGACCCGGCTCCACCATCCTGGAGTTCGCGCCACACGCGCAGGTCGAGTTTCTGTGCGCGCTCAGCAAAGAAGAGAGTTAACGCTAAATGTCCACCCCTTCGAAGATCATCTACACCTTCACCGACGAAGCCCCGGCCCTCGCCACCTATTCGCTTCTGCCCATTGTGGAAGCCTTTGCCGCCTCGGCTGACATCTCCGTTGAAACCCGCGATATCTCTCTTGCTGGACGGATCCTGGCAAGCTTTGCCGACCGCCTGGACGCCGACAAGCGCGTCGATGACGACCTGGCCAAGCTCGCAGAGCTGACTCTGCAGCCGGACGCGAACATCATCAAGCTGCCGAACATCAGCGCCTCCGTACCCCAGCTCAAGGCCGCCATCGCCGAGCTGCAGGCCCAGGGCTACAACATCCCCGATTTCCCGGAAGATCCGCAGAGCGAAGAAGACAAGGAAGTGCGCGCGCGCTATGCCAAGGTTCTCGGCAGCGCCGTGAACCCGGTTCTGCGTGAAGGCAACTCCGACCGCCGCGCGCCGGCAGCGGTCAAGGCCTACGCCCGCAAGCACCCGCACAGCATGGGCAAGTGGAGCATGGCTTCGCAGTCCCACGCCGACTACATGCGTGGCGGCGACTTCTTCTCCAGCGAGCAATCGATCACCATGGCCAAGGCCGGTGACGTGCGCATCGAATTCGTCGGCAAGGACGGCAAGGTCGAGGTCAAGAAGCAACTCGCCCTGCAGGAAGGCGAAGTGTTCGACAGCATGTTCATGAGCTGCCGCAAACTGCGTGACTTCTTCGAGAAGACCCTGCAGGACTGCAAGGAAACCGGCGTGATGTGGTCCCTGCACGTCAAGGCCACCATGATGAAGGTTTCCCACCCGATCGTCTTCGGCCACGCCGTCAGCGTTTACTACAAGGACGTGTTCGACAAGTACGGCGAGCTGTTCAAGGAACTGGGCGTCAACCCGAACAACGGCATCAGCAGCGTGTACGACAAGATCAAGTCGCTGCCGGCCTCGCAGCAGGAAGAAATCCTGCACGACATTCACGAGGTTTACAGTCATCGCCCGGAAATGGCCATGGTCGACTCGGTCAAGGGCATTACCAACCTGCACATCCCCAGTGACGTGATCGTCGACGCCTCGATGCCTGCGATGATCCGCAACTCCGGCCAGATGTGGGGCAAGGACGGCAAGCAGAAAGACACCAAGGCCGTCATGCCTGAGAGCACCTACGCTCGCATCTATCAGGAAATGATCAACTTCTGCAAAACCAACGGCGCCTTCGACCCGACCACCATGGGTACCGTGCCGAACGTCGGCCTGATGGCGCAGAAGGCCGAAGAGTACGGCTCCCACGACAAGACCTTCGAAATGACCGCCGACGGCACCATGCGCGTCGTGGCTGCCGATGGCACCGTACTGATGCAGCACGAAGTGGAAGCCGGCGACATCTGGCGCGCCTGCCAGACCAAGGACGCGCCGATCCGCGACTGGGTCAAGCTGGCCGTTACCCGCGCCCGTCAGTCCAACACCCCGGCGATCTTCTGGCTGGACCCGGAGCGTGCTCACGATCGCGAGCTGCAGAAGAAGGTCGAGCTGTACCTCAAGGATCACGACCTGACCGGCCTGGACATCCGCATGATGGGCTACAACGAAGCCATCCGCGTATCCATGGAGCGCATGATCCGCGGCCTGGACACCATCTCGGTGACCGGCAACGTGCTGCGTGACTACCTGACCGACCTGTTCCCGATCATGGAACTGGGCACCTCGGCCAAGATGCTGTCCATCGTTCCGCTGATGGCGGGCGGCGGCATGTACGAAACCGGCGCTGGTGGCTCCGCGCCCAAGCACGTGCAGCAGCTGGTCGAAGAGAACTACCTGCGCTGGGATTCCCTGGGCGAGTTCCTGGCCCTGGCCGTGTCGCTGGAAGAAACCGGCATCAAGACCAACAACGCCAAGGCCAAGGTGCTGGGCAAGACTCTGGACCAGGCCACCGGCAAGCTGCTGGACAACAACAAGTCCCCGGCGCGCAAGGTCGGCGAGATCGACAACCGTGGCAGCCACTTCTACCTGGCGCTGTACTGGGCACAAGCCCTGGCCGAGCAGAACGACGACGCCGAGCTGAAGGCGCACTTCGCCCCGTTGGCCAAGCAGCTGACCGAACAGGAAGCGACCATCGTCGCCGAACTGGCCGCCGTACAGGGCAATCCGGCCGAAATCGGTGGCTACTACCGCTCCAACCCGGAGCTGACAAGCAAGGTGATGCGCCCCAGCGCTACCTTCAACGCCGCTCTGGCTGCACTGAATGCCTGATAGGGCTTGAGTGTCAAAAGAACCCCGGTCTTGTGCCGGGGTTCTTTATTTATAGACGCGAACAATCTCCGTAGGAGCGAGCTCTGCTCGCGAAGCCATTTTTCGCGAGCAGAGCTCGCTCCTACAGAATCCTGCACTTGGAGCACCGAAAATGGAGTGGCAACCCCATATCACCGTGGCCACGGTGATCGAAGATGATGGCCGTTTCCTCTTCGTCGAAGAGTTCAAGGCTGGTCGCATGGTGCTCAACCAGCCGGCCGGACACCTGGAAGCCAACGAGTCGCTGCGTGAAGCCGCACTGCGCGAAACGCTCGAGGAAACCGGCTGGGACGTGGAGCTGACCGCCCTGCTCGGCATTTATCTCTATACTGCGCCGAGCAACGGCGTCACCTACCAGCGCGTGTGCTTCAGCGCCCGCCCGGTGCGTCACGACCCCGAGCGCGAACTGGACAGCGACATCAGCGGCATCACCTGGCTGACCCGCGACGAGCTGGCCGCCCAGCCGAAGCGCTGGCGCAGCGAGCTGGTCCTGCAGTGCGTAGATGACTATCTGGCCGGCATCAGCGGACCGCTGGAATTGGTGCGTGATTGATCGAACGGCCGAGTGCAGCCCGGATGAAATCCGGGCCTGTCGTGCTCTTCCCGGATTTCATCCGGGCTACGGGTACAGGCTTTCTGGTAGACTCGACAACTTTTCAGGCTTCACTCGCAGATTCCCATGCAAGCACCTAGCACCCAACGCGTGATCGTCGGCATGTCCGGCGGCGTCGATTCGTCCGTTTCCGCCCTGCTGCTGATGGAGCAGGGTTATGAGGTCGAAGGCCTGTTCATGAAGAACTGGGACGAAGACGACGGCACCGAATACTGCACCGCCATGGATGACCTGGCCGACGCCCAGGCCGTATGCGACCGCATCGGCATCAAACTGCACACCGCCAACTTTGCCGCCGAGTACTGGGACAACGTGTTCGAGCACTTCCTGGCCGAATACAAGGCCGGACGCACGCCGAACCCGGACATCCTGTGCAACCGCGAGATCAAGTTCAAAGCCTTCCTCGACTACGCCCTGAGCCTCGGCGCCGACCTGATCGCCACCGGCCACTACGTGCGCCGTCGCGACATTGACGGCCGCACCGAACTGCTCAAGGGCCTGGACCCGAACAAGGATCAGAGCTACTTCCTGCATGCCGTCGGCGGCGAGCAGATCGCCAAGACCCTGTTCCCGGTCGGCGAGCTGGAAAAGCCGCAGGTACGCGCCATTGCCGAAAAGTACGAGCTGGCCACGGCGAAGAAGAAGGACTCCACCGGCATCTGCTTCATTGGCGAACGCCGCTTCAGCGACTTCCTCAAGCAGTACCTGCCGGCGCAGCCGGGTGACATCGAAACCACCGAAGGGCAAATCATCGGCCGCCATCACGGCCTGATGTACCACACCATCGGCCAGCGTCAGGGCCTCGGCATCGGCGGCCTGAAGGATGCCAGCGACGATCCCTGGTATGTGCTGCGCAAGGACCTGACGCGCAACGTGCTGATCGTCGGCCAGGGCAATGAACACCCCTGGCTGTTCTCCCGCGCCCTGCTCGCCTCGGACATCTACTGGGTCAACCCCGTGGACCTTAGCACGCCGCGCCGCCTCACGGCCAAGGTGCGCTACCGTCAGAGCGACCAGGCCTGCACCCTGGAGAAGACCGAGAACGGCTATCGCGCCGTGTTCGACGAGCCGCAGCGCGCCGTTACCCCAGGTCAGTCCGTGGTGTTCTACGACGGTGAGGTGTGCCTCGGCGGCGGCGTCATCGAAACTGCGCAAGCCTGGTACGAGGACGCCCGATGACTCCGATGCAGGAACAGCTGGTCGCGCTCGGCGCGGTATTCGAAGCCGCCGTGCTGGCCGACAAGATCGCCCGCACCGGCCAGGTCAGCGAAGCCTCTATGAGCTGCATGCTCGGCAGCCTGCTGGTGCGCGATCCGCAAACCACGCTGGACGTCTACGGCGGCGACGATCTCAATCTGCGTGATGGCTATCGCGCCCTGATCAGTTCGCTGGAGCGCAACCCGTCCGCCCTGCAGCGCGAGCCGCTGCGCTACTCCCTGGCGATGATCGGCCTGGAGCGCCAGCTGGACAAGCGCAGCGACATGCTCCAGGTGATGGGCAGTCGCCTGGACCAGATCCAGCAACAGGTCGAGCATTTCGGCCTGGTTCATGACAACGTCATCGCCGCCTGCGGCGGCCTGTACCAGGACACCATCAGCACCTTCCGCCAGCGCATCCAGGTACACGGTGACATGCGCTTCCTGCAGCAACCGAACAACGCGGCGAAGATTCGTGCGCTACTGCTCGCCGGCATTCGCTCGGCGCGCCTGTGGCGTCAGCTCGGCGGCCACCGCTGGCAGCTGGTGTTCAGCCGCGGCAAGCTGCTCAACGCACTCTACGACATGACGCGAAACTGACCATGGAGCCCGCCAGCCGCAGCGTCAAACCCCTTCAGGGTGCCCTGCTGCTGGCACTCTCGGCGCTGCTGTTCGCCTTCACCGGGGTCGGCATTCGCGAGATATCCGTCAGCGTCAACAACGAGTCGGTGGTGTTCTTCCGCAACCTGGTCGGCGTGCTGTTCTTTATGCCGCTGCTGCTGGTGCGCGGCGTCCGTCCGCTGCGCACGACCCGCCTGAAATCCCACCTGTGGCGCACCACATACGGCCTGGCGGCGATGTACTGCTTCTTCTATGCCATCGCCCATCTACCCCTGGCCGACGCCATGCTGTTCACCTATTCGGCGCCGGTCTTCACTCCGCTGATCGCACATATCTGGCTCAAGGAACCGCTGACCCGACGCATGCTGATCAGCAGCCTGATCGGCCTGTGTGGCGTACTGCTGGTGGCCAAACCCAGTGCTGCGTTATTCGAAGGCCCTGCCCTGATCGGTCTGGCGGCCAGCCTGCTGGCGGCCTTCGCCTTCGTCTCCATCCGCGAGATGAGCGACAGCGAGCCGGCCACACGCATCGTGTTCTATTTCTCGCTATTCAGCGCGCTGTTTTCCGCCATCCCGCTGACCTGGAGCTGGCAACCGCTCGATGCCACGCAACTGAGCTGGCTGCTGGGCATCGGCCTGCTGGCCACCGCCAGCCAGGTGATCATGTCGCGCGCCTACGGCCTGGCACCGCCCGGGCTGATCGGCCCGGTCGCCTACCTGGCCATCGTCTTCGCCGGCATCATCGCCTGGTTGCTCTGGGGCGAGACACCGGACAGGCTCTCGCTGCTTGGCGCGGCGCTGATCTTTGCCGCCAGTCTGTTATCGGTGGCAAGACGCAGGGCATAGGCGGTCATGCGCCGGTTTTCATGTATGATATGCGCCCTTTTCGTCAGAGGCCGTCCCGGCGCCTGAGCTAGAGCCTGCTTCATCGAAGCCGGCGCGATGCGCAGCGATCCAGGATGGCTTTTCAGCCCGACAGCCCGAGAACGCCTACATGCAGCTTTCCTCGCTCACCGCGGTTTCCCCCGTCGACGGCCGCTACGCCGGCAAAACCAGCGCCCTGCGCCCCATCTTCAGTGAATACGGCCTGATCCGTAGCCGCGTACTGGTCGAAGTGCGCTGGCTGCAGCGCCTGGCGGCCCACGAAGGCATTCCGGAAGTCGCGTCCTTCTCCGCCGAAGCCAACGCCCTGCTCAACGAGCTGGCCGAGAACTTCGCCGTCGAGCACGCCGAGCGCGTCAAGGAAATCGAGCGCACCACCAACCACGACGTCAAGGCCGTGGAGTACCTGCTCAAGGAGCAGGCTGCCAAGCTGCCGGAGCTGGACAAGGTCAGCGAGTTCATCCACTTCGCCTGCACCAGCGAGGACATCAACAACCTGTCCCACGCCCTGATGCTGCGCGAAGGCCGTGACCAAGTGCTGCTGCCGCTGATGAAGCAACTGGCCGACGCCATCCGCGAACTGGCGGTGAAGTTCGCCGACGTGCCGATGCTGTCGCGCACCCACGGCCAGCCGGCCTCACCGACCACCCTGGGCAAGGAACTGGCCAACGTCGTCTACCGCCTGGAGCGCCAGATCGCTCAGGTCGCTGCCGTGCCGCTGCTGGGCAAGATCAACGGCGCCGTGGGCAACTACAACGCGCACCTGTCGGCCTACCCGAGCATCGACTGGGAAGCCAACGCCCGTCAGTTCATCGAAGGTGACCTGGGCCTGACCTGGAACCCCTACACCACCCAAATCGAGCCGCACGACTACATCGCCGAGCTGTTCGACGCCATCGCCCGCTTCAACACCATCCTGATCGACTTCGACCGCGACGTCTGGGGCTACATCTCCCTCGGCTACTTCAAGCAGAAGACCGTGGCCGGCGAGATCGGCTCCTCGACCATGCCGCACAAGGTCAACCCGATCGACTTCGAGAACTCCGAAGGCAATCTGGGCATCGCCAACGCGATCTTCCAGCACCTGGCCAGCAAGCTGCCGATCTCCCGCTGGCAGCGCGACCTGACCGACTCCACCGTGCTGCGCAACCTGGGTGTCGGCTTCGCGCACAGCGTTATCGCTTACGAGGCGAGCCTCAAGGGAATCAGCAAGTTGGAGCTCAATGCTCAGCGTATTGCTGAAGATCTGGACGCCTGCTGGGAAGTGCTCGCCGAGCCGATCCAGACCGTGATGCGCCGCTACGCCATCGAGAACCCGTACGAGAAGCTCAAGGAGCTGACCCGCGGCAAGGGCATCAGCCCCGAGGCCCTGCTGGCCTTTATCGACGGCCTGGACATGCCGGCCGCCGCCAAGGAAGAGCTCAAGCAACTGACCCCGGCGCGCTACATCGGTAACGCCGTGGCCCAGGCGAAGCGCATCTGAGCAACACCAGCCTCGAGGACGCCCGGCTGAGCCGGGCGTTTTTGTTTTAAGGTTTTTATTCATTTCAAGGGCTTACTGATGAATCCTGATACTCCGCTGCAGTTGCTGGGTGGCCTCACAGCCCGTGAATTCCTGCGCGACTACTGGCAGAAGAAACCGCTGCTGGTGCGTCAGGCCGTTCCCGACTTCGAGAGCCCGATCAGCCCGGACGAACTGGCTGGCCTGGCGTTGGAAGAGGAAGTCGAGTCGCGCCTGGTGATCGAGCATGGCGAGCGCCCCTGGGAACTGCAGCGTGGCCCGTTCAATGAAGACACCTTCCAGGACCTGCCCGAGCGCGACTGGACCCTGCTGGTCCAGGCCGTCGATCAGTTCGTCCCGGAAGTGGCCGAACTGCTGGAAGACTTCAAGTTCCTGCCCAAGTGGCGCATCGACGATCTGATGATCAGCTTCGCCGCGCCCGGCGGCGGCGTCGGCCCGCATTTCGACAACTACGACGTATTCCTGCTGCAGGCTCACGGTCATCGCCGCTGGCAGATCGGCCAGATGTGCGATTCCGACAGCCCGCTGCTCCCCCACGCCGATCTGAAGATCCTGGCCGAATTCGAACCAACTGATGAGTGGGTACTGGAGCCCGGCGACATGCTCTATCTGCCGCCGCGCCTGGCCCACAACGGCATTGCCGAGGATGATTGCATGACTTATTCCGTGGGCTTCCGCGCGCCGAGCGCTGCCGAAGTGCTGACCCATTTCACCGACTTCCTCGGCCAGTTCCTGCCCGATGAAGAGCGTTACAGCGACGCCGACATCCAGCCGAGCGAGGATCCCAATCAGATCCAGCGCGACGCCCTGGAGCGCCTCAAGGCCCTGCTCAACGAGCATATGAGCGACGAGCGCCTGCTGATGACCTGGTTCGGCCAGTTCATGACCGAGCCCAAGTACCCGGAGCTGGTCGCCGGCATCGAGATCGAGGAGGAAGATTTCCTCGGCGCCCTGGAAGATGGCGCGATCCTCATCCGCAACCCCAGCGCGCGCATGGCCTGGTCGGAAGTCGGTGAAGACCTGGTTCTGTTCGCCAGCGGTCAGAGCCGCCTGGTTTCGGCGCGCCTGCGCGAGCTGCTGAAGCTGATCTGCAGTGCTGACGCGTTACATGTGGAAAACCTCGGCGCCTGGCTGGCCGACGATGAGGGGCGTACCCTGCTATGGGAACTGGTCAAACAGGGCAGCCTGGGATTTGCCGATGAGTGAGATCACCGTCCGTGTCGCGGACTGGCATAGGGACATTGCCGAGCTTCGTCGTATCCGCGACAGCGTGTTCGTCGCCGAGCAATCGGTGCCGCCGGAACTGGAATGGGACGCCGAAGATACCGAGGCCGTGCACTTTCTCGCCGAGGAAGGTGATTACCCGGTTGGCACCGCGCGCCTGCTGCCGGACGGCCATATCGGCCGCGTTTCGGTGCTCAAGGACTGGCGCGGCCTAAAAGTGGGCGAAAAACTGATGCAGGCGGTGATCGCAGAAGCGGAAAAACGCGGTCTGCATCAGCAAATGCTCACCGCTCAGGTGCACGCCACGCCGTTCTATGAAAGGCTAGGCTTCAGGATTGTCAGCGAAGAATACCTCGACGCCGGCATACCGCACGTGGATATGGTGCGCACCAGCCAGTAGAGACCCAGATGAACGAAAAAGACGCCCCGGTCGAACCGATCGATACGCCGGAATCCATCGAGCTGGCAGCCATCGAATTCGAGTCGCCGGGGCGTTTTGCCGTGCACAACCCGCAGTCCGTCACGCCGGATGCGGCGCAGTGGGAGCCGGCGCCCTTCATCCTTGGTCAGCATCAGGACCTGGAGCGTTTCAGCCAGCCGCAGGAGGCGCGCGCTCACGTTCTGGCATTGATCCAGCAGGCCCAACGCAGCCTGTGTCTGTACAGCGACGATCTGGAGCCCTGGCTCTATCACCACAGCAGCGTGCAGCAGGCCTGCACCCGCTTCCTGTTGAGCAGCCCGCGGGCGCGCCTGCGCATCCTGGTGCGCGACCCGACCCGCGCCGTGAAGGAAGGTCACCGGCTACTCAGCCTGTCTCGCCGCTTGTCGTCGAATCTGCATATCCGCAAACTCAACCCGGATTACGCCAGTGATGAGCTGGCCTTCCTGATCGCGGACGACAGAGGGCTGTTCCTGCGGCCGGAACTCGACCAGCAGTCCGGCTACACCCTTTACAACGACCCGGCGCGCGTTCGTCAGCGCCAGGCCCAGTTCGACCAGGCCTGGGACACCAGCATCACCGACCCCGATCTGCGGAGCTTTCTGCTATGACCCTGCGCACCCTGTTCGCCGCCCTGCTCCTCGGCCTTTGCCTGCCGCTGCAGGCCGCTACCGAGGTAATTCCGCTGAACTACCGCACCGCTGATGAAGTGATGGGTGTTGTGCAGTCGATGCTCGGTAGCGAGGGTAAGGTCAGCGCCTACGGCAACCAGCTGATCGTCAATGCCTCACCCGCCAAGATCGGCGAAGTTCGCGTGCTCTTGCAGCAACTCGACACCCGTCCGCGTCGCCTGCTCATCACAGTGGAAAGTGCCGACAGCAATTATCAGAACGACCGCGGCTATCGCGTCGATGGCACCCTCAGCGCCGGCAATGGCGAGGTACAGGTCGGCCGTGGCGAAGTGAACGGCCGCGACCAGGTGCGCATCATTCGTCGCAGCACTGACAGTCGCGGCGGCGGCACCCAGCAGGTACAGGCTACCGAGGGCTACCCGGCGCTGATCCAGGTCGGCCAGAGTGTACCGCTGACCACCACCAGTACCGGCCCTTACGGCCAGGTTTATCAGGACACCCAGTACCGCGACGTGACCCGCGGCTTTTACGTGACGGCCAGCCTCACTGGCGAGTTGGTGCACGTTTCCATCAGCAGCCAGCGTGACCGCATGAATGACCATCGCCCCGGGGTGGTTGATGTGCAGAGCACCGACACGCGCGTCAGTGGACGCCTGGGTGAATGGATCACACTCGGCGGTGTCAGCGAGCAAACCAGCTCCAGCGGGCGCGATGTGCTGCGTCGGCACACCACCCAGGGGCGTGAAGACATGTCGCTGCGCCTGAAGGTCGAGGCCCTCGACTAAGGTCCACGACCAAAGTCGAATACTCAAAAGCCCCAAGTAGCATGGACAACTCGCGCCACCCCTGAAAGCCCTGAGAAGCCCGCCTCATGGGCTTCCAGTCGTGACCAGGCGGTCTACAAATGAATATGTAGTAGTTTTAAAAAACCACTACAAAACGTTTGACGAAGCATTTTCCCAGAGGCATGATGGCCTCGCTCCCGCTAGCCAGGGGTCCTGAAAAGGATCTCCAGATCGTTCACGAAGTACTTCGTAACGGTCCGTGTCCCAACAGCCCACAAGGCCGTACGACGAGGTTGCGACTGGAACGAAGTTGTCCTGAGGGACGGGGAAGCGTTTAGCGTCAGACAGATCGAAAGATGCAGCAGGTGCCCAAGGTTTCCACGAGCCGACCGGCCCAGGCGACGTTATCGAGCTGTTCGCCACATCCCTCCTCCTCGCGGTCAATCCTCGCCCCAGCCGTTTTCTCGCCGTCATGCGGAAGCCTCCCGCAGCCACTGCATCCGTGCACGCATTGCGAGGGTAGTCGGTGCTCAACCAACACATTTTTTGAAGGATTGACCATGTCCGCATATCAAAACGACATCAAGGCTGTAGCCGCTCTGAAAGAGAAGTTCGGCAGCAGCTGGAGCGCTATCAACCCCGAGTCCGTCGCCCGTATGCGCGCTCAGAACCGCTTCAAAACCGGTCTGGAAATCGCTCAGTACACTGCTGACATCATGCGCAAGGACATGGAAGAGTACGACGCCGACTCCTCCCTCTACACCCAGTCCCTGGGCTGCTGGCACGGCTTCATCGGTCAGCAGAAGCTGATCTCGATCAAGAAGCACCTGAAGACCACCAACAAGAAGTACCTGTACCTGTCCGGCTGGATGGTTGCCGCCCTGCGCTCCGACTTCGGCCCGCTGCCGGACCAGTCGATGCACGAGAAGACCGCCGTTTCCGACCTGATCGAAGAGCTGTACACCTTCCTGCGTCAAGCCGACAGCCGCGAGCTGGACCTGCTGTTCACCGCGCTGGACGCTGCTCGTGAAGCCGGCGACCAGGCCAAGGCTGCCGAGATCCAGAACCAGATCGACAACTTCGAGACCCACATCGTCCCGATCATTGCCGACATCGATGCTGGCTTCGGTAACCCGGAAGCCACCTACCTGCTGGCCAAGCGCATGATCGAAGCCGGTGCCTGCTGCATCCAGATCGAGAACCAGGTTTCCGACGAGAAGCAGTGCGGCCACCAGGATGGTAAAGTGACCGTTCCGCACGCCGACTTCCTCGCCAAGATCGCTGCCGTTCGCTACGCCTTCCTCGAGCTGGGCATCGACAACGGCGTGATCGTCGCCCGTACCGACTCCCTGGGCGCCGGCCTGACCAAGCAGATCGCCGTCACCAACAAGCCGGGCGACCTGGGCGACCTGTACAACAGCTTCCTCGATTGCGAAGAAATCTCCGAAGCCGAACTGGGCAACGGCGACGTCGTGATCAAGCGCGAAGGCAAACTGCTGCGTCCGAAGCGCCTGCCGTCCAACCTGTTCCAGTTCCGCAAGGGCACTGGCGAAGACCGCTGCGTACTGGACTGCATCACCAGCCTGCAGAACGGCGCCGACCTGCTGTGGATCGAGACCGAGAAGCCGCACGTTGGCCAGATCAAGGGCATGGTTGACCGCATCCGCGAAGTCATCCCGAATGCCAAGCTGGTGTACAACAACAGCCCGTCCTTCAACTGGACCCTGAACTTCCGTCAGCAGGTGTTCGACGCCATGGCTGCCGAAGGCAAGGATGTGTCCGCCTACGACCGCGCCAAGCTGATGAGCGTGGAGTACGACGAGACCGAACTGGCCAAGCTGGCTGACGAGAAGATTCGCACCTTCCAGCGCGACGGTTCGGCCCACGCCGGCATCTTCCACCACCTGATCACCCTGCCGACCTACCACACCGCGGCCCTGTCCACCGACAACCTGGCCAAGGGCTACTTCGCCGACCAGGGCATGCTGGCCTACGTGAAGGGCGTGCAGCGTCAGGAAATCCGTCAGGGCATCGCCTGCGTCAAGCACCAGAACATGGCTGGCTCCGACATCGGCGACAACCACAAGGAGTACTTCGCTGGTGAAGCTGCTCTGAAGGCAAGCGGTAAAGACAACACCATGAACCAGTTCCACTAAGGACGGTTCCCTGCTGCGGACCACGCATCTGCAGCAGTTTGTTTGCCTAATCCGCCCCGGCTCTGCCGGGGCTTTTTTTTGGCCGATCCTCCACGCTGTTTTGTGCAATAGCGCACAGGCGTTGTCACTATTCCGTCGCTTCCCTTGGTTAGCGTCATAGCTCCGTCGATTACGCCTAATCAGGAGCCTCCCGTGCGCAACCAACAAGAGCAAGACGTGCTATTCGGCAATGGCGATGAACCGCTCAGCAACACCTCGGCCAACCCCCATATCAATGACCTTATCGAAGCCGGCCTGAGCCGTCGTCAGGTCGTTGCCGGTGGTGCTGCGCTGGGCGTCATGGGTTTCCTCGGCGTGGCCATGCCCAGCACGGCCGAAGCCGCCGGCAACCCGCTCAAGGACCTGCTCGAACGCCTGAAAAAGCGCGGCAAGCGTCTGCCATTCAACCCGGTGGCGGTAACCCGTGCCGATACCATCACCGTGCCGGCCGGCTACAAGGCCACCACCTTCATCCCCTGGGGCACGCCGATTCGCGGCAGCTTCCCGGCTTTTCTCGAGACTGCCGGCAACAGTGCCGCCGACCAGGCCGACCAGATCGGCATGCACCATGACGGCATGCACTTCTTCCCCATCGACGGGCAGCGCGGCGGCGGCCGCAAGAGCGACCACGGCCTGCTGGTACTCAACCACGAGTACATCGACGCGCCGCTGCTGCACCCCAACGGCCCGACCCTGGTGAACGGCAAGCGCAGCAGCGCCGATGAGGTTCGCAAGGAAATCAACGCCCACGGTGTTTCCGTGGTGGAAGTGCGCCGTGTGCGCGGCCAATGGGAGGTGTTGCCCAGCGCGCGCAATCGCCGTGTCACCGGCGCCACACCGATGCAGATCAGCGGCCCGGCACGTGGTCACACCCTGCTCAGCACCCGTTACAGCCCGGACGGCACCGCCACCCGCGGCACGCTGAACAACTGCGCCAACGGCTTCACGCCCTGGGGCACCTACCTGACCTGCGAGGAGAACTGGGCCGGCTACTTCGCCAGCGGCGATGCCGAACGCCCGCGTGAAATGACCCGTTACGGTGTCGGCAGCGCCAGCCGCTATGGCTGGGATCACCTGGCCGGCGACGAATTTCAGCGCTTCAACGCCACCCGCCTGGCTGCGAATGCCAGCGGCGATTACCGTAACGAACCCAACCACTTCGGCTGGATCGTCGAGATCGATCCCTTCGCGCCGGAATCCACCCCGATCAAGCGCACCGCGCTGGGCCGTTTCGCCCATGAGGGCCTGGTCTTCGCCCCGGTCAAGCCCGGCCGCCCGGTGGTTTGCTATTCCGGCGACGATTCGCAGAACGAGTACATCTACAAGTTCGTCAGCCGCCGCAGGTATGTACCGGGTCGCAGCAACGGCAGCCTGCTCGACGAAGGCACCCTCTATGTGGCGCGCTTCAAGGCCAACGGCAAGGGCGAATGGCTGGCCCTGGATATCAGAGACAAGGCCTTCCAGACGGCATGCAAGGCTGCCGGGGTAAGCTTCGCCGACCAGGGCGAGGTGCTGATCAACACCCGCCTGGCTGCCGATATCGTCGGCGCTACCAAGATGGATCGCCCTGAATGGGGCGCGGTGAACCCGAACAACGGTGATGTCTACTTCACCCTCACCAACAACAGCTCGCGCACCGTCGTCGACGCGGCCAACCCGCGCCCGGCCAATGCCTACGGTCACATCATCCGCTGGCGCGAGCAGAGCCGCGACTATGCTGGTCGTGAGTTCGTCTGGAGTCTGTTCCTGCTGGCCGGTCCGGAAAGCGACAGCATCGACCCCAACGGCAAACCCCTGACCGCCGACAATCGCCTGGCCAGCCCCGATGGCCTGTGGTTTGACGATGAAGGCCGGCTGTGGATCCAGACCGACATGAGTGGCAGCCAGCTCGCCAGCGGGCCGTTCGGCAACAACCAGATGCTGGTAGCCGAACCGACCACCGGCGAGATGAAACGTTTTCTGGTCGGCCCCGTGGGCTGCGAAGTCACCGGCATCACCGCCACGCCGGACTTCCGCACGCTGTTCGTCAACATCCAGCACCCGGGTGAAGGCTCGACCCCGACCGATTTTCGCAGCACCTGGCCGGACGGCCCTGGCCGCCGCCCGCGCTCGGCCACGGTGATCGTCACCCGCGAAGACGGCAAGCCGCTGTTCTGACCTGCCAGCCCTCTCTCGCGCGCGAGAGAGGGCCCCATTCGATGCGCGGACAGGCAAGGCTCCGCGGCGACTTCTATGCTGCAAGGCATCATCCCGCGCAAGGATCGCCCATGCCCCGCTCCGCCCTGCTGTTCGGCTGCTGCGTTCTGGCTGGCTGTGCAGCACTCACCTGGTACTGGCAACGCCCCGTTGCAGATGAGCCCGTCAGTTCTCAACCGGAACAACAGCCCACGCCTTCCGTAGAGCCAGGCCGCGCCCCGCCCGCCTCGACCGACCTCAGCCGCGAACAACGACAACTGCTGGCAAGTCCGGAGGTCGAACAACAAGCGCGCCGCCTGGATTTCCATCAGCGCTACCGAGGCTTTATCGAGCACGCCAGGACGCTCGCCCGCAGCGACCGCGAAGCCCAGGCGCAGGAATTGAGTCAGGGCATCGACACCATGGAAAGCCGAGGCGAATTGGCACTGAGCGAAGCACTGCTGCTGCAGATCGCCCTGATCAAGGCCGTCAGCACTGACGAAAATGAACAGAAGAGACGCGCCCAAGCGTTGATCAGCCGTTATCAGGCCATCAGCGCCGAGCGCGAAGCCAGACTGGCGCAACGGCCCGACCCAAACTTCGAACGCTACAAGGCCGAGGAAAAACGCATCGTCGAGCAAGTACTCGCCCTGCAGAACATTCCCGACGGGCTTACTCGCGACCAATACCTCAGGCAACGCCTGCAGGAGGCACGCGAGCGCAATTATCGGCAAGATCCGGACAGCTGAACGCTGCAGCGAAACCGCTCGCTGCAGCGCCGGCTCTGCTCAGAGCAGTTGATCGAGCAGGTAGTACAGCAGATTGAATGGTTTGTTGCGGTCGGCCACATCGCTGCTTTCCGAAGCATCCAGGACCTGCCCGCTACCATCGAGCACGCTGCTGACGAAGTGATCCAGCTGCAGATTCTGCTCCTGGATATCGGAGTTGGCGAACTCGATGATGCTGGTGCAGTGGCTTTCGTTGACGTTGCGGAACTGCGGGAAATAGCCACCGACATTGCCCAGGCTGGCCAACTGGCTGCGCAGACGCGTGGTATCAGTGGCCCAACGCTGCCTGATCAGCGCCTCCTTGGCTGCCTGATTCGGCGCATTGACGATCTCCGGATAGAAGCGCTCATAGGAATAGGACGAATAGTTCAGGTCCTGCCAGAAGTGCGTGTGCCCCATGCGGTCGCCCGGCAGGTTGCTCGACAGCGCCGGGTACAGACTGCCCAGGTCGTTGCGGTTGAAGCCTGGCAGGCGTGCCTGCAGATACTGCAGCGGACCTTGAGCGGCATCCAGCCCCCAGGCCTGGCGAATGAAGACCTGCAATGGATAAGACGGATACGCCTGATTGTCGCCGGCCAGGGCGGTGTACACCGGCCCGGAGTCATTGATCAGGAAACCGCGATCCGGGGCGATGTCCTGACGCAGATTGGCGTAATTGGTCAGGCTCCCGGCACCGCCCGCACTGCAGCCCGTAGTGAGCATCTGGGTCGGTCGCGGCAGATTGTCCTTCAACCACCCGGCCACTGCGCGCATGTTGCGCAAGCCGTTGTGGTGCCACACCAGCGGAGGATTTTCCCCTTGTGGATCCTCGTAGATCGCCACCTTGTCGCCGGAGTAGATATCCCCCGTGCAGTACGGCACGTAGACCATGTTCCAGTTCTGCGTCTTTACCCGCGTCCATGGGTGCAGGCGTACGACGAAGGGGCTCACCAGACTGGCCCCAGGGTTCAGCAACGACATGTAGTCATCGGCTATGCCGTCGGGATTGCGCGCGCCGCGGATGCCGCTTTGCCCACTGCAGCTGGCGTAGTCCCAGCAGGCACCGCCTCCCTCCAGATAAACGATGGTGTTGCGTGTGTTCGGCACGCGGTTGATGAAGAACTTGTAAGGCGAGCCATTGCCGCACACCGCACCGGTTTGCGGCGCCATCTGGATCGTTTGCCAGCCGTAGTAGTTGCCGGGATTGAAGCCACTGTTGAAACCTGCCGGGTTGGCCAGCAGCGGGTATGGCCCGACACGCTGCGCGGGTGTGACCGGGTTGTCGGCCTTTGGCGGCGAGACCAGGTTGCTCAGACTTTGCCAGAAGTTGTAATCGCCCGGCTCGGCGCTAGCGGGCGCACTCAGAGCCAGCAGGAGAACAGCGGAAACGGCGCGCGGCAAGGAACGGACGACGGGCATGGCAACCCCCCTCATGTGTTATGCGTTTGAAGGGTCGGCATACCCAGGCAGGGCAACTTCGCAGACCCAGCGAATGGTGGGTACTGCTCGATCAGCGAGGCATCGCTCTACGGCGATTCATGCACGCTAGTACAAGATCAGCTGAATGGCACCATAGTTCGGATAACAATTGGTTATATAACCAGCGCGCGATATGCAATGAAGGAATTTGGTGAGGTGCCTTGCTGCTTTGGCCCTAACACCAAAGTGGCAATGAATTGCTCACTTAGCCGAGGCCAATCACGCCGTGAAATGAGGCAAATTAGTCGGATGAATGTCTAGGTAATTGCCAGATCAAAACCCTCAGCTATAGTCCTGAAGCACCGTGCCAAACGCCTCGCTGAGAAATTGCAGCGAAGCGACAAGTCAATCAGAAGTCCGACAGAAACGATCAAGCGGCAGGAATAATTTTTCTCTGAAAAATTTACTTACAGTTACCTTGCACATAGTATTGTGTACACACTTTGCGTCAGCGCCCTTTCCGGCGCCTGGCCACTAACAAATTAAAAAGCCGTTCCTTAGTTCAAGGAGTACCGGCATGCCTGATGCGGTAACGACCATGTCCCAGAACTGGGCTTTCGCTGTTTTCCTGCTGGGTGTCTGCGGGCTGATCGCCTTCATGCTCGGCCTTTCCAGCCTGCTCGGCAGCAAGGCCTGGGGACGCAGCAAGAACGAGCCTTTCGAGTCGGGCATGCTTCCCACCGGTAGCGCGCGTCTGCGCCTGTCAGCCAAGTTCTATCTGGTCGCGATGCTCTTCGTGATCTTCGACGTTGAAGCCCTCTATCTCTTCGCTTGGGCAGTCTCGGTGCGCGAAAGCGGCTGGGCGGGCCTGATCGAAGCTACAGTTTTCATAGCAATTCTGTTGGCAGGTCTTGTCTATCTTTGGCGTATCGGCGCGCTCGACTGGGCACCGCAGGGACGTCGCGAACGGCAGGCGAAGCTGAAACAATGAGGCTTTGGCGATGCAATACAAACTTACTCGGGTCGACCCGAATGCGCCCAACGAGGCGTATCCGATCGGCCAGCGGGAGGTCGTCTCCGACCCGCTGCTAGAGGATCAGGTTCACAAGAACATCTACATGGGCAAGCTCTCGGACGTGCTCAACGGCGCGGTCAACTGGGGGCGCAAGAATTCCTTGTGGCCGTACAACTTCGGCCTGTCCTGCTGCTATGTGGAAATGACCACCGCCTTCACCGCCCCGCACGACGTGGCGCGTTTCGGTGCGGAAGTCATTCGCGCATCACCCCGCCAGGCAGACTTCATGGTCATCGCCGGCACCTGCTTCATCAAGATGGCGCCGGTCATCCAGCGCCTCTATGAGCAGATGCTGGAGCCCAAGTGGGTCATCTCCATGGGTTCATGCGCCAATTCCGGCGGCATGTACGACATCTACTCGGTCGTTCAGGGCGTGGACAAGTTCCTCCCCGTGGACGTCTACATTCCTGGCTGCCCGCCCCGTCCGGAGGCGTTCCTGCAGGGCCTGATGCTGCTGCAGGAATCCATCGGCCAGGAGCGCCGCCCGCTTTCCTGGGTCGTTGGCGATCAAGGCATCTACCGTGCCGAAATGCCTTCGCAGAAGGAACAGCGGCGCGAGCAGCGAATCGCCGTTACCAACCTGCGTAGCCCCGACGAAGTCTGAGCCGATGCTTGCCTGCGCAAGCGTCACGCCCACTTTCTACGTTGATCGACAGCGACCGAGACCATGACTCCAGACACCGTTGTGTCCATACCGCCTTACAAGGCTGACGACCAGGACGTCGTCGCCGAACTTCAAGCCCGCTTTGGCGAAGACAGTTTCACCCTGCAGGCGACCCGCACCGGCATGCCGGTTCTCTGGGTCGCCCGTGAGCGCCTCATCGAAGTGCTCACCTGCCTGCGCAACCTGCCGCGCCCCTACGTGATGCTTTACGACCTTCACGGCGTTGACGAGCGCCTGCGTACCCAGCGTCGCGGCCTGCCGGACGCCGACTTCACGGTGTTCTATCACCTGATGTCGCTGGAGCGTAATAGTGACGTAATGGTCAAGGTCGCCTTGTCCGAGAGCGACCTCAACCTGCCCACTGCCACCGGTATCTGGCCCAACGCCAACTGGTACGAGCGCGAAGTCTGGGACCTGTACGGCATCACCTTCACCGGTCACCCGCACCTGAGCCGCATCATGATGCCGCCGACCTGGGAAGGTCACCCGCTGCGCAAGGACTACCCGGCGCGCGCCACCGAATTCGACCCGTTCAGCCTGACCCTGGCCAAACAGCAGCTGGAAGAAGAAGCCGCGCGCTTTCGCCCCGAAGACTGGGGCATGAAACGCGGCGGCGAGCACGAGGACTACATGTTCCTCAACCTCGGCCCGAACCACCCGTCTGCCCACGGTGCCTTCCGCATCATCCTGCAGCTCGACGGCGAAGAGATCGTCGATTGCGTACCGGAGATCGGCTACCACCACCGTGGCGCCGAGAAGATGGCCGAACGCCAGAGCTGGCACAGCTTCATCCCCTACACCGACCGCATCGACTACCTCGGCGGGGTGATGAACAACCTGCCCTACGTGCTTTCGGTGGAGAAACTCGCCGGCATCAAGGTGCCGGCCCGTGTCGACTTCATCCGCGTGATGCTCGCCGAATTCTTCCGCATCACCAGCCACCTGCTGTTCCTCGGCACCTACATCCAGGACGTCGGCGCCATGACCCCGGTGTTCTTCACCTTCACCGACCGCCAGCGTGCCTACAAGGTGATCGAAGCCATTACCGGCTTCCGCCTGCACCCGGCCTGGTACCGCATCGGCGGCGTCGCCCATGACCTGCCGCGCGGTTGGGACAAGCTGGTCAAGGAGTTCGTCGACTGGCTGCCCAAGCGCCTCGACGAATACGAGAAGGCCGCGCTGAAGAACAGCATTCTCAAGGCCCGTACCATAGGCGTGGCGCAGTACAACACCAAGGAAGCGCTCGAGTGGGGCACCACCGGCGCCGGCCTGCGCGCCACCGGTTGCGACTTCGACCTGCGCAAGGCGCGCCCCTACTCCGGCTACGAGCACTTCGATTTCGAGGTGCCGCTGGCGGCCAATGGCGACGCCTACGACCGCTGCATGGTGCGCGTGGAAGAGATGCGCCAGAGCATCCGCATCATCGATCAGTGCCTGAGGAACATGCCGGAAGGCCCGTACAAGGCGGATCACCCGCTGACCACGCCGCCGCCGAAAGAGCGCACGCTGCAGCACATCGAAACCCTGATCACCCACTTCCTGCAGGTTTCCTGGGGCCCGGTCATGCCGGCCAACGAAGCCTTCCAGATGATCGAGGCGACCAAGGGCATCAACAGTTATTACCTGACGAGCGACGGCAGCACCATGAGCTACCGCACCCGGATTCGCACCCCCAGCTTCGCCCACCTGCAACAGATCCCCTCGGTGATCCGCGGCAGCATGGTGGCGGATCTGATCGCCTACCTGGGCAGTATCGACTTCGTCATGGCCGACGTGGACCGCTGATCATGAGCACGCTAATTCAGACCGACCGTTTCACCCTCAGCGAAAGCGAGCGCTCGGCCATCGAGCACGAGATGCATCACTACGAAGACCCGCGTGCCGCCAGCATCGAGGCGCTGAAGATCGTGCAGAAAGAACGCGGCTGGGTGCCGGACGGCGCGGCCGACGCCATCGGCGAAGTCCTCGGCATCCCGGCCAGCGACGTCGAGGGCGTGGCCACCTTCTACAGCCAGATTTTCCGCCAGCCGGTGGGCCGCCATGTGATTCGCGTGTGCGACAGCATGACCTGCTACATCGGCGGCCATGAGTCGGTGGTCAGTGAGATGCAGAAGCAACTTGGTATCGGTCTCGGCCAGACCACCGCCGACCAGCGTTTCACCCTGCTGCCGGTGTGCTGCCTGGGCAACTGCGACAAGGCGCCGGCGGTGATGATCGACGACGACACCTTCGGCGATGTTCAACCAGGCGGCGTCGCCAAGCTGCTGGAGGATTATCCATGAGTCGGCGCACCGCTATGAAAACCCTGACCTCCATCGGCCCGGCCAACCGCATCGCCCGCAGCGAAGAAACCCACCCGCTGACCTGGCGCCTGCGTGACGACGCCCAGCCGGTGTGGCTGGAGGAATACCAGCAGAAGAACGGCTACACGGCCGCACGCAAGGCGCTGACCGAGATGGCCCAGGCCGACATCGTGCAGACCGTCAAGGAATCCGGCCTAAAAGGCCGTGGCGGTGCAGGCTTCCCCACGGGCGTGAAGTGGGGCCTGATGCCGGCCGACGAATCCATGAACATCCGCTACCTGCTGTGCAATGCGGACGAAATGGAGCCCAACACCTGGAAAGACCGCATGCTGATGGAGCAGCTGCCGCACCTGTTGGTGGAAGGCATGCTGATCTCCGCGCGCGCGCTCAAGGCCTACCGCGGCTACATCTTCCTGCGCGGCGAATACGTCGACGCCGCCGCCAACCTCAACCGCGCCATCGACGAAGCCAAGGCCGCAGGCCTCTTGGGCAAGAACATCTTCGGCTCAGGCTTCGATTTCGAACTGTTCGTGCACACCGGCGCCGGCCGCTACATCTGCGGCGAGGAAACCGCGCTGATCAACTCGCTGGAAGGCCGCCGCGCCAACCCGCGCGCCAAGCCGCCCTTCCCCGCTGCCGTCGGCGTGTGGGGCAAACCGACCTGCGTCAACAACGTCGAGACCCTGTGCAACGTGCCGGCCATCGTCGGCCAGGGCGTGGAGTGGTACAAGGGCCTCGCCCGCCCGGGTAGCGACGACCACGGCACCAAGCTGATGGGGTTCTCCGGCAAGGTGAAGAACCCCGGCCTGTGGGAGCTGCCGTTCGGCATCACCGCCCGCGAGCTGTTCGAGGACTACGCCGGCGGCATGCGCGATGGTTACCAGCTCAAGTGCTGGCAGCCCGGCGGCGCCGGCACCGGCTTCCTCTTGCCCGAGCACCTCGAGGCGCAGATGTACGCCGGCGGCATCGCCAAGGTAGGCACACGCATGGGCACCGGCCTGGCGCTGGCGGTGGACGACTCGATAAACATGGTCTCTCTGCTGCGCAACATGGAAGAGTTCTTCGCCCGCGAGTCCTGCGGCTGGTGTACGCCATGCCGCGACGGCCTGCCGTGGAGCGTGAAGATCCTCCGCGCCCTGGAGCGTGGCGAAGGCACCCGCGAGGACATCGCCACCCTGCTCGGCCTGGTCAACTTCCTCGGCCCGGGCAAGACCTTCTGTGCTCACGCACCGGGTGCCGTGGAGCCGTTGGGCAGCGCGATCAAATATTTCCGTGAAGAGTTCGAGGCCGGAATGGCCCAGGCCGGTGTGGCCAAGGTGGCGACCACGCCCCGCATGCCGGCAAGTGCGAGCTGAACAGACGAATTCCCTTAGCCAGCCGCTTTTATGAAGCGGGTAAACGAAGACTCAAAGAAATGGCCACTATCCACGTAGACGGCAAAGATTTCGAAGTCGATGGTGCAGACAACCTCCTGCAGGCCTGCCTGTCCCTCGGACTCGATATCCCCTACTTCTGCTGGCACCCGGCGCTAGGCAGCGTCGGCGCCTGCCGCCAGTGCGCGGTCAAGCAGTACAACGACGAGAACGACACCCGTGGTCGCATCGTCATGTCCTGCATGACGCCTGCCACCGACAACACCTGGATCAGCATCGACGACGAGGAATCCAAGGCGTTCCGCGCCAGCGTCGTCGAATGGCTGATGACCAACCACCCGCACGACTGCCCGGTGTGCGAGGAAGGCGGCCACTGCCACCTGCAGGACATGACGGTGATGACCGGGCACAACGCCCGTCGCTACCGTTTCACCAAGCGTACCCACCAGAACCAGGAGCTCGGCCCCTTCATCGCCCACGAGATGAACCGCTGCATCGCCTGCTACCGCTGCGTGCGCTACTACAAGGATTACGCTGGCGGCACCGACCTGGGCGTCTATGGCGCGCATGACAACGTGTACTTCGGCCGCGTCGAGGACGGCACGCTGGAAAGCGAGTTCTCCGGCAACCTGGTGGAGGTCTGCCCGACCGGCGTGTTCACCGACAAGACCCACTCCGAGCGCTACAACCGCAAGTGGGACATGCAGTTCGCCCCGAGCATCTGCCACGGCTGCTCCAGCGGCTGCAACATCAGCCCGGGTGAGCGCTACGGTGAGCTGCGCCGTATCGAGAACCGCTTCAACGGCTCGGTGAACCAGTACTTCCTCTGCGACCGTGGCCGCTTCGGCTATGGCTACGTCAACCGCGAAGACCGCCCGCGTCAGCCACTGCTGGCCGGCCAGGCCATCGGCATCGATGCCGCGCTGGACAAGGCCGCCGAGCTGCTCAAGGGCAAGCGCGTGATCGGCATTGGCTCGCCGCGCGCCAGCCTGGAATCCAACTTCGCCCTGCGCGAGCTAGTCGGCGCCAGCAACTTCTACAGCGGCATCGCCGCCAGCGAACTGGCCAACATCCGCCTGATCCGCGACATCCTGCAAAACGGCCCGCTGCCGACCCCGACCCTGCGCGACGTGGAGTTGCACGACGCGATTTTCGTCCTCGGCGAAGACCTGACCCAGACCGCCGCGCGCCTGGCCCTGGCCCTGCGCCAGGCAGTCAAGGGCAAGGCCACCGAAATCGCTGCCGGTGCGCGCATTCAGGACTGGCACATGGCGGCGGTGCAGAACGTTGCCCAGCACGCCCTGCACCCGCTGTTCATCGCCAGCGTCGCTGAAACCCGCCTCGACGATATCGCCGAGCAGTGCGTGCACGCCGCGCCGGCCGACCTGGCCCGTATCGGTTTCGCCGTGGCCCACGCCATCGACCCGAACGCCCCGGCCGTCGACGGCCTGGACGCCGAAGCCGGCGAACTGGTGCAGCGCATCGCCGATGCCCTGATCAATGCCAAGCGCCCGCTGATCGTCTCCGGCGCCTCCCTGGGCGACAAGGCCCTGATCGAAGCCGCCGCCAATATCGCCAACGCGCTGAAGAATCGTGAGAAGAACGGCTCGCTGAGCCTGGTGGTACCAGAAGCCAACAGCCTGGGCCTGGCACTGCTCGGTGGCGACTCCGTCGATGCCGCACTCGATGCTCTGAGCAACGGCCAGGCCGATGCCGTGGTGGTACTGGAAAACGACCTGTACCGCCGCGCGGATACCGCCAAGGTCGATGCCGCACTCAGCGCCGCACAGACGGTGATCGTCGCCGATCACCAGCGCACCGCCACCAGCGAACGCGCCCATCTGCTGCTGCCGGCGGCCAGCTTCGCCGAAGGCGACGGCACCCTGGTCAGCCTCGAAGGCCGCGCCCAGCGCTTCTTCCAGGTCTATGAGCCGAGCTACTACGACAGCAATATTCTGATCCGCGAAGGCTGGCGCTGGCTGCACGCGCTGCACAGCACCCTGCAAGGCAAGGCCGTGGACTGGACGCAACTGGATCAGGTCACCGCAGCCTGCGCCGCCAGCACCCCGCATTTGTCCGGCATCAAGGATGCCGCGCCGAGCGCCTCGTTCCGCATCAAGGGCCTCAAGCTCGCCCGCGAGCCGCACCGCTACAGCGGCCGCACCGCCATGCGCGCCAATATCAGCGTGCACGAGCCACGTCAGCCGCAGGATCAGGACACTGCCTTCGCCTTCTCCATGGAAGGCTACGGCGGCAGCAAGGAAGACCGTCAGCAGATTCCGTTCGCCTGGTCGCCGGGCTGGAACTCGCCACAGGCCTGGAACAAGTTCCAGGACGAGGTCGGCGGGCACCTGCGCGCCGGCGACCCCGGCGTACGCCTGCTCGAAGCTGCCGGCAACGCCCTGCCCTGGTTCGACGTGAACTCCGCGTTCAACCCGGCAGCCGGCACCTGGCAGGTGGCGCCGCTGCACCACCTGTTCGGCAGCGAGGAAAACTCCGCGCGCGCCAAACCGATTCAGGAGCGTATGCCCGAACCTTACGTGGCCCTGGCCCGCGATGAAGCGGCACGCCTGGGGGTGAACGACGGTGCGCTGCTGGCCCTGCGCGTCAATGGCCAGGCCCTGCGCCTGCCGCTCAAGGTGCGCGATGACCTGGCCATCGGCCTGGTCGGCTTGCCGCTTGGCCTGCCTGGGATTCCGGCGGTCATCGCCGGTGCCAGCGTGACCCTGCTGCAGGAGGTCGCGCAATGAGCTGGCTGACGCCCGAACTGATCGAGATCGTCATCGCGGTACTCAAGGCCATCGTCATCCTGCTGGTGGTGGTGGTTTGCGGCGCGCTGCTGAGCTTCATTGAGCGCCGTCTGCTCGGCTGGTGGCAGGATCGCTACGGGCCCAACCGCGTGGGGCCGTTCGGCATGTTCCAGATCGCCGCCGACATGATCAAGATGTTCTTCAAGGAAGACTGGACGCCGCCGTTCGCCGACAGGTTCATCTTCATCCTGGCGCCGATGATCGCCTTCTCGGCGATGCTGATGGCCTTCGCCATCATCCCCATCACCCCGACCTGGGGCGTGGCGGATCTGAACATCGGCATCCTGTTCTTCTTCGCCATGGCGGGCTTGTCGGTCTATGCCGTGCTGTTCGCCGGCTGGTCGAGCAACAACAAGTTCGCCCTGCTCGGTAGCCTGCGTGCCTCGGCCCAGACCATCTCCTACGAGGTGTTCCTGGCCCTGGCGCTGATGGGCGTGGTGGCGCAGGTCGGCTCGTTCAACATGCGCGACATCGTCGACTACCAGGCGCAGAACCTGTGGTTCATCATTCCGCAGTTCTTCGGCTTCTGTACCTTCTTCATCGCCGCCGTCGCCGTGACCCACCGTCACCCGTTCGACCAGCCGGAAGCCGAGCAGGAGCTGGCCGACGGTTACCACATCGAATACGCCGGGATGAAATGGGGCATGTTCTTCGTTGGCGAATACGTGGCCATCGTCACCGTGTCGGCGCTGCTGGTAACCCTGTTCTTCGGTGGCTGGCACGGCCCGTTCGGCATCCTGCCGCAGATTCCGTTCTTCTGGTTCGCGCTGAAAACGGCCTTCTTCATCATGATCTTCATCCTGCTGCGCGCGTCGATCCCACGCCCGCGCTATGACCAGGTCATGGCCTTCAGCTGGAAGTTCTGCCTGCCGCTGACCCTGATCAACCTGCTGGTGACCGGCGCCGTCGTGCTGGCCACGGCCCAGTAAGGAGAAAAGCAATGTTCAAGTACATCTGGGACGTGCTGGTCGGTACCGGCACCCAACTGCGCAGCCTGGCCATGGTCTTCAGCCATGGCTTTCGCAAGCGCGACACCCTGCAATACCCGGAAGAACCGGTCTACCTGCCGCCGCGCTACCGTGGCCGCATCGTCCTGACCCGCGACCCCGACGGCGAGGAGCGTTGCGTAGCCTGCAACCTGTGCGCCGTGGCCTGCCCGGTGGGCTGCATCTCGCTGCAGAAGGCCGAGACCGACGACGGGCGCTGGTACCCGGAGTTCTTCCGCATCAACTTCTCGCGCTGCATCTTCTGCGGCCTGTGCGAGGAAGCCTGCCCGACCACCGCGATCCAGCTCACTCCCGATTTCGAGATGGGCGAGTTCAAGCGTCAGGATCTGGTGTACGAGAAGGAAGACCTGCTGATCAGCGGCCCCGGCAAGAACCCGGACTACAACTTCTACCGCGTTGCCGGTATGGCCATCGCCGGCAAGCCCAAGGGCGCCGCGCAGAACGAGGCCGAGCCGATCAACGTCAAGAGCCTGCTGCCATGACCCGTTCTTACCCTCTCCCCCAGCCCCTCTCCCGCAAGCGGGAGAGGGGAGCAATGAGGAGCTTCTGATGGAATTCGCGTTCTACTTCGCCGCCGGTGTGGCGGTGGCATCGACGGTTGGGGTGGTCACCAACACCAACCCGGTGCATGCCCTGCTCTATCTCATCGTCTCGCTCTTGGCGGTGTCGATGGTGTTCTTCGCCCTCGGCGCGCCCTTTGCCGGCGCGCTGGAAATCATCGTCTACGCCGGCGCCATCATGGTGCTGTTCGTCTTCGTGGTGATGATGCTCAACCTCGGCCCGGCTGCCGCCGAGCAGGAGCGCAAGTGGCTGACGCCCGGCATCTGGGTCGGCCCGGCGATTCTCAGCGCTTTGCTGCTGGGCCAGTTGCTTTATGTGCTGCTGAACCACGTCAGCGACGCCCATATCGGCCACACCACGGTCGAGGCCAAGGCTGTCGGCATCAGCCTGTTCGGCCCCTACCTGCTGGCGGTGGAGCTGGCTTCCATGCTGCTGCTCGCCGCACTGGTCGCTGCCTACCACCTGGGCCGCCATGACGCCAAGGAGCCCACCCTATGACCGGCATCCCACTCGAACACGGCCTGGCCCTGGCCGGCGTGCTGTTCTGCATCGGCCTGGTCGGCCTGATGGTGCGGCGCAACATCCTGTTCATCCTGATGAGCCTGGAAGTGATGATGAACGCCGCTGCGCTGGCCTTCGTCGTCGCCGGCGCCCGTTGGGGCGCGGCTGACGGCCAGGTGATGTTCATTCTGGTGATCACCCTGGCAGCCGCCGAGGCCAGCATCGGCCTGGCGATCCTGTTGCAGCTGTATCGCCGCTTCAACACTCTGGATATCGACGCTGCCAGCGAGATGCGCGGATGAACCTTCTAGCCCTGACTCTATTCTTCCCGCTGCTCGGCTGGCTGCTGCTGGCCTTCTCGCGCGGGCGCTTCTCGGAAAACACCAGCGCAGTGATCGGTGTCGGCTCCATTGGCCTGGCGGCGGCCAGCGCAGCCTGGGTCATCGCCGCCTTTCTCGGCAATCCGCCGCCCGGCGGCGCCTACAGCCTGACCCTGTGGCAATGGATGAGCGTCGAAGGCCTGGCGCCGAGCTTCACCCTGCATCTGGACGGCCTGTCGGTGACCATGCTCGGCGTGGTCACCGGCGTGGGTTTTCTGATCCACCTGTTCGCCAGCTGGTACATGCGCGGCGAGGAAGGCTATTCGCGCTTCTTCGCCTACACCAACCTGTTCATCTTCAGCATGTTGCTGCTGGTGCTCGGCGACAACCTGCTGGTGCTGTTCTTCGGCTGGGAAGGCGTGGGCCTGTGCTCGTACCTCCTGATCGGCTTCTACTACAAGCACGTGCCCAACGGTAACGCGGCGCTCAAGGCCTTCATCGTCACCCGCGTCGGCGACGTGTTCCTGATGATCGGCATGTTCCTGCTGTTCATCAACCTCGGCACACTGAACATCCAGAAGCTGATGGTGCTGGCGCCGCAGCAGTACGCGGCCGGCGACGCCTGGCTGTGGCTGGCCACCCTGATGCTACTGGGCGGTGCGGTGGGCAAGTCCGCCCAGTTGCCGCTGCAGACCTGGCTGGCCGACGCCATGGCCGGCCCGACCCCGGTGTCGGCGCTAATCCACGCGGCGACCATGGTCACCGCCGGCGTCTACCTGATCGCCCGTACCCACGGCCTGTTCCTGCTGACCCCGGAGATTCTCGAACTGGTCGGCATCGTCGGCGGCGTGACCCTGGTGCTGGCCGGCTTCGCGGCGCTGGTGCAGACCGACATCAAGCGCATCCTCGCCTATTCGACCATGAGCCAGATCGGCTACATGTTCCTGGCCCTGGGTGTCGGCGCCTGGGATGCGGCGATCTTCCACCTGATGACCCACGCCTTCTTCAAGGCCCTGCTGTTCCTCGCCTCCGGTGCGGTGATCCACGCCTGCCACCACGAGCAGAACATCTTCAGAATGGGCGGGCTGTGGAAGAAGCTGCCACTGGCCTACGCCAGCTTCGTCGTCGGCGGCGCTGCCTTGGCCGCCCTGCCGCTGCTGACCGCCGGCTTCTACTCCAAGGACGAGATCCTCTGGGAAGCCTTCGCCAGCGGTCACAGCGAGCTGCTCTACGCGGGTCTGGTTGGCGCCTTCCTGACCTCGATCTACACCTTCCGCCTGATCTTCATCGCCTTCCACGGCGAGCAGAAGACCGAGGCACACGCCGGCCATGGCATTGCCCACAACCTGCCGCTACTGGTGCTGATCGTGCTGTCGACCTTCATCGGCGCCTGGATCACCCCGCCACTGGCCGGCGTACTACCGGAGAGCGCCGGCCATGCCGGTGGCGAGGCCAAGCACAGCCTGGAACTGCTGTCGGGGCTGATCGCGGTGAGCGGCATCGTCATCGCCGCCCTGCTCTTCCTCGGCCAGCGACGCGTTGCCAGCACCGTGGCGCAGAGCGCGCCGGGTCGTTTGCTGAGCGCGCTGTGGTTCGCCGCCTGGGGTTTCGACTGGCTCTACGACAAGCTGTTCGTGCGCCCCTACCTTGCGCTCTGCCACCTGCTGCGCCGCGACCCCATCGACCGCAGCATCGGCCTGATTCCGCTGCTTGCGCGCGGTGGCAACGCCGCACTGGTGCGCAGCGAAACCGGCCAGGTGCGCTGGTACGCCGCTTCGATCGCCGGGGGCGCCGTGCTGGTGCTCGCCGCCATCCTCTTTCTTGGTGGGGTCTATTGATGTTTCGCACACGGCCGCGCCGGAGCCCGTTTTTGCGCGGGGCAAGGCACGAGGAGAGAAGTTTGGTCGCTCCAAATGAACGACGAGTAACGCAGCAGCGCGCAAAAACGGGCCCGGCCCTTCGGGTTGCGCGCCAAATAGCGCCACGCTGCGTTGCAGGACTTGGCAAGGGAACACCATTACCGGCGTCCTACGCCTTGCCTGGCGCTATTTCGCGCAGCAACGCGGCTCGTGTCGAAACGTCAATAGACCCCAAGGAAAACAGCCTGTCATGATTCTGCCCTGGCTAATCCTGATTCCCTTCATCGGCGGCCTGCTGTGCTGGCAAGGCGAGCGCTTTGGCCACGTCCTGCCGCGCTGGATCGCCCTGCTCACCATGGGCCTGCTGTTCGGCCTGAGCCTGTGGCTGTGGGTCAGCGGTGATTTCACCCTGGCGCCGGCCCCGGACGGCGGCCCGCGCTGGGCCCACGAGTTCGTCATCGACTGGATCCCGCGCATGGGGATCACCATCCACCTGGCGATGGACGGCCTGTCCGTGCTGATGGTGGTGCTTACCGGCCTGCTCGGTGTGCTCTCGGTGCTGTGCTCGTGGAACGAGATCCAGAACCGCGTCGGCTTCTTTCACCTCAACCTGATGTGGATTCTCGGTGGCGTGGTCGGCGTGTTCCTCGCCGTCGATCTGTTCCTGTTCTTCTTCTTCTGGGAAATGATGCTGGTGCCGATGTATTTCCTCATCGCGCTCTGGGGGCACAGCGGCAGCGACGGACGCACGCGCATCACCGCCGCCACCAAGTTCTTCATCTTCACCCAGGCCAGCGGTCTGATCATGCTGCTGGCGATCCTGGCCCTGGTGTTCGTGCACTTCAACCAGACCGGCGTGCTCAGCTTCAACTACGCGGACCTGCTGAAGACCGAGCTGGCGCCGGGCACCGAATACCTGCTGATGCTCGGTTTCTTCGTCGCCTTCGCGGTGAAGTTCCCGGTGGTGCCGGTGCACTCCTGGCTGCCGGACGCCCACGCCCAGGCGCCCACCGCCGGCTCGGTGGACCTGGCCGGTATCCTGCTGAAGACCGCCGCCTACGGCCTGCTGCGCTTCGCCCTGCCGCTGTTCCCCAATGCCTCGGCGGAGTTCGCGCCCATCGCCCAGTGGCTCGGCGTGTTCGCCATCGTCTACGGCGCGCTGTTGTCCTTCGCGCAGACCGATATCAAGCGCCTGGTGGCCTATTCCAGCGTGTCGCACATGGGCTTCGTGCTGATCGCCATCTATTCGGGCAGCCAGATCGCCCTGCAGGGCGCGGTGGTGCAGATGGTCGCCCACGGCCTGTCCGCCGCCGCGCTGTTCATCCTCTGCGGCCAGCTCTACGAGCGCCTGCACACCCGTGACCTGCGTCAAATGGGCGGGATCTGGGCGCGCATGCCCTGGTTGCCGGCCATCAGCCTGTTCTTCGCCGCTGCCGCGCTGGGCCTGCCGGGCACCGGCAACTTCGTCGGTGAATTCCTCATCCTGATCGGCAGCTTCCCCGGCGCGCCCTGGGTCGTGGTGATCGCGGCCAGCGGCCTGGTGCTCGGCTCGGTGTACGCCTTGGCGATGATCCACCGCGCCTACTTCGGCCCGGTGCAGCAGGAAGCGCCGTTGCCCGGGCTGAAAGCCCGCGAATTGGCCATGGTGCTCGGGCTTGGCGTGCTGCTGATTCTGCTTGGCGTTTACCCGCAACCGGTGCTCGACACTTCCGCTGCCAGCATGCATGGCGTGCAACAGTGGATGGCTGGCGCCCTCGATCAACTCGCCTCGGGCCGGTAAGGGTAAGGATTAGAGACTCATGGAACATCACGCTGTCGAATTCACCCTGCAACACCTGATCGCCCTGCTGCCGCTGCTGGTGACCAGCCTCACCGCTGTCGTGGTGATGCTGGCGATCGCCGCCAAGCGTAATCACACGGTGACCTTCATCCTCTCGGTCGCGGGCCTGAACCTCGCGCTGCTGTCGCTCATTCCAACGCTGGACGTGGCACCACTGGAAGTCACCCCGCTGCTGCTGATCGACAACTTCGCCTGCTACTACATGGCGCTGGTGCTGGCCGCCAGCCTGGCCTGCATCACGCTCATCCATGCCTACCTGGGAGGTGAGTCGGGCAAGGGTTACCCACGCAACCGCGAGGAGCTCTACCTGCTGGTGCTGCTGTCGGCTGCCGGCGGTCTGGTCTTGGTCAGCGCGCAGCATCTGGCCGGCCTGTTCATCGGCCTGGAACTGCTGTCGGTGCCCACTTACGGGATGATCGCCTACGCCTTCTTCAACAAGCGCTCGCTGGAAGCCGGCATCAAGTACATGGTGCTGTCGGCCGCTGGCAGCGCCTTCCTGCTGTTCGGCATGGCGCTGCTGTACGCCGAGTCGGGCAACCTGGCCTTCGCCGATATCGGCGCCAGCCTGATGCGCGAAAGCAGCCAACTGGTGCAGATCGGCATCGGCATGATGCTGATCGGCCTGGCCTTCAAGCTGTCGCTGGTGCCCTTCCACCTGTGGACACCGGACGTCTACGAAGGCGCTCCGGCGCCGGTGGCGGCCTTCCTGGCTACCGCCAGCAAGGTGGCGGTATTCGCCGTGCTGCTGCGCCTGTACCAGATATCTCCGGCCATGACCGGCGGCTGGCTGAGCGACCTGCTGACCCTGATCGCCATCGCGTCGATCCTGTTCGGCAACCTGCTGGCCCTGCTGCAGAACAACCTCAAGCGCCTGCTGGGTTACTCCTCCATCGCCCACTTCGGCTACCTGCTGGTGGCGCTGATCGCCAGCAAGGGCCTGGCGGTCGAAGCAGTGGGCGTGTACCTGGCCACCTACGTGCTGACCAGCCTCGGCGCCTTCGGCGTGATCACCCTGATGTCCACGCCCTACAGCGGCCGCGATGCCGATGCGCTGTACGAGTACCGTGGCCTGTTCTGGCGCCGTCCGTACCTGACCGCGGTGCTCACGGTGATGATGCTGTCGCTGGCCGGCATTCCCCTCACCGCAGGCTTCATCGGCAAGTTCTACGTGATCGCCGCCGGTGTCGAGGCGCAACTCTGGTGGCTGCTCGGAGCCATGGTGCTGGGTAGCGCCATCGGCGTGTTCTATTACCTGCGGGTGATGGTCACCCTGTTCATGCGCGAACCCAACATGCATCGCCACGACGCCCCCTTCGACTGGGGTCAGCGCGCCGGCGGCATCATGCTGCTGGTGGTCGCCCTGCTCGCCTTCATCATCGGCGTGTACCCACAGCCGTTGCTGGAGCTGGTGCAACACGCCGGACTGGTTGCCCTGGCGTACTGAACGAAAAGCCCCGCAGATGCGGGGTTTTTCGTTTAAGGATCGCGGCTAAAGCCCCTCCCACCGGTTGCCACAAACCTGTGGGAGGGGCTTTAGCCGCGACAGCTTGCTGCGCTAGCGCCGAGCAACCAGGAACAGCCGTGGAAACGGCAACAGTACCCGACCATCAGCTTGCGCCGGATAGGCCTCGGCTACCGCCGCTTGGTAACGCGCCAGGAATGCCAGCTGCTGCTCAGCCTCCAGCGGCTGCAGGAACGGCAGCAGCGCAGTCGACTTGAACCACTCCACCACCGCTGCCGCATCGTCCAGCACATGGAAATAGGTGGTGCGCCAGATGTCCAGCGCGCTGGCATGCGCGCCGAGGATGTCGTAATAGGTCTGCGCACTGTGCCGCTCGGCATGACGCACCTGACCGATACGTGCAGCCCAGGGCCCATCGGCCGCCACTTCACGGGCCAGACGATGCGCCGGCTCCTGCAGGTTATCCGGCGTCTGGATCGCCAACCAGCCACCGGGCGACAACTGCGCGAGCAAGCGCGGATAGAGCTGCGCGTGATCGGGCAACCATTGCAGCGAGGCGTTGGCCAGGATCAGCTGCGGCGCGCGTTCGGCCTGCCAGTGCCGGATATCCGCCAACCGGAAGCTGACCTGTGGCAGGCGCTCACGCGCAGCAAGCAACATGTCTTCGCTGCTGTCGATACCGGTCACTTGCGCCTGTGGCGCATGCGCCTGCAATACGGCAGTCGAATTTCCGGGGCCGCAACCCAGATCGACGGCCAGCTCGATACCGTCGCGAGGCACCGCCGCCAGCAAGTCATGCACCGGACGGGTACGCTGGCGTTCGAAGCGGGAATACTGCTGCGCAGACCAACTCATTGGGCACTCCTGGGTTCAGATGATCGGCACAGAATAACAGGCGACTACGAGCAGCCAGCACGCCGGCAATTTTCCGCCGTCCAAGAATTGGCACATGGCGGTTATCCGCCACCCACTGTGCGCCAGATCACATGCTTTTTAACGACCCAAGCAGGCTGGCGGAAAATCGCCACAATGGCATAACCCTTGCCATGCAAGACCCAGCTCGGAGCTGTCCGGGGTGCTGCCTATCCCCAACAGAACAGCGGAGCGACCAACACGAGGCGCCTGCCAAGGCACCGCAACCGACAAGAAGAAAAGGAAGCAGTATGTTCAATCCAGTCCGCGCCCTGGCCGCCTGCGCCCTGGCGTTAGCCTCTTTCGGTGCCGCCACGGCACTGGCCGATGAACCTATCCTGATCAAGTTCTCCCACGTAGTCGCCGATGGTACCCCCAAGGGTCAGGGGGCGCTGATGTTCAAGCAACTGGTGGAGGAGCGTCTGGGCGGCAAGGTGAAGGTCGAGGTGTATCCGAACTCCAGCCTCTACGGCGACGCCAACGAGCTGGAAGCGCTGCGCAACAACGAGGTACAGCTGCTGGCGCCTTCGCTGGCCAAGTTCGAGCAATACACCAAGCAATTGCAGGTGTTCGACCTGCCCTTCCTGTTCGATGACATCGAGGCGGTCAACCGCTTTCAGAAGCGCTCCAAGGGCCGCCAGCTGCTGCGCTCGATGGAGGATCACAATATCGTCGGCCTGGCCTATTGGCACAACGGCATGAAGCAGCTGTCGGCTACCCGTGCCCTGCATACCCCCGGCGATGCCAACGGCCTGAGTTTCCGCATCCAGCCGTCGGCGGTGCTGGAGGCGCAATTCGCCCAGGTTGGCGCCAGCACTCAGAAACTGCCGTTCGCGGAGGTTTTCAAGGCGCTGCAGAGTGGCCAGGTGCAGGGCGCGGAAAACCCCTGGTCGAACATCTACAGCCAGAAACTGCATGAAGTGCAGCCCTTCATCAGCGAAACCAACCATGGCGTGCTGGACTACATGCTGGTGAGCAACTCACGCTTCTGGTACGGCATTCCGCATCAGATGCGCGTGGAGCTGGAAGCCATCATCGATGAAGTCACCTACGCAGTGAACAAGCAGGCCGAAGCCGCCAACCAGGCCGACCGCCAGCGCATCATCGATTCGGGCCGCAGCCAGTTGATCACCCTCAGCAGCGAAGAGCGCGAAGCCTGGCGTGACGCCATGCGCCCGGTGTGGCAACAATTCGAATCGGTGATCGGCAGCGACGTGGTCAAGGCAGCACAAACCGTCAATCGCAAGCAGCGCAATTGACCGGAAGCCGGCATGGCGGAAAACCGCCACGCCGACTGTTTCACTCTGTCGCCTGCTGCGGCTCTGGCTGGAGCAATTGCTCCACCTGCCAGCCCCCGCCTAGCGCAGCGATCAACTGGACGCTGGCAGTCAGACGGCTGCCCAGCAAGGTAAGATTGCTGCGCTCATTATTCAGTGCGGTCGCTTGTACGTTGACCACACTGTTGAAATCGACGGTACCGGCGCGGTACTGGTTCTCGATCAGGCGTAACGATTCGCGCGCCGCGTCCAGCGCTTCCTGCTGCACGTCACTTTCCTGCTCCAGCACGCGCAACTGCACCAGGTAGTCCTCCACTTCACGGAAGCTGTCCAGCACCGCCTGGCGGTATTGCGCCACCGTCTGGTCGTAGGCGGCTTCGCTGCGTTCCAGCTCCGCACGCCGTGCGCCACCATCGAACAGGGTCAAGGCCAGTTGCGGGCCCAGCGACCAGAAACGATTCGGTACTTCGATCCAGTCGGCGAAGCTGCTGCCGCGGTAACCACCGCTGGCCGAGATCGTCAGATCGGGGAACCAGGCTGCCTCGGCGACACCGATCTGCGCGTTGGCCGCCATCACCCGGCGCTCGGCGGCAGCAACGTCAGGGCGGCGTTCGAGCAACTGCGAAGGCAGCGCCACCGGCACCTCGGGCAGCGCCGGCAGGCTCTCGCGCGGCGCGATGGACAGTTCGGCCGGGCTCACGCCCACCAGCACGGCAATGGCATGTTCGAGCTGCGCGCGCTGCCACTGCAGGTCGATGGCCTGGGCCTGGGTGCTCTTGAGCTGCGTGGTGGCCTGGGACACATCGGACCTGGGCACGATGCCGGCGCGGTACTGGTTCTCGGTCAGGCGCAGCGAGCGTGCATAAGCGTCGACCGTAGCATCCAGCAGCCGCCTCTGCTCATCGAGAATGCGCAGTTGCAGGTAGTTCTGCACCAGTTCGCTCTGCAGGCTCAGGCGCACCGCAGCCAGGTCGGCGGCGCTGGCCTGGAACTCGGCGCGACTGGCCTCCAGGCCGCGGCGCAGCTTGCCCCAGATATCCAGCTCCCAGGCCGCATTCAGGCTCAGATCGTAGCTCTTGGATATTCGCGAGGCCCCCGAACCGCTGACGGTAACGCCATCGGCGGTACGGATGGTACTGTCACCGCCGCCCTGCCCGGACCGGGTCACCCCGGCGCTGCCGGACAGCGTCGGGTAGAAGCTGGCCCGTGCACTGCGCACCAGCGCGCGTGCCTGGCGGTACTGGGCCTCGGCAGCGGCCAGGTTCTGATTGGAAACCTGCAGACGCTCGACCAGCGCATCGAGCTCGGCATCGCCATACAGCGACCACCAGTTGCCGCGCTCGAGGGCATCTGCCGGTGCGGCACTCTTCCAGCCCTCGACCTGCTTGAACTGCGCAGGCGCAACCAGCTGGGGGCGCTGATAGTCAGGCCCCAGGGCGCAGCCGCCCAGTGCGCCAACCAGCAGCAGGGAGACGAGTGTTCGGGCGAAGGGAGCTCGGGTCATAACGGATTTTCCAATGAAGCATCGGTACGTACGCCGCGCCAGCGGTTGACGCGATGGCGCAGGCGGTCGAAGTAGAGATAGACCACAGGCGTGGTGTAGAGCGTCAGCATCTGGCTCAGTACCAGGCCGCCGACGATGGTGATACCCAGCGGCTGGCGCATCTCCGACCCCTCGGCGCTGCCCAGCACCAGCGGCAAGGCGCCAAGAATCGCGGCCAGGGTGGTCATCATGATGGGGCGGAAACGCAGCAGGCAGGCCTGACGGATGGATTCCTGCGGGCTCAGGCGCTCGCCGCGCTCCAGTTGCAGGGCGAGATCGACCATAAGAATGGCGTTCTTCTTGACGATGCCGATCAGCAGGAACAGGCCAAGCAGCGAGATCAGACTGAACTCCATGCCCACCAGCTGCAAAGCGAGCAAGGCACCAACCCCGGCAGACGGCAAGGTCGAAAGAATGGTCAGCGGGTGCACGTAGCTTTCGTAGAGCACACCCAATACCAGGTACACCACCACCAGCGCCAGCAGGATCATCAGCGGCTGGTTGTCCTGAGCGGTGCGGAAGGCTGCGCCGGTGCCACCCAGCGTACCCTGCACCTCGGTCGGCAGGTTGAGCTGGGCGATGGCCACGTCGATGGCGCGGGTCGCCTGATCCAGGCTGACGCCCTCGGCCAGGGAGAAACCGATGTTCTCCACCGCGAACTGGCCCTGGTGGCTGATCCGATCGTTCTCCAGGCTGCGCTCCCAGCGGGCAAAGGCCGACAGCGGTACACGCGCGCCATCGTCGGTGATCAGCTGGATCTGATCCAGCGCCTCAGGGTGCTGGGCGTACTTGGGATTGATTTCCATCACCACCCTGTACTGATTCAGGGCCTGATAGATGGTCGACACCTGACGCTGGCTGAAGGCGTTGTTCAGCACCGCCGTGATCATGTCCATGTCCACGCCCAGGCGGCGCGCCGTCTCGCGATCCACCACCAGGCGAATCTGCTGCGCGCCCTCGGTTTCCCGCGCATCGATACCGGTCAGCTCGGGCAGCGCGCGCAACGCCTCGCGTACCCTCGGCAACCAGGTACGCAGCGCGTCGAGGTCATCGGACAGCAGCATGTATTCGTTTTCCGAACTACGGCCCTGGCGCCCGCCCATCTGCAGGTCCTGATCCGGCATGAGGAACATGCGTCCACCGGGCACCTTGGGCACCGTGTTGCGCAAACGGTTGATCACGTCCTGCGCCGAGTCGCTACGCTGGGCGATGGGCTTCAGACGTACGATCATGAAGGCGTTGTTGATGCCTCCGCTGCCACCGATGAAACCGGCCACACTCTCCACCGCCGGATCGGCCAGCACCGCGTTGCGGAAGATCTCCATCTTCGGCTGCATGACCTGGAACGACAGACCATCGTCACCGCGGATGAAGCCGATCAACTGGCCGGTATCCTGCTGCGGCATGAAGGTTTTCGGCACGCTGACGAACAGGTAGACGTTCAGCGCGATGGTGGCGAGGAAGCTCAACAGCATCAGCAACGAATGACGCAGCGCCCAATCCAGGCTGCGCGCGTAGAAGGCCAGCACCCGCACCTGCACGCGGTCGCCCCACTGCTGCAGGCGGCTGCGCGACTGTTCTTCCTCGGCCTTGAGCCAGCGCGCGCAGAGCATCGGCGTCAGGGTCAGCGACACCAGCAGGGAAATCACCACTGCCACCGCCAGGGTCAGCGAGAACTCCCGGAACAGACGCTCGACGATGCCCCCCATGAACAGGATGGAGATGAACACCGCGACCAGCGACAGGTTCATCGACAGCAGGGTGAAACCCACTTCACGCGTGCCTTTGAGCGCCGCCTCCAGCGGATTCTCGCCATTGCGGATGTGCCGGGCGATGTTCTCCAGCACCACGATGGCGTCGTCCACCACCAGCCCGGTGGCGATGATCAGCGCCATCAGCGACAGGTTGTTCAGCGAGAAACCCAGCAGGTACATGGCGGCGAAACTACCGATCAGCGACACCGGCACCGCCAGCGCCGGAATCAGCGCCGCCCGCCAGCGGCCGAGGAAGGCCAGCACCACCAGGATGACCAGGCCCACGGCGATCAGCAGGGTCTGCTCGGCCTCGTGCAGGGTGGCGCGGATCACCGGCGAACGATCCATGGCCACTTCCAGCTTGACGCTGGCCGGCATCACCTCGCGCAAGGCCGGCAGCTCGGCGCGAATATCGCTGATGGTCTGCAGAATGTTCGCCCCGCTCTGCCGGTTGATCACCAGCAGCACCGCTTCCTGGTCGTTGTAGAAGCCGCTGTTGTAGCGATCTTCGACGCCATCGGTGACGGTCGCCACATCGCCCAGACGCACCGCCGCGCCATTCTGGTAGCGAATGATCATCGGCATGTAATCGGCGGCCCTGGCCAACTGATCGCTGGCCTGCACCTGCCAGCGGCGCTGCGGGTCTTCCACCGCGCCTTTGGGTTTCAAGGCATTACTGGCAGCGATGGCCTGGCGCACTTCGTCCAGGGCGATGCCGTACTGGTCGAGCAAGCGCGGCTCCAGCGCCACCCGCACAGCAGGCAGCGAGCTGCCGCCCACCTGCACCTCGCCAACGCCGGTGACCTGCGACAGTTTCTGCGCCAGGATGGTCGAGGCAACGTCGTACAGCTGGCCCTTGTTCAGGGTATCGCTGGTCAAGGAGATGACCATGATCGGGGCTTGCGAAGGGTTGATCTTGCGGTAGCTGGGCATGGTGCGCATACCGCTGGGCAGCAGCTCGCGCGCCGCATTGATCGCCGCCTGCACTTCACGGGCCGCGGTGTTGATGTCCTTGTCGAGATCGAACTCGACCATGATCCGCGTGCTGCCCTGGCTGCTGCTGCTGTTCATCTGGTTGACACCGGCGATGCTGCCCAGCGAGCGCTCCAGCGGCGTGGCCACCGTAGAGGCCATGATCTGCGGGCTGGCGCCAGGCAGGTTGGCCTGCACGGTGATCACCGGAAAGTCCATGTTCGGCAATGGCGATACCGGCAGCAGGCCGAAGCTGACGCCGCCGAGCAACATGATCGCCAGGCTCAGCAGCAGCGTGGCCACCGGGCGGCGGATAAAGGGCGCGGAGAGGTTCATGAACGATTGGTCCCGCCAAGGCTCCGCCAATCTTGTACGGGCGGATTCAGCCGCGAATCCTCTGCACCGGCCCGTTCGCGGCCAAGGCCGCTCCTACGGGCCGGAGTCATACCGCCACCCCCGCGGCACTGCGACCACTAAAGCGCCGCGACAGGCGATCGAAGTACAGGTAGATCACCGGTGTGGTGAACAGCGTCAGCACCTGGCTGACCAGCAGGCCGCCGACCATCACCAGCCCCAGCGGCTGACGCAGCTCGGCACCCGAGCCCGAGGCGAGCATCAACGGGATGGCGCCGAACAATGCCGCCAGGGTGGTCATCAGGATTGGCCGGAAGCGCAGCAGCGCCGCCTGGTAGATCGCCGCCTCCGGTGCCATGCCCTGGTTGCGCTCGGCCTCCAGGGCGAAGTCGATCATCATGATCGCGTTCTTCTTGACGATACCGATCAGCAGGATGATGCCGATGATGGCGATCAACCCCAGATCATTCCCCGTCAGCAGCAACGCGAGCAAGGCACCGACGCCCGCCGAAGGCAGCGTGGAGAGGATGGTGATCGGGTGGATGTAACTCTCGTAGAGCACGCCGAGCACGATATACATGGTGACGATGGCGGCCAGGATCAGCAGCAACGTGGAGCTCAGCGAGGCGCGGAACGCCTCGGCAGCGCCCTGGAACTGGGTGTTGATGGACAACGGCAAGCCGATTTCCTGCTCGACCCGCTCAATGACCTCGACCGCCTCGCCCAACGACACGCCCGGTGCCAGGTTGAACGACAGGGTCACTGCCGGGAACTGGCCGATATGGTTGACCAGCAGGCTGGCCGGACGCTCCTCGATGTGCGCCAGGGATGACAGCGGCACCTGCTGGCCGTCCCCGGTGGCCACATGGATCTGGCGCAGCGCGGCCAGCCCGATGCGCCCGCCATCGCGGCTTTCCAGCACCACGCGGTACTGGCTGGCCTGGGTGTAGATGGTGCTGATCTGGCGCTGGCCAAAGGCGTCATATAGCGCATCGTCGATGTTGCCGACATTGATGCCAAGGCGCGCTGCAGCGTCGCGGTCGATATCCAGGTACACCTGCAGGCCACGGTTCTGCAGGTCGCTGGCCACATCGGTCAGCTCCGGTTGCTCACGCAGCGCTTCGACCAGGCGCGGCGTCCAGGTTTCCAGCAACTGACTGTCAGGCGACTCCAGAGTGAACTGGAACTGGGTGCGGCTGATGCGATCCTCGATGGTCAGGTCCTGCACCGGCTGCATGTACAGTTCGATACCGGGAATCTTCGCCAGCTCCGGGCGCAGGCGATCGATCACCTCGCTGGCGGTCACGTCGCGCTCGGCGTGAGTCTTCAGATTGATCAGCAGGCGGCCGCTGTTGAGCGTCGGGTTGTCGCCATCCACGCCAATCGACGAGGACAGGCTGGCCACCGCCGGATCACGCAGGATCACATCGGCCAGGCGCTGCTGACGTTCGCTCATGGCGGCGAAGGAAATCGACTGTGGCGCCTCGGAAATACCCTGGATCACGCCGGTGTCCTGCACCGGAAAGAAACCCTTGGGCACCGCCAGGTACAACAACACGGTCAGGCCCAGCGTGGCTACGGCGACCAGCAGCGTCAGCGGCTGATGCCTGAGCACCCATTGCAGAGCGACACCGTAGCGCTCGATCATGGCATCGATGAAGCCGCCGGCAGCTTTGTAGAACCGCCCTTCGCTCTCGGGTTTTTCCGCCTTGAGCAGGCGCGCGCACATCATCGGCGTCAGGGTCAGCGACACCACCAGGGAAATCAGGATGGCCACCGCCAGGGTGATGGCGAACTCGCGGAACAAGCGGCCGACTACATCGGCCATGAACAGCAGCGGAATCAGTACCGCGATCAGCGACAGGGTCAGCGAGACCAGGGTGAAGCCAATCTGCCGCGCCCCCTTGAGTGCGGCGTTGAGCGGCGTCTCGCCCTCTTCCAGATGACGGGCAATGTTCTCCAGCATGACGATCGCGTCGTCGACCACGAAGCCGGTGGCAATGGTCAGCGCCATCAGCGTCAGGTTGTTGATGGTGAAGCCGGCCAGGTACATCACGCCAAAGGTGCCGATCAGCGACAGCGGCACGACGATCGACGGGATGATGGTCGCCGACAGTTTGCGCAGGAACAGGAAGGTCACCATCACCACCAGAGCGATGGCCAGCAGCAGCTCGTGCTGTACATCGCGCACGGCAGCACGAATGGTCTGCGTACGGTCGGTGAGCACCTTGACCTCGACGCTGGCCGGCAGGCCTTCGGTCAGGTGCGGCAGCAGAGTCTGGATACGGTCGACCACATCGATGACGTTGGCACCCGGCTGGCGCTGCACGTTGACCAGCACCGCCTGGTTGCGGTTGGCCCAGGCCGCCAGCCGCTCGTTCTCGGCGCCGTCGATGATCTCGGCGACATCCTTCAGGCGCAGTGCCGCGCCGTTCTGATAGCTCAAGATCAGCTCACGGTATTCATCGACCGATTTCAGCTGGTCGTTGGCATCGAGCTGGGCAACCCGCGTGGGGCCATCGAAATTGCCCTTGGGCTGATTGACGTTGCTGGCGGTGATCAGGTTGCGCACGTCGGCCAGGCTCAGACCATAGGACGCCAGCGCCTCGGGGTTGACGCGGATACGCACGGCAGGACGTTGCCCACCTGCCAGGGTCACCAGGCCGACACCGCTGGTTTGCGCGAGCTTCTGCGCCAGGCGGGTATCGACCAGATCGTTGACCTGCGGCAGCGGCAGCGTCTTCGAGCTCACCGCCAGGGTCAGCACCGGCGTATCGGCCGGATTGACCTTGTTGTACACCGGCGGTGCCGGCAGGTCGCCCGGTAGCAGGTTGCTCGCCGCGTTGATCGCCGCCTGCACTTCCTGCTCGGCCACTGCCAGGGAAACATCCAGATTGAAGCGCAGGGTGATCACCGAGGCGCCACCGGAGCTGGTCGAGGACATCTGCTTGAGCCCGGCCATCTGCCCGAACTGGCGCTCCAGCGGCGCCGTCACCGCACTGGTCATCACATCCGGGCTGGCGCCTGGATAGAGAGTCAGCACGCGGATAGTCGGATAATCCACCTCCGGCAGCGCCGATACCGGTAGCAGCCGGTAGGCGATCAGACCGCTGAGGAAGATCGCCACCATCAACAGCGTGGTGGCGACCGGCCGCAGGATAAAGGGGCGGGAGATATTCATGCGTCGTTCCGCGGTGCGGTCTGGTCGCCCTGCTCACCGGTCTTCTGTGCGGCCTGCGGGTCGACTACCTGCACCTCGCTGCCGTCGCGCAGACGGTCGGTGCCTTCCGTGACCAGCCGCTGGCCAGGTTGCACGCCCTCGTCAACCATGCTGCGCTCGGCATCACTGGCCACGACGGTGACCGGGCGGATGTTCACCTTGTTATCACCGTCGACCACATAGACGAAGGTGCCGCGGGTACCGAACTGCACCGCAGCGGAGGGGATGATGGTGGCCGCCTCATGGGTTTTCACACGCAGGCGCACGTTGACGAACTGATTGGGGAAGAGCATCTGCTCGGCATTATCGAAGCGCGCCTTGAGCTTGACCGTGCCGGTGGTGGTGTCGATCTGGTTATCCAGGCTTTCCAGCACGCCCTCGGCCAGTTTCAGGCGTTCGCCACGATCCCAGGCCTCGACTGCCAGCGTAGCGCCGTCGCGGCGGCGCTGCAGCACGGCAGGCAGATCGCCCTCGGGAATGGTGAACACCACCGAAATCGGATCGGTCTGGGTAATCACCACCAGCGGCGTGGTGTCGCCGCTGCTGACCAGGTTACCGATATCCAGCTGGCGCAGGCCGAGGCGACCGGCGATGGGCGCGCGAATCTGGGTGAAGTCGAGGTTCAGCTTGGCCGTGGCGACGTCCGCCTGATTGCTCTGCAGGCTGCCGCGGTACTGATTGACCAGTGCCTGCTGGGTGTCGAGGGTCTGCTTGGCGATGCTGTCTTCAGCGTAAAGCCCCTTGTAGCGCTGCAGATCCAGCTCGGCGTTCTTCAGTTGCGCCTGATTCTCCTGCAGCGCGCCCTGCGCCTGCTGCAACGCGACCTGATAGGAGCGCGGGTCGATCACCGCGAGCAAATCGCCAGCCTTGACCTGCTGCCCCTCCTCGAACAGCACCTTGACCAGCTCGCCGTCGACCCGCGAGCGGACATTGACCGTGTTGTAGGCGGTCACGGTGCCGAGCGCCTTGAGCTCGATGGCGAACTCGCCCTGCTCGACTTCAGCCACACGAACCGGCACCGGTCCCATGTCACCGAAGCGGCCACGGCCCATCTGTTGGGACTGCGGTTCGCTCGGCCAGAACCACCAGATCAGGACGATGATCAACGCCAGCAGAAGGAGACCGATAAACCACTGACGTTTGGAAGATGGGGTGCTGGGCGTTGTTTTTACTTCGGACATGAGCCAATCGCTTCGTGTAAGGAGCGTGAACGATAAGCACTGCTCAGCACGAAGCAAAGCCTCTTTACCGGCTATTTACCTCCACAGGTGATTCAAGACGAAAAAAAACCCAAGCGAACGCTGACAACGTCTCTACCTCGAGTGTTTCGGGACGACTATGTAGGTATTACCTTGTATTTCCAAGGCCTAGAGAATCACCTGATGCTCGGCCTGCCCCCGGATTGATACTTCCACAGCAAACAGTTTGCCGGCGTGGGGTTCAGCGGCGAGCTGGTCGTTATCCAGGCCTTCGCGTGCGGAGGTGACGAACAGCGTCGACAGGTTGGGCCCTGCCAATGCCGGGCAGGATATCTGTGAGGCGGGAAACGCCAGGGCCTGCAGGAACTGACCATTGCTGTCGTAACAGGCCACCCGCGAAGCGCCCCACTGCGCGTTCCACAGCCGTCCCTGTGCGTCGACCACGGCGCCATCGGGATTCAAACCGGCCGCGCGACAATCGACGAACGGCTGCTGCTCGCCGCTCGGCCAGCCATCCTGCTCGTCCAGCGCCTGACGCCAGATCTGCTGGCGATGGGTATCGGCGAAGTAGGCGAAGCGGCGATCCGGCGAGAAACAGATGGCGTTGCTGATGGTGATATCGGCGAACAGCCGACGCAGCTCACCCCGATAATAGCGATAGATGGCACCAGCCTGGGGCTGGGCTTCGAGGCCCATGGTGCCGATCCAGAAACCGCCCCAGGGATCGGCGCGTCCATCGTTGGAGCGGGTCAGCGGGTTGTCCGCCTCCAGGGCGCAGATCGGCGCGCGCGCGCCGCTGCGCAAATCGAAGATCGATAGTGCCGTTTCGCTGGCCATCAGCAGGCGGTCGTTGTCGATCCAGCCAGCCGCGGAGGCACGCTCATCCAGCGACCACTCCAGCGACTGGCCATCGCGCCGGCTCAACAGACGCCTGCCAAGGATATCGAACCAGAACAACTGCTCCCGCAGCGGGTGCCAGAACACGCCCTCGCCCAGGGTGCAGGCCCGTGAATCGGCGATGCGCGCGGCGCTACTGCCGTGGGGATTAGCGGTCATGTCCAGGTGCCTCCTCAAATGTGCTGGTGCGCAGCCGCCAGGCAGGCCAACTCCTGCTTAATGGCTGTCCTTGGGAACACCGGCGCCACGGCAACCCTTGAGAAAATCGAAGTCCGCCCCGCTGTCGGCGCCCTGCACGTGGTCATGGAACAGCTTGATGTAACCGCTGGCCGGCGGTTTGACGCTCGGCTGCCACTCAGCCAGGCGCTGGCGCAGCTCGGCCTCGGGAATATCCAGGTGAATGCGCCGCGCCTCCACGTCGAGTTCTATCATGTCGCCATTGCGCACCACCGCCAGCGGCCCGCCAGCCGCCGCTTCCGGCGTGGTGTGCAGCACCACGGTGCCATAGGCGGTGCCGGACATGCGCGCATCGGAAATACGCACCATGTCGGTGATGCCCTTGCGCAGTACCTTGGGCGGCAGGCCCATGTTGCCCACTTCAGCCATGCCCGGGTAACCACGCGGGCCGCAATTCTTCAGCACCATCACACAGTTTTCGTCGATATCCAGGCTCTCGTCGTTGATCCTCGCCTTGTAGTCGTCGATGTCCTCGAACACCACGGCGCGGCCCCGGTGCTGCATCAGGTGCTTTGATGCGGCCGACGGCTTGAGCACCGCACCGCGCGGCGCCAGGTTGCCGCGCAGCACGGCGATCCCGCCCTTTGCGGTCAGTGCCTTATCGACCGGGCGGATGACGTCTTCGTTCCAGTTGCGCACGCCCTTTACCTCCTCCCAGATGGTCTCTCCGGACACGGTCAGCGCATCCTTGTGCAGCTTGTCACCTTCGCCGAGCATGCGGATCACCACCGGAAGGCCACCGGCGTAGAAGAACTCTTCCATCAGATATTTGCCCGAGGGCATCAGGTTGACGATGGTCGGGATGTCCCGGCCGAGGCGGTCCCAGTCGTCCAGGGTCAGGTCGACGCCGACGCGACCGGCAATGGCCAAGAGGTGGATCACCGCGTTGGTCGAGCCGCCGATGCTGCCGTTGACGCGGATGGCGTTTTCGAAAGCCTGGCGGGTCATGATGTCGGAGGGTTTCAGGTCGTCCTTGACCATCTGTACGATGCGTCTCCCGGTCAGGTGAGCCATCACCCGGCGGCGACTGTCCACCGCGGGGATCGCCGCGTTGCCGGACAGCGCCATGCCCAGCGCTTCGGCCATGCTGGCCATGGTGCTGGCGGTGCCCATGGTGTTGCACGAGCCCGGCGAACGCGACATCGACTGCTCGGCCTCGAGGAAGTCTTCGCGGCTCATCTTGCCGGCCTTGATGTCTTCGGACATCTGCCACAACGCGGTGCCGGAACCGACACGCTCGCCACGAAACCAGCCGTTGAGCATCGGCCCGCCGGACACCACGATGGCCGGAATGTCGACGCTGGCGGCGCCCATCAGCAGCGCCGGGGTGGTCTTGTCGCAACCGGCCAGCAGCACCACACCATCCAGCGGGTTGGCGCGCAGCGCTTCCTCCACGTCCATCGCCGCCATATTGCGGTACATCATCGCGGTCGGGCGCAGCGAACTTTCGCCGGCCGAGAACACCGGAAATTCCAGCGGCAGGCCGCCGGCCTCGTAGATGCCATGCTTGACCCGCTCGGCCAGGTCACGCAGGTGCGCATTGCAGGGCGTGAGCTGCGACCAGGTGTTGCAGATGCCGATCACCGGGCGGCCGTCGAACAGGTCGGCCGGCAGGCCCTGGTTCTTCATCCAGCTGCGATGGTAAATGTGATCACGCGAGTCGCCACCGTACCATTCGGTGGAGCGCAGCTTGCGGGGCCAGGCTGCCGGTTTGAAGGTGCTCATACCCAACCTCCGTCGACGATGAAATTCTGCGCGGTGCACATGGCCGCCGCGTCGGATGCCAAAAACAGCGCCATGTCGGCGATATGCTCGGGCAGGAGCTGGCCGGGCATGCACTGGTTCTGGCGAATCTGCTCCTTGGCCGTTTCGTCGACCCACATGGCCAACTGCTTCTCGGTCATCACCCAGCCCGGCACCAGGGTGTTGACGCGGATGCGATCCTTACCCAGATCCCGCGCCAGGCCACGGGTCAGCCCGTGGGTGGCGGCCTTGCTCGCCGCGTACACCGGGTAGCCGGCCGAGGCCATCATCCAGCCCACCGAGCCGAAGTTGATGATCGAGCCCCCGCCGGCCTGGCGCATCATCGGCACCACGGCCTGGGCGGCGAAGGTGGCGTGGCGCAGGTTCACGGCAATCAGATTGTCGAAGCGTTCCATGCTGATCGAATCCAGCGCGTGGCGTACATCATTGGCGGCGTTGTTGAGCAGCACGGTAATTGGCCCGAACTGCTCGGCGACCTTGTGAATGGCAGCCTGGTAGGCCTTGACGTCGGTGATGTCGCAGCGCAGGAAAAGTACCTGATGCCCAGCTTCTGTCAGCTCACTGGCCAGGGCCATGCCATGCTTGTCGTCGATGTCGACGAAGGCGGTACGCGCGCCCTGCCGCGCGAACGCCGTGACCAGCGCGCGGCCGATGCCGGTGGCGCCACCGGAAATCAGCACGGTGCGCCCGGCCAGGTCGGCGTAAACCGCCTTGCCCGAAGGTTGATTGTGGCTGTTCATGGCCTGCTACCTCATGTTCATCCTGCGGCGCCCGGCTGTGCCCGGCGCCAGCGGTACTGCGGAAATGGTTGGCTATGGCGACTCAGCGTCCGCTAACGGGACTTGCTCTTGTTGACAACGTCGAAGATCACCGCGGCCAGCAGCACCAGGCCCTTGATTACCTGCTGCCATTCGATGCCGATGCCGAGAATCGACATGCCGTTATTCATTACCCCCATGATCAGGGCACCGATCACCGCGCCGATGATCTTGCCGACGCCGCCGGACATCGACGCGCCGCCGATGAACACCGCTGCGATCACGTCCAGCTCGAACGACACGCCGGCCTTGGGCGTCGCGGTGTTGAGCCGCGCGGCGAAGATCATGCCGGCCAGGGCCGCGAGCATGCCCATGTTGACGAAGGCGAAGAAGGTCAGGCGCTCGGTGTTGATACCCGACAGCTTGGCCGCCTTGACGTTGCCGCCGATGGCGTAGATGCGCCGGCCCAGCGTGGTGCGGTTGGTCAGGAAGGTGTAGGCGCTGATCAGCAGGGCCATGATGATCAGCACGTTCGGCAGACCGCGGTAGGTGGCCAGCAGGTAGGCAATGTAGACGATGGCGCCGGCGATCAGCAGGTTCTTGACCGCGAAGAACACACCTGGCTCGTCGACGATGCCGTAGCGTTTGGCGCGCCTACGTCCGCGCAGCGCCAGGTAGATGATCATCGCAGCGGCGAACACACCGAGCACTATGGCGGTCACGTTGGGCCGCTTGACGCCGAAGATGTCCGGGATGAAGCCGTTGCTCATCAGCTGGAAACTGCTGGAGAAAGGGCCGATGGACTGACCGTCCAGTACCGCCAGGGTCAGGCCGCGAAACACCAGCATGCCGGCCAGGGTGACGATGAACGAGGGGATCTGCCAGTAGGCGATCCAGTAGCCCTGGGCTGCGCCGATCAGGCAGCCCATCAACAGGCAAACCGGCACCACCACCGAGGTCGACCAGCCCCACTGCACCATCATCACTGCCGCCGCAGCGCCGACGAAGCCGACCACCGAGCCCACCGACAGGTCGATGTGCCCGGAGACGATCACCAGCAACATGCCCAGAGCCATGATGATGATGTAGCTGTTCTGCAGCAGCAGGTTGGTAAGGTTGATCGGGCGCATCAGCGTGCCATCGGTGAGCACCTCGAACAGCCCCATGATGACCACCAGGGTCAACAGCATGCCGTAGTCGCGGATATGGCTCTTCATGTGGCCCAACAGCGAGGGTCGCGCCAGGTGTTGGGTTTGAGCGGTTTGAGTGTTGGTTTCCATTGCGTTGTCCTCGCTCACGCCTTGACGATCATCGACATGATCTTTTCCTGGCTCGCCTCTTCACGTGCCAGTTCGCCCAGGAAGGCGCCTTCGTTCATTACGTAGATGCGGTCGCACATGCCCAAAAGCTCGGGCATCTCCGACGAGATGATGATCACGCCCTTGCCGTCAGCGGCGAGCTGGTTGATCAGGCTGTAGATCTCGAACTTGGCGCCCACGTCGATGCCGCGGGTGGGCTCGTCGAGAATCAGCACTTCGGGCTTGGCGAACAGCCATTTGCTGAGCACCACCTTCTGCTGATTACCGCCCGAGAGGTTGAGCACCTTCTGGAATACCCCCGGCGTGCGGATGTGCATGGCCTCGCGGTACTGCTCGGCAACCCGGCGCTCTTCGTGCTCGTCGATCACGCCGTGGCTGGAGACACCCGGCAGGTTGGCCAGGGTGGTGTTGCACTGGATGCTTTCGTCGAGCACCAGTCCCAGGGACTTGCGGTCTTCGGTGACGTAGGCGATGCCGTTGTCCACCGCGCGGCGCACGGTCGACACGTCGATCTCTTTGCCGCGCAGGTGCACGGAACCGGAAATATTGCGCCCGTAGCTCCTGCCGAACACGCTCATGGCCAGCTCGGTGCGCCCTGCCCCCATCAGCCCGGCGATGCCGACCACTTCACCGGCGGCAACGCGCAGGTTGACGTTGCGGATCATCTGCCGCGAAGCCGACTCCGGGTGCCAGACGTTCCAGTCGCGGATTTCCAGCAGCGTCTCGCCGATCTGCGGCGTGCGCTCCGGGTAGCGGTTCTCCATATCGCGACCGACCATGCCGCGGATGATGGTTTCTTCACTGACCGCTTCGGTGTGGCAGTCCATGCTGCTCACCGAGGCGCCGTCGCGCAGCACAGTGATGCTGTCAGCAACGCGGCTGACTTCATTGAGCTTGTGGGAAATCAGGATCGAGGAAATGCCCTGGGCGCGGAACTCCAGCAGCAGGTCGAGGAGCTTCTGGCTGTCGTTTTCCTGCAGCGCCGCGGTGGGCTCATCGAGGATCAGGAGCTTGACGTCCTTGGCCAGCGCCTTGGCGATTTCCACCAGTTGCTGCTTGCCCACGCCGAGCTTCTCCACCGGCGTGGTGGCGATCTCGTCGAGGCCGACCTTGCCCAGCAGCACCTCGGTGCGCCGGTATACCTCGGGCCAGTCGATCACGCCGCCACTGGTAATTTCGTTACCGAGAAACAGGTTTTCGGCGATGGACAGCAGCGGCACGAGCGCCAGCTCCTGGTGGATGATGATGATGCCTTCACGCTCGCTGTCACGAATGCCGGTGAACGCCAGCGGCTTACCTTCGTAAATGATCTCGCCGTCGTAGCTGCCGTGCGGATAGACGCCGCTGAGCACCTTCATAAGAGTCGACTTGCCGGCGCCATTCTCGCCGCACAGCGCGTGAATCTCGCCACGACGCACCTTGAGGTTGACGTTGTCGAGCGCCTTCACGCCCGGAAACGTCTTGGTGATACCGCGCATTTCCAGAATGATGTCTTGCTGCATGGTTTTATCCGTCCGCTAGGCACGCGCCAACCGCAGCGCGCGCGCCATGCTCAGGTAAACAAGGGGTAAGGGACCGGCAGCGGGCCGCGCTGCCGGCAGGGACGTTTACTGGATCTGGTCCTTGGTGTAATAACCGCTGTCGATCAGCACCTTTTCCCAGTTGCTCTTGTCGACCGTGACCGGCTGCAGCAGGTAGGCCGGCACCACTTTCTTGCCGTTGTCGTAGGTCTTGGTGTCGTTGATCTGCGGCTCGCTGCCCTCAAGCAGCGCCCTGACCATGCCGACGGTCACCTCGGCAAGCTGGCGGGTGTCCTTGAATATCGTCGAATACTGCTCGCCAGCGAGGATCGATTTCACCGACGGCACTTCCGAATCCTGGCCAGTGACGATCGGCATCGGCATGTCGCCGGAGCCGTAACCGACGCCCTTCAGGGACGACAGCACACCTATGGAGATGCCGTCGTAGGGCGACAGCACGCCGTCGAGGCGCTCCTTGGTGTAGTTGGCGGACAGCAGGTTATCCATGCGTGCCTGGGCGGTGGCGCCGTCCCAGCGCAGGGTGCCGACCTTGCCCATGCCGGTCTGCCCGGAGAGGATCTTGATCTCGCCCTTGTCGATCAAAGGCTGCAGCACCGACATGGCGCCGTCATAGAAGAAGTAGGCGTTGTTGTCGTCCGGCGAGCCGCCGAACAGCTCGACGTTGTAGGGGCCAGGGCCGCGCGCCTGCATGCCCTTGAGCAGGGATTCGGCCTGCAGCACGCCGACCTTGGTGTTGTCGAAGGTGGCGTAGTAGTCGACATACTCGCTGTCGCGGATCAGGCGGTCATAGGCGATCACCTTGATGTCCGCGGCGTTGGCGTTTTCCAGGGCATTGGTCAGGGTGGTGCCGTCGATGGCGGCGATGACCAGAACGTTGACACCCTTGACCATCATGTTCTCGATCTGCGAGACCTGTGTGGGAATGTCGTCTTCGGCGTACTGCAGGTCGGCCTTGTAGCCGGCTTTTTCCAGCTGCTTGACCATGTTGTCGCCATCATTGATCCAGCGAGAGGATGACTTGGTCGGCATGGCGATTCCGACGAAGCCCTTTTCGGCCGCGCCGACGGAAGCGGCACTGATCAGGGTGGCGCCCATGGCCATGGCGGCCACAAGTTTACGGATTGCGTTCATTCAGCTTCTCCTGGCGACGCCTGGCGCACTCAGGAGCGCGCGACTTCGCGATTATTGTTGTTGGTTCAACGAAGAGCTCAAAGCAGCCCTGACGATAGAAGCGCACCCCATATCAAGCAAATTCGTATTTTGCGCAGCTTCATACCAATACTGGTATGTTGTTGTTAGTCAAACAGGCGCTTCCACGCCGCCTGCACCCCGATAACGAGCGCCACCATGGACATCGGCATCGCCCGCCACCTGAAGATTCCCCAACTACGCTTGATCGCTGCCATCGCCGAACACGGCCAGCTCGGCCTGGCCGCAGACGAGCTGACCGTCAGCCAGCCTGCCGCCTCGCGCATGCTGGCTGAGATCGAACACACCCTCGGCGCGCGTCTGTTCGAACGTCATGCCAAGGGTATGGTACCGACGCTGATCGGCCGCGCCCTGGCCCGCCGCGCGCACAACATGCTGGTGGAACTGCGCGACCTGGCCCAGGACGTCGAGGAGCTCAAGCGCGGCGAAGGCGGCATGACCACGGTCGGTGCCGTGACCGGTGCGGCGGTGGGCTTCGTGATTCCCGCCATCCGCCAGCTCAAGGCGATGTCGCCGCGCGCCGACGTGCATGTCAACGTGGCCGCTAGCGACGAACTGGTGCACGACCTGGCGGCTGGCAAGAACGACTTCGTGCTGGCCCGCCTGCCCCGCGGCGTCAACCCGGCAGATTTCGAGATCTACCCGGCGCGCACCGAAACCCTGAAACTGATCGTGCGTCAGGATCACCCGTTGGCCAACGTCGACCAGGTGACGCTGCACGATCTATCACCCTACGAATGGGTAATGCAGAGCCACCGGACGCCGATTCGCGAGGCGATGGAAACCGCCTTTCTCAGCGTTGGCGCACCATTGCCGACCAACATCACCAACACCACTTCACTGCTGGCGATGATCGCCATCCTGGTGTCGTCGTCGGCCATCGCGCCGCTCGCCAGCGAAGTGTCGGACCTGCTGCTCGGCGATCAGGTCGGCGCCAAGCTCAAGGTGCTGCCGCTGAACGTGGTCATCGAGATGTCGCCCTACTACCTGTTGCTGGTCAAAGGGCGTGAACTGTCGCCAGTGGCCAATCGCTTGCGCCGGCTGGTCACCGCAGCGCTGAACAAATGACCCGCACAAACGAAAACGGCCTGCGCAAGGCAGGCCGTTTCGAGTGTGACAGGCGACTTACTTGAGTACTGCCAGGGCCGCAGCGTAGTCCGGTTCGTGGGCGATTTCACCAACCAGCTCGCTGTGCAGTACCTTGTCCTGCTCGTCCAACACCACCACGGCGCGTGCAGCCAGGCCGGTCAGCGGGCCGCTGGCGATGGCAACGCCGTAGTTCTTGAGGAAGTCGGCACCACGCAGGGTGGACAGGTTGACCACGCTGTCCAGACCTTCGGCTCCACAGAAACGTGCCTGGGCGAACGGCAGATCGGCGGAAATGCACAGCACCACGGTGTTGTCCAACTGGCTGGCTTCGGCATTGAACTTGCGCACGGAACTGGCGCAGGTCGGGGTATCGACGCTCGGGAAGATGTTAAGCACCTTGCGCTTGCCGGCCAGGCTGGCCAGGGTGACGTCGCTCAGGTCGCCGGCGACCAGGCTGAAAGCAGGCGCCTGTTGACCGGCCTGCGGCAGTTGACCGTCGACCTGCACCGGATTGCCTTTGAGAGTGACTTGCGCCATGGGAGTTTCCTTATCGTTCAGGGAGTTGAAGGGGCCAACGGCCCGTAGAATGGCAGGTCACGGCCCGACCACGGGTGCAGCCTAGCGCAGAAGCGGCGCCGATACACCCGGGGCCAAGTAGGGATTTAGCGAACGATCGGGCGGCCATCAGAAATCCCGCCGGTAGAACAGGTCGAGCGAACTGGCCAGCCCGCTGGCCGCTTCCAGATACAGGCGCCGGCTCAGTTCGTAACGCAGGGCAATGGTATTGGCCGGCTCGAATACCCCAACGCCATAACGCAGGCTAAGACGCTCGGTGATGTTACCGCTGGCCACTACGCTGGTGGTCACGCCGCTGCCTTCGGTGTCGAGCTGGAAATCCTGAATGCCCAGGCTGTTGGCCAAACCGGTGGTGAGCGAACTGCTGCCCGCCAGACCGAGCGCCAGCGCAGCCTGGCCGAGCATGTTGTTATCGCCCGAGCTTTGCCCCAAGGGTCGACCCAGTACCAGATAGGACAATGCCTGCTCCTGGCTCATGGCCGGTTCGGCGAACACCGTGGTCGTGGGTTGCTCGGCATTGCCGGACAGACGAATCCCGGCGACGACCGTGTCGACCCGGCGAATAGCCTCCACATCAAGGAACGGCTGATCGATGGGCCCGGTGAACAACAGGCGCGCGCGGCGAATGGTCAGGCGCTGGCCGTAGGCGCGATAGCGACCGTTGGCCAGTTCCAGTTCGCCGCGCGTATCGAGGTTATCGCCGATATGCACACGCCCGCGCAGATCCGCAGTCAGACCGAAGCCGCTGAAGGCCAGCTTGTCCTGCCCCACCTCGACATCGACATCCATGGCGATGCCCAGGCCCTGCTCGGCTTCGGGCACTTCGCGACCGACCACTCGCGCGTCGCCCGAGACCTTCACTGTCGATGGCGGCAGCTCACGTACGCTGATCAGTCCGCGCGGCACGCCCACCTTGCCACTGACCGCCAGACTCCGGGCACGCAGTTGCAACTGCAGATCAGGCTCGACTTCCAGCTCGGCATAAGGCTCGACCTTCACCGGCAGGCGCTGCCCCTGCACCGACAGGTCGCCGGTAAGGCCTTCGGCCCAGTTGAATTCGCCACGCAGGTTGCCTCGCCCCTGCTCGCCGCTGCGCCAGTCCCCGGAAAGCTGCACCTGCTCCCCCGCGATCAGCGCCTGCAGCTGCAAGCCCTCCACGCTCACCGGCAGTTCGCTGCCGGACAGCTCGCCGCCTTCCAAACGCAGCTGACCGTTGATCTGCGGTGCCAGGAGATGGCCGCTTATGCTGCCGCTGCCCAACAGCGTGCCCTCGAGCTTCTCCGCCATTGGCACGAAGGGTCGCAGCACAGCAAGATCGAAGCCGCTCAGGCGAAACTGGCCGTTAACCGGCTTGTTCGCCGGACGCGGGTCGATCTGCGCCTGCAACACCAGCTCCCCCAGACGCCCACTGACGAAGCGCAATTCACTGTCCACACGCTGCGGGCGCAGCGTACTGTCCAGACGCAGGCTGTCGTAGGGGAAATCCAGCCACTGCTCGTCATCCGGCTGGCGAATACGCAGGTTGCCGCCGCTGGCGTCGAGCGTGACCTGGCCGTTGGGGCCGCTGTCGGGCAGCTCGACCTTGAGCTGACCACTCAGGCGCCCCTGCCAGGCGAAATCCTCGGGCAGCCAGGGCTGCAGGCTGGCCAGCGGGAAGTTCTCCAGGCGCCAGTCCAGGCTGGGCTGCGGCATCAGCCGCTGCTGGCCGCCGCACAGGCTGGCATCGCCGGACTGCCAGCAATGTGCACCCAGGTTGAGCCGGCCACTGGCCAGGCGCTCCAGGCTCGCGGCCTGCTGCAGCTGCCAATCCTGCCCGCCACTCTGCACCCGGCCGCTGGCGATGCGCCCGCGCCAGTCGCCCTGCTCGCTCAAGTTACCGTCCAGGGCCAGCGCCAGTTGCAGCAGCGGACCTTGCAGGTCGATATCCAGCGCCTGGCGCCGCTGGTCGCCACGCCCCTCGGCCTGCAGGCGTCCGAGATAGGTATCGCCGATACGGATACCGCGCAGATTCAGGTCGATACGCGCCTGCTGCCGAGCATCCAGTATCGCGTCCAGCTTCAGGCGACGCAGGCTGGGGTCGCCGAACGCGAGGCGCTCGCCCGTCAGCGCCAGTTGGCCTTGCGGCGCCTGCAAGGTCCCGGCCAGGGAAAGCTGCCCCTGCACCTGGCCCTGCAAACCGGGCCAGAGCTGTCCCAGGCGCGGCAGGGCCAGCTCAAGCTGGCCGCGCAGGCGCTGATCCAGCGCACCCTGGCCGCTGACCCGATTGTCGCCAAGGCGTACCAGCAACCGCTCCAGCTGCCACCGCTCTCCGTTGCCTGCGCCCTGCACCTGCAACTGCGCCGGCTGGCCACGCAGGCGGCCATTGAGGTCGATATCGGCTTGCGCCTGCAGCGCACCGGCGTCGAAGCTACCCGATGTGTTCAGCGGGCCGGCCAGATTGCCCGGCATTTCCGCCAGCCAGTAACCGGGGTCCAGAGCGCTGAGCTGCAACATGGCCTGCCACTCGATGCCCTCGGCAAACCCCAGCTTGAGCACCCCTTCGGCCCGGCCCTGGCCGGCTATCAGCTGCAGTTGCGGCAGGCTGACCTGGCCAAGATCGCCACTGATCGGGCTGCTCAGGCTGAAGTCACCCGCAGGCCCCTGCAGTTGCGCGGCGAAGTTACCCAGGTAGTCGCCTTCGCTGTAGCTGATTTCGGCCTGCAAGGTATGCAGCGCCACCGGTGGCGGCTCGTCCATCGGGTAGAGGCGCTGCCAGGGAAAATCCAGCCAGTCCAGCTGCGCATCGATGGTGAGCGCTTCGCTCCAGGCGAGCTTGCCCTCGACCTGCACATGCTGCGTTTCGGCCTGGATACGCAGCAGTTCTACATCCGCGCCGGCAGCATCGACCCGCCCTTTGAGTTGCAACGGCATCGGCGCCTGCTCGGCGGGCAGGCTCGCTGTGCCGTCGACGCGATAGCCGGCCGCCAGGTCGCCTTTGGCCTGCAGTTGTACATCCTGCAGGCGCAGGGTCGCTGGCAAGGCGCTGCTGGCCTGGAAGTCGCGGCTGGTCAGGCGCAGCTCGGCCGGCAGATTCTCGGCCAGGGCCTGCACCTTGCCTTGCAGGCGTGCGTCGAGATAACCACTGCTATCCGCTTCGATTTCCAGGCTGCGCTGCAGCTCGCCGCCGATCTGCAGCGCCACCTGCCAGGGTTTGCCGTCGACTTCCGGTAATTGCAGGCGCCCACTCAATGCCAGCGGCCAGTCGCCTTGCGGAGTCAGGCTGCCGCTGACATCCAGGCGCAGGTCATCACGTTGCAGGGCCAGGCGCTGCAGCCCGACGCCCTGCTCGTTCCAGCTTGCTATCAGCTGCAGATCGCTCAACTGCGCCTGGCCATCCACGCGCAACTCACCCAGCTGAATGTCACCCAGTTGCAGGCGCAGCGGCAGGTTCAGGCTCGGCAGGCTGAGCGGCTCACCACTGGCCTCAGTGCTTGGCGGCAGACCGAGCGCTGCCTGTTGCAGATGCAGGCGGTCAATGCACAACGTCAGGCGTAACAGGCAGGACGGCGACCAGGCCATGTCCAGTTGCTGCAGCTCCACATGCGTCTCGTCCTGCTGCCAGGTCAGCGCATCGGCCTGCCAGGCACCGCCCAGGCGTCCCGTGAAGTTGTCGACCTGCAGGCCAGGCACATGGGCCAGCAACCAGCGGCTACCCGTCTGGGTACCGAGAATCGCCCATAGCGCGGCGCCAATCATCAGCATCAGGCCGAGCACACCGGCAGCCAACCATTTCAGCAGGCGCCGGATCATAATTCAGGCCCCATCGAGAAATGCAGACGCACGCCGCCGTCATCATCCAGCGCATGGGCCAGATCCAGGCGCAGCGGACCGACCGGCGAAACCCAGCGTACGCCGAAGCCGACCCCGGTCTTGAGGGTGGGGAACTCCAGCGAGTTGAAGGAATTGCCCTGGTCGATGAAGGTCGCCAGGCGCCACTTGTCGGTAAGGCTGTACTGATACTCGGCACTGGCGGCGAACAGGTAGCGGCCGCCGATCTTGTCGCCGCGATTGTTTTCCGGCGACAGGCTCTGGTAGTCGTAGCCGCGCACGCTCTGATCGCCGCCGGCGAAGAAACGCAGCGATGGCGGCACCGCCGAAAAACCGTTGGTTTCGGTGCCGCCGAACTGCACGCGGCCGAGCAGACGGTGATTGTCGAACACCGTAGTCAGCCCCTTGAGCATGACGTTGCCGTGCAACACATTGGCATCGGAAAGCACGCCGTCGACGGCGCCACGCAGATCGAACTGCACGCGGTAGCCCTGGTTCGGATCGAGACGATTGTCACTGCGCAGCAGCGAATAGCTGACGCCCGGCATCAGCAAGGTGCTCAGTCCGGAATCGTCGCCCAGCCGGTATTCCTCGCGCTGCCACTTGACCGACAGCACGCGCTGCCAGCCACCGGGACGCTGGCTGTGCCATTCCGGGCCAAGGGTGAGCAGACGACTCAGGCTGTCCTTGCTGGCCAGCTCTTCATATTGATAGCCACCGGCCAGACGCAGCTTGTCGGTCAAAGGTGGATCACCGGGAATGTCGTACCACAGTCCGACGTTTTGCCGCGGCGCGGACAGCTCGGTTTCCACCCCATAGCTGTGCCCCTGCGGGTTGCGCCAGTGACGTGTCCAGTTGGCGCGCAGGCGCGGCCCGACGTCGGTGGAAAAGCCCAGCCCCAGCCCCATGGTGCGCGGCTCGCGCACCTGCAGCGCCACCGCAATCGGAATGCGCAGCTGATCGGCCTGGGTGGGAATGGCATCGACCCTTACGGATTCGAAATAGCCGCTGGACTGTAGCGCCTGGTACAGCTCGGCGATCAGCTCGGAGTCGTAAGGTGTGTCGGGATCGAACGGCACCATGCGCAGCAGCAGTTCTTCATCGAACGGGAAATCACCGCTGAAGGCGATATCCCCCAGGCTGTAGCGCGGGCCACTGCTGAACACCAGCTCGATGTCAGCCACCCCGGCTGCCGGATCGATCTGCAGACGCTGGCGGGTGAAGCGGCCATCGAAGAAGCCATAGCGCGAGGCCTGGTTCTGAATCAGCCGCTTGGCATCCTCGTAGCGCCCGTGGTTGAGCACCGAGCCTGGCTGCAGGCGACTGGCCTGGGGGACACGAAAGGCCGATAGCTCACTGGCCGGCCCTTCGATGCGAATGTCCACGTTGCGCAGGCGAACACGCTCGCCCGGCTCGACTTCGAGTACCAGACGCGGTGTTTCGCCCTCTTCGATACGGCTGCGAATGCGCGCCTGGTAATACCCCAGGGCCTGAGCCGCCTTGTCCGCCTCGTTTTCGGCGATACGCCGCAAACGCCGTAACGACTGCGCATCACGGCCATCGAGGCTGCCGACGTAACCTTCGATATTGGCCTTGAGAGCCGAATTGTTTGGGGTGATCCGTACGTCCAGCTCGCTGGCGGCCAAGGCGCCCGTACTGATCAGCAGCAGCGCCAGGCTGCGCTGAAAATATCCATATACGCTCATGGCGAAGGATGCTACCACGGAGCGGAGCCTACGCCAGAGCCGCTGCGTTCATGCCAGACAGCCGGAGTTCAGGCGCTGGCTCGCACCACGGGTTGCGGGTTCGGATGAAAGAACACGTGCTCGACCACCGGGCCGATGGCCAGCTCACCGACTTCCTCATAGCCCTGACGCCGGTAGAAGTCCAGGTAGCGGGCATTGCCTGTGTCCAGCACCACACCTTGCGACCCGCTGTCTTGCGCGCACCATTCATGCAGCGCCTCGAGCAGTTGTTCGCCACGGTGCTGGCCCTGAAACTCCGGATGAATGCCCAGTAGCGGCAACACGTGATAGGGACCCGGTGGCAGGCAGGCGAGCACCGCATCGTGGTACTCCAGATAGCGTTTGGTGCAGCCGAAGCCGGTGCTCAGCAGCATGCGCAAGCGCCAGCCCCAGCTCTCGGTGATGTCCAGGCGCCGCTGCGGCGGTGCGATCAGCGCCGCGCCGATCAGACGGTCGTCGATCAGCAGACCGATAGCTGGCAGCTCCTCGGCGAAATGCTGCTGCACCAGCTCGCGAATCGTTGCGCGCACACGCTGGTCGAAGCCGGGGCGCTCGGCCTCGAACAGATAGGCAAAGGTCGGCTCGTGGCGGTAGGCATGGTAGAGCAGCGAACGAACCTCACGCGCGTAACCACCATCGAGCATGCGCACTTCTGCTGGGGTGTTATGGGGCATGGCGGACCTCTGTTGTTATAGGTTGTGTGTGGGTCAGATGCGGTATAGCCAACTTAGCACCACCGCCAGGCACCTGCCAGGCACCTGCCAGGCGCTGGCCGCCGGCGCCGAGGATCGGCTAGCATCGCCACCTAATCCAAGAGTCGCACCGCGACGCCTTCCTTGTACCCTTCTCCTTCCGGAGAACGCGGCGCGAAACGCCGGACGAGGGAAAGCGTGCCGCGTAGGCTCTTATCATCCGGGGTGCCTTGCGTGGCATGCCCGCCAGCCCAGGACCCGCTGCCCATGAAAATCGTCTCCTTCAATATCAATGGCCTGCGTGCGCGCCCTCATCAATTGCAGGCGTTGATCGAAAAGCACCAGCCGGATGTGATCGGCCTGCAGGAAACCAAGGTGGCCGATGACCAGTTCCCTGAGGCGGAGATCCGCCAGCTCGGTTACCACGTGCATTACCACGGCCAGAAAGGCCACTATGGTGTCGCCCTGCTTTCGCGCCAGGCGCCATTGAGCCTGCACAAGGGTTTCCCCGGTGATGGCGAGGACTCCCAGCGGCGCTTCATCTACGGCACCTTCGCCGACGCCGATGGCAACCCCATCACCGTGATGAACGGCTACTTTCCGCAGGGGGAGAGCCGCGACCATCCGGTGAAGTTCCCGGCCAAGCAACGCTTCTATGCCGATCTGCAACAATTGCTGGTGGAGCGCTTCGACCCGCAGCAGGCGCTTGTGGTGATGGGCGATATCAATATCAGTCCCGAAGATTGCGATATCGGCATCGGCGAGCCCAACCGTCTGCGCTGGCTGAAAACCGGCAAGTGCAGCTTCCTGCCGGAAGAGCGTGAATGGTTGACGACCCTGAAGAACTGGGGCCTGGTGGACAGCTTCCGCCACCTTAACCCCGAGGTGAATGATCGCTTCAGCTGGTTCGACTACCGCAGCCGTGGCTTCGAGGACGAGCCCAAGCGCGGCCTGCGCATCGACGTGATCCTTGCCAGCCAGCCACTGCAGAAACGCTTCAAGGACGCCGGCATCGACTATGACCTGCGCAGCATGGACAAGCCCTCGGATCACGCGCCGGTCTGGCTGGAGCTGGGCTGACAGTCCGTTGAAAAACCCGTCGATACGCCGAACCTGTAGCAGCGGCGCCCCGCTGCGACCCCCGGGCGCTGCCGATTCGAAAAGCTACGCCCCCGGGCGCTCTTCCAGGAAAGACGGCTCAGGGACCGACCCTGACCTGATCGGCATCACCCTGTGCGACGCCTCAAGCGCGGCGTCGCGCAAGGCAGAGCCGGCCCGGTCCTCACTTGCGCCCAGGCACAACCTGTCTGTCATATAACCGCAACCTGACCGACTTAATCTGCGCGGCACCCTGTCCCACCCACTAGAAGGTGCCTGCCGCATGCCGCGCGCCCTGCCCCAACTCGATTGCGACCTCTGGGGTCGCACGCTGTCTTTGCTGGTCATCGGTTTCATCTGCTACGCCCTTCCGCTGTCGGTTTTCGCCGCACTACCGGCCTTTCAAGGCAATCAGCCCGTGTTGCGCATCCAGGGCTCCAACACCATTGGCGCGAAACTTGGCCCGGAGCTGATCAAGGGCCTGTTCGAAGCCCAGGGCCTGCGCGATATCCGTAGCGAGGCTGGCGCCCGGGAAAACGAGCAGCGCATCATCGGTCGTCAGGCCGATGGCCGTAATGTGATCGTCGAAGTGGCCGCCCATGGTTCCGGCACCGGCTTCGCCTCACTGCAAAATGGCAGCACCGACCTGGCTGCCTCCTCGCGCCCGATCAAGGACGGCGAAGCCAGCAGTCTGGCCAACCTCGGCGATCTGCGCAGCCCGCAAAGCGAGCAGATCATCGCCATCGACGGTCTGGCGATCATCGTCCACCCCGGCAACCCGATCAGCGCCCTCAGCGTGGATCAGATCGCTCAACTGTTCTCCGGCGAAATCAGCGACTGGGCCGCCCTGGGCGGTAAGCCCGGCAAGGTGCAGCCGTATGCACGCGACGACAATTCCGGCACCTACGACACCTTCAAGGAACTGGTGCTGGCTGCGGGTGGGCGGACATTGGCTGCAAACGCACGGCGCTTCGAGTCCAGCTCCGAACTTTCCGATCTGGTCAGCAGCGACCCCAACGGTATCGGCTTCATTGGTCTGCCCTACATTCGCCAGGCCAAGGCGGTCGCGGTTGCAGCGGGCAACTCTCAGCCGATGGCGCCGAGCACCACCCTGATCGCCACCGAGGATTACCCGTTGGCGCGCCGACTGTTCATCTACAACGACCCACAGCTGGTAAACCCCTGGGCGCGTGCTCTCATCGACTTCGCGCAAAGCCCCCGAGGCCAGGCGATCGTGGACGGCAGCGGTTTCATCGCGCAAACCGTTCAGGCCGTGAAGGTCACCCCGGAAGCTCAGATGCCTGCGAATTACCGCCAGCTTGCCGAACAGGCGCAACGCCTGTCGGTGAACTTCCGCTTTCAGGAAGGCAGCGCCACTCTGGACAACAAGGCCTACCGCGACCTGCAGCGCGTGCTGGACTACCTCAAGCAACATGACAAGCTGAAAGACAAAGTCGTGCTGGTCGGCTTCGGCGATGCCAAGAGCGACCCGGAGCGCGCCGAGCTACTGTCCAAGCTGCGGGCGATGGCGGTGCGCCGGGAACTGGCCAAGCAGGGTGTGATGTTCCGTGAGATCACCGGTCTCGGGAGCGAGCTGCCAGTGGCCGCCAATGATCAGGACAGCGGCCGTATTCGTAACCGACGCGTCGAAGTCTGGGTCTACTGACGACAAAAATATTCCTTGCCAGGGGGCTTGGCAGTTTCTCGGCGCGGCGTTAGCCTTTGCTTCGCGTGACGCCGGGCCCCTCTGGCGGTGAGTTCCTCACCGTGATGTCGGAGTCACTGAGTCGATTTCTTTCAACTCAGGCAGACATCAGGAGGGCTCATGGACGCTCTACTTGCCTATTTTTCATCCCCCATATTCGGTACGCCCGGCTGGTTCTGGCTGGCCTTTCTGGTACTGATCATCTTCCTGCTGGTACTCGATCTCGGCGTGCTGCATCGCGATCAACATGAGATCGAGATGCGCGAAAGCCTGCTGCTGTATTCCGGTTATTTCAGCGTCGGCGTCGCCTTCGGCGGCTGGATCTGGTGGCAGCTCGGCGGCACCAAGGCGATGGAGTACTACACCGGCTTTCTGGTGGAGCAATCGCTGTCGATGGACAACGTCTTCGTCATGGCGATGATCCTCGGCTACTTCAACATCCCGCGTAAGTACCAGCACCGCGTGCTGTTCTGGGGCATCCTCGGGGTGATCGTGCTGCGCGCCATCATGATCGGTCTGGGCACGGCACTGGTGCAGCAGTTCGACTGGATCCTCTACCTTTTCGGTGCCTTCCTTTTGTTCAGCGGCATCAAGATGCTGCGCAGCAACGACGAAGAAGCTCACCCGGACCTGGCGCAGAATCCGGTGATCCGTTTCGTGCGCAAGCACATTCGCGTGACCGACGACCTGCACGAAGGCAAGTTCCTGGTACGCCTGCAGGACAAGGTCAGCGGCAAGCCACTGCTGTACGCTACCCCGCTGCTGCTGGCGCTGGTGCTGATCGAGCTGGCCGACCTGGTCTTCGCCGTGGACAGCGTGCCGGCCGTGCTGGCCATTTCGCAGGATCCGTTCATCGTCTACACCTCGAACATCTTCGCCATTCTCGGCCTGCGTGCGCTGTACTTCGCCCTGGCTGCGCTGATGCACCGTTTCATCTACCTGAAATACGCCCTGGCCCTGGTGCTGATGTACATCGGCGGCAAGATTTTCCTGCATGATCTGATCAAGGTCCCCGCCCTGCTCTCGCTTGGCGTAACCTTGGGTCTGCTGGCCGGTGGCGTGCTGCTGTCGCTGTTGAAAACGCGAGACAGGGCCAGCTCCATCTGAGGAGAGGCAATGCGCGAAGTCTGCATAGAACTCATCGAACGCCAGGGCCAGCGGCTCTGGCAGGTACGATTCGGGCGACGCGCACTGACCTTTCAGGAAGAACTGGCGGCACGCACCTTCGCTGCGCAACTGCATATGCGCCTCGGCTGGCTGGGCCAGGAGCAGCGCTCGGACGACAGACTGCCCTGATCTTGCAGGCATAAAAGAAGACTCTTCGTATTCTCGCGGGGAGGATGCGCTTGACACCGGACTGGCAAGTTTGTGTGCGTGTCGCTTACTGGCTTAGCACTATTCGTTACCGCGTGCGCTGAGCGCTTGGGTTGCGCCCCTTACGGGCGCCACACCTTTCTTGCTTGCCCAAGAAAGGTGTGCCAAAGAAGGGCACCCCGACATTCGGGTTTCGCTGCGCGAAACTTCCCTCGCTCCGGCGCTGCTCCGGGGGGCGGCTTAATGGGCCATCCATGGCCCATTAAGCCTTTCGCCGCATCCATGCGGCTCACTCCCCTACGCAACACCTCTGCTCGGCCTTCTGAAGGGGACCGGGACGCGAGCTTGCAATATTTCCACAGGCTTAAGCTCGGCGGCGTCTGTTTTTAGGTAGCGATCACGCAGGCGACGCCCAAGTCCCCTTCAGGAGGCCGAGTGGAATCACCGTGGAAGGGGTTGAGCGACATGGATGTCGCGAGAGCCACGATGGGCCAGGGATGGCCCTTCGTGGCGTGCCCCTGGAGCGTTGATGGAACGAGGGAACCCCGGCGCAGCCGGGGCCGGATGGCGGGGTGCCCTTCTCTTTGGTTACTTTCTCTTGGGCAAGCAAGAGAAAGTGACTCGCCCGTAAGGGGCGAAACCCTTCAGATCAGACGACGCGCTAACGGATGGTGCCAGCACCGGCAGCTAACACTTAATTGCCAGTCCGGTCTCAACCTGCACTTTCCTCCGAACTGTGCGAAGAACCGAAAAGAAGAGGCCCGCACAAGCGGGCCTCTTCTTTATATGGAGCCACCGCATCAGCGACTGGCTTTCATCACGTCCCGCGGCACGTACTTGCCGATTTCATACTTGCCGATGGCGGCGCGGTGCACCTCGTCCGGGCCATCGGCCAGGCGCAATGTGCGCTGCATGGCGTACCAGTAGGCCAGCGGGAAGTCATTGGAAACACCGGCCCCGCCGTGCATCTGGATCGCCCGGTCGATCACCTTCAGTGCGACGTTGGGCGCGACCACCTTGATCTGGGCGATCTCGCTGGCAGCGATCTTGTTGCCGACGGTGTCCATCATGTAAGCCGCGTTCAGGGTCAGCAGGCGAGCCTGGTTGATCTCCATACGCGAATCGGCGATGTGGTCGATGTTGCCGCCCAGGCGCGCCAGCGGCTTGCCGAAGGCAGTGCGCGAAACGGCGCGTTTGCACATCAGTTCCAGGGCGCGTTCGGCCATGCCGATCGAGCGCATGCAATGGTGGATACGACCCGGGCCAAGGCGCCCCTGGGCAATCTCGAAGCCGCGCCCTTCGCCGAGCAGCACATTCTCGTAGGGCACGCGCACGTTCTCGAACAGCACTTCGGCATGGCCATGCGGGGCATCGTCGTAGCCGAACACCGGCAGCGGGCGCAGCACGGTGACTCCTGGCGCATCCATCGGCACCAGAATCATCGAGTGTTGCTGGTGGCGCGGCGCGTCGGGATTGGTCAGGCCCATGAAGATCATCACCTTGCAACGCGGGTCGCAGGCCCCGGAAGTCCACCACTTGCGACCGTTGATGACCCACTCATCGCCTTCGCGACGGGCATTGGCCTGCATGTTGGTGGCATCCGACGATGCTACGCCTGGCTCGGTCATGGCGAAGGCGGAGCGAATCTCGCCGCAGAGCAGCGGCTCCAGCCACTGCTGCTTCTGCGCCTCGTTGCCGTAGCGCACCAGCACTTCCATGTTGCCAGTGTCCGGCGCGGCGCAGTTGAAAGGTTCCGGCCCGATCAGCGAGCGGCCCATGATCTCGGCCAGCGGTGCGTACTCGGTGTTGGTCAGGCCCGCACCGTAGTCCGATTCGGGCAGGAACAGGTTCCACAGTCCCTCGGCTTTGGCCTTGCGCTTCAGTTCTTCCATGATCGCGGTCGGCTGCCAGCGGTCGCCCTCGGCCACCTGCTGCTCGAACACCGCTTCGGCCGGATAGACGTGCGCTTCCATGAACGCGGTGACGCGCTCACGCAGCTCTTGAACCTTCGAGGAATAGGCGAAATCCATGGAGATACCTTCTGACGGGTCGGTTTGTGACAAAGGGTGTGACGTTGTGGAAATGATGCTAGAACAGCGCTTAAGATTTATCGAACCTATTTTCAGTATGTATGAACATTCATAACCGATATATGATCGATTGATATCGACGCCCCTGGAGCACTGCCGGCATGAACCTGACCAAGGTGGACCTGAACCTCTTCATCGTCTTCGACGCCATCTACACCGAGGCCAACCTGACCCGCGCCGGACAGATCGTCGGCATTACCCAGCCGGCGGTATCCAACGCCCTCGCCCGCCTGCGCGAAACCTTCAACGACCCGCTGTTCGTGCGTACCGCCCAGGGCATGGTGCCGACGCCCATGGCGCAGAACATCATCGGCCCGGTGCGCAACGCCCTGCAGCTATTGCGCGTTTCCGTACAGGAAAGCCGCACCTTCAATCCGCAGCAGGCCGGCAAGACCTATCGCATCAGCATGACCGACCTTTCCGAGCAGATTCTCCTGCCGCCCTTGTTCCAACGCCTGCGTCGACTGGCGCCGAACGTGTGCATCGAAAGTTTCCTGGCCAAGCGCCGCGAAACGACCAAGGAGCTGGCCGCCGGCCGCCTCGATTTTGCCGTCGATGCGCCGCTCAACACCGATCCTCAGGTCCGGCACGTCAAGCTGTTGGATGATCACTACGTCTGCGCCATGCGCCCCGGCCATCCGCTGGCCAAGGAAAAGATCAGCCTCGACGAGTACCTGTCGTTCTCTCATATCCATATTTCCAGCCGCCGCAGCGGTCTCGGTTACGTCGACCTGGCGTTGGGCAAGATGGGCATCCAGCGCAAGATTGCCCTGCGCTCGCAGCATTACCTGATGGCCAGCAGCGTGATGCAGCAGACCGACATGGTGATGACCGTGCCGGCGCGCTTCGCCCGGCGCCACAATCTGCACCACGTGGCGCTACCGGTCGGCGATGTACCGGCGCTGGAAACCCACCTGTACTGGCACGAAAGCACCGACCAGGACCCAGCCAACCGCTGGATGCGCGAGCAGATGATCGAACTGGCGCAGCAGGTCACCCTGCAGGAGAAGAAAGCCGAGCAAGCAGCTACCGCCTGATCGTTCGCTGCTTAACGCAAGAAGGCCCGCATCTGCGGGCCTTCTTGTCATGGCTTGATCACTCAGCGAGCGAGCTTGCCATCGACCGACAGCTTGCCGGCACCTTCGAACACCAGCGCTACGCTGATGGCCAGCAGCGCCAGGGCGAACTCGTAGCCGTTGTTGCTCATGAAGAAGCCGTTAGCCAGGTGCACGGTGAAGATCGCCACCAACATGGTCACCGCCAGCACCGCAGCCGCCGGGCGTACCAGCAGACCGATGATCAGCGCCACACCACCGAAGAACTCGGCACTCCCGGCCATCAACGCCATCAGGTACCCCGGGGCCAGGCCGATGCTTTCCATCCACTGCGCGACACCTTCCAGACCATAACCGCCAAACCAGCCGAACAGCTTCTGCGCGCCGTGGGCAGCGAAGGTGATACCGGCGACGATGCGCAAAATGGTGATGCCGAAACCTGCCTGGCTGGCAGTGATGTTTTTGATCAGATTAGACATTGCAAGGCTTCCTTTGGTGTGTGGGTTGGATGGCGCACAGAATATCCAATTTATTCGATTAAAGAACAGGAAAATACCGCTTATACAAATCGAAAAAATAGATACCTAATTGGCCGTCAGCCGCCGCCCCTGCGGCTCGAGCAAATAACGCTCACGGTCATAAGCAAGGTAGTACTTATTCACCGCATTCACATAGCTCACCACACCCATGCCCATCTGCTCCATGGCCACACGCTCGACCTGGAAGAACCACTGATTGGGATTTAAGCCCCGCCTGCGCGCTTCGGCCCGCAAACTCTGCACCCGTTGCGGGCCCAGGTTGTAACCGGCCAGGACGAAGGCCATGCGCTCTCGCTCGTTGAGCTGCGGGCTGTTGAAATAGTTGCGTCGGATCATCGCCAGGTACTTGCTGCTCGCCTGCACATTGCCATCGATGTTCTGAATGTTGCTCACTCCGACAGTGCGCGCCGCCGCCGGGGTGATCTGCATCAGCCCGGTCGCTCCGCTCGCGCCTCGCGCCGATGGGTTCAAGGTCGATTCCTTGAATGCCAGTGCTGCCAGCATCAGCCAGTCGAAGCCCTGTTGCTCGGCATGTTGCTGCAGAACCGGGCGTACCTTCTCCAGGCGCTGTCGCTCGGCGCGCCCCAACGGCGAATGCACTTTGTACAGACGGCGATAGACGCGTTGGAATGCCGCATCCTGATCGGCAGGAGACTGATAGCCGCTGAAAAAACGGTCGATGCTGGCGCGCAGCATCGGCGCGTCTGGGCGCACGAACCATTTCATATCGCCCTCACGCGCCAGGACCAGATGCTTGTCGACGCGCAATTTGGGCATCACCTTGGCCCAGCGCTCGGCTATCGGCAGCTCCACCGCGGTGCGTTCGAAGATACCGGCCTGAACCATTTCCAGCACATCTTCGACCGCCAGCGTGGGGTCGACCCACTCGACCACTATCGGTGGCAGCTTGCGGTCGGCGAGTTGCTGGTTGATGCGCCGTAGCGCTTCGCCTACGGCGCTGCCTGCCGGCAGCGACAGACTGCGCCCGGCCAGCTGCTCGAGACTGCGGTATTGCCGGTTGCCCTGCTTGGAAACCAGCACCAGTGGCACCTCCCGGCGAATCGCCGTGCTGGCACTGACATCGTGCCCGGTGCGCACGTTGAGCAGCTCACCGGGAGCGACCAGATCGCCTTCACCGCGCTGCAATGCGCCGAGCAATTGATCCTTGGCCTTGGGAATGATCTTCAGCGTGAGGTTGCGGCCATCCCGGGCGTTGCGATTGAGGTACTGCTCGAAAGCACGCAGGCGGTGGTACTCGACGCCGATGCTTTGCCCCTTGACCGAGCCGGAGCTGTTGCGACTCTGATTGACCAGTACGCGTAATTCACCACTGCTGCGGATCGCCGGCAGGTCACGAGTGCTGCGAGTCTGGGCACCGACCTCGGGCGGACCGGCCAGGCGCGCACTGACCGGCAGCGGCAGCATGGCCAGCAGACACAGGATCAGCAGCAATCGCGACATCGATTCTCCAGAAAAGGCGGTTGGCCGCCGAACCCTTGATGACCTACTGCTCGCCGATGCGCGACAGACGGCTTGACCGCGGACACGGCCCAAGGCTGGCAGGGGCGCGGAGATTGGCACAGCGGAGCGCCAGAGCGCCACCCCACAAACTTGCATCAACCTTAAAAACAGCCACCAACTTATTGTTTTAGATCGACTTCCTGACGAACGGACGGCATCTGCTATCCTGCTGCTTCGCGTTCAACAGGTGGCACCATGCAGCTCATCGATATTGCCGTCAATCTCACTCACCCCAGTCTCGCCGTGCAAGCCGAGGCTCTACTCGAGCGCGCCTACGCAGCCGGCGTGTGCCAGATGGTGCTGACCGGCACCAGTCTGAACGAAAGCGAGGCCAGCCTGGCACTTTGCCGACAGCTGGACGCCAGCGGCGAGCGCCTGTTCTGCACCGCTGGCGTCCATCCTCACGACGCCAGCACCTGGAACAACGCAAGCAGCGCATCCCTCAAGTCGCTGCTGGCGCAGCCGCAAGTGCGCGCCGTCGGAGAGTGCGGGCTGGATTTCGATCGTGACTTTTCTCCACGCCCCGCACAGGAAAAAGCGTTGGAAGAGCAGCTGGCGCTGGCCGTCGAGCTGCAGATGCCGGTGTTTCTCCACGAGCGCGAAGCCAGCCAGCGCATGCTGGAGATTCTGCGTAACTATCGCGACCAGCTGCCTGCGGCGGTGGTGCACTGCTTCACTGGCGAGCGCCGTGCGCTCTACGCCTATCTCGATCTCGACCTGCATATCGGCATCACCGGCTGGGTTTGTGACGAACGCCGCGGCACGCACCTGCACCCGCTGCTCAAGGACATCCCGGGCGAGCGTCTGATGCTGGAGACCGATGCGCCCTTCCTGCTACCGCGCAGCTTGCGGCCAAAGCCCAGGAACGGGCGTAACGAGCCGGCTTATCTCGGTGAGGTACTGCGCGAGGTGGCGCTACATCGTGCCCAGAGCGAACAGGCACTGGCAGCGCAAACCACGGCCTGCGCCCGGGCGTTCTTCAAGATGCCGGCCATACTAGAGGAAGCAGCACCGGAGTCTTGATTGACGTCAAGACTCCGGCTGTTTTCCACGGCATACTGCTGGCAAATAGCCAATAGTGAACGCAGCGAGACGGATACAACAGCATGGGCGCCTGGATCAGCGATCTTTCTCTCAAGTACAAATTCTGGGCGGTCAATGCCGTTGCCTTCGTCATCAGTCTGATGCTGGTGCTGTTCGCTCTTAACACCGAGCAGCAAGCTCGCAGCGCTGATGCCATAAGGGCCGCGGCCGAGCAGTCGCGCGTGCTGCAACAGTGGCCGCAGCGGGCGGCGCTACCCAGCGCAGCCAATGTCCAGGTGCTGCAGGGCAGCAGCTTGCCCGGCGCCCAGGGCGCGCCAGATGCCAGCGGCTGGCAAGCCATGCAGCACGACGCCTGGTTCGGCGACTCGCCGGTGATCGGTGCACAGCTCACCACCCTCAGTGATGGCCGCCGCCTGGCAGTCATCGCCCGCGCGCCCAGCCTGTTCGATCTGTTCACCCAACACGCGCTCACCTACGCCGTCGCAGTCGCCGTACTCATGCTCTTGCTGCTGGCCGCCTCGCAGCTGTTGATCCGCTTTCTGCTCAGCCATCTCAACACGCTCAAGGACGTCATGCTGCAGGCCGAACGCAGCGGCGACCTGTCTCTGCGCGTGCCGCTGGACAGCCGCGACGAGGTCGGCCAGATGGCTGCCGCGTTCAACGCCATGCAGGCCGGCTATCAGCGCGTGGTCGGTACTGTCGGCCAGGTCGCCAGTGAACTGAACAGCGGTACCCGCGACATGGCCGAGCGCATGGGTGCCGTGCGCCAGGGCATGCTCAGCCAGCAGAGCGAAACCGATCAGGCTGCCACCGCGATCAACGAGATGTCGGCAACGGTTCAGCATATCGCCGATCACGCCGGCACCACCCGCGACCAGTCACGCAACGCCGATCAGCTGGCGCGCGCGGGTCAGCAGGTGGTCGAACGTGTCGAACAGTCCATCGCAGCGCTGTCACGCGGCGTGCAACAAAGTGCCGGCAGCATCGAGCGTCTGGCTGAAGACAGCCAGCACATCAGCCGCGTGGTCGGTGTGATCCACGGCATCGCCGAACAGACCAATCTGCTCGCCCTCAATGCCGCCATCGAGGCCGCCCGCGCGGGTGAAATGGGCCGCGGTTTCGCCGTGGTCGCCGACGAAGTGCGCAATCTGGCCAAGCGCGTGCAGGACTCCACCGACGAAATCACCCAAATGATCGGCAACCTGCAGGGCGGTACCCGTGACGCCGTTGAATTCATGCGCGAAAGCTCGGAGAGTGCCAACCACTGCGTGCAACTGGCACAGGAAGCCGGCGAGTCGCTGGCGGCGATCACCGCCGCCGTGGCGCTGATGCGCGACAGCAATACGCAGATCGCCGTGGCCGCCACTCAGCAGAGCCAGGTCGCCGAGGAGATGAGCCGCTCGGTGGTCGGCATCCGCGACGTGACCGAGCAAACGGTCGGTCAGACCCTGGAATCGGCCGCTACCAGCCAGCAACTGGCGCAGCTGGCAGGCGAACTGAACAAGGCGATCGGTCAACTGCGCCTGTAATCGGCACGGCCCCGGATGAAGCTATCTGCCCCATAGTCAGGGGCAATTCGCCGCGCGGCGATGAGGGTCCTAGACTCGATCCATCGAGTCGAGGACCGCATCATGAGCAAACGTCATCCCAACCTGCTGGCCTGGCAATGGCGCCACTACGCCGACCAGCACAAGCATCCCGCCAATCTGCTGCTGCACCTGATAGCCGTACCGCTGTTTCTGCTGTCGCTGGGGCTGCTGCTGATCGGGCTGTGGCAACTGAGGTTCGTGCCTCTGGTACTGGGCATCATCGGCCTGATAGCCGCCCTGGCGCTGCAGGCGCATGGCCACCGCCTGGAGCAGCAGTCACCCGAGCCCTTCAGCGGCAAACGCGACGCAGTGAAACGCCTGCTGCTGGAGCAGTGCGTGACCTTCCCGAGGTTTCTGTTCAGCGGTGGCTGGTGGCAGGCCTGGCGCAAGCGCAAGTAACCGGCGATGGCTGTCGAATAGCAGCCCTGCGGGCCGTCAGGGCTCCGAGTCAGCCAAACACCGTCACGGTCTGCCGGCTCAGCGCGATCAACTTGCCTGCCGGGCTCCACATTGCCGCCGCTACGTGGCCGTAGCCATCGCGAGCATGCTCGATATCCGCGCGATACAGGCACCAGTCCTCGCTGCTGAGGCTTTGCAGGGGCTGAACGAACTCGATGGTCCAGGTCAGCGAACTGCCCGGCGCCGGGCTCTTCAGATGCGGGAGCACCGCCGGTGGCCAGGCGTCGACCAGAGCCAGTAAATGCGCCTCACTGAGCGTCTGCGCCTCGCTCTCCCCGCGCAGGCGCACCCACCCGCCCATCTGCCGTGACCGATTGTTGGTAAATGGCATGCCGCCAATTGCCCAGCGCATGGCCAGAAAGCGAGTGAACTCAGGTGTCACGTTACGCACGTAGGGCAGTTCCTGGCACTGTTCGACCGGCGCGATCTGCGGCGCAGCCAGTGCCTCCACGGTAATTGACGAAGAGCGCGACGCACCGAAGCTGCCCTGCACCACAGTCACCACCTGACCATCCTGCACCGCGCGTAGCAGCATCTGGCTGACCGCTTTACCTTCACGCAGCACTTCAGCCTGGAAGCTGACCGGCACATCCGACGCCACCGGACCGACGAAGGTGATCGCCAGCGAGCGCACCGGGCGCCCGTCGGGCACCTTGGCACGCATCGCCTCGAACGCCAGCGCGGCCACCAGACCACCGAAGCTGGCGCGCCCCTGCCCCCACTCGGCCGGAATCACCACGGTATCGGGATCGCGGCGCACCGCTTCGAGCATTTCGGAAAAGATCATACGCACCTCAGGACTCAACGATGGCAACGATCTTAGGGGATGGCGGCGACTGTACGATAGCCCGCGGGCACGCCGATTCGGCCATATGGCCGGCTAGAATCGCGTACTGTCCTTGCAGGGAAAATCGCCATACAGCGCCAGCAAGGCATCGTCGGCACGCTTTTCGGCAGCGTGCTGCGCCTGCAGCCAGGCGTCCCGACAGGGACTCAGCGACATCAGCGCTTCGGCCTGCGCCAGCCATTGCAGGTGGTCGTGCCAATCACCCAGGGCGCTTTGCGCACGCTTGAGCCGCTGTTGCGCCGCCTTGCTCAGACGACTCTGCGCCGGATAGGTCTCAGCGCCATAGCGCACGCGCTTGATCAACAACCGCAGGCGATGGCGGTCATGCGCAGGATCGCGCAATGCGTGGGCCAGCTTGCGTTGTTGGCGCCTCAGACGGCGACGAATACGCCTGTCCAGATCGCGCAGCTGGCCTTGCCTGGCAGCTTCACGCCAACTCATTGGCCAGGCGTCGAGCAACAGCATCAGATCTGCAAACTCACCGCTGCGTGCAATCGCCACATATCCCAGGGCGCGCTGGGTCTCATCGCTCGGCGCCAGATGCGCCAAGCCGAGACGCGGCAGTTCGGCTGCCAGTACTTCACGATCACGCAGTGGCCCGCTGAGTCGTCCCAATACCGCCGCGCCCTGCTCCAGAGCATCGACGGTCGCCAGGCCGCGCAACGGCCGCAAAAGACTGCGCAGCTGGCGCAGGGCGATGCGCAGATCGTGCAGCGCCTCGGCGTCGGTGCAGTCAGTCAGCCGCGCCTGGCAGGCGTAAAGACGTACCTGCAGGGCCAGGACGCGCTCCAGGCAATGCTCGATGAAATCGCTCATGCTCGCTCCCCTCGAAGTCGATACGCCAAACTAACAGCCAGACCATCCCTTCATACAAGTGACCAATGGTCACTAACGCGACAAGCGCCAGGGCAACGCCTTGCGCAAATCGCTCAATGCTCGCAGCAAGGCGGCACGCGACGCAGGCTTGCCGGCATAACGCTGTTGCTCGAAGCAGCGCGCGAATGCCTCGATCTGCGCCGCCTGCTCCGGCAACCGCCGCGACGCACGCGAGGCGAAGGAGCGCACGCCCTCGCCCGCTTCCCGTCGTATGTCATGGCGCGCCAGCAGGCGCTCGAACTTGCGAAAGGCCTGACGCTGCGGGTCGGCGCGCTGCTGCCAGGGCTTGAGCAACCACAGGGCCAGCAGCCCCAGCAACAATCCACCCGTGCCCACCAGGGCCAAGGCCAGCCGCTGCCAGTCAAGGCTGCCGAACCAGTTCTGCAGCAGTTTCAACTGTTGCTCGCCCTGATAACCCAGCACCCAGCGCTGCCAACCGTAATTGAGATTCTCCCAGCTCATGCGCAACTGGTTGAGCCAGGCCAGTTCGCGGTAACGCAAAGGCGAGAACGGCTGGTCGTCGAGAAAGCCATCTTCCTCGGTCAGGGCCTCTTCCAAACCCTGCTCGATGCGCTCGGGAGCGACCTGGAAGGTGGGATCGACGCTGCGCCAGCCCTTCCCGGGTTGCCAGTACTCGACCCAGGCATGGGCGTCGAACTGGCGCACTTGGATGTAATTGCCGTTGGGATTGAGCTCACCGCCCTGGTACCCGGCGACGACCCGCGCAGGGATGCCCGCCGCACGCAAGACGAAGGTCATCGCGCCGGCGTAGTGGGCGCAGAAACCGCGCCGTGTGTCGAACAGAAACTCATCGATGCTGTCACGCCCCAGCGGCTGCGGACGCAACGTATAAACATAGGGCTCGCGATTGAAATGCCGCAGCACTGCCGCCACCAATGCATCGCTCTGCGGGTACTGCGCCTTCAACTCGGCCGCCCAGGCACGGCTACGCGGGTCACCCCGCTCGGGCAGCTGCAGCGCCTGGCGCAGGCCAGGCGGCTCGGCCTGAGCCTCACGCGCGGCATTTGGCCAGGAGCGCACCTGGTAAAGCAGAGGCCGATCCACCGGGCGCAGCCGCTGCCAACGGAAGTCACTCATCATGCGCCCGTTTTCCTGAGCCATCTCGCCCACATCCAGGGCGAACAGCCAGCGCTTGCCACTGGGCTGCATGATGATGCTGTAATCCAGCGGTTCGCCGGCCTTGCTCCACTGCGGCGCTACTGGCACATCAGCGTAAGTGGACTGCGACCAGCGCCGGCCATCGAAGCGCTCCAGCGTCAGTGCCCGCCAGTACAGCTGCACGCGCGGCGGTACTTCGCCCTCGAAGCTGGCACGAAAGGCCAACGCCGAAGAGCGGCTAAGTTCGGCGATATCGCCTGGCTCCATGCTGTCCGACAGACCGGTGACGCCCTTGTCGCTCGGTAGCGGCAGCGACCACAGCGGCCCCATGCGCGGGAAGAACACGAACAGCAGCACCATCAGCGGTATGGCCTGGAGCATCAGGCTTGCGGCCAGGCGCAGGGTCGGCCAGGGGCGCTCGGCGAAGCCGCTGTGCTGCAGACCGACCAGCGCAGCCAGTAGCGCAGTCACCGGTAACAGGCTGTAGAGCGCGGCCAGGATGCCATCCTCGAACAGGTAGGCGGTCACCACGCAGAAGAAGCCGAGGAAGATCACCACCAGCGCGTCACGCCGTGTGCGCATCTCCAGCAATTTGAGGGTGAAGGTGGCGATCAGCAGCACCGTCGCCGCATCCAGCCCCACCAAGGTGCCGCGCGACAGCAGGATACCGGCCAACACCAACAGCACCAGGCCACCCTTGGCCCAGCCATTGGGATAGCGCGCACGCATGCGGAAGATCTGCACGCGCCAACCTGCAGCGCCGAGCCACAGCGCGATCATCCACAGCGGCAGATGAACCAGGTGCGGCAGGATCACCAGCACCTGCGCGACCAGTAGCCAGATCAGGGCGACGCGCGGAATCCCCGGCAGACTGCTCATGAGTGCCCTCCGAACAGCGCCAGGGCACGCAGACAGGCCTCACGATGGCCGTCGCCGTAATCCGGGGCGATCACCTGTCCCGGCAGTTGCAGACCGAATGCCTGCTGCCGCTCGGAAAACTGCAGCACCCAGTGGCAGAGCAGCGACAGGCGCATTTCGCTGTCGCCACCCAGGCTGTCGAAGTCCAGCCACAGATCACGCCCGCTTAGCATGGCGAAATCCTTGACCAACAGGCCCTGACCACGCGAGTAGGCCTTCCAGTCCAGGCGCCGCTTCGAGTCACCCGGCTGATATTCGCGCAGCCCCTGAAAATCGTCGGCGCCCTGACCACGGGCCCGCATGCCCTCTTCCTCCTCCTCGTCACCCAGGCCCGCCGACAACGGCAGATCGCCTTCCAGCGGCCGCGGATAAACCAGCACTGCCTGGTCCAGGTCGACCCAGCTCCAGGCCACCAGCAAACCCAGGGGAAAGCGACTTTCCACCCGCATACGCTCGGGCCGTAGCCAGCCCCGCCGGGCGGCGGGAAGATTCAGATCCACTTCGGTCTGGCCTTCACGCGGTACATCGCGCATCACCAGCTCTGCCGGCGGCCAGCCAAGCGCGATGGCCTGATGCTCGCGCTCGCGGCTTTCCAGACGTACGCGAAAACGCGCCTGCTCACCGACGAATACCGCCCCGCCGCCACCCGCCTTGAGCACCAGCCCGGCCAGGTTGCGGTAGGTATGCAGGATGGTCACGACGAATACCGACATCAGCAGAAAGGTCAGACCATAGGCCAGACTGTTCTGGTAATTGATGCCCACCAGCAACATCAGCAGCAGCGCCACGGCGAAGGCCGCGCCCACCCGGCTGGGCAGAATGAAGATGCGCCGCTGATTCAGGCGCACGCTGGCTGCCGGCGGAATGCGCCTGGCCAGCCAACGGCGCCAGAGCGGTTTCAGCGCTGCGCGCATCAGAGTGCCGGCACTTCGCGCAGCAGCCATTGCACCAGACTGCCCCCGCCATGGCCGGTGGGATCGGCGCGCTCGCGCAAGCGGTGGCCGACTACCGAGGGCAGCACTGCCTGTACGTCCTCGGGAATCACGTAATCGCGCTCTGCCAGCAGCGCCCAGGCCCGGGCCGCGGCCAGCAGCGCCAGGCTGGCACGTGGCGACAGACCCCAGGCGAACTGCGGCTGGCTGCGCGTCGCCTCGACCAGACGCAGTACGTAATCAACCAGCGCATCGCTGGCGCGCACCTGGGGCACCGCCGCCTGCAGGCGCGCCAGTTCGGCATGGTCGAGAATCGGCTCGATGCGCGGCAGCAGGTCGCGCCGGGCGTCGCCGAGCAGCAAGGCGCGCTCGGCGGCCTGGGCCGGATACCCGAGCGACAGACGCATGAGAAAGCGGTCGAGCTGAGACTCGGGCAAGGCGAAGGTGCCACCGCTGCTGACCGGGTTCTGCGTGGCGATGACGAAGAACGGCTCGGGCAGCGGGCGGGTTGCGCCCTCGATGGTCACCTGCCCTTCCTCCATGGCTTCGAGCAACGCGCTCTGGCTCTTCGGTGTGGCGCGATTGATCTCGTCCGCCAGCACCAGCTCGGCGAAGATCGGCCCGGGATGAAAGACGAACTGGCCGCTGTCCTTGTCGAACACCGAGGTGCCGAGGACATCGCCAGGCAACAGGTCGGAGGTGAATTGGATACGCTGGAAGCTCAGTCCCAGCACGCGCGCCAGGGCATGGCTGAGAGTGGTCTTGCCCATGCCGGGCAGGTCTTCGATCAGCAGGTGACCCCGCGCCAGCAGGCAAGTCAGCGCCAGACGCACCTGTGTCTCTTTACCCAGCAGCACCTGATTGACCGAGTCGAGACAGGCATCGAGTTTGCTTCGCATCGTTCGCTCCTTATGCAGAACGTCGATGCTACTGGGGCGCCGGCATGCGGCATAGCGCCAAGTAATCTTTGCTCACGAAACTGTGAGACTGACCGCTATGCCAGTCGGAATTGCCCCGCCATGCCCTGCAGCTCGCGCCCCAGTTCGGCCAGCTGGATACTCGACGCGGCGGTTTCGTCCATCGCCGTGGCCGACTGATCGGCGATATCGCGGATCGAGGTAACGCTGCGGTTGATTTCCTCGGCTACGGCGGTCTGCTGCTCGGCCGCAGCAGCGATCTGCTGGTTCATCTCCGAGATCAGGTTCACCGCCTCCGCAATGGCCGCCAAGGCACCCTCGGTCTGATTGGCATCGCCAACGGTCAGGCTCACCAGGCTGGCGCTCTGCTCCATATCGGTCACGGCGCGGCGGCTGCCTTCTCGCAGGGCCGCGATCAGCGACTCGATTTCCGCGGTGGATTGCTGGGTACGTTTGGCCAGCGCACGCACCTCATCGGCGACCACCGCGAAACCGCGCCCCTGTTCACCGGCGCGCGCGGCCTCGATGGCCGCGTTGAGCGCGAGCAGGTTGGTCTGTTCGGCGACGCTCTTGATCACATCGAGCACCGCATCGATGCGCTGGGTATCCTGGCTCAGGCGCTGGATGCTCTGCGTGGTGGCCTCCATCGCACTGGCCAACTGCTCGATGCGTTGCAGGGTCTGACGCACCACCTGACTGCCGGCGTCGACACGCTGGTCGGCCTGCTCGGTGGAAGCAGCTGCTGCTTCGGCATTACGCGCGACCTCATGCACGGTGGCAGTCATCTGGCTCATGGCGGTGGCGACCTGATCGGTCTCCAGCTTCTGACCGTTTACTCCCTGGCGCGTCTGCTCGGCCGTTGCCGAAAGCGTCTGGGCAGAACTGGATATCTGCGCCACACCGCCCTGCAGGCGGCCGACCATCTCCCGCAGGTTGCCGGCCATGCGCTGCATGGCCGAGAGCAGCTGGCCGATCTCGTCGCGCCGATCCTGTTCGATGTGCACACTGAGGTCGCCGGCAGCGACGGATTCGGCCAGGCCGATCACCCGCTTGAGCGGGCGCACGATGGCCAGGCTGATCAGGATCGCCGCGCCAAGGCCGAACAGCAGCGCCAGGGCCGCGGCCGCGATGATCAGGCCGCTGCTGGCCTGGCGCTCGGCATGCATGGCCTGGCGCTGGGTGTCCAGAGCCAGATCGACACGCTGCAACAGCTGTTCGATCTGAGCGACCAGTTGCCCATAGACCTGCTTTTGCTGCTGCAACTGGCCGGCGTATTCCTTGAGTCGCTCGTTGAAGGAGTCGACGTTGACCACCACCTCGCCGAGCACGGCGGCATAACCGGGATCATTCAACTCATCGCGTAACTCGGCAGCCAGGGCCTGTGCCTCGCCAGCCTGGGCAATTTCGCTCTGTTCTTCGCCATCGCCGCGTCGGCTGGCCTCCAGACGCTGGCGGGCCTGATCCAGCGCCTGCAGCAGCAACTGGTGAATCTTGCCGACCTTGCCGGCCTGCAATACCGAATCGCCGCCCTGCTCGCCCTGGGAACTCTTGAGCAGGTCGACGCCGTCTTCGGACAGTCCTTCCTGCAGCAGATCCAGGCTATTGGCGGCGCTGACCACCAGCCAGTCGGCGGCCTGCAGCGACAGCTGCATGTTGTCGGTGAGTTCGACGTAGCGGGCGAAGGCGCTGCGATAGTCGGCCAGAGCAGGTTCGACCTGCGCCATGACCGCGGCCGTGTCGCTATCCAGCTCGGCCTGCAGGGCCTGGCCGGCCTGCAGAATCGCCTCGGCCTGCTGCGCCAGGCGCTCGGCATGCTGCTTGTCGCCACTCAGGGCAAACGCCTGTTCGCTCTGGCGCATGCGCAGTACCTGCTCGCCAAGGGCGCTCATGCGCTGCTGCAATTCGGCGCCGGCGCTGACCTCGCGCAACGCCAGCAGACCGGTTGCGGCCACCAGAGCGGTCAGAATCAACACCAGAGCAAACCCCAGCATCAGCTTGCTGGCCGTACCCAGACTGGCCAAGCGCTTGCCCAATGAGCCACCCATGACATCCCCCTGCCTACCGCAGCCAGCCCCAGTTCTGGAACATAGGAGCGCAATGCTACTGGCGACAAGCCAGCAAGCAGCAAGATGGCCGGAACAGCTAAATAGGTGTCGCTTTCAGAACGGATTCAGGGACGTTGCATCTGAAACAGGTCCCGCGTACGGCAATAGGCGCTGCCGCCCAGACGTCCGATCAGATCGAGCTTGAACGGGTCGAGACGCCCCTGCTCGTTGAGCACGGCATCGTCGATATGTGCCAGCAGTACCTCGGCAAAGATCAGGTGGCAGTTGGGCTGCTGGGCAGGATAAGGCTGAATCTGCGCCACCCGGCATTCGAACATCACCGGGGCACCGACGACACGCGGCACGTCGATGCGCTCGCACGGCTGACTGGCGATGGCGCAGTGGGCGAACTCGCTGACCTCATGAGGCAGGATCGCGGCGCTGGCGTTCATCGCTTCGGCCTGGGCGAAGCTGACCAGCTGAATCGCCAGTTCGCCGCTGGCCTGGGCATTGCGCAGGCTGTCCTTGAGGCTGCCATCGTCGCGAGTGCTGACGTTGATCAGCAGGGTCGGCGGGTTGTCACTGATCACCTGAAAGAAACTGAACGGCGCCAGGTTGGCCACCCCGTCGGCTGAACGGGTCGAAACCCAGGCGATGGGACGCGGGGTGACGCTGGCTGCCAGCCAGCGATAAGCCTCGAGCGGACTCAGATCGGTGAAATCCAGCTGCATCAACGCCCCGCTCGCGATTCGCGGATATAAAAACGCGCACGTTCGGCTTTGCTCACGCAGCCTTCATAGGCTTCGAACTGCTGCTGGGTCTTGGCGGCGGTCAGCAGCGAGAATGCCTTGGAATAGCTGACGGTACCGGCGAAGCCTTCGGCTTCGGCGATGCTCAGCTCTTTCCAGGCAGCGTCCAGCTGATTGGCGCAGGTCTCGCGGTAAACGGTCTTGCCGGCACAGCCGGTGAGCGCCACCGCAAGCAGCGGCAAACAGATCCAGTGTTTCATCGACCACACTCCTCGGAGGGATAGGACTACGGGTTGGCCCAGACTATGACGCTTCGACAGAGCGAAAGTGCCTGACTCAACCGCCGTTTCGCTTACGCAAATATTCCACCACAGCCTGCTGCTCGCCAGCGAATTCGATACGCCCGGATTTGCTCTCGCGCTGGAATACGTACATGGGATCGTAGTACTCCACCAGCAAGGCTTCGATCCAGCCTCGGTGGGTATCCACCTGACCATCGCGCGCTTGCTCCTCAAGCGCCTGATCCATGATCGCGGCCAGGCGCTGGTAACGCTCGCCGCCCAGACGACGGGTGATGTTGGCCAGACTCTCGCGAAGGCGCGCGGCGAAGGCGCTGAACCCCTGCGCCTCACCCTGAACCGCGACGAACTCGGCGCACAGCTCTACCACATAGGCCTGGAGAATACGCTCCACGCGATTGGCCACGCTGTCTTCCAGCCACACCAGCGGGTAGTGCTGCATGGCCTGGAACAGCGGCAACGGCAAGGAACAACGGCCGATCAGGCGCGCCTCGTCCTCCAGTACGAACTGCTGCTGCCCCTTGGCGCGGCGTTTGAGCAGGTCGATGGACAGAACGTTCTCGAAATCGATCTGCGCCGGCTGGGCGCTGGCGCGTTTGCCGAAACTGGAGCCGCGATGATTGGCATGAGCTTCCAGATCCACGGCATTGTCGAGCTGCCCCAGGACCTCGGTCTTGCCGGTGCCGGTCATGCCACCTACCAGCACGAAATCGCACTCCTGCACCGCCTGTTCGGCGGTATGCAGAAGGAAGTTGCGCATCGCCTTGTAACCGCCGACCACGCGCGGATAGTCGATACCCGCCTCGCTTTTCAGCCACTGCTGGACGATCTGCGAACGCAGACCGCCGCGGAAGCAGTACAGATAACCGTCGGGATTGGCCCTGGCAAAGGCCGCCCAGGCCTCGATGCGCTCGGCCTTGGTACGGCCGCTGACCAACTGATGTCCGAGTTCGATGGCCGCCTGTTGGCCGTGCTGCTTGTAGCACGTCCCCACCTTCTGCCGCTCGATATCGTTCATCAGAGGCAGATTGACCACCCCCGGGAAGGCGCCCTTGATGAACTCGACGGGCGCCCGGGCATCCATCATCGGCCGGTCGTGCAGAAACAGATCGCGGTAGTCGGTGCAGTTGTCCCGCATCAGAGCACCTCGACCGCGTAACGCTGTCGCTCGACCATCTCGCCGATAGGCGCCAGCTGCAGCCCCAGCTCGGCGGCCACGGATAGAAACTCGGTCTCGCCTTCCGGCGCCACGGCAATCAGCAGGCCACCGCTGGTCTGCGGGTCGCATAGCAGCAGCTTGGCCAGCTCCGGCACTGGCGCGATCCTGTCACCGTAACTGTCGAAGTTGCGCAAGGTGCCGCCGGGCACGCAGCCCTGCTCAAGGTAATGCTCGACGCTGTCCAGACGCGGCACGCGAGCGAACTCGACACGCGCGCTCAGGCCGCTGCCATCGGCCATTTCCACCAGGTGGCCGAGCAGGCCGAAGCCGGTCACGTCGGTCATCGCGCGCACGCCGGCGAGCTTGCCGAAGCGGCTGCCGGGCTTGTTCAGGGTGCACATCCAGTCACGCGCCAGGCCGATATCCGCACTGCGCAGCTTGGCCTTCTTTTCCGCCGTGGTGAGGATGCCGATGCCCAGCGGTTTGGTCAGGTAAAGCCTGCAGCCGGCCGTGGCGGTGTCGTTGCGTTTCATATTGGCCTTGCTCACCAGGCCGGTCACGGCCAGGCCGAAAATCGGTTCCGGCGCATCGATCGAGTGCCCCCCAGCCAGCGGGATGCCGGCTTCGTCGCACACGGCGCGGCCGCCGCGGATCACTTCGCGGGCCACTTCCGGCGCCAGTACGTTGACCGGCCAGCCGAGGATGGCGATGGCCATCAGCGGATCGCCGCCCATGGCGTAGATGTCGCTGATGGCATTGGTCGCGGCGATACGGCCGAAATCGTAGGGGTCATCGACGATCGGCATGAAGAAGTCGGTGGTGGAAACCACGCCGCGCTCTTCATCGATGGCGTAGACCGCGGCGTCATCGCGCGAGGCATTGCCGACCCAGAGTTTGGGATCGAGATTCTGTGCGCCGCTGCCGGCGAGGATCACTTCGAGCACCTTCGGCGAAATCTTGCAGCCGCAACCGGCGCCGTGGCTGTATTGGGTCAAACGAATGGGTTCGCTCATGGTTTCACTCTCACCGCGATGACTGGCGGCGGATTCTAGCAAAGACTGCCTTGGCTCCGCTTCGCTGCCCGAGTAAGGTCGAAGCTCGACAGGGGGAGAACCGCGAATGAGCAAGAAAGTGGCACTGGTGCTGGGGTCGGGCGGCGCGCGCGGTTATGCGCACATTGGCGTGATCGAGGAGTTGCAGGCACGCGGTTACGAAATCGGTTGCATCGCCGGCTGCTCGATGGGCGCGGTGGTCGGCGGTATCTTCGCTGCCGGCAAGTTGCGCGAATACCGTGAATGGACGGAGAGCCTGGATTATCTCGATGTGCTGCGCCTGCTCGACGTCAGTTTCCGCCTCGGCGCCATCCGTGGCGAGCGGGTGTTCGGGCGGATTCAGGAAATCGTCGGCGAGGTGGATATCGAAAACCTGAACATTCCCTTCACCGCCGTCGCCACCGACCTGACCAACCAGCAGGAAATCTGGTTCCAGGAAGGTTGTCTGCATCAGGCGATGCGCGCTTCGGCGGCGATTCCCAGCCTGTTCACGCCAGTCATTCAGGGCAAGCGCATGCTGGTCGACGGCGGCTTGCTCAATCCGCTGCCGATCGTGCCGGTGGTTTCCAGCCACTGCGACCTGATCATCGCGGTCAATCTCAACGCCACCAACCAGAACCACTACCAGTTGCCGGTGATCGAGCGTCCAGCCGCGCTCAAGGGCCGCATCGACCAGTTGATGACCTCGCTCGGCTCTCGCCTGCCGAGCTTTCGCCGCAAGAGCGAGGACGAGGCCCTGCTGCTTGCCGAGGAGCAACGACTCGCCGATGACGTCAGCCCGGCCGCAGCGCCAAGTCGCAAGGACGATCAGGAAGCCACGCCGAAGTCTGCCAGCGGCTCGCGGGTCGCCGAGTTCAGTGGGCCGGCGTCATTGCTGGAGCTGGTCAACCAGAGCTTCGAGGTGATGCAGACCTCGCTGGCGCAATACAAGATCGCCGGCTACCCACCGGACATACTGATCAACGTGCCCAAGCGCGCCTGCCGCTTCTTCGAGTTCTACAAGGCGCCGGAGTTGATCATGCTGGGTAGGCAGATCGCCCGCGATACCCTCGACAAGTACGAAAATGAACGCGGCTGATCAGCCGCGTGGTTCCTCGCCTGGCAGGGGTTTGTCCACCACGGCCTCGGACGGTGGCGTCTTGTTCGCGACCCAGTCGCTGAGCAGGCTGTAGGCCACCGCCAGCAAGGTCGGGCCGAGAAACAGGCCCATGAAGCCGAAGGCCAGGATGCCGCCGAACACGCCCAGCAGCACCACCACCAGCGGCAGGTTGCCGCCACGGCTGATCAGGTAGGGTTTGAGGATGTTGTCCACGCCACTGATGATGAAGAAGCCCCAGATGCCCAGGAAGATCGCCATGCCGATCTCCCCCTGCCACACCAGCCAGGCGACCGCCGGGCCCCAGATCAGCGGCGGAATCATGATGAAGCTGAAGGCGAAGGTCAGCAGGCCGAGCACCAGCGCGCCCGGCACGCCGGCGATGACGAAGCCGATGTAAGCCAGCACGGCTTGCGCTGCGGCGGTTCCGATCACACCGTTGACCACACGCTGCACGGTGCCGGCGACCAGTTCCAGATAATGATCGGCACGCTCGCCGATCAGCCGTTCCAGCAGGCTGTGCACGAACACCGCCAGGCGCGGTCCGTCACGGTAGAAGAAGAACACCAGCACCAGGCTCAGGGCCAGCTCGACCATGCCCGCACCGATCTTCGCGCTGCGCGCCACCAGCCAGTTGCCAACCTGCCCCAGATAGGGACGCAGGGTATCGAAGAAGGCCGCGCCCTGCTGGTCGATGGTGCGCCACAGCTCCACCAGGCGATCGCCAATCAGCGGAATGCTGGCCAACCAGCTGGGCGGTGGCGGCAGGCCTTCCACCTGCAGGTCTCTGATCAGGGCATTGGCGTCCTTGATGTGATCGGCCAGGTTGAAACCCAGCCACACCAGCGGCACCGCCACCATGACCACCCAGACGCCGGTCAGGATGCCCGCCGCCAGCGACAGGCGACCATTGAGTAAATGCGTCAGCAGGCGCATCAGCGGCCAGCTGGCGAAGGCCAGCACGGCAGCCCAGAACAGCGCCGACCAGAATGGCGCCAGCACCCAGAGGCTGGCTGCCAGCAAGCCGAGCAGGAGAATCTGTACCAGCAGACGATCATTGGTGGCCATCGAGCGAAACTCCCTTCGACGAAACGACAGAGCGCCCTTGCGGGCGCTCTGCTACGGGCAATTGCGGATGCTAGCTTAACGCAACAGACGCACGCTCAGTGCCTCCTCGGCACCCTCACCCAACTCCAGGCGCGCTTCGCGCACGCGCTGCTCGATCAGCGCCTCACGCCAGGCTTCGGCCTGGCTGCCGGCCAGGGTTACGCGCAGGGTGCTGTCGAGGTTCAGGCTGCGTGCCAGCACCTCCACCCAGGCGCTGTCGGCCTTGGCATCATCGGGCAGCTTCAACTGGCCATCGGTGCGCAGCTGACGCAGCAGGGTCGCAGGGGTCGGCAGCAAGCCCCCCAGAGGCGCTTCGGCGTCCAGCTGCTCGACGTGCAGGTAGGCACGGCGGTTGCCGCGGGTAATGCTGTAGAGCGCCAGCAGGCTTTCATGATTCGGTTCGGCCAGGCGCAACAGCGCATAGGCTTGCTGATCATCGGAGCCATACAACGTGGCATTGCCGAACACCGCATTGGCCCATAGGTTGCTCGCACCGCACTCGCGCCCATGGCACCAGTAGAGCAGTTCGGCTCCCTGTTCCAACAGCGTTTCCCGCGCCGCGGTGAATACCTGATCGGCGCTGTGGGTGCGCGGTAATTCATAGGTCACTGCGCTGTGCTGGCCCTGCACGAGAATCTCCCGCTCGTAGCGCAAGCGCCCGCTGATGCGGCGAACCGAACCCTGCGGATAAATACGCTCGACGTCGGACGCCTGCTTGAACGCAACGATCTGGCTGGCAGGGAAACGCGGCAGCACTTCAAGATCACGGCTACCAGGTAAGTCGGCCGCCAGTACGGTACCGCTGCAGAAGGTGGCCAGCGCTGCGCACAACAGCTTCACGCGCACCGTCATCGAGAAGATCCTTGTGCAGGCGAGATTGCGAAGCAGTGGGTGGCGTGGTTGAACGGGTCGATCATGCGATCCTCCATGGCAGACCGCCACACCTTTCCCCAGGGCCGCAGGCAAGTCAAGGAATGCGCAGGAATGGATTGAAACAATCCGCTACACGTTGCGCGCCCGCGTCGTCATCCAGGTGCAGATGATGGCCACCCGGCAGACGATGCATCTCGAACGGCAGACCCTGCAGCAGCGCCTGCACTGCAGGCTGCGCCCCCATCATGCCCTGCTCGGCCACCACCAGACTGACCGGGCACTGCAGCGCATGCACGAACGCCTTGGCATGCGCCCAGCTCAGACGCAGCGGCGACGGCAGCGTCAGGCGACTGTCGGTACGCCAGGTGTAACCGCCCGGCACCGGCATCAGGCCACGCTGGGCCAACAGCTCGGCCGCCTCACGGCTGACGGCACCGACACCTTTCATCCGCGCCTCGACGGCGCGCGCCATCTCGGCATACACCGGCTTGCGCTTGTCACTGAGCGACTGCCTGGCGCGCAATGCCTCACCGAGTTTGGCTGGTGCCTGCTCGGCTTCACCGGTATAGGGCACCAGGCCGTCGATCAGCGCCAGGCGCGCGATCCGCTCGGGCATCGCGCCGGCCAGCAACACCGCAGTGATCGCGCCCATGGAATGACCGAGGATGGAAAATCGCTGCCAGCCAAACTGCTCGGCGACCTGCAGCACATCGAAGGCGTAGTCCCATAGCGCATAGCCGGCGCCGGCCGAACGGTGATCGGAGTGGCCATGGCCGGCAAAATCCAGCGCGACGATACGCAGCCCCTCCAGCTTGGGCGCCAGGCGCGCGAAACTCGCTGCGTTATCCAGCCAACCGTGCAGGGCCAGCACCGGCAAACCCTCCTCCGGCCCGTAGAGATGCGCCGCCAGTTCGATATGCGGCAAGCTCAGACGAACTTCCTCGAAACCTGCGTTCATGCGCTTTGCTCCTTATTGGTGCCCCAACGGCTGAATAGCTGACGCAGCAGCTCGGCGGTGGGCTGCGGGCGCTCCAGCGGAAACATGTGACCACCCGGTAGATGATGGTATTCGGCTCGCGGCATGCGCTTGAGCAGACGCGCATGATGCGGCAGTACGACGCGGCTGTGGCGCCCCCGTACCATGGCCAGCGGTACGGCAAGCTGCTGCGGCCGGCCCGGCGCGGTGTGCGGCACACTGCGATAGATGCTGATTTCGGTGGCAGGATCGAACTTCAAACGCAAACCCTGCGCTCCCGCCTGCAGACCGTGGCTGACATAAGCATCCAGACATTCGGGATCGAAACGCCGGAACAGGCTCTTGCCGGCAAAATAATCACGCGCTTCGAGCAGGTCGGTAAACGCTTCACGGCGCCCCAGCGTACGCCCGGCCGGGGTAATGCGATCGATGAAGCCGAAGCGCTTGGCGGCACGGATCACCATACGGTCGGCCAGGGTCAGCACGGGTGAATCGAGCATCACCACGCCGCGGTACAGCTCGGGGCGGAGCAAGGCTGCGTGATAGTGCAACACACCGCCGAGCGAATGACCGACGCCCCAGACAGGCTCGTCACCACCCTCGAGATGATGAATCAGCTCATCGACCAGATTCGACCAGTTATCATTCACCGGAAAACGCGGGTCGTGGCCATGCTGCTCGAGGTGCTGCACCTGAAAATCCGGTGCCAGCGCAGCGAACAGCTTGCCGTAGGTGGCGGACGGAAAGCCGTTGGCATGGGCGAAGAAGATCGGCTGCGGCATGCATCAAACTCGAAAGACCAATATCCCGAGATTCTCCGGCAGCCGCCGGCATGCGGCAATGACCGTAACTGCCATTGATGGCGGCGCAACGGTCAGCGCTATAACACGAGCCTGCCGACGATGCTCACGGCTACCAGCAGGAACACCAGGCCGCAGACGAAGTCGATGGTCGGCGCCACCTGCAGCAGCCGCTGACGCATCAGCGGGCGGCTCAGGGTCATGCCGAGCAGGCCGAACCAGAACAGACTGAGGCCGAACAACAGCGCCGCACAGGCGACCTTGCCGGGCAGCGACATGTCGGCCGGCACCAGGCTGCTAAGCAGCGCCAGGAAGAACACCAGTGCCTTGGGGTTGCCCAGATTGGTCAATACACCGCGTAGCCATGGGCCGAACAGCGAAGGCGTCAGTTCGCCATCCAGAGGCCTGGGGCTGGCACTGCCACGCCACCAGGCACGCACCGCGCCAATGCCCAGCCAACCCAGATAGAGTGCACCGCCAACCTGCACCAGGTCGAACAGCCACTCGGTGCGGCTAAGTAGCAAGGCCACGCCGCTGAGCACCAGCGTGCCATGCAGGAGAATGCCGCAGGCCAGGCCTAATGCGCTGAGCAGACCCGCACGCTGGCCCTGATGCAGGGAAGTACGTACCACCAGCGCCACATCGGGGCCGGGACTCACAAGGGCCACCGCGAACACGGCAGCCAGCGACAGCAAGACGGACGTCTCCTGCATGACGATCTCCAGGAAATTGAAGGATGGAAGGTGCGGCTGAATCAGCCCTGGCGCAGTCGCGCCGGCGGCAGGCCGTAGGTGCGGCGGAATAACCGCGAGAAGTGCGCCTGGTCATAGAAGCCCAGGCGCAGCGCGATCTCGCTCAGGGGCTGTCCTGCCAGCACCAGCGGCAATGCCCGCTGCAGGCGCAGCTGGGTCAGCCATTGATGCGGCGGCAGGCCGGTGTGCTGGCGAAAACGCCGCAGCGCCTGCCACGGGCTCATGGCGCAGAACGCAGCGATCTCCTCCAGCGAGGGCGGATGGTCCAGGCGACTTTCCAGCCAGTCGCGCAGCCGCTGCCAGGTGCGCTGATCGAAAACGCGATGCGGCTCGCTGACGCGCAAGGTCGAGCCCATTTCCAGCAGACGGGCCAGCGCCTGCCAGAGCGCCTCTTCCTGAGCCAGCTGCGACCCTCCCAGCATCGCTGCATGAAAATGCTGCAGGTGCTGCGACAGCAGAGGATGGCGCAAGCTGCTGGTGGTCAGCCTCGGCGCCCCCTGGCGGCCATCGCTCAGGGTTCGACTGGCTTCATCCAGCCAGAACGGGTCGAAGGCCAGCACCCGAATGCGGTAACTCTCGCCGTCCAGACAGGCGCCGTCATGAATCCCTTCCGGCGCCATCAGCAGCACATCCCCTGCCCCGACATGCCGACGCTCACCGCCATAGGCGTAGCGATGCTGCCCCTGAATCAGCAGGCCGACGTGGTACTCCAGGTGAAAGTGCCGGGGAAAGGCGAAGCGGCTGTATTGCGCGTCGATCAGGCGAACGCCGGGCAAGCTGCTCTGGATGTGAGTGATCTGGTCCATGGCGCGTACTGTAGCGCCATGCAGCAGGCAAATCTTGGATGAAATTGCAGATCATATAGCCTGGTCAAAGGCTAGCGAGCTAGCGCCAGGCAAGGCGAACCAGGCGGAAAAGCGCAGTTTACAAGTGTAAATGAGCATTTGAGGCTAGTTTCAACGCAGTATGGCCGGCGCGCAGCAGCCTTTGCTCTCAAAGCTTCGGCGGTTGCTCGCCCAAGGGCACTATGGCCATGGTCAGCCGTGAAATGCAGCTGGGCTTGCCGTCGTCGCCGCTGAGCCGAATATCCCAGACGTGCGTGGTACGTCCCAGATGCACCGGCCGCGCCACGGCATGCACGCGCCCGCTGCGCAAACCGCGCAGATGGTTGGCATTGACCTCCAGACCGACGCAATAAAAGCGACTGCTGTCGATGCACAGGTAGCTGGCGGTGGAGCCGAGGGTTTCCGCCAAAACCACCGAGGCGCCGCCGTGCAGCAGACCGTAAGGCTGATGAGTGCGCGAGTCGATCACCATGCTGGCACTGAGCGATTCGTCGTCGAAGGCTTCGAAACGGATGTCCAGCACCTCGCCGATGCTGTTGTTGAGCGTGGCGTTGAGCGCCGCGAGATCGGGGGTTCGTTGCCAGAGAGCCATGGACCTTTTCCTTGAGCGGTAGAGAGACAGGGCCGGCGACGCCGGCCCGGCGATACTCAGTCGTGCCAGAGCACCGCTTCACTGCGCTGCTGCCACTCGGCAAATCGCTCGCCGTAGGTGCCTTCGATCACCGCACGCTTTATTTTCAGCGTCGGCGTGAGGAAACCGTTCTCGACGGCCCAAACTTCCTTGACCAGCACCAGTCCCTGCAGCCGCTCATGCTGGTCGAGGCGGCCATTGACCTCGGCAAGCAACGCCTTGAGGCTGCTCTCCAGATCATCGCGACTGTCGTTGGCCGCCTCCTGGCGCCCGACATCGGACAGCACGCAGAGCGCGATGGGTTGCGGCAAACCGTCGCCGACCACACAAACCTGCTCGATGCGCGAATGCTCACCGAGGCGATTTTCGATGGGGGCAGGTGCCACGTATTTGCCCTTGCTGGTCTTGAAGATCTCCTTGATGCGCCCGGTCAGGCGCAGGTTGCCGTCGGCATCCTGTTCACCCTTGTCACCGGTACGCAGAAAGCCGTCATCCGTCAGTGCCTCGGCGGTCTTGATCGGATCCTTGTAGTAGCCCTGCATGGTTGCGCCACTGCGCACCTGGACTTCGCCGTCCTCGGCGATGCGCACCTCCACCCCTGGGTTGTTCTGGCCGATCCAGCCCTGCTTGAACCTGCCTGGCAGGCAGACATGGGAATAACCGCAGTTCTCGGTCATGCCATAGACTTCCTGGATCTCCATGCCCAATCGGCGATACCAGTTGAGCAACGCCTCGGGCACCGGTGCGGCGCCGGACAGCGCGTAGCGGATGGCGTCCAGACCCAGCCCGGCGAGCACCTTGCGGCCGATGAAACGACCGATGATCGGCAGCCGCAACAAGCGGTCCAGCTTCTGCGCCGGCATCTTGCTGTACACGCCCATCTGGAACTTGGTCCAGATGCGTGGCACCCCGAACATCACGGTCGGCCGTGCGCGCTTGAGGTCTTCGAGGAAGGTCTCCAGGCTCTCGGCAAAGAAAATCGTCTGCCCGGCGTAGAGCGAGGCCAGCTCGACGAACATGCGTTCGGCCACGTGGCACAACGGCAGGTAGGAAATGAGCCGGTCGTCTTCGCCCACACCGAACAGCTTGATGGCGTTGCTGGCGGCAAAACCGAAGTTGGAGAAATTGTGCATCACGCCCTTGGGCGTGCCGGTGGTACCGGAGGTGTAGATGATGGTGGCCAGCTGGTTGGCCGCCGGCTTGGGATCATCCTGAATCGGCGCGCAGCGCTGCAGGTCATCCCAGCTGTAATCGAAAACGCCATGCGCATGCAGTGGCAGGCTGACAGTCGGCATGCCCTGCGGCAGACCAGGCGCCATCGAGGCCCAGTCATCGAGTTTGCCGATGAAAACAAGCGCGGCCTCGGAATGCTCCAGCACCTGGTGCATGGAGTCGGCGGTGAGGTTGGGATAGAGCGGTACCGAGACGTAGCCGGCCATCCAGATTGCCAGATCGGCAACGATCCAGTGCGCGCAGTTCTTGGAAATGATGGCGATGCGACTGCCGGGCGGCAGTTCGCGGCTGCGCAGCCAGTTGGCCGCACGTCGTGCCTGCTCGCCCACATCGGCCCAGCTCAGTTCCAGCAGCTGGCCGCCTCCCAGCGGCTGCACCATGTAGCGTTTGTTCGGGTGCCTTGCTTCACGTTCGTAGAACAGCTCGAGCGGCAAACGGATTGCATCAGCCACAGGGCTTCCTCCTTGTTGTTTTTGTAGGAATCGACCAAGCACTTGCTTGGTCGACTATTCCACGCAGACAAAAGAGGCGCAAGTTAAGAAATGTTTCTCGCCCGGAAACACTCCCGGCCGGCGCTTGTACAAAGCCGAAACGCCCACGGCGCCACAGCGCGGCCCGCTCAACGCGGATGAATCAGCGCCAGCAACTCCATCAGCCCTGCTGCCGGGATGTCGCCCTCCAGCTCTGCCAGGCTGGCGGTGCGCATGGGCAGCGGGTCCTGTCGATGCCCGTGCACCAGCAAGCCGCCCAGCGCGCCGATCAGCGGCTGGTGGCTGACCAGCAGCGTCTCGGCACCTTCTCGTTCATCGAGAAATTTCAGGACGTCACGCGGATCACTGTCCGGCGTCAGCCAGGGTACGGTATTGATCTTGCCGGCGAACCCAAGCGCGCTGCGCACCAGCTCTGCCGTCTGCTGAGCACGCACGTAAGGGCTGGCGACGATGGCGGTCAGGGGGCGTCCGGCAAGCTGCGCTGCAGCCTGCTGAACTTCCTTGCGACCATTGGCGGTAAGCTCGCGGGCGGCATCGCTGGCGGCCTGCGGCGCGGCCTCGCCATGGCGCAATAGCCATAGCCTCACAGCTTGGGTTCCTCGTCGCGAACCGGATGCGGCGCCGGCGGAATGCTGTGCGCGGTTTCACCCTCAGGCGCCCGTGGCGTCGGCCAGTCGGCGAATGGCCAGGGCTTTTGATCGGTATTGAAGGTGCCGAAACGGCCGATCTGTGCCAGGTACTGGCTAAGGCTGTCGCCAAAACTCAGCAACCCGGCATTCGGCGCACCGTAGAACAGGCGATAGCCCAGCTGCAGCAAAACCACGGCACCGAGCAGCAACTCGGCGAGTTGCCAGACGATGAGGAAAATCACCATCCACAGAACGCGCAGCAGAATCGATTCGCGCTCCAATTCCTGCTTTTCATCGCTCATGAGTCACTCTCCTTGATTGGCCGCAGCGTTCAGAAACCTGCGGTAGGGATGAAATCGACGTCGGTCTTGGGCTCGCCACGCATCAGCAGTTCGATGACCTGAGCCAGCGTACGCCCCTCGAAAAGGATGGCATGCAGGCCGGCGACCAGCGGCATGTATACCTCGAGCTCTTCGGCACGAGCCTTGAGCACCTTGAGCGTATTGACCCCCTCGGCGACTTCGCCGAGTCGCTGCACCGCCTCGTCCAGGCTGAGCCCCTCGCCCAGGGCGAAACCGACCTGGTAGTTGCGGCTCTTCGGAGAGGAACAGGTGACGATCAGATCGCCGACGCCAGCCAGGCCGAGAAAGGTCATCGGATTGGCGCCGAGCTTGACCGCGAAACGGGTCATTTCCGCTAGGGCGCGGGTGATCAGCATGCTCTTGGTGTTTTCGCCCATGCCCAGCGCGGCCGCCATACCGGACATGATGGCGTAGACGTTCTTCAGCGCACCGCCGAGTTCGACGCCGAAACGGTCGGCACTGGCGTAGACGCGGAAGGTTCGGCCGTGCAGCGCCTGCTGCACGCGCAGACAGAGTTCTTCGTCCTCACTGGCGATGACCGTCGCGGTCAGCGCGTGGTCAGCCACTTCCTTGGCCAGATTCGGCCCGGACAGCACGCCAATGCGCGCGTGGGGGGCGATCTCTTCGAGGATCTGACTCATCAGTTTGAAGGTTTTGGCTTCGATGCCCTTGGTCGTGCTGATCAGCATCTTGCCCGCCAGCTGCCCCGCCACGGGTTGCAGCGCTTCGCGCAGGGCGCTGGAGGGCAATGCCACCAGCACCAGCTCGGCTTGCTGCAGTGCAGCGCCAAGGTCACTGGTCGGCTCGATACCGCGGTGCAGCTTGACACCCTTCAGATAGCGCGGGTTTTCGCCGCTCTGACGCATCTGCTCGGCCTGTTCGGGATCGCGCATCCATTGCAGGACGCGCTGGCCGTTCTCTGCCAGCAAGTTGGCCAGAGCGGTGCCGAAGCTGCCGCCTCCGAGGACGGCAATGGGTTGGAGCTGTGTCATAGGTCTTCCGAATGAGGCCATGCATGATGGCGGTCTGCGGGCATTATACGGAGCCGAGAGTGCCCGGTCAGGGCAAAAGTTCAGAGGCGGCTGCCCGTTAAGGGGCATAAACGAGAATTACCGCAGAGTGCGCGCGCCTGGCACTGGCAAAGCTCGACGGGTCGGTTAACATGCCGGATCGACGTTAATTGCCAAGGACGACTCGTGCCAACAGGCAGCCCCTTGCCCCCGCCCTGCCCCTCTCGCCAGCAGGCAGCAGAGCCGCAGGCCACCAGGGACGGTACAACCACTGGCCAGCGCCGTGGCTGGAACATTCATACCCGTACCCAGCTGATCAGCGTCGGACCGGCACTGCTGCTGACGCTGCTGTTGACCGGTTTTCTTACCTTTACCCGCCTGCAGGACCTGCGTCAGGAGCAGGGTCACACCGGTCAACTGATCGCCAACCAACTCGCGCCAGCCACTCAGTACGGCGTGCTCAATGGCAACCTGGACACTCTGGAAAGCCTGTTGCGCGCGACCCTGAGCACTGCCGACGTGCGCTTTGCCGAGGTTCGCGACCGTGACGACAATATTCTGGTCTACGTCGAACGCCCCAAGGAGCAAGGCCTCAGCACACCGCAGGTAGAGGTATTCCAGGCGCCGATTCATCTGCAAGGGCCGCCAGGCCGCGGGCCGACCTTGCCTCCTCTGGGCAAGGCGATCGGCGACGGTTATCTGGGACGGGTCGTGGTCGGCATGTCCAACGACACCTTCAATACCCGCCAACAGGAAATTCTGCTCAAGGCCGGGGTTCTCTCGCTGTTCGCTCTGCTGCTGACCTTCCTGCTGGCCCGTCGTCTGGCCAGGCGCCTGGCACAACCGCTCAGCGCCATGGGGCAGGCGCTGGAACGTATCCAGAGCGGCGACTATCGCCCGTCATTGGTCGAGCGTGGCAACGACGAGCTGACCGACCTGGCCAGGCATATCAACAACCTGGCCTGCGCACTCGAGCAAAGCGGCCAGCAACAGCAGCGGGCGATGGCCGAGCTGATCCAGGCCCGCGAGGAGTCGGAGCAGGCCAATCGCGCCAAGTCGGACTTCCTGGCCATGATGAGCCATGAGCTGCGCACCCCCATGAACGGCGTGCTGGGCATGCTGCAATTGCTGGAAACCACCAGCCTGAACGACGAGCAGAGCGAATACGCAGCGCTGGCAACCGAGTCCACCGAGCATCTGCTCAAGGTGATCAACGACATTCTCGATTTCTCGCGCATCGAACGCGGGGCGCTGGAACTGGAAGCCATTCCCTTCAATCTGCCGGAGCTGTTGCAGGGTTCGATTCAGGTCTTCCAGCACAGTGCCCACCAGCGGGGCCTGCAGCTGCTGATGGATGCCCAGCCGGGGCTGGAGCAACTGGAGGTGCGCGGCGACCCCACACGCATCCGGCAGATTCTGGTGAACCTGATCGGCAATGCGCTGAAGTTCACCGAAGAAGGTCATATTCGCGTGGAAACCCACTGGCAACCGCTGGACGATCAGGTTCTGTGGTTCACCTGCGCCGTACGCGACAGCGGCATCGGCATCGACGCCGAACGCCTGGAGCATATGTTCGATGCCTTCCAGCAGGCGGACACTTCCATATCCAGGCGCTACGGCGGTACCGGTCTCGGCTTGCCGATCGCCCGCACCCTGGCCGAACGCATGGGCGGTACCTTGCGTGCGGAAAGCCAGCTGGGCGCGGGCTCGGTCTTCACCCTGGAAATCCCCCTGCCATTTCGCCCTTACAGCGAACAGGCGCAAAACAGCGACAGCCCGGCTCTGGGCGGCGGCGATGGCCAGCCGGTACTGCTAGTGGAGGACAACCCGGTGAACCAGACGGTGATCGAGGCCATGTTGCGCAGCCTCGGTTATCAGGTCAGCCTGGTCGGCGATGGCCAGCAGGCCGTGCACAGCTGCAGCCAGCAGGATTACGCTGCCATCCTCATGGACTGCCGTCTACCGCTGATGGACGGCTATGAAGCGACGCGGCAGATCCGCCAGCTCGAGCGGGGGCGACAGGTACCTATCATCGCCCTGACCGCCAACGCCCTGCAGGGCGACCGCGAAGCCTGCCTGCAAGCGGGAATGAACGATTACCTGGCAAAACCGTTCAAAAGAGCAGATCTGCAACGCATTTTGCTGCGTTGGCTGCCAGCCCGACCATAGGCGAGTGGCACCCGTGACAAGCCGGCGTTACAAGGGGAAACTGCTGTGCCTGTGACAATGCCAGTACAGCAGAGTACAACTGTACTCACTGCGCTGTGACTTTCACCACAACGCAACAGTCTATGACTAGGCTGCCGGCAGTCGCCCCCTATTTTTCAGGCGCGCCGGCCAGGACGATTCGCCCAGCCTTAGAAGCATGGGGACAATTGAGGAGCTCGCATGACAAAACAAAACGCCTACTCTCGGGAAGATCTGCTCGCCTGCGGTCGCGGCGAACTGTTCGGCCCCGGGAACGCGCAACTGCCCGCCCCGAACATGCTGATGATCGATCGCATCGTTCATATCAGCGAAACCGGCGGCAAGCACGGCAAAGGCGAAATTGTCGCTGAGCTCGACATCAACCCGGACCTGTGGTTCTTCGGCTGCCACTTCGAAGGCGACCCGGTCATGCCAGGCTGCCTCGGCCTTGACGCCATGTGGCAGCTGGTCGGCTTCTATCTCGGCTGGCAGGGCAACCCGGGCCGCGGTCGCGCCCTGGGTAGCGGCGAGGTGAAATTCTTCGGTCAGGTCCTGCCGACCGCCAAGAAGGTCACCTACAACATCCATATCAAGCGCACCATCAATCGCTCGCTGATCCTCGGCATCGCCGATGGCAGCGTCAGCGTCGATGGCCGCGAGATCTACAGTGCCGAAGGCCTGCGCGTTGGCCTGTTCACCTCTACCGACAGTTTCTGAAGGACTTGCACATGCGTCGTGTCGTGATTACCGGTCTGGGCATCGTTTCCTGCCTGGGCAATGACAAAGAAGCCGTTGCCGACAGCCTCCGCGCGGGCAAATCCGGCATCCGTTTCAACCCGTCCTACGCTGAAATGGGGCTGCGCAGCCATGTTTCCGGTTCGGTCAACCTGAACCTGGAAGAGCTGATCGACCGCAAGCTGTTCCGTTTCATGGGTGACGCTGCGGCTTACGCCTACCTGGCTATGGAGCAGGCGATCAAGGATTCCGGCCTCAGCGAAGAGCAGATCTCCAACCCGCGCACCGGCCTGATCGCCGGTTCCGGTGGTGCTTCCACCGTCAACCAGATGGAAGCCATCGACACCCTGCGCGAGAAAGGCGTCAAGCGCGTCGGCCCGTACCGCGTGACCCGCACCATGGGCAGCACCGTATCGGCGTGCCTGGCCACCCCGTTCAAGATCAAGGGCGTGAACTTCTCCATCTCCTCGGCCTGTGCCACCAGCGCACACTGCATCGGCCAGGCCATGGAGCAGATCCAGCTGGGCAAGCAGGACGTGGTCTTCGCCGGTGGCGGTGAAGAGGAACACTGGAGCCAGAGCTGCCTGTTCGACGCCATGGGTGCCCTTTCCACCCAGTACAACGAAACCCCGGAGAAGGCCTCGCGCGCCTACGACGCCAAGCGTGACGGTTTCGTCATCGCCGGTGGCGGCGGCATGGTCGTGGTCGAGGAGCTGGAACATGCCCTGGCCCGCGGCGCCAAGATCTACGCGGAAATCGTCGGCTACGGCGCCACGAGCGACGGCTACGACATGGTCGCCCCGAGCGGCGAAGGCGCCATCCGCTGCATGCAGCAGGCGCTGGCCACCGTCGACACCCCGATCGATTACCTGAACACCCACGGCACCTCCACCCCGGTCGGCGACGTCGCCGAAATCCGCGGCATCCGCGAAGTGTTCGGCGACAAGGCCCCGGCCATCAGCTCGACCAAGAGCCTGTCCGGTCATAGCCTCGGCGCTGCCGGTGTGCAGGAAGCGATCTACTGCATGCTGATGATGCAAGGCAACTTCATCGCCGGCTCGGCCAACATCGACGAGCTCGACCCGGAAGTGGCCGACATGCCGATCCAGCTGACCACCGTCGAGAACGCCAAGCTCGACACCGTGATGAGCAACAGCTTCGGCTTCGGCGGCACCAACGCCACCCTCGTGCTCAAACGCTGGGCCGGCAAGTAATTTTGCTGCTGCGGTAAAGAAACGGCGCCTCCAGGCGCCGTTTTCATTTATGCCCCGCCTCAGACCTTGAAGCGCGCGACCAGGTTGTTCAGATCGATCGCCAGACGCGACAACTCCTGGCTGGCAGCACTGGTCTGGTTGGCGCCCGCCGAACTCTGTAGCGACAGATCGCGAATGTTGACCAGGTTGCGATCGACCTCCCTTGCCACCTGAGCCTGCTCTTCCGACGCGCTGGCGATCACCAGATTGCGCTCGTTGATCGAGGAGATCGCCTGGGTGATGTGTTCCAGAGCGACGCCTGCGGCCTGGGCCACTTCCAGCGTGGATCGGGCGCGGCCATTGCTGCTTTGCATGGCAGTGACAGCACGGTCGGTACCGCTCTGGATGCCGCCGATCATCTGCTCGATTTCCTGAGTCGACTGCTGCGTGCGGTGCGCCAGCGCACGCACCTCGTCCGCCACCACCGCAAACCCGCGCCCCGCATCACCGGCACGCGCCGCCTCGATGGCAGCGTTGAGCGCCAGCAGGTTGGTCTGTTCAGCAATCGAACGGATCACATCGAGCACCTTGCTGATCTCGTGCACGCGCTGCGCCAGCTGCTCGACCTCCTGCGAGGTACTGGTGACATCGGCCGCCAGCTGGCCGATGGACTCCACGGTCTCACGGACCTGCTCACGGCCCTGCTGCGCGGTGGCATTGGACTCGCGCGAGGCTTCGGAGGTGCTCACCGCATTGCGTGCCACTTCCTCAACCGCTGCGGTCATCTCGTTCACGGCAGTAGCCGCCTGCTCGATCTCGGTGTTCTGCTGGTGCAGACCGCGCGTCGAGTCCTCGGTCACTGCATGAAGCTCCTCGGACGCCGAGGCCAACTGATTGGACGAATCGGCGATGCTCTGAATAGTCGAACGCAGGCTCTGCTGCATGGTTTTCAACGCGGCCAACAGGCGCGCCGGCTCGTCTGCACCCTCGACATGAATCGTCTGGGTCAAATCGCCTGACGCCACCACCTCAGCCACTCGCACGGCCTCGCTCAACGGCTTAACGATGCTGCGCGTCAGTAGCAGCGCCAACGCCACGGTAACCAAGGTCGCCAGGATAATCATGGCGATGACCCAGATACGTGCAGATTCCGTCACATCATTGACCGCCTCTCCCGCAGCCACAGCGCCCACACGATTGAGCTCGGTCAGTTTGCCAAGGCCCTGCAACATCGCATCAGCATGTTGATTGAGCGAGCCGCCTGCAACTTCGATAGCCGCATCGAAATTACCCTGGCGCACCGACTCCACTATTCGGCTCTGCTCTTGCAGGTAAGCCGATTCGGCACGCTTGAATTCCTCGTAAATGCCACGCTCCTCAGCGCTGGAAATCAGCTGCTCATATGTGCCCTGATTCTTTGCGAGGGATGCGCGCAGCTCCTCCGCCAGGCGCAGATTACTTTGCACCTGAGCTGGATCGCGGTTAAGCATCAGCCGCAGGCTAATGGCACGCAAACGCAAAATGTCCTTGGACACATCGCCGATGGCTAGCACGCTCGGTAACCAGTTTTCGTTGATTTCATCGGAGCGCTCTTCCATTTCGCCCATTTGCGTCAATGAAAAAACTCCAAGCAGTACAACCAGCAGAGCAACCAATCCGAACCCGAGTGCCGCCCGAGGGGCGATAGAAAGACTACGCAGTGACATTTCGTGAAACTCCCGTTGCGCGCATAAATCAAGACGTCCATTGCCGTACCTGGCATAGGACCTTAGGAGATTGCGCTAATCCCTGCTTTCTTATCGACGCTATTCACAGGCTCTTGATAACGAAAAGAAGAAATTTCCAACGACGCAGCGTTCTGGCCGTCGCCTGGTGGATATGCTGGCACCACTCTTGATCGCGCCACTGCTCATCTCCGTACTCTTTCCAACCATAGATGCGCGGGACACGTTCGCATTGCTGAAAGCCACCATCCCACCCCTGCGCATACAGAGGCTCGTGCTGGTAGCGCGATGTATCCTTGCCGAAATGTCCGAGTGGCCCCGCCGCCGAACGACCGCTGCTGCAGCCGGCTTCGAAACCATCGTCGAAGGTCGGCGGGCAGTTGGCTGCCGGCAACTGCTCACGCAGGCTTTGACAGCCACCCGCAGCCAGAGAAACGAGGCTGCCTAGCAACAGGCGCGGAAGTTACATCGGATCACGCGCCCTCGATCATGCCCAGCAAGCGCTGCCTGAATGCACACAGTGCCCACGGGCTTGTGCTGCATGCACCGCTGGCCAGTGCCAAACGCAGCGCCGGAATATCGGCATCGCGCAGGTAACGCTCGGCGTCGTCCATGCGCTCCTGGCCACCAAAGCCACCGCCGCGCATTTCCGCCAGTGCCTGCTCCTTGCTCCAGTTCTGGTAGATCACCCGGTACATGGCGGCAATGAGACCCGTACGATTCTGTCCGTGCTTGCAGTGAATCAGAACGCGGCCACGGCTTTGCGCCTGGCGAATGCTGCGCAGCACTTCGATGACGTCGGCATCGTCGATACGGTCGGTGCGCAGCGGCAGATGCACCTGGACAACCTTGGGATCCTTCAGCCATTGCTCATCGCCGCGCTGATAGAAGTTGATAACCGTGGCGATGCCCAGGGCCTGCAGCTGTGGCAAGTCCCCGGCACTTGGCAAGGCGCTGCGATAGAGGTCAGGCGCCATGCGATAGAGGTTGATGCGGCTGTCCAGCGGTTGCGCCCAGTTGACTGGACGCGCGCTCTGCCCGGCTACTGGCGCAGTGGTGGCGGCCCAGGCCATGCTCAACGGCAGCGCCAGCAGCGCGCCAAAAAACACCAGCGCGGCCAACGCCAGACGCAGGCCCTGTAAAAATCTGTTCATCGGCAGGTTTCTCCCCATTCAAGCGAGTTGCGCGATGGCCGTTCGACAGGTGCGCGATAGAGCAGCCAGCGGTAGGTCAGCGCGCAGATTGTCCAATCGATCAGCAGCGTCCACAGGTTGTGCGAGAGAAAGTGCGCCCCTTGCAGCATGCGCCCCAGGGAAAACAGCGAGCCGAGCCCAAGCGCCACCACCAGAGCGATACGTGCCATCCGCGGCCTGCGGTCACGCAGGACGAAGAACAGTGCCAGCAGCGAGAACCCCGCCGAGGCATGGCCGCCCGGCCAGCAGCGGCCGGGATTGGCGGTCGGTGCGCGCTCGGCCAGCAGCGGCGTGAATTGCTCCTGGCCGCCGAACTCGCTCAGGCTCCAGGGGCAGTGCATACCGGTGAGCGTTTTCAGCGGGGTGACCAGCGAAGTCGACAGCCCCAGCGCCAGCACCAGATAGCCAAGCTGCCGGCGCCAGGGGCGTAGTCGCGTGGGCAGCAGGCTGAGCGCAAAGCCTGCGATGGCCAGCACACCGAGCAGGATCAGCGCCTGCTTGGCGCGGTCATGCAGGATGTCCTCGAGCCAGAAGCTGCTACGCCCGATGAAACCTTGTCCGGGTTCGTAGAACAGCCGCGCCAGGGCGAAATCCACCGGGCCGGGGTCGAACGCCAGCAGCAGCGCCATGAGCAGTACCGGCATGCCGAGCGCCAGACGAAAGTCGAAATAACGAGACGACATTTGCACTCCTAGCGCTCACTGAGTTGCTGGCTGGATTGGCTATCTGGATGCCAGGCCATCAGGTGTTTACTGAAGGCATGGCTGGCGCCCTGGTAGTAAGCGATGTCGCGACGCAGCAGCGGATCGTCGCCATCGCTGCGCGACTCATGGCTCAGCCCCAGGGCGTCGTCATGGCGGCGCATGCCCCGGCGCGGGCTGAGAATCGCCAGGTCCTTGCCGTCGAACAGCCCAAGATGCTGGTAGTTGCCCAGCAGCGCGCGGCCTGCTGGATGATCCGCGCGGAGAAGGTTGCGACCGAAGAAGGTGGAGACGTAATCCAGATTGAGCAGGCCGAGCAGCGTCGGCGCCACGTCGATCTGGCTGGCCACATCGTTGTACTCGCCCGGTTCGACGTACCCAGGAGCGTAGATGAATAACGGGATGTGGTAGTTGGCCACCGGCAGATCCTCACGCCCGGCACTGCCGGCGGTATGGTCGGCGACGAAGACGAACAGCGTCTGATCGAACCAGGGCTTGCTGCGCGCCTCGGCGAGGAACTGGCCGATGGCGTAATCGGTGTACTTCACCGCGCCTACACGGCCGTCGCCGGAAGCAATGTCGATGCGCCCGTCCGGGTAGGTGTAGGGACGGTGGTTGGAGGTGGTCATCAGTTGCAGGAGGAACGGCTTGCCGGCGGCATGATCGGCGTCGGCCACCTTGATCGCCTGGCGATAGAGGTCTTCGTCGGCCATGCCCCAGGCGTTCTGGAAGCTCATCTCGGCCTCGTCGACGCTGCTCTGGTCGACGACGCGATAACCGTTGCCGCCGAAGAAGGCGTTCATGTTGTCGAAATAGCCGCGGCCGCCGTAGACGAAGACGCTGTCGTAGCCCTGAGCACTCAGTTGCTGGCCCAGGCTGGCGTAACCGGACTCACGGCCGATGCGCTTGACGATGGAGCGCCCCGGTGTCGGCGGCACCGACAGGGTCAGCGCTTCGAGGCCGCGGTCGGTGCGCGTGCCGGTGGCGTAGAAGTTGGTGAAAATCAGGGCGTGCTTGCGCAGCTCGTCAAGGTTCGGGGTCAGCCCGCGGGTGTCGCCGAAACTGCCCAGATACTTGGCACTCAGGCTCTCGATGGTCACCAGCACCACATTGAGCCTGCGCGGCGAGCCGGGGTTGTCGATCAGCCGGCGGATATCCTGCGGATCGCTGCCGATGAAACGGGCATTGGGCTCGGCCACCTCCGCGCGCAGCTGCGCAGCCACCAGCACATCAGGCAAGGTGGCATAGAACTGCTGATAATCCAGTTCGTTGTTACGGAATGCGGCGAAGAACTGGTACGGACCGTTGCTGGCCAGTTCCCGCTGGTACGTGTTGCCACCCAGGCCACGCGGCGCGTCCTGCCCGACCAGGCCACTGCACAGGCCTGCCAGCAACGCCAGCATGACCAGCGTACTGACAGCCTGCAGCACAGGCAGGCGCGGTGCCTCCAGCGCGGCCCGCAGCGGCCGTCGCAGCGCCAGCGTCAGGCCTATGGCCAGGGCAGCCAGCAGGGCCAGCAAGGGATAGATCGGATAGGACTCGAGAATGTTATCCACCACCTCCTTGGAATAGACGAGGTAGTCCACGGCGATGAAGTTGAAGCGCACGCCGAACTCGTCCCAGAACAGCCACTCGGCCACTGCGGTGAAGAGCATCGCGAACAGGCTGACGGCCACCAGGGCGACCAGCAGGCGCTGATGCCAGCGACGGCGCCATAACCAGGCCGGACAGAGCATCAGGTACAGGGCCAGCGGCAGCGCGGCGTACACCAGGAAGCTGAGGTCGTACACAAGGCCGACGCCATACAGGCCAAGCAGCCCCGCCAGCGTCACGCCGGCATCGCCCAGGTGCCCGAGCAGCAATAGGCTGCGGGTGAGGAAAAACACTGCCAGCCAGGCCAGCAGAATGATCGACAGATAACGAAGTTGCGCGTAATGAAGCCGTGGCATCGTATGATCCTTCCAGGATGAACGAGCCGCAGTCTGCGAGGCGCACCGTGAGCCTCTCGTCAAAGCCGTGTGAAAAAATCGTCAAACCCAGGAATAAACCGCGATGCGCATTCTGGTCATCGAAGACAACCGAGACATTCTCGCCAACGTGCTCGACTACCTGCAGCTCAAGGGCTTTTCCGTGGACTGCGCGCAAGACGGCCTGAGCGGCCTGCACCTGGCCAGCAGCGGTCATTACGACCTGATCGTGCTGGACATCATGCTGCCGGGCATCGACGGCTATCAGGTATGCAAGCGCCTGCGCGAGGACGGGCGCAGCGAAGTACCGATCCTGATGCTCACTGCGCGAGATGCCCTGGATGATCGTCTGAAAGGACTCAATGCCGGTGCCGACGATTACCTGATCAAGCCCTTCGCCCTGTCCGAACTGGTGGCGCGCATCGAGGCGATCCTGCGCCGCAGCCGCGGCAGCCGCAAACGCCAGCTGCAGGTCGCCGACCTCAACTACGACCTCGACACCCTGCACGTCAGCCGCGCCGGCCAAGCGCTCAAACTCAACCCGCTGGGCCTCAAGCTGCTGGCCATTCTCATGCAGCGCAGCCCGGCCGTGGTGCGCCGTGAGGCGCTGGAAGAAGCGCTGTGGGGCGACGACTGCCCGGACAGCGACAGCCTGCGCAGCCACATTCACCAGTTGCGCCAGGTGCTCGACAAACCCTTCCCCACGCCTTTGCTACACACCATTCACGGCGTCGGCTATCGCCTTGCGGAGAGCGCCGATGCTCTCTAAGCAGCCGTTCGAGCGGCGCATCCTGATCGCCTTCGTGCTGATGACCACGGTGGTCAGCGGGCTGTTTTCCCTGAGCATCGTCGCGGTGGTGCATTTCATCGAGGAACACCTGGTATCGCAGGAGCTGAGCCGAGAGCTGCATGAAACATTGAACGAGGATATCCGTCAGGGGCGCTCGCCACGGCTCGACAGCAGCACCCGTTTCTTTTCCTCGGCATACCCGGACTACGCGATCCCGCCTGACTACCAGGGGTTGTCGGAAGGATTCAACGAGGTGGTCAGCGGCGAACAGGCGTTCTACGTGTACGTGGAGAACATCAATGGCGAAACCTACCTCCTGGTGGAGGACCAACAGGAGTTCGAAGCCAGGGAGAGCGCTCTTTTCAGTGTGGTCCTGGCTGGCTTTCTGCTCACCGTGGTCGCGGCCTGGGGCCTGGGCCTGATCACCGCACGCAAGGTCATGGCTCCTGTCAGCCGCCTGGCCCAGCAGGTACGCCACCGCGACCAGCTGCACCCGCTGGCGCCGCCCCTGGCCCCCGACTACCCCAATGACGAGATCGGCCAGCTGGCCGCTGCCTTCGACAGTACCTTGGGCCAGGTGCGCCAGTCCCTGGAACGCGAGCGCCTGTTCACCAGCGATGTCAGCCATGAGCTGCGCACGCCGCTGATGGTCATCGCCTCCTCCTGCGAGCTGCTCGCCGAGGCGCCATTGAGCCCGCGCGAGAAGGAACAGGTGGCACGCATTGCCCGCGCCAGCGAAGAGATGCGTGAGCTGGTACAGACCTTCCTGCAGCTGGCGCGGGACAAGAGCAACGAAGCGGCATTCGTTGGCGACCGCAGCCTGGCCGCCATCGCCCATGAACAAGCCAGCCGCTGGGGCGACCTGATCAAGGAAAAGGGGCTGGCTTTCCGGGTGATCGAGGAAGGCCAGGACGCTGGTCTGTACAACGCCACCTTTCTCGCCACGGTGATGAGCAACCTGCTGCGCAACGCCCTGCACTACACCGAGCACGGCGAGGTGCGTCTGATTCTCGAATCCGGCGCCTTTCGCATCGAGGACAGTGGTGCCGGCATTCCTGCCGAGCAGCACGAGCGGATATTCCAGCCGTTCGTACGCGGCGCCCAGGCCCGCGGCGAGGGCCTCGGCCTTGGCCTGTCGCTGGTCAAGCGCATCTGCGCCAAACAGGGCTGGCAGGTCAGCCTGGAGAGTGAGCCGGGCCATACGCGCTTTCGCGTGACACTCAACAGTGGCGCTTGACGAAATTTTCACGTCCCTTTGACGGGACCTTGATGCGCGGCTCTCTAAGGTGGCGAACGTAGCCATCAAGGGACGTTCGTCATGCCCAAGCCAAGCCCCATCGAACTGAATTTTTCCCGCAAGTACGATTTCGAGCACGCCCAGCAATACCTGCACAAGCACCAGGACGGCCTGTTTCGGCGCCTGTCCCACTGGCGCGACGTGCAGGTGGCGCGCCGCGCGCTGCAGCTGGCCGATCAGCCGAACCTGGTACTCGACCTGCCCTGCGGCGCCGGCCGCTTCTGGCCAATGCTCTGCGAACAGCCGAACCGGGTGATCTTCGCCGCCGACAACTCCGCCGATATGCTCGCCACCGCGCGTGCCGCGCAGGTGCCCGAGGTGGTGGCGAGGGTAAACAGCTTTCGCACCTCGGCCTTCGCTATCGACCTGAGTGCCAATGCAGTGGACTGCATTTTCTGCATTCGGCTGCTGCATCACATCGAGTCGGCCGAGCACCGTCTGGCCATCCTTCGCGAGTTCCATCGCGTCAGCCGCGACACGGTGATCGTCTCGCTGTGGGTCGACGGCAATTACAAGGCCTGGAAACGTCGGCGCCTGGAGGCCAGGCGCGCCGCTCAGGGCCGTGCGACGCAGAACCAGAACCGCTTCGTCGTTCCCCGCAAGACGCTGGAGGATGAGTTCCGTCAGGCCGGCTTTGCCATACTCGGCCACCTGGACTTCCTGCCCGGCTACGCCATGTGGCGTACCTATGTGCTGCGCAAGGTGGTCTGAAATGGGGGTTCTCAGCGAACAAGCACTGGCCGCCCTGCCCTCTACCGAGTTCGATCGCTGGTGGCACAGCCCTGGTCAATGGGTCGAGCCGGCCAACCAGCGGCGCGGCGGCGAAAGCGGTGTACGCCTGCTGCAACACTGGGACAGCAGCAGGCCGCTGCTCTACTGCAAACGCCAGAGCGGGCACACCTACCGCTCGCTACGCCACCCTTTGGGCAGGCCTACCATTGTGCGTGAGCTACAGGCCTATCGCGCCTTCGCCCGCCTCGGCATTCGCACACCGAACATCGTTTACTGCTCAGCGCGCAAACAGGCCGGGCAGTGGCAGGCACTACTGGTCACCGAGGCGTTGCCGGGGTTCGTCAGCCTGGAGCAGTGGTACAGCGAGCCCCGTGTGGCGCAGCTCAATCAGGTCATGCTGCGACGCCTGGCGGTAACACTTGCACGTCTGCACCTGGGCGGCTGGCAACACGGCTGCTGCTATGCCAAGCACCTGTTCGTCAAAGCCCGTAGCGATGGCGACGTGGATATCGCCCTGCTGGATCTGGAAAAAAGCCGCCGACGCTTGCGCGTCGCCAGCGCCTCACGGGGCGACCTGCGCCAGCTGGACCGACATCGTGGCGCCATGCCCGACGTCGACCTGAGTTACCTGCGCCAGGCCTATCAGCAGGCCCTGAACGATCCCTGGGGTGGGCTGCAACCATGAACGACAGTTCCGATCTGGACGCCCTGTCCTTCAAGGGGCGCCGCGGCCTGGCGCGCATCCTCGATGCCACCGGCTACTCGCTGGCCGGGCTGCGTGCGGCTTATCAGGGCGAAGCGGCCTTTCGTCAGCTGGTCTGGCTGAATCTGCTCCTGCTGCCGCTGGCCTGCCTGATCGATGTCAGCCGCGCCGAACGCGCGTTACTGGTAATAGTGCCGCTGCTGGCACTGGTGGTGGAGCTGCTCAATTCCGCCATCGAGGCGGTGGTCGACCGCATCTCGCTGAACCTGCACCCGCTGTCCAAGCAGGCCAAGGACATGGGCAGCGCGGCGCAGATGGTCGCGCTGCTGATGATCGCCCTGACCTGGGCGATCATCCTGCTCTGATCAGCGCACGGTGAAGCGCTGTTCGGCCAGCTTGCGGTCGCCCTGGTAGACGATGAAGTGCCATTCACCGGGCACCACCTCGTGGTGTTCGGTGAATTCGAAGGCCATCACGTCCTGCGGAGCACCGACCACCAGCTTCTGCTGCACCTCGAACTTGTCGTGGCGCTGACCATCCGGGGTGACCACGCCGGGCGTGAGGTATAGCAATGTCAGCGGTGCATCGCCTTCGCGCTTGCCGGCCAGGCTGTAGCGCATGCCGAACTTGGTGCCGAGCTTGGCGGGGATCTGTTCGGTGCGTTCGATATCCTGGTTGCTGCGGGTCAGCACGCGCTCGCCCGGCTGGTAGTCCTGATACTGGCTGGTGAAGATGCCATATTCCACCGGCCCTTCTACGCGAACCTCGGCCTGAGCCAGGCCGGCAAAGGCGAAAAGACCGGCCATCATGGCCACTCGGGTGTAATGCATGGTGCGCTCCTCGTTGAGATGAGCGCGAGCCTATGACGCCTGAGTGACAGCCTGATGACAGCCCTGCTAACGATCCAGCTCGGCCTGCACGCGGCGCGGCAGAATGGAAAGGAAGTTGTCACGCGCGACCTTGTGCGCGACGTCCTCGGGCAGCGCATCAAGGAAGGGATCGAAGCCCTTCATGTACTCGCCCAGGTTACCGAAGCGCCCAACCACGTCGGAGCCGAGCATGAAGCGCTCCGGATAGCTGCTGACCAGATGCATCCATTTCTCGTCGGGTTTGCCATTCGCGTCCAGCAGATAGGGCCGTAGCATGGTCCAGGACAGGTCGATATACAGATTCGGGTACTGGCCAAGCATGCGTTCTACCGTATCGAGCAGAAAGTCGAGCTTCTCCTGATGGCGATGAATCTCGGCACTGGTGCCGGCATGCGCCCAGATGAAACGCACATGCGGATGATTACGCAGCGGCGCCTCGATTTCTTCCAGATAGATAGGCTCGCGCTCACGCTTGGAGGTGATGTTCGAATGCAGCATCACCGGCAGATCGTATTCGGCAGCCAGATGGAAGACCCGCGCCAGCGCCTCGTTGTTGGCACGCGGCGCACTGCCATGAATCAGCGCGGTGAGATCGTCATGGCGAGTGAAGATCTCGCCGATGCCCTGCCACAGGCCGGGATCCAGTTCCAGCATGCGACGGATATGCGCGTCGGCATTCTTGTCGTTGGGGTTGAAGCCGGAAAGAAACGGATGAAAGCGCTTGCGCTGCTCGGCTGGCAGGCGCTTGTAGGCCGCCGCGATGAACACGTCGGTCGCGCTGTACCAGTAGGCGTTGGCGTCGTCACCCGCGTAATAGCGCGGACGTTTGGGCTCGTCCTCGTCCCACTTCTTGGCCACCGGAATGCCGGAAAACATCACATGATCGACGTTATTCTCTGCCATCTTTTCCAGCAACTCGTCCATGCCAGCGCTTTCTTGGAAGAAGTCGACGTAGTGCAGGTGAGCATCGCTGTAGCGGTATTCCCTGGCCTGAGCGCCGCACGCAAGCATCGCACTGAGCGCGAGTATCCATGGCATCGAACGAGATTTGAGCAAGGCGAGTCCTCCTGACGGTACGAGCAGCATAGACCGCCAACCCGCAGCGCAAGTTCGCGCCCCATGGGCATCGGTAACAGCGCGCCGCAACGACCATCACAAACCAACTAACTTTGTAGAATACCGCCGCTGGTGTGATCGGGCCTGCCTGGGCTAGGCTGGCGGCATCGCCGTCACGCCTACAAGGAAGCCCCATGATCCGTATCCACAACAGCAAAGGCCTGCAGCAGCAGATCGAAATCGGTACCCACCAGCTCCTCGGCGATGTCTCGACCGAACTTGGCGGTGACGGCGCGGGCCCCGATCCGCACGATCTCTTCGACGCCTCGCTCGGTACCTGCAAGGCCATGACCCTTCTGCTCTATGCACGCCAGCGCGGCCTGCCGCTGGAAGGCATCGACGTCAGCGTCGAACGTGACGACAGCGAGGAGCGTGAAGGTAACTACCGCCTGATCATCGAGCTTTCGCTCAAGGGGCCGCTGGACGAGGCACAGCGCCAGCAATTGCTGCGCGTGGCCGACAAGTGCCCGATCCACAAGCTGATGACCACCACCGATATCCAGGTGGAAACCCGCCTGAGCGGAGCCGAGGCATGAGCGAGCTGCAGCTGATCCGCCCGCGCGCCGAAGACATCGCCGGCCAGCCGATTCTGCGCCCACTGCCCTCGGCGCGTTTTCGCAGCATTGGCCCCTTCGTCTTCTTCGACCATATGCTCGAGCAGGACTACCCGGCCGGCAGCGGCCTCAATATTGCCCAACATCCGCATATCGGTCTGTCCACCCTCACCTATCTGTTCGAAGGCCAGCTGCAGCACAAGGACAGCCTGGGCTCCGATCAACTGGTCGGCCCTGGCGACGTCAGCTGGATGACCGCCGGACGTGCGGTAGCGCATGTCGAACGCACACCACCGTCACAGCTCGGGCAGAACAAGCGCGCGCACGGCCTGCAGGTCTGGCTGGCGCTGCCGGAAGCCGAGGAACAGTGCGAACCGGCCTACAGCTATCATCCTGCCGCGTCGCTGCCACGCAGCGATGCCATGGGCGTGCAGATCACCCTGATCGCCGGCAGCGGCTTCTGCCTCGCGTCGCCGGTGCCGGTTCGCTCTCCGACGCTCTATGCCGAACTGCGCCTGACTGCCGGAGCCAGCCTGCTGATCCCGGACGAGTACAGCGAGCGGGCCCTGTACCTGATCGACGGCGAAGCCGAGCTCGACGGCGAACCCCTGCCCGCGCACGCCATGGCGGTTATACCAGCCGGCGCAACGCCACTGCTCAGCGCCTGCGGTGAATGCCATCTGGCGCTGATCGGCGGCGAGCCCATCGGCCCAAGGCGGATGAACTGGAACTTCGTCGCCAGCACTCCAGAGCTGATCGACCAGGCGCGCCAGCGCTGGGCCGCAGGCGACTGGCCACAGGTACCCGGTGAAACCACGCGCATCGAACTGCCGCGCTGACGCCAATGGCGACAGGCGCACAAAGCGCCTGTCACTCGCAAAGGACTGCCCTCTTGCCCCTCTATCGCCCTTTCTTCGGCCTGCTGCTGTTGCCCACGCTGGCCCTGGCCGACCTTCCCCGATTCGAACCTGAACCAGGACACCTTGCCCAGGTACAGCAGCAAGGCGAACGCTATTTTCTGCAGCAACCCGACGGCAGCCGCCTCGAACTGAGCATTCCCGAAGGCAACGATGCAGAGCCGCCAAGCTTCGATATCGAGGACTACGACTTCGACGGCTCCCCGGATCTGGCGATCCGCGTGCCAGTCGGGATGGTCAACTCCGCCTACCACGTTTATCTCTACCGTCCGGCCCTGCGCCGCTTCGAGCAGTTACAGATGCCGTCGGCGCTGATGGAGCGCGCCAACTGTTCATGGTTGTCGGAGCTGCAGCCCAACAATGAGGAACGAGCGCTCTACAGTCACTGCCGCAGCGGGCCGCGCTGGTATTACGACGCCTATCGCTTCGATGAATCGGGCGCTCCTTGGCTTTACAAGACCCTGCACGTCAACCAAAGCTACGACCCGGATGTCCCGGTGTTCTTTCCAGTGTTCGAGAAAACCCTCGACCCTCAGGGCAGGATCATCGCCAGTCGCGCCCTCGACGACGATGACCGGCCGCAAACCTGGACCGTACCCAACGCGCGCCTGTATCTGCATGAGCGCCCGGACGAAGCGAGTCGGAGCAGGGCCTACCTGATCGAGGGCGATGTCTGCGAGGTACTGGACCAGCAAGGAAACTGGCTGCTGATCCGCTACGCCTCGCGCAAGGGCACGCTGGAGCGCTGGGTGTCACTCGATGAGGCTTATGAGCGGTGAACGGTGATCGTCTTTTTTGTTACGACTGCGTGATCCGGGACGCGCGCTCAAGGGTATAAGCTGCATGCGGATTTCCCAGGCCAACGGATGACCCATGGCAGATCGCGAGTTCGATTACGAAAGTACCCTGGAAGCCTGCGCACGTGCAGACGAGCATGCCTTCCAGGCTCTCTATAGGCAGGAGGCCGGACAACTGCTCGGCCTGGCCATCAGTATGCTGGGCCGACGCGACCTTGCCGAGGATTGTCTGCACGACGCCTTCGTACGCATTTGGCAACACGCTGCGCGTTATCGACGCGATCTGGGCAGCGGCCGTGCCTGGGTGCACAGCATCTTGCGCTACCGCGTGCTCAATGCCCTGCGCAGTGGCGGCCGACATGCCGAGGTCGACGATGAGTTCATCGAGCGCGTGCTGGACGACAGCCCGCAGGCCGAAGCACAGGCGCTGCAGCAATCCGAGCGACGCCTGCTGCGCAGTTGCCTGCAACGTCTGGAAAAGCCACGCCGCCATCCGATTCTGCTGGCCTTCTACCGTGGCCTGACCCACGAGCAGATCGCCAGCCGCCTGAGCACACCGCTGGGCACCATCAAAGGCCGTATTCGCGCCGGCCTGCGCGCGCTGCAGGAGTGTCTGCAAGCATGATTCCGCATGACCCCGAAGAACGTCGCGCCCTCATCGGCGAGTACCTGCTAGGTCTGCTCGATGAGCAGGAGGCGGCCGAGCTACGCCAGTTGCTCGAAGAGGATGAACAGGCCGCCCGTATGGCACTGGAATGGGAGCGGCACTTTCTCGAACTGAGCGACCAGGTGCCGGCACAAGCCCCCTCACCGGCACTCTGGCCGCGCATTCGGCAAAGTCTGGGCCTTCATGATGCGCCACGCGCCAGCCCGCTGGCTCACTGGTGGAACAGCCTGCTGACCTGGCGCCTGACCGCCGCCGCGCTGGCGATGGCACTGCTGGTCGCCGTGCTGATGCCGCTGCTGCGCACCCCGGATATCGCCGGCGAACGCTTTACCGTGGTGCTGCAGCAACCGGGCGAAGCGGCCAAGCCAGGCTGGGTCATCCAGGTCGATCGCGATGGCGCGCTGCTGCTCGATCCGCTGGTTGCCGACCAGGTGCCTGAAGGGCGCACCTTGCAGTTCTGGACGCTGATCGATCCGGCCGACGGCCCGCGTTCGCTGGGCCTGGTCGAAGCCGGTCAGCCGCTGCGCCTGTCAGCCGAGCAAATCGGCGCCGTGCAGGCCGGCCAGCTCTTCGAGCTGACCCTGGAACCGGCCGGTGGCTCGCCATACGACCGGCCCAGCGGCCCGGTGCTGTACATCGGTCGAGCCGTACTGGCCAGCGCCAACTGAGGAAGTTGCCGGCCAAGCGGCCGGCAGCCTTTCAAGCAGCCAAGCGCTCAGCGAAAAAATATTTTCATCTCCCGACATCCAGCACCGTTCCTCGCGGGTATAGCTCACAGGTGTTTCGTCGAGGCACCTGCGAAACCGGCTCGCCGGTTTCGTCTCGATGCTAAACCTTTTATGAGGAACAACCATGAAAAGCATCACTACCCTCTGCGCCGCCGGCCTGCTGACCCTGAGCGCAGGTGCCGCCAGCGCCACCGAACTGCTCGCACTGAGCGCCGATGGCAAGTTGTACAAGGTCGATGTCGCCAGACTCAAGGTCACTGCCAGCATGAAGGTCAGCGGCGCCAGCGATCTGCGCGGCCTGGATGTGCGCCCGGCCAGCGGTCAGGTCTACCTCCTCGGCGGCACCGATCAGCTCTATACCCTGGATGCAGCCAGCGGTAAGGCAACCGCAGGCAGCAAGCTGCAAACCGCGCTGCCAGGCAGCGGCCAGGCGGTGGTCGACTTCAATCCGGTGGCCGACCGTCTGCGCTTGATGAGCCCGGACGGCACCAACCTGAGGGTGAATGTCGACACCGGAGAAGCGGCCGTGGACGGCAAGCTGGCCTATGCAGCCGATGGCCCCTACGCCGGCAAGCAGGCAACAGTCGTGGCGGGCGCCTACACCAACTCCTATGCCGGAACGAAGAGCACGGCGCTGTATAACATCGACCTGGCCAGCGGCAGCCTGATGTTGCAGAACCCGCCGAACGATGGCGTGCAGCAGGAAGTCGGCAAGATCGCCGATGGCCTCGAGGCGGCCGCCATGGACATCGTCAGCGATGGCAAGGGTGGCAACACCGCCTACGTGCTGACCGGCAAGACCCTGCATCAGCTGGATCTGACCAGTGGCAAGCCCACCACCTTGGGTGACATCGCCGATCTTCCGGAGGGCATCATCGACATCGCCGCATTGCCTGCGAAGTAAGATGAAAAAGGCTGCGCTCAGCGGGCGCAGCCTTTTGTGCAACGCGTGACAAAACGCTGTTACTGCTCGGCGAACACCTCATCGAACAGATCGTTCATCGCCTTGAATGCCCGCGCGGCCACCACCGGATGGTACTCGTTGCGCCCGGGAACGTTGGCCTTGGGGTTTGTGAACGAGTGCACTGCGCCGCCATAGCTGACCAGTTGCCAGTCGGTCTTGGCCGCCTTCATCTCGGCAATGAAACCGTCGACCTGCTCCTGCGGCACCGCCGGGTCGTCCGCGCCATGCAATACGAGTACCGGTGCCTTGATGTTCTTGGCATCGGCCGGATTGGGCGTGTCCAGGTTGCCGTGGAAGGACACGAAGCCTTTCAACGGTGCGCCCGAACGCGCGAGTTCCAGTACTGTACCGCCACCGAAGCAGAAACCAATGGCGCCCAGCCGGTCGAGGTCCAGCGCCACCTCGTCGCTTTGCGCCTTGAGCACGTCCACTGCGGCCTGGGCGCGCTTGCGCATCAGCGGGCGATCGGCGCGTACCTTGCCGGCCGCAGCACCAGCCTCTTCGGCATTGCTGGGGCGAATGGACTTGCCGTACATATCGGCGACGAACACCACGTACTTGTCGCCCGCTGCGCGGGCAGCCTTGGCCACGGTGTCCTCGTTCACTCCCATCCAGTTGGGAACGGCGAGCAGCCCGGGACGCGGCGTGGTCACCGAGTCGTCGTATACCAGCACGCCTTCGAAGGCTTCGCCATCGATCTCGTAGGGAATCGTCTTGGTCACGACGGCCGCATCGGCAAGACCGGCGAAAGCGGCGCACAACAGGGGAACCAGTGTCTTCTTCTGCATGGTGAGGCCTGCCCTTGGCAATGGTAGGCCCCTAACAATAGCCGCGCGCGGCACAATCGCCAAATGCGCCGCCAGCAGGATTCACACAGGAGGTTTCAAGCAGAAGGCTGCTCAGCCCAACGTTCCTTGATCAGCAGGATTTCCGGCAGGCAGCCAATGAACAGCTCGACCAGCCGCGGATCGAAGTGGCGACCGCTTTGTTCACGCAGGAAAGCTACGGCATCGTCCACGGACCAGGCCTGCTTGTAAGGGCGCACACTGGTCAGCGCATCGAATACGTCGGCGATGGCGACGATACGCCCCTCAAGCGGAATGTCTTCGCCACTCAGACCGTTGGGATAGCCGCTGCCGTCCCACTTCTCATGGTGCGATAGAGCGATCCGTTGCGCCGTGCGCAGCAGCCCGGAGCTGTGCTCGCCGATGATTCGCGCACCGATCTCGACATGCTGACGCATCACCTGCCATTCCGCCTCGTCGAGCTTTCCCGGTTTGCGCAATACGGCATCGGGAATGCCGATCTTGCCGACATCGTGCATAGGTGCGGCGTTGAGCAGTTCCTCGGCGGCGCTTTCACTGAAGCCGGCAGCCAGTGCCAGCACCTTGGAAAAATGGCTCATGCGAATGACGTGCAGGCCGGTCTCGTTGTCCTTGTACTCGGCGGCCATCCCCAGACGCTGGACGATCTGCAGGCGGGTCTGCTTGAGTTCATCGACACGCACCAGCGACAGATGAGTCCGCACACGAGCACGAACGATGGGCGGGCTGACCGGCTTGGTGATGTAGTCCACCGCGCCGACCTCGAAGCCGCGCGCTTCGTCGTCGACATCGCCCAGCGCAGTGACGAAGATAACCGGAATTGCCTGCACTAGCGGATTGGCCTTGAGCGTCTCGCACACCTCGTAGCCGGTCATGCCCGGCATCATCACATCGAGCAGGATCAGATCAGGCAACTCGCGCTCGGCCATTTCCAGCGCCCGTGCGCCTTCCTTGGCGAACAGCAGGCGATAGTCGTCCTGCAGGATATGACGCAGCACCTGCAGGTTGGTGGGTTCGTCATCGACCAGCAGCAACAGCGGGCGAGTATCGGCAGCCAAGGTCATAATGGAGTGGTTTCCTCGTCCTGCAATTTCAGCAACAGTTGATCGAGCAGCCGCAGTGCCTGGTCGAAATTGAAGTCATCCAGCACCTGACGCAGGTCATTCAGGACAGCGTAGTAGGGTGTAGCAACCGTAGCATGCACCATTGCAGCCAGAGTTTCGTCGTCCAGGCCGCCACGCTGTAGCGCACGTCGCAAGTGGTTCGCCTGCTCACGCAAGAGGGAAAGATCGACGGCCGAGCTGTTGGCCGAGCTTGACGCCTCCGGCACCTGCGGCACCACTTCCCTGACCGTCCTCAGGGACTGCTCGAGCTCTTCGAGCAAGGCATGCAGCACGCGCTCATCCTGCGCTTCGAACGCCCGCTCTATGGAGTGCGCCAGGGCGGCGAGATTGTTCATGGCCAGGTTGCCGGCCGCACCGTGCAGGCGATGCGCCAGGGCCCTGCCCGCCTCCCAGTCGCGTCCAGCCAGAAGCTGACCAAGGCGCACGGCCAGGTCCTGCTGCTCGTCAATGAAGGCCTTGATCGCCTGAGCCATACGCAACGGCCCACCCCACAGGCTGCTGCCGCGTACCCAGTCGAACAGGCCATCGTCGATGACCGGCGTGGCGCCGCTCACCGCACCGGTTACTGCTGTGTGCCCGAGCAGGCGCGCGATTTCCCAGAGCAGCGCACTGATATCCAGCGGCTTCGAGGCGAAGCCGTTCATGCCCGAATCGAGCGCTGCCTGGCGGTCGTGGTCAAGCACGCTGGCGGTCAGCGCGATGATTGGTATTGGCGCGCCACCGCCGGCAGCTTCAAGTTGTCGAATCCGGCGCGAGGCTTCCAGGCCGTCGACGCCAGGCATCTGTACGTCCATCAGGATCAGGTCGAAGCGCTCTTCGGTGAAAGCCTGCAGCGCTGCCTCGCCGTCGGCGACACCCCGCACACGATGGCCGAGGCTCTCCAGCAACAGTTGTAACAGCTCCAGGTTCTGCGGCACGTCATCGGCGGCCAGAATACGCAGCCGGCCCAGCTCAGGCAGTTGCGCACGCGGCTGCGACGCCAGGCGCTTGCCGGCACGCAGCGGCAGCTCGACGCTGAAGCAGCTGCCCTGCCCTTCGCTGCTTTCTACCTTCAGGCGTCCGCCCATGAGCTCGACCAGTTGCCGCGAAATGGTGGTACCAAGGCCAGTACCGCCAAAGCGCCGGCTCATCGACGCGTCAGCCTGCGCGAAAGGCTCGAAGATCTTCTCCAGGCGGTCGGCAGCGATGCCGATGCCGGTGTCCCTCACCGCCAGGCGCATCGCCCCCGGCTCGCCGGACACCTTCAGGCATACCTCACCCTGCGATGTGAACTTGACCGCGTTGCCCAGCAGGTTGGCTAGCACCTGCTGCAGCCGCAACGGGTCGCCATTGAAGAACTCGCAGACCGCTGGCGGGTAATCCAGGTACAACTGCAGTCCTTTGCTTTCTGCCGTCAGGCGCTGCGTTGCAAGCACCTGTTCGCAGAGTTCGCGCAGGGAGAAATCCAGTTGCTCCAGCTCGATGGCACCACGGTCGAGCTTGGCCGTGTCGAGAATGTCATTGAGCAGCCCCAGCAGCGAACGCGAAGAATGCTGCACGGTGCTCAAGTGGCGGCGCTGCTCGGGGGACAAGGACGTTTCCAGCAGCAGATCGGTAAAGCCGATGATGGCATTCATCGGCGTGCGAATTTCGTGGCTCATATTGGCCAGGAAGCTGCTGCGTGCGGCAGCCGCCGCTTCGGCACGATCACGCGCGGTACGCAGCTCCTGCTCCATTACACGGCGGGGCGTCAGGTCGGTCGCCAGCTTCACCACCTTGAACGGTTTGCCGTCGGTGTCGAGGATCGGGTTGTAGCTGGCCTGAATCCAGACCTCACCGCCGCCCTTGCTGATACGGCGGTATTCGCCCGTGCGGAACTGTCCGGCGCGCAAATCCTGCCAAACCTGGCGATAGGCGTCACTGGCAACCAGCTCGGGGTCGCAGAATATGGCGTGATGGTGCCCAACCACCTCATCACGCTCGTAGCCAAACAGCGCCAGGGCGTTATCGTTTATATCGAGGATGTTGCCGTCGAGGTCGAATTCGATAAGCGCCATGGCCTTGCTGATGGCCGTGACCTTGCCTTCGTATTCGGCATTACGCCGTTTGGTCTCTGACTGATCGATCAGCACGCCGTCGATCCAGCGCGGGATGCCTTGTTCGTCGCATACGGCACTGCCGCTTTCCCAGACCCAGTGCTCGGTACCCTGGCGGTCGAACAAGCGATACTCGACGGAATAGTTCTGCCCCTGTTCGATGGCTTGCGTGACCTCCATGGCGACGCGCGAGTAGTCGTCAGGGTGATACATGTCGGAGATCGAGCAGCGACGGCTGATGAAATCCTCGGCGCTCCACCCCGTCAGCGCCTGCACCGCATCGCTGATGAAAAGCATGCTCCAGTCTCGATCCAGCAGACAGCGAAACGAGACCCCCGGAATATTGCTGATCAACGAGCGGTACTGCAACTCACTGTCGCGCAGCGCCTTCTCCATGGATTGTCTGTCGCTGATATCGGCAACGAACACCACGAATAGAGGACGGCTACCGGCATGCGTGACGCCGACGCTGATGCGCACCGGCTTCTCTTGGCCATCCCTGGTCAGGCAGACCAGCTCCTGCTCACCCGCGGGTAAGGTCAGCTGCCCCGTTCGCAGGTAGTCAGCCATCACTCCTTCCACCTGACCGACATGGCGAGCCGGCATCAGCAAGCTCATATGCCTGCCTACGAGCTCTTGCGGCGTCCAGCCGAACAGACGCGATACCGCACGGTTAGCCGAACGCAGCGTGCCTCTGTGATCGACGGTGATGATGGCATCCAGTGCCGTATCGAAGATCGAGCGCAAATGCTGTTCGCTGGCCTTGAGCTGAAGGCTCATGCGTCGATAGCGCAACAGCGTATTGACGGCCACGACGAAGACCGTGAGCGCAACCGTCAATAGCGTAATGGCGATGGCGATATAACCACTGTCGACCACGGCCATCGGCGCTGACGATTCAGGCATGCCTACGAAACGCGCCGCCGCCATGCCGGTGTAGTGCATGCCGCTGATCGCCAGCCCCATCACCAGGGCGCTCAGGACGAGCGTCCAGCGTGCCGGCAAGCGTCCTTCGAGGCCGAAACGCACCCATAGCGCCAGAATCGCCAGGGCTACAGCCACGACAATCGACAATGCGAACATCCAGGGGTCATAGCGCAGCAGCGGCGCCATCTGCATCGCTGCCATGCCGCTGTAATGCATGGCACCGATACCGGCTCCAACCAGCACGCCGCCGACGCACAGTTGCAGCAGGGTCAAGTCACGCCGCGCCAGAAGACTCAGGGCAACCCAGGAGGCGCCAAGGCTCGGCAACATGGAAAGCAGGGTTATACCCAGGTCAAAACGCACGGCTGCGCACAGCTCGAATGCGAGCATGCCAAGAAAGTGCATGGACCAGATACCGCCGCCCAGAGCCAGCGAGCCGGTGAAGATGGTGACCTGCCGAGCGAGCGGGTGCGAACTGTCACGCGCCTCGCCGGCCAGTTGCAAGGCCATGCCGGCAGCGAACACGGCAATGGCCAGCGACAGCAGCACCAGTGAGGTGTCATAACGACTGAGCACGAGGACACCGGGATCCGCGCCCATGATGAAGAACAGCTCGAAAATCGACATACAACCCCAGGAAGCGACAGGACGCCGGCTAATTGCCAGCATCTGAAACGACGGGGCCGCGCTTGTCAATCAAAGCTGATCTATCGCACTCATAGAAAAGCCCGCCGAAGCGGGCTTATCTGTAGCTTTGTCGATCAGGCGGAGAGTTCGACCAGCAGTTTGTTCAGGCGCTGCACATAAGCGGCCGGGTCTTTCAGGCTGTCGCCTGCGGCCAGTGCAGCCTGATCGAAGAGGATGTGCGACAGATCAGCGAAGCGATCCTCATCCGGCTCGGCGTCCAGACGCTCGATCAGCGGGTGGCCCGGGTTGAACTCGAAAATGGGCTTGGCGTCTGGCACCTTTTGGCCGCTGGCCTCGAGGATCTGGCGCATCTGCAGGCCCAGGTCCTGCTCGCCGATGGCGAGGATCGCCGGCGAGTCGGTCAGGCGATGCGAAACACGCACCTCGGCAACCTGCTCACCCAGCGCACCCTTGAGGCGCTCGATCAGCCCTTCCTTGGCCTTGGCGACTTCTTCCTGGGCCTTCTTGTCCTCTTCCGAGTCCAGCTTGCCCAGATCCAGATCGCCGCGCGCCACGTCGACGAACTGCTTGCCGTCGAACTCGGTCAGGTAGCTCATCAGCCACTCGTCGATGCGATCGGTGAGTAGCAGCACCTCGATGCCCTTCTTGCGGAAGACTTCCAGATGCGGGCTGTTCTTGATCTGCGCGTAGCTTTCGCCGGTGAGGTAGTAGATCTTGTCCTGGCCTTCCTTGACGCGGCCAAGGTAATCGGCCAGCGATACGGACTGCTCGTCACCCTCACCGGCAGTGGAGGCGAAACGCAGCAGGCTGGCGATTTTCTCCTTGTTGGCGAAGTCTTCCGCCGGGCCTTCTTTGAGCACCTGACCGAATGCCTTCCAGAAGGTCTTGTAGTCGTCCGGCTTGTCCTTGGCCAGTTTCTCCAGCATGTCCAGCACGCGCTTGGTCAGCGCCGATTTCATCGAATCGATGACCGGGCCGGACTGCAGAATTTCGCGGGAAACGTTCAGCGACAGGTCGTTGGAATCGACCACACCCTTGATGAAGCGCAGGTACAGCGGCAGGAACTGGTCGGCCTGATCCATGATGAACACGCGCTGCACGTAGAGCTTGAGGCCCTTGGGCGCTTCGCGGTGGTACAGGTCGAACGGCGCACGAGCCGGCACGTACAGCAGCGAGGTGTACTCCAGCTTGCCTTCGACCTTGTTGTGACTCCAGGAGAGCGGATTCTCGAAGTCATGGCCGACGTGCTTGTAGAACTCCTGGTATTCCTCGTCCTTGATCTCGGTACGCGGACGGGTCCACAGGGCGCTGGCACGGTTGACGGTTTCCCACTCGACGTCCGTGGGTTTGTCGTCACCGTGGTGCTCCTTCGGCAGCTCGATGGGCAGCGCGATATGGTCGGAGTACTTCTTGACAATGTTGCGCAGGCGCCAGCCATCGGCGAACTCTTCTTCGCCGCTCTTGAGGTGCAGAACGATACGCGTGCCGCGTTCGGCCTTGTCGATGGTGGCGACCTCGAACTCGCCCTCGCCCTGGCTCGCCCAGTGCACGCCCTCGGCGGCCGACAGACCGGCGCGACGGGTGAAAACTTCCACCTTGTCGGCGACGATGAAGGCCGAGTAGAAGCCTACGCCGAACTGGCCGATCAGATGCGAATCCTTCTTCTGGTCGCCGGAGAGGTTCTTCAGGAAATCAGCAGTGCCGGACTTGGCGATGGTGCCCAGGTGGGTGATCACTTCCTCGCGGCTCATGCCGATGCCGTTGTCTTCGAGGGTGACGGTCTTGGCGTCCTTGTCGAAGCTCAGGCGAATTTTCAGCTCGGCGCCGCCTTCGAGCAGCTCGGGCTCGGCCAGCGCCTCGAAACGCAGCTTGTCGGCGGCGTCGGAGGCGTTGGAGATCAACTCGCGCAGGAAGATTTCCTTGTTCGAGTACAGCGAATGGATCATCAGGTGCAGCAGCTGCTTCACCTCGGTCTGGAAGCCCAGGGTTTCTTTTTGAGTTTCCACACTCATGGTCGTCTAACTCCACATGCAGGACTATGCCGCGCGAGCGGCGGATGTCCTGCAGATGGGGGCAGTATGATCAATTTCAAGGGCTTAGGGTTCGAGCAGCTCCAGACGGCCGATTTCTTCCGGCCGGAAACTGAAACTGGCCTGCCCGCCGCCACTGCCCATCTGCTGGGCCAGACGAATACTGCCGTCGACGTCGATGCCGACGAAACGGCCCTCGACCGTGCCGCCACTGGCACGGCTCAGGCGCATGCTGAGGTTGCGATACTGCTCGGGATTGCGCTGCAGACGCGCCAGGCTGAAGCGCTGCCGACGGTCGGCCGGGCGGCTCAGACGTTCCTCGACCGTAGCCACTTCCCGCGGCCGCTCAGCCTGGGCCGCGGCGATGGCTGGCAGCGGCGGGAAACGATCCCCATCCACGGCCCAACCCTGCTCGGAACGCTTTTGCAGACGCACCGGCAGGCGCTCGCTACGCCCGTCGATCTGCGCCTCGACCTGCAGCTCCAGAGCATCACCCTCGAAGGTGAATACCGGCAGCTTCAACTCGCGCACTTCGCGTGTGGCGAAGCGCCGTTGCAGGTAATCGTGCAACACATGGGCGATGGTGTCGCGGGAATCGAAACGCGTATGGACCTGGCCATCGACATAACGCAGACGATCACGGTAAAGCTCGACACGACCACTGAGGCTGGTCTTGAAGCGAGGCGGCAATACCAGATGGAAGTCGCCGACAAGGCGGTTCGGCGCCTGGGGCTGCAGATCCAGATGTAGGGTGTAACCTCGGCTCAGACGGCGCGCCTCGGGCAAGTCCTGCTCCGGCAGCAACCAGCTCAGCTCGACCTCCGGCAAGTTGCCGTTGTCCTGCGGCAGGACGTCGACACGCACCGGGCCGTCGACAGGCTGCGGCAGGCGAATGTTCAGTTCGCGCAGGGCGAAGAAGTCGAGCCCCTCGCGCAGCACCAGCACGCCGTCGATCAGCTCACCCTGCTGCGGTCGAAATGGTTGGCCATTGAGCTCACCAGCCAGATCGATGGCCAACTCCGCCGGCGCCTGTACTTCCGGCTTGAGCCAGTCCAGGCGAATGATCGCTGCCAGACGCTCGGCGTCCTTGCTGGCGAGCAGCGTCAGACCTACCACCAGGGGAATGACGCCAAGTCCGACCAGCGCGACCGCGCTGCGGGCACGCGCCCAGTGACGGATGATGTAGAACAGCGTGATCGGCGGTATCAGACTGCCCCATCCCCACAACAGACTGGTGGCGAAAGCGCGCATCACCAGCCAGACCAGACCGGCCAGCATCAGCAGCAGGCCACCAATAATCAGCAACGCATCCATCTACAGAGTCCTTGTCTTTATTTGCTGCGCTGCCAAGCCGCACAGGTTGCCAGGCACAACTCAGGGTTCATCGACCTTGAAGTGGGCGCGGGCGGTGGCGATGGGCTCGGTCTGGGTGGTTTGCCAGGCGGTGATCGCCACGTTGGCCACCCGCCGCCCCTGGCGCCAGACCTGGCATTGCGCATAGGTGTCACGATAATGACCGGCGCGCAGGTAATCTATCGAGAAGTCGATGATTTTCGGCAAATGTGGAATGCCCATGAACATCAGCAGATGCAGCATGGCGGCATGCTCCATGAAACCGGCGATCACCCCGCCGTGCAGCGCCGGCAGCATGGGGTTGCCGATACAGTCCTGGTTGGCCGGCAGGCGGAAGACCATGTCGTCACCCAGGCGCAGGCACTCGATGCCGAGGAGCTTGGCATAGGGAATCAGGTTGATCAGCGGGTCGTAGTCATTTTCCTGATGGGCGCGCGCCACCAGTTGCTCCAGATTCAGCTCGCTCATGCCTTTGCTCCCTTGCCCGCACTGACCTTGCCCATGCGCATGAAGGTTCCGACCACGTGGGCGATGGGCTGCTCGGGATCGTCCTGATAGGCGTAGCCGCGGGTGAAGATGACATGAGGCGTGACCCGGTAGCACTCGGCGAAACCGAACACATCCTTGCCCGGCTCGGCCGGGTGCATATAGTCGATGCGCAGATCCAGGGTCGGGCAGATCTCGAACTCCTGCAGCACGCACACGGTGGAAATGCCGCAGGTAGTGTCCATCAATGTGGTGATCGCACCGCCGTGGATCACCCCGCTGTCCGGGTTACCGACGATATGCTGGCTGTACGGCAGGCGCAGCGTCAGGCCCTCGGCGCCTGCCGTATGCACCTGCAGGCCGAGCACCTGGCAATGGCGCAGGGCCGACAGAAAGCGCTGGGCGCGATCCAGAACTGGGGAAGTGCTCATCCTCTTACCTCATGATGGCGACGCAAGGTCGCGCATGATAGCGCCAGGTAACGGACGCGGCACGACCTGTCGAACGCAACGACAATGAACTTATGACGCTCTGCTCTTTCGAAAAAATGTAATGGCATTTTTCCCAAGGAGAACAACATGCAGAAAACACTCGCTTATGCCGTCATGCTAGCTGCCACCCTGGGCCTGGCTGCCTGTGACAAACCCTCCGAGAATGCCGCCGAAGACGCCCGTGAAGCGCAGTCCGAGGCGCAGGAGTCGCTGAACGAAGCGGCCGAGGAGCGTAACGAAGCGGCCCAGGAACGGGCCGAGGAGCAACGCCAACAAACTCCGGAGCCGATGCCAGCCCCTCAAAATGAATCGGGACAGCCGGCCACCCCATCTGCAGCACCAGCCGAGCCGGCCAATCAGTAATCCGCACTGACTCAGCGCCGAACCCGCACCCACTGTGCGGGTTCGGTTTTTCTGCGCCTCGGAACTTCGCTTCGCTTGCTCGCTCCAAGTAGCACGGATGACGCCACATGCCATCATCCGCATCACACTTGGAGACGTAACCGTGCAAAAACCATTTACCTATGCCCTGCTGCTCGCGGCCATGTTAGGCCTGGCGGCTTGTGAACAATCCGCTGAAGACAAGATGGAGTCCGCCAAAGAGTCCGTTTCCGAAGCGGCCGAATCCATGGGTGAAGCAGCCGAGCAAGCCGGTGAAGCCATCGAACAGAAAACCGATGAAGTGATGGGCACCGAACCGACCACGGGCGAGAAGATCGAGGATGCGGCTGACGACGCTGCCGACGCGATCGACGACGCTGGTGACGAGATCAGTGACGCGGCCGAAGGCCGATAAGCCCCCTCTTCTTCGCTGGAACGACAAGGCCCGCTCGAAGCGGGCCTTGTCGTTTCTGCCAATCGCGTTTTACAGCGCCGGACTGAGCATGAGCAGCAGGCTGCAGGCCAGACCCACCACCCACACGAGACTGCGCTGCCAGTGCAGGTCCCACCAGTAGAACAGCAGATAAAGCACGCGGCTGACGACGAAGACGATCGCCAGCGCATCGATCAGAAAGCCGTAGGTTTGCGTGGTGTGCGCCATCAGCACGCCAGCCGCGAACAAGGGAAATGCCTCGATGCTGTTGAGATGGGCGGCCAGGGCACGGGCACCGAACCCGGTCAGGCGCGCCTGCTGCGCACGCGGATGATGATTGTCATAGCGCCCGCCGCCCTCTTCGGCCATGGCTTTGGCCAGTGGCGCCTTGGCGATGAAGATCAACAAGGCGCTGATGAACACGCACCAGAACGGAATGCTCATTCACTCTTCTCCTTGGCCACCTCGGCGGCCGGCGTTGGGGTATAGACCATCACTTCCAGCACATCCGAATGAAACTCTCGGCGATACAGCACCATCACCACACCGGCAGTCACCAGCATGAAGAACCAGGGGTTGATGAACCAGGCCAGTGTCGCCATACCGAAATAATAGGCGCGCAAGCCGAAGTTGAATTGGTTGGCGGCCATGGAAATCACGCGAGCCGTGCGCTCGCCGAAGGCCTTGCGTTCCTGCTCGGTCACGTGTCGCTCCCCTACCATCGGCGCCGAGCCCACCAGCACCGCTGCAAAGTTGTACTGGCGCATGCACCAACTGAAGGTGAAGAAGGCATAGACGAAGATGATACCCAGGCACAACAGCTTGATTTCCGACAGCCCACGACTGGCCTGCTGCACGAAGGGAATGTCGGCCAATAGCGACAGCGCACGGTCGGAGGCACCCAGCACGGTGAGAATACCGGCCAGGATGATCAGCGTGCTGGAGGCGAAGAACGACGCGTTGCGCTCGAGGTTGCCGATCACGTTGGCATCGGCGATGCGGTTGTCACGCAGCAGCATGCGGCGCATCCAGTCTTCACGGTACAGATGCAGGACGCTGGCAAGGCACGGGGTGGTTTGCGCCTTGACCGAAGCGTAGCGGGTATAGCCGCCCCAGCAGATGACGAACCAGAGTGCAGCCAGAATATGAGGCAGGTACGGATAGCTGTTGAGCATGCCAACTCCTTGTAAGACTGCTGCCGATTATAGCCAGCCGCCCCGTTTTCTTGCGCCACAAAAAAGGCCGCCTTGTGGGCAGCCTTGTTTGTTTCGCTCAGGAGTTAAGCCGTGGCGCTCTGGCGCAGGCCGAGGATGCGATCCAGCACCACCACCACGGCCAGGGTTACCGCCACCGGCACCAGCCAGCCCAGGCTCTGACCGGCCAGCGGCAATTGTCCGAACCAGGCGGGAACCTTGTCTGCCCAAGGGGTCGCGGCAACACCGTCGGCAATACCGAAGACCAGCGTAACGGCCATCACCGGCATGAACACCAGCGCCTGGGAAACCCACAGACGATTGGCCAGGCTCAGTGCGACCAGCACGATAGCCAGCGGATACAGACCGACCAGCACCGGAATGGAGAAACTGATCAGCTGGGTCAGGCCCTGATTGGCCACGCCCAGGCTGAACAGCCCGAAGACGATCACCACGCTGCGATAGGACACCGGCAGCAGTTTGCTGAAGAACTCGCCACAGGCGGTGAGCAGGCCAACCGCGGTGGTCAGGCATGCCAGGGTGATGACCACAGCCAACAGCAGGCTGCCAGTGGTGCCGAAGGTGTGCTGCACATAAGTGGTCAGTACCTGCACACCGTTCTGCGCATCACCGGCGATACCCTGGCTGGTGGCGCCGAGGTAGAACAGCGCCAGATATACCAGCGACAGGCCGATGGCGGCGATGATGCCGGCGATCACCGAGTAGCGGGTCACTAGCCCGGCATCGCTGATGCCGCGATCACGGATGGCGCTGGCGATGACGATACCGAAGACCAGTGCACCCAGGGTATCCATGGTCAGGTAACCCTGCAGGAAGCCCTGCACCAGCGGCGCCTCACGATAATTCTCGGCGACCACGCCGATCTCGCCGGCCGGAGCGAACAAGGCAGCGCCGCCCAGCACCAGCAACGCAGCCAGCAGTACCGGGGTGATGAACTTGCCGATGCGATCGACCAGTTGCCCCGGATTGAGAGAGAGGAACAACACCGCAGCGAAGTACACCAATGTGTAGATCAGCAGCGGCGTGCCTTCGTTACCGGTGAACGGCGCGATGCCCATCTCGAACGAAACCACAGCCGTGCGCGGCGTGGCGAACAGCGGGCCGATAGCCAGGTACACCGCTACCGCGAGGATGGCGCCGGCAATCCTGCCCAGGGGTGCTGTGAGCAGGTCCATGCCGCCGCCGACACGCGCTAGGGCCACAACGGTCAGCAGTGGCAGGCCGACGCCGGTCAACAGAAAGCCGAGCGCTGCGGGAAGCAGATTCTCGCCAGCCGCCAGACCGGCGCTGGGCGGAAAGATGATATTACCGGCGCCCAGAAACAGCGCAAAGGTCATAAAGCCGAGGGCCAGGAGGTCCGAGCCTTTCAAACGAGTCATAAGGGGAAATACCACAAGCAGGAAATCGAAGAGTTGCGGGAGGTTTCCTTGAGGGATTCGGGAAACGTCGCCCGAGCGTATGGCTCGAACCACTGCATGCATCGCCAGGCGCTTGTGGCGCCACGGACACGGTAAGCCGCGAATACTAACGAAAAGCGCTCTGCAGCAGCACAGTTGCGGGGCGAGCTGTCGAACTGGCGTAACTGCCTGTCGCATCGATAACAGTTGGCGCAAGGCCAATCGCACAATTCTTGCCTTCTCAACCTGCTCCTGGCCAGGAAAGCCGGCTTGCATAAAAGCGTCAGCAACAAAAAGGCCACCCGAAGGTGGCCTTTTTTGCGAGGGTCAGAAACGCTTAGGCGTTCTTGACTTCCCAGCCGGTCAGCTCGGCCAGGGCCTTGCCGATGTCAGCCAGGGAACGCACGGTTTTCACACCCGCGTCCTGCAGTGCAGCGAACTTCTCGTCTGCAGTGCCCTTGCCGCCGGAGATGATGGCGCCAGCGTGGCCCATGCGCTTGCCGGGAGGAGCGGTCACACCAGCGATGTAGGAAACCACTGGCTTGGTGACGTTGGCCTTGATGAAGGCAGCCGCTTCTTCCTCGGCCGAACCGCCGATCTCACCGATCATGACGATCGCTTCGGTCTTCGGATCTTCCTGGAACAGCTTCAGGATGTCGATGAAGTTGGAACCCGGGATGGGGTCACCGCCGATGCCCACGCAGGTGGACTGGCCGAAGCCGGCGTCGGTGGTCTGCTTCACGGCTTCGTAGGTCAGGGTGCCCGAACGGGACACGATGCCGACTTTGCCTGGCAGGTGGATGTGACCCGGCATGATGCCGATCTTGCACTCGCCGGGAGTGATCACGCCCGGGCAGTTCGGGCCGATCAGGCGTACGCCCAGTTCGTCGCACTTGACCTTGGCTTCCAGCATGTCGATGGTCGGGATGCCTTCGGTGATGCAGACGATCAGCTTGATGCCGCCGTTGGCCGCTTCCAGGATCGAGTCCTTGCAGAACGGAGCCGGAACGTAGATCACCGACGCTTCAGCGCCAGTGGCTTCCACGGCTTCCTTGACGGTGTTGAACACCGGCAGGCCCAGGTGAGTGCTGCCACCCTTGCCCGGAGTAACGCCGCCGACCATCTTGGTGCCGTAGGCGATGGCTTGTTCGCTGTGGAAGGTGCCCTGCGAGCCGGTGAAGCCCTGGCAGATGACCTTGGTGTCTTTGTTGATCAGGATGCTCATTACTTACCCTCCGCGGCCTTGACGACCTGCTGGGCAGCGTCGGTCAGGCTGGTTGCCGCGATGATGTTCAGACCGCTGTCAGCCAGGACCTTGGCGCCCAGCTCGGCGTTGTTACCTTCCAGGCGGACGACCACCGGGATCTTCACGCCGACTTCTTTCACGGCGCCGATGATGCCTTCGGCAATCATGTCGCAACGAACGATACCGCCGAAGATGTTCACCAGAACGGCTTTGACGTTGTCATCGGAGAGGATGATCTTGAACGCTTCGGTCACGCGCTCTTTGGTCGCGCCACCACCTACGTCGAGGAAGTTGGCCGGCTGACCGCCGTGCAGGTTGACGATGTCCATGGTGCCCATGGCCAGGCCGGCACCGTTGACCATGCAACCGATGTTGCCTTCCAGCGCAACGTAGTTCAGCTCCCACTTCTGCGCATGGGCTTCACGCGGATCGTCCTGGGACGGATCGTGCATGGCGCGCAGCTTGGGCTGACGGTACATGGCGTTGGAGTCGATGTTGATCTTGGCATCCAGGCAGTGCAGGTTGCCGTCAGCCTTGATCACCAGCGGGTTCACTTCGAGCAGAGCCAGGTCGTAGTCCTGGAACAGCTTGGCCAGGCCAACGAAAATGTGGGTGAACTGCTTGACCTGATCACCTTCCAGACCCAGCTGGAAAGCCAGCTCGCGGCCCTGGTACGGCTGCGCGCCGACCAGCGGATCGACGGTGGCCTTGAGGATCTTCTCAGGGGTTTCGTGGGCCACTTTCTCGATGTCCACGCCACCTTCGGTGGAAGCCATGAACACAATGCGACGGCTGGAGCGGTCCACGACGGCGCCCAGGTACAGTTCCTTGGCGATGTCGGTGCAGGATTCGACCAGGATTTTGCTGACCGGCTGACCATTGGCGTCAGTCTGGTAGGTCACCAGACGCTTGCCCAGCCAGTTGGCGGCGAAGGCCTTGGCGTCTTCTTTGCTCTTGACCAGCTTTACGCCACCGGCTTTGCCGCGGCCACCAGCGTGGACCTGAGCCTTGACGACCCACTCGCTGCCGCCGATTTTTTCGCAGGCTTCTGCGGCTTCTTCGGGGGTGTCTACCGCGAAGCCCTTGGATACGGGCAGGCCGTATTCAGCGAACAGCTGCTTACCCTGATACTCGTGAAGATTCATGCTTGTCTACCGTCTTCGTTTAGGTATTGCGCATTCGGCGCTGTACTTGTGATACCGCGCCACCTGTGACTGCCGAAGCAGTCCGCCGGGCCTTCCGCCGCGAGTCGAACTCGACGCGGGCCACCCGACGTGGTTCTGCTTGCAAACACCGCCGCAGCGATGGGGCGATTACGCGACGCCCCGCCTATCATGGCGGCTTACAACAATTTGTGTGGCTGGGCTGACGGCCCAGCCACTTCTGACGCTTAGCGCTTCTTGCGGTTGGCGATATGGATCGCGCCACCATTCACCGCCAGGGCAGCTTCGTGCAGCGCCTCGGACAGAGTCGGGTGGGAGAAGACCATCATGCCCAGGTCTTCGGCGCTGGTGCCGAATTCCATGCCGATCGCACCCTGCTGCACCAGTTCGGCAGCGCTTGGGCCGATCACGTGAACGCCCAGTACGCGGTCGGTGTTGGCGTCAGCGATGACCTTGACCAGACCACCGGTATCGTTGGCAGCCATGGCACGGCCGCTGGCAGCGAACGGGAAGGTGCCGACATTGACGGCAATGCCTTCGGCCTTGAGCTGCTGCTCGGTCTTGCCGACCCATGCGATTTCCGGGTGGGTGTAGATCACGGACGGGATCAGGTCGTAGTTCATCTGCGCCTTGTGGCCGGCGATGCGCTCGGCGACCATCACGCCCTCTTCCGACGCCTTGTGAGCCAGCATCATGCCGCGCACCACGTCACCGATGGCGTATACGCCCGGAACGCTGGTTTCGCACTGGTCGTTGACGAAGATGTAACCACGCTCGTCCAGATCCACGCCGCTATCGGCAGCCAGCAGATCGGTGGTCACCGGGCGACGGCCGACGGCCACGATCAGCTTGTCGAACACCATCTTCTGCTCGCCATTGGCATCGGTGAAGGTGACGGTCACCTGCTTCTTCTTGACTTCGGTAGCGGTGACGCGCGCGCCCAGGCGGATGTCCAGGCCCTGCTTGGTCAGGGTCTTCTGAGCTTCCTTGGCGATCTGCTCATCGGCGGCGGCAAGGAACTTGTCCATGGCTTCCAGCACGGTCACTTCGGCGCCCAGGCGGGCCCAGACCGAACCCAGCTCCAGACCGATCACGCCCGCACCGATCACACCAAGCTTCTTCGGCACGCTCTGGAATTCCAGGGCGCCGGTGGAATCGACGATCACGTCCTGATCGACCGGGGCCGGCGGGATCTCGACCGGCTTGGAACCGGAAGCGATGATCACGTGGGCGCCTTCGACCACCTGGGTCTTGCCGTCGGTACCGGTGACTTCGACCTGCTTGCCGGCCAGCAGCTTGCCGTGGCCTTCGAGCAGGGTCACGCCGTTGGCCTTGAACAGTGCGCCGATGCCGCCGGTCAGGTTCTTAACGATGTTGGCCTTGCGCCCGATCATCGCCGGAACGTCGATGGTGACGCCCTTGGCTTCGATGCCGTGCACGGCGAAGCCTTCCTTCGCTTCATGGTACTTCCAGGAGCTGTCCAGCAACGCCTTGGAGGGAATGCAGCCGACGTTCAGGCAGGTACCACCGAGAGCGATCTTGCCGTCCTTGCCCTGGTATTTCTCGATGCAGGCGGTCTTCAGACCGAGCTGCGCTGCTTTGATGGCGGCTACGTAGCCACCAGGGCCGGCACCGATGACTACCACGTCGAATTTCTGGGTCATAACGTATTCCTTCTCGAATAAACCGGACGGCCCTGAAAACAGGGCCGTCGTGGAGGAGACTGGCTTTTAGATTTCCAGCAGCAGGCGAGCCGGGTCTTCAAGCAAGTTCTTGATGGTCACCAGGAAGGTCACGGCTTCCTTACCATCGATCAGGCGATGGTCGTAAGACAGCGCCAGGTACATCATCGGACGAATCACCACCTGACCGTTGATGGCCATCGGACGCTGGATGATGTTGTGCATACCCAGGATCGCGGCCTGCGGCGGGTTGACGATCGGAGTCGACATCATCGAGCCGAAGGTACCACCGTTGGTGATGGTGAAGGTGCCGCCGGTCATTTCCTCGATCGACAGCTTGCCGTCACGTGCCTTCTTGCCGAAGGTGGCGATGCCACTTTCGATTTCAGCCAGGCTCATCAGCTCGGCGTTACGCAGTACCGGAACTACCAGGCCACGGTCGCTGGAAACGGCAACGCCGATGTCCGCATAGCCATGGTAAACGATGTCGTTGCCGTCGATCGACGCGTTGACGGCCGGGAAGCGCTTCAGCGCCTCGGTAGCAGCCTTGACGAAGAACGACATGAAGCCCAGGCGCACGCCATTGTGGGACTTCTCGAACAGGTCCTTGTACTTCGAACGCAGCGCCATGACTTCGGTCATGTCCACTTCGTTGAAGGTGGTCAGCATGGCCATGGAAGACTGAGCTTCGACCAGGCGCTCGGCGATCTTGGCGCGCAGGCGGGTCATCGGCACACGCTTCTCGGTGCGATCGCCAGTGGCGACGACCGGAGCGGCAGCAGCCGGAGCAGCGGCTGGTTTGGCAGCGGCAGCCGGAGCGTTCTTCTTGGCTTCGACAGCAGCGACCACGTCTTCCTTGGTCACACGGCCACCTTTACCGGTGCCGGCGATGCTGTTCGGGTCGATGCCGTTCTCTTCGGCCAGCTTGCGCGCGGCCGGCGAGAGGATGGCGTCGTCGCCTGCAGCGGCAGCCGGAGCAGCAGCCTCGGCTTGGGCTGGAGCAGCGGCGGCTGCCGGAGCGGCTGCCGGAGCAGCGGCGGCAGCGCCACCTTCAGTCAGCTTGCCCAGCAGCTCGTTGGAGAGAACGGTGTCGCCTTCGTTCTTGATGATTTCAGCCAGGACACCATCGGCCTCGGCCAGGACTTCGATCACCACCTTGTCGGTTTCGATGTCGACGATCAGCTCATCGCGCTTGACCGCTTCGCCCGGCTTCTTGTGCCAGGTGGCCACGGTGCCGTCGGCAACCGATTCCGGGAAGGTTGGGGCTTTGATCTCGATAGCCATTGTATGCGTTTCCTTAAATTCGGTTTTACCGCCAGGTGGCACCTGCCACCTGACGGATGAAGGCGTTAAACAGTAAAGGCGTCCTGCAGCAGTTTTTCCTGCTGCTCCGCGTGCATCGAGGCATAACCGCAAGCCGGCGCTGCCGACGCATCACGACCGGCGTACTCCAAGAACAACGACTTCTTGTGTGCGGTGGCGACACGACGCATGTGGTGCTGACTGCAGTACCAGGCGCCCTGGTTCATCGGCTCTTCCTGACACCAGACGATGTGCTTGAGGTTCTTGTACGGCGCCAGTGCTTCGGCCAGGTCGTCTTCCGGGAACGGATAGAGCTGCTCGATACGCACGATGGCGATGTCTTCGCGACCCTCGGCACGACGCTTCTCCAGCAGGTCGTAGTAAACCTTGCCGCTGCACAGGATCATGCGCTCGACCTTCTTCGGATCCAGCGAATCGATCTCGCCGATCACGGTCTGGAAGGAGCCTTCGGCCAGATCTTCCAGGGTCGAGATGGCCAGTTTGTGACGCAGCAACGACTTCGGAGTCAGGACCACCAGCGGCTTGCGCAGCGGACGGATCACCTGGCGACGCAGCATGTGGTAGACCTGCGCCGGGGTGGTCGGTACGCAGACCTGCATGTTGTGCTCGGCGCACAGCTGCAGGTAACGCTCCAGACGCGCCGAGCTGTGCTCAGGCCCCTGCCCTTCATAGCCATGCGGCAGCAGAACGGTCAGACCGCAGAGACGGCCCCACTTGGTCTCGCCGCTGGAGATGAACTGGTCGAATACCACCTGGGCGCCGTTGGCGAAGTCGCCGAACTGGGCTTCCCAGATCACCAGCGCATTCGGCGTGGTGGTGGCATAGCCGTATTCGAATGCCAGTACGGCTTCCTCGGAGAGGTAGGAATCGTACAGCTCGAACTTCGGCTGACCTTCGTACAGGTTCTTCAGCGGAACGTAGGTCGAGGCGTCCTTCTGATTGTGCAGCACCGCATGACGGTGCGAGAAGGTGCCGCGCCCGATGTCCTGACCGGTCATACGGATCGGGTGACCTTCGACCAGCAGCGTGGCATAAGCCATGGTCTCGGCGAAGCCCCAGTTGATCGGCAAGCCGCCCGCGCCCATCTTCTGACGGTCTTCGAGGATCTTCGCCACCTGACGCTGAACCAGGAAGCCTTCCGGAATTTCCAGCAGCTTGGAGGACAGATCCTGCAAGGTCTTCAGATCGAAACGGGTATCGTGACGCGCGGTCCAGGCGTGTCCCAGGTACGGACGCCAGTCGACGAACAGTTCCTTGTTGGGCTCCTTGACCAGGCTCTTGACCACGTGCTGGCCGTTGTCCAGCGCAGTACGGTAGTCGTCAATCTTGGCCTGCACGTCATCGCTGCTCAGCGAGCCAGCAGCAATCAGGGCGTCGGCGTACAGCTCACGAGTGGTGCGCTGCTTGGCGATCTGCTGATACATCAGCGGCTGGGTGCCGTTCGGCTCGTCAGCCTCGTTGTGGCCGCGGCGGCGGTAGCAGACCAGGTCGATGACCACGTCGCGCTTGTACTGCATGCGGTAATCGACGGCCAGCTGGGTGACGAACATCACGGCTTCCGGATCATCGCCATTCACGTGGAAGATCGGCGCCTGGATCATCTTGGCGACGTCGGTAGCGTACTCGGTGGAGCGCGCATCTTCCGGACGGCTGGTGGTGAAACCAACCTGGTTGTTGATCACGATGTGGATGGTACCGCCAGTCTTGTAGCCGCGAGTCTGCGACATCTGGAAGGTTTCCATGACCACGCCCTGACCGGCGAATGCCGCATCGCCGTGGATGGAGATCGGCAGCACCTTGTCGCCACTGGCGTCGTTGCGGCGATCCTGACGGGCACGTACCGAACCCTCGACCACCGGGGAAACGATTTCCAAGTGCGAGGGGTTGAACGCCAGCGCCAGGTGCACTTCGCCGCCGGCAGTCATGACGTTGGACGAGAAGCCTTGGTGGTACTTCACGTCACCGGAGGACAGCCCTTCGGTCTTCTTGCCTTCGAACTCGTCGAACAGGTCGCGCGGATTCTTGCCGAAGGTGTTGACCAGGACGTTCAGACGGCCACGGTGGGCCATGCCGATGACGATTTCCTTGGTGCCGTAGGAACCCGAACGCTGGATGATCTCGTCCAGCAGCGGAATCAGGCTTTCGCCGCCTTCCAGGCCGAAACGCTTGGTGCCCGGGTACTTGGTGCCCAGGTACTTTTCCAGACCTTCGGCAGCGGTAACGCGCTCGAGCACGTGCGCCTGCACCTCAGCGGAAAACTGCGGGCGACCGCGCACGCTTTCCAGACGCTGGGCGAACCAGTTGCGCTGACCGGAATCGACGATATGGGTGAACTCGGCACCGATGGTGCGACAATATGTCTGCTGCAGCGCATCGCGGATTTCGCGTAGCGTTGCCTCCTCTTTGCCGATGTACAGCTCACCGGTGCGGAAAGTGGTGTCCAGATCCGCGTCGGTCAGGCCGTAGTGATTGATCGACAGGTCAGACGGCGCAGTGCGCACCCACAGACCCAGAGGGTCGAGCTGGGCGGCCTGATGGCCACGCATGCGGTAGGCCTGGATCAGACGCAGAACTTCCACCTGCTTCTTTTCGTGCTCGCTGCTGACGGCCCCGGCGGAAACCGGCTGGGCACGACGCGAATTCTTGGCGAGCAGGACGAAATGATCGCGAATGGTCGAATGCGACACGTCCGTTGCAGCGCTGCCGGTCGGCAACTTCTGGAAGTATGTGCGCCACTCTTCTGGCACAGCGTTGGGATCGTGCAGGTAGAGCTCGTAGAGCTCTTCCACGTAGGCAGCGTTGCCACCGGATAGGTGGGCACTGTCCCACATGCGCTGCATCACGCTTTCTTGCATGCTTGGTCACCCTCGGTAAGGGGACACCACCGGCGTGAATACCGCATGGCTCCAATCAAAGTCATGTTGCTGCGACTCGGATAAAGCCAATTGGGTTCCCGCAGATAGTCCGGGTACCAGCCCGGATGCCCCTGCTGGTCGTCATATTTTTCGAGTATGAGCCGCGGCTTTGTGGGCTGAGGCTCTGGCTTTACTGCGAGGCCGACCGAAGCCGGACTCGCAGGTGTTACAGGTATAGCAAGTCGCGAATCAGGTACCGCTCTGCAGCAGCATGTTACGCACGTGACCGATGGCCTTGGTCGGGTTCAGACCCTTGGGGCACACGTTCACGCAGTTCATGATGCCGCGGCAGCGGAACACGCTGAACGGATCGTCCAGCGATGCCAGACGTTCGGCGGTCTTGGTGTCACGGCTGTCGGCCAGGAAACGATAGGCCTGCAGCAGCGCAGCGGGACCGAGGAACTTGTCCGGATTCCACCAGAACGACGGGCAGCTGGTCGAGCAGCAAGCGCACAGAATGCACTCGTATAGACCGTCGAGCTTCTCGCGCTCTTCCGGCGACTGCAGGCGCTCGATGGCCGGTGCCGGCGTGTCGTTCTGCAGGAACGGCTGCACCTTCTCGTACTGCTTGTAGAAGATGCTCATGTCAACGACCAGGTCACGAATGACCGGCAGACCCGGCAGCGGACGGATCACCAGCTTGCCGCCTTTCAGCCCAGCTGCGGACAGCGGGGTGATGCAGGCCAGACCGTTCTTGCCGTTGATGTTCATACCGTCGGAGCCGCAAACGCCCTCACGGCAGGAGCGACGATAGGAGAAGCCTTCATCCTGTTCCTTGATCAGCGCCAGCACGTCCAGGACCATGATGTCCTTGCCGTTGGTGTCGATCTGGAAGTCCTGCATGAACGGAGCAGCGTCCTTCTCCGGGTTGTAGCGATAAACACTGACTTGCAACATATCAGTCACCCTTAATAAGTCCGAACCTTGGGTTCAAATGCCGGAACGGTCTTCGGCGCGAAGTTCACGTCACGCTTGGCTACGCGCTTCTCGCCCGGGAAGTACAGGGAGTGGCACAGCCAGTTCTGATCATCGCGCTCTTCGAAGTCTTCACGAGCGTGGGCGCCACGGGACTCTTTACGAGCCTCGGCCGCAACCGCGGTCGCTTCGGCGACTTCGAGCAGGTTTTGCAGTTCCAGCGCTTCGATACGCGCAGTGTTGAACGCCTGGCTCTTGTCGGAGATTTTCACCTTGGCGATACGCTCGCGCAGGTCGGCCAGTTGTTGGATGCCCTTCTGCATGTATTCGCCGGTACGGAATACACCGAAGTAGTTCTGCATGCACTGTTGCAGCTCGCGCTTGAGCGGCGCGACTTCTTCGCCAGTGCTGCGCTCGTTGACGCCGGCCAGGCGGGCCAGCGACTGCTCGATGTCGGTCTCGCTGGCGCCACGCACCTCGACACCTTCCTTGAGCGCTTTTTCCAGGTGCAGACCGGCAGCGCGGCCGAACACCACCAGGTCCAGCAGCGAGTTGCCGCCCAGACGGTTGGCACCGTGCACCGATACGCAGGCGACTTCACCTACGGCGAACAGACCTTCGATGATCTTGTCGTTGCCGTTGGCGTCCTGAGTGATGGCCTGGCCATGAATGTTGGTGGCAACGCCGCCCATCATGTAGTGGCAGGTCGGGATGACCGGAACCGGCGCGACCACAGGGTCGACGTGGGCGAAGGTCTTGGACAGTTCGCAGATGCCCGGCAGGCGGCTGTGCAGCACTTCTTCACCGAGGTGATCGAGCTTGAGCAGCACGTGATCCTTGTTCGGGCCACAGCCGTTGCCGGCGATCACTTCCTTGACCATGGAACGAGCGACCACGTCACGACCGGCGAGGTCCTTGGCGTTCGGCGCGTAACGCTCCATGAAGCGTTCGCCATGGGCGTTGATCAGGTAACCACCTTCACCACGGCAGCCTTCGGTGACCAGTACACCGGCGCCGGCGATACCGGTCGGGTGGAACTGCCACATTTCGATGTCCTGCACCGGCACGCCGGCACGCAGGGCCATGCCCACGCCGTCACCGGTGTTGATCAGGGCGTTGGTGGTGGAGGCGTAGATACGACCGGCACCGCCAGTGGCCAGAACCACGGCCTTGGAGCGGATGTAGACGGTTTCGCCAGTCTCGATGCAGATGGCGATGATGCCGACGATGGCGCCGTCCTGGTTCTTCACCAGGTCAACGGCGTACCACTCGTTGAGGAACGAGGTGCCGGCCTTGAGGTTGGCCTGGTACAGGGTGTGCAGCAGCGCGTGACCGGTACGGTCGGCAGCAGCGCAGGTACGGGCAGCCTGGGTCGGATTGTCCGGCCCCTTGGACTGACCACCGAACGGACGCTGATAGATGCGGCCCTGCTCGGTACGGGAGAACGGCAGACCCATGTGCTCGAGCTCGAACACGGCTTCCGGGCCGACGGAGCACATGTATTCGATAGCGTCCTGGTCACCGATGTAATCGGAGCCCTTGACGGTATCGTACATGTGCCAGCGCCAATCATCGTTCGGGTCGGCCGAGGCGATGGCGCAGGTAATGCCACCCTGAGCGGAGACGGTGTGCGAACGAGTCGGGAACACCTTGGTAACTACGGCAGTCTTGTGACCGCCCTGAGCCAGCTGCAGAGCAGCACGCATGCCGGCGCCGCCGCCACCCACGATGATGGCGTCATAGGAAAGAGTACGAATGCTAGCCATGAATCAGAAACCCCACAGAATCTGCACGCCCCAGACGAACATCGCGAACATGGCGATGCCACACACGGCCTGGAACAGGAAACGCACACCAGTCGCCCACTTGCCCAGCGCCATCGGCGTCAGGTAGTCGGTGGAAATGGTCCACATGCCGACCCAGGCGTGCACACTCAGTGCAACCAGCGCCAGCAGACTGAAAATGCGCATTGCGGTATGCGAGAACAGACCATGCCATTCGGCGTAGCCCATGCCCGGATTGCAGATCACATAGCCCAGCAAGAACAGCGTATAAGCCGCGAGAACGACCGCAGAAACGCGTTGCGCCATCCAGTCATAGAGGCCCGAACGCGAGAAATTCGTGACATTAGTTACCATATCCACACCCCCAGCAGCACGATCACGACCGCCGCAACGGCGATGACGATTTTCGAGCCCAGCTTGCCGCCTTCCAGCGTCTCGCCGATGCCCATGTCCATGATCAAGTGGCGCACGCCGGCCACCAGGTGATACAGCAGAGCGGACAGAAGACCCCAGATCACGAACTTGGCCAGCGGACTGGCCAGGCATTCTTTCACCTGGGCGAAGCCCTCTTCGGAGGTCAGCGACTTGTCGAGGCCGAACAGCAAAATGGCGATACCGACAAAGAGGATGACACCGGAGATACGGTGAAGAATGGAGGTGTAAGCGGTGACTGGGAGCTTGATAGTCCTAAGGTCTAGGTTTACAGGTCGTTGGCTATTCACGGCTTTTATCACACTGAGAGCCCCTAACTATCAGGGCAAAGTTGTTGGGAAGTGCACTGGTCAGGTACCCATCACCCAAGGAGTGACGACCGCCATGATATGGCCGCAAAGCCCCTGGCGGTCGGGCGCAGAGTATAGACAGTTAGCAGACTAATGACAATGCAATGCCCTACCCCAAAAAGCGCATTGCAGCCTTTAAACAAATGGCGTAAATAGCGGCCTTTTTTCGCTGAAAACCCCGCGCAAACCCTTCTACTGTCAGGGTTCTCGCAAATTGACTTTCGGATTTATCCCACTATAGTGGTGCGGGCCCTGCGTGGGGGGCTGTCTGATGATTTCAAGCATAACTAGGAGGCCACATATGGCTGACAAAAAAGCGCAGTTGATCATCGAGGGCAATGCCCCCGTCGAACTGCCCGTTCTGACCGGCACTGTTGGTCCCGAAGTAATAGATGTGCGGAGCCTGACCGCCACGGGTCGGTTCACCTTTGATCCTGGTTTCATGTCGACCGCCTCCTGCGAGTCGAAGATCACCTACATCGACGGCGACAAAGGGGTCCTGCTGCACCGCGGCTACCCCATCGAGCAGCTCGCCGAGAAGTCCGACTACCTGGAAACCTGCTACCTGCTGCTCAACGGCGAACTGCCGAGCAAGGAAGAAAAGGCCAAGTTCGTCAGCACCATCAAGAACCACACCATGGTTCACGAGCAACTGAAGACCTTTTTCAACGGCTTCCGCCGTGATGCCCACCCGATGGCCATCATGTGTGGTGTAGTCGGCGCCCTGTCCGCCTTCTACCATGACTCGCTGGACATCAAGAATCCGCAGCACCGCGAAGTATCGGCCATGCGCCTGGTGGCCAAGATGCCGACCATCGCCGCCATGACCTACAAGTACTCCATGGGCCAGCCCATGATGTACCCGCGCAACGACCTGAACTACGCGGAAAACTTCCTGCACATGATGTTCAACACCCCGTGCGAGATCAAACCGATCAGCCCGGTGCTGGCCAAGGCGATGGACAAGATCTTCATCCTCCACGCCGACCATGAGCAGAACGCCTCCACCTCCACCGTACGCCTGGCTGGCTCCTCGGGCGCCAACCCGTTCGCCTGTATCGCTGCCGGCATCGCCGCGCTGTGGGGCCCGGCACACGGCGGCGCCAACGAAGCCGTACTGACCATGCTCGACGAGATCGGCAGCGTGGACAATATCGACAAGTTCGTGGCCAAGGCCAAGGACAAGGACGATCCGTTCAAGCTGATGGGCTTCGGCCACCGCGTGTACAAGAACTTCGACCCGCGCGCCAAGGTCATGAAGCAGACCTGCGACGAAGTCCTGGCCGAGCTGGGCATCAACGATCCGCAGCTGGAACTGGCGATGAAGCTGGAAGAGATCGCGCGTAACGATCCTTACTTCAAGGAGCGCAACCTCTACCCGAACGTGGACTTCTACTCGGGCATCATCCTCAAGGCCATCGGTATTCCGACCTCGATGTTCACCGTGATTTTCGCCCTGGCACGCACCGTGGGCTGGATCTCGCACTGGAAGGAAATGCTCTCCGGCCCGTACAAGATCGGCCGTCCGCGCCAGCTGTACACCGGTTACGAGCAGCGCGACCTGCCCGCCGACCGCGACTGATAGCGCCGCGAGACAAAAAAGGCTGCCAATCTGGCAGCCTTTTTTATTTGGCGAAGAACTCGTGCTTCAGCGCTTTTCCACTTTCGCCCGCAAACCCTGCAGCGTCTGCAGCGGCGCATCGACGACGAAACTGTTGGCCAGCCACGACGGCACGCTGCCGCCCGGCTCGGTATGCACCTCGTACGTCACTTCCACCCTGCCACCATCCAAAGGTTTCAGGTGCCACTGCCCATCGACGCGCTGCACGCGCACGAAATCCTTTTCCTCCGGCAGGCGATCCGGCACCGCCTTGAGCAGCCGGGTGACACTGCCATCGGCATCGGTTCGAGTCGTCACCTGAATCACCGAATCACGCGCTTTCACCGGCCAGGGCATTTCGAAGCGGGTGTACAGCTCGCTCACATCGCCTTTGGTTTCCAGCAGGCGCTGTTGCTGACAACTGAAGATCCAGGCGCAGGAACCCTCGACATCCTCCTGCGCAGCCTGCACGGCAGCCAGATCGCCATTGATTGTCACCACACCGCGGTAAGCCTTGTATTTCGAACCCGGTACGTCAGCCAGATACACGCTGACGCCCTCCTCTTCACGCTCCAGCTGCCACTGCCTTTCGGCAGCCTGGGCAGCAGTCGCACACAACAGCATGGCCAGAACGGAATAACGCATCATCTTCAAGCAACTCCCGGTGGGACTGTTTGCGATTCGACCCAAACGGGTCGCAAACGGTTCAGATCCTCAGGCAGTGGCCTGCTCCAGCCAACCCAGCAGGCGAATGGCGCTTTCACGTCCGTCGGCACACAGCTCAGCCTCGGCCTTGAACCCGGCGCAGACCGCGGGACGCTCCGGGCGACCGAAAATGGCGCAGAGAAACTCGGCATTGAGGTGAATGCAGCGCACGCCAGCCGGCTTGCCATTGGGCATGCCAGGGATCGGCGAGCTGATGGAAGGCGCGATGCAGCAGGCACCGCAACCGGCACGACACTCCATGAAACGACCTCGACTACAAACGAACGGCGGCGATCCTAATGAGGCGCGCGCCGTCCGTCGAGGCCTTTTGCGATCAGCGGTTACGCTGCAGACGCGCCACCAGGCTGGAGGTATCCCAGCGGCCGCCACCCATGCCCTGAACGTCGGCATAGAACTGATCGACCAGCGCTGTCACCGGCAGCTGCGCGCCATTGCGACGCGATTCCTCGAGCACGATGGAAAGGTCCTTGCGCATCCAGTCGACTGCGAAGCCGAAGTCGAACTCGCCAGCCAGCATGGTCTTGTAGCGGTTCTCCATCTGCCACGACTGCGCAGCACCCTTGCTGATCACATCGACGACCGCATGGCCATCGAGGCCCGCGCACTGGGCGAAGTTCAAGGCCTCGGCCAGCCCCTGCACCAGGCCGGCGATGCAGATCTGGTTGACCATCTTGCTCAGCTGGCCGCTGCCAGCCGGCCCCATCAGCCGCATCATCCGTGCATAGCACTGGATCACCGGCTCTGCCACTGCATAGGCTTGCTGCTCGCCACCGACCATCACGGTCAGCGCGCCATTGACCGCACCAGCCTGGCCACCGGACACAGGCGCATCGAGAGCCCCCAGACCACGCTCGACCGCGACCGCCGCCAGCTCGCGCGCCACATCGGCCGAAGCGGTGGTGTGATCGACCAGAATGGCGCCCGGGGCCATACCGGCAAAGGCGCCCTGCTCACCCAGAATCACGCTGCGCAGGTCGTCATCGTTGCCGACGCAACACATCACCAGCTCGGCACCTGCCGCCGCCTCGCGCGGGGTCGGCGCGCTGCTGCCGGCATATTCCGCCACCCACTGCTCGGCCTTGCCCGGCGAACGGTTGTAGACCGTCACCTGATGCCCATTACGGGCAAGATGCCCGGCCATCGGATATCCCATAACGCCCAAGCCGATAAATGCGACCTTTGCCATAACAACCTCCTGCGGACATAGGCCGCAGAGCCTAACACGACGTTTGCCCTGGCCGGAAAGGCCTTCCATACTGCCTGCCAATCGGCCCCGAGCGAGGCCTTGCGAACGATTAGGAGCGCCAATGGGACATTGGTTGGTCATCGACCTGGAAGCCACGACCGACGAAGGTGGCTGGCCGATGGAAGAAATGGAAATCATAGAGATCGGTGCCAGCCTGGTCGGCGCTGACGGCCACGAGCGCGATCACTTTCAGCGCTTCGTCAAACCACAGCGGCGCCCATGCCTGACCGACTTCTGCCGCGAGCTCACCCACATCACCCAGGCCGATATCGACAGCGCCGCGCCAATGCCACAGGTCTGGGCCCAGTTCGAGCGCTGGCTGACGCAGCACGCATCGCGCCTGGTCGGCTGGAGCAGTTGGGGCGACTACGACCGCCGCCAGCTGGAGCAGGAATGGCGCCGGCATCAGGTGCACAGCCTGCTGGCTGACGTGCCCCATCTGAATCTGAAACAGGCATTCGCCAAGGCCCGCCAACTGCAACGCCCGGTCGGCCTGCACAGCGCACTGCAGCTGGCCGGCATGCAGTTTCAGGGGCAACAGCACCGAGCCCTCGAGGACGCCCGTAATACCGCGCGCCTGCTGCCGCTGGTGCTGCCGCTCAAAGACTGATGACGAAGAAAAGCCGCTTGGGCATACTGGCGACCCTTTTATGGTCCGCCACGTATGGCAGCCACTCTTCGTCCCGTCGCAAGGCGGTGTTACGAACGGCTCCCCGGCAATCTATTCACTCCCCTCTGAGGAATCGCAGATGTTCAAGGTCAACGAGTACTTCGACGGCACCGTCAAATCCATCGGCTTCGCCATGGCCGAAGGTCCCGCCACCATCGGTGTGATGGCCCCGGGCGAATATGAGTTCGGCACCAGCCAGCTGGAAGTCATGCATGTAGTGGCCGGTGCCCTGACCGTGAAACTGCCGGGCAGCGACAGCTGGAACACCTATGAGGCCGGCAGCCAGTTCACCGTCGAGGCCAACAGCAAGTTCCAGCTCAAGGTGGCCGTAGATACCGCCTACCTCTGCGAATACCGCTAACAGGCCGTTTAAAAAACTACCTGCGTTGGCAATCCCGCGTTAAAAACGACCTCAAAATGCTCATTTACAGCTCGTAAACTCCGCTTTTTCGGTCGTTTTTGCCTTGTCTTGCCTGCCTCGCCTACGTTTTTTCAAAGGCCTGGCAGCCGCAAAGCGTTTCAAGAACCGGCCCCAGCGGCCGGTTTTTTCTTTGATCACCATCAGGACACCAGCCCATGCCCCGCTCCGCCCTTCTCGCCCCCATCGCGCTGCTCGTGGTGGCCATGGTTTCGATCCAGAGCGGCGCGTCGCTGGCCAAGAACCTGTTCCCGATAGTCGGCGCCGAAGGCACGACCACCCTGCGCCTGGTGCTAGGGGCAATCATTCTGTCGCTGGTGATGCAGCCCTGGCGCGCCAGGCTGGACCTGCGCAAGTGCCATTCATTGCTTGCCTACGGCCTGGCGCTGGGCGGCATGAATCTGCTGTTCTACATGTCATTGCAGAGCATCCCGCTGGGTATCGCCGTAGCACTGGAATTCACTGGCCCGCTGGCCCTGGCGCTGTTTTCCTCGCGCCGCCTGCTGGATTTCGTCTGGGTGATCCTGGCCGTCATCGGCCTGTGGATGCTCCTGCCAACTGGCGCCACGCAGAGCGCCATCGATCCACTCGGCGCGGCTCTGGCCCTTGGCGCAGGCGTTTGCTGGGCACTATACATCATCTTCGGGCAGAAAGCCGGCGCCCAGCATGGCCGCCATACTGTCGCGCTGGGCACCTGGGTCGCCGCGTTGCTGGTGCTGCCCATCGGCGCCTGGCACGCAGGCAGCGATCTGCTCAGCCTCGACCTGCTGCCCATTGCCTTAGGCGTCGCAGTGCTGTCCTCAGCCCTGCCCTACAGCCTGGAGATGGTGGCTCTGACGCGCCTGCCAGCGCGCACCTTCAGCGTTCTGATGAGCCTGGAGCCGGCAATCGCGGCCATGTGCGGCCTGGCTTTTCTCGGCGAGAAGCTGCTCTGGGGCCAGTGGCTGGCCGTCGGCGCGATCATCGTCGCCTCGGCCGGCGCAGCCGCCACCATCAGACCCAAGCGCTAGTTGCCGAACTGCAGCTCCGCCAGGCGCGCATAAAGCGAACTGCTTTCGATCAGCTCGGCATGGCTGCCAATGGCCGCCAGGCGCCCCTGTTCGACCACGGCGATGCGGTCCGCCTGTTTCACCGTGGCCAGGCGATGGGCGATCACCAGGGTGGTGCGCCCGGCCATCAGCGACGGCAGTGCCTGCTGGATCAGGTGTTCGCTCTCGGCATCCAGGGCGCTGGTGGCCTCGTCGAGCAGCAGGATCGGCGCATCGGCCAGCAATGCCCGGGCAATCGCCAGACGCTGGCGCTGCCCGCCCGACAGCCCGAGCCCGGCTTCACCCAGGTGGGTCCGATACCCCTGCGGCAGACGCTCGATGAACTCGTGGGCATGCGCTGCCCGCGCGGCAGCTTCTACCTCTGCCCGAGTGGCATCGAGGCGGCCATAGCGAATATTGTCCTCGACCGAACCGAAGAACAGCGCCGGATTCTGCGACACCAGAGCGAAGCAGGCGCGCAGCTCGCGCGGATCGAGCTGATCGATCGGCACACCGTCAATGAGGATGCGCCCGGCCTGCGGGTCGAAAAAGCGCAGCAGCAGATCGAACAGCGTCGATTTGCCCGCTCCGGACGGCCCGACCAGCGCCAGCGTTTCACCAGCCGCCACCTGCAGGGCGATGCCATCGATGGCGTAGCTGCCGGGCCGCGACGGATAGGCGAAACGCACGCCCTGCAACTCGATACGCCCACGCACCGGCTGCGGCAGATGCTGAGGCTGCTCCGGCGCGACGATGGCATTGCTGGAGCGCAGCAGTTCGCCAATACGCTCCGCCGCTCCGGCCGCGCGCTGCAGCTCGCCGATCACCTCGCTCAAGGTGCCGAAGGACGAGCCGACGATCAGGCTGTAGAACACGAAGGCCGCCAGCTCGCCGCCGGAAATGCGTCCGGCGATCACGTCCATGCCGCCAACCCAGAGCATGACGCCCACCGCCCCGAGCACCAGCACGATGACTACAGTGATCAGCCAGGAACGCTGAGCGATGCGTTTACGCGCGACATCGAAAGCGGCCTCGGCGGACTCGCCAAAGCGTCGCTTGTCCTCGTTCTGGTGGTTGTAGGCCTGCACCGTCTTGATCTGCCCCAGCACCTCGCCGACGTAGCTGCCCACGTCGGCCACGCGGTCCTGGCTCTGCCGCGACAGCGCGCGCACACGGCGGCCGAACAGCAGGATTGGTGCCACCACCAGCGGCAGAGCCAGCAGGACGATACCGCTGAGTTTCGGGTTGGTGATCACCAGCAACACGCTGCCGCCGATCAGCATGATCAGGTTGCGTAGCGCCATCGACAGCGACGAGCCGATCACCGATTGCAGCAGCGTCGTATCGGCGGTCAGCCGTGACTGGATCTCCGAGCTGCGATTGCTCTCGTAGAAGCCGGGATGCAGCTCGATCAGGTGATCGAACACCCGCCGGCGAATATCGGCCACCACCCGCTCGCCGATCCACGACACCAGATAGAAGCGCGTGTAGGTGCCAAACGCCAAAGCCAGCACCAGCACGAAGAACAACAGCAGGGACTGACGCAGTGCAGCCGGCGATTGCGTGGCCAGGCCCTGATCCACCAGCAGCTTGATGCCCTGCCCCATGGACAGCGTGATCGCCGCCGTGAACAGCAAGGCCAGCAGCGCACCCAGCACCCGGCCGCGATAAGGCGCGATAAAGCGCCAGGCCAGGCGTATCGCACCACGCTGGCGGGAGGAAAGCAGAGAAGTCATGACGGGCCTCAGGAGTCGGCGGTAGCAGGCGCTTCGGCCAGCCAGGCCACCGCGCAGAGAGCCAGCGCCGCCAGGTTGGTGGACAGCGGATTGAACGCCTGAATCAACAGATGGGGGCTCAGCAGCGCAACATCAAGCAGCAGCACCAGCAGGACGGTAGCGGCCACCAGCAAAGGCCAGCGCTGACGGCGAATGGTCAGCAGCGCGATGCCCAGCAATACCTCGGCGATGCCTCCGATACGAGCGATCAGCTCCGGCGCGAACAAGGCGTGATCGGGCAAGCCGTGCGCACCGATCATCGCCACCTCGTCAGGGCTCAGCCAGAGAATCTTCGGCGCCAGACCATGCCAGACGAATACCGCCGCCAATGCCAGCCGCGCAAGCCAGGCGATCTGCGCCAGCCGCCGTTCAGTCATGCAGAAAGCGCCCGGCGTGGTCGGCCGTGGGCAGCAGGCAGACGGCATGCCGGCCGAACAGGCGGTAGCGATTCAGCGCAATGCGGTCATAACACCAATCCCGCAGCGGTCGGGGCACCAGGCGCAGCAATCTCAGCGCACGCCAGGGTTGCGGCAAGCGCGAGAGAATACGCAGCAGCGCTGTGGAGCGCACATGCAGCCCCGCCTCGTCGATCAGGGCCATGGTGTCGAAACGATCGGTCGGCAGCCCGTACCAGGCCAGCAACGCCTGGCCCTGGGCGGACTGCACGGACGCCAGGCGAAACTGCCGCGCGGGGTCGTGGCGGATAAGGAACTTCGCCCAGCCGTTGCACAGCTTGCAGACGCCGTCGAACAGCACGACGCGCTCGCCTGCCGACAGGCCGGGTGGTAGCGATGGCTCCGTCATCTCAGGGCACTCGCCTGTTGCGCCTGCGGGCGGTAATGGCCAGTGATGCGGTACGCGAAGAGGATATCTTCCTCCTGCGTGCCGCGGCCGATGTTGTGCAGGATCAGCGGCGCACCATTTGCCGCCTGACGATCGCTGACGATGCCGATATGAGTCAGGCCGCGCCCCAGATCCCAGGTGACGATATCGCCAGCCAGGTAAGCCGCAGGGTCCTGACTGACCGGCAGCGACCAGCCCTGACGCTTGAACCAGGTCATCAGGTTGGGCACGCGACGGTGGTCGATATTGCTGTCCGGCCGGCTCAGCCCCCAGTTTTTCGGGTAGAGGGCAAAATTGCCGCGCATGTCGCGATGCACCGCCTCCTGCAGGTCCAGCCCCTGCTGGCGCAGCGCGCGGATCACCACGTCGGTGCACACACCGGTGGCCATGGGCACGTCGCCGCCCGGATAGCTCAACTGACGGTAGGCCGGGTCATAGCTCAGGGTCACGCCGACCTGCTTGCGCGCATCCAGCACCAGCCTGTCGGCCTCGATGGCCTGCGCAGCCAGGGCGACCGCCCAGGCCAGCAGTACAACCAGCATCCGCATTGCGATCTCCTATCGACTCAGAGGGTAGAGCAACTCTTCCTTGTAACCTGCCCAGACCCGCACGGCATCGGGGAAGGCATCGTCCAGCGTCACCTCGCCACTATCGACCAGCAGCGGCCGGCCCTCAAGCGTCGCCAGCTTGCGCTTGGTGGCGACCACGCGCAGTCGCTCCAGGCCGACGGCGCGCAGCACTCGCGGGCTGATCTGCTGATTGCCGCGGCCGATGATATGCCCCTGACCGCCGATTGCAGTGACCAACAGATAAGCCGGGTGCTCATCGACCAGGGCGAACAGCTGGGCTTCATTGACGTCTTGGGCGATCACCTGGCCATCCTCGATCACATCGACACCGAGCAAGGTAGTTTCCAGCCCCAGATTCTGCGCCAGGCCGTGCAGCGTCGAGCCGGGACCGAACACATAGCGAACACCCGGTTCCCATTCACTCTCCAGCCAGGCGGCCAGATCGGCCAGCACCAGCTCTTCGGACTCCATCCCCCCCTGCTTGACCGCCTGCACATAACCGCCCTCCTGCGGCACGCACAGCTCGCCGTACCAGCGCGCGGTCACGCGGCCTTCGCGCAGGGCAGCCTCGTCGATATCGCGGACCTCGCCGCTGGCCAGACGCACCAGGCCGCCCTCGACCAGGCGAGCGGTGAGCTCGCCCGCCGCCCTTGGGCTGATGGCATAGACGCCGGACTGAATCTTCACCCCGGCCGGAATGCCCAGCACAGGCTGCGACGCGTTCACCACCGCACAGACATCACGTGCAGTACCGTCACCGCCGGCGAACAGAATCAGCGCCACGCCGGCGTCCTGAAGCTGCCGCACCGCGCGGCGGGTATCTTCGGCGGTGGTCGCGCCCTTACCCAACTCCCCCAGCAAACGATGCTCGAAGCCCATCTGCGCCAATAGCTCGCCACCCATCGCCCCCGGGTAGCTGACGAATTCGATGCGCTCGCGCAGGGCCAGCAGCTGCTCCAGGGCAGTGCGTGTGCGCTGTGCGGCTTTTGCCTCGACGCCCAGGGCCAACGCCTGCTCGGCCATGCCGTCGCTGCCCTTGAGCGCGGCCGGGCCACCCAGCCCGGCCAGTGGATTGATGATCAGACCGATACGAAAACGCGCCATGTATTCCTCGTTTCACACAGGCTGGCACGCAGCCTGCAATACGACTTTCGCAATGTGTTTTGTGACGGAGTTCCGCCGTCGCAGTTGTCACCGCGCGTTCATCTAACAGTCCTAGACTGGCGCGCATCACTGATGAGGAGACAGGCCATGAGTTTGCAAGACAATGTCGCCCAATGCCCCAACACCCCGGTCAAGCATTCGCAGATGCCGGTGGGCGGTTTTATCATCGATGGCCAGGGCCGCGAAGTGCCCATTACCGAAGACATGATCCAGCAAGCCTGCAACGCCCTGGAAGAAAGCCGCCAGAGCGCGCACCAGCAGGGCTGAACCTCGGGCGCCAGGCTCGCAAGGTGCCTGGCGCGCCGCCGTAATCAATCGCGCGGCACCAGTTTCAGCGACAGTGAATTGATGCAGTAACGCAGCCCGGTCGGGCGCGGGCCATCCGGAAATACGTGCCCCAGATGAGCATCGCACTTGGCGCATTTGACCTCGATGCGATGCATGCCATGGCTGTAATCGTCGAGGCTGGCGATCACCTCGTCGTTGATCGGCTGGAAATAGCTTGGCCAGCCGCTGCCGGAATCGTACTTGGCGTCCGAATCGAACAGGGCTTCGCCACAGCAGGCGCAGTGGTAGATGCCGGGCGTCTTGCTGTCGTGGTAGGCACCGGTGAAGGGGCGCTCCGTTCCTCCCAGACGACAGACATGGAACTGCTCGTCGGTCAGCTCTTCACGCCAGGTGTCCAACGACTTGTCGACTTTATCCACGAGCGGGTTTCCTCCTCGGTAATGGGCAGCACGGGTTCGCGCGTGACGCCAGCACTCCCATGAGGGATTCGACCGCGGAAGCCTCGGTTGAGAAGTTTCCGGGCCGCGACATGAGTGTGCGGCGCGTGGTAGGCCAGAAAAAAGCAGGGCTGGCACCTTTGCCGCGCCCAGGTCGCCACGTATGATTCGACCCCAGTCTGTCACCCACGCAGCGGGCTGCCAAGATTCCCCGCCGGGAGAATTTTGCAGCGTGCTTCGGTGGGTTTTCCTTAGCTCGGGATTCCTTACATGCAGGTCAGCAAATCGAACAAGCTCGCCAACGTCTGCTACGACATTCGCGGGCCGGTGCTCAAGCACGCCAAGCGTCTGGAAGAGGAAGGCCACCGCATCCTCAAGTTGAACATCGGCAATCCGGCGCCGTTCGGTTTCGAGGCCCCTGAAGAGATCCTTCAGGACGTCATCCGCAACCTGCCCACCGCGCAGGGCTACAGCGACTCCAAGGGCCTGTTCAGCGCGCGCAAGGCGGTGATGCAGTACTACCAGCAGAAGCAGGTCGAAGGCGTCACCATCGAGGACATCTACCTCGGCAACGGCGTGTCCGAACTGATCGTCATGGCCATGCAGGCGCTGCTCAACAACGGTGACGAGGTGCTCATCCCGGCGCCCGACTATCCGCTGTGGACCGCTGCCGTGGCGCTGTCCGGCGGCAAGCCGGTGCACTACCTGTGCGACGAGCAGGCCGGCTGGTTCCCCGACATCGCCGACATGCGCGCCAAGATCACGCCGAACACCAAGGCGCTGGTGCTGATCAACCCGAACAACCCCACCGGGGCGGTGTATTCCAAGGAAGTGCTGCAGGACATCGTCGAACTGGCGCGCCAGCACAACCTGGTGATCTTCTCCGACGAGATCTACGACAAAATCCTCTACGACGAAGCCGTGCACATCAGCACCGCCTCGCTGGCGCCGGACGTGCTCTGCCTGACCTTCAACGGCCTGTCCAAGAGCTACCGCGTGGCCGGCTTCCGTTCCGGCTGGGTGGCCATTTCCGGGCCCAAGCACAAGGCGCAGAGCTACATCGAAGGCTTGGACATCCTCGCCAACATGCGCCTGTGCGCCAACGTGCCGAGCCAGCATGCGATCCAGACCGCGCTGGGCGGCTACCAGAGCATCAACGACCTGGTACTGCCCAACGGCCGCCTGCTGGAGCAGCGCAACCGCGCCTGGGAACTGCTCAACGACATCCCCGGGGTCAGCTGCGTCAAGCCCATGGGCGCGCTGTACGCCTTCCCGAAAATCGACCCGAAGGTTTGCCCGATCCACAACGACGAGAAGTTCGTCCTCGACCTGCTGCTGTCGGAGAAATTGCTGATCGTCCAGGGCACCGCCTTCAACTGGCCGTGGCCAGACCACTTCCGCGTGGTCACCCTACCCCGCGTCGACGACCTGGAGCAGGCCATCGGCCGTATCGGCAACTTCCTCAAAGGTTACAGCCAGTAAGCTGACATGGACCTGCAGATCGACGACTTCTACAAGGATGCGGCCAGCGGCCTGCTGATGCTGTACCAGGCCTTCCCGCGCAAGATGGCGCTGTACGTGGAAGACCTGATCGGCCGCGAGGAGCCTGACGAATTCGGCCTGCCCAGCAAGCGCCACCAGGCCTGCCTGGGTGCGCTGCTGTGGCTGGCCGAGGAAGGCTATCTGCGCTTCGAATCGACCATCGCCTATGACGCGCTGGACCAGGCCGTGCTCAGCGAAAAGGGTTTTCTGCGCCTGTCACGCAGCGTGCCGCACGTGCTCCCCGATGGCGAACCATTGCCTCCCAGCGTACGTCGCGTACACGCTACTCTGGCCTTCCAGTTGCGCGAGGCGCTGGCCCGCCAGCACGGGGAACGCATCGCCCGCCTGACCCGTCTACTGTTCGAAAGCCAGACGGCGCAGCCAAACGACATAGTTTGAAATAGTCGACGGTTGAAAGCCCCAGGGGGGCGCCCTTATATAGCCGGCATTACTCGTACGTCTTTCCCGTGAGGAGTCCGTTCACACCATGATGCGCATTATGTTGTTCCTGGCCACCAACCTGGCGGTGCTGGTCATCGCCAGCATCACCCTCAAACTGCTGGGGGTCGATCGCTTCACCGGCCAGAACCATGGCAGCCTGCTGATTTTCTGCGCCGTGTTCGGTTTTGCCGGCTCGCTGGTGTCGCTGTTCATCTCCAAGTGGATGGCAAAGATGAGCACCGGCACCCAGATCATCACCCAGCCGCGTACCCGCCATGAACAATGGCTGCTGCAGACCGTCGAGGAGCTGTCGCGCGAGGCCGGTATCAAGATGCCGGAAGTGGGCATCTTCCCGGCCTACGAGTCCAATGCCTTCGCCACCGGCTGGAACAAGAACGACGCATTGGTGGCCGTCAGCCAGGGCCTGCTCGAGCGCTTCTCGCCGGATGAAGTGCGCGCGGTACTGGCCCACGAGATCGGCCACGTGGCCAACGGCGACATGGTCACCCTGGCGCTGATCCAGGGCGTGGTGAATACCTTCGTGATGTTCTTCGCGCGCATCTTCGGCAACTTCGTCGACAAGGCGATCTTCAAGAACGAAGACGGCCACGGTATCGGTTACTTCATCGCGACCATCTTCGCCGAACTGGTACTGGGCATCCTGGCCAGCATCATCGTCATGTGGTTCTCGCGTAAACGTGAGTTCAAGGCCGACGAAGCCGGCGCCCGCCTGGCAGGCACCGGTGCGATGATCGCCGCGCTGCAGCGCCTGCGTGCCGAACAGGGCGTGCCGGTACAGATGCCCGACAGCCTGACAGCCTTCGGTATCAATGGCGGCCTGAAAAACGGCCTGGCCGGCCTGCTGATGACCCACCCGCCGCTGGAAGACCGTATCGAGGCGCTGCGACGCCTGGGCTGATCCAGCGTCAACACACGAAAAAGGCGACCCTCGGGTCGCCTTTTTCATTGCGCCGCTTCCGCTAGCGGCGCGTCAGGTGAAAAACTCGCTCGTCCACCGCGGCAAGGCCGCTGTCGGCGAAACGCGGATTACCCGCCAGCACGTCCTTTTCCTCGACCACGCGCAGCATCCAGCCGGCAGCGAAATGCCCTTCCACTTCGGCGTCCTCCACCGAGAATGGCGGACCGTCCATGCGCCGCTGGTCGTAGACCAGCGTCACCAGAAGCCCCTGACAGGTGCTCGGCAGTATCGCCTGCAGATGCGCGACATAACGTTCGCGCATTTCCGGCGGCAGGGCGATCAGCGCAGCACGGTCATAGAAGGCCTGGCAGCCAGCGACGTCTTCGCGGCTCAGGGCGAAAAAATCGCCACAAAGAATCTGCAACGCACCCGCCTGATAGACCTTGAATGCACCGCGTTGCGATACCTGGGGCTGCACGTCACGCTCGGTAAAGAAATCCTGAACGGCGCGCTCGGCCAGTTCGACGCCGATCACTCTGTGCCCCTGCTCCGCCAGCCACGCCAGATCGAGGCTCTTGCCACACAGCGGCACCAGCACCGCCGAGCCGCTCGCCAGCCCGAGCGCGGACCAGTGGCGACGCAGATAGCCGTTGACCTTTTCCTGATGAAAACCGATTTGGCTGCGCGCCCATCTGTCCTGCCAGAACGCCTCATGCATCGCTAAAACCTCCATGAAATCGATAGGAATGGCCAAGTATTTATGCTGGATGTCGATAGATTCAGCAAGGAAGATGGCGTCATCCTACTTCAGGAGTTGATCGCCATGCTGCCCTCACTGTTCATTTCCCATGGTTCGCCCATGCTGGCCTTGGAGCCGGGCGCCAGTGGTCCGGCCCTGACTCAACTGGCTACCGAACTGCCAAGACCCAAGGCCCTCGTGGTCGTGTCGGCGCACTGGGAAAGCCAACATCTACTGCTGACAGCAGGCGAGCGACCACGGACGTGGCACGACTTCAGTGGTTTTCCGGCCCGGCTCTATGCGTTGCAGTACCCTGCCCCGGGCGCGCCAGAACTGGCCAAAGAGATTGCCCAGCGCTTGAACGATGCAGGCTTGTCAGCCGAGCTCGACGCACAGCGCCCTTTCGACCATGGTGCCTGGGCGCCGTTGTCGTTGATGTATCCGCACGCCGACGTTCCCATGCTGCAGTTGTCGCTGCCCAGCCACCAGGGCCCTGAAATGCAAACCCGCGTGGGCCGGGCTCTGGCCAGCTTGCGTGAACAAGGCATCCTGCTGATAGGTTCAGGCAGCATCACGCATAATCTGGGCGAACTGGACTGGCGCGCCGGCCCCGACGCCATCACCCCCTGGGCCAAGGCGTTTCGCGACTGGGTGGTAGAAAAGCTCGAGGCGGATGATCTGGAGACCTTGCATCAGTATCGCCGCCTGGCGCCGAACGCCGCACGCAATCACCCCAGTGAAGAGCATCTGCTGCCGCTATTCTTTGCTCGTGGCGCGGGTGGCGTGTTTTCTGTCGCACACAGCGGTTTCACCTACGGCGCGCTGGGTATGGACATCTATCGTTTCGGCTAAATGCTGGATACCGCCCTGAAATGACGAGGCCCGTCATCGACGGGCCTCGTTTACCGCTTCAATCGAGCCGAACCAGAATCCGGCCGACCATCGCGCCGGCCAGGATGCGCTCGATGGCCTCGGGCAGTTCCTCCAGCCCGACCTCCCGGCACAGCGCGGTGAGATCGATTTTCCACTGCAGCGACAGCTTGTCCCACATCGAGGCCTTGACCACCAGCGGCAGCTCAACCGAATCCACACCCAGGAGATTGACCCCGCGCAGGATGAACGGCAGCACGCTGGCCTGGAAGCCGACGCCAGCGGTCAGCCCGCAGCACGCCACGCTGCCGCTATGGCGCAGCGACTTGACCACGTTGAACAGAATGTCGCCACCCACCGTATCCACCGCAGCCGCCCAACGCTCCTTGAGCATCGGTCGCTCGCTGCCCTGCTGCAGCTCTTCACGGCTGACGATTTCGTCAGCACCCAGGCCGCGCAGGAACTCAGCCTGTTCGGCCTTGCCGGTGGCGGCGGCGACGCGATAGCCCAGCTGCTTGAGCAGCACCACGGCAATGCTGCCGACACCGCCAGTGGCGCCGGTGACCAAAACGGTTCCTGCCTCGGGGGTGACGCCCGCCTGCTCCAGCTTGTCCACGCACAGTGCGGCGGTCAGGCCGGCAGTGCCGAGGACCATCGCCTCGCGCAGCGGCAGGCCTTGCGGGCGCTTGATCGCCCAGGCGGCCGGCACGCGAATGTACTGGCCGAAGCCGCCGGCCGTGTTCATACCCAGGTCATAGCCGGTGACGATGACCTCATCGCCAACAGCGAACTCGGACACGCTGGAGGCCTCGACCACACCTGCCGCGTCGATACCAGGCGTATGCGGATAGGCCTTGGTCACCCCGCGATTGCCGCTGGCGGACAGCGCATCCTTGTAGTTCAGCGAGGAATAGCGCACCCGGATCAGCAGTTCGCCGTGCGGCAGTTGCTCGACGTTGCGCTGGACGACTTCACGCTGGAAGCTGCCGTCGGTGCCTTCACTGACCAGCAAGGCCTTGAACTCGGTCATCACCCTCTCCTCTTGTCGTGGTTCGCTGGGCGACGCGAGCCGGTTGCGCAGCCCATCCTGAACGAAGCGTTACCAGAAGCGCTGTTGGTTGAGCCGACTCAACCAGGTCAGCACGAAACGATCCAGCGCCATGCTCGCGGCCAGCCCGACGCGTTCCTGCAGGCTCTTTTTCTGAGCGAAATGCAGGTGGAACAGTTCAGCTTCGGCGGCGCGTTCGGCCAGGTACTGGTCGCTGGTTTTGAGCTCGTCCACCAACAGCCGCTCCTGCGCGGCCATGCCCAGCCAGACCTCGCCAGTGGCAATGGCGTCGATATCCAGCTGCGGGCGGTATCGGGCGACGAAGCCCTTGAACAGCTCGTGAGTGGTTTCCAGGTCTTCCTGGAATTTCTCCCGGCCCTTTTCGGTGTTCTCACCGAACACGGTCAGGGTGCGCTTGTATTCACCGGCTGTCAGCACTTCGAAGTCGATTTCGTGCTTCTTGAGCAAACGATGCACGTTGGGCAACTGCGCCACCACACCGATGGAGCCGAGAATGGCGAATGGCGCACTGAGAATCTTCTGACCGATGCAGGCCATCATGTATCCGCCGCTGGCGGCCACCTTGTCCACGCACACGGTCAGCGGAATGCCGGCATCGCGGATGCGCACCAACTGCGAGGACGCCAGACCGTAGCTGTGCACCATGCCGCCGCCGCTTTCCAGGCGCAGCACCACTTCATCTTCGGCCTTGGCCATGGACAGCAGCGCAGTCACTTCATGGCGCAGGTTGTCGGTGGCCGAAGCCTTGATGTCGCCGTCGAAGTCCAGCACGAACACGCGCGGCTTGCTCGGCGCGGCTTTCTTGTCCTGCTTGGCGGCCTTGGCCTCTGCCTTGCGCGTGGCCTTGAGCTGGTCCTTGGACAGCACGCTCTGCTCCAGGCGCTCACGCAGGTCCTTGTAGAAGTCATTGAGCTTCTGTACCTGCAACTGACCACCTGTACGCCGACCGCGGCCACGGGTAGCTGCGACGGCCACCAGCACCACGACGATGGCGACCACCAGGGTCAGGGTTTTCGCCAGAAAGCTGGCGTACTCGCTAAGAAACTCCACGGATCCCCCTTGGGCAATACAGCGGCGCTTGCGCGCTCAAAGGCTCAAGCATACCGGCGCAGCGCCTCGCCGGCCAAGCGCGTCAGCGCTGCAGAACGACCATACGAGCAATTCAAACAAGCGTATGTTTTTTCGTTGACAGCCTCCGAGCTTCCTCATAACCTCGCGAGACATTCAACGTGCCGAGATCGAGACGGACGTGGGCAGCATCTATCTGATTCGACATGGCCAGGCCTCATTCGGTGCAGACGACTACGATGTCCTGTCTCCCGTCGGGGTGCGCCAGGCCGAAGTGTTGGGCGAACACCTCGAACAGCTAGGCATCGTCCTCGATCGCTGCGTCAGCGGCAGCCTGCGCCGCCAGCAGCACACCGCCAACGCCGCGCTGCAACGCATGAGCAACGCACCTGCGCTGGATATCGACGAAGCCTTCAACGAATTCGATGCCGACGCGGTAATACGTACCCTGCTGCCGGATATGCTGCCGGAAGAACCCGAAGCGCTGCACATCCTGCGCAATGGCGCGCAAAACCGAGCCGAGTTCCAGCGCCTGTTCGCCAAGCTGATCCATCGCTGGATATCCGGCGAACATGACAAGCCCGGCCTGCAAAGCTGGCAAGCCTATGTCGAGCAGGTCGAAGGCGGCCTGCGGCGCATCCTCGAGCAGGCAGGCAGCAAACAGAATATCGCCGTGTTCACTTCCGGCGGCACCATCACCGCCCTGCTCCGCCTGATCACCGGCGTGCCTTCGGCAAAGGCCTTCGAACTGAATTGGCAAATCGTCAATACCTCGCTCAGCCAGCTAAAGTTCCGCGGCAGCGAGGTGAGTCTGGCTTCCTTCAACAGCCATGTGCATTTACAGCTGCTGAAGGCGCCGGAGCTCATCACCTACCGATGAGCTCCAGCCCAATGCGGCCGCGAGGCTGCGCGAAAAAACCGAAAAAAGGATAAGACCATGAGTGTTGCTGACATCGCCCAAACCATGCAATCCAAGTTCAACGCCAGCGCCGCTGCAGGCCTGGACCTGGTGTTCCAGTTCAACATCGAAGATGGCGAGAACTACGCGCTGATCGTCAAGGACGGCACCTGCGCCCTCGAGCAAGGCGACAACCCGAACGCCAACGTGACCCTGATCATGGACAGCGAAACCCTCAAAGGCATCGTCAGCGGCGAAACTGACGGCATGCAGGCCTTCATGGCCGGCAAGCTGCGCGCCGAAGGCGACATGATGCTGGCGATGAAGCTGGGCGAACTGTTCCCGGTCTGATCGGTGTACTGATCGCAAGACACGAAAACCGGAGTCCTGGCACTCCGGTTTTTTATTGCCCGCCATTCCTGCGGCCTGTTGCCGTTTCGCGTACGGCACGGCGCAGGTAGAAGGTGACTGATCAGGCAGTTTGATCGAGGTGCAACACGCCCGCCTATAACGGCGCGTATTGCTTGTGACAGCCTGGGTGCAGCATTAGATTAGCCAATTATCTAGGGCACCCATCATAATTAGAAGGGATAAGCATGGCGCTCACTGACCAATCCACCCGTATCCGCTCGGGCGAAGAGCTCGACGCCGCCGTCATCGATGCCTACCTCAAAGCGAATATCCCTGGCCTCAGCGGCGAAGCGAAGATCAGCCAGTTCCCCGGTGGCGCGTCCAACCTGACCTACCTGATCGAATACCCGCAGCAGGAGTTCGTGCTGCGTCGCCCGCCGTTCGGCCACAAGGCCAAGTCCGCCCACGACATGGGCCGCGAGTACCGCATCCTCAACCAGCTCAATGCCGGCTTCCCCTACTGCCCCAAGGCCTATGTGCACTGCACCGACGAGTCGGTGATAGGCGCCGAGTTCTACGTCATGGAGCGGGTCAAGGGCATCATCCTGCGTTCGGACATGCCGGCCGAGCTGAACTTCAGCGCCGAGCAGACCACCGCGCTGTGCAAGAGCTTCATCGACAAGCTGGTGGAGCTGCACAGCGTCGACTACAACGCCTGCGGCCTTGGCGATCTGGGCAAGCCCGAGGGTTATGTCGAGCGCCAGATCAGGGGCTGGAGCGACCGCTACGAGAAGGCTCTGACGCCGGACGCACCGACCTGGGAGCCGGTCAAGGCCTGGCTGAACGACAAGATGCCGGCCGACCACCACAAGCCGGGGATCGTGCACAACGACTACCGCTTCGACAACGTGATCCTCGATCCGAACAACCCGATGCAGATCATCGGCGTGCTCGACTGGGAGATGACCACCATCGGCGATCCGCTGATGGACCTGGGCAACACCCTGGCCTACTGGATCGAAGCCGGCGATCCGGCGCCGGTACAACTGATGCGTCGCCAGCCGAGCAACGCGCCGGGCATGCTCACCCGCCAGCAGTTCGTCGACTACTACGCCGAAAAAGCCGGCATCGAGATCAAGAGCTTCGACTTCTACTACACCTATGGCCTGTTCCGCCTGGCCGGCATCGTCCAGCAGATCTACTACCGCTTCTACCACGGCCAGACCCAGGACAAGCGCTTCGCCCAGTTCATTCACATGAACAAGCTGCTGGAGCAGATGTGCCTGCAGGTTATCGGCAAATCCACTCTCTAACCCCGGGGTAATCACAATGTCCAAGACCCAACTGTTCGACCTCGACGGCAAGATCGCCTTCGTCTCCGGCGCCAGCCGCGGCATCGGCGAGGCCATCGCCAAGCTGCTGGCCCAGCAGGGCGCACACGTGATCGTCTCCAGCCGCAAGATCGACGGCTGCCAGGCCGTGGCCGATGCCATCACTGCCGAGGGTGGCAAGGCCACCGCCATCGCCTGCCACATCGGCGAGATGGAACAGATCACCAATGTCTTCGCACAGATCCGCGAACAGTTCGGTCGCCTCGACATCCTGGTCAACAACGCCGCCACCAACCCGCAGTTCTGCAACGTGCTGGACACCGACCTGGGCGCCTTCCAGAAAACCGTGGACGTGAATATCCGCGGCTACTACTTCATGTCCATCGAAGGCGGCAAGCTGATGAAGGAAAACGGCGGCGGCTCGATCATCAACGTCGCCTCGATCAATGGCGTATCCCCCGGCGAGTTTCAGGGCATCTACTCGGTGACCAAGGCCGCGGTGATCAGCATGACCAAGGTGTTCGCCAAGGAATGCGCGCAGTTCGGCATTCGCTGCAATGCCCTGCTGCCGGGCCTGACCGACACCAAGTTCGCCTCGGCGCTGACCAAGAACGACGCCATCCTCAAGCACGCCCTGCAGCGCATCCCGCTCAAGCGCGTGGCCGATCCGAGCGAGATGGCCGGCGCAGTGCTCTACCTGGCCAGCGAAGCCTCCAGCTACACCACTGGCGTGGCGCTGAACGTCGACGGCGGCTTCCTCTCCTGAGGCCAGACGCCTGGACGAAAAAGGCACCTTGCAGGTGCCTTTTTTGCATTTGTAGAGCGGGTCCTACGGCGTAGCCAACCTTAGGGGCGTACCCTCTCCCGCCCTTCGGGCATCCTCGGCTTTGGTATCCTGCATCGCTCTATCTCCGGCATCCACGAGTCGTTTCCCACAAGTGGGAAGAGTCATCAGATGGCCGCTACCAATGTTTCAGCGCTGCTTCAGCCGCCGGGTTCATCGGCTCGGCCAGCAACCCGGTTGGTGTGAGGCTGACGCTGTACACCGCGTCGGCGGCGATCGGCAGGTAGGTCACGCGTAGCGCCTGCGGGTCGAACAGCAGCAGGTCACGCTGATTCAGGCGCAGCCAGCGCCACAGGTCGACACCATAGGGGCTTTCGGCCAATTGCACACGGCCATGCTGCGCCAGCGCCTGCTGCTCGATGGCGAGAAAGCGGCCGGAAAGGCGCTCCAGTCGGTAACCCGGCTCGAGACCAATCAGTTCGGCCAGGCCCTTCCAGCGGATCAAACGGCCATCGAGCTGCCACATGTCGCCCTCGAGCGTAACCGTGCGCTCACGGCTGCCTTCAAGAAGCGTCACCTGATAACGCTGCGGACCGTCGGCCTTGAAGCTCAGCGTCACCAGTGGCTTGCCGGCCTGCAGAGGCTCGTAGGCATACAGGTCATAAGCGACCAGGCCGACCAACCCGGCCAGAGCCAGAAACGCCAGACCACAGGTGCCGCGCAACCAACCGAGGAACCAGCCCGTATTGAGCAGAATGCGCAATGCCACCAGCAGCGCCAATACGGCCAACAGCGCCACGGCCCAGGCCAACCCGTCGTATTGCATCGATTGCGTTCCTTCTCTGACGAAATCCCGGCATTATGCGCAGCTCTCTCCACGACGAACAGCCAGCAGGCTGCGCATTCGCCCACAAGTCGACACTTTGATATGCCTTTCGCTCTCGAGCTCGCCATCGATCCCAGTACCTTAGCCATTCTCGCCCTGGTTGCCTTCGCCGCAGGATTCATCGACGCCATCGCCGGCGGTGGCGGTCTGCTGACCATCCCTGCCCTGCTTACTGCCGGTCTGCCGCCGCACCTGGTGCTGGGCACCAACAAGCTGTGCGCCACCTTCGGTTCGGGTACCGCCGCCCTGACCTTCTACCGGCGCAAGCTGTTCAACCCCGGCCAATGGCGCAACGCGTTGCTGGCGACCCTGGCCGGCGCCTTGCTCGGTGCAGTCATCGCCCACTGGATGCCGGCCGCCTGGCTCAACCAGATGCTGCCGGTGATCGTCTTCGCCTGCGGCATCTATCTGCTGTTCGGCCGCATGCCGGAAGCGCCAGCCGAGCACGACCTGCCGATTGCCCGTGGCCGGCAGTGGCCGCAAGGCCTGGGGCTAGGGCTCTACGATGGCGTGGCAGGCCCCGGCACGGGCGCATTCTGGACAGTCAGCAGCCTGCTGATGTATCCGCTCGATCTGGTGCGCGCCAGCGGCGTGGCGCGCACCATGAACTTCGTCAGCAACGCCGCGGCGCTGGCGGTGTTCATCGCTTTCGGCCAGGTGGCCTGGGTGCTCGGTCTGAGCATGGGTGCGGCGCTGATGGTCGGCGCCTTTCTTGGCGCGCGCACCGCAATCAGGGGCGGCTCGAAATTCATCCGTCCGGTGTTCATCACGGTGGTGCTGGCACTGACCGCACGCCTGGTCTGGCAGCACTGGTTTGGCTGAATCCGGCGAACGATCCGAGATCCTGTAGGAGCGGCTTCAGCCGCGAAACGCTCGGTGAGATTCGCGGCTGAAGCCGCTCCTAGACAAGGGGCTTTACACCGCCAGCGTCGGCTCGGGCAGACCAAGACGGCGCGCGACGTAGAGGTCGATCAGATGGCGGGCGATGGAGCGCGATGCCGGCAGGGGCGGCAGGTCATCGACGCGAAACCAACGTGCGTCCTCGATTTCGTCTTCCTGCATGACGATATCGCCACCGGCATATTCGGCATGAAAGCCAAGCATCAGCGAATGCGGGAACGGCCAACCCTGGCTACCGATGTAATGCAGGTTCTTCACCTCGAGGCCGACTTCCTCGCGTACCTCGCGCGCCACGCAATGCTCCACCGACTCTCCCGGCTCGACGAAGCCGGCCAGGGTGCTGTAAACGCCCGTGACGAAGCGCGGCGAACGGGCCAGGAGGATCTCCTCGCCACGCGTGACCAGCACGATCATGCTCGGTGAAATACGTGGATAGTGTTGCGACTCGCAGCTGTCGCAACGCATCGCCCGCTCACCGGGAAGCTGACGCGTCGGCGCGCCACAGCTGCCACAGAAACGATGCTCGGCAAACCAGGTACCGATCTGCGCGGCGTAGGCGAGCATACGGAAGGTCTCCGCCTCGCCCTGCAGCATGAACTGACGCAGGCTTTGCCAGGTGCAGCCCTCCAGCGTGGCCGAGGGCTTTAGCTGCAGAAGGTAAACGGCGTCCTCACCGAAATGACCGATGCCCTGCTCACCGATGATCGGCAAATCCTGGCGCTTGATCCAGTCACGCGGGAACAACACGCCATTGCTGTCGGCCAGAAAATGCTGCTGGCTGTAAAGCAGTGCCCAGCCGCCAGGCTGGAGCGGATCGAGAAAGCTGTTGCGCCAGACCATCAAGCCGCCACCGGCATACCCAGCGCCTTGACACTCTCTTCCGCCAGGTCGAGCACGCTGGGGCGGGTTTCCGGACGCATCACCGCACCCGCTTCCAGGTAGTACTCCAGGCTGCTGAGGGCATCGGCCAGGGTTTCCAGCATCTGCTCCGAGGGCATCTGCCCGGATTCCAGCATGCGCGTCTGGATGTAATCGGCGCAGGCGCCAACCAGCGTCGCGGCGCGGCGCTGTTCGAGGAACCACAGACCGCCACGTACCGCCTGCAGACTGAACGGCACGTTGGACAGGTGCATTTTGTCGCCCCCCGATTCCAGATAAGCCGTGATGGCACGCTTGGCCAGAGCAAGACCGGCCTGCGCCTCATCGACCACGACGATACGGGCTTCGTTGAGCTGGTGGCTGGCGAAGGAGTCGGCTTCATTGCCAGGCTCGACGGCTGACGGCCGCGAATCGCGACCTTCGCCTCGCTCCAGACTGGCGACCATGCCTTCGACATAGAGCACCGCATCGGCCAGCTTGTGCAATTGTTCCGGCTGCGGTGGCACGTCTTCGCTCCAGGCAACGACCTGCGGCAACTGCGCGCTCAGCGAATTGCCCGCAGAGTTCAGACCAACCATGCCCAGGGTCTTGGCCAACTTGCCCAGCAGCGCATGCAGGGTACCCAGGGTTTCACCCTGCAAGGTGCCGCGCTCGAGCAGATCGAGCATGTCCTTGACGCTGGCCAGCTCTTCGCGGATCGCCGTGGACAGCGAGCGCATCACCGCCTGACCCGGCCCCGCCAGACGCTGGTATTCCTCTTCGAGCAGGTGGTCGGTGAACGGCAGCGGCGTCAGGCCGAACACGTCACGGATGGCAGTGGCCAGCGGCCCGTGACTGTCGGCCAGCGCGACCAGGTACAGCAACTCCTTGAGCAGGCTGCGTGGCGCTTCGTACTGCGAATTGCCGAGCATCAGCTTGAGTTCGCGATCCAGACGCGAGAACAGCTGCTTGCGCGCCTTGCGTGGCAACAGCTGGCCATCGCACTGCGCTTCGATGGCGGCCGCGCCTATCCAGCACATGCGGCCGCGCGCCTCGTTGGCAAAGAGGCTGTCCAGACGCGCCATGGCGCGCGCCATCAGCTTGAGACTGGCTTGCGGATTCTGCTCACGGATGAAGCCGAGCAAACCCACTTGGTACATATGCCGAAGGCGTTTGCCTTCGACGAGCTTTGCAGCCCCGTCGAGCGGCTGCGTCGGGCTGTGCGGCCGGGCATGATCCAGGCGCACGCTGAAGAAGAAACTTTCCGGCAACGGCTGCTGCGCGCCGGCCTGACGCAGATCGTTGATGGCTGGCAGCAGCAGCTCGGGCATTTCCTGGCGATGGGCGTCGACGTTCTCCAGATAGCGGCGCAGCACATGCAGCGCATTGCTCAGCGCGCCCAGCTGCACATCGCGTTCCTCGCCAGCACCGGCCGGGATATCGGTCGCCTGGTCGAGTACCTCCTGGGCCAGCAGCTCGGCGCCGGCCAGCTCGATCAGGTTGAGCGTACCGCGTACCTGATGAAGGCTTTCCACCGCCTGTTGCAGCAGGCTGCCGTTATGCCGCTCGGCGATGAAGTGCTCCAGGCTCTGCTCGGCTTCCTCCATGGTGACGAACAGCTCGTCGCGCACCAGGTTCAGCGATGTAGCTCCACTTACCATGCTCTAGGCCTCGCAACGAACATCAGCGAATACGGCATCAATCGGCGAACTCCGGCTTCTGCTTGGTCATATGCGCCGCCATGGCCAGGCGCAGGTCTTCGGACTGCAGCATGGCAGCGTTCCAGGTGGCGATGTATTCCAGGCCATCGTCGACGCTGTGGTCACGCATGTAGCGAATCATTTCCTTGGTGCCGCGCACGGCAATCGGCGATTTGGCGGCGATCTGCGCAGCCAGCTCCATTACCCCGGCCAGCAAGGCTTGCTGATCTTCGTAGGTGCGGTTGACCAGGCCGATACGGGCCGCCTCGTGCCCGTCGATACTGCGCCCGGTATAGGCCAGCTCGCGCATCATGCCGTCGCCGATGATGCGTGGCAGGCGCTGCAGGGTGCCGACGTCGGCCGCCATGCCCATATCGATTTCCTTGATGGAGAACTGCGCATCGACAGTGCAATAGCGCATGTCGCACGCGCTGATCAGGTCGATGGCGCCGCCGATGCAATACCCCTGAATGGCCGCCAGCACTGGTTTGCGGCAGTTGTCGACGGCGTTGAAGGAGGCTTGCAGCTCGAGAATCTTGCGTCGCAGCGCTGTGGCATTGCGGCCGACGTCCTTGCCCAGCTGCGCGCCGACCGAGGCCAGCAGCATCAGGTCGATACCCGAGGAGAAGTGTTTGCCCGCACCGGAGAGCACAACCACGCGCACCGCGTCGTTGTCGTCGATCCACTGGAAGATCTCGATGATCTCGCGCCAGAAGTCGGCATTCATGGCGTTGATCTTGTCGGGACGGTTGATCTGCACGTGGGCGATCTTGTCCACCAGCTCGACGCGGAAGGCTTGATAGTCGGACATGGCAGGCATCCTCAGCCGTGGCACGGCAGCGCAGTAATTATTTTGTGATTAATAACCGGGCAACTATAACAAGCGCGCCATAAAAGTCGATGCTTGCCACTGTGACACAGGGCACGCCCCGGCACGTTAGCAAGCGCTTTGAATGTCAGAGATAAGAGACTGATCTGTCGAGGGTCTTACGCCTCGACAGATTCCTCAGCATCTATTCGACCAGGCAGTCCACGCAGTACTCGCCCGCTTCGGTTTGCAGGCCGTGCACGTCGATGTCGAAACCCGGGAAAGCCTGGTCGAAGGTTCTGGCGAACGCCAGGTAGTCGAGAATCGAGCGCGTGGCGGCAGTGAAGCGCTCGCCCGGCATGATCAGCGGAATGCCCGGCGGGTACGGCACCAACATCACGGCCGCGATACGCCCCTGCAACTGGTCGATGGGCACCGCCTCCACTTCGCCCCGCACCAGCCGGTCATAGGCATCGGCCGGCTTTATCGCCAGCTCGGGCAACGCCGTGTACATGCTTTTCAACGCCTTGGCCGTGGCGTTATCGCGATAGCAGCCATGCAGCGCGTCGCACAGATCACGCAGACCCATACCCTGATAACGTCCGCCGCCCGCGTGGGCGATGGAGGGCAGCACATCGATCAGAGGCAGGTTGGCGTCGTAGCTGCGCTTGAATTCCAGCAGCTCGGTCAGCAGCGTGCTCCACTTGCCCTTGGTGATGCCCATGGAGAACAGCACCAGAAAGGAGTAAAGGCCGGTCTTTTCCACCACCAGACCGCGTTCCCAGAGGAACTTGCTGACAACCGCCGCCGGGATCCCGCGCTCTTCCAGCTTGCCGGCGGCATTGAGGCCGGGCATCACCAGCGTGACCTTGATCGGATCGAGCAATACGTAATCACCGGCCACTTCACCGAAACCGTGCCAGTCGGCGTCCGGCTGCAGCACCCAGTCGCCGGTCGACAGACTGTCGGCGCCGTCAGCCTCGCCCGGCTGCCAGACACTGAACCACCAGTCCTCGGCATCGAGGTTGCGCCGTACGTTGGCCAGAGCGCGTCGGAAGCTCAGGGCCTCGTCGAAGGTTTCCTGGATCAGCGAGCGCCCGGCCGGCCCCTCCATCATCGCCGAGGCCACATCCAGCGAGGCGATGATGCCGTACTGTGGCGAGGTGGAAATATGCATCATGAAGGCTTCGTTGAAGCGATCTCGGTCCAGTTGGCGCTGGCCGCCATCCTGCACGTGGATCATCGAGGCCTGGCTGAACGCAGCCAGCAGCTTGTGCGTGGAGTGGGTGGTGAATACCAGCGGCGAATGCTCGTCGCACTGGGTGCCCATACCATAGCGGCCGGCATAGAACTCATGGAAGGCGGCGTAGGCGTACCAGGCCTCATCGAAGTGCAACACCTCGACCGAGTCGCCAAGGGCCTGCTTGACCATCTCGGCGTTGTAGCAGAGCCCGTCGTAGGTGGAGTTGGTCACTACCGCCAGCTTGACCTTGGGCGCTCGACCACGGGCCAGCGGGCTGGCGTCGATCTTGGCCTGGATCGATTCGCGGCTGAACTCGGAGAGCGGAATCGGCCCGATGATGCCCAGCTCGTTGCGCTCGGGGCACAGGTACAGAGGAATCGCGCCGGTCATGATGATCGAGTGCAGGATTGACTTGTGGCAGTTGCGATCCACCAGCACGAGATCATCACGACCGACCATGGAGTGCCAGACGATCTTGTTCGCCGTCGAAGTGCCGTTGATCACGAAAAAGGTATGGTCGGCGCCGAAGTTGCGCGCTGCGCGAGCCTCGGCTTCGGCCAGCGGGCCGGTGTGATCGAGCAGCGAGCCCAGCTCCGGCACCGACACGGACAGGTCGGAACGCAGGGTGTTTTCGCCAAAGAACTGGTGGAAAGCCTGGCCCACCGGGCTCTTGCGGTAGGCCACGCCGCCACCATGGCCGGGCGTGTGCCAGGAGTAGTTGGACTGCGCGGTGTGCTGCACCAGCGCCTTGAAAAATGGCGGCAACAGACCGTCGAGGTAGTTGTGCGCCGCGCGCGCCACCTGTCTGGCGAGGAAGGACACGGTGTCTTCGTAGAGATAGAGAATGCCGCGCAGGTGGTTGAGGTCGGCCATGGCCTCGGCCGGCGCATTCTCGATGGTGACCTGCTCGCCCAGGGCGAAGATCGGCAATTGTGGTGCTCGCACCCGGGCCACGCGAATCAGCTCGACCATGTCCTGCAACAGTCGGCTGTTCTCCCCCGCCCCCTCTGCCGCCACCAGGATGCAGGCCAGGCCGTGATGGGTGGAGGCGACGATGCGCCCCTCCGCGGCACTGGCCGTGGGCAGAATGCTGAAACCGTCCTGAGTGAGTTCCTGGGCGATGGCGCGCACGCGATCACCGGCCACGGTGTCGGCCTTGATGTCACGGTGCACGATTAGGACGGGGAATTTGAGATCTTTATACATTGTGACGTCCTGAAGGTTGGCAGGCCTGGCCTGCCCATCACTTCAGGTTAGAGGCTCGCCCTGATCGGCGGAACCCCCTGTGCATCACGCTATAACAAAAGGTCGCAATTGCGCTGTTCGGTTATTCCGGCGCATTTTCCAACTGTGCCCACAGCGATGGGCCGCCAGCGGCCTTCTCGATCACCGCCAGACGCGCCAGATGCGCCGCGAGCTCCTCCTCGCTGGCACGAATGACGCGGGTACGTGGGCGCGAAGGATCCAGACGGCGAATCGGCGTGGCCTGCTGACGCCCGCTGCCATCGCCATCAGCACCATCACCAGCCAGGGACAGATTGGTCTGCCCACCGGTCATCGCCAGGTAGACGTCGGCGAGAATCTCCGAGTCGAGCAAGGCGCCGTGCAGTTCGCGGTTGGAGTTGTCGACGCCGTAACGCTTGCACAGTGCATCGAGGCTGTTGCGCTGCCCCGGATGGCGCTCGCGCGCCATCATCAGGGTATCGAGCACCGAGCAGTAATCGCTGACGTCGGCACGCTCGCTTTGCCCCAGCAGGGCGAACTCGTTGTTGATGAAGCCAACGTCGAACGCCGCGTTGTGGATGATCAGCTGGGCGCCATTGATGAACTCGTAGAATTCATCCGCCACGTCTCTGAAGCGCGGCTTGTCGGCCACGAACTCGTTGGTGATGCCGTGAACCGCGATGGCGCCTTCATCGATCTCGCGATCAGGGTTGAGATAGACGTGGAAATGACGCCCGGTCAGGCGACGCCCCAACAACTCGACACAACCGATCTCGATGATGCGGTGCCCGTCGGTGACCGGCATACCCGTGGTTTCGGTATCCAGCACCACATAGCGCTTGACGGTATTCTCGGTTGTCACGCCTTGCCTCTCTCAACTATTCGGGTTGTCGCACATTCAAGCGCGGCATATTAACTCAGCTGGCCGGTTACGGCTCAGCGAGTCGAACGCACTTCATCGACCCCACGGTTGGCCAACTGGTCCGCTCGCTCGTTGCCGGGGTGGCCGGTATGGCCACGCACCCATTGCCAACTCACCTGATGACGATTGACTTCTTCATCCAGCTTCTGCCAGAGGTCGGCATTTTTTACCGGCTCTTTCGAAGCCGTTTTCCAGCCACGCTTCTTCCAGTTCGGCAACCATTCCTGGATGCCCTTCATCACGTACTGCGAGTCGGTAACCAGCTTGACCGAGCAGGGTCTGGTCAGTGCGATCAGGCCGGCGATCGCCGCCATCAGCTCCATGCGGTTGTTGGTGGTACTGGGATCACCGCCCCACAGCTCCTTTTCCACACCTTTATAAACCAGCAGCGCCCCCCAGCCTCCGGGGCCAGGATTGCCCTTGCAGGCGCCGTCGGTGTAGATCACCACTTCATCGGTTTCGGACATTCATAAACTCTGTACAGAATTGACGGGCCGGGGCGTGGCCTTCAGTTGTCGGCATCACGCCGGCTGATCTTGGCCACCGGCATCGGCAGCAGCTTGCCCATTGGCTCTCGCCGCGATTGCCGCAAGGGGCGCAGGCCGACCACCAGTTTGCGCGCTACCAACAGGTAGAAGCCGGCACCCGGCAACTGCCAGGCATCGCCCCAACTCTCCATTCGCCGCAGGCGCATTTGCCAGGCCAGCGAAGCGAGCGGCGGACGATAGCACCCGAAGCGACGTTTCTCCAACGCGAAGCCCAGCAAGCTCAGCCAGTCACCGACGCGGCTCGGCGCGATGCAGCGCGCCCTGGCCAGGCCATCTTGCGCAAACAGTCGACGTACGCCCCAGGCGCTCCAAGGGTGTATACCCAGGATCAACAGATGCCCGCCCGGCCTGACGCTGCGGGCAGCCTCGCGCAGCAGGCCATGGGGCGACAGGCTGAAATCCAGGCCGTGCTGCAGTACCACCACATCGGCAGCGTGCTCGCCCAGAGGCCAGGATTGTTCCTCGCAGACGATCTGCACACCCGGCATCGGCGCGCCGAGGCGAACGTTGTGCTGGATCTGTCCGGCCGCGGGCGGGCCTTCGGCGCCAGGCCCGAAGCTCACCAGATAACCACCGAAGAAACGTGCCAGCTCCTCCTCCAGCAAGCGTCGCTCCTGCTCGAGCAACAGCTGCCCGAGTGGCCCGGCAAGCCAGTCGCGTGCCTCGCCGATAAGCTTGAGCCACTCCGGGTCGGCCTGGGCGAATGCCTGATCAGTCATCGCTGCCTCCACATGACAGGTTCTGCATGTCCTGTCTAAGATGCACCTTTATCACCAGCTTAGCGACCCGTAATGATTCAGATCGACGCGCTGCCCGCCTTCAATGACAACTATATCTGGCTGCTGCAGGATCCCGGCAGCAAGCGTTGCGCCGTGGTCGACCCCGGTGATGCGGCGCCGGTACAGGCCTGGCTGCAGGCTCACCCGCAGTGGCAGCTCAGCGATATCCTGATCACCCATCATCACTTCGATCATGTCGGCGGCGTCGAGACGCTGAAGAACGCCACTGGCGCACGTGTCGCCGGCCCGGCCGCGGAAAAGATTCCGGCGCGCGACCTCGACCTGAACGACAACGACGAGATCGAGGTGCTCGGTCTGCGCTTCCAGATCATGGCGGTGCCAGGCCATACCCTCGGCCATATCGCCTACTACCATGGCGAGCAGAATCTGCTGTTCTGCGGCGACACCCTGTTCGCAGGCGGCTGCGGTCGCCTGTTCGAAGGCACACCGCAGCAGATGCACCAGTCACTGAGCCGCCTGGCGGCGCTGCCCACCAGCACGCAAGTGTACTGCACCCACGAATACACCCTGAGCAACCTGCGTTTCGCCCATGCCGTCGAACCAGGCAATGTACGCCTGAGCGAACGCCTGGCCGAAGTGACCAGCTGGCGCGAAGAAGGCCGCATCAGCCTACCGTCGAACATCGGGCTGGAACTGGCGACCAACCCCTTTTTGCGGGTGAGCGAGCCTTCGATCATCGCTGCGGCAAAAGGACGCGAAAACGGACTGCCTGGCGAACCGAGCGCGGTCTTCGCCTGCCTGCGGGCTTGGAAAGACAGCTTCTGAGCCCTTTTTTTGAACCTCGCCAGCGCACGTCCGAGTGATAGGGATGCAGGTCACAAAAGGCTGGCGAAAACTTGACCACCCCCGCTTCGGTTCCTAGAATCGCCCGACCTTTTTGCCGGGACAGCCACCTCACCCAATGCCTTTACCATCACGCAAGCCATTGAATATAAAGGCATTGGTGCGAAGCGCTCGAGCGCTCGCGGTGATGTGTAGCGTAACCCTGGCCGGTTGTCAGAGCCTGCCCAGCGATACCCCGGAGCGCGCGACCGACACGTCCCGCGCCGTGGGCCTGGAGCGTGAGCCGGAGTGGCTCAGCAGCCAGATCAAGCCGCGTGAGTACGGTGATATCTGGGAACGCATGCGCGACGGCTTCAAGTTGCAGGATGAAATCGGTATCAACCCGCGCATCGAACGCGTACGCCTGTGGTACGCCAGCAACCCGAAACACGTCGACACCGTCAGCGAGCGCAGCGCGCCTTATATTCACTACATCGTCGAACGTCTGGCAGAGCGCGACATGCCGATGGAGCTCGCTCTGCTGCCGGTGATCGAGAGCGCCTACGATCCGCAGGCCTACTCGCCTGCCCATGCAGTCGGCCTCTGGCAATTCATTCCCTCCACCGGTCGTCACTTCAACCTGCGTCAGACCAACTGGTATGACGGCCGCCGCGATGTCACCGCCTCGACCGAGGCTGCGCTCAACTACCTGAGTCGCCTGCACGAAATGTTCAACGGCGACTGGCTGCTGGCCCTAGCCGCCTACAATGCCGGCGAGGGTCGTGTCAGCCGCGCCATCGAGCGCAACGAGAAGCTTGGCCTGCCCAGCGACTACTGGAACCTGTCGCTGCCCAAGGAAACCGAGGACTACGTGCCCAAGCTGCTCGCCCTTTCGCAGGTGATACTGACGCCGGAGGCCTACGGCGTCAGCCTTTCACCCATCGCCAACGAGCCCTATTTCGAGCAGATCGCGATCAAGCAGCACATGGACCTGGCCCGCGTCGCCAAACTGGCCGATCTGGATGAACAGGAACTGCTGCAGCTCAATCCCGCCTACAAGCGCGGCATCACCCTCGACGGCCCGCAGCACCTGCTGGTGCCGACCGAGAAAGCCGAGCTGCTGAGCGCCAACCTGGCCCTGATGAAACCGCAGGAACTGGTCGACTGGCAGAGCTACACCGTGCGCTCCGGCGACAGCCTGCATGCCATCGCCAACCGTCATCACCTGTCGGTCAACATGCTCAAGGACGTCAATCGCCTGAGCAGCAACAACTTGCGCATCGGCCAGGTGCTGACCATACCGGCCAAGCCAGGCACGGTGCCGAGCGAGCCGCTATATCAGCAGCGCAGCACTGCGCAGAGCACCGCCAACCGCACCTACCGGGTGAAGAATGGCGACAATCTCTGGCAGATCGCGCGTGCCCACCAAGTTGCCGTGCATGACCTGAAACGCTGGAACAAGCTACAAGGCAATCAGCTGAAAGTCGGCCAGGTACTGACTCTGGCAGTAGCTGACAGCGCCCCTCAGGTTGCCGCCACAACGCGCAGCAGCACCAAGTCGCGGGACAAGGCCACCTACTATCGCGTACAGAGCGGCGACTCGCTGTACGAGATCGCCAAACGCTTCAAGATCGATCTCAAACGCCTGCAGGCCTGGAACCCGCGCAGCAGCACGCTGCGCCCCGGGCAGATGCTGACTCTCTATCTGCCCTGATCAGCGCTTGCTGATGGCTTCCAAGCAGCGCCCCGTCAGCTGGGTGAAGCGCTGAAAAGCAACGAATTGCTCATGCCGTAGCGCCCGCCCGGACAGTCGGCTGTCGGCGTACAGCACGCCGATCTCCCGCGTGCCGGCGATGATCGGCGCGATGAAGAACATGCCATTGCCCAGACTACGGCGGATCGGCTGGGTCACCAGCTCGGCGAGATTGTAGCTGGCAGGCACGCCCATCCAGATCGCTTCACGATGGCGCAGCGCATAGCTGAAGATGTGCGGCTGCTCCGCCTGCTCGGCCGGCAAGACGAAATCCTGCAGCCACTGCTCGCTCTTGTCGCCAATCACACGCTTGGCGCGAAAGCGACTTTGCCCATCGGCCAGCACCGTGAGCATCACCCGCTCCAGACCAGCGCCCCGGTGCAAGCCCTTGAGCAGGGTATCGAGCACCAGGCCGACATCGGCCCGCGCGCTGATCATCAGACCGAGGTCCTGCAGCGCCTGCTGCATCACCAGCAAGTCAGGCTGCAACAGACGCGCCTTGCGCTCTTCCTGCTGCAGGCGAATCTGCTCCGGATCGGTATTGGGAATCAGCCGGCACAGCTTGCTGGCGCCGAAGGTGGAGGCCACTTTGACCGCCTCCTCGGCACTGGCCAGAACCTGCTGCAGCGCGTCCTCGGCGCTGAGGTCGACGAATGCCGCCATCTTCGCCAGCACGGCTTCCATCTCTGGCGACTCCCAGCCCTGCAACGCGGCCTCGCTGATACGCACGCCCAGCTGCACGGCATACGCCGCCGGATCATGCTGGTTGGTACCGGTATGGGCGAGGCTGACCGTCTCGCCGAGGTTCCAGCTCTTCACCAGCCCTTGGGTCAATTGACGGAAGCTGGTGCCCAGCACCTCGCGTACCGCCTCCTCGACTTCTATTCCGGGCTGCGCCAGAGCAGCGGCCAGCTCGTCCGCCTGCTCGCCACCGCAACCCCAGAACGCCAGCTCGCCCAGATGATGCAGCAAGGCGGCGATGAACACTTCCTCGGCATGCCTGGAAAGCACGTACCCGGCGATGTTGCGCGCCTGCACGGCCGCGTGGAAGGAGCGTGCGAGCAACTCCTGCAACTGCTCACGCGGAGCGCGGGTGAGCAGTCCGTCGATCAGGCTGACCGACAGCCCGATCAGACGCACGTTATCGAAGCCGATCAACACGATGGCGCGCGAGATGGTCTTGATGGTTTCCTGGGACGGGTTGTAGTAGACGCTGTTGCCGACCCGCAGCACCTTGCTGGTCAGCGCTGCATCACGCAGCAACACATCGGCGAGTTGCTGCACCGAGGCAGAATCCTGCTGCGCAAGGCGCTGCAGATCCTGCACCACGGCAGCCAGTGCGGGCAGTTCTGCTTGGTTCAGGCGATCGATCCATGACTGCAGACCATGGCTTCGTTCCGACAATTTCGTACCCTCATGGCGTGTCTGTGAAGTGTATGCCAATGTGCCGCTACTGCTCACCCGCCACCGCGCTCTTTTTCCTGCCCAGACAAGCTGTTACTGTACGGCCCCAGAAGCCCAAACGCCGCCAAGGATCGGATCTCACGCCCGATGCGTCCCCTCCTCCTGCTGTTCCTCAGCCTGGCCTTGAGCTTTCCCGCCTCTGCGACTATCAGCGAGAGCCACGGCTACGCCCAGTTCGGGACACTCAAGTACCCTGCCAGCTTCAGTCATTTCGACTGGGTCAACCCCGACGCGCCCAAAGGCGGCACGTTGCGCATCATGGCGTCCGGCACTTTCGATACGCTCAACCCCTACACGCTCAAGGGCAGCAGCCCGATCTCGACCGCGCACTTTCTGCAATACGGTGCCAACGAGCTGAACGAACCCCTGATGGTCGGCACCGGCGCCTACGACCCGTCAGGCGACGAGCCCGCCTCCAGCTATGGCCTGATCGCCAGGAGCGTCGAGTACAGCGAGGATCGCAGCTGGGTGGTGTTCAACCTGCGTCCGGAAGCGCGCTTTCACGATGGCAAGCCGATCACGGCCTACGATGTGGCTTTCTCCTATCGCCTGCTGCGCAATGACGGCCATCCGCAGTACCGCACCCATCTGCAGGAAGTGAAGCGCGTCGACATCCTCGGTCGTCACCGCATCCGTTTCGTTTTCAAGCGCGCCGGCAATCCACTGCTGATCCTCCGTCTGGGCGAACTGCCGGTGCTGCCGCAGCACTACTGGAAGGATCGCGACTTCAAGAGCACCACCTTCGAGGCCCCGCTGGGCAGCGGTCCCTATCGCATCGTCCAGGTGGTACCGGGCCGACGCCTGGTGTTCGAGCGGGTCAAGGACTGGTGGGGCAAGGACCTGCCGGTCAATCGTGGCAAGTACAACTTCGACCGCGTCGAAGTGGAGTTCTACCGCGACAACCATGTCGCCTTCGAGGCCTTCAAGGCCGGCGAATTCGACTTCTATATAGAGAATCAGGCGAAGAACTGGAGCAACGGCTATCGCTTCCCGGCCGTGACCCGCGGCGATGTGGTCCGCGCCGAAATACCACACCAGATCCCGACGCAGACCCAGGCGCTGTTCATGAACACCCGCCGCGCCCTGTTCAGCGACCGCCGTGTGCGCGAGGCGCTGGGGCTGATGTTCGATTTCGAGTGGACCAACCGCACCCTGTTCAACAACGCCTACGTGCGCGCGGCCAGCTACTACCCCAACAGCGAATTCTCGGCCACCGGCAAGCCCGAAGGCGCCGAATGGCTGCTGCTTTCGCCACACCGCGACAAGCTGCCGGCACGCCTGTTCACCGAGGCACCGACACAACCGGTAACCGATGGTCGCGGTATCCCCCGGGAAACCTTGCGCCGCGCCCTCGGTCTATTGGCCGACGCCGGCTGGAAGCCCTCCGGCCAGGAGCTGCGCAATGCGCGCGGTCAGCGCCTGGAGTTCGAGATCATGCTGGTCAACCCCAGCCTTGAACGCATCCTCCAGCCTTACGTCGCCAACCTCGCCAGCCTCGGCATAAGCGCCAACCTGCGCACTGTCGACCGCGCGCAATACAAGCAACGCCTCGATCAGTTCGACTACGACATGATTCTGCTGACCCTGCCGCAAACCCTCAGCCCAGGCCTGGAGCAGTCACTGTACTTCCACTCCAGCCAGGTGAACGTCAAGGGCGGCAAGAATTACGCCGGCGTCAACGACCCTGTGGTCGATGAGATGATCAACAAGCTGCTCTCGGCGCAGACCCGCGACGAACAGATCGCCGCCACCCGCGCCCTGGATCGGGTTCTGCTCTGGCAGCACTACAGCATTCCCAACTGGTATATCAATTATCACCGCCTGGCGTACCGCAACCGGTTCGCCTTCGTCACCACGCCGCCCTATACCCTGGGCTTGCGTACCTGGTGGCTGAAGCCCACGGAGAACGCTCGATGACCCACCCGCTGCGCAGTTTCCTGCTTCATGGTAGCAGCCTCATCCTGCTCGGCCTTGCCGGCCTCGCCCTCGCCGCCCCCAAGCACGCCGCCACCCTCTACAATGAGCCGCCCAAGTATCCCGCCGACTTCACCCACTTCGAATACACCAACCCCGACGCGCCCAAGGGCGGCACATTCCGCGAAGCGGGTTTCGGCGGTTTCGACAGCCTGAACCCCTTTATCAGCAAAGGGGTGGCCGCCGACCAGATCGGTCTGATCTATGACACCCTGACCGTGCAGAGCATGGACGAGCCGTTCAGCGCCTATGGCCTGGTGGCAGAGAAGATCGAAAAGGCGCCTGACAACGCCTGGGTGCGTTTCCTGTTACGCAAGGAAGCGCGTTTTCACGACGGCACGCCGATCACCGCCGAGGACGTCAAATTCACCTTCGACACCCTGATGGAGAAAGGCGCGCCGATGTATCGCGGCTATTACGCCGACGTCGAGCAGGTGGAAGTGGAGTCGCCGCACAGCGTGCGCTTCGTGTTCAAGCATGCCGGCAACCGCGAACTGCCCCTGATCGTCGGCCAGTTACCGGTGCTGCCCAAGCACTGGTGGGCCGAACGCGACTTCGCCAAGGGCAATCTCGAAGCGCCTCTGGGCAGCGGCCCTTACAGGGTCGGCCGCGTCCAGGCCGGACGCAGCATCCGCTACGAGCGGGTCAAGGACTGGTGGGCCAAGGACCTGCCGGTAAGTCGTGGCTTCTACAACTTCGACACCATCCAGATCGACTACTACCGCGACAACACCGTAGCACTGGAGGCGCTAAAGGCCGGCCAGTTCGACTACTGGCTGGAAACCAGCGCGAAGAACTGGGCCACCGCCTACAACACCCCGGCAGTCGCCAACGGCCAGTTGATCAAGGAAGAGATTCAGAACCGCAACCCGACCGGCATGCAGGGTTTCATCTTCAACACCCGCCGGCCACAGTTTCAGGATCGCCGCGTACGTGAGGCGCTGGGCCTGCTGTACGACTTCGAATGGGCCAACAAGCGCCTGTTCAACGGCGCCTACTTCCGCACCCGCAGCTACTTCGACAACTCCGAGCTGGGTTCGCGCGGTCTTCCCGGTGAAGACGAGCTGGCGATTCTCGAGCCGCTGCGCGGCAAGATCCCGGCCGAGGTGTTCAGCGAGGAATTCCGCGTACCGGTCACCGACGGCAGCGGCATCATTCGCGAACAGCAGCGCCGTGCCTATCAGTTGCTGCAACAGGCGGGCTGGCGCATCGAAGGCGATCGCATGCTCGACGCCAATGGCCAACCGGTGAGCTTCGAGTTCCTGCTGGCACAGACCGAGTTCGAACGCGTTCTGCTGCCCTTCAAGCGCAATCTGGCCGACCTCGGCATCGAGATGGTGATTCGCCGCGTCGACGTTTCGCAATACATCAACCGGCTGCGCTCGCGTGATTTCGACATGATCGTCGGTGGCTTCGGCCAGTCCAACTCGCCCGGCAACGAGCAGCGTGAGTATTGGCACTCCTCCAGCGCCGACAACCCCGGCAGCCGCAACTACATCGGCCTCAAGGACCCGGCCATCGACCAGATCGTCGAAGAACTGATCAACGCCGACTCGCGACAGGACCTGATCGCCCATACCCGCGCGCTGGACCGCGTATTGCTGTGGGGTTACTACGTGATCCCCAACTGGCATATCAAGACCTGGCGCGTCGCCTACTGGAACCGTTTCGAGCATCCGAAAGTGACGCCGCTCTACGATATCGGCCTGCACACCTGGTGGGTGCGCCCGGGCCTCGAAGAGCCAAGCGAAGCCCAGCAACAGGCGACCGAAGAGGCAACGCAATAATGCTGGCCTATATTCTTCGTCGTTTGCTGCTGATCATTCCGACCCTGTTCGGCATCCTGGTCATCAACTTCGTCATCATTCAGGCTGCCCCCGGCGGCCCGGTGGAGCAGATGATCGCCAAGCTCGAAGGCTTCGATGGCGCCACCAGCCGTATCGCCGGTGGCGGCGCCGAGGTTTCGGTGGCCGGCTCCAACTATCGCGGCGCGCAGGGCCTCGACCCCAAGCTGATCGAGGAAATCGAGAAGATGTACGGCTTCGACAAGTCGGCGCCGGAACGCTTCTGGATCATGCTGAAGAACTATGCCCAGCTGGATTTCGGCTCCAGCTTCTTTCGCGATGCCCAGGTGATCGATCTGATCATCGAGAAGATGCCGGTATCGATCTCGCTCGGCCTGTGGAGCACCCTGATCATGTATCTGGTCTCCATCCCGTTGGGCATCGCCAAGGCCACGCGCCACGGCAGCGCCTTCGACGTCTGGACCAGCTCGGCGATCATCATCGGCTACGCCATCCCGGCCTTCCTGTTTGCCATCCTGCTGATCGTGCTGTTCGCCGGCGGCAGCTACTGGGACTGGTTCCCCTTGCGCGGGCTTACCTCGAACAACTTCGAGGAGCTCAGCCTCGGCGGCAAGATTCTCGACTACCTCTGGCACCTGGTGCTGCCGGTCACGGCGCTGGTCATCGGCAACTTCGCCACCCTGACCCTGCTGACCAAGAACAGCTTCCTCGACGAGATCAACAAACAGTACGTGGTCACCGCCCGGGCCAAGGGCCTGACCAACCACCGCGTGCTCTACGGCCATGTGTTTCGCAACGCCATGCTGCTGATCATCGCCGGCTTCCCGGCCGCCTTCATCGGCATCTTCTTCACCGGCTCCCTGCTGATCGAAGTGATCTTCTCCCTCGACGGCCTGGGCCTGATGAGCTTCGAGGCGGCGATCAACCGTGACTATCCGGTGGTGTTCGGCACCCTCTTCATCTTCACCTTGCTGGGACTGGTCGTGAAATTGATCGGTGACATTACCTACACCCTGGTCGATCCGCGCATCGACTTCGAAAGTCGGGAGGGTTGAGCATGAAACTCTCCCCGCTCAACCGACGCCGCCTCGATCGCTTCAAGGCGCACAAACGCGGCTGGTGGTCGCTGTGGCTGTTCCTCATCCTGTTCGGCCTGAGCCTAGGTGCCGAACTGATCGCCAACGACAAGCCGCTGGCCGTGCGTTACGACGGCCAGTGGTATTTCCCGGTGCTCAAGCGCTACCCGGAAACGGTGTTCGGCGGTGAATTCCCGCTGCAGGCCAACTACAAGAGCCCCTACATACAGGACCTGATCGCGGCGAAGGACGGCCGAATGATCTGGCCGCCGATTCCCTTCAGTTATTCGAGCATCAACTACGACCTGGAGGTGCCCGCTCCAGCGCCGCCTTCGGCGCAAAACTGGCTGGGAACCGACGATCAGGGTCGCGACGTGCTGGCACGGGTGATCTACGGCTTTCGCATCTCGGTGCTGTTCGCCCTGACCCTGACTCTGGCCAGTTCGGTGATCGGCGTGATCGCCGGCGCGCTACAAGGTTTCTATGGCGGCTGGGTCGACCTGCTCGGCCAGCGCTTCCTGGAAATCTGGTCGGGCCTGCCGGTGCTCTACCTGCTGATCATCCTCGCCAGCTTCGTGCAACCGAACTTCTGGTGGCTGCTGGGCATCATGCTGCTGTTCTCGTGGATGAGTCTGGTGGACGTGGTGCGCGCCGAATTCCTCCGCGGCCGCAACCTCGAATACGTACGTGCGGCGCGGGCGCTGGGCATGGGCAACGGCGCGATCATGTTCCGCCATATCCTACCCAATGCCATGGTCTCGACCATGACCTTCATGCCCTTCATCCTCACCGGCGCCATCGGCACCCTGACCGCCCTGGACTTCCTCGGCTTCGGCCTGCCACCCGGCGCCCCCTCGCTCGGCGAGCTGGTCGCCCAGGGCAAGAGCAACCTGCAGGCGCCCTGGCTGGGCATCAGCGCCTTCGCCGTACTGGCGATCATGCTGAGCCTGCTGGTGTTCATCGGCGAAGCCGCCCGCGATGCCTTCGATCCGAGGAAATGACATGAGCCAGAACGAAACCCTGCTGCAAGTTCGCGACCTGGCCGTCGAGTTCGTCACGGGCGAGAACTGCCAGCGCGTGGTCGAAGGGGTCAGCTTCGACATCCGCAAAGGCGAGACATTGGCCCTGGTCGGCGAAAGCGGCTCAGGCAAATCGGTCACCGCGCACTCGATCCTGCGCCTTCTGCCCTACCCGCTGGCACGTCATCCGCATGGCAGTATCGAGTACGCTGGCGAAAACCTGCTCAAGCTCGGCGAGGGCCGTCTGCGCGGCATTCGTGGCAACCGCATCGCCATGGTCTTTCAGGAGCCGATGACCTCGCTCAACCCGCTGCATACCATCGAGAAGCAGATCAACGAGGTGCTCGCCCTGCACAAGGGGTTGCGCGGCAAGGCTGCCAGCACGCGTACCCTGGAGTTGCTGGAACTGGTCGGCATTCCGGAGCCGAAGAAGCGCCTGAAGGCCTACCCGCACGAACTTTCCGGCGGCCAACGGCAGCGCGTGATGATCGCCATGGCCCTGGCCAACGAACCGCAACTGCTGATTGCCGACGAGCCGACCACCGCACTGGATGTCACGGTTCAGCTGAAAATCCTCGAATTGCTCAAGGATCTGCAGGCACGCCTGGGCATGTCGCTGCTGCTGATCAGTCACGATCTCAACTTGGTTCGCAGAATTGCCCATCGCGTATGTGTCATGCAGCGCGGTCGCATCGTCGAACAGGCGTCGTGTGAACAATTGTTCCAGGCGCCAGAGCATCCCTATACCCAGGAACTGCTCGGCGCCGAGCCCAGCGGCGAACCTGCGGCCAACCCTGCAGGCCAGCCGTTGCTGGAAGTGGACGACCTGCGCGTGTGGTTCCCGATCAAGAAGGGTCTGCTGCGCCGGACGGTGGATCATGTCAAAGCGGTGGACGGCATCAACTTCAGCCTGCCTCAGGGCCAGACCCTGGGCATCGTCGGTGAAAGTGGTTCCGGCAAGTCCACCCTGGGCATGGCCATTCTGCGACTGCTTGCCAGTCGCGGTGATATCCGCTTCCAGGGCCAGCAGCTGCAGGGCCTGAGCCAGCAGGAAGTACGTCCGCTGCGCAGGCAGATGCAGGTGGTGTTTCAGGATCCCTTCGGCAGCCTGAGCCCACGCATGTCGGTGAGCCAGATCGTCGGTGAAGGTCTGCGCATACACGGCATGGGCAACGAGGCGGAGCAGGAACAGGCGATCATCGACGCGCTTTTGGAGGTAGGGCTGGATCCGCAGACGCGGCATCGCTACCCCCACGAGTTTTCCGGCGGGCAACGGCAGCGGATTGCCATTGCCCGGGCACTGGTGTTGAAACCGGCGCTGATTCTGCTGGACGAGCCCACCTCGGCGCTCGACCGCACGGTTCAGCGTCAGGTGGTGGAGTTGTTGCGCGGCTTGCAGGCCAAGTACAACCTGACCTATCTGTTTATCAGCCATGACCTGGCGGTAGTCAGAGCGCTGAGCCACCAGCTGATGGTGGTCAAGCAGGGCCAGGTGGTCGAACAGGGGTCTGCCGAGTCGATCTTCAGCGCCCCGCAACACCCTTATACGCAGCAGTTGCTGGAAGCCGCTTTTCTGGCCCCGGCAACGGCTCACTGATCCTTGAAACAGGAAGAGGAATAGCACAATGGGTTTTCTAACCGGTAAGCGCGTACTCATCGTTGGCGTCGCCAGCAAACTGTCCATCGCCTCGGGTATCGCCGCCGCCATGCACCGCGAAGGTGCCGAGCTGGCTTTCACCTACCAGAACGAGAAGCTCAAGGGCCGCGTCGAAGAGTTCGCCGCGGGCTGGGGCTCCAGCGCCGACCTGTGCTTCCCTTGCGATGTGGCCAGCGACGAGGAAATCGCCGCTGTATTCGAAGCGCTGAGCAAGAAGTGGGACGGCCTGGACTGCATCGTCCACTCGGTCGGCTTCGCCCCGGGCGACCAGCTCAATGGCGACTTCACCGAAGTGACCACCCGTGAAGGCTTCAAGATCGCCCATGACATCAGCGCCTACAGCTTCGTCGCCCTGGCCAAGGCCGGTCGCGAGATGATGAAGGGCCGCAACGGCAGCCTGCTCACCCTCTCCTACCTGGGCGCCGAGCGCACCATGCCCAACTACAACGTGATGGGCATGGCCAAGGCCAGCCTGGAAGCCGGGGTGCGCTACCTGGCCGGCAGCCTCGGCCCGGAAGGTACCCGCGTCAACGCCATCTCCGCCGGCCCGATCCGCACCCTGGCTGCCAGCGGCATCGCCAGCTTCCGCAAGATGCTGGCGGCCAACGAGAAACAGACGCCGCTGCGCCGTAACGTCACCATCGAGGAAGTCGGCAATGCCGGCGCCTTCCTCTGCTCCGACCTGGCCTCGGGCATCAGCGGCGAGATCATGTACGTCGACGGCGGCTTCAACACCACCGCCATGGGCGCCATGGAAGACTGAGTTGAACTCACCAGGGCCTCGCAGGCAGAACAGCAGGCGATGCCCGATACCTTCAGCACGGCTTGATCGTGGCTGAATCCACAACGCCGCACCTTCCTCAGGTGCGGCGTTGTCGTTTCTGGGGCTTGTCGGCCTTCGACCGAACCGAAACGCCACCACTACTCGGCACGCTTCAAGGTTGGCGTTGTCCTAGCTTGGAAGCCTGGAACCGAGATGGGTCAATGATCCCGACAAACAAATGGCGAGCCTGCCTGATCTGCGCGCTATGCAGCCTCGTGGTCGGCTGCGCCCTGCCACCGTTGGATGGCCGTACCGAGAGCCAGGCCTTCACCCAGGCCGAAACGGCCGATACCACGCTGGGGCAAGCCCTGGGCAGCGAACGCGATGCCCACCCCGGCCTATCCGGCATCCTCACGCTGGCAGCGGCACGCGATGCCTTTGCCGCGCGCATGCTCCTGGTCGAGGCAGCCGAGCGCAGCCTCGACGTTCAGTACTACATCTGGCGTAATGACATTACCGGTACCCTGCTGCTCGATGCACTGCTCAGGGCTGCTGAACGAGGCGTCCGCGTCCGCCTGCTACTGGACGACAACGGCATCGCCGGCCTCGACCAGACACTTAGCACACTCGACCGCCACCCCAACATCGAAGTCCGGCTGTTCAATCCCTTCTCCCTGCGCCAGGCCAAGGTGCTGGGGTATCTGACACACTTTCCCCGTGCCAACCGGCGCATGCACAACAAATCGTTCACCGTGGACAACCAGGCCACCATCATCGGCGGGCGCAATATTGGCGACGAGTACTTCGAAGCCAGTGAGGGCGTGCTCTTCGCCGACCTGGATGTATTGGCCATCGGCCCGGTGGTGGCCGATACCTCGGCAGACTTCGATCGCTACTGGGCCAGCGATTCCAGCTACCCGCTGGAGCTGATCGTGCCCCGCAGCCGCAACGCCCCACAGCCGCTCCACGACCTCGCTGCCGACCTTTCCAGTTCGCCCGCAGCCAGCGGTTATGTAAAGACCCTGCAGGAAAGCGAATTCATCCAGGGTTTGCTGAACAATCAATTGAGCTTCGAATGGAGCGAGACAACGCTGGTCAGCGATGATCCGGCCAAGGGTCTGGGTCATGCCAGTGACGGCGAGCTGCTGATCGGCCACCTGGGCGAGATGCTCGATATCCCTGAAGCACGGGTCGATCTTGTCTCACCCTACTTCGTCCCAACGCAAACCGGTGTCGATATCTTCACCGCACTGGTGAAGCGCGGTGTTGAAGTGCGCATCCTGACCAATGCCCTGGAAGCGACTGACGTGACGCCTGTACATGCCGGCTACGCCAAACGCCGCCGCGCGCTGCTCGAAGGTGGCGTCAGACTCTATGAAATGCGCCTGGGTGCGGACGACGAAGGACACCGAGAAACCGCAGGGCCGTTCGGCAGCTCCGGCTCCAGCCTGCATGCGAAGACCTTCGCCCTCGATGGCCAGCGCGTATTCATCGGCTCATTCAATTTCGATCCACGCTCCGCTCGCCTAAATACGGAGCTGGGCTTTCTAATCGAAAGCCCAAAACTGGCTGCTGCCATTGGCCAGGCATTCGAAACCGATATCCCGGCCAATGCCTATGAACTGGGCCTGGACGAACACGACCGAATCTACTGGCTGCAGCGCGTTGATGGCGAGCAACGGCGATTCGATAGCGAGCCCGGCACGGGCCTACTCAAACGCCTGGGCATTCACCTGCTCTCGTGGCTGCCCATCGAATGGCTATTATGACCCCGGAACGAGAAAGCCCCGCACTTGGCGGGGCTCTCGGCTAGCGATCAGCGATCAGAAACGCTCGATGTCGGCCTTGGCTTCAAGCTGCTTACGCAGCGCCGCAAAGTCCTGCTGGCCGGCGCGCGAAGCCAGGAAGTTGCGGTACATGGCGAGTTCCTCTTCAGCCAGCGCTTCTTCCGGCACGTTCACGCCATCGAGACGCAGCACGACGTAGTCGCCATTGTTCAGCGTCACACCGGCGAAGGTCGGCTCACCGGCCTTGGCTGGCTTGGGCATGCGGAACAGTGCCTGCAGCACCTTCGGCTCGAGGCCGTCCTGGCTGCGAGTAGCGGCTTCGTGCACCTGCCAGTCGGCTCCTGCACTTTCACCTGCCTGGGCAGCGGCCAGTTGCTTCTCACCTTCAGCCTTGGCGGCAGCAGCGGCGCGCTCCTGCTGCAGATGACCGCGAATGCTCTCGGCAACCTGCTCCAGTGGCAACTGCTCCGGCTTGTTGTGCTCTTTCACGCGCACGACTACCACGTTGCTCGGGTCCAGTTCGATGGTCGAGCTGTTGGTGCCGTCTTCCAGCACCTCGGGGCTGAAGGCAGCCTGCAGCACCTGACGATTGGCGGTGATGCCGGTAGCTCCGCCTTCACGACCGAAAGCCTCGCTGATCTTGATCTCAAGTCCCAGTTCCTGAGCCGGCTGAGCCAGGTCAGATGCTTCGAACGCGGCGTCTTCCAGCTGCTTGGTCGCCTCGACGAAACGCTGTTCGACCTGTTGCGCCTTGAAGTCACGCGCCAGCTTGTCCTTGAGGCTGTCAAAGCTTGGTACTTCCGGCGCCTGGACACCCAGCAGCTTGATCAGGTGCCAACCGAACTCGCTTTTCACCGGCTCGGAAACCTGGCCCTGCTGCAGCGCATACAGCGCCTCCTCGAAGGCCGGGTCGTAAACGCCAGGACCGGCGTAGCCAAGATCACCACCATCGGCGGCAGAGCCCGGATCCTGCGAGAACTCCTTGGCCAGCGCGGCGAAATCTTCGCCCGCATCGACACGCTTCTTGATCTCCTCGATCTTGCTGCGTGCGGCTTCGTCATCGCCTTCGATAAGGATGTGGGCAGCCTGACGCTGCTCGGCCAGATTGGCGATTTCGCTCTCGTACAGAGGCTTCAGGTCTTCATCGCTGACCTCGACCTGATCGAAGAAGCTGTCCTTTTCCAGTTGGACATACTCCAGCACCACCTGCTCGGGGCTCATGAACTCGCTGGCGTGCTCGTCGTAATAGGCCTGAACATCGCTGTCACTCAGCTCGATCGCGGCTGGGTCGGCCTTGAGGGTGAGGCTGGCGAAATCGCGGGTCTGACGCTCGAGGTTGGCGAAGGCACGCGCTTGCTGCTCGGTGACGAAGCTGCTGGCTCCGATACCGGCACGCAGCTGGCCGATCAGCATCTCCTCTTCCAGCATCTGGCGGAACTGCAGGCGCGTGTAGCCCATCTGGCGGATGACCTGATCGAAGCGCGCGGCATCGAAGCGGCCATCAACCTGAAATTCGGGAGTCTGCAGGATCACCTGATCCAGCGAGCCTTGCGAGAAGGCAAAGCCGGCGTCATCAGCTGCCTGCAGCAGCAGCTTGCGCTCGATCAAACCCTTGAGCGAAGCCTCACGCAGCAGCTTCTCATCGAGCAGCGAGGCGTCGAAATCGCGGCCCAGTTGCTGCAGAAGCTGACGACGCTGCATTTCAACGGCCTGATTGAGCTCGTTGAGGGTAATGGTGTCACCGTTGACGTCAGCCGCATTGTTGCGGTTGCTGGTCCCCGTGACGATGGCTTCGAAACCGGTAAAGGCCATCAGCATGACGATGAGGCCGATAATGATTTTGGCAATCCAACCGCGTGAATTGTCCCTGATGTTTTGCAGCATGCTTCCCCCAGAACGACTGTACAGAGTCACCAGCCGCGCAGTGTGGGTAAATATGTCCAGATAGAAGAAAGGCGCATCCTTGGATGCGCCTTCTCGTAACGCGTTAAGCGGTCAGCGCAGAAAATCTCCGACTTCCTGCCCTGCCTCCTAACAGCCGCCAGACTGAGCCTGACGGCGAGGCAAACCCGGAAGACGCTTAGTTGACGGCGTCTTTCAGGGCCTTGCCAGCTTTGAAGCCCGGGATCTTGGCAGCAGCGATGCTGATCGGCTTGCCGGTCTGCGGGTTGCGGCCAGTGCGAGCAGCACGCTCTTTGACAGCGAAGGTGCCGAAGCCAACCAGTACGACGGAATCACCAGCCTTCAGGGCGCCAGTGACGGATTCGATCACTGCATCCAGCGCGCGGCCAGCAACAGCTTTCGGGATATCAGCAGATGCAGCGATGGCATCGATCAGTTCCGACTTGTTCACTCTAAGTCCCCTTATTTCTGTTTAGTTTGTTTCTTGATTTTTAGTGTAAGCAAAGCGGGTGCTGGATGGCCTGCCGACACAATAAAAGCCGCTTTATAACAAGGGCTCAAAAATTGTGTCAAGGAAGCCCCCCGGCTAATGCGTGCTGATTCGCTCCTTGGAATCAGACTCGCGCTTGTCATCCGTTGCAACCATCTCGGGAGCCGCATCGGGCAAGGGCTCCGGGGCGTATTGCAGCGCAATTTGCAGGACCTCGTCAATCCATTTAACCGGTTTAATCTGCAAGTCCTGCTTAATATTTTCAGGAATTTCTTTCAGGTCGCGGACATTTTCTTCGGGAATGATCACTGTCTTGATACCCCCCCGATGAGCCGCCAGAAGTTTTTCCTTGAGACCGCCGATGGCCAACACCTGACCCCGCAGAGTGATTTCACCGGTCATGGCTACGTCGGCACGCACTGGAATCTGCGTCAGCGCCGAGACCAGCGCCGTGCACAGACCGATACCCGCACTCGGGCCATCCTTCGGCGTGGCACCTTCAGGCATATGGATGTGAACGTCGCGTTTCTCGTTGAAATCGGCGGGAATTCCCAAACTCTTGGCACGACTGCGCACCACCGTCATGGCGGCGGTCATCGACTCCGCCATTACATCACCCAGCGAGCCGGTCTTGATCAGCACGCCCTTACCGGGCACCACGGCCGTCTCGATAGTCAGCAGTTCGCCGCCTACCTGAGTCCAGGCCAAGCCGGTCACCTGACCGATCTGGTCCTGCTGTTCGGCGAGCCCGTAGCGATGTTTGCGCACACCCAGGAAGTGCTCCAGCGAATCGGCAGTGACCGTGACCTGGAAACGCTTCTCGCGCACATGCTCCTTAACCGCCTTGCGGCAAACCTTGGCGATCTGCCGCTCCAGGCTGCGCACACCCGCCTCGCGCGTGTAGTAACGGATGATGTCGCGGATGGCCGCTTCATCGAACTCCAGCTCACCCTTCTTCAGACCGTTGGCCTGCGTCTGCTTCGGCGCCAGGTACTTGATGGCGATGTTGACCTTCTCGTCCTCGGTGTAGCCAGGCAGACGGATGACCTCCATGCGGTCCAGCAGCGGGCCGGGAATGTTCATCGAGTTGGCGGTGCAGAGGAACATCACGTCCGACAGGTCGTAATCGACCTCCAGGTAGTGATCGTTGAAGTTGTGGTTCTGCTCCGGATCGAGGACTTCCAGCAGCGCGGACGCAGGATCGCCGCGCATGTCCTGGCCCATCTTGTCGATCTCGTCGAGCAAGAACAGCGGGTTGCGCACGCCGACCTTGGTCATCTTCTGGATCAGACGGCCCGGCATCGAGCCGATATAGGTGCGACGGTGGCCACGAATCTCGGCCTCGTCACGCACGCCCCCCAGCGCCATACGCACGAACTTGCGGTTGGTGGCAGTGGCGATGGATTCGGCCAGCGAGGTCTTGCCCACACCGGGCGGGCCGACCAGGCACAGCACAGGCCCCTTGAGCTTCTTCACCCGCTTCTGCACGGCGAGATACTCGAGAATGCGCTCCTTGACCTCTTCCAGACCGTAATGGTCGGCATCGAGGATGCTCTCGGCGCGCGCCAGATCCAGGCGCACCTTGCTCTCCGCCTTCCACGGCACGTTGACCAGCCAATCGATGTAGGAACGCACCACGGTGGCTTCGGCGGACATTGGCGACATCTGCTTGAGCTTGTTCAGCTCGGCATTGGCCTTGGTCAGCGCCTCCTTGGTCAGGCCGGCATTGTCGATGCGCTTCTTCAGCTCGTCGATCTCGTTGTGGCCTTCGTCGATGTCGCCCAGTTCCTTCTGAATGGCCTTCATCTGCTCATTCAGGTAGTACTCGCGCTGACTGCGCTCCATCTGTTTCTTCACCCGGCCGCGGATACGCTTCTCCACCTGCAACAGGTCGATCTCGGCATCCAGCAACGCCAGTACGTGCTCGACGCGAGCAGACAGCGAGGTGATTTCGAGAATTTCCTGCTTTTGCTCAATCTTCAGCGCCATGTGCGCGGCCATGGTGTCGACCAGACGACTGGGCTCATCGATGCTGTTGAGCGAAGACAGCACTTCGGCCGGTACCTTCTTGCCCAGTTGCACGTACTGCTCGAACTGGCTGAGCAGGCTGCGCGTAAAGACTTCCGACTCGCGCTCGGCAGTCTCGCCCTCCTCGATCAGCTGCACCTCGGCACGGCAATGATCGTCGAGCTCGATGAAACGCTCGATGGAGCCGCGCTGCTCACCCTCGACCAATACCTTGACGGTACCGTCGGGCAGCTTGAGCAGCTGCAGGACAGTGGCAACGGTGCCCACGCGATACAGATCCTGATCATCCGGGTCATCGACGGCCGGGTTCTTCTGGGCCACCAGCAGAATCTGCTTGTCGCCCGTCATCGCTGCCTCGAGGGCCTCGATGGATTTCTCACGCCCGACGAAAAGCGGGATGACCATATGCGGATAGACCACTACATCGCGCAATGGCAGGAGAGGCAATTCGATGGTTGTTTTCATGATTTCGGCTCAGCAGCGGCGGCCATAAGGCCGTAAACAGGCGGGATTACCCTTGGCTTTTAAGATGGGGGTAGCTCCTGCAAAAAACAAGCGTAAAGTCCCGAAAAGCGAAGGGGCCCAAAGGGCCCCTTCTTTGCATCGTGTAACAGCCTTCAGGCGTCTGGCGCGGCCTTCGCTGGCGGCTCGCTGTTCTCATAGATCAGCAGCGGCTTGGACGAACCCTCGATGACGCTCTCGTCGATCACCACCTTGCTCACGTCCTGCTGGGACGGGATCTCGTACATGGTATCGAGCAGAATGCCCTCGAGAATCGAACGCAAACCACGTGCACCGGTCTTACGCTCCAGCGCCTTCTGCGCCACGGACTTCAGCGCATCGGAGCGGAACTCCAGATCCACGCCTTCCATCTCGAACAGCTTGGCGTATTGCTTGGTCAGCGCGTTCTTAGGCTCTGTGAGAATCTGTACCAGAGCCGCCTCGTCCAGTTCCTCCAGCGTCGCGATCACCGGCAGGCGACCGACGAACTCGGGAATCAGACCGAATTTGACCAGATCGTCCGGCTCGACCTCACGCAGAGACTCGCCGATCTTCTTGCCTTCCTGCTTGCTACGTACTTCAGCACCAAAACCGATGCCGCCCTTGGTCGAACGCGCCTGGATGACTTTTTCCAGGCCTGCAAAGGCACCGCCGCAGATGAACAGGATGTTGCGCGTGTCGACCTGCAGGAACTCCTGCTGCGGATGCTTGCGCCCACCTTGCGGCGGAACCGAGGCAACAGTGCCCTCGATCAGCTTCAGCAGCGCCTGCTGCACGCCTTCGCCAGAGACGTCACGGGTGATCGAAGGGTTGTCGGATTTGCGCGAGATCTTGTCGATTTCGTCGATGTAGACGATACCCATCTGGGCCTTCTCGACATCGTAATCGCACTTCTGCAGCAGCTTCTGAATGATGTTTTCGACGTCCTCACCCACGTAACCAGCCTCGGTCAGGGTGGTGGCATCGGCAATGGTGAACGGCACGTTGAGCAGGCGCGCCAGCGTTTCGGCCAGCAGCGTCTTGCCCGAACCGGTCGGACCGATCAGCAGGATGTTGCTCTTGCCCAGTTCGACATCGTCTTTCTTGTCGCGCTGGTTCAGACGCTTGTAGTGGTTGTACACCGCTACCGACAGCACCTTCTTGGCGCGCTCCTGCCCGATCACGTACTGATCGAGGATGGCACTGATTTCCTTGGGTGCCGGGAGTTTGTGCGCGTTGCTCTCGGCCTGGGCTTCCTGCACCTCCTCGCGGATGATGTCGTTGCACAGGTCGACGCATTCGTCGCAGATGAAGACGGAAGGACCGGCGATCAACTTGCGCACTTCATGCTGGCTTTTGCCGCAGAAGGAGCAATAAAGCAGTTTGCCGTTGTCCTCACCGTTACGGGTGTCAGTCATTCGATCAATCCAATACGGTAGGCTTGAAACACAAGATGAAGGCAAATGCGGGCATTTTCAAGGGCGCAGCTCGCGTCAGTGAAGGAAGCCCGCTGCCGATGCCTCATCTAGACCGGCATGTGACGCTTTTCGTGCACGGCATCGACCAGACCGTATTCCACCGCGCGCGAAGCGCTCATGAAATTGTCGCGGTTGGTGTCGCGCTCGATGGTTTCCAGGCTCTGACCAGTGTGATGAGCCAGCAGTTCGTTCAGACGCTCACGAATGAACAGAATTTCCTTGGCATGGATTTCGATATCCGAAGCCTGACCCTGGAAGCCGCCCAGCGGCTGGTGAATCATCACACGCGAGTTAGGCAGGCAGAAACGCTTGCCCTTGGCGCCGCCGGCCAGCAGGAAAGCGCCCATGCTGCAGGCTTGACCGATGCAGGTGGTGGACACGTCCGCCTTGATGAACTGCATGGTGTCGTAGATCGCCATGCCAGCGGTGACCGAGCCACCCGGCGAATTGATATAAAGGTGAATATCCTTGTCCGGGTTCTCTGCTTCCAGGAACAGCAACTGGGCGCAGATCAGGTTGGCCATGTAGTCCTCGACCTGGCCGACCACGAAGATCACACGCTCCTTGAGCAGGCGCGAGTAAATGTCATAGGCACGCTCGCCACGAGCGGACTGCTCGATGACCATCGGCACCAGGCCGCCAGCGGCCTGGATTTCAGGCATGTTTTGCATAAAAGGATTGCGGGACATGTCTTGCGCTCACTCCCTAATAGTCATGTCTCAAATACGCATAAGCCAGCACGGAGGCTGGCTTATGGTGGTGTACTCGAACGAGGTTACCAGATCAGTCGGCTTTAGGAGCTTCCGCCGGCTTGACTGCGTCTTCGTAGGAAACCGCTTTATCGGTCACGTTGGCCTTCTGCAAGACAGTATCTACAACTTGCTCTTCCAGTACAACCGAACGTACTTCGTTCATCTGCTGATCGTTCTTGTAGTACCAGGCCACGACCTGCTCAGGCTCCTGGTAAGCCGAAGCCATCTCCTCGATCAGCTCGCGAACGCGGGCTTCGTCAGGCTTCAGGTCGAACTGCTTGACCACCTCGGCGACGATCAGACCCAGTACGACGCGGCGCTTGGCCTGCTCTTCGAACAGCTCGGCCGGCAGCTGGTCAGGCTTGATGTTGCCGCCGAACTGCTGAACGGCCTGCACGCGCAGACGGTTGACTTCGTTGCCGATCAGCGCCTTCGGCACTTCGACCGGGTTGGCGGCCAGCAGGCCGTCCATTACCTGATTCTTGACCTTGGACTTGATGGCCTGACGCAGCTCGCGCTCCATATTCTTGCGAACTTCGGCACGGAAGCCTTCCAGGCCGCCTTCCTTGATACCGAACAGGGCGAAGAACTCGTCGTTCAGCTCAGGCAGCTGCGGCGCGGAAACGCTGTTCACGGTCACGGTGAACTCGGCGGTTTTGCCAGCCAGGTCGAGGTTCTGATAATCCTCGGGGAAGGTCGGGTTGACCACGCGCTCTTCACCGGCCTTGGCACCGACCAGGGCATCTTCGAAGCCCGGAATCATGCGGCCGGAGCCCAGCACCAGCTGAGTGCCCTTGGCACTGCCGCCAGCGAAGGCCTCGTCGTCGATCTTGCCGACGAAGTCGATGTTCAGCTGATCGCCATTCTCGGCAGCACGCTCGACAGCTTCGAAACGGGTGTTCTGCTTGCGCAGGATATCCAGCATGTTGTCGACATCGCTGTCAGCCACGTCAGCCTGCAGACGCTCGATGGCGATGGAGTCGAAACCGGAAACCTCGAACTCGGGAAACACTTCGAAAGTGGCGACGTATTCCAGGTCCTTGCCCTTCTCGAAGGACTTCGGCTCGACAGCCGGAGCGCCAGCCGGGTTCAGCTTCTGCTCGACCACGGCTTCGTAGAAGGTCGCCTGGATCAGGTCGCCCAGCGCTTCCTGACGAGCGGCGTCTTCGTAACGCTGACGAATGACGCTCATCGGCACCTTGCCAGGACGGAAGCCAGGAACCTTGGCACGACGGGCAGTCTGCTGCAGACGCTTGTTGACTTCGGTCTCGATGCGCTCGACGGGGACGCCGACGGTCATGCGGCGCTCAAGAGCAGAAGTGCTTTCAACAGAAACTTGCATGGATATTCCTCGTTGCACAGACAAAAGCCGGCTCGAACCGGCCCCGAATTCAAGGCCAAGCATTCTAGAGGGTCAATATTAAGAAGTCACCCTAGAAGCAGGCGGCAATGCGGGGGGATTTGTAAGATGGTGCGGACGGAGAGACTCGAACTCTCACACCTTGCGGCGCCAGAACCTAAATCTGGTGTGTCTACCAATTTCACCACGTCCGCGTGGTTTGAAGCTTAAAACAAAAACGCCAGGCTTTGGGCCTGGCGCTTTGGAATATGGGGTGGACGATGGGAATCGAACCCACGACACCAGGAGCCACAATCCTGTGCTCTACCAACTGAGCTACGCCCACCATATTACGTTGCTTACTCAAATTGCCTGACCGCCAAATGGCGCACCCGGCAGGACTCGAACCTGCGACCATCCGCTTAGAAGGCGGATGCTCTATCCAGCTGAGCTACGGGCGCTTATCCATCCGCAAAAGCAGACTTAGAAGCTTTCGGCTCCGACCACGCCACCAGGGCTTGGCTTTTGCCGTCTCACCCAGCGAGTGGCTGTTCCTGAGAAGCGGGGCGAATGTTATAGACGCCCCCGAACCCCGTCAACATAAATTTTCAAAAAAGTTCAGCGATATAAAGGAGTTACGCGAAATCGACCGCAGGCGCCTTTGCCCCGCTGAGCGCCCATGCGAGAATGCGCGTCCTTTTTTCATCCTTATTAATGGTTAACCAGCGCAATGACCGCACAACTGATCGACGGCAAGGCGATCGCCGCCAGCCTCCGCCAGCAGATTGCCCAACGTGTCGCCGAACGCCGCCAGCAAGGCCTTCGCGCGCCAGGCCTGGCCGTGATCCTGGTTGGTACCGATCCCGCCTCCCAGGTCTATGTGTCACATAAACGCAAGGATTGCGAAGAAGTCGGCTTTCTTTCCCGCGCCTATGATCTGCCGGCCGAGACCAGCCAGGCCGATCTGCTCGCTCTGATCGACGAGCTCAACGAAGACCCGACCATCGACGGCATCCTGGTACAGCTGCCACTGCCGGAGCACCTGGACAGCGCCCCGCTGCTCGAGCGCATCCGCCCGGACAAGGACGTCGACGGCTTCCACCCTTACAACATCGGCCGCCTGGCCCAGCGCATGCCGCTGCTACGCCCCTGCACGCCGAAAGGCATCATGACCCTGCTGCAGAGCACCGGTGTCGATCTCTACGGTCTGCACGCCGTGGTAGTGGGCGCCTCGAACATCGTCGGCCGGCCGATGGCCCTGGAGCTGTTGCTGGCCGGTTGCACCGTGACCGTCACCCATCGTTTCACCAAGGATCTGGAGAGCCACGTCGGCCAGGCCGACATCGTCGTGGTAGCCGTCGGCAAGCCGGGCCTGGTCAGGGGTGAGTGGATCAAGCCAGGCGCCATCGTCATCGATGTCGGCATCAGCCGTCAGGACGACGGCAAGCTGGTCGGCGACGTGGTCTACGAGACCGCCCTGCCCCGCGCCAGCTGGATCACCCCGGTGCCGGGCGGCGTCGGCCCGATGACTCGCGCAGGCCTGCTGGAAAATACCCTGCACGCAGCCGAGCATCTGCATAAATAAGCAGCGCTGCGCAACGAACAACGGCACCCTCGGGTGCCGTTGTCGTTTCTGCCGTAGCGATCAGTTGCGCGCCTGCTCCCAGGATTTGAGCAGCTCATCGTAAGCGATGGTTTCGCCCTTGGGTTTCTCGTTGGCCAGCTTGGGCTTGGGCGCACCCGGCTGATCGAACCAGTACTGCGGATCACGCGGTTCGTTCAGCTTCGGTCCGCACTCGCCCAGCACACCGGAACGCTCCAGACGACCGAGCATGGTGTCCTGCGCCGCGGCCAGGCCATCGAGCGCCTGTTGCGGTGTCTTGTCGCCACTGGCTGCTTCGGCGATGAACTGCCACCACAGCTGCGCCAGACGCGGATAATCCGGCACGTTGGTGCCGGTCGGCGTCCACTGCACGCGCGCCGGGCTGCGGTAGAACTCCACCAGACCACCAAGCTTGGGCGCGACATCTGTCATGGCCTGCGAGTTGATGTCCGACTCGCGGATCGGCGTCAGGCCGACCAGGGTCTTCTTCAACGACACGGTCTTGGAGGTGACGAACTGGGCGTAGAGCCAGGCGGCCAGGCGCTGCTTCTCCGGGGTGGACTTGAGGAAGGTCCAGGAGCCGGTGTCCTGATAGCCGAGCTTCATGCCCTCCTCCCAGTAAGGCCCCTTGGGCGACGGCGCCATGCGCCACTTCGGCGTGCCGTCCTCGTTGACCACCGGCAGGCCCGGTTTGGTCATGTCGGCGGTAAAGGCGGTGTACCAGAAGATCTGCTGGGCGATGGCGCCCTGCGCCGGCACCGGACCTGCCTCGGAGAAGGTCATGCCCTGCGCTTCCGGCGGCGCGTACTGGCGCATCCAGTCGACGTACTTCTGCGTGGCGAACACCGCCGCCGGGCCATTGGTGTCGCCGCCACGAGCGACGCTGGAGCCCACCGGACGGCAGCCGTCGACGCGAATGCCCCATTCGTCCACCGGCAGACCGTTGGGCAGGCCCTTGTCGCCGCCGCCAGCCATGGAGAACCAGGCGTCGGTGAAGCGCCAGCCCAGCGACGGATCCTTCTTGCCGTAGTCCATGTGGCCGTAGACGCGCTGACCGTCGATCTCCTTGACGTGCTTGGAGAAGAACTCGGCGATGTCCTCATAGGCCGACCAGTTGACCGGCACGCCCAGCTCGTAGCCGTAGATTTCCTTGAACTTGGCCTTCAGTTCCGGACGCTCGAACCAGTCGGCACGGAACCAGTAGAGGTTGGCGAACTGCTGGTCAGGCAACTGGTAGATCTTCTTGTCCGGGCCGGTGGTGAAGGAAATGCCGATGAAATCGTCGAGATCCAGGGTCGGTGAAGTGAAGTCCTTGGCCTCGCCTTCGATCATGTCGCTGATCGCCACCGCCTTGCCGTAACGCGCGTGGGTGCCGATCAGGTCGGAGTCGTTGACCCAGCCGTCGTAGATGTTCTTGTCCGACTGCATCTGCGTCTGCAGCTTCTCGACCACGTCGCCTTCCTGCAGCAGGTCGTGCTTGAGCTTGATCCCGGTGATCTCGCTGAACGCCTTGGCCAGCACCTTGGACTCGTACTCGTGGGTGGTGATGGTTTCCGACACTACGCTGATGTTCATGCCGCGAAACGGCTCGGCGGCCTTGATGAACCATTTCAGCTCTTCGAGCTGCTGTTCGGGCGTCAGGGTCGAGGGGTTGAACTCCTCGGCGATCCATTTCTTCGCGGCCTCTTCATAGGCATCCGCCCAGGCCGCACCGCTCAAACCGGACAACGCCAGCAAGGCGGCCAACGCCATGCTATGTCGGGTCTTGTTGTTATTGTCGAACATAGAGACCTCCATCTCAGGATTTGGGGAGAGGCATACCGGCGGCAGCCCGGCTCAGCCCCAGCGCATGACTGCGCACAACCACAACAGCGATAGCAGCGAGGCTATCCACACGCTCCAGTCGGTCACGCCTATCACCAGCAGGTGCAGATAGGCGCTGCCGAGCAGACCGATGAACAACCGATCACCCCGGGTGGTGGTGATCGGCAGAAAACCCTTGCGCTCGACGCACGGCCAGCGCAGCTCGACCAGCGTCATGCCGGCCAGCAGCACGGCGATGCCGGCGAAGAACAGCGCGGTCGGTAGAGTCCAGGCCATCCAGCTCATGACGAACCTCCCTTACACGCGACCGAGGGCGAAGCCCTTGGCCACATGGTTGCGAACGAACCAGATCACCAGCATCCCCGGGATGATGGTCAGCACGCCGGCGGCGGCCAGCACGCCCCAGTCGATGCCCGAGGCGGACACGGTACGGGTCATCACCGCGGCGATGGGCTTGGCGTCCACCGAGGTCAGGGTGCGCGCCAGCAGCAGCTCGACCCAGGAGAACATGAAGCAGAAGAAGGCGGTGACGCCGATGCCGGAGCGGATCAGCGGGATGAAGATCTTCACGAAGAATTTCGGAAAGCTGTAGCCGTCGATATAGGCCGTCTCGTCGATTTCCTTCGGCACGCTGGACATGAAGCCCTCAAGAATCCACACCGCCAGCGGCACGTTGAACAGGCAGTGCGCCAGCGCCACGGCGATATGGGTGTCGAACAGGCCGATGGACGAATACAGCTGGAAGAACGGCAGCAGGAACACCGCCGGCGGCGCCATGCGGTTGGTCAGCAGCCAGAAGAACAGGTGCTTGTCGCCGAGAAAACGGTAGCGCGAGAAGGCATAGGCCGCCGGCAGCGCCACGCTGAGCGAGATCAGGGTGTTGAGGCTGACGTAGTACAGCGAGTTGAGGTAGCCCTCGTACCAGCTGCGGTCGGTGAAGATCACCCGGTAATTGTCCAGGGTGAAATTCTGCGGCCACAGGCTGAGCCCGCCTAGAATCTCGGTGTTGCTCTTGAACGACATGTTCAGCAGCCAGTAGATCGGCACCAGCAGAAACAGGAAGTAGATCAGCAGTGCCAGACGTTTGCGCAGCATCATGGTCGGCCTCAGCGGGTTTTGTCGTCGTGGGTCATGGCGGTGTAGAACAGCCAGGACACCAGCAGGATGATCAGGAAGTACACCAGCGAGAACGCCGCGGCCGGGCCCAGATCGAACTGGCCGATGGCCATTTGCGTCAGGGTCTGACTGAGGAAGGTGGTGGCGTTGCCAGGCCCGCCGCCGGTGAGCACGAACGGCTCGGTGTAGATCATGAAACTGTCCATGAAGCGCAGCATCACCGCGATCAGCAGCACGCTTTTCAGCTTGGGCAGCTGGATATGGCGGAACACCGCCCAGTTCGACGCACGGTCGATGCGCGCCGCCTGGTAATAGACGTCGGGAATGGCGCGCAGCCCGGAATAGCACAGCAGCGCCACCAGCGAGGTCCAGTGCCAGACGTCCATGATCAGCACCGTCACCCAGGCGTCCATGGTATTGGAGGCGTAGTTGTAACTGATGCCCAGCGCGTTCAACGCCCACCCCATCAGACCGATGTCGGCTCGGCCGAAGATCTGCCAGATGGTGCCGACCACGTTCCACGGGATCAGCAGCGGAATGGCCATCAGGATCAGGCACAGCGACACCCAGCGCCCGCGCGTCGGCATGCACAGGGCGATGGCGATGCCCAGCGGAATTTCGATCAGCAACACACAGGCGGAGAAGATGAACTGACGCAGCAGCGAGTCGTGCAGACGCGGGTCCTGCAGCACCTGCTTGTACCAGTCGACGCCGACGAAGTAGCGCGTGGCCGGGTCGAAGATGTCCTGCACCGAGTAGTTGACCACCGTCATCATCGGCACGATGGCGCTGAACGCCACCAGCAGGAACACCGGCAGCACCAGCCACCAGGCCTTGTTGTTCTGCACCTTCATGGCGTCACCTCCACCAGGTAATCGTCGGCATAGAGCATCAGCCACTGCGCCGGGAAGCTCAGGTACACCTGCTCGCGCGGCACCGGCTGGTCTTCCTGCAGGCGCGCCTTGAGCACCTGACCGTCGAGATCGAAGGTGAGGATCTTGTAGGTGCCGAGGTCCTCGACGTGCAGCACGCGGGCGCACAGCGCGTCTTCATAAGCGCCGTCCCAGATGTGCACGAACTCGGGACGGATGCCCGCCTGCAGGCGCTTGCCGTCCAGTTCGGCGAGGCGCTGGTTGAGCGCGTCGGACAGCGGCAGGACCGTCCCGGCGAAACGCACCCCGCCCTCGCAGCGCTGCACCTCGATCAGGTTCATGCCGGGGCTGCCGATGAAGTAGCCGACGAAGGTGTGCCCGGGGCGCTCGAACAGCTCGCGCGGCGTGCCGAACTGGACGATCTGCCCGCCGTACATCACCGCGATCTTGTCGGCGAAGGTGGAAGCCTCCAACTGATCGTGGGTGACGTAGACCATGGTGATGTTGAACTGCTCGTGAATCTGCTTGAGCTTGCGCCGCAGCTTCCATTTCAGGTGTGGGTCGATCACCGTCAGCGGCTCGTCGAAGAGAATCGCCGACACGTCGTCACGCACCAGCCCGCGGCCCATGGAAACCTTCTGCTTCTCGTCGGCGGTGAGGTTGCGCGCCTTCTTGTGCAAAAGCGGATGCAGCTCCAGTACCTCGGCGATCTCGTGCACCTTGCTCATCACCCGCGCTTCGTCCATGCCCTGGTTACGCAGCGGGAAGGCCAGGTTGTCGAACACCGTCATGGTGTCGTAGACCACCGGGAACTGGAAAACCTGGGCGATATTGCGCTGCTGCGGCGACAGCGTGTTGACCGCCTTGCCATCAAACTGCACCTCGCCCTGCGACGGGCTGAGCAGACCGGAGATGATGTTGAGCAACGTCGACTTGCCGCAGCCCGATGGCCCCAGCAGCGCATAGGCGCCGCCCTGCTGCCAGACGTGGTTCATCTCGCGAATCGCGTAGTCTTCCGGCGCTTTCGGCGTGCCGCTGTAGCTGTGCGCCAGGTTGTGCAAACGAATCTCGGCCATCAGGCGGCCCTCCCCTGGCGGCGACTGGGCGCCTGCACCAATTGCCCATCGGCGGCGAAGACGAACAGCTTGAGGGTGGGGATGTAGATCAGGATCGGCGTATCCACCGCGTACTCGTGCACGCCCGGCAGGTGCAGCACCAGCACGAACTGCTCGTTGCGCACGTGGAGGAAGGTTTCCGAACCGCTGATCTCGGCCAGCTCGACGGTCGCGGCCAGTTCCAGATCATCGTCGTTGGATGGCACCAGGCCGATATGACTGGGGCGCACGCCAAAGCGGTACTCGCCCTCGGCGATGCCGCGCAGATCGGGATTGAGCGGAAAGTGCACGCAATCGGCGAAGCTCACCTCGGTGCCACTGATGCGGCCCGGCATCAGGTTGATTGCCGGTTCCGAGAACAGCTCGGCGGCCAGCACCTGCCGCGGGCGGTGGTAGACCTCGGCGGTCTTGCCGCTTTGCACCACCCGCCCTTCGTGGAGGATGGTGGTGGTGCCACCCAGGGCCAGCGCTTCGTTGGGCTCGGTGGTGGCGTAGATGGCGATGGTATGGCGCGCCTGGAACAGCTCGCGCATTTCCTGGCGCAGTTCCTCGCGCAGCTTGTAGTCGAGGTTGACCAGGGGCTCGTCGAAGAGGATCAGGGACGCGTCCTTGACCAGCGCCCGGGCCATGGCCGTGCGCTGCTGCTGGCCGCCTGACAGCTCCAGCGGGTAGCGCGACAGCAGCTTGTCGATGCGCAGCATGCGCGCGGTGGCCTCGACCTTCTCGACGATCAGTTCCTTGGCCACACCGGCCTGACGCAGCGGCGAGGCGATGTTCTCGAACACCGTCAGGGTCGGGTAGTTGATGAACTGCTGATAGACCATCGACACATTGCGCTGGCGCACCGGCACGCCGGTGACATCGGCGCCGTTCATCAACACGCGACCGCTGCTGGGCCGGTCCAGCCCGGCCATCAGGCGCATCAGACTGGTCTTGCCGGCCAGGGTGCGGCCGAGCAGAACGTTGAAGGAACCGGGTTCGAAACTCAGGCAGGCATCGTCGATATGCACTTGGCCATCGACGATACGGGTGACGTGTTCGAGCTTGAGCGACATGGCCTGTCCTTTTTCTTGTCGTGCCATTCGGTTTCGAACACCTACAGCGACAAGCGTGCCAGACCGCACTAAATCGAAATATCCAACTGATATTCAAGAGAAAAAGACGCGAAAGCGACCTACTTGGGGATGTTCGACTGAACACTTTTGAACAGTCAGATGTGAACAACTGAACAATTCGTTCGTTGACATTGAACAGTCATGAACGAAACTGGACCGATCGCGGCGCAGATCGCGAACCGACAAGAAGAGACCACCCCATGACAGAAGCTGCCCGTGCCCCGGCTCACGACACCATCATCCAGGAGTCCTGGTCGCGCTGCCGCGACTACGGCCTGACCCACCAAAGCACGCCGCGCTTCGACCCACCGGCCCCCGGCGAACTGTCGGCCCTGCTGGAAAGCCGCCAGGCCCTGGTGCAGACCACTCACCAGGAAGTGCTGCCCTACTACGGCACCATCCTTTCCAACTCCAACTGCCTGATCATGCTCGCCGACGAGCAGGGCCGGCTGCTGCAATCATGGGGCGACCAGCGCTTCATCGAACCGCGCCAGGCCGCCGGCTTCGTCGCCGGCGCCAGCTGGCTGGAGCGCTACACCGGCACCAACGCCATCGGCACCGCGCTCAGTTGCGGCCAGGCGGTGCATATCCAGCACGACGAGCACTTTCTCAAGGCCAACCGCTTCATGACCGGCTCGGCCTCGCCGATCTTCGACGAACAGCGGCGCATGATCGCCGTGCTCGACGTATCCAGCGACAGCTACCTGCCGCCGGCGCACACTTTGGGCATGGTCAAGATGATGAGCCAGTCGGTGGAGAACCGCCTGATCCTCAAGCTGTTCGCCGACCAGTATCACCTGCTCAGCTTCAACACCAGCCTGGACAACCTCGACAGTCCCTGGGCCGGTCTGGTGGTGTTCGACGAGCATGGCCATGTGGTCTCGGCCAACCGCCGCGCCGACAACCTGCTTGGCCAATCGCTGACCTACGGCGCCATCGAGCAGCTGTTCGACGTGCCGCTGCAACAACTGCTCAACCAGCCGGACGGCCAGCCATTCAGCCTGCGCACCAGCAGCCGCTTTCGCTTTCACGCGCGGGTGCGCCGCCCTGCCCGGCCGGCGCCGATCCAGGCCCGCGATTTCCGTCCGCAGCCCCCCACGCCAGTATCCGAGGAGCCATCACTTCGCACCCTGAGCCTGGGCGATGCGCGCATGGACAAGGCCATCCGCCAGGCCGAGCGGTTACTGGAGAAGGACATCCCGATCCTGGTGCAGGGTGAAACCGGCGCCGGCAAGGAGGTCTTCGTCAGGGCGTTGCATCACGCCAGCTCACGCGCCAACCAGCCCTTCATCGCGGTCAACTGCGCGGCCATTCCGGCGGAGCTGGTGGAGTCGGAGCTGTTCGGCTACGAAAAAGGCGCCTTTACCGGCGCCAGCCACAAGGGCCACATCGGGCTGATCCGCAAGGCGCACAAGGGCACGCTGTTTCTCGACGAGATCGGCGACATGCCGCTGCGTGTGCAGGCGCGCCTGCTGCGCGTGCTGCAGGAGCGCTGCGTGCAACCGCTGGGCAGCAGCGAACTGCACCCGGTGGATGTACGCCTGGTCTCCGCCACCAACCGCCCGCTGCGCCAGGACGTCGACAGCGGGCAGTTCCGCGCCGACCTCTACTACCGCATCAGCGGCCTGAACCTGGAGCTGCCGCCGCTGCGCGAACGCAGCGACAAGCAGGCGCTGTTCCAGAGACTCTGGGAACAGCACCGTGAACCCGGGCAACGGGCCGGCATCAGCCGCGAGGTACTGGAGCTGTTCCAGCATCACCCCTGGCCGGGCAATCTGCGCCAGCTCAGTAGCGTCCTGCGCGTGGCCCTGGCTATGGCCGACGACCAGCCTATACGTGCCGAACATCTGCCTGACGACTTCTTCCTTGACCTGCCAACGGGCGCCCCGCCGCCGGCGCGTCCCGAGCACGACGATCTGGCCAGCCAGTACCAGGCGTGTGGCGGTAATATCTCCTACCTGGCCCGCCACCTTGGTCTGAGCCGAAACACCCTGTACAAGCGCCTGCGCGAACAGGGCGTCAGGCCCTGAACCTTTATTCGCAGAACCGGCCCAAGCCATACATTTGCCATCCCGCCCGAACTCCGAGCGGGCCGGCATCGCCAGCCACGAAAGGAACTCAGCATGCGCCATCTGTATCGCCCCCTGTTCGCCGCCCTGACTCTGCTGGCCGCCAGCCAGGCGCCGGCATCGCCTTCACTGGAAACACAGGTGGACGCCGCAGCAAAATCGATGATGCAGGCCTACGCCATCCCCGGCATGGCCATCGCCATCAGCCACAAGGGCCAGCAACATTTCTTCGAGTACGGCGTCGCATCCCGTGAGAGCGACCAGCTCGTGGATCGCCACACCCTGTTCGAGCTGGGCTCGATCAGCAAGCTGTTCACTGCCACCCTCGGCGCCTACGCCGAAGCGCGCGGCACGCTGAACCTCAGCGACAATGCCAGCCAATATCTGCCGGCCCTGCAAGGCAGCGCCTTCGATCACATCAGCCTGCTGGATCTGGCCACTTATACGGCCGGAGGCCTGCCATTGCAGTTTCCGGACGCGGTCGGCAACGAAAAACAGATGCTCGCCTACTACCGCAACTGGCAAGCCGTTTATCCGCCGGGTACGCAAAGGCTGTACTCCAACCCCAGCATCGGCCTGTTCGGGCATCTGGCAGCGGCCAGCCTGGCCGAGCCATTCCAGCAGTTGATGGAGCGGGATCTGCTGCCACAACTGGGTATGCAGGAAAGCTACGTGCAGATACCGGCCAAGCAGATGGCGCGTTATGCCTGGGGCTATCGAGACGACAAGGCCGTGCGGGTAACCCCAGGCGCCCTGGACGCCGAAGCCTATGGTTTGAAATCCACTGCTGCCGACATGCTGCGCTTCATCGAGGCCAACCTGCACCCGAACGAACTGCCCGCAGCACTGCGCCAGGCCGTCAGCTCCACTCATCGTGGCTATTATCAGGTCGGCGACATGACTCAGGGTCTGGGATGGGAGCGCTACGCCTACCCCATCAGCCTGGAGAAACTGCAGGCCGGCAATTCCGCCGAAATGGCTCTGCAACCGCATCCTGTGGAACGGTTCAGCGTACCCAGGCCGCCCGAGGGCGACCAGTTGCTGAACAAGACCGGCTCGACCAATGGCTTCGGTGCCTACATCCTGCTGCTGCCCGCGCGCGATACCGGGCTGGTGATACTCGCCAACCGCAATTACCCCAATGCCGAACGCGTGCGCCTCGCCCTGCAGATACTCACGACGCTACAACCCTCGAGTGACTGAGACGGCCGGCGCTTAGCGCAGGTGGCCATGCCACATCGTCAGCCCCCCCCTTCGGGGCGAGCCTGCAACGCAGCGGGCCGCCCCGGTTCGCCGAGCGTCCTTAGCGCCACGAACCTCTGGGCACAAGCCCTGACTCCCTCGCAGCCCATAGCAGGCGAACCATACCCACACGGCAAGTAGGTGCAACTTGTAGCGCGCCATTACAGTCGGAACCTAGGCACCGCACTCCTTGGGCGATAACGCATCGCCTACCTGCAAAAGTGAAGGAGCCACGCATGACGGATTCCACTCCAAGCCATGGCCACGCAAAGCGCGATCTTCCAGGTGGCGCGCCGATCGCGAGCCTGAACGCTGCCCAGCTCAGCGAACCGCGCGCCGTACAGAAGTCCAGAGTAGGCTTCACGGTCAATGGTCAGACTCACCAACTCGAACTGGACAACCGCACCTCACTTCTGGATGCGCTGCGTGAGCATCTGCACCTTACCGGGAGCAAGAAGGGCTGCGATCACGGCCAGTGCGGCGCCTGCACCATGATCGTCGATGGCCGCCGCATCAACGGCTGCCTGACCCTGGCGGTGATGCATCAGGGCGCCGAGATCACCACCATCGAAGGCCTTGGTACGCCCGAGCACCTGCACCCGATGCAGGCCGCGTTCATCAGGCGTGACGGCTACCAGTGCGGTTACTGCACCCCCGGACAAATCTGCTCGGCGGTGGCCGTCCTCGAGGAAATCGACCAGGGCGTGCCCAGCCACGTGACCGACGACCTGCAAGCCACACCCGGCTACAGCGAGGCCGAACTGCGCGAACGCATGAGCGGCAACATCTGCCGCTGCGGCGCCTACTCCAACATCATCGAAGCGATCAACGACGTGGCGGGAGAACGCGGATGAAACCCTTTTCCTACGAACGTGCAGGCACGCCGGGCGAAGCCGCTGCGGCGGCAGCGCGCATACCCGGCGCCAAATTCATCGCCGGCGGCACCAACCTGCTGGATCTGATGAAACTCGAAATCGAGACGCCGTTGCACCTGATCGATGTCAATGCCCTCGGGCTGGACCGCATCGAAGCGACGGACGATGGCGGCATGCGCATTGGCGCGCTGGTGAGCAACACCGACCTGGCCGCCGACAGCCGCATTCGCCGTGACTACGCCGTGCTGGCCAGGGCCCTGCTCGCTGGCGCTTCCGGCCAGTTGCGCAACAAGGCGACCACTGCCGGCAACCTGCTGCAGCGCACCCGCTGCCCATACTTCTACGACACCAACCTGCCGTGCAACAAACGCCAGCCGGGCTCCGGCTGTGCGGCGCGCGAAGGCGTCAGCCGCCAGCACGCCGTACTCGGCAGCAGCGACGCCTGCATCGCCACCCATCCGAGCGATATGGCAATCGCCATGCGCCTGCTCGATGCCAGGGTAGAAACCGTTCAGCCCGACGGCCAGGTGCGCCATATTCCCATGGCCGATCTGCATCGCCTGCCCGGCGACACGCCGCATATCGAACATGTTCTCGCCCCCGGTGAGCTGATAACCGCTGTAACCCTGCCCAAACCGCTCGGCGGCCAGCATTTCTACTACAAGGTGCGCGACCGCGCCTCCTATGCCTTCGCCCTGGTCTCGGTGGCGGCGGTGCTCCAGCCGGATGGCAACGGGCGCATCGCTCTCGGCGGTGTCGCGCACAAACCCTGGCGCGAGGAGGCAGCGGAGGCCGATCTGCCCCGCGGCGCTGACATCGTCGCCGAGCGGCTGCTCGCCGATGCACGCACCACAGCACACAACGCCTTCAAGCTCACCCTGGTCCGACGCACCTTAGGCGCCGTGCTGGCCCAAGCGAGGGCCGGCGCATGAAATTCGAAACTGCTGCAGGCAGCAACCCCATCGACCGTCAGCGCGTGGTCGGCCAGCCGCTCGACCGTATCGACGGCCCGTTGAAGACCACCGGCACCGCCACCTATGCCTACGAATGGCACGCTGAGGTCACCAACCCGGCCTATGGCCAGATCGTCGGCGCGGCCATCGCCAAGGGGCGCATCGCGGCCATGGACCTGTCCCAGGCCAGGGCCGCTCCCGGCGTGATCACCGTCGTCACCGCAGATACCGCACCCAAGCTCGGCAAGGGCGAGCGCAACAATGCCAGGCTGCTCGGCGGTCCCGAGATCGAGCACTACCATCAGGCCGTCGCCCTGGTGGTGGCCGAGACCTTCGAGCAGGCACGCGCTGCCGCCGAGCTGGTGAAGATCGACTACCAGCGCCAACAGGGCAGCTTTGACCTCGAAGCGGTCAAGGACAGCGCGAAGAAACCGGAGAAGATCGTCAGCGGCGAGCCGGACAGCGCCGTCGGCGACTTCGACAGCGCATTCGCCAGCGCCGCCGTGCAACTCGACGCCACCTACCGCACGCCCGACCAGTCCCACGCGATGATGGAACCGCACGCCTCGATGGCGCGCTGGGACGATGATCGGCTGACTCTGTGGACGTCGAACCAGATGATCGCCTGGGGCGCTAAGGACCTTGCCGAAACACTGGGCATGGACGTCGAGAATGTCCGCCTTATCTCGCCCTACGTTGGCGGCGGCTTCGGCGGCAAGCTGTTCATCCGCGCCGATGCGCTACTGGCAGCGCTGGGCGCGCGTGCGGCCGGGCGGCCGGTGAAGGTGGCGCTACCGCGCCCGTTGATGATGAACAACACGACCCACCGCGCCGCCACCATCCAGCGCATTCGCATCGGCGCCACAGGCGACGGCAAGATCGTCGCGATTGGTCATGACAACTGGTCCGGCGATCTCAACGGCAACTCGGCCGAATCCGGGGTGATCTACTCACGACCGCTCTACGCCGGCGCCAACCGCATGTCCCGCACACGTCTGGCGAATCTCGACATGCCCGAAGCCAACGCCATGCGTGCCCCCAGCGACACACCAGGATCAATGGCGGTGGAGATCGCCATGGACGAGATGGCCGAGAAACTCGGCCTGGACCCCGTCGACTTCCGCGTGATGAACGATTCGTCGGTCGACCCCGAGCAACCGGAGCGCCCCTACTCGCAGCGTCACCTCAAGGAATGCCTGCAGCAAGGCGCGCAACGCTTCGGCTGGGCCAAGCGCACCGCCAAACCAGCGGCATGCCGCGAAGGTGACTGGTTGATTGGCATGGGCATGGCCGGCGCCTTTCGCGACGGGCCGGTCACCCAGTCCGCCGCGCGCGTACGCCTGGACGCACAAGGCCGGCTCAGTGTCGAAACCGACATGACCGACATCGGCACCGGCAGCTACACCATCATCGGCCAGACCGCGGCGGAAATGCTCGGTGTGCCGCTGGAGCGGGTGAGCGTGAAGCTCGGCGACTCGAGCTACCCCGTTTCATCCGGCTCTGGCGGTCAGTGGGGCGCCAACAGCTCGACATCAGGCGTCTACGCTGCCTGCGTGCAGCTGCGCGAAAAGATCGCGCGCAAGCTTGGTTTCGATCCGGCGCGGGCAGTTTTCGAGAATGGCGAAGTGCTTCAGGACGGCAAACGCGCCACGCTCGCCGAGGCCGCGGCAGACACGACGCTGGAAGCCGAGGACAGCATCGAGTTCGGCGACCTGAACAAGCGCTACCGGATCTCGACCTTCGGCGCGCATTTCGTCGAGGTCGCCGTCCATGCTGCCACGGCAGAGGTGCGGGTCAGGCGCATGCTGGCGGTCTGTTCGGCCGGGCGCATCCTCAATCCGAAGACGGCGCGCAGCCAGGTCATCGGCGCCATGACCATGGGCGTGGGCGCGGCACTCATGGAAGAGCTGTCCGTCGACACCCGCTACGGGCTGTATATCAACCACGACCTGGCCGGGTACGAGGTGCCGGTGCATGCCGACATCCCGCATCAGGAGGTGGTCTTTCTCGACGAGAGCGATGCCCTCTCCTCGCCCATGAAGGCCAAGGGCGTGGGCGAGCTGGGCATCTGCGGAGTTTCCGCGGCGGTGGCGAACGCGATCTACAACGCCACGGGCGTGCGCATCCGCGACTATCCAATCACGCTGGACAAGCTGCTGGCGCAGATGCCGGCAGCCTGAAACGACAAAGGCCGCTGAAAAGCGTAATGCTGTTCACATAAGACAGGGTTGAACGCAATCAGTCCCCTCGCCCCTCTGGGGGGAGGGTTAGGGCGGGCCGCGTTCGGCGAGGGGAAAACTGGCAGTTTTGCAGTGTTTTCAGCCCTCTCCCCCAGCCCCTCTCCCATAAATGGGAGAGGGGAGCCAAGCGCGAGCACCTTAAGTAAACGGTATTACGCAGAAAAGCGGCCTTTGTCGTCAAGCGCCCGGCTACTCGGCCAGACGCCAGGTCGTGCCACCCTTACCGTCTTCCAGCACCACGCCCATGGCGGTGATCTGGTCGCGGATACGGTCGCTCTCAGCCCAGTTCTTCTCGGCACGCGCCTGCAAACGCGCAGCGATCAGCGCCTCGACCTCAGCCGCATCGACCTTGCCGGCCGCACCAGCCTGAAGGAAGGCATCCGGCTCCAGCTGCAACACGCCGAGCACCCCGGCCAGCTGCTTGAGCTGCGCCGCCAGCGCAGCGGCGGCCTGCAGGTCGGATTCGCGCAGGCGGTTGACCTCGCGAATCATCTCGAACAGTACCGCGCAGGCTTCCGGCGAGTTGAAGTCGTCGTCCATCGCCGCACCAAAGCGTTCGACGAACGCCTCGCCACCGGCAGGTGCCGCTTCCGGCAGACCTTTCAAGCCGTTGTAGAAACGCTCCAGGGCGCCCTTGGCTTCCTTGAGGCTCTCTTCGGAGTAGTTTATCGGGCTGCGATAGTGGCTGGACACTAGCAGGTAGCGCACCACCTCCGGGTGGTACTTCTCCAGCACCTCACGGATGGTGAAGAAGTTGCCCAGGCTCTTGGACATCTTCTCGCCGTCCACGCGAACCGCGCCGGCGTGCATCCAGGCATTGGCGTACTGCTTGCCGGTGGCCGCCTCGCTCTGGGCGATTTCGTTCTCATGGTGCGGGAACACCAGGTCCGGGCCGCCGCCGTGGATGTCGAAGGTCTCGCCCAGGCAGCAGGTGGACATCACCGAGCACTCGATGTGCCAGCCTGGCCGACCCTTGCCCCAGGGCGAATCCCAGCTCGGCTCACCCGGCTTGGCGCCCTTCCACAGCACGAAGTCCAGCGGGTCTTCCTTGATTTCGTCGACTTCGATACGTGCACCGATCTTCAGCTCATCGATCTTGCGGCGCGACAGCTTGCCGTAAGTCTCGAACCTGGTGACGCGGTAGTACACGTCGCCATTGCCCGGCGCGTAGGCATAACCCTTGTCGATCAGGGTCTGGATCATCTGGTGCATGCCGGCGATATGCCCGGTGGCGCGCGGCTCGATGTCCGGGCGCAGCACGGAAAGGCGTGCTTCGTCCTCGTGCATCGCCGCGATCATGCGCTCGACCAGCGCCTCGAACGGCTCGCCGTTCTCATTGGCGCGCTTGATGATCTTGTCGTCGATGTCGGTGATGTTGCGCACATAGGTCACGTCATAGCCGCGCTGACGCAGCCAGCGGGTGACCACGTCGAAGGCGACCATCACCCGGGCGTGACCGATATGGCAGAAGTCATAGACGGTCATGCCGCACACGTACATGCGTACGCTGTTACCGATCAGCGGCTTGAACGGTTCCTTGACCTTGCTCAGCGTGTTGTAGATCGACAGTGCCATTACTGCCCCCACGAATCGCGCAGCGTGACGGTACGGTTGAACACCAGCGCGTCGGCGGTCGAATCCTTGTCGAGGCAGAAGTAGCCTTCGCGCTCGAACTGGAAGCGGTCGTCAGCGCCGGCCTTGGCCAGCGAGGGTTCGGCGCGGCAACCGGTGAGCACCACCAGCGACTCGGGGTTGATGTTGTCGAGGAAGCTGCCGCCCTCTTCGCTCTTCTCCGGATTGGGCGACTTGAACAGACGGTCGTAGAGGCGCACTTCGCATTCGACGCTTTCCGCGGCCGGCACCCAGTGGATCACGCCCTTGACCTTGCGGCCTTCCGGATTCTTGCCCAGGGTGTTCTCGTCGTAGCTGCAGCGCAGCTCGACGATATTACCGGCGGCATCCTTGATCGCCTCATCGGCACGAATCACGTAGCTGCCGCGCAGGCGCACTTCGCCACCGGGGATCAGGCGCTTGAAGCCGTCCGGCGGGGTTTCCTCGAAGTCGCTGGCGTCGATGTAGATCTCACGGGAGAACGGCAGCACGCGCACACCCATGTCCTGCTTGGGATGGCGCGGCAGCTCGAGGTTCTCGACCTTGCCCTCCGGGTAGTTGGTGATCACCACCTTGAGCGGCTTGAGCACGCACATGGCACGTGCGGCGTTGGCGTCCAGATCGTCACGAATGGCGAACTCGAGCATGCCGATGTCCACCAGGCCACCGGCGCGGTTGACGCCGATCATGTCGCAGAAGGTGCGGATCGAGGCCGGGGTGTAGCCGCGACGACGATAGCCGGACAGCGTCGACATGCGCGGATCATCCCAACCCTTGACGTGACCTTCGTCCACCAGCTGCTTGAGCTTGCGCTTGCTGGTGATGGTGTAGTTCAGGTTCAGACGGGCAAATTCGTACTGACGCGGCTGCGCCGGCACCGGCAGATTCTCCAGGAACCACTCGTACAGCGGGCGGTGATCCTCGAACTCCAGGGTGCAGATCGAGTGGGTGATGCCCTCGATGGCGTCCGACTGACCGTGGGTGAAGTCGTAGCTCGGGTAGATGCACCACTTGTCACCGGTCTGGTGGTGATGGGCGTGGCGGATGCGATATAGGATCGGGTCGCGCAGGTTGATGTTCGGCGAGGCCATGTCGATCTTGGCGCGCAGCGAGCGGGCGCCATCGGGGAACTCGCCGGCCTTCATGCGGGCGAACAGGTCGAGGTTTTCCTCGACGCTGCGATCACGGAACGGGCTGTTCCTGCCCGGCTCGGTCAGGTTGCCGCGATACTCGCGCATCTCTTCGGCATTCAGATCGCAGACGAAGGCCTTGCCGGCCTTGATCAGCTCGACAGCCCAGGCATGCAGCTGATCGAAGTAGTTGGAGGCGTAGCGCTCCTCACCCGCCCACTTGAAGCCCAGCCACTCGACGTCGGCCTTGATCGCGTCGATGTATTCCTGGTCTTCCTTGGCCGGGTTGGTGTCGTCGAAACGCAGGTTGCACTGGCCGCCGAACTCTTCGGCCAGGCCGAAGTTCAGGCAGATGCTCTTGGCATGGCCAATGTGCAGGTAGCCGTTGGGCTCCGGCGGGAAGCGGGTCACGATCTTGGCGTGCTTGCCGCTGTCCAGATCGGCCTGGACGATGGGGCGCAGGAAGTTGGCAGCTTTTTCGACGGTGGGCTTGCTCATGGTGTCCTTAACAATACTGGCGCGGCACGGGTAGGCCGCCTCGGGCAAAGTCCGTATCATAACCAACCTGTCAAGCCCCTGACAGGGTGCATGCCAACCTGTCAGGGCCGTTCATCCCGGGCCACTGGCTCGAATCTGCCTCATCACGGATACGATCATGATCAAACTGCACACCAACCACGGCGTCATCACCCTGAACCTGTTCGCCGACAAGGCCCCGGAAACCGTGGCCAACTTCGAGCAATACGTGAAGGAAGGCCATTACGACGGCACCATTTTCCACCGTGTGATCGGCAACTTCATGATCCAGGGCGGCGGTTTCGAGCCGGGCATGAAGCAGAAGCCGACCCGCGCACCGATCAAGAACGAAGCCAACAATGGCGTGGCCAACAAGGTCGGCACCATCGCCATGGCTCGCACCATGGAGCCGCACTCGGCCAGCGCGCAGTTCTTCATCAACGTCGCCGACAACAGCTTCCTCAACCATAGCGCGCCGACCGTTCAGGGCTGGGGCTACGCCGTGTTCGGTGAAGTGGTCGAAGGCATGGACGTGGTCGAGAAGATCAAGGGCGTGGCCACCACCATGAAGGCCGGCCACCAGGACGTGCCGGTGGATGACGTGATCATCGAAAAGGCCGAAATCGTAGCCGAGTAAGTCGATGATCCTGCTGATCTCCGATCTGCACCTCGAAGAGAAACGCCCGGACATTACCCGGGCGTTTCTGCATTTTCTCGTCACCTGCGCGCGTCAGGCCGAGGCGCTGTACATCCTCGGCGACTTCTTCGAGGTCTGGATCGGCGACGACGGCATGACGCCCTTCCAGCACGAGATCGCCGGCGCGCTGCGCACGCTGAGCAATGCTGGTACGCGCATCTACCTGATGCACGGCAATCGCGACTTTCTTATCGGCAAGCGCTTCTGCCGCGAGGCGGGCTGCACCCTGCTGAGCGATCCGCACAAGGTGCAGATGAACGGCGAACCCGTGCTGCTGATGCACGGCGACAGCCTGTGCACTTTGGATGTCGGCTACATGAAGCTGCGCCGCTGGCTGCGCAACCCGCTATCGCTGCTGATTTTGCGCAACCTGCCGCTCGCCACCCGGCAAAAGCTGGCGCGCAAACTGCGCAACGAAAGCCGCGCACAGACGCGGATGAAGGCCAGCGAGATCGTCGATGTCACCCCCGAGGAAGTGGTCCGGGTAATGGCCGAGCACGGCGTACGTACGCTGATCCATGGACATACCCATCGGCCGGCGGTGCACGAACTGAAGGTGAATGGCCAGCCGGCAAAGCGCATCGTGCTGGGCGACTGGGATCGTCAGGGCTGGGCGCTGCAGGTCGATGGCGAGGGCTTCAATCAGGCGCCGTTCGAGCTGACGCCAGCCTGACCGTAGCCCGGATGAAATCCGGGGGATCTTCGGAGTTGCTCCCCGGATTTCATCCGGGCTACGACTGCAAGGCTTTACTCCCCTCTCCCATTTATGGGAGAGGGGTCGGGGCGGCCCGCGTAGGGAGAGGGCAACTGCGGAGGCTGCAACGCCCTCTCCCGCCCTTCGGATCATCAGATGGCCGCTTCGCGGCTGCTTTCTATGGGCACACCACTATGGAAACGGAACTGCTCGTCCGGCGAGGTGATCAGTTCCCGTTCCACCGCCCGCACCACCTCGATACGCGCGTCCACGTCCGCCGCGTCACCATACAGATAGGCGAGTTTGAGATAGCCGCGGTAGTGGCGCCCTTCGCTCTCCAGCAATCCGGCGTAGAACTTGGCCAGCTCGGCATCCAGACGCGGCACCAATGCGGCGAAACGCTCGCATGAGCGCGCCTCGATGAAGGCGCCGACCACCAGCACGTCCACCAGCCGCTCCACTTCGCCACCGCGCAGCAGCGCCCGCAATCCCGCCGCGTAGCGCGACGCGGAAACATGGCGAACTTCGATGCCACGCGCGCGGATGATCTTGCTCACCTGTTCGAAATGCACCAGCTCCTCACGGGCCAAACGCGACATTCGCGCGGTCAATTCGGTCTTGGTCAGGTAGCGCCCCATCAGGCTAAGGGCGGTCTGTGCTGCCTTGTATTCCAGATTGCGGTGGTCGAGCAGAAGGATTTCCTGCTGGCGCAGGGCCTCTTCCAGCCAGGCGTCGGGGGTCGCGACGCCGCCGAGAAACTCGAGAATTTCCTGCAGGATCGTTACAGGTTCCTCACCGTTACTCGGAACATGCTGGACATTTGACATCATATTTGAAGCGCTCTCGGTGCTGGCGAGGTTGGAAATGGCGGGCCATTATACGAGTGGCAGGCCGCACGACCAGCACGCCGTTGATACAGGTCAAGAAGCTGCTGGCAATGACGCACCTATAGTTGGATAAGCGCTATTCATTCTCAGGGAGACGACCATGCAAGCGATCCGTAGCATTCTGGTGGTGATGGAACCCCAGCACCCCGAAGGCCTCGCGCTGAAGCGGGCAAAACTGGTAGCCGGAGTCACCCAGTCGCATCTGCACCTCTTGGTATGCGACAAGAAAGGCGACCACAGCGCGTGGCTCAACGATCTCAGCAGCAGTCTCGCCGGGGAAGGTTTCAGCGTTTCCACCCAGCAGTCCTGGCATGACAACCAGCACCAGACCATCATCGCCGTGCAGCAGGCCGAGGGCTGCGGCCTGGTGATCAAGCAGCACCTGCCGGACAACCCGCTGAAGAAAGCCCTCCTCACCCCCGAGGACTGGAAATTGCTGCGCTATTGCCCCGGCCCGGTGCTGATGGTCAAGACCGAGCGCCCATGGACCGGCGGCAAGATCCTCGCTGCAGTTGACGTCGGTAATGCCGACGGCGAGCACCGCACCCTGCATGCCGGCATCATCAGCCACGGCTACGATATCGCCGGTCTGGCCAAGGGCACGCTGCACGTGACCACCGCACACCCGACGCCTATGTTGTCGGCAGCCGATCCGACCTTCCAGCTCAAGGAAACCATCGAGGCGCGCTACCGCGAGCAGTGCCGCAGCTTCCAGGCCGAATACGACATCAGTGACGAGCGCCTGCATGTGCTCGAAGGCCCTGCCGATGTAGTGATTCCACAGGTGGCTCACCAGCTCGATGCCGCAGTCACCGTGATCGGCACCGTCGCACGCACGGGGCTTTCCGGCGCTTTGATCGGCAATACCGCCGAGGTCGTACTCGATGCACTGGAAAGCGACGTGCTGGTGCTCAAGCCGGACGAAGTCATCGCCCATCTCGAGGAACTGGTGGCACAGCGCTGAAACAGCGCCTGAAACGAAAATGCCGCTCGTTTCCGAGCGGCATTTTCATATCCAAAGACCGAACTACACCCTCAGCTCCAGGCCTTCACGCAGAAACTTCGGCGCGATGTAGCGCTCGTAGTGCGCCTCGGAGAGCAGGAAGAACTCCCTGTCGATGGCATCGCGCAGATCGGGCAGCGCCCAGTTGCGGAACTCCGGCAGCAGCACCATGCCGTAGGCTTCCAGTTGATTGATCACCCGCGCGCCCCGTGCGATCAGCTGGTAGGCCCAGCAGTAGGGAGACTGCTGCGGCACGAAGCGAATCTGCCGCTGCTCCAGCTGCTGCCGCAGGCGCTGCTCGTCGAACACTTCAAGCTTGGCCGTCATCACCTGCACCAGCAGCACTTCCAGGCGCGTCCAGACGGCGCGTTTCTCCTCGTCGGTGTAGCTGTTCCAGTTGATCACCTCATGGTGGAAGCGCTTGCAACCGCGGCACACGACATCACCGTAAACGGTCGAGCAAAGGCCCACGCAGGGCGTCTTGATGCGCTGATTGGACATGACAAAGCAATACGGACAGCTGAACAGCCTGGCATCTTAGCCCTTTGTCTAATCCTTATCACCCCCACGGATGCGGGGACATCGGCTTAACTTTATCCGCGCTTTCCATTAGAATCGGCCCGCCTTTTACGGCGCCAATGTCCGTTGGAAGCTGTTTTCAAAGCGTCACGAGCACAGTCGATCCTGCAGGTACGATGGCGGCGCAGCCACTCGGAGTCCCCCCGAGTCTCTGCGCCCGCCCTCATCAGAAACCGTCCTGCCGGCGTAAAACTTTGAAAGCAGCTTCTACAAGAGACTCATGAAACCTCGGCTGATCGGCTCATAAAGTCGAAAAGCGCCTGGTTCGTGGTTCTCTGGATCGCGTCCCGGACAACCCTTTGGGACCACTGATGAGGGTAATAACTGTGCTTGAAGCCTATCGCAACCACGTAGCAGAGCGTGCCGCTCAGGGTATCGTGCCCCAGCCGCTGAACGCCGAACAAACCGCAGGCCTGGTCGAGCTGCTGAAAAACCCGCCGGCTGGCGAAGAAGAATTCCTCGTAGACCTGATCACCAACCGCGTACCGCCGGGCGTTGACGAAGCTGCCTACGTCAAGGCCGGCTTCCTCTCTGCCGTTGCCAAGGGCGAAGCCACTTCCCCGCTGATCAGCAAGCAACGCGCCGTCGAGCTGCTGGGCACCATGCAGGGCGGCTACAACATCGCCACTCTGGTGGAACTGCTGGACGATGCCGCCCTGGGCACCGTTGCTGCCGAACAACTCAAGCACACCCTGCTGATGTTCGACGCTTTCCACGACGTCGCCGAGAAAGCCAAGGCCGGCAATGCCAACGCCAAGGCCGTGCTGCAGTCCTGGGCCGATGGCGAGTGGTTCACCAACAAGCCGGCCATCGCCGAGAAGTACAGCCTGGCCGTGTTCAAGGTGCCGGGCGAAACCAACACCGATGACCTGTCCCCTGCCCCGGACGCCTGGTCGCGCCCTGACATCCCGCTGCACGCCCTGGCCATGCTGAAAATGGCTCGCGACGGCATCGTGCCGGAGCAGCAAGGCGCCATCGGCCCGCTGAAGCAGATCGAAGAGATCAAGGCCAAGGGCTTCCCGGTCGCCTACGTCGGTGACGTGGTCGGTACCGGTTCTTCCCGTAAGTCCGCCACCAACTCGGTGCTGTGGTTCTTCGGCGACGACATTCCGTACGTGCCGAACAAGCGCGCTGGCGGCTTCTGCTTCGGCACCAAGATCGCCCCGATCTTCTACAACACCATGGAAGACGCCGGCGCCCTGCCGATCGAGTTCGACGTGTCGAACATCAACATGGGCGACGTGATCGACGTCTACCCGTACGCCGGCAAGGTCTGCAAGCACGGTACCGACGAAGTCATCACCACCTTCGAACTGAAGACCCCGGTGCTGCTCGACGAAGTCCGCGCTGGCGGCCGTATCCCGCTGATCGTCGGCCGTGGCCTGACCGAAAAGGCTCGTGCCGAGCTGGGCCTGGGCTCCTCCGACCTGTTCAAGAAGCCGGAGCAGCCGGCTGACAGCGGCAAGGGCTTCACCCTGGCGCAGAAGATGGTCGGCAAGGCCTGCGGCGTCGAAGGCGTGCGCCCGGGCACCTACTGCGAACCGAAGATGACCACCGTCGGCTCCCAGGACACCACCGGCCCGATGACCCGCGACGAGCTGAAGGACCTGGCTTGCCTGGGCTTCTCGGCCGACCTGGTGATGCAGTCCTTCTGCCACACCGCGGCCTATCCGAAGCCGATCGACGTCACCACCCACCACACCCTGCCGGATTTCATCCGCACCCGTGGCGGCGTGTCCCTGCGTCCGGGCGACGGCATCATCCACAGCTGGCTGAACCGCATGCTGCTGCCTGACACCGTCGGCACCGGCGGCGACTCGCACACCCGCTTCCCGATCGGCATTTCCTTCCCGGCCGGCTCCGGCCTGGTGGCCTTCGCCGCCGCTACCGGCGTGATGCCGCTGGACATGCCGGAATCGGTTCTGGTGCGTTTCAAGGGCAAGATGCAACCCGGTATCACCCTGCGTGACCTGGTCCATGCCATCCCCTACTACGCCATCCAGAAAGGTCTGCTGACCGTCGAGAAGAAAGGCAAGAAGAACATCTTCTCCGGCCGCATCCTCGAGATCGAAGGCCTGGACAACCTGACCGTCGAGCAGGCGTTCGAACTGTCCGACGCCTCCGCCGAGCGTTCGGCTGCCGGTTGCACCATCAAACTGCCGGAAGCGGCCATCGCCGAGTACCTGCAGTCCAACATCACCCTGCTGCGCTGGATGATCAGCGAAGGCTACGGCGATGCCCGCACCCTGGAGCGTCGTGCCCAGGCGATGGAAGCCTGGCTGGCCAACCCGGTGCTGATGGAAGCCGACAAGGACGCCGAGTACGCCGAAGTCATCGAAATCGACCTGTCCGAGCTCAAGGAGCCGGTTCTGTGCGCCCCGAACGACCCGGACGACGCCCGTCTGCTGTCCACCGTGGCCGGCGACAAGATCGACGAAGTGTTCATCGGTTCGTGCATGACCAACATCGGTCACTTCCGCGCTGCCGGCAAGCTGCTGGACAAGGTCAAGGGCGGTATCCCGACCCGTCTGTGGCTGTCGCCGCCGACCAAGATGGACGCGCACCAGCTGACCGAGGAAGGCTACTACGGCATCTACGGCAAGGCCGGTGCACGCATGGAGATGCCGGGCTGCTCGCTGTGCATGGGTAACCAGGCACGTGTGGCTGCCAACTCCACCGTGGTCTCGACCTCCACCCGTAACTTCCCGAACCGTCTGGGCGATGGCGCCAACGTGTACCTGGCCTCTGCCGAACTGGCAGCGGTCGCTTCGATTCTCGGCAAGCTGCCGACCGTCGAGGAGTACATGGCCTACGCGAAGGATATCGACAGCATGGCTGGCGACATCTACCGCTACCTGAGCTTCGACCAGATCGCCGACTTCCGTGAAGCCGCGGCCAACGCCAAGATCCCGGTCGTTCAGGCCTGATCCAAGCGTCGTAAAAGGAGCCCCGCCCAGTGCGGGGCTTTTTTATGCACGCACAGAAGACCTTTTGCCGCACCGCCTTGCAGCCATTGCGCAGCCGTCTACCTTCTGAAATGGGAAGCCCCCCGGATCACCATTGAGGAGCAGATCATGAAGCCATGGATCATCGCCGCCCTTTGCCTGTTCGGCCTGGTCGGTTGCAGCAGCGAGTACATCATCACCACCACAGACGGGCAGATGCTCACCAGCGACGGCAAGCCGGAGCTGGACGAGGATACCGGCATGCTCGAGTTCACCGACAGCGAGGGCCGCAAGCAGCAGATTCCGCAAAACAACGTCAAGCAGATGCTCGAGCGCTGAGGCCCGCACTACGCACTGGCATATGCCTTGCTTCATCTCACCGCAAAAGGCCCGCCCAACGTCGGAAACGGCTTGATCGACAATGGCGTCGTATTCAACCCGGCTCTACAGCCGGGATGGGTGCGACGCTTTTTTATGGGCGGCACTCCATTGGCCAATGTCTTTGCGTGAACCTAAGGATGCAGCATGAGCGAACACAACATCTCTCGCGACGATGCCCTGGCCTGGGCCTGGGGCAGCAACGCCCCGGAGAAAAGCGTGCTGGACATCGGTTTCATGGCCCTGAGCGACTCAGCCCCGGTGATCGTCGCTGCCACTCAGGGCTTCGCCGAGAAGTACGGACTCAGCATCAGGCTACATCGCCAGACCTCCTGGGCCGGCCTGCGCGATCGTCTGCTCAACGGCGAGCTGGACGCGGCGCACAGCCTTTACGGGCTGATATACGGGGTGCAACTGGGCCTTGGCGTCGGTTCGGCCACCGACATGGCCGTGCTCATGGGTCTGAACCAGAACGGCCAGAGCATCAATCTCTCGCACTCACTGCAAGCGGCCGGCGTGACCAGCGGCGAAGCACTGCGCAAGCATGTGCACCAACATAAGGCACGCCTGACCTTCGCCCAGACCTTCCCCACTGGCACTCATGCCATGTGGCTCTATTACTGGCTGGCCAGCCAGGGTATTCATCCCTTGCGCGACGTCGACAGTGTGGTGGTGCCGCCACCACAGATGATCGAGCACCTGAAGGCCAGGCGCATCGATGGGTTCTGCGTCGGCGAACCCTGGACTGCCAAGGCAGTGGATGAGCAGCTCGGCTGCACCCTGACCACCATCCAGGCGATCTGGCCGGACCATCCGGAAAAGGTGCTGGGCTGCACCCGTGCCTTCGTCGAGCAAAATCCCAATACCGCCCGCGCGCTGATCATGGCGGTGCTCGAAGCGGCCCGTTTCATTGACGAAAGCGAAGAGAACAAACGCAGCACTGCACAACTGCTCAGTGGCAGCGCGTATGTCGATGCCCCACTCTCGGCAATTACCCCGCGTTTTCTGGGCCAGTATAAGGACGGTTTGGGCCAGGCCTGGCTGGATGAGCACCCACTGCGCTTTCACGCCGGCGGCCTGGTCAATCAGCCGTATCTGTCCGACGGCATGTGGTTCATGACCCAGTTCCGCCGCTGGGGCCTGCTGCGCAGCGATCCCGATTACCTGACGGTGGCCCGCCAGGTCCAGCAACTGGCGCTGTATCGTGAGGCCGCCACGGCCCTGGACATCGCCGTGCCGGGGGAAATGCGCAGCTCCATCCTGCAGGACGGCAGTTGCTGGGACGGCAGCGATCCGGCCGCCTACGCCCGCAGCTTCCGCCTGCACGCCCTGGCCGAAAGCCCGGCTGCCATTCTGTAACCGCCGGGAGTGCCATCGATGCTGCGTATCCTGCTGATCAACGACACCCCGAAGAAGGTCGGCCGCCTGAAAAGTGCGCTGATCGAGGCCGGTTTCGAGGTGATCGACGAATCCGGCCTGACCATCGACCTGCCCGAACGCGTCGAGGCAGTGCGCCCGGACGTGATTCTGATCGACACCGAATCGCCCGGCCGCGACGTCATGGAGCAGGTGGTGCTGGTCAGCCGCGACCAGCCGCGCCCGATCGTCATGTTCACCGACGAGCACGACCCCGGCGTCATGCGCCAGGCGATCCAGAGCGGGGTCAGCGCCTACATCGTCGAGGGCATCCATGCACAGCGCCTGCAGCCAATTCTCGACGTGGCCATGGCACGCTTCGAGAGCGACCAGGCGCTGCGCGCGCAGTTGCAGGCGCGAGACGCGCAACTGGCCGAGCGCAAGCGCGTAGAACTGGCCAAGGGCCTGCTGATGAAGATGAAGAGCTGCAACGAAGAAGAGGCCTACACCTTGATGCGCCGCCAGGCCATGAGCCGCCAGCAGAAGCTGATCCAGGTGGCCGAGCAGATCATCGCCATGCACGACATGCTCGGCGGATGAGCATACCGGCAATTTCGATGCCATGAAGCCAGCACCCAGACCACCGATCATCCGAAAGCTAACTGGAGGGGTCAAACGAAGCTGAACTCAGTCATGCAGCGACAGGTCCTGTTTGGGGTTCAACGGGGAATCAGGGAGCTCTCGATCACCCCACGAACTCCACCCATGGAGAGGTCCGCCCGTATCGCCGAGGCTACGGAAAGACCCGTCATCTAGAGCATGACTTCAGGAAAAACAACGATGAACAACAACCTTGTCGCAACGTCTAGCAAGCGTAGTTACGCCACCGCAATTGGAGCTGCAGTGGCGGGCTCGCTACTGAGCTTCGCCAGCCAGGCCGAACTACGTCCGGAACTGGCTCCCGGCGGCAACTTCGCCTTGGAGAACTGGTCGCTGACCTTGCCGATTGATGCAGACGGCAGTAACCAGGGCCGCGCCCAAACGCTGCTTCCTGACCGGCTCAGCGGGCCGCAGGGTTTCACCTCCCCCTACTTTCGCACCGACAGCGACGGCGCCATGACCTTCTGGGCCCCCGCCAACGGCGCACTGTCGGCGCGCGCGAACTATGCCCGCGCCGAACTGCGGCAAATGATCGACCCCAGCTCCAACGTCGTGAACTGGGACAACCAGGGCCGCGCACACCTGGACGCACGGCTGCGCGTTCTGCAGGTTCCGGTGAGCAACGGCCTGGTGGCCGTGGGCCAGATTCACGCGTATGAGGCCATGCCGCTGGCCACCCTGTACTACCAGTACGACATGGATGCACAGAACGGTCGACTCTTCGCCACCGTCAAGGAAAGCCCGGAAAGCACCGAGGAAGGCAAACGCTATACCGTGGCGCAAGGCATTCAGCTCGGCCAGGCATTCATCTATCGCCTGGGCATGGCGCGCAACCGCAATGGCGTTGCCGAGGTGGCCATCTCGGTCAACGGCTCACCTGCTCTCCAGGTACCACTGGACCCGGCATGGGACAGCCGTACCTTCTACTTCAAGGCCGGCGCTCTGCTGAACAGCCGCAGCGATAACGGCGAAGATGGTGCACGGGTCAAGTTCTACCGCCTGGCCACCAGCCATCCCGCTGCCGGCCTGCACATCACCCAGCTTTCCGCATTGCCACAGGCCAGCGTCGGTGCCCCTTACTCCGTTCAACTGCAATCGCGCGGAGGCGTGGGCGGCACCACCTGGCGGCTGGTCAGCGGCTTCCCCCCAGCCGGCCTGACCCTGAGCCGCGACGGCGTGCTCAGTGGCGAGCCGCAACGTGCCACGTCGATCCCCGATGATTTCACGGCGCAGATTCGCGACGCCAACGGCAACACGGTTTCCAAGAAATTCTCCATCGTCATCAATCCCTGAGGCGAAGCTCGATGATGGTTGGCTGAGTCCCCGGGGCTCAGCCAGCACTCGACAGAATTCCCCGCTGCGCTTATCTTCTCGCCAGGCCGCCAGATGCGGCCAACGTCGCTCGGACGGTTCCGGGCGCTCACGTACTCCCGAGGAAATCATGGCCGAGAACGCCAAGCGCCGCTTTGCGCGCATCGATCGTCTCCCCCCCTACGTCTTCAACATCACCGCCGAACTGAAGATGGCCGCGCGCCGCCGCGGTGAGGACATCATCGACTTTTCCATGGGCAACCCCGACGGTGCGACTCCGCCGCACATCGTCGAGAAGCTCGTGCAGGTCGCCCAGCGTGAAGACACCCACGGCTACTCCACCTCACGCGGTATTCCCCGTCTGCGCCGCGCCATCTCGCGCTGGTACAAGGACCGCTACGAGGTGGAGATCGATCCGGAAAGCGAAGCCATCGTCACCATCGGTTCCAAGGAAGGCCTGGCGCACCTGATGCTGGCCACCCTGGATCATGGCGACACCGTACTGGTGCCCAACCCCAGCTACCCGATCCATATCTACGGCGCGGTGATCGCTGGCGCCCAGGTGCGTTCCGTGCCGCTGGTGCCGGGCGTGGACTTCTTCGCCGAACTGGAACGCGCCATCCGCGAGTCGATTCCCAAGCCGAAGATGATGATTCTCGGCTTTCCCTCCAACCCCACGGCGCAGTGCGTGGAGCTGGACTTCTTCGAGCGCGTGGTGACCCTGGCCAAGCAGTACGACGTACTGGTGGTGCACGATTTGGCCTACGCCGACATCGTCTACGACGGCTGGAAGGCACCGTCGATCATGCAGGTCCCAGGCGCCAAGGACATCGCGGTGGAGTTCTTCACCCTGTCCAAGAGCTACAACATGGCCGGCTGGCGGATCGGCTTCATGGTCGGCAACCCCGAGCTGGTCAGCGCCCTGGCACGCATCAAGAGCTATCACGACTACGGCACCTTCACCCCGCTGCAGGTAGCGGCCATCGCGGCGCTGGAAGGCGACCAGCAGTGCGTGCTGGATATCGCCGAGCAATATCGTCAGCGCCGCAATCTGTTGGTCAAGGGCCTGCATGAGATCGGCTGGATGGTGGAAAAGCCAAAGGCTTCCATGTACGTCTGGGCCAAGATTCCCGAGGCCTACGCTCATCTGGGCTCGCTGGAGTTCGCCAAGAAGCTGCTGGCAGAGGCCAAGGTCTGCGTCTCGCCCGGTCTGGGCTTCGGCGACTACGGCGACGACCACGTGCGCTTCGCCCTGATCGAGAATCAGGACCGCACACGCCAGGCGCTACGCGGCATCAAGGCGATGTTCCGCGCCGACGGCCTGCTCCCGGGCAAGCCGACCAGGACCGAGTGAGCGATCACTAAGGGCGCCGTCAGGCGCCCTTTTCGTTATGCGAAGGGAAACTGACAAGTTCTGCGACAATTAGGGACGTTAGCCCAGGCTAAGCGGTAGTTTCGGGTAATTGCCGGACAAAGTGAACGTCCGTACACTGCGCGCCCCTCCTCCTACGGTTTCCCCAAATGCTCTTCGTTTTGCGCATGCTGCTCATGGGCGTGCATTTCGTTTTCGCCGGCCTGGGCGGTCTGCTGCTCGGTCTGTGCCGCCCCTTCAACCCCGACAACAGCCGCCTCTGTGCACGCCTCTATTCGTTGCCTGCCTTGTGCCTGCTGCGCCTGAAGCTGAAGACTGATGTTCGCCCTCTGCTGGAGCATCAGCGTTCCTGCGTGATCATCGCCAACCACCAGTCCAATTTCGACCTCTACGTGCTCGGCCGCGTGGTGCCGAAACGTACCGTGAGCATCGGCAAGAAGAGCCTCAAATGGGTGCCCTTTTTCGGTCAGCTGTACTGGCTGGCCGGCAACGTGCTGATCGACCGCAGCAATGCCGCTGCCGCCAAGCGCGCGATGCTCACCACCACGGAAACCCTGCGCCATCGCGACACCTCGATCTGGGTCTTCCCGGAGGGTACGCGCAACCTCGGCCGCGGCCTGCTGCCGTTCAAAAAGGGCGCGTTCCAAATGGCCATCACAGCGGGCGTGCCGATCATCCCGGTATGCGTGAGCAACTACAGCAAAGCCATGCGCCTGAACCGTTGGGACAGCGGTCGTATTCTGATTCGCGCGCTACCGGCGATCCCCACTGCAGGGCTGAGCCTGGACGACATGCCCGCGCTGATCGAGCGCTGCCAGCAGACCATGAGTGAGTGCATTGCCAGCATGGATCAAGAGCTGGCCACGGCGTAAGTGATGGCGCGGGTGCCGGGGAGAAACGACAACCCGCGCCAGCCATCAAACTGATCGATAGTTACTCTGCAGAGCATCCATTATTCAATCGAAATGACTTGAGCGATTCTGTGCCCACGCCAACGCCTGACCTGGAGCACAGAACATGTCCCGCCTCTCTCAAGCCGCCCGTAACGGCGCCCTCGCCGCCATCGGCCTGTATCTGATCAGCACCTCCACGGTACTGGTCCTGAGCTACGCCACCCTGCAGCCCAGTACACCGACCTTCGAACAACCGGGTCCGCTGCACAGTCTGATCGGCCAGTTGCCAGCCCTGCTCGGCGCTGTTTCTCCGGGTTGAGTGGGCAATCATGATCAGGAAGCAACGTACCCGCCTGCTGATGCTGGCCAGCCTGTCTCTGCTGACGACCCTGCTGGCACTCAGCGGCGCCGGCGAGAGCTCGGCCAGCGCCGTGGCACGCAATATCGAATGCAGCCATAAACTGTCCCACCACCTCGACCTGGCAGAAAGCCTCAAGCGACAGCGCAGCAGCCCGCCACCGAGCCGAAGCGAACAACTCTCGCCCTACTTCGTACCAGCCAAGCACGCATGAAAAAGCCCGGTCAACCGGGCTTTTACTTGGTTCGAATCAGGCTCAGCCTTTGGCCGACCTGCCCTGCGCCACGAAACGCATCATCCACTCCGCCACGGCATTGCCCTGCTGCGAATGTTTGAGGCTGTCCACGCCTTGCTGGTAGATCTGTTCACCGAGATGCTGCTGACGCAGGTCGAGCAATGCACGTGAATAGTCGTGAACGAATTCCGGATGCCCCTGGAAGCACAGCACCTGGTCTTCGATATGGTAGGCGCCAATCGGGCAGAAATCGCTGGAAGCCAGCAGCGTGGCCTTCTCCGGCAGTCGGGTGACCTGATCCTGGTGGCTGATCAGCAGCTGCAGCTCGTCCAGCGCCGGAGTCATCCACTCGGGTTTGTTCTCCAGGCGATAGCTGTGTACGCCGACGCCCCAACCCTGCTCGGCACGTTCGGCCTTGCCGCCCAGCAGCAGCGCCAACAGCTGATGACCGAAGCAGATGCCCAGCAGCTTGTCGCCACGCTTGTAGCGCTCAAGCAGATATTCCTTGAGCGTCTGAATCCAGGGTTCGCTGCCGAAGGAATCGGCCTTGCTGCCGGTTACCAGATAGGCATCGAATTTCTCGCTATCGGGCGGGTAATGCCCCTCCACCACGTTGTAGACACTGAACTCCGCCGCCACCGGCTGTTGAGCGAAGAGTTGCTCGAACATACGGCCGTAGCCCTGATACTGGTCGACCAGTTCGGGGCGGAGGATGTCAGTTTCCAGAATGCAGATACGCAGTGACATGAGGTTTCCTGTGGCAAGCACGACGTGCGGGGAATTTGTGCGTTTTACTTAACACATGAATCTGCACAAAGAAATACCCGCCCTTATTTTTAGTGATATTTGCATGCGTTTCCCGCTGTGCAAGGCACCGAACGATCGTCAATTAAAATTGACAGCACAGCGGCGCGCAGGTGCAGCGTCAGGCACCATCATCCGCTTCGATAGTTACCATGCACCGCATTAGCTTCTGTGATTGCCAGCTCGCGACCAATATCGGCACATCGGGCCATCGCCCTCATCGCACAGAAGGACATCGATCATGAGCATCTACGCCGCACTCGCCAGCTTCGCCGCCGCCTCCGCGTTCCAGACCGCTGCACCGGTTCGTCCCGAGCAGGCTGCTGCAGCCCGCGACGTTCGTCCCAGCTGAGACGACCGCAGGAGAGCAGCCATGCACAGCCAACTCAGCCTGGACGCCTACGGCGTCACCTACGTTCACCTGCAAGACGGCGGCCTGCAATTCGAAAGCGAAGCCGCGCTGCTGCTCGAAGACGGCAGCATGCTGACCTTGCGCATGCCGACCCGGCACAGCGAGATGCTGGCGATTCATGAAGCAGTCTGCATTCGGCAGGGCTGGTGCCAGCGAATCTGAGGCGGCTTTGGCGAAAGAAGAAACGGCCCATAGGGCCGTCTTCTTTCAGGGCCTAGGGCGCCTTAGAAACGCTCGTCACGGGCGGCCTTTTCCAGCAACAGTGCAGGCGGAAGAAAGCGCTCACCATACTGCTCGGCCAGATACTGCGCACGCGCGACGAAGTCCTTCACGCCGTACTGGTTGATGAACTGCAGCGCACCGCCGGTCCAGGCGGCGAAACCGATGCCGAAGATCGAGCCGATATTGGCGTCGGCCACCGACCTCAGCACGCCCTCCTCCATACAACGCACCGTCTCGATGGCCTGGATGAACAGGATGCGATCACGTACGTCTTCCTGCGGAATCTGCGCATCGGCCTTCTCGAAGCGCGCCTTGAGCTCCGGCCACAGGTACTTCCGGCCCGTGGCCGGATATTCGTAGAAGCCCATGCCCGCCGCCTTGCCTGGCCGCTTGTACTCGTTAAGCATCAAGTCGATGACGGCAAAGGCCGGGTGCTCGGGGACGGTCTTGCCCTCGGCCGCCAGGTCCTTGATGGTCTGCTGGCGGATATGATTCATCAGGCTCATAGACACTTCGTCGCTGATGGCCAGCGGCCCGACCGGCATGCCGGCCTTGCGCGCCTCGTTCTCGATCATCGCTGCGCTGACGCCTTCGCCGAGCATGGCCAGGCCTTCATTGGTGAAGGTGCCGAACACGCGCGAGGTGAAGAAGCCGCGGCTGTCGTTGACCACGATGGGCGTCTTCCTGATCTGCATGACGTAGTCGAAGCCACGCGCCAGGGTCTCGTCCGAGGTCTGCTCGCCACGGATGATCTCCACCAGCGGCATCTTGTCCACCGGGCTGAAGAAATGCAGGCCGATGAATTTCTCCGGTTTTGCCACGGCAGTGGCCAGGCCGGTGATCGGCAGCGTCGAGGTGTTGGAGGCGATCACCGCATCGCTCAGCGCCGCGGCCTCGGCGGCAGCGGTGACCTTGCCCTTGAGCGCACGGTCCTCGAACACCGCTTCGATGATCAGGTCGCAGCCCTCGAAGTCTGCCTCGCTAGCGGTGGCCTTGATCAGCCCCAGAAAGGCCTCGCGCTGCTCGGCCGTCATGTGGCCCTTGCCAACCTTCTTGTCCAGCAGCTTGGCCGAGTAGCTCTTGCCCTTCTCCGCCGCTTCGAGGGAAACATCCTTGAGCACCACCTGGATGCCGGCCGCTGCCGATACGTAGGCGATGCCAGCGCCCATCATGCCTGCACCGAGCACGCCGACCTTCTTCGTCTGGGTTTTCGGGTAACCCTGCGGACGCGAGCCACCGGCGTTGATCTCGTTGAGCTGGAACCAGAAGGTGCCGATCATGTTCTTCGCCACCTGACCGCAGGTCAGCTCGGTAAAGTAGCGCGCCTCGATGATCTGCGCGGTGTCGAAATCGACCTGCGCGCCCTCGACGGCGGCGCACATGATCTTCTCCGGCGCCGGGAAGCAACCCTTGGTCTTGTCGCGCAGCACGCTCGGGGCGATGGCCAGCATCTGCGCCACGTTCGGCGAGCTGGGCGTGCCGCCGGGAATCTTGTAGCCCTGCACGTCCCACGGCTGTTTGGCGGCCGGGTTGGCGACGATCCAGGCGCGAGCCTTGGCCAGCATCTCCTCGCGGTCACTGGCCAGGTCGTGGATCAGACCAGCCTTGAGCGCGGCGTCCGGGCGTACCTTCTTGCCCTCGGCCAGGTACGGCAGGGCCTTTTCCAGGCCAAGCAGGCGCACCATGCGCACCACCCCGCCACCGCCCGGCAGCAGACCTAGGGTGACCTCCGGCAGGCCCAGTTGCACGTGGTTTTCGTTCAGCGCGATGCGGTGATGGCAGGCCAGGGCGATTTCCCAGCCGCCGCCCAGCGCCGCACCGTTGATGGCGGCGACCACGGGCTTGCCAAGGGTTTCCAGGCGGCGCAGCTGACCCTTGATTCTCAGGATCATCTCGTAGAAGCCCTGGGCCTCGGCCTGGGTGACCTTGATCAGTTCATTGAGGTCGCCGCCAGCGAAGAAGGTCTTCTTCGCCGAGGTGACGATCACCCCGGCGATCGAGTCCCTTTCCGCTTCCAGGCGGTCGACGATCTGGCCCATGGCCTCGCGGTACACCGCGTTCATGGTATTGGCGCTCTGGCCGGGCATGTCCATGGTCAGGACGACGATATTGCCCTGGCCCTTTTCGTAACGGATGGCGTCAGTCATTTACCTGTTCCTTTTCGGCGCTGGGCCGTAGGAGCGAGCTTTGCTCGCGAAGGGTTGTGCCAGGTTCGCGAGCAGAGCTCGCTCCCACAAGAACCCAATCAAATACGTTCGATGATGGTGGCGATACCCATACCGCCGCCTACGCAGAGCGTGGCCAGGCCGTAGCGCAACTGACGCTTCTCCAGCTCGTCGAGCAGCGTGCCGAGGATGGCGCAGCCGGTGGCGCCCAGCGGGTGGCCCATGGCGATGGAGCCGCCGTTGACGTTGACCTTGTCCTCGGCAACGCCCATGTCCTTCATGAACTTCATCACCACCGAGGCGAAGGCCTCGTTGACCTCGAACAGATCGATGTCGTCGATGGACAACCCCGCCTTGGCCAGCGCCTTGCGCGTGGCCGGCGCCGGGCCGGTGAGCATGATGGTCGGGTCGGTACTGGTCACGGCGGTGGCGACGATGCGCGCGCGCGGCTTCAGCCCCAGTTCCTTGCCCTTGGCTTCGGAGCCGATCAGCATCAACGCCGCGCCGTCGACGATGCCGGAGCTGTTGCCGGGCGTATGCACATGCTCGATACGCTCGACATGGCTGTAAACGCGCAAAGCTGTGGAATCGAAGCCCATCTGCCCCATCATCTCGAAGCTCGGCTTGAGCTTGCCGAGGCCTTCGACGGTCGAGTCGCCACGGATGAATTCGTCATGGTCGAGCAGCACGATGCCGTTCTGGTCGGTCACCGGCACCAGTGACCTGGCGAACGAACCATCGGCGCTGGCGCGCGCGGCCTTCTGCTGCGAGCGCAGGGCGAACGCATCGACATCGGCGCGGCTGAAGCCCTCCAGCGTGGCGATCAGGTCGGCGCCGATGCCCTGCGGGACGAAATTGCTGTGCATGTTGGTTTCCGGGTCCATGACCCAGGCACCGCCGTCCGAGCCCATGGGCACGCGCGACATGGACTCCACGCCGCCGACCACCACCAGATCCTCGAAACCGGAGCGCACCTTCATCGCGCCCATGTTCACCGCCTCCAGGCCCGAGGCGCAGAAGCGGTTGAGCTGCACGCCGGCGACACTGATGTCCCAGTCCGCGACCATGGCGGCGGTCTTGGCAATATCGGCGCCCTGATCGCCCACGGGCGTCACGCAGCCCAGCACGATGTCGTCCACCTGGCTGGTATCCAGGTCGTTGCGCACCTGCAGCGCCCGCAACAGGCCGGCAACCAGTTGCACCGGCTTGACGCTGTACAGCGCACCATCCTTCTTGCCCTTGCCACGGGGCGTGCGCACCGCGTCGAAAATATATGCTTCGGTCATGGCGTCCTCGGAGACTAATACGGCGCTGGCGGAACAGGTTGCCCCAACCACGCATGTTCATATTGAGCCTGCCTACCATAGCGCCGAGGCGTTGGGGCTCAATGACCGAAGCGCTCAGCGCCATTGACCACTGAGCTCAGACGAACGGTCGTTTGACCTCCAGGAAGCGGTGAAGCTTCCGCAGACTGTCTGTCTCAAGCCTCGCTGCCCGGTGACCCGGATCTATGCATAGCCCGAAGTTCTAACCAAGGATCATTAGCAACCAAGTCATCTAAAGGACCACTGATGCCAGCCCTAGAGTTAATTCTGTTCCCGCCACCAAACGGGTTCAGGGAGCCGCTGCCGGGACATGCCGGGGCGGTGAATCAGAACCACGCCCAGGCGTGATACAGCGATCTGCCAGGCAGTAAGGCAGCACCCAACGCCACCCATAACAACAAAAGGCACGCGGCCATGTTCAAACAGCCGAAATACCGCCAGGCAGGGGTCATCCTCTTCGCCACGGCGGTCGTCCTGATCCTTCCCAACCTGACCCGTCTGGTCAGTTGAAGCTCGCAGCCCCGCCTGTGCCGGCGCCGTGCTGCGCTCAGCGCAGGGCGGGTATCCACCATGCCAGTAGCAAGGGAATGAGTGCGAATGCGAGCAGCGTCGAGCACAGCACCAGGCTGGCGACCTGCTCCGGCGAGCGGCCTGCGCGTACGGCGAACAGGTAGTTGAACACCGCCACCGGCATCGAGGCTTGCAGCACCAGCACGGCATGGGCCAGTGGCTGCAGCCCCATCGCCCAGCCGACGAACCAGCCCAGCGCCGCCCCGCAGACAATGCGCAACAGGCCCAGCAGCAGGCCATTGCCCAGATGCTGCACACGGATGCTCGCCAGCGATACGCCCAGGGTGAGCAGCATCATCGGGATGGTCATGCCGCCCAGCAGGTCGACGGTGTTGGCCAGCCAACGGGGCAGCTCGAAGTCGAGAAACAGCACCGGCAGCACCAGTGCCAGGCTGATCATGATCGGATTGACCAGCAGTCCCTTGAGCGAGCGCTCGGCCCCGGACAGCAACATACCGACGCTGAAATGCCCCACCGACAGCACCAGGAAGAAGGCCACCGACAATGCCAGGCCAGCCTCGCCGAAGGCGAACAGCGCCATGGGCAGCCCCATGTTGCCCGAGTTGGAAAACAGGAAAGCCGGCACCAGCACCTTCCAGTCGATGGCGAACAGGCGACTGAGCAGCACGCCTACCAGCCCCATCGACAGTGTCACCAGCACACAGGCCAGAGCCATCTGCGAGAAGGCGCCAAGATCCAGTTCGGCTCGGCTCAGGGTCGAAAGCACCAGGCAGGGCGTGCCGATATTCAGCACCAGACGCGCGACGAAATCCGTCGGATAGGCGTGACCGCTGCGCGCCCAGCCGTAGCCGATACCCGCTGCGATCAACACCGGGGCCAGAACAGCGAACAACTCGGCTAACATCTGCGACTCCCGCCATATCGAGCGAGGCATCCTAGACTGCACGCATGGCTCGGGCAATGATGCCTGGCTCATCCATCCACTCCGGAGCTCGCCATGCGCCTGATACTTCTGCTAGCCGGCCTACTCGGCCTGCTCACCGCCCAAGCCGGTGAAATAGACCGGGCTGCGGCCATCTCTGCCCTGCAGCGCAACGACAGCCTGGTGATCGACGTACGCAGTGCCGAGGAATTTGCCCAGGGCGCGCTGCCCGGTGCAATCCGTATCGGCCATGACGAGATCGCCGCGCAGATCGCCAGCGTCGCCCCGGACAAGGATCGCCCGCTGGTGCTGTACTGCCGCAGCGGGCGCCGCTCGGCACTGGCCCAGCAGCGCCTCGAACAATTGGGCTACCGTCAGGTGATCAATGCCGGGGCCTATGACGAGCTGCTGCCACTACTGGAGGACGGCCAATGAAGCTGATCCTGCTGCTGGCACTCATCAGCCTGACGAGCGCATTACAGGCAGCCGAGTTCGAAGTGCAGCTCGAGGATGGCCGGCGCGCCTGGAGCAGCAGCGAACTGCTGAAACATCCGCAGGCGCGCGATATCGAGATCAGCGACGACGTCAGCTACCAGCGCAGCATGCGCTACCGCGCCGTTCCGCTATGCGTGCTGCTGGAAGGCGTTACCCCAGGTGATCATTTGCAAGCCGTGGCCCTCGACGGTTTCGCCGCGGAACTGCCGGCGGCGATCCTGCTCGCCAGCGAGGGCGCCAAGGCCTGGCTGGCCATCGAAGACCCGCAGCATCCCTGGCCGCCGCTGGCCAAAGGCAAGTCCAGCGCCGGGCCGTTCTACCTGGTCTGGACCGATCCGGCAGCCAGCCAGATCGGCCCCGAGCAATGGCCATTTCAGGTCGCCAGGATTCGCCAACTGGCCCCGGTGGAGCAGCGCTTCCCTGCCCTGCTGCCGGCAACGGATGCCGGCGCTGACGTCCAGGCCGGCTTCGCCGCCTATCAGAAGAATTGCATGGCCTGCCATCGCCTCAACGGTGCCGGCGATGCCGAGTTCGGCCCGGATCTGAACATTCCGCACAACCCGACCGAATACTTCACCGGTGATTTCCTGCGCCAGTACATCCGCGACCCGCAGAGCCTGCGCCGCTGGCCACAAGGGCGCATGCCCGGGTTCAGCGAGCGGACCATCGACAATACGGAGCTGGAGCAGCTGATCGGCTACCTGCAGCATATGGCGCAGCGCAAGATCACGTTCTAGGAGGCCTACATGCACCGCAGCAGACTGGGCAACCTCGTCATCGACTGCAACACGCACGACCTATTGGCCGATGCCCGATTCTGGAGCCAGGCGCTGGGCTATCCGCTGCCGGAGAAGATCGACGGCGACAGCCCGTTCATTCAGTTGCAGACCCCGCCGGGCGAGGTGCAGGTGATCATCCAGCGCGTGCAGCATGAGGCCCGCGCTCACCTGGACATCGACAGCGATTCGATCAGTGCCGAAGTCGCGCGCCTGCAACGCCTCGGCGCCCAGGTGGTGACGCGCAAGGACGCCTGGGTCGTCATGCAGGCGCCCAGCGGCCACCGTTTCTGCGTCGGCAGCCCCTACCGCGCCGGCTTCGACGAACATGCCAATCACTGGAATGCTCATACGGACCGAAAGGCCTGAACTCACTGGCGATGCGCGCGCCTATCCGCTGGCAGTGACAATCGGCCAGCGACGCTGAAACAGGCGTTCCCCTCCTTTCACCCAATGCCGGCAAGCCGCTGGGCAATGACCTGCACCGTGCAATCCAGGTGCTGTTGATGAGTAAAACCCGAAGCCTTCAGCGGCTTGAAGTCATGATCGGCAGCCTGCAGCCAGTGCAGTTCGATGGCCGGTGACAGGTTGTATCCTGCGACAGCCTCGCGATTACCCAGCGCATCGCGCTCCCCCTGAACGATCAGCGTCGGCGTGCGCAGCTCGGCCAGATGTGCGACCCGCGGTTTTTCCGGCTTGCCGGCCGCATAGAAGGGATAGCCCAGACAAATCAGCGCTGAGGCGCCCAGTTCGTCAGCCAGCAGGCTGGCCATACGCCCGCCCATGGACTTGCCGCCGATGGCCACGGGCCCTGCGACCTGTTGGCGCACCTCGGCATGTACATCACGCCATTGCTGCAGCAGCTGCGCCTGCGGATTGGGCGGCCGTTTGCGCCCATCCACCCGCCGCTGCGCCATGTAGGCGAACTCGAAGCGCACCACCCGCACGCCGCGTGTGGCAAGGCCCTGCGCAATGTACTGCATGAACGCGCTGTCCATCGGTGCGCCCGCGCCGTGCGCAAGGATCAGCGTGCTCGACGCCGCCTGCGGCGGTTCGTCCCACAACCAGGGTAGCCCCTGCTCACATTGACCGGCGTCAATAAACCCAGATGGCCCTTTGCTCATGCTTGCCTCGCGTCGATAACCGTGGTGTTCGTGGCCTGCTCATGCCTGCGTCCATCACGGTTATCGGCCGCTCTGCCATAACCGTGGATGGAAGCCCAGACATGAACACAACAACCCGTTCCGCCTACAACTACAGGGTGGTTCGCCAATTCGCCATTATGACGGTGGTTTGGGGCATCGTCGGCATGGGACTCGGCGTATTCATCGCTGCCCAGCTGGCCTGGCCCGAACTTAACTTGAACCTACCGTGGACAAGCTTCGGCCGTCTGCGTCCCCTGCATACCAATGCGGTGATCTTCGCCTTCGGTGGCTGCGCTCTGTTCGCCACCAGCTACTACGCGGTGCAACGCACCAGCCAGACCACGCTGTTCGCGCCCAAGCTGGCTGCCTTCACCTTCTGGGGTTGGCAACTGGTGATTCTGCTCGCAGCCATCACCCTGCCCCTGGGCTGGACCAGCTCCAAGGAATACGCCGAACTGGAATGGCCGATCGACATCCTGATAACCATCGTCTGGGTCTGCTACGCCATCGTCTTCTTCGGCACGGTGATGCAGCGCAAGGTCAGCCACATTTACGTGGGCAACTGGTTCTTCGGGGGGTTCATACTCACCGTGGCCATCCTGCATGTGGTCAATAACCTGGAAATCCCGGTCACCCTGACCAAGTCCTACTCGCTGTATGCCGGCGCCACCGATGCAATGGTTCAATGGTGGTACGGCCACAACGCCGTAGGCTTTTTCCTCACCGCGGGCTTTCTGGGCATGATGTACTACTTCGTGCCCAAGCAGGCCGGTCGCCCGGTTTATTCCTATCGCCTGTCCATCGTCCACTTCTGGGCGCTGATCGCGGTATACATCTGGGCCGGCCCGCACCACCTGCATTACACCGCGCTGCCTGACTGGGCCCAGAGCCTCGGCATGGTGATGTCGCTGATCCTTCTGGCTCCGAGCTGGGGCGGCATGATCAACGGCATGATGACGCTCTCCGGCGCCTGGCACAAACTGCGCACCGACCCGATCCTGCGTTTCCTGGTCGTGTCGCTGGCCTTCTACGGCATGTCCACCTTCGAAGGCCCGATGATGGCCATCAAGACCGTCAACGCCCTGTCCCACTACACCGACTGGACCATCGGCCACGTGCACGCCGGGGCGCTGGGCTGGGTTGCGATGGTGTCGATCGGCTCGCTGTATCACCTGATTCCCAAGGTGTTCGGCCGCGAGCAGATGCACAGCATCGGCCTGATCAATGGACACTTCTGGCTGGCCACCATCGGCACCGTGCTGTACATCGCCTCGATGTGGGTCAACGGCATCACCCAGGGCCTGATGTGGCGCGCAGTCAACGAAGACGGCACCCTCACCTACTCCTTCGTCGAAGCGCTGGAAGCCAGCCATGTCGGCTTCGTGGTGCGGGTGATCGGCGGCGCGATCTTCTTCGCCGGCATGCTGCTGATGGCCTGGAACGTCTGGCTGACCGTACGTAGCGCCAAATCGACCGAGATGGAAGCCGCTGCGCAGTTCTCGGTAGAAGGAGCCCACTGATGAAACACGAGATTCTCGAGAAGAATATCGGCCTGATGGCCCTGGTGATGATCCTCGCGGTCAGCATCGGCGGCCTGACCCAGATCGTCCCGCTGTTTTTCCAGGACGTCACCAACGAGCCGGTCGATGGCCTCAAGCCCTACACCGCGCTGCAACTGGAAGGTCGCGACATTTACATCCGCGAGGGCTGCGTCGGCTGCCACTCGCAGATGATCCGCCCGTTCCGCGCCGAGACCGAGCGTTACGGCCACTACTCCGTAGCCGGCGAAAGCGTCTGGGATCACCCCTTCCTGTGGGGCTCCAAGCGTACCGGCCCGGACCTAGCCCGTGTCGGCGGTCGTTACTCGGACGAGTGGCATCGCGCCCACCTGTACAACCCGCGCAACGTCGTGCCCGAGTCGATCATGCCCGCCTATCCCTGGCTGGTCGAAGACACCCTCGACGGCAAGGACACCGCCAAGAAGATGAGCGCGCTGCGCATGCTTGGCGTGCCCTACAGCGACGATGACATCGCCGGCGCCAGTGACGCGGTCAGGGGCAAGAGCGAAATGGACGCCCTGGTCGCCTACCTGCAGGTGCTCGGCACCGCTGTGAAGAACAAGAGGTGAGCGCCATGTTCGAGCTTATCGATATCGGCATCGTGCGCGGCATTGGTACCGCGCTGGTCCTGATTGCCTTCACCGCCGTCACCCTCTGGGCCTACAGCGGCAAACGCCGCGACGCCTTCACCGAAGCGGCCAACCTGCCTTTCGCTGATGAGCCCAAGCCCGCCGTTTCGAGGACCCAAGCATGACCACCTTCTGGAGCTGGTACATCACCCTGCTGACCGTCGGCTCGCTGATCGCGCTGTTCTGGCTGATCTTCGCCACCCGCAAGAGCGAAGTGCACAAGAACCCGACCGAACAGACCATGGGCCACGCCTTCGATGGTATCGAGGAGTACGACAATCCACTGCCGAAGTGGTGGTTCATGCTGTTCCTCGGCACCCTGGTGTTTTCCGTTGGCTACCTGCTGCTGTATCCGGGCCTGGGCAACTTCAAGGGACTGCTGCCGGGCTACGAGGACGGCTGGACCCAGGTCAATCAGTGGCAGCGTGAAATGGACCGTGCCGATGAGCTGTACGGCCCGATCTTCGCCAAGTACGCGGCCATGCCGATCGAAGAAGTGGCCAAGGACGAGCGCGCGCTGAAAATGGGCGGCCGCCTGTTCGCCTCCAACTGCTCGGTCTGCCACGGCTCCGATGCCAAGGGCAGCTATGGCTTCCCCAACCTGGCGGACAGCAGCTGGCGCTGGGGCGGCGAGCCGGAAACCATCAAGACCACCATCATGCACGGTCGTACCGGCGTGATGCCGGCGCAAGGCCCGATGATCGGCGAAGATGGCGTACGTAACGTTGCAGCCTACGTTCTCACCGAACTCGCTGACCGCGAGCTGCCGGAGGGTACCGACGCGGACATCGCCGCCGGCCAGCAGATCTTCGCCAGCACCTGCTTCGCCTGCCACGGCGCCAACGGCAAGGGCACTCCGGCTATGGGTGCGCCTGATCTGACCCAGCCGAGCGCCTTCATCTACGGTAGCAGCTTCGCCCAGCTGCAACAGACCATCCGTTATGGTCGCAGCGGCAACATGCCAGCCCAGGGGGACTTCCTCGGTAACGACAAGGCTCACCTGCTGGCCGCCTACGTGCTCAAGCTGAGCCAGGGCGAAAGCAAGTAACCTCTCCTGCTGTACCGGCGACCGGATCACGGTCGCCGGCCCCTCCTTATATGTATGCGACCCAGTGTCGCACCTGCCGACCAATAGCCCGACGATTTACTTGATTTGGGCTAAGCTGCGTTTCAGTCGCCATCTGTCACAACTCCAAGGCGATCCTTTCTTAGCGCTGCGCAAACTGATTGCGCCAAAGGCTGGCAGAGCGTTTTCGGGGCCCTTTTTGCAAGGCTCGCGAAACCCTCTAAAACCCTGTACGTGTCGGCATGTTGCGTTGCAATGGCTACCTGCTTTCTCCATACTTGCCGCCGATTTTTGCCCCATAAAACTCCATTAACCGTGGAACCCCTAGCATGAGCACAGCAATCAGTCAGACTGCTTATAACTATAAGGTGGTCCGCCAGTTCGCCATTATGACGGTGATCTGGGGGGTCATTGGGATGGGTCTAGGCGTGTTCATCGCCGCACAACTCGTGTGGCCGGAACTCAACCTAAACCTGCCGTGGACCAGCTTCGGCCGTCTGCGCCCGCTGCACACCAACGCGGTGATCTTCGCCTTTGGCGGATGCGCACTGTTCGCGACCTCGTATTACGTGGTCCAGCGTACCTGTCAGACGCGCCTGATCTCCGACGGTCTGGCTGCCTTCACCTTCTGGGGTTGGCAAGCGGTCATCGTTCTCGCGGTGATCACCCTGCCGATGGGCTATACCAGCTCCAAGGAGTACGCCGAGCTCGAGTGGCCGGTCGACATCCTCCTGGGTCTGGTCTGGATCACCTATCTGGTGGTGTTCTTCGGCACCATCGTCAAGCGCAAGACCAAGCACATCTATGTGGGCAACTGGTTCTTCGGTGCATTCATCCTGGTTACCGCGATGCTGCACATCGTCAACAGCGCCGCCATGCCGGTAAGCCTGTTCAAGTCGTACTCGGCCTACGCCGGCGCGACCGATGCGATGATCCAGTGGTGGTACGGCCACAACGCCGTGGGCTTCTTCCTGACCACCGGCTTCCTGGGCATGATGTACTACTTCGTACCCAAGCAGGCCGAACGTCCGATTTACTCCTACCGCCTGTCCATCGTGCACTTCTGGGCGCTGATCACCCTGTACATCTGGGCCGGCCCGCACCACCTGCACTACACCGCGCTGCCTGACTGGGCGCAGTCCCTGGGCATGGCCATGTCGGTCATCCTGCTGGCTCCGAGCTGGGGCGGCATGATCAACGGCATGATGAGCCTGTCCGGCGCCTGGCATAAGCTGCGCACCGACCCGATCCTGCGTTTCCTGGTCGTGTCCCTGGCGTTCTACGGCATGAGCACCTTCGAAGGCCCGATGATGGCCATCAAGACCGTCAACGCCCTGTCCCACTACACCGACTGGACCATCGGCCACGTGCACGCCGGGGCGCTGGGCTGGGTAGCGATGATCTCCATCGGCTCGCTGTATCACCTGATTCCCAAGGTGTTCGGCCGTGAGCAGATGCACAGCATCGGCCTGATCAACACCCACTTCTGGCTGGCTACCATCGGTACCGTGCTGTACATCGCCTCGATGTGGGTCAACGGCATCACCCAGGGTCTGATGTGGCGCGCAGTCAACGAAGACGGCACCCTCACCTACTCCTTCGTCGAAGCGCTGGAAGCCAGCCATGCAGGTTATGTCGTGCGCATGATCGGTGGCGCCTTCTTCGTCGCCGGCATGCTGCTGATGGCCTACAACACCTACCGCACCGTGCGTGCCGCCAAGCCGGCTGAATACGAAGCGGCTGCGCAGATTCCCGCCGGAGTAGCTCACTGATGAAACACGAAATCATCGAGAAGAATATCGGCCTGATGGCGCTGCTGATGGTGATTGCCGTCAGCATCGGTGGCCTGACCCAGATCGTCCCGCTGTTTTTCCAGGACGTCACCAACGAGCCGGTCGAAGGCCTCAAGCCCTACACCGCCATGCAACTGGAAGGTCGCGACATCTACATCCGCGAGGGCTGCGTCGGCTGCCACTCGCAGATGATCCGCCCGTTCCGTGCCGAGACCGAGCGTTACGGTCATTACTCCGTAGCCGGCGAAAGCGTCTGGGATCACCCCTTCCTGTGGGGCTCCAAGCGTACCGGCCCGGACCTGGCCCGTGTCGGCGGTCGCTACTCGGACGAGTGGCATCGCGCCCACCTGTACAACCCGCGCAACGTCGTGCCTGAGTCGAAGATGCCTGCCTACCCATGGCTGGTGGAGAACAAGCTCGACGGTCGCGACACCGCCAAGAAGATGGAAGTCATGCGTGGCTTCGGCATCCCCTACACCGACGAAGATATCGCCGGTGCGCGCGATGCCGTGAAAGGCAATACCGAAATGGACGCGCTGATCGCGTACCTGCAGGTTCTCGGCACTTCCATCAAGAACAAACGGTAAGACGCTATGGACATCGGGATGATTCGCGGCATCGGCACGGCGGTGGTATTCATCGCCTTCATTGGCGTGGTGCTCTGGGCTTACAGCAGCAAGCGCAAATCGAGCTTCGACGAAGCTGCCAACCTGCCCTTCGCTGACGACCCCAAGCCCGAGTCCAAGCGCGATCAGGACTCTTCCAGGAGCAATAACCAATGACCACGTTCTGGAGTTGGTACGTAACCATTCTGTCTCTGGGCACCATTTTCGCCCTGACCTGGCTGATCTTCGGCACTCGCAAGGGTCAGCGCCAGGAAACCACCGAAGAAACCGTCGGCCACAGCTTCGATGGCATCGAGGAGTATGACAATCCGCTGCCGAAGTGGTGGTTCATGCTGTTCGTCGCCACCATCGTCTTCGCCCTCGGCTACCTCGCCCTGTACCCGGGCCTGGGCAACTTCAAGGGCCTGCTGCCGGGCTACGACTACGTCGACAACGAAAAGCAGACGCCTTTCGCTGAGGGCGTACAGATCGCTGACGGCTCCATGCGTCACTCCGGCTGGACCGGTGTGCACCAGTGGGAAAAGGAAATGGCACGCGCCGATGAGCAATACGGCCCGCTGTTCGCCAAGTACGCCGCCATGCCGATCGAGGAAGTCGCCAAGGACGAGCAAGCCCTGAAAATGGGTGGCCGCCTGTTCGCCTCCAACTGCTCGGTTTGCCACGGTTCCGATGCCAAGGGCAGCTACGGCTTCCCCAACCTGACCGACACCGAATGGCGTTGGGGCGGCGAGCCGGAAACCATCAAGACCACCATCCTCAAGGGTCGCCAGGGCGCCATGCCTGCTCAAGGCCCGGCTATCGGCGAAGACGGTGTACGCAACGTCGCCGCCTACGTGCTGACCCAACTGGGTGGCCGTGAACTGCCGGAAGGCGTGGAAGCCGATATCGAAGCGGGCCAGAAGGTCTTCGCCGGTACCTGCTTCGCCTGCCACGGCGCTGACGGCAAAGGCACCCCGGCCATGGGCGCCCCGAACCTGACCAACCCGGCAGCGTTCATCTACGGCAGCAGCTACGCTCAACTGCAGCAGACCATCCGCTACGGTCGTCACGGCAACATGCCTGCCCAGGAAGAATTCCTCGGCAACGACAAGGTGCACCTGCTGGCTGCCTACGTTTACAGCCTGTCGCACAAGGCACAAGAGCAGTAATAGCAGAACGACTCTTTTGACAAGGGTCAATGAACGCCCGGAACGCGACCGCTGGTCGCACCCGGGCGTTGTCTTTCAGGCGTACCATATAGCTACCGTGAACTGACCTAAGCCGGCGCGCATCGGCCCGGGCTGCCAACCAACCGCTTTGGTATGCATTGATGAGCGAACAGATTCCCGTCCAGGACGTCACCCCCCCTTCCCCTGCCAAGAATGCCAGCGTCGATCTATACGCCAGCCGCGAGAAGATCTACACCCGCGCGTTCACCGGTCTTTACCGCAACCTTCGCCGCGTTGGCGGCGCTCTGCTGTTCATTCTCTTCTTCGGTACCGTCTGGCTGAACTGGGAAGGTCGCCAGGCCGTCTGGTGGAACCTGCCAGAGCGCAAGTTCAACATTTTCGGCGCCACCTACTGGCCACAGGACTTCATGCTGCTGTCCTGGCTGCTGATCATCTGCGCCTTCGGTTTGTTCTTCATCACGGTGTTCGCCGGCCGCGTCTGGTGCGGCTACACCTGCCCGCAAAGCGTATTCACCTGGGTATTCATGTGGGCGGAGAAGGTTACCGAGGGCGACCGCAACCAGCGCATGAAGCTCGATAAACAGCCCATGAGTGGCAATAAATTTGCGCGTAAGCTGGCCAAGCATGGCATCTGGGTGGGCGTGTCGCTGCTCACCGCCGTCACCTTCGTCGGCTACTTCACGCCGATTCGCGACCTGGTGGTGGAGATCTTCACCGGTGAAGCCAGTGGCTGGGCCTACTTCTGGATCGGCTTTTTCACCCTCGCCACCTATGGCAACGCCGGCTACCTGCGCGAGCAGGTGTGCATCTACATGTGCCCCTACGCACGGTTCCAGAGCGTGATGTTCGACCAGGACACCCTGATCGTCTCCTACGACCCACGCCGCGGCGAGAAACGTGGCCCACGCAAGAAGGACGCCGACTACAAGGCACAAGGCCTGGGTGACTGCATCGACTGCAAGATGTGCGTGCAGGTCTGCCCCACCGGTATCGACATCCGCGACGGCCTGCAGGTCGAGTGCATTGGTTGCGCGGCGTGCATCGACGCCTGTGATGACATCATGGACAAGATGAACTATCCCAAGGGGCTGATCAGCTACACCACTGAACACAACCTGTCTGGCCAGAAGACCCACCTGCTGCGCCCGCGCCTGATCGGGTACGCTGTGGCGCTGGTAGCCATGATCGGCCTGTTTGCCTGGGCCGTGGCCCATCGCCCGCTGGTGGGGCTGGACGTGCTGAAGGACCGCGTGCTGTTCCGCGAAAACGAGCGCGGTCACATCGAGAACGTCTACACCCTGAAGATCATGAACAAGTCGCAGCGCGACATGACGTACGTGATCACCGCCGACGGTCTCGACGGCCTGGTTTACGAAGGCAAGAGCGAAGTGCGGACGCTGGCCGGTGAGGTGTACTCCTTCCCTGTCGAGCTTTCCATCGCGCCGGAGAAACTGCCCTCGAGCGCCAACAACATCGTCTTCCACGTACAATCCGCGGATGACCCCAGTATCAAGACCGACGCCGACAGCCGCTTCATTGGCCCCAGCGTCCGCTGACAACGGAAAGAACATGACCGAACAAGCATCCTCGCCGGTAAAGCCCTGGTACAAGCAATTCTGGCCCTGGTTCATCATCGCCATGCTCAGTTACTCGGTGGTGCAGGGCCTTACCCTGCTCACCGTGGCTACCAAAAACCCACCGGGGCTGATTTCCGATGACTACTATGACGTCGGCAAGGGCATCAACCAGTCGCTGGAGCGCGAGAAACTGGCCGAGCGTCTGCAACTGCAGGGCGAACTGGTGCTGGACAACGCCACCGGCGTCGCTACCCTTTCGCTGCAAGGCAACAGCAAACCCCAGCAGATCGTTCTCAATCTGATTTCGCCGACCCAGCCGGAGCGCGACCGCCGCGTCATCCTGCAGCCGGCCGCTGACGGTCAGTACCGTGGCCAGATGGTCGATCAGGTCAGCGGTCGTCGTTTCGTCGAACTGCTTGGCCAGGAAGGCAGCCAGAACTGGCGCCTGTTCGAGGAAGAGAACATCACCGATGGCCAGACCATCCTGATCGGTGACAATCCTTCCTACTGACCCAGCCAATGCCCGCCCCTACTCCCTGCTACCACTGTGGCCTGCCGGTGCCTGCCGGCAGCCATTTCCGCGCCGAGGTTCTCGGCCAGATTCGCGAGATGTGCTGCCCCGGCTGCCAGGCCGTCGCCGAAGCCATCGTCGCCGGAGGGCTGGAGCATTACTACAGCCATCGCAGCGAAAACTCCGCCAACCCGCAGGCCCTGCCCCAGGCACTGCCGGACGAACTGGCACTATACGACCGCAGCGATGTACAACGGCCCTTCGTCCAGCACGAGGGCGAGCTGAGCGAAACCCAGCTGCTGATCGAGGGCATCAGTTGCGCCGCCTGCGGCTGGCTGATCGAAAAACATCTGCGTGGTGTACCGGGGGTGGCCGAGGCGCACCTTAACCTGTCCAACCACCGCCTGCAGGTGCGCTGGCAAGACAGCCAGATTCCCTTGAGCAAACTGCTCGCCGAACTGCGCCGCATCGGTTATGCCGCCCACCCCTGGCGCGCCGACGAAGCCGCCGAGCGCCTGGCCGCGGAGAACCGCCGGCGCATGCGTGAACTCGGTGTTGCCGGTCTGTTGTGGATGCAGGTGATGATGGCGACCATGGCCACCTGGCCGGAATTCAACATCGACCTGACGCCAGAGCTGGACAAGATTCTGCGCTGGACCAGCCTGTTCCTCACCACCCCCATCGTCTTTTACTGCTGCGGCCAGTTCTTCCGCGGCGCCCTGCGCGACCTGCGCACCCGCCACCTGACCATGGACGTATCGGTCTCGCTGGCCATCGGCGGCGCCTACGTGGCCGGCATCTGGTCGACCATCACCGGCCAGGGCGAGCTGTATTTCGACGCCGTGGGCATGTTCGCCCTGTTCCTGCTCGCCGGGCGCTACCTGGAGCGACGCGCCCGCGAGCGCACTGCAGCGGCGACCGCGCAACTGGTGCAGTTGTTACCGGCCTCCTGCCTGCGTCTGGAGGCTGATGGCCAGAGCCAGCGTATTCTGCTCAGCGAATTACGCGTCGGCCAGCAGGTGCTGGTGCAGCCCGGCTCGCTGATCCCGGCCGACGGCCGCATCCTCGCCGGCCAGTCCAGCGTCGACGAATCGCTGCTCACCGGGGAATACCTGCCCCAGGCGCGCGGCATCGGCGACAGCGTCACCGCCGGCACGCTGAATGTCGAAGGTCCGCTGACCGTCGAGGTGCAGGCACTGGGCGATGCCACTCGCCTGTCCGCCATCGTGCGCCTGCTCGAACGAGCGCAAAGCGAGAAACCGCGCCTGGCGGAAATTGCCGACCGCGTCTCGCAGTGGTTCCTGCTGTTCATCCTGGTATCCGCCGCCGTGGTCGGCTTCGCCTGGTGGGAAATCGACTCCAGCCGCGCCTTCTGGGTCGTGCTCGCCCTGCTGGTGGCCACCTGCCCCTGCGCCCTCGCCCTGGCCACGCCGACCGCACTGACCACTGCGACCGGCAGCCTGCACAAGCTGGGCATGCTGCTGACTCGCGGCCATGTCCTGGAAGGTCTCAACCAGATCGACACGCTGGTGCTGGACAAGACCGGCACCCTGACCGAAGGTCGGCTGACTCTCAAGGCTATCCACCCACTGCGCGACCTTGACGAAGGCGACTGCCTGGCGCTGGCCGCCGCGCTGGAGAACCGCTCGGAACACCCCATTGCCCGCGCTTTCAGCCAGGCGCCGCGCGCCGCGCAAGCCGTCGACAACCATCCGGGCCAGGGCCTGCAGGGCAGCGTCGACGGACGCCTGCTACGCATCGGCGAAGCCAGCTTCGTCTGCGCCCTGAGCGGCCAGACCGTGCCTCCGATTGCCAGCGAGCGCGGCCAGTGGCTGCTGCTGGGCGATGAACAGGGACCGCTGGCCTGGTTCGTCCTCGACGACCGCCTGCGTGAGAATGCCCCCGACCTGATCGCCGCCGCCCGTGCCCGAGGCTGGCGCATTCACCTGCTTTCCGGCGACAGCTCGCCGATGGTCGCCGAAGTCGCTCGCCAGCTCGGTATCGAGGACGCCCGCGGTGGCCTCACTCCGGATGCGAAACTGGCAGTACTCAAGCAATTGCATGGCGAAGGCCGGCGCGTGCTGATGCTCGGCGATGGCGTCAACGATGTTCCGGTGCTGGCCGCTGCCGATATCAGCGTGGCCATGGGTTCGGCGTCCGATCTGGCGAAAACCAGTGCCGATGCGGTACTGCTGTCCAACCGCCTGGGCAGCCTGGTCGACGGCCTGATACTGGCCAGGCGCACACGGCGTATCATCATCGAGAACCTGACCTGGGCGACGCTGTACAATGGCCTGGTACTGCCTTTTGCCGCCCTGGGCTGGATCACCCCAATCTGGGCAGCCGTGGGTATGTCGCTCAGTTCGCTGCTGGTGGTGCTCAACGCGCTGCGCCTGAGCCGATAAGCTGCAAGCAAGCGTAGCCCGAACATGTAGGAGCGAACGTCGCGAGCGAACCGCTTCTTCGCTCGCGACGCTCGCTCCTACCCAGACGCCTCCATGGAGACCGCATGTCCGCCCTCTATATCCTCATTCCCGTCGCCATCGGCCTGGTCGGTTTCGCCATCTGGCTGTTCTTCTGGGCGGTGGACAGCGGCCAGTACGACGATCTCGACGGACCGGCACACAGCATTCTGTTCGACGACGAAGATCCGTTGCACAAGGCCGGCATCGAGCAGGCCGAGGACCATAACAAGCAGGACAAGCCCGATGCTTGAATTGGCGCCGCTGCTGGTGTCGGCGCTGATTCTGGGCTTGCTCGGCGGCGGTCATTGCCTGGGCATGTGCGGCGGCCTGATGGGCGCACTGACCCTGGCGATTCCGCCGGAGCAACGTAGCAGACGCCTGCAACTGCTGCTGGCCTACAACCTCGGACGCATTCTCAGTTACAGCCTGGCCGGCCTGCTTCTGGGCTTGGCCGGCTGGGCCGTTGCCGGCAGCAAGGCCGAGGTGGTCATGCGCACGCTGGCGGCACTGCTGCTGATCGCCATGGGCCTATATCTGGCTGGCTGGTGGAGCGGCCTGACGCGCATAGAAGCGCTCGGCCGTGGCCTGTGGCGGCATGTACAACCGCTGACGCGGCGTTTTATGCCAGTCACGAGCGTTCCCAAGGCAATGGTGCTGGGCGGGCTATGGGGCTGGTTGCCGTGTGGCCTGGTGTACAGCACGCTGCTATGGGCGTCCAGCCAGGGTAATGCGGTGGACAGCGCCCTGCTGATGTTGGCCTTCGGCCTGGGTACCTGGCCGGTCCTGCTGGCCACCGGGCTGGCTGCAGAGCGCATCACCGCATTGCTGCGCAAACGGGGCGTGCGCGTGGCCGGCGGCCTGCTGGTCATCCTGTTCGGTATCTGGACGCTCCCCGGCCCTCATCAACATTGGCTGATGGGGCACTGACAGGTATCGCGGACGCAATACCGAAGCGAGGTGCCCCCGGATTGCATCCGGGCTACGCAGCTGGCAGCTATACCACCGTACCCAGCCCCTACACGCCCTTGATACAGGTCAAGGTCGCTGCCCTCCATCATCCCTAGACTTGCCACACAGCCTGTCCAGGATTATTTCCCATGCAAGACGCCATCCAGTGGGATGCCGACCTGATCCGCCGCTACGATCTCGCCGGCCCGCGCTACACCTCTTACCCGACCGCCGTACAGTTTCACGACTCCATCGGCCCCTTCGACCTTCTGCATGCGCTACGCGACAGCCGCAAAGCCGGGCGCCCTCTGTCGCTGTACGTGCACATCCCGTTCTGCGCGCACATCTGCTACTACTGCGCCTGCAACAAGGTGATCACCAAGGATCGCGGTCGCGCCCTGCCCTATCTGGAAAAGCTCGAGCGGGAAATCGAGATCGTCAGTCGCCACATCGATAAGAGCCAGCCGATCGAACAGCTGCACTTCGGTGGCGGCACACCGACCTTTCTCAGCCACGATGAGCTGCGCCGCCTGATGCAGCACCTGCGCCAGCACTTCAATTTGCTGGATGACGACTCCGGCGACTACAGCATCGAGATCGACCCGCGCGAAGCCGACTGGTCGACCATGGGCCTGCTGCGCGAGCTGGGCTTCAACCGCGTCAGCCTTGGCGTGCAGGATCTCGACCCCGAGGTACAGCGAGCGGTCAATCGACTGCAAACCCTGGAGGAAACCCGCGCCATCGTCGAGGCGTCGCGTACCCTGCAGTTCCGCTCGGTGAACATCGACCTGATCTATGGTCTACCCAAGCAGACACCGGAGCGTTTCGCCCGCACCGTTGCCGAAGTCATCGCCCTGCAGCCGGATCGCCTGTCGCTGTTCAACTACGCCCACCTGCCCGAACGTTTCATGCCGCAGCGGCGCATCAGCGCCGATGACCTGCCCAGCCCGGCGGACAAGTTGATCATGCTGCAGAACAGCATCGACCAACTGACCCGCGCCGGCTACCGCTACATCGGCATGGACCACTTCGCCCTGCCCGATGACGAGCTGGCCATCGCTCAGGAAGAAGGTACCCTGCAACGCAACTTCCAGGGCTACACCACTCATGGCCATTGCGACCTGATCGGCCTGGGCGTGTCGGCCATCAGTCAGATCGGCGACCTGTACAGCCAGAACGACAGTGACATCAACGTTTATCAGCAGACCCTGGGCAACGGCCAGCTGGCGACCCGGCGGGGCCTGCACTGCAACGCAGACGACCGTCTGCGCCGCGCCGTGATCCAGCAGCTGATCTGCCATTTCGAACTGCACTTCGCCGGCATCGAACAGGCCTATGGAGTGGTATTCCATGAATACTTCGCGGCGCTCTGGCCGGAACTGGAGCAGCTTCACCGCGATGGTCTGATCGAACTGAGTGCGAGCAGGATCGAGGTACGCCCGGCCGGGCGTCTGCTGGTGCGTTCCCTGTGCATGCTGTTCGACCGCTATCTCAACGATCAGGTACGCCAGCGCTTCTCGCGGGTGATCTGAACAGGTCCGCCCCGTGACGGCCTGCACGCCATCACGGGGCGCTGTCTCAACTCATGGCCAGCGCCGTGGCAGCCTGCATCTGCTCGCTGGAAAGGCCATTCTCACGCATTAGTTTGATCAGGTTGGCGTTGGCCGTCGTCAGCGCGCTGTTGAGCGAAGCGAGCTCGGTCTGCAGCCCCTCGATCTGCTGGCGCTTGGCCTCCGCATCGAGGCTCTGATCACTCATGATCGCATCGATCTGCGCCTGCTTCTCGGCGATCTGTGCGCGCAACTCGCGAATCATCTTGAGCAGATCCTTGATCGCCTGAGGCAGCTCGCTTTTGTCGATATCCTCGTTCTTGTCGGGCTTGGCCGACATGCTCTTGCCCAGTTCGGAAAGACTCACGCGCAGGCCTTCGCGCACTTCTTCCGGGCTGGGTTCGGCTGCGGTGAATTGTCGCTGAACGCTCTGTGCGAGATTGCTCAGCGGGCCGCTGGACGGGATACGCATCGCGCTGCTTCCTGCATTGGACTGTGGTTCTACAGTCTGCTTCGGCATAGAAGCGCTAAACTTGAGCATTCGGTCAGACCGGGATATGGCTGGCCGCCAGGTAAACCCTGCGGTACCCTTACAGTCATTGCGTGTATACCGGGAAGCCCAACGATGTCCGAGAGCATCAAGCTGCGTTCGCAGCACCAAGCCCATTGCAAGGATTGCAGCCTGGCTGCCTTGTGCCTGCCCATCTCCCTGAACATGGAGGACATGGACGCGCTCGACGAGATCGTCAAACGCGGCCGCCCGCTGAAAAAGGGCGAGTTCCTGTTCCGCCAGGGCGATGCCTTCGGCTCCGTGTTCGCCGTGCGCTCCGGTGCGCTGAAGACCTTCAGCCTGAGCGATGGCGGCGAGGAGCAGATCACCGGTTTCCACCTGCCCAGCGAGTTGGTTGGCCTGTCCGGTGTCGACGGCGAACGCTACCCGGTTTCGGCGCAAGCCCTGGAGACCACCTCGGTTTGCGAAATCCCCTTCGAGCGCCTCGACGACCTGGCCCTGCAGCTGCCCCAGCTGCGCCGTCAATTAATGCGCATCATGAGCCGCGAAATCCGCGACGACCAACAGATGATGCTGTTGCTGTCGAAGAAGACCGCAGATGAGCGCATCGCCACCTTCCTGGTCAACCTCTCGGCGCGCTTCCGCGCCCGCGGGTTCTCGGCCAATCAGTTCCGCCTGGCCATGTCGCGCAACGAAATTGGTAACTATTTGGGCCTTGCGGTAGAGACGGTGTCTCGCGTATTTACCCGCTTCCAGCAGAACAAGCTGCTCGAAGCCGAAGGCAAGGAAGTGCACATTCTCGATCCGATCGAGCTGTGCGCCCTGGCCGGTGGTAATCTCGACGTTTGAGTTCGCACGGTGTTCGCGGGCTCAACGCATTAGGACCCCACGATGATCTTTGACGAATTCAGCATCAAGACCCTGATCCGCCCGGTACCGGATTTTCCCAAGCCGGGCGTGGTCTTCCGCGATATCACCCCGCTATTCCAGTCGCCGCGTGCCCTGCGCATGGTCGCCGACAGTTTCATCCAGCGTTACGTTGAGGCCGAGTTCAGCCATATCGGTGCCATGGATGCCCGCGGCTTCCTGATCGGCTCGATCATCGCCTACGAACTGAACAAGCCGCTGGTGCTATTTCGCAAGCAGGGCAAACTGCCGGCGGACGTACTCAGCGAGGCCTATCAGACCGAATACGGCGAAGCCTTTCTTGAAGTCCATACGGACAGCCTCTGCGAAGGCGATTCGGTACTGATTTTCGATGACCTGATCGCCACCGGCGGCACCCTGATTGCCGCGGCCAACCTGGTGCGACGCATGCGTGCCAGTGTCTTCGAGGCTGCTGCAATCATCGACCTGCCCGAGCTCGGTGGCTCGCAGAAGCTACAGGACGCGGGCATTCCCACCTTTACTCTGACGGCTTTCGCACTCGACGATCGCTGAGCAATCACGCCCGCCAGACGGACAGTCGAAGGCGCGCCCCTGCGCCAGCCGGATACTGTCCGACATCACTACCGTCACAGCCAGATTCCCATGCACGAACTCGAACTGAATCCATCCAGCAACTGGCGCGAGCGCCTGGGCGCCGTCATCGACGGCACGTCCGTCCAGCGCCTGATCACCCTGCTGATCATCATCAACGCCGCCATTCTCGGCCTGCAGACCTCGCCATCGATCATGGCCGACTGGGGCAAGGCGCTGCTGATCCTCGACAGCCTGATCCTCGCCTGCTTCGTCATCGAGCTGGCACTGCGTTTCACCGCACGCGGCATCGGTTTGCTGCGCGATCCCTGGGCGGTATTCGACTGTCTGGTGGTGGGCATCGCCCTGGTACCGGCCAGCGGCCCCTTCGCCGTGCTGCGCGCCCTGCGCGTGCTACGGGTACTGCGCCTGGTATCGATCAACCCGAGCATGCGCAAGGTGGTACAGGCGCTGCTCGCCTCGCTGCCGGGCATGGGCAGCATCGTCATGCTGATGGGGCTGGTGTTCTATGTGGCGGCCGTGATGGCCACCCAGCTGTTCGGCCAGAGCTTTCCGGAGTGGTTCGGCAGCATCAGTGCCAGCCTCTATACGCTGTTCCAGGTGATGACCCTGGAAAGCTGGTCGATGGGCATCGTTCGCCCGGTGATGGAGCAGCATCCGCTGGCCTGGATGTTCTTCGTGCCCTACATCCTCATCGCCACCTTCATGATGCTCAACCTGTTTATCGCGGTGATCGTCAACGCCATGCAGAGCACTCATGAGCCCAGCGCCGAAGAGCTGGCGGCGGCTGCCCGCGAGCAGGCGATCCTCGACGAACTGCGCGCGCTGCGCAGCGAAGTGGCAGCGCTGCAGCGCAACGCGCCCTGACCCCTTCCCGGTGGAAATGGCGGCCCGCGCCGCCGTTTCGATTCAACTGATCCTTCGACACACCCGCCTTAAGTTGGCGGCGCCCGGCGTCGCCACATCCGATAGTTACATCGTTCACTGACACAGTTGGTCTGTTGCCACCTGCAACTCCCGATGTTGTCACTCAGAGCCGTACAACAATCGGGAGCACCGACTCCCAGAAGAGGACTCGAACGATGAATGCAAGCGCTACCCTGCCCCAGCCGAAATCCAGCTTTCCGGTTCGTCGCATGGACTTCAGCTTCGCCGAAACGCCGAAATACTGGTTCTTCGACGATCCCTTCATGAGCCACTTCATGAACAACCTGTCGTCGCTGTTCCCTTATGGCGAAAAATTCTTCGTCGACAGCGTGCGGGCGGTGCGCGACCAGGTCAGCGAGCCGCAACTGAAGAAGGACATCAGCGCCTTCATCGGCCAGGAGGCCATGCACTCCAAGGAGCATGCGGCCTATAACGACTATGCCAATGAGCACAATATCGACCTGGAGCGCCTGGAACTGCGCATCAAGGTACTGCTCGAATGGACGACCCGCTTCAGCACCAAGAAACAGCGCCTGGCCGCCACCTGCGCGCTGGAGCACTTCACCGCGACCATGGCCGAGCAACTGCTCAAGCGGGAAGACCTCACCACGCAGATGAACGATCCGAAGCTGTACCAGCTGTGGATGTGGCACGCCATCGAGGAGAACGAGCACAAGGCGGTATGCTATGACGTGTACCAGAAGGTCTACGGCGGTTACTTCACCCGTACGCTGGTGATGCTGCTGACCACCGTGATGTTCCTCGGCGTGATCGGCTGGTTCCAGATTCACCTGCTGCGCAAGGACGGTCAGCTGTTCAACTGGCGCAGTTGGGGCTTCGGTTTGAAGAAACTGTTCGGCCCGCGCAACGGCTTCTTCACCAAGCTGATCGGCCCCTACCTGGACTACTACCGCCCCGGCTTCCATCCCAAGGATCACGACACCGAGAAGCTGGAGAATCGCTGGCGCGAGCGACTCGGCTTCAGCAACTGATATTCCAAGGGCGGCCCGGGCCGCCCTTTTTCGTTCGAGTGCGCACCTGCCCAGATCGCGCCAACCTCAGACCGTAGGAGCGGCTTCAGCCGCGAAAACTCGCGGATAGTTCCGTTCCTGCGCTCCGCCTCCCCTCATCAGCATCGCCAAACATGCTTCAGCCCAGGCGCAGCTGCCCCATGCCCTGCAACACGCTGGCACCGGTGAACAGCATGACGATCTGCTCCTCGGCCAGCGCACAGATCGCCTCGCGCCGCTGCGGCTGACCGATGTAGTCCAGCGACTGCTCGAACAGGCTGCGACTGATCAGCCCCGAAACCTGGCGCACCGCCGCCGCGCTGACGATATCCGGTAGCAGCTTGAACTCGATGATGTCCTCGGCCATGTCATCGGCGAAGTCGTCCATTACCTGGCGCAGGGCCTCGCGCAACACGGGCGACGCGCCATGCAGCTCACGCACCCCGATGATGAACGCCTCCGGATGCTCGGCGACGAAGTCGAAGAACAGCTGCACCGTCTCGTGACACACCCGCCGCCCACGCCCAAGGTCGATACCCAGTAGTTTGGGCAGCAGCGGCCCCTCATCCTTGACCGCACGCTGCGCTGCCTCGCGGCGCAGATCGCGCAGCGGTTGGCGCAGCAGCCGGGTGATCTCGCCGATCACGGTCAGGCCGAGGTCGTCGACATCGCGAAAGTGACGATAGAAGGTGTTGGGGTTGAGCCCCGCCTCGCGCGCCAGCTCGCGCAGGCCCAGGCTGCTGAGGCTGCGGCTGGTCGAGGTGAGACGTAACGCCGCCTCCATCAGCAGGCGCTTGCCAGGCGCTTCGCTGGCCCTGTCGCGTACCTGCGCATCGTCGTTGTGCATCCGTACCCCTACCTAAAGTTGGTTTGTCGATTCGATGGCTTGCCGCAAAGTATACACATGTCTACCTTGGTATACAGATGTAGACACCAACAAGAACGACAAGCAGGAGTCCGGCCATGAATGCGCCCGTGTCACCCCCTACCGCTGCCCGCCATTGCAAGATCGCCATCCTCGGCAGCGGCTTCTCCGGCCTCGGCATGGCCATTCGCCTCAAGCAGCAGGGCGAGCAGGACTTCCTGCTGTTCGAAAAGGAAGCCGGCGTCGGCGGCACCTGGAGGGTGAACAACTACCCGGGTTGCGGCTGCGACGTGCAATCGCACCTGTACTCCTTTTCCTTCGAGCCCAACCCGAACTGGACGCGGATGTTCGCCAGGCAGCCGGAAATCAAGGCCTACCTGGAAGGCTGCTGGGAAAAGTACCGCTTGCAGGACAAGACCCTGCTGGGCACCGAAGTGGTACAGATCCGCTGGGACGAGCACGCCGAGCTGTGGCACCTGCAGGATCGCGCCGGTAACCAGTACAGCACGCAGTTCGTGGTCTCCGGTATGGGCGCCCTGTCCACACCCTCGATCCCCAGGCTCAAGGGCCTGGAGACCTTCACTGGCGAGGTGTTCCACTCGCAGCAGTGGAATCACGACTATGACCTGAGCGGCAAACGCGTGGCGGTGATCGGCACCGGCGCCTCGGCCATCCAGTTCGTGCCGCAGATTCAGAAGCAGGTGGCGCGGCTCGATCTCTACCAGCGCACCGCGCCGTGGATCATGCCCAAGCCCGATCGCGCCATTGCCGATGGCGAACGCCAGCGCTTCAAGCGCTTTCCGCTGGTGCAGAAGCTCTGGCGCGGCGCCCTGTACGGCATCCTCGAAAGCCGGGTGATCGCCTTCGCCTTCGCCCCACGCCTGCTGCGCATGGCCCAGGGCATCGCCAAGCTGTACATCAAGAAGCAGATCAAGGACCCGGTGCTGCGCGCCAAGGTCACCCCGGACTACACCATGGGCTGCAAGCGGGTGCTGATCTCCAATGACTACTATCCGGCGCTGACCCAAGCCAACGTCGAGGTCATCACCGACGGTATCGCCGAAATCCTGCCCAATGCCGTGCGCACCGCCGACGGCCAGGAGCGCGAGGTGGATGCCATCATCTTCGGCACCGGCTTCACCCCCAGCGACCCGCTGCCGCGCGGCACGGTGTTCGGCCGCGGCGGCGTCGATCTGCTCGATACCTGGCCCGAAGGCCCGGAAGCCTACAAGGGCACCATGACCGCGGGCTTCCCCAACCTGTTCTTCCTCATGGGGCCGAACACCGGCCTGGGCCACAACTCCATGGTCTACATGATCGAGTCGCAGATCACCTATGTGCTCGGCGCCCTCAGGCAGCTAGAAGAAGGCCGGCTGCAGAGCCTGGAACCCAAGCGCGAGGCGCAGGACGCCTTCAACCGCAAGATCCAGGGCACCCTCGGCAGCACCGTATGGAATGCCGGCGGCTGCATGAGCTGGTATCTGCACCCTGTCAGCGGGCGCAACTGCACGGTATGGCCGGGCTTCACCTGGCGCTTTCGCATGCTGACGCGCAACTTCGATCCGCATGCCTACCACTTCAGCCGCAGGCACGCCGCCCACCCGGCGCAAAGCAATGCCATCACCCTCGCCGCGCAGGAGGTCAGCGCATGAAATCCTTCGAGAACAAGGTAGCCGCCATCACCGGCGCCGGCTCCGGTATCGGCCGCGCCCTCGCCTATCACCTGGCGCGCCAGGGCTGCCACCTGGCGCTGTCCGACGTCAATGTCGAAGGCCTCCAGGAAACCGTCGAGCAGGCCCGCAAGCTCGGCGTCACCGTCAGCGGACAACGTGTCGACGTCGCCGACCGCGCTGCCGTCGAGGCCTGGGCGGAGCAGGTCGTCAGCGAGTTCGGCAGGGTCAACGCCATCTTCAACAATGCCGGCGTGGCTCAGGGCGGCACCGTGGAGGGCAACGACCATGCCGACTACGAATGGATCATGAACATCAACTTCTGGGGCGTGGTCAACGGCACCAAGGCCTTCCTGCCCTACCTCAAGGCGGCCGGCCAGGGTCACGTGATCAATGTCTCCAGCGTGTTCGGCCTGTTCTCCCAGCCGGGCATGAGCGCCTACAACGCCAGCAAGTTCGCCGTGCGCGGCTTTACCGAATCGCTGCGCCAGGAACTGGACATGACCGACTGCGGGGTTTCCGCCAGCTGCGTGCATCCGGGCGGCATCAGGACCAACATCGCCAAGACGGCGCGGATGAACGACAGCCTGGCCAAGGTCACCGGCCAGGAGGCGGAACAGGCGCGCCAGCAGTTCAACGACCAGTTGCTGCGCACCACGCCGGAACAGGCAGCCAAGGTCATCGTAAACGGAGTGCTGGCCAACAAACGGCGCATTCTGATCGGTGCCGATGCCCATGCCCTGGACTGGATGCAGCGCAGCATGCCGGCGCTGTATCAGCGCCTGGTGACCGTCTCGATGCGTCTGGCGGCGCGCTTTGCGCCGAAGCCGAGAAACCTCAGCAAGGTGAGTGAGGCTGCCGAGTAGGGGCTCATCAGCAGCAGACGCAGGGCCGGCCGTTGCCGGCCCTGCGCGTTTGTCGGGCAACGCTCGCAGCCGCGACATCTGGACTATGGTAGAGGGAACAGACGCACCACTCATCCACGCGGCGCCGCTACCGGCTCCCGGCTGGAACCTCGGTGTAGCGTCGACGCCGAGGGCGGCGCCTTGCTCCACGAGGTGGCCTCATGAGCGCGCTTACCTGCACCCACCGCGATCACGTCATCCGCGCCAGTGTCATGGAACATCCCGGCCTGCCCACGCCCTGGGCCGGCGGATGCCAGATCACCGATCCCGACGGCAACACCAGCAAACGTCAGACTCTGCCGGTGGATTACGCCTTCATGGATGACCTGCACAAGGCCCAGCATGCGTCCATCGCCCATGGCAAATGGCTGGTGGATCAGAAGCTGGATCACGGCCGCAACTGGCATTGACGACAACCCAGACGTAGCCCGGATGAATCCGGGAGAGATCGGGAATTGTCCCGGATTGCATCCGGGCTACGAATGGTCGCGCAACGGCTCGAGCAGCGGTTTGAGTCCGTTGTGGTCGATCTCCTGCATCAGCGCGAGCAGTTGGCCCAGCTCGCCCTTGGGAAACCCTGTGCGGGCGAACCAGTTGAGGTAGTGGCCCGGCAGGTCGGCGATCAGCCGGTCCTTGTACTTGCCGTAGGGCATGCGGCGGGTCACCAGGAGTTTCAACGCTTCGGGGTTCATCGGTGGCTCGAGTGGCGGAAAAAGAACCCTGTCATTGTGCCAGGCATCAGTCGCGCAGTGCTTCGCGTATGAACTCCAGGCGATCCTGGCCGAAGAACATCTCGCCATTGACGAAACAGGTCGGTGCGCCGAATACGCCGCGCTTGACCGCCTCTTCGGTGCTCGCCTTGAGCGCATCCTTGACCTGCTGTTCGGCGATCTGCGACTGCAACGCCTGGGCGTCGAAGCCGGCCGCATTCAGCACTTCGGCCATCTTGGCCGGATCGCCCATGTTAATACCCTCAACCCAGATCGCCTGAAACAGCGCCTGCAAGGCATCGTCGAAGCGCTCCGGCTGATGCAGTTGCACTGCCACCAACAGGCGCATCAGCGTCAGGGTATTGATGGGGAAATGGGGGTTGAAGCACATCGGCACGCCGTAGCGCTCGGCGAAGCGTGCCAGGTCGCGCAGCATGTAGTGCCCCTTGGCCGGAATCATCGCCGGCGAGGCGTTGCCGGTGGCCTGGAACACCGCGCCCAGCAGCATCGGCCGATAGACCAATTCAGCCCCGGCGTCGCGACACAGATCAGGTAGCTGGGTATGGGCCAGGTAGGACGCTGGGCTGCCCAGATCGAAGAAGAACTCCACCGTCTTGTTCATCAGTTTCACTCGCTCGTTATTGTCATCATGGGTTCAGCGCAGGTTACCAGCGCTCGATCCATGGACGCAGATCCAGCTCGAAAGTCCAGGCGTCGCGCGGCTGAGCGTGCAGGTACCAGTAGCTGTCGGCGATATGCTCGGGATCGAGAATGCCATCCTGATCCTTCCTGGCGTACAGCTCGGGGAAGCTGTCACGGATGAAGGCGGTATCGATGGCGCCGTCCACCACCACATGGGCGACATGGATATTCAGCGGTCCCAGCTCGCGCGCCATGCTCTGCGCCAGCGCACGAATGCCGTGCTTGGCGCCGGCAAAGGCGGCGAATCCGGCGGCGCCACGCAGCCCAGCCGTGGCACCGGTGAACAGGATGGTGCCGCGTCCGCGCGTGACCATACGCTTGGCCACCGCCTGGCTGGTGAGAAAGCCGGCGAAGCAGGCCATTTCCCAGATCTTGAAATACTTGCGCGCGGTCTCTTCGAGAATGCTGCACGGCACGTTGGCGCCGATGTTGAACACCATCACCTCGATGGGGCCGATGTCACGCTCGATGCTTTCGACCAGCTCGGCCACCTGCTCCTCGCGCCGCGCATCGGAGGCAAAACCATGAGCCTCGCCGCCTGCGCTGCGGATGTCCTCCAGCAGCGGCTGCAGCTTGTCCAGGCTACGGCGGGTGACGCAGGCAACATAGCCCTCACGGGCAAAACGCCGGGCGATGGCACCACCAGTGGCATCGCCTGCGCCAATGATCAAAGCGACCTTCTTGTTCTCGTTCATGGCCCACTCCGTTGATTGACGGTCGTTAGCTTAGCGAACGTCATGCCCGAACACACATTGAAACCTGTCGGCCGAGCGCGGATGCCGTTAACCTACGTGGGTTCTTTCTGCCAGGATCGATCCATGTCGCACACTCCTTCCCCGCTGGTTGGTGAAACCCCGTTGCACGCCGTCGAAGTGCGCATCCTCGGTTGCCTGATCGAGAAGCAGCTGACCACGCCGGAAACCTATCCGCTGACACTCAATGCGGTGCAGCTGGCCTGTAATCAGAAGACCAGCCGCGAACCACTCATGAACCTGGAAACCGGCGAAACCGGACGTTATCTGCGCAGCCTGGAGGGCCGCGGCCTGGTGCACCTGGTAATGGGCAGTCGCGCCGACCGCTGGGAGCAGCGCTGCGACAAGCAGCTGGAGCTGGTCAAGCCGCAGACGGTACTGCTCGGATTGCTGATGCTGCGCGGCCCGCAGACCCTCAACGAACTGCTCACGCGCAGCAACCGCATGCATGACTTTGACGACGTGGACGAAGTGCAGCATCAGCTGGAGCGCCTGATCGCTCGCGGCCTGGTCGTGCTGCTGCCACGCCAGAGCGGTCAGCGCGAGGATCGCTACATGCATCTGCTGGGCGAACAGGCCGATCTGGAAACTCTCCTGGCAAACCGTCCAGCTGCTCGTGGAGAGGCTGCGGCACCTAACGAAGATCGTCTGGTCGAACTGGAAGCGCGCATAGCTGCGCTCGAAGAGCGCCTGGCCCGCCTGGACGGCGCGCAATGACAACCATACCAATGGCAAAGGAGCCCACAGCGTTGAATTTCAAGACTCGTTTCAGCCTGATTCTTGCCGCAGCCCTATTCGCAGCCGGCTGCAGCAGTACGGCCGAAAAATCCGAACCGTCGGCGACGCCTGCCGACACCAGCCAGGGCTGCAGCTCTTCTGCAGTCGAAAATCTCAAGGGCAAGACCGCGACGCCGGAGCTGCTCGAACAGGCACGGCAGCAGGCGGGCGCCAGCACGGCTCGCATTCTGACACCCAACAGCGTGGTGACCTTGGAATACAATGGTCAACGCCTTAACCTCAACGTCGATGATCAGCGAGTCATCACCCGCGTATCCTGCGGTTGATGCCACCGGGTGCGGGTTGCCCCCGCACCACTTGCCGAAACATCCCTACCTTCGCATAGGCCAACGCCATGACCTCCCAAGTGGAACCCTGCGCCGAGCTGATGCTGGATAACCAGCTGTGCTTCGCCCTCTATTCCACCTCGCTGATGATGACCAAGACCTACAAACCGCTGTTGCAGGCGCTCGGTCTCACCTATCCGCAATATCTGGCCATGCTGGTGCTGTGGGAAAACGAGGGCATTACCGTCAGTGAGATCAGCGCACGCATGCTGACCGATCCTGGTTCACTGACACCACTGCTCAAGCGCCTGGAAAGCGAAGGCCTGTTGCAACGCCAACGCAGCAGTCAGGATGAACGCGTGGTTCAGCTGCACCTCACCGACAAGGGGCGCGCACTGCACGAACAGGCCAAGGCATTGCCTGCCTGCATTCTCAAGGCCTCTGCATTGAGCATTGATCAGTTGACCCAACTGCGTGACGACCTGATCGAACTGCGCGGCCATCTGCAGGACGCGCTCTGATCTCTGGCGATGCCAAAGCTCATCGCCTCTGACCGATCCAACGCCCATCGTCGAACGCCGAAAGTCCACAGTTAGCGATACGGCACTGCGCGCTCCCTCACCGCGCATTTTGGCGCATTGTTCCTTCAGCCTCTTTCTTTGCTGGAGCGGCGAAGCTCGCCACGCCCGAGCGAAGCTTCCTGGCGTTCATTCGCGTACTTTTTCTGAGTAAGTACCGCTACGGCCCTTGCGCCCTCTGCTTATTCCAATAAATAAGTTTTCTATAACCAAATAATCCACAAATTTATCTTGCGCACTAATGTTTATCGCAATACATTTCTTCCCATGGAAACGGTTAGCGCACAAATGTTTAGCAAACCAATCCATCATTCACTTACCGACGAGGATCACCACCATGACTATCGAAAACGTTCTCTACCGTGCAACCGCT
>NZ_QYYB01000009.1:0-169183 GCF_018221585.1 Pseudomonas sp. KB-10
TCTCCATCGACGTGCCCAACAGCGCCCAGTGCGAAGTGGTCACGGCGAAGATGACCTACCGCAACAGTGCGGGTGAGGTGGAAGTTCTCGATTACGAACAGCTGTCCGATGCCTGCACCAGCCAGAGCTGATGATCCCGGCTCGCCGGCAGGAGGACGAAAAGCGACTGGAAAGAACGAACCCCGCCACCGGCAACGGTGGCGGGGTTTCGTTTATGAAAAATCAGCCGCGCGGGTGGTGCTGCGCATGCAGCTCCTGCAGGCGGGCGCGGGCGATATGGGTATAGATCTGCGTGGTAGACAGGTCGCTGTGGCCCAGCAGCATCTGCACCACGCGCAGGTCGGCGCCATGATTGAGCAGATGCGTGGCGAAGGCATGGCGCAAGGTATGCGGCGACAGCGCCTTGCTGATACCGGCGACCTGCGCCTGGTGCTTGATGCGATGCCAGAAGGTCTGCCGGGTCATCTGCTCGCCGCGCAGGCTGGGGAACAGCACATCGCTGGGTTTACCACCCAGCAACAACGGGCGCGCCTCGCGCATGTAACGCTCGATCCAGGCGATGGCCTCCTCGCCCAGCGGCACCAGACGCTCCTTGCTACCCTTGCCGAACACCCGCAACACGCCCTGACGCAGATTGACCTGCTCCAGCGTCAGACCGACCAGCTCGCTGACGCGCAAACCGCAGGCATACAGCACTTCGAGCATCGCGCGATCACGCAGACCAATGGGGTCATCCAGATCCGGCGCCTGCAGCAGCGCCTCGACATCGGCTTCGGACAACGACTTGGGCAGTGGCCGACCGATCTGCGGCAACTCGACCTGCAAGCTCGGATCTTCGCTGATCAGCATTTCACGCAGCAGGAAACGGTAGAAACCGCGCAACCCCGAGAGAAAGCGCGCAGTGGAGCGCGCCTGATAACCCTGTTCAAGCCGCCAGGCCAGATGATCGAGAATGGCGTCGCGACCGATGTGCTGCAGCGCCAGGCCACGCGCATCGAGCCAGGCATTGAAGTGCTCCAGATCGCTGCGATAGGCAGCCTGAGTGTGGGCGGAGAGCCCCTTTTCCAGCCACAGCGCCTCGAGAAAGCGCTCGATAAGAGGATGATTCAAGGTAGACATCGATTGACCTTCGGCAACACGAGCGGCAAGTGTTCCACAGCCCGTCACTGACGCACCAGTACGCCACCCGGCCCAATCTCGATGTGAAGAGAGGAAACAGCACGGGCAAGGGCTGTGCAAAAACGTCTCGACTCACAACCCGGCGCCTTGCGAAACCCTGCCTTTGGTTGGGTGACAGCCAGTGATCACGAGCCGATGATTCCACCATGCCATCACCCTCCGGTAGACCTTCATGTCCCAACACCTAAACTCGCGTCTCGGCCAGATTCTGATCAACAAGGGACTCATTACCAGCACGCAACTGGATGCGGCGATCAAGGCACAACTGACCAGCCACAAACGCCTCGGCGAGGTGCTCGTAGAACAAGGCCTGCTCACCCAGAAGCAACTGAGCAAGGCGCTGAAGAAACAAAGCACCTTGCGCCTGGCTGCCACATTGGTGGCGGCGCTGATGACCCCTTTCCAGATGGCCAGCGCCGACATTCAGCGGCTGCAGCCGCCAAGCACCATCAGTCAGGACGAAACACCCCGTGGCATGCAGTCGCTCAGCGATAGCGAAATGAGCTCGGTCAGCGCTCAGGGCCTGGACGAAGCCCTGCAAGGCTTGCTGCTGCGCGCAGAAAGCGGTGATGATCTGGGCACGATCAAGCAACTGGCCAAGCTGGTGATGCCGGCGCTCGACAATCTGGATGCCGAAACCAGCCTGCGCGACGTGCGCTATGACACCGGCAAGCTGCGCTCGACACTGAACAACGACGGCTCGTTCAACGTCAACCTGCCCAGCTCCATCGGCGAGCTTAGCTTCGACAATATTCGCATCAAGGATGCGCCGGCCGGCCAGAGCTTCGGCAACCTGAGCCTGCACAACATCGATCTGTCGCAGGCCAGTCTGAAAATCAGCCTGCGCCCCTGAAGCGATCACCGAGCGAAGCCCGGCAGTACCGGCACGGGCTTTTGCTGATCATCGACGGCAACGAAACTGAAGCTACCGCTGATCGCCCGCTCGCGCCCCTCTTGATACAGCCCCTCGACGAATACCTCGACCTCCACCTTGAGACTGGTATTGCCGACCTTGATCACCCGCCCGATCAGCTCGACGATAGAGCCGGCCGGTATCGCATGCTTGAAGTCGATGCGATCGCTGGACACCGTTACCAGCGGCAGACGGCAGAAGCGCGTTGCGGCGATGAATGACACCTCGTCCATCCAGGCCAGCGCCGTGCCGCCGAATAGCGTGTTGTGGTGATTGGTGGTCGGTGGAAACACCGCCTTGGTCACGCGCGTTTCCGACAGCGCGATACGCCGCTGAATCTCTTGCTCTCTTGGGGTCATGCCACTGCTACTCATGATTGCTGGACGCCAGAAACGAAAAAAGCAGCCCGTAGGCTGCTTTTCCAGAGAAGCGTCCGAACTTAGGACAGCTTTTCCTTGATGCGCGCGGCTTTGCCGGACAGGTCGCGCAGGTAGTACAGCTTGGCCTTGCGTACGTCACCGCGACGCTTGACGCTCAGGCTGTCGACCAGCGGCGAGTAGGTCTGGAAGGTACGCTCGACGCCAACACCGCTGGAGATCTTGCGCACGGTGAAGGCACTGTTCAGGCCACGGTTACGCTTGGCGATCACGACGCCTTCGAAGGCCTGCAGACGCTGACGGTCGCCTTCCTTCACTTTCACTTGCACGACAACGGTGTCGCCCGGGGCGAAAGTCGGGATTTCTTTGTTCATCTGCTCGGCTTCGAGCATCTGGATAATCTTGTTGGTCATGCTGCGCTCCTAAGACAAGCCTCCCGGCCTGCCATCGATACGTTAACTATCGTCCCGCTGGCGGATGTATTCCTCCAGCAGCTTCTTCTCTTCTCCAGAAAGCGAGCGGCTATCCAGAAGATCAGCGCGACGTTCCCAGGTCCGACCAAGGGACTGCTGCAAACGCCAGCGCCGGATGTGTTCGTGGTTGCCACTAAGCAACACTTCGGGAACACGTTTATCCGCATACACCTCCGGGCGGGTGTAGTGCGGGCAGTCGAGCAGGCCACCCGTAAAGGAGTCCTCCTCGGCCGAATCGGCATGACCCAATGCACCAGGCAAAAGGCGCGTTACCGCATCGATCAGCACCATGGCCGGCAGCTCACCGCCGGACAGGACGTAGTCGCCAATCGACCATTCCTCATCGACATGCGTCTCGATGAAACGCTCGTCGATGCCTTCATAACGACCGGCGATCAGGATCAGTGCCTCCTCCTGCGCCAGCTCGCGGACCGCAGCCTGATTCAGGCGGCGCCCCTGCGGCGACAGGTAGATCACCTTCGCCGTCTCCCCCGCGGCCTGCCTGGCGCTGGCCAGGGCATCCTCGAGAGGCTTGATCTTCATCACCATCCCCGGACCACCGCCGAAGGGGCGGTCATCCACCGTATGGTGGCGATCCGTCGTATAGTCCCGCGGGTTCCAGCAATTGAGCTTGAGCAGCTCCTGCCTGACCGCACGACTGGTGATGCCGTACTCGCCGATGGCGGCGAACATCTCCGGGAACAGGGTGATGACTTCTACGCGCATGAGCCTTAGAAATCCGCATCCCAGTCGACCCGCATCTCGCCAGTTGCCAGATCGATCGAGAGCACGCACTGGTCCGTGTAGGGCAGCAGACGCTCGCGATCATCCAGGCTGCCTGCGCATGCCTTGACCACCATCACATCGTTGGCACCGGTCTCGAACAGATGGTCGACCACACCGAGCAACTGCCCCGCCTGATCGATGACCTTCAAGCCCTGCAACTGGTACCAGTAGAACTCGCCCTCTTCCAGGTCCGGCAGCTCGCTGCGCGGCACGCAGATCTCGAAACCGGCGTAGGTACGCGCAATTTCGCGATCATCCAGACCTTTCAGTTTGGCTACCAGCACCTTGCCTTGCAGGCGGCCGCTGGCCAGTTCCACTTTCTTTACCTCACCGTCACGCCTGAGCGTCCAGTTTTGGTAATCGAGCACGTTATCGATGGGATCGGTAAAGGAATACACCTTCACTTCACCCCTGACGCCGTGCACCGAAACAATCTTGCCGAGAATGATCAGATCCTCGGCGACGGCCGGCGTCGTACTCATAGAAGATGCTTAGGCAGCAGCCTTGGCAGCTTCCTTGAGCAGCTGAGCAACACGCTCAGACGGCTGAGCGCCCTGGCCCAGCCAGTAGGTCGCACGCTCTTGGTCGACGGACAGACGCACTTCGCCACCGGCAGCGATCGGGTTGAAGAAACCGATACGCTCAACGAAACGACCATCGCGCGCATTGCGGCTGTTGGTCACGGTCAGGTGGTAGAAGGGGCGCTTTTTGGAGCCGCCACGAGCAAGACGGATGGTTACCATGTGAACATCGTTCCTATAGTCGGTGCTAACTTGAGGCACACATTAAAAATGGGCCTAGGCCCGAAAGGCCGCATATTTTAAGGATTATGCGGCGGTTTGCAAATCTCTTTTTCCGCGCGGCCATCGACCGGGGCGCAGGCCTTCAGAATTTCGGCATTCCGCCGCCGCCGGGGAGCATGCCACCCATGCCGCGCATCATCTTGGCCATGCCGCCCTTGGCGGTGAATTTCTTCATCATCTTCTGCATCTGCTTGTGCTGCTTGATCAGACGGCCGATGTCCTGCACCTGAGTGCCGGAGCCCAGCGCAATGCGGCGCTTGCGCGAGCCGCTGATGATGTCCGGATCGCGACGCTCGGCCGGGGTCATCGAGTTGATGATCGCTTCCATCTGCTTGAACTGCTTTTCGGCCGCGCCCTGAGCGTTGCCCATCTGCGACAGGTTGACGCCACCGATGGACGGCAGCTTGTCCATCAGGCCGCCGAGCCCGCCCATGTTCTTCATCTGCTGCAGCTGGTCGCGGAAGTCTTCGAGGTCGAAGCCCTTGCCCTTCTTCAGTTTCTTGGTGAGCTTCTCGGCCTTTTCGCGATCCAGGGTCTGCTCGGCCTGCTCGATCAGGCTGAGCACGTCGCCCATGCCGAGGATGCGCGAGGCGATACGATCCGGATGGAAGGGCTCGAGCGCATCGCTCTTCTCGCCCATACCGATGAACTTGATCGGCTTGCCGGTGATATGACGCACCGACAGCGCGGCACCGCCACGAGCATCACCGTCGACCTTGGTCAGCACCACACCGGTCAGCGGCAGCGCGTCGCTGAACGCCTTGGCGGTGTTGGCGGCGTCCTGACCGGTCATGGCGTCGACCACGAACAGGGTTTCGACCGGCTTGACCGCCGCATGCAGGGCCTGGATCTCGGCCATCATCTCGGCATCCACGGCCAGGCGCCCGGCGGTATCGAGGATGACCACGTCGATGAACTTCAGCTTGGCCTCGCGGATCGCCGCATTGGCGATATCCACCGGCTTCTGGCTGGCATCGGAGGGGAAGAAGGTGATACCCAGGTCACCGGCCAGGGTTTCCAGCTGCTTGATCGCCGCCGGGCGATAGACGTCGGCGGACACCAGCAGCACCGATTTCTTCTTGCGCTCCTTGAGGAACTTGGCCAGCTTGCCGGCGGTGGTGGTCTTGCCCGCGCCTTGCAGGCCGGCCATCAGCACCACGGCAGGCGGCGCAGCATTGAGCGCCAGGTCCTCGTTGGCCGCGCCCATCAGCTCTTCCAGCTCGGCGCGAACGATCTTCACGAACGCCTGGCCCGGCGTCAGGCTCTTGGACACTTCAGTGCCGACGGCACGTTCCTTGACCTTGCCGACGAAGTCCTTGACCACCGGCAGGGCCACGTCGGCCTCGAGCAGGGCCATGCGCACTTCGCGCAGCGTATCCTTGATGTTGTCTTCGGTGAGCTTGGCCTTGCCCGTGACGTTACGCAGCGTCTGGGACAGGCGATCGGTAAGATTTTCGAACATGCGCGTTCCTTTGATAGGTGCGACCCGGCGCGCCGGGTGTACGACAGGCGGCGGATTATAGCGGAGTCACCGAGCTGCCGACACCGCCGGTAGTCTTTCGTGCTGACGCCCTTCTGTGCCACACTCAGCGCCTTTCGGGCTCGCCTTACACTGATTTATGCACCCTCTGTTGCCCAGCCTCGCCGCCGCCCTCCTCTATGCTGGCGCCGCCGCTTACCAAGGTCTGCGCCTGACGCAGCGCAGCATTCCCGACAAACGCCTGCTGGCGTCGCTGGGCGTGTTCGCCCTGTGCCTGCATGTCGTCAGCCTGTTCTTCCAGCTGTACGACGTACACGGCCTCAACCTGGACTTCTTCAATGCCGCCAGCCTGATTGCGTGTGCGGTGATCGGCCTGATCCTGCTGGCCTGCGCGCGCATACCGGTGGAGAATCTGCTGCTGTTGCTGTTTCCGCTCGGCACGCTGACGGTCCTGGCCGCCGAGTTCATGCCCAGCGGTACGATCAACCCGATCGACGAACACCCCGGCATCCTCGCCCATATCCTGCTCTCGGTATTGGCCTACGGCATGCTGACCATCGCCGTGTTCCAGTCGGTGCTGTTGCTGTTGCAGGACTACCAGCTCAAGCACAAGCATCCGTCCGGGCTGATCCGCAATTTCCCACCGCTGCAGACCATGGAAAGCCTGCTGTTCGGCTTCCTCTTCGCCGGCTGGGTGCTGCTGTCGCTGTCGTTGCTGTCCGGCGCGCTGTACATCGATGATCTGTTCGCCCAGCACCTGGTGCACAAGACCATCCTGTCGTGCTTTGCCTGGGTGGTATTCGCAGTGCTGCTGTGGGGCCGCCACCAGCTCGGCTGGCGCGGTCACAAGGCCATTCGCTGGACCCTCGCCGGGTTCTGCCTGCTGATGCTGGCCTACTTCGGCAGCAAGCTGGTGCGCGAATTCATCCTGCACATCTGAGGCAGACGTCGTGGACGACCTTCATTCGAGCTACCTGCTCGGCCTGCTGATTTTTCTCATTCTGTGCTCGGCGTTCTTCTCCAGCTCCGAGACCGGCATGCTCAGCCTCAACCGCTACCGGCTCAAGCATCTGGCCAAGGAAGGACACAGCGGCGCCAAACGCGTGACCCGCCTGCTCGACCGCCCGGACCGCCTGCTCGGCACCATCCTGGTCGGCAACAATGTGGTCAACATTCTCGCCGCCTCCATCGCCACCGTGCTGGCCGTGGACATGTGGGGCGAAGCTGGCATCGCCATCGCCACCGCCGGCCTGACCATCATCGTGCTGATCTTCGGCGAAATCACGCCCAAGACTCTGGCGGCCTTGCGCCCGGAGCTGGTGGCATTCCCCGCCAGCCGCGTGCTGAGCCTGCTGCAGCGCATGCTCTACCCCGTGGTCTGGCTGACCGGTGCGATCAGCAACGGGCTGTTGCGCCTGATCGGTGTCGACCCGGCGCAGCGCGCCAGCGACAGCCTGTCCACCGAAGAGCTGCGCAGCGTGGTGCGCGAGTCCGGCTCGGAGCTGCCACTGAACCGCCAGAGCATGCTACTCGGCATCCTCGACCTGGAGCGGGTCACGGTCGACGACATCATGATCCCACGCAACGAGGTGGCCGGCATCAACCTCGACGACGACCTGGAAGTCATAGTCGGCCAGTTACGCAGCACGCCACATACGCGCCTGCCGGTGTTTCGCGGCGACATCAACCAGATCGAGGGCGTGGTGCACATGCGCCAGATCGCGCGCCTGCTGACGCATAACCAGCTGACCAGGGACGCACTGCTGGCGGCCTGCAACGAACCCTATTTCATTCCGGAAAATACGCCGCTGGCGACCCAGCTGATCAACTTCCAGAAGCAGAAGCGGCGCATCGGCATCGTGGTCGACGAGTATGGCGACGTGATCGGTATCGTCACTCTGGAAGACATTCTCGAAGAGATCGTCGGCGATTTCAGCAATCAGGACAGCCTGCGCAGCCCCGACATCCACCCCCAGGAAGACGGCACGCTGGTGATCGATGGCGCCGCCTACATTCGTGAAGTGAACAAGACCCTCGGCTGGCACCTGCCCAGCGACGGGCCCAAGACCCTCAACGGCCTGATCACCGAAGCGCTGGAAACCATCCCTGACAGCAGCGTCTGCCTGAAGATCGGGCCCTATCGCCTGGAGATCCTCCAGGCCGCGGAAAATCGGGTAAAGAGCGTGCGCGTCTGGCAGGTGGAAAAGATCAAACCGGACGCTGCAGAGACGGAGTGAGGCGATCGGCAAGACCCGCCGCCCACTGCCTGTAACCCAAGGCCGACGGGTGATAGCCATCCTCGGCCAGGTAGTGCGCCTCGAACGGCAGGTCCAGCGCGCAATGCAGCGCACCCAGGTGTTGCGCCAGGCTCTGCAGCTCGCGATCCAGCAGGCTGGCGCGCCAGCCCATCAACTGCCGCAACAGCCAGGGCAAGGCGCTGAAATGCTGCAACGGCGGTACCGCGCTGAACGCCACGCGACAACTTCGAGCTGCCAGCGCATCGGCCATGGCAGCAAGTGCCCGCAGCCAGCGTTTGCTCGCCGTAAGGTGCGTGGTGTCATTGACGCCGAATACCAGCAGCGCCAGATCGGCAGGCTCCGCCAGCCCCAGCGGCAACAGACGCTCCTGCGCCTGAGCTGCGGTGATGCCGTTTTCGCCACAGGCACGCCAGCGCACCGGCCGCCCCACACGCTCTGCCAGGGCTTCGGCCAGACAACCAGCCAGGGACTGATCGAAGGTGGTGACGCCAACACCTGCCACAGTGGATTCACCGATCAACAGCAGACGCAGCGGCAGGCCCGGCAAATGCGCAGCAGCGATGCCACTCGGCTCGCCCTGCGCAATTGGCATACGCAGCGCCGTACGCCGCGTATACAAGGCCAAAGGCAGCGCCAATGGCAGCAATGGCACGGTTGCCAGCCACCACAGCGCATGCCGACTCACAGCTGGACGCGAACCGCTTGCGCGCTGCGCAGCGCCTTGGCGCGCGCCGCTTCGATGGACTCGTCACGTGCCAGCGCCACGCCCATGCGCCGCTGACCTTTGACTTCGGGCTTGCCGAACAGACGCAACGCGGTGTCTTCCTCGCTCAGCGCAGCACCGAGGTTGGCGAAACTGACCTGCTGCGAATTGCCTTCAACCAGAATTACCGCCGACGCCGACGGCCCCATCTGGCGAATCACGGGAATCGGCAGGCCGAGAATGGCGCGCGCATGCAGGGCGAACTCGGAAAGCTCCTGGGAGATCAGCGTTACCAGACCGGTGTCATGCGGGCGCGGTGAGACTTCGCTGAACCACACCTGATCGCCCTTGACGAACAGTTCGACACCGAACAGACCCCGCCCGCCCAGCGCCTCGGTCACTGCCAACGCCACGCGCTCGGACTCGGCCAGCGCCTTCGGGCTCATCGGCTGCGGCTGCCAGGACTCCTGATAGTCGCCGTTCTCCTGACGATGGCCGATCGGCGCGCAGAAACTGGTGCCACCCGCGTGACGCACGGTCAGCAGGGTGATTTCGTAATCGAAATCGATGAAGCCCTCGACGATCACCCGCCCCTTGCCGGCACGACCGCCTTCCTGGGCGTAGTCCCAGGCACGCTGCAGGTCGGCGTCGCTCTTGAGCACGCTCTGGCCCTTGCCGGAGGAGCTCATGATCGGTTTGACCACGCAGGGGTAGCCGACGGACTTCACCGCGGCGGCGTAGTCCTCGAAGGTATCGGAGAAGTGGTACGGCGAGGTGGGCAGACCGAGCGTCTCGGCTGCCAGGCGACGAATGCCCTCGCGGTTCATGGTCAGTTGCGCGGCGCGCGCGGTCGGCACCACGTTGAAACCTTCGGCCTCCAGCTCGACCAGGGTAGCGGTGGCGATGGCCTCGATCTCAGGAACGATGTAGTGCGGCTGCTCCTTCTCGATCACTGCGCGCAGGGCCGCGCCGTCGAGCATGTCGATCACGTGACTGCGGTGCGCCACCTGCATGGCAGGGGCATTGGCGTAGCGATCCACGCCGATGACTTCGCAGCCCAGGCGCTGCAGCTCGATCACCACTTCCTTGCCGAGCTCGCCACAGCCACACAGCAGTACGCGGGTCGCGGAAGGCGACAGAGGGGTTCCAATACGGGGCATGAGGGTTTCCTCGAACAGTGAATCAGGAAGGCGTCAGTAGCAGGCCGCAGCCGCGGGCACGCTCCAGGCAAAGTTGCAGCACCTCGCGACGCTCGGCATTGTCCATGCGGCCCCAGCGGGTGATTTCGTCAGCCGTGCGCTGACAACCGATGCAGATGTCCTGCTCGTCCAGCGCACAGACATGTACGCAGGGCGAGCGCACGGGTTTCTCGTCATTCATCGTCAACAACCAGCTCTCGGGCATAGCGTTGCGCATTATGAACGTAGTGGGCGGCACTGGCTTCGAGCATCTTCTTCTGCTGCTCGGTCAGTTCGCGCACCACCTTGCCCGGGCTGCCCATGACCAGGCTGCCATCGGGGATCACCTTACCTTCGGGAATCAGGCTGTTGGCGCCGATGATGCAGTACTTGCCGATCTTGGCGCCGTTGAGGATCACCGCGTTGATGCCGATCAGGCTGTAATCGTCCACCGTGCAACCGTGCATCATCACGTTGTGACCGACGGTGACGCCCTTGCCCAGGGTCAGCGCAAAGCCCATGTCGGTGTGCATGACGCTGCCGTCCTGAACGTTGCTGTTCTCACCGATATGGATCAGTTCGTTGTCGCCGCGCAGCACGGCGCCGAACCAGACGCTGGCACCGGCCTCCAGGCGGACCTTGCCGATGAGGTCGGCACTTGGCGCGACCCAGCTATCGGGATGGGCATCGACACGGGAGCTTCCCAGACGGTATTTCATGCTCGTCAGTCCTCGGCGCTATCAGCGCAGGTGTATGAAGTGTTCGGGCGGCTGGTGCAGGGCGATCTGCGCGTCGTCGAAGATCAGGTTGACCAGTTCCACCACCATGATCGCCGTGAGCCCCCAGATGCGGAACTCGCCATAGGTGTAGGACGGCACGTACCAACTGCGCCCGAGGTAATCGATACGGTGGGTTATCTCGCGTGGGTCGCTGCGGAAGAACTCCAGCGGCACCGAGAACACCGCGGCGATCTCGGCATCGTTGGCCTTGTACTCGACGTAATCCGGCACCACTCCGACATAAGGCGTGACCTGGATGCCGTGGCGTGACACCAGGCTGCTGAGCGGCCCGACCACCTCCACCAGCCCCGGCGGCAGGCCGATCTCCTCTTCAGCCTCGCGCAGTGCGGTATCCACCAGATCGCGGTCTTCCGGATCACGCCGGCCTCCGGGGAAGGCGACCTCGCCACCGTGAGTCGACAAACCGCTGGCGCGCAGGGTCAGCACCAGCTCAGGTTCATCACTGCGGGTAATCGGGACCAGCACCGCCGCCTCGGGGAAGCTGCGCTCGGTCTCCAGAGGGCGCGGGCTGTAGCCGCGCACGCGATGGAGCAACTCGTCCAGCATGGGCATACTCGGAGTCTTGTTTTGCCTGGCATCATGGCATGAAAGCAGGCGGCCGCCCAACCCCGGCGACAGCACTAACCGGCCACAGTGGCAGGCTTGCCGACCGTCATACGGACCGCCAAGATAGCGTCAGAACCAAGAGGAGCGGGCATGAAATTCTGCAATCAGTGCGGCAACCCCGTCACCCGCATGATCCCGGCCGGCGACAACCGCATGCGCCATGTTTGCGGTCACTGCGCCACCGTGCATTATGAAAACCCGCGTATCGTTGCCGGCTGCCTGCCCGTATGGCGCGACCAGGTGCTGCTGTGCCGCCGCGCCATCGAGCCGCGCCGCGGCTACTGGACATTGCCGGCCGGCTTCATGGAAAACGGCGAGACCATCGAACAGGCCGCAGCGCGTGAAACTCTCGAAGAAGCCTGCGCGCGGGTGCGTGACCTGAGCCTCTATACGCTGTTCGACCTGCCGCACATCAGCCAGGTGTACATGATGTTTCGCGCCGAACTGGTCGACCTGGACTTCGCCGTCGGCGAAGAGAGCCTGGAAGTACGCCTGTTCGATGAATCGCAGATTCCCTGGTCGGAACTGGCTTTCCCGACCATAGGCCGTACCTTAGAATGCTTCTTCGCCGACCGTCGGCAGAATGCCTTCCCGGTACGCAATGAGCCACTCGAAGCGCTGCGTACACACTACACACCCCGTTGACCCTTGCGGACGATCCCGATGCGCTGGCTGTTGCCCCTGCTTTGCCTGACCCTCAGCTTCAACGCCCTGGCCAGCGCCACGCCAGCGCCAAGCAGCCGCACCGTGGACAAGGTGCTGGTGCTCAAGTCCGAACGCAAACTGCACCTGCAGCAGCGCGGCGAAACCATCAAGTCCTACCGCATCTCCCTCGGCAAGCAGCCCGATGGCGCCAAGCAGCGCGAAGGCGACCTGCGCACGCCGGAAGGCTTCTACTGGATCGACTGGCGCAAGCCGAGCGACAAATACCAGCTGTCGCTGCACATCTCCTACCCCAACGCCCGCGACCTGGCTCGCGCCAAGGAAGCCGGCGTACCACCGGGCAGCATGATCATGATCCACGGCACGCCGCTGGACGAGGAATACCCCGAGTGGTTCTTCCATACCCTCGATTGGACCGAGGGCTGCATCGCCATGAAGAACGACGACATGCGCGAGGTATGGAGCCTGGTCAAGGATGGAACGCTGATCGAAATCAGACCCTGAACCCAAGCATTCAACCTGTAGGAGCGGCGCCCCGCCGCGAACCGGGCGGCGCAGCACCGAACTGCTTCGCCCCGGGGCGGGGCTCCTACAAAGACCGCGTTGAAGGCCTTATCTGAAGCGATTCAGAACTGCAGATCGGACAACCGCCAGACGTCGAAAGCCGGCGTTTCGTAAGGATGAGTCTTCTTCAGCGCCTTGACTGCATCGTGGATCAGCTCGTCGGCGACGACCATTTCCACCTTCCATTCGGCAACCTGCTCGACGCTGCCAACCTGCCCTATGAACGGCTGGCTACCTTCCAGAGCACGGAACTGACCATGCCCGAGGACCTGCCAACAGCACCTATCGTAGTGCCCGATGCGCCCGCCGCCGGCGGCGAACACCGCCTTCTTCACCGGTTCCAGATGGGCTTCCGGCACGTAGAAACACAGTTTGTACATCAAGTTCTCCGCAAAATGGGCAACCGAACAACAGACAAGCCATGACGCCAATATGATGTCATTACGCCACTTAATTGTCTTGAGATCGCCCGCACAAATCCACACGCTGCGCCCAGCGACACGCAGTTTCGACCCCGGCCTGAGGCACTGCGTTCTCAGCTACCGCCGAAAAAACGTCGCCACTTGTCGGCCACGCCCGGCGCTGGCGGATTATGACTGCCATCGCAGTAAGGCAGACTTGCAGAACGGCCACAGCGGCACAGCAGCAGTCGCTGCTCGCGTTTGGGGCGCAGGATCAGGGTTTGGGCGCACTCGGGTGGGCAGTTGGGCATGTCAGGGGAGTGACCACAGCGGCACAGGTGGTGAGTCTCACCGGGTCTGACCAGGCGAACTTCGGGAAGGATGTTTAGAGGATCATCGGCCATCGTTGGGCCCATGTAGCCTGGGTGGAATCCGGGGAGAGGCGTGACTGCAGTTTCCCGGATTGTATCCGGGCTACGGACTATTCCACGATCGGCTCCCTCTCCCATCTATGGGAGGGGGCTGGGGAGAGGGTTTGGTGTTGGCCATAACGCCATCTCCAGCCCCGACGCTAATACTCACAAGCTCAAGCTGGATCGGAGCGCGGCCGCTTTCCCTCTCCCGCCCTTCGGGCACCCCGCTCCGCGCCCCGGCCTGATCGCTTCGCGATCAGGCGCTCATCGGCGCAGGAAGCAGTGCTTCCAAAGCGCGCCTCTTCGCCCCGCGAGCGGGAGAGGGTCATCAGAAGGCCGCTACGCGGCCGTTGTTAATCCACCCAAACTCGGGCGTTGCGGAACATGCGCATCCAGCCGCCGTCTTCCTGCCACTCATCCGGGCGCCAGGAGTTCTGCACGGCGCGGAACACGCGCTCCGGGTGCGGCATCATGATGGTCACGCGGCCGTCGCGGCTGGTCAGGCCGGTGATGCCGCGCGGCGACCCGTTGGGGTTGGCCGGGTAGGCTTCGGTGACCTTGCCGTGGTTATCGACGTAGCGCAGGGCCACGGTGCCGGACAGATCGGCCTCCAGCAGCGCCTCCTCGCTTTCGAACTCGGCATGGCCTTCACCGTGGGCGATGGCGATCGGCATGCGCGAGCCGGCCATGCCCTGCAGGAAGATCGACGCCGATTCCTGGACCTGTACCATGGCCACGCGCGCCTCGAACTGCTCGGAGCGGTTGCGTACGAAGTGCGGCCAGAACTCGGTGCCCGGAATCAGCTCGTGCAGGTTGCTCATCATCTGGCAGCCGTTGCACACACCGAGGGCGAAGCTGTCCTTGCGCTCGAAGAAGGCCTGGAAGCCGTCGCGGGCACGGGCGTTGAACAGAATCGACTTGGCCCAGCCCTCGCCGGCGCCCAGCACGTCGCCGTAGGAGAAGCCGCCGCAGGCCACCAGGCCCTTGAATTCTTCCAGGCTGACGCGGCCAGCCAGGATGTCGCTCATATGCACGTCGATGGCGGCGAAACCGGCGCGGTCGAACGCGGCGGCCATTTCCACCTGGCCGTTGACGCCCTGCTCACGCAGGATCGCCACCTGCGGACGCACGCCCTTCTTGATGTAGGGCGCGGCGATGTCCTGGTTGACGTCGAAGCCGAGCTTGACCGACAGGCCGGGGTTGTCCTCCTCCAGCAGCTGGTCGAACTCCTGGTCGGCGCCCTGGGCGTTGTCGCGCAGGCGCTGGATGCGGTAGCTGGTCTCGGCCCACTGGCGCTGCAGCAGGCGACGCTCGCCGGCAAACACCGGCTCGCCATTGAAGCTGATGCTGACCTCGCCGTTGTTCACGGCCTGGCCGATCACGGCGACGCAGTCGTCCAGACCGGCGGCGCTGAACTGCGCCAGCACTTCCGGGGTGGCGTCCTGGCGCACCTGGATCACCGCGCCCAGCTCCTCGTTGAACAGCACGGCCGGCAGCTCGGAGGCGTCATCAGCCAGCGCGTCGAGGTTCAGCGCCAGACCGCAGTGGCCGGCGAAGGCCATTTCCAGCACGGTGGTCAGCAGACCGCCATCGGAACGGTCGTGGTAGGCCAGCAGGTGGCCGTCAGCGTTGAGGCCCTGGATCACGGCGAAGAAGGCCTTGAGGTCTTCGGCGTCGTCGAGGTCCGGCACCTGCTGGCCGATCTGCGCGTAGACCTGCGCCAGGATCGAGGCACCCATGCGGTTCTGGCCGCGGCCGAGGTCGATCAGGATCAGATCGGTCTCACCCTTGTCCATGCGCAGTTGCGGGGTCAGGGTCTGACGGATGTCCTGCACCGGGGCGAAGCCGGAGATGACCAACGACAGCGGCGCGGTCACGCTCTTGTCGACACCCTCTTCCTGCCAGCGGGTCTTCATGGACATGGAGTCCTTGCCCACCGGGATGGTGATGCCCAGCGCCGGGCACAGCTCCATGCCCACGGCCTTGACGGTGTCGTACAGGCGGGCGTCTTCGCCCGGATGGCCGGCAGCGGCCATCCAGTTGGCCGACAGCTTGATGTCGGACAGCTTGCCGATACGCGCCGCGGCCAGGTTGGTGATGGTCTCGCCGACGGCCATACGGCCCGACGCAGGCGCATCCAGCAGCGCCAGCGGCGTGCGCTCGCCCATGGCCATGGCTTCGCCGGTATAGACGTCGAAGCTGGTGGCGGTAACGGCGCAGTCGGCCACCGGCACCTGCCAGGGGCCGACCATCTGGTCGCGCGCCACCAGGCCGGTGATGCTGCGGTCGCCGATGGTGATCAAAAAGCTCTTGCTGGCCACGGCCGGGTGACGCAGCACGCGGCCCAGCGCTTCTTCGATATCGACGCTGGCGGCGTTGAAGTCATCGCCCTGCTCCGCCTCGCGAGCCACGCTGCGGTGCATGCGCGGCGGTTTGCCCAGCAGCACTTCCAGCGGCATGTCCACCGGGGTGTTATTGAAGTGACTGTCGGTGACGGTCAGGTGCGGCTCGGCGGTGGCTTCGCCGACCACGGCGAAGGGGCAGCGCTCGCGCTCGCAGATGGCCTGGAAGCGCTCGAAGTCGGCTGCATCGACCGACAGCACGTAGCGCTCCTGCGACTCGTTGCACCAGATTTCGTGCGGGGCCATGCCCGGCTCGTCGTTGGGCACCTTGCGCAGCTCGAAGCGACCGCCACGGCCGCCGTCGTTGATCAGCTCCGGCAGGGCGTTGGAGATACCGCCGGCACCGACGTCGTGGATGAACTTGATCGGGTTGGCGTCGCCCAGCTGCCAGCAGCGGTCGATGACCTCCTGGCAGCGACGTTCCATTTCCGGGTTCTCGCGCTGCACCGAGGCGAAATCCAGGTCGGCCGAGCTGGCACCGGTGGCCATCGAGGAAGCGGCGCCGCCACCCAGACCGATGAGCATGGCCGGGCCACCGAGCACGATCAGCTTGGCGCCGACCGAGATCTCGCCCTTCTGCACGTGGTCTTCGCGGATGTTGCCCAGACCACCGGCAAGCATGATCGGCTTGTGGTAGCCGCGCACTTCTTCACCGCGCGGGCTGCTGACGGCCTGCTCGAAGGTGCGGAAATAGCCGTTGAGCGCGGGGCGACCGAATTCGTTGTTGAACGCGGCGCCGCCCAGCGGGCCTTCGATCATGATGTCCAGGGCGCTGACGATGCGCTCCGGCTTGCCGTAGGGCTTTTCCCAGGGCTGGAGGAAGTCGGGGATGTTCAGGTTGGAGACCGAGAAACCGGTCAGGCCGGCCTTGGGCTTGGCGCCACGCCCGGTCGCGCCTTCGTCACGAATCTCGCCGCCGGAGCCGGTGGAGGCGCCCGGGAACGGTGCGATGGCGGTCGGGTGGTTGTGCGTCTCCACCTTCATCAGGATATGCACCGGCTCCTGCACCGCGCCGTACTGGCGGGTTTCAGGATTGGGGAAGAAGCGCCCGGCGGTGTTGCCGACAATAACCGAAGCGTTGTCCTTGTAAGCGGACAGCACGCCTTCGCTGTGCATCTGGTAGGTGTTCTTGATCATGCCGAACAGCGACTTGTCCTGGCTCTCGCCATCGATGTCCCAGCTGGCATTGAAGATCTTGTGGCGGCAGTGTTCGGAGTTGGCCTGGGCGAACATCATCAGTTCGATGTCGTGCGGATTGCGCCCCAGGTCGTTGAAGCTCTTGACCAGGTAATCGATTTCGTCCTCGGCCAGGGCCAGGCCCAGATCCTGGTTGGCCTGTTCCAGCGCGGCGCGGCCACCGCCAAGTACGTCCACGGCGGTCAGCGGCTTGGGCTGGGCATGGCTGAACAGGGCTGCGGCATCTTCAAGGTTGCTCAGCACCAGCTGGGTCATGCGGTCATGCAGCAGGGCGGCGACGGCAGCGCTGTCAGCCTCGCTCAGCTCGCCGCCGACGTAATAGGCGATGCCGCGCTCCAGGCGCTGAATCTTGGCCAGACCGCAGTTGCGCGCGATGTCGCTGGCCTTGCTCGACCAGGGCGAAATGGTGCCGAAACGCGGAATGGTCAGAAACAGTTTGCCGCTGGGCTCCTGCACCGGCACGCTCGGGCCGTACTTGAGCAGTCGCGCCAGCACTTGTTCCTCATCGGCGCTGAGCACGCCCGTCACGTCGGCGAAATGCGCGAACTCGGCGTACAGCCCGGTCACGGCCGGCACCTTGCTGGTCAGTTGCTCAAGCAATTTGCCATGGCGGAAAGCGGAAAGGGCGGGAGCGCCGCGCAGGATCAACATCGTCGGAACAGCCTCTGGGAAGGGGTGTGCTGGAGGCCGGGCATTCTATCCTAAAGTGGCGGCCTGCGGCACCTGTAGCCAGGCGCTTAAAGGACGAACGCGTGCTAGCAGAGAAGCGAAGCGCTGTCGAGATATGGCGCTGCCTGCGCTTTGCGTATACTGCGCCGATGTTTGCACGACCTGCGATACGCATGCGTTGCGCCACAAGGCTGTTGGCGATTGGAACCCTCCTGATGCTTGCTGGCTGTGGCGAAGAAGCCAAACCCAGCGTTCTCGAGCAGGCAAAGGCGGAGGGTGAGCTGCGCGTGGTCACTCGTAACAGCCCCGCCACCTACTTCCAGGACCGCAACGGCGCCACCGGATTCGAATACGAGCTGGCCAAGCGCTTCGCTACCGATCTGGGTCTGGAACTGAAGATCGAAACCGCGGACAACCTCGACAATCTGTTTGCCAGCCTGGGACGCGTCAATGGCCCGGTCATGGCTGCAGCCGGCCTGGTTGACACGCCACAGCGCCAACGTCAGGCGCGCTTCTCGATTCCCTATCTGGAGGTCACGCCTCAGATCATCTATCGCCAGGGCGAAACCCGCCCGACCAAGCCTGAAGATCTGGTCGGCAAACGCATTCTCGTACTGGCAGGCAGCAGCCACGCCGAACAGCTGGAAGCCCTCAAGCTGGAACAGCCGGAACTGGAATTCGAAGTCTCCGACGCCGTCGAGGTGGTCGACCTGCTGCGCATGGTCGACGAAGGGCAGATCGATCTGACCCTGGTGGACTCCAACGAACTGGCGATGAACCAGGTGTACTTTCCCAACGTGCGGGTCGCCTTCGACCTGGGCGACACCAATACCATGCGCTGGGCGGTGGCTGCCGGTGACGACGACAGCCTACTGGTAGAAATCGACGCCTTCCTCGAGCGCTCCGAGGCCAACGGTACCCTGCAGCGCCTCAAGGAACGCTACTACGGCCATGTCGACGTGCTTGGCTACGTCGGCGCCTACACCTTCGCCCAGCACCTGCAGCAGCGCCTGCCGCGTTACGAGAAAATGTTCCGCCAGGCCGGCCATACCCACCAGGTGGACTGGCGCCTGCTGGCAGCCATGGGTTATCAGGAATCGCTGTGGCAGCCCAACGCCACCTCCAAGACCGGCGTGCGCGGCCTGATGATGCTGACCCAGCGCACCGCTCAGTCGGTCGGCGTGTCCAACCGGCTGGATCCCAAGCAGAGCATCGAGGGCGGGGCGCGTTATTTCATCCAGATTCACCAGCAACTGCCGGAAAGCATCGCCGAGCCGGACCGCACCTGGTTCGCCCTGGCCGCCTACAACGTCGGCGGCGGTCATCTGGAAGACGCGCGCAAGCTGACCGAAGCAGAAGGACTGGACCCGAACAAGTGGGCCGACGTGCAGAAGATCCTGCCGCGCCTGGCGCAGAAGCAGTGGTACAGCAAGACCCGTTACGGCTATGCCCGCGGCGGCGAGCCGGTACATTTCGTACGCAACATCCGCCGCTACTACGACATTCTCACCTGGGTGACCCAACCGCAGCTGGAAGGCACGCAAGTGGCCGAGAGCGGTATCCACCTGCCCGGCATCGACAAGCGCAAACCCGAAGAAGAAACCCCGCCGCTGTAACGCGCTACAACAGGTTCTGATTACCCGCCGCGCAGCGGCTGATCGCCTGGCGCGCCGGCGGCAGCCCTTTCAAGCGCGTCGCGCACTGCGCCTGACTTTGCACCCGCTCGACCTGCAGATTGGACTGCGCATCGATACTGATCAGGTAGGGTTGGTTGTAGCGTGCGCGGTCGTTCCAGCCGCTGAAACGCTGAGTGGTGAATACGCAGCGGTAGTCCAGATGGCCGGTAAAGCCCTGAAAGCGATCACGCATGAAGATGTGGTGATAACGCTGCCAGTCCCGATCACGCTGACCGATACGTACGGCCTCCTGGCACTCCTCCAGCGTGGTGATCTGAGGCTCGTGCAGAAAAATGCTCTGCGCCAGATTCGAGCCGCCCAACTGCACGCTGGCGACCAGGTACACCTCAGGCTGCGCTGCGGCAAGCGGCGAGCCCAACAGCATGAGCAGGCCCAGCATCCCTTTGTTCATGATCGCTCCTTGTCAGGACGCTCAGCCACGCCGAGCCTTGAAGAAATCTTTTAGCAGCGCCCCGCTCTCCTCGGCCAGCAACCCGCCCTCCACCAGCACGCGGTGATTGAGAAAGCCCTGGTCGAAGAACTGCCCCTGGCTGATCGCCACGCCAGCGCGCGGCTCACTGGCGGCGAATACCACCCGAGCGATACGGGCATGCACGATCAAGCCGGCGCACATGCTGCAGGGTTCCAGGGTGACGTACAGCGTGCTACCGGGCAGCCGATAGTTCTGCACGCCTTGCGCCGCCGCGCGGATCGCCACCATTTCGGCGTGGGCGCTGGGGTCACTGCGTGAGATCGGACAGTTGAAGCCCTGGCCCACCACCTCACCGCCCTGCACCAGCACGGCACCGACCGGCACTTCACCCTGCTCAGCGCCCAGGCGCGCCTGCGCCAGCGCCAGGCGCATGAAGTGCTCGTCACGCGAGCGGTCGATGATCTGCGGTCTTTTCATAATTCAGGCTTCAGGCTTCAGGCTTCAGGCTTCAGGCTTCAGGCTTCAGGCTTCAGGCTTCAGGCTTCAGGCTTCAGGCTTCAGGCNGCGCCAGTGTGCCTTTCCATCGGGGCCCGTCAAGCTTTTCGCGCCTGCCTGTGGCTTGCAGCCTGAAGCCTGCGGCTTCAGACCACTTCGATGGCCGCCATCAGCCCCGTTTCCATATGGTCGATCACGTGGCAATGGAACATCCACACGCCGGGATTATCGGCGACGAAAGCGATGCGCGCCGTCTCGTTCTTGCCCAGCAGATAGGTATCGGTGAAATACGGAATGATCTTGCGCCGATCCGAACCCAGCACCTTGAAGGTCATGCCGTGCAGATGGATGGGGTGCTGGTACTGCGCCATGTTGCGCAGCACGAAAACGTAGTGGCCATCCTTCTTCAGCGTGGCGATAGGACGATCGGCACAGGTCTTGTCGTTGATATCCCAGGCCTGGCCGTTGATCTGCCAGTACTTGTAGCTGCCGCCACGCTCGACATCACCCGACAGCATCGCCGCCCATTCGAAGTTGAAGCGCAGGGTTTCGGCGCGGGCCAGATCCGGTTCGGCGAGGGGGTTGGCCGGCAGAGGTGGCGGCCAGTCGCCTGCGACTTCGCGACTGGCGACACCCTTCAAGGTGGCCAGGCGCAGCGGTCCGTTGCGCAGGGACAGTTCCTCGCCGGCAGCTGGAACCTTCAGCGCCAGGTCGATGCGCATGCCTGGCCCCAGCCAGTATTCCTTGCCCAGTGGCCGCGGCTGCACCGGATTGCCGTCCAGGGCATAGATGCGAGCCTCGCCGCCCGGCAGGTTGACGCGGTAGGTGATGGTGTTGTCGACATTGATAAGACGCAGCCGCACCACCTGCCCTTGCGGCAGTTCGAGGGTCGGGTTGGGCTCGCCGTTGATGGTGGTCAGCCGTCCGCGCGTACCTTCGCGCGCGGCCTGGCGCGGCACCAGAAAATCGGTGAAGGCGCCCTGCTCGTCGATATGCCAGGTTTTCAGGCTCAGTGTGCGCTCATGGCGAAAGCCGGTTGGCTCGCGTTCCTCGACGATCAGCGGCCCGACCAGACCACGCCCCAGTTGCTCGGCACTGGCGGTATGCGGGTGGTACCAGAAGCTGCCGGCGTCATGACAGATGAAGTCGTAGTCGAAGTATTCACCGGGCAGCACCGGTGCCTGGGAGACATAGGGCACACCGTCCATCTCCAGCGGCAGGCGGATGCCATGCCAGTGAATGGTGCTCTGCACGTCCAGCTTGTTGATGAAGCGCACGCGCAAACGCTCGCCCTGACGGCAACGCAGCTCCACGCCCGGCGCCTGACCACCATAGGCCCAGGCCGGCGTTACATGCCCCGATACCAGTTCCAGATCAAGCGGCGCGGCGATCAGCTCGTAATCGTGGGTGGCGAAATTTTCCGGACGGCCCAGCCAGTAGCGCACACCACCAATGCCAAGGCCGGCCACACCCAGCCCGGCTAAACCGACCAGCACCTGTCTGCGGGTAAACGACATCTTCATCCTCGGCAATCAGTTAGCAGACTCAACTGCACTATCTTCTCATTTTCATGGATGGCCAGACGAGCACCTCAGCAAGACATATTGCCGCGGCGCCAGTGGGAGATATCACCCCAGATGGGCAACCACCGAACGGGAGAGAATCGCAGGGCTTTTCACAGGAACGTTCATCAGGACATGGTGTGGGGTCAAAGACTCCCGACCACTGCGTTAAGCTTCCACTACGGCGGGCGGCAGCCAGCCAATGAACTGATGTGGCTGTTGCCAGTTGTACCGTTGCATCAAAAACCGTCCGATAATGTGCTGTGCCAGCACAGCGTCCATGTAACCCACTCTCGGCATCCACTATGCGAAACAGCTGTTCCATTGGCACGTTGTCGTAGCAGTTTCCGCGTTGGCTCATGCTTTGCTTTAACCGGCAGTGCCACAGTTGCTGGCGGAAGCTTTCGCTTCGCTTCCATATTGGCGACCCTAAACGCTGTAGAAGAACACATTCTGAAGGCGACCGCGCGGATCAAATAGCAGGTTCAGCGCTTGACCACCGGGTCGGCATCAGGCTTGGGTGAAAACGCCCGGCCCGCTAAGCGGCGGGCAGATCAATCACCGCCGCCATAATAAGAGCCCACACATATGACGCTGCCACAAACCTCATTTCGGAGCGGATACGGTGACTTCCCGACCCAGTACGCTCTGGCATATCCGACCTTTCGACCGTAGCCTTTTCATAAGCGTACAAGCCGGGCTGTTTGCTGAGAGATTTCATCTCGCTCATCAGCTTGCGCACCGTGAGTCGCCCAACCTCAAACCCTTACTCACGCATCATAAAAATGATGCTTCGGCTGGCCGTAGCGCTGCGGTTTTAGGTACATAGTTCCCTCAGGCGACCACGCAAAGCAGCCGTTCAACGTCTGGGGATCAGCATCTACGACACCCCTCGTAACAACAGGGTGCAAGTGACTTCAAATGCTGAGTACAACAGATCCAATCGGCGCGAATGCTCCTCCACGGCCATTAAGAGCGCTGTGTTTTTTTAAGATCGTCTTTTTCGGCTCCAGCTTGTTGACCCGAGCGTCAGCGCTTTGCTAGTCGGGGTAATGCCTTTCCACTGTAGTTGGCTTACCCATCAGGGCAGCGCAAAAACCCAGCAGCTCCGGCTTTGGCGCGTGCCTGGTGCTCCTTATTGCGATCAGCGTGGAGCGAACCACTTCCGCGGTGCCTTAAGAAAATGGACCGCACTGCACTGGCGCCTACCGGCCCTACCAAAACAGTGAGCGCATGGCAGTTCACGTGGGCGGAGTGCGCCGCAACACCGGCCCTGCCTATTCCGGCCCGGCCGGCTCGTCGGCCTGCAACAGTGCGCTGCGGAACCACGATGCGCAGAGCCAGCATCCCAGCAGCACAGGCACCACCAGCGGTAGTATCAGCACGCCGAACTGGTAGCCGAGCGCGATCAGGTCCGCTTGCATGCGCGAGAGGGAGGTGCGCGTTATATCTATAGGTAGGCTGAGGAATACCGATTTGACCAGGTCCATGCCAGCGCCGAAGGCCGTGACCAGCAGCAACAGCATGACGCACAAGCCCAACAGGTTGCGTGAGATGTCACAACGGGAGTCCGCGGCAAAAGCAAGCGCTAAGAACACCGGCATACCGTAGGCGAAGATCATCGGCCGCGACTGGATTAGCAGCTCGGCAGTCTGTCCCGCCGGCACCTCAAGCCCCTTATAGGAGGCGGCATCGAGGACGATCACCGCTTGGATAGTATCTCCCGCGGAGACGACTTGGGTGATTCGACCGCCGGTCAGCAGGGGCAGCAGCAGGTCGAGCAGTCCGGCCACCATTATCGCCAGCAACGGTCCGCAGAAGTACCAAATAGCGAAGGTGACCGGCAGCCACAGCAGTAGGGGGAACAGGATGCCCTTGAAACCTTCCTGCGGCATCAGGCGGCTCCGCCGAACACTGCTGCGGTGGCCTTGCCACTCTTGAGCACGTAGCGAAGCCATAGTAGAAACACCACGAACACGTCCAGCATGATCAGCGCCTGCCAGATGTACAGATGAGCCCAATCGAACGCGGTCATATCCCACTGGCCGACGTAGAATAGGCTGACAATACGCAGGATATTCACCACATGGATCGACAGCAGACCGATCAGGATACCCATCAGCCTGGCTCGCCATGTGGCGGGAAATGCCAGTATGGCGGCCAGCAGGATTATAGAGGCCTCCACTCCGTTGCAGCCGGCTTCGATCGACATGGCGAAGCCAGACGGCATGTCATATAGGTAGATGCCGCTGGCGACCGCACCGTCGTCGAACGGAGCCAGTACGCCGATGCTGATTAGCACCAGCAGCTCGGTGAACGGAGTGACGAACCATTGTTGTACCGGAGGGGTCAGCTCCAGTACAAACAGGACGGCCTGAATGAAGCAAAATAGCGTCAGAAACCGAGCCACGTCTCCTTACCTCTCTCAGACGCGGTGACGTGCGCGCCAGGCCAGCAGGGACATAAGCAGCGTCAGCATCAGCAATGCACTTTGTGACAGGGTGGGCGCGCCGATCGACTTGTCGATAACCGGCGTTTCGTCGCGCGGGTTATTGTTGCCCGGATCGGTATCGCCAGGCGCATCGATGTGCGCCTCGTTCACCAGCGGGGTGGGACCGGAGTAACTCTCGTCCAGCCGCGCGGTGATGGTAAAGATCCTATTAGCGCCGGTGGGCAGCGTGCCGATCTGACAAGTCACCGTACCGCCGCTGTGGCTGCACGCACCGGCTGGGGTCGAACTCACATACTGCAGGCCGGCCGGCAGGGAGTCGATCAGTTGCGCACCGAGGCTGTCCAACGCCGCACCACCGGCCCCGCCGTTGTTGGTGACGGCGATGGTGTACACCACATTCTCACCCTTCACCAAGGCCCGGGGGCTAGCTGTCTTGGTACCGCCCAGGTCGACCGAAACGTCGTCACGGCGGGCCGAGGTGGTCTCGATAGCTTCGTTGTTGTCGGTCTGAGTCTCAGTCTCGTTGACGGCGACGGACACATGATTGTGGCTACTACCCACCGCCACGCCGGCCACGCCACTGACCGATTCTGCGCGCATCACATAGGTGACCCTGCGCTGATGACTGGCACCCTCGTCGAAGTAGCCAGAGAAGTTGCAGGTCAGAACGCCGGAGGTCGCACCGACAGCCGGCTCGCTACAGCTGTACTCGGCCGCGTCGCCGGTCACCTCGGTGACGCCCCTGTAGACCCGCAGACCGCCCTGGTAGCTGAAAACGGCCGTAGGAGCGCTTCCGTCTGGAGCATTCACCGGGAAGGTATCGACCAGAGTCAGGCCGGTGCCGGCAGAGGGACCACCGTTGTCGATGGTGATGGTGTAGGTGGAGGTCTCGCCCAGAGCCACAACGTTAGGGTTGTCAGACTTGTTGACCACGATGTCAAGTAGGGCAGCCGTCACGGCGGTGGTGGTATTCGCCGTGTTAGGAAGCACATCGTCTTCCTCGGTTGTGGTCGATACCGTTACCGCGTTGTTAATGGTGTCACCCTCGGTCATTGCCCGTACTTCGTAGATGACGTTGCGCGTGGTATTGTTTGGCAGGCTGGCCCAAGTGCAGGTAAGGGGCTGGCCCACGCTGCCGATGGCAGGTAACGGCGCACAATTGCCGCCGTCGCTGCTGATCAAGCCGAGAAACGGAGCATTGCTGGGCAGGGTGTCGACCAGCTCGACGCCGCTAGCCGTCGAGGGACCTGCGTTGCGCACGGAGGCGGTGAAGCGCAGGGGCGCCCCTGCAGGAATGGTCGGGCTCGGACGGGTTTTTAGCGCCTGGATGTCGACCAGAGCGGTGACGCTGCTGGTGGTGGCGGTGCTGGTGTTGTTGGCACGGTTGCCGTCACCCACGTCGGGCGAATTCACGGTTGCGGTGTTGGTACGACCAGCAGTGGTAGCGACCAAGGGTTTGACCACGATGGTAATAGTAGAGCTGGCACCGCTGGCCAGATCGCCCAAGTTGCAGCGCAGATTTTGGCTGCCTCCATCGAGCGGTCCGAGCGCCACCGAATAGGCACCGGAGTCGCCGATACGGCATCCAAAGGTGGCGGCCGGCGCGGGTACTATGGTTACGGACTGCAGGCCGCCGTTACCAGCTCCCGGCAGCAGGTTGGTGAGATTGTCGGCCACGCTCACATTTGTCGAGATATCCGGACCATTGTTGGTCACCACCAGCGTGTAGGTCAGGTTGTCGCCGGTGCGAATGGGATCGCCGTTGCTATCGTCCGTCTTTACGATCGCCAGATCGGCCCTCTCGGTTGTGGCGAGGGTCGATATCGGGCTAGTGCAGTTGTTGGCGGTGTTGTCCACCGGTACGGCAGGACCTTCCAACGCGGTGCAGGCGAAGTTCTGCAGCGTCCCTGCGGTCGTGACTTGGACCGGCACGGTGATGGTGGGCGCAGTGGCGCCGACCGCCAGCGGACCTAGGCGGGTGCAGTTGATTACCGGAGGGGTCGCACCCAGGTCACTGTCGGCGCAGTTCCAGCCGCTCCCCGAGGGCGGGCTCGCCAGGACAGTGCCGACCGGTAGGGTGTCCGTCACCCGGATCGTCTGCCCCGCAATCACGGCGAGCGGCCCGTTATTGCGCGCTGACAAGGTGTAGTTGAAAACCTCGCCAAGGGTCACAGGGTATGTAGGGCCACCCTTGGTGGCGACGATATCCGCTTCATTGCTGGAGTTGATATTGACCGTGCTGATGTTGTTGCTGAAATTGGCGTCGCCGGGCGTAGTGATTTCCGCGGTATTTTCCAACGTGCCAAGGTCATTCGCCACAGCATGCACCTGGATGATGGGCATGTTGCTGAAGTTGCCACCGTTCCAACCGGAGCGCGTACAGGTCAGCACGTTGCCGACGGTGCCGCAGGACCAGCCGCTGCCGGCGGTAAAGGCCGTCGGCGCCGCGAAAGACAGTCCAGCGCCCAGAGTGTCGGTCACCGTGATGGTGCCGCCAGGCTGCTGGCCGCCCAGATGGCTAGGCGTGAGGGTATAGGTTACCGTGCTGCCTTGCGCCACTGCTCCGGAGCCGGTCGGCGTGGTCCGAGCTTTGACGACGCTGACGTCTGTGCCCGGTTCAAATGTCAGGGGCACGCTATCCATGTTGTTGGTCTCATTGCCATCCGGCACGGGTTCTCCATTCTGCTGGAGGCCAGCGACCCGGAAGGAAGCAGACACGTTGCCATTGGTGTTGGAGACGACGGGCACGGTGATGACCGGCGCTGTCGCACTAATGGCCAACGCTTGGTTGCGGTCGCACGTGATCAGTTCATTGTTGCTCAGCGGATAGCCTGTGTCCGGAGTGCAGGTCCAGCCACTGCCGCTGGGCCGTCCAGTGACAGATGCACCGCTCGGTACCTGGAAGGTCACCCGAGTTCCCGAATTGGCGGGCATGGCGTCCGGTCCATTGTTGGTGACTTCCAGCTGGTAGGCGTAGGGTTGACCCGCCAGGATGCCGGGGGCTGCGTTGGAACTGGCATTAAGCTGCAGGTCGGAGGCAGCTTGAGCTGTAGTAGTTTGCGGCGCAGAATTGTTGCCCAAATTGGTGTCGGCAGTCGCGCCAATGCTGGCGGCAGAAGCATTGCTGTTATAGGTACCAGCGCTCGGCAGACGTACATCGATCTCGATCGTCATCGCCTGGTTGAACGCCAGCGTCGACAGGCCATTGCAGGTGACAGTCTGGGGACCTGCATTGTAGGTGCAGGTGCCGGTCCCATCGACTACCCGGTAGGTTAAAAACTGGCCATAGGTGCCGCCGCCGGTGACGGGCATGCTGAAGGACGTGGTGATGCCGGTGGCGCTACCCTCGGCGGCAGGGCCGTTGTTCTGCAGCCCCAGACTGTAGGTGAACACCCCACCGGCGGGGCCGATGTTCGGCGAATCTTGGAAATCCAACGCCAGATCCGCAGCGAATGCGACAGTGGAGAGACCTAGCAAAGGAAGTGCAAGCAACACTTTCGAAACAGGCCCTCTGCGAACACCATCCAAACAAATGCCGCTCATCCATTTTGCATTCATGCCCGACCCCACTCCCACGACTTGCACATTTGAAAGAACCAGAGGCCCCATGCAGACCATGGGCGCCGGTATGAACTGACAAATGGCGGGCTCAGGCCGATCATTCGGCTTGTTGGTGCCTGCAGTTGCCAGCAACTGGCCGGCATCTTGGCAGAACACTCACACACAATATTTTGTTGTAGCGGACGATTCTTTTGCTCCGCTGGATTAAAGCGATGATTGAACGTCAGAACGCGGGAAAATCTGAAGTTAGCTTGCCACCGAGAGCCAAGGAGTCCGCCAAGTAGGAGGCGAATGCTCGGCCCAGCGGAATCGCGACAGGTAGATTAGTGCGGTGAGAAGCAAGCGCTCGCAAGAGCCGTAGACAGTTGCGCGCATCATCGGCTCCATCTTCAGACGCGAGCGCTCAATGACATCAACCCGGCGGCGCCAATCGCGCCAAAAGGGATTCGCCATCATTCGAGTTCTGTTCCGCGCACCTGTACGCAGCGACCACCAAGCAACCCCTACGAGTGCCTTTATGGGCGCGATAAGGAAAGAAAGAAGGAGAATCCATCTGTCCCAGAAATGAAGGCTGCAAGTGTTTTCATGTGGACCAGGGCAACAAGCCAGCATGGCCGGAAAGAGATTTGCGCGTAGCGCAGCCCTCGTCCACCCCGGCAAAGCAGAGCGGACGCAGCAAAATGAATAAACTCTCCTTAATTAAATAGTTAACTCTTAAAAAGAAGAGCGCCCAGTTTTGCTCCGGCGCATAGGCCCTGCATCAGTAGGCCAGCCGCAATGTGGTTCCCAGCATCCGTGGCTCGCCAAGTGCGACGCCGTAATCGCCCGCACCCAACTGGCCGCGCACCGCAGTGATGTAGCGCTCGTCGAACAGGTTACGAACCCAGAGCTGGACCTCCCAGGCGCGATCCGCCCGCCCCATGCCCACTCGCATGTCGGTCACCGCATAGGCCCCCTGATAGCTGCCCGTTCCGCCTTCGAGCGTGCCCTGGAAACCGCTGCGAAAGCTGTAGTTCACACCGCCGAACAGAACCAGGCCGCCCGCCAGCGGTCGGTTGTAGTCGAGCCCCAGGACGCTCCCCCACTCCGGCGCATTGAACAGCCGCTGTCCGCTCAGGTCGCAGCTACTCGCGAGCGGAGCCCCAGGGGGGCAGGGAGCGTCGGCGAAATCGCGGTAGCGCGCGTCGCTCCAGGCAAGGCCGCCGCGCAGTTGCAACCGCTCGGTAGCCTGGACCTGCAAGTCGAGCTCCACACCGCGCAGCCTCACCTGCCCCACGTTGATCAGGTTGTCTCGCAGCGGCGGCGAGAATTCGTCGGCCGGCGGGCTGTTGGTCAGTGCCTGGTAGTCATCCACATCGGTCTGGTAAAGGGTCAGACCCATCCAGCCGCGCCCGCCCCAGAAACCGTGCTTGAGTCCCATCTCCAGAGAGGTCGCCCGCTCGGCATCGAAGGTTGGCTGCGCGTAACGGCTGACCACGTCCAGGTTGATGCCACCGGCCTTGTAGCCTCTCGCCGTGCTGAGGTAACCCAGCGTGCTCTCGCTGATCTGGTAGCTGAGGGTCAGTTGGCCGGACAGATTGCTCTCCGCCATGCGTTCGCGGCGATCGTAGTCGCCACCCAGCGTCACCTGGCGCAGCAAGGTACCGCCCATCTGCCAGAGCGGCATCAACGGATCGAGAGGATTCAGCGCCATCGGCGGCGCCTCGGCGCGCCGGGAGATGCGCGCGACCTTGCGTTCACGGGTATAGCGCAGGCCCGGAGTGACAGCCAGGCGAGGCGTCAGGTGCCAGGTGAATTGGCTGAAAAGAGCCCGGCTATCGCTGCGCTGCTCGCCGTCGAAGTGCTGCCGCGAGCCGTCGAGCAAGGACCTGGGAATCGCGCCCGGAGGTATCGGCCCGAACGGGGGCGGCATCTGCAGCTCGGGCCGATCACCGAGAAAATAGGCCGCGGCGTCCGGCCCGAAGTTCGACTCGATATCCTTGTCCAGATGCTGCTTCAGATAATAGAGCCCAACCACGTAGTCGAAGCCTTCGCTGGGCGAATCGGCCAGCCGCCACTCCTGGCTGAACTGCCGGTGTTCGAGCTGCGCATCGCCCCAGGCCACGGCCAGGCCGAGGCCATCGGCATCCACCTGGGTGTCGTACTGCCAGTCGCGATAACCGGTAAGGCTGGTGAGGGTGGGACCGCCGGCCAACTGCCAGTTCAGCTCCAGTGCCACGCCGTCGCTCAGCACATCGGCAACCGAGGGCCGGTCATGGGTGAAACGACGGGCATGGGGATCCGGCTCCCCCAGCGGATAGCCAACATAGGCCGCACGCCGCCGCGTGGTCATGCTGTAATGGCTAGCTACCAGTGCCACATCGTCCCGGCGCCGGACATGATCGACAATCAGGCGCGCGTCGAACATCTCGCTTGGCTGCCAGAGCAGCTGGCCTCGTAGTCCGTGCTGCTCCTGTTCACGGGTCGAAAGCCCCGAATAGCGGTTCTCGTTGAGTGCATCGCGCTCGGACACCTGTACTGACAGGCGCCCGGCCAACACGTCGTCCGCCAGCGGGCCGGAGAGCACGCCCTGATTGCGGCGCAGGCCGTCCGAACCCAGGGTCAGCTCGGCAAAGGCTTCGGGTTGGAAAGTGGGCGCTCGGCTGTAGAGGTTAAGCGCGCCGGCGGTGGTGTTCTTGCCGTATAACGTGCCCTGCGGGCCGCGCAGTACCTCGATCCGCTCCAGATCGAACTGATCGGCGACCGACATGCCCTGACGCCCCAGGTAGATGCCATCCATGAACACCCCGACACTGCCATCCAGGCCATCGTTGTAGGAGCTCGAACCGAGGCCACGGATGCCATAGCTGGCATAGCGCGCGTTGGGCACCGAGACCATCAGGCTCGGCACACGCTGCGCCAGTTGCGCCGTACTGACGATGCCCTGCTCCTTGAGTGCCTCGCCTGTCAGCGCATCCAGCGCCACCGGCACCTGACGGGCCAGCTCGGGTCTCTGGCGCGCGGTGACGGTGACATCGTCCAGGATCCAGGTCTCGCCCTGAACGGGCGTGGCTCCCAATGTGATGCCGATGGTCAGCCCCTGCAGCCCAAGCCCCCACAACCACTGCGACCTCATGCCCCTGCCTCCACGCTCGCTACATCCTGGACACCCGTCTGCATCAGGCAGACCTCGAAGCTGAAGCGGCTTCCGGGTCCATCGTCGTCTGCCAGATGCAGGACGCTGTTCATGCCCTCCAGAAGCTGGCGCACGATGTCCAGGCCCAGCCCGAAGCCGTCGATCCACTCCACGTTGCGGCCACGCACGAAGGGTTGTCCAAGGCGGACTCGATCATCGGGGTGAATGCCGATCCCGGTGTCTTCAACCGAGAACCGCAGGCGCACGCCCTGGCCATCGCACGCCAGGCAGTCCAGGCCCAGGGCGATGCTCCCCTCGCGGGTGAACTTGGCGGCGTTGCCCAGAAGGTTCAGCAGGACGCGCCGCAAGTGACCGAAATCGGCCATCACCTCGCATGGCACACCGGCCCCCAGGCGCCATTGCAAGCGGTTGTTCTGACGCGCGGCGAGCAACTCAGCCTCTTCGACCACCTCACGCCAGAAAGCATGCAGCGACCCCGCGCGCAGGCTGGGGCCCGGCAACTCATCCCGATGCGCCAAGGCCGCCAAGTCCTCGATCAGTTCCAACTGACTGCGGGCATTGCGCTCGATGCGCTGCGGATAGTCGCTCGACGACGTGGCGACCAGCCGCCGGGCGCTGCCGATGATGTCCAGCAGCGGCTCGCGCAGCTCCTGCCCCAGCCGCGCCAGCAGGGCGCCGCGCGCATCCAGGGAGGTCCTTAATTGCTCGGTTCGACGTGCAACGGCAGCATCCAGACGCCCCCGTGCCTCCAGGCGCCGCTGGCTCCGCTCCTGCTGCGCCCAACGCTGACGGGCGCGACTGCGGTATAGCTCGGTCATCAGTGTGCAGGTCAGCAAGGCGACCCCAGGCAGTGTCGACGAAATGCTGTAGGACTCCTGGCGTGCCTGCCAGGGAAGGTGGTCGGCCTGAAAGACATAGCGGGCCAGGAACTGGAGCAGATAGAGGAACGGCACGGCCCAGGCCATCCATACTAATGGCAACCCGCGGCGCCAAGCTGTCAGCAGGGTCAACGGCAGCAGGCCGTAGGCCGCCAACCGCATGACCCACTCGGTGAGGAAGCGCCCCTGCACATGATCCACGAACACGACCCACAGGGCGCTGGCCAAATAGGCCGCCAGCACCCCGTCATAAAGGCGCGCCCACACGCTCGGCAGGCGCGCGACCTGAAGCAGGACGCGAAGGTAGCCGAGAAAACAGGCGAAGCCGACCAGGCTGGCGAAGGCGCGGATATAGGACGTCCAGGGCACCAGCGTCGGCCAGTGCACCAGATAGCCGTTCACCACACACACCAGCAGGATGTAGCTGAGCACCGCTACCGCATGAGCGGCCAGCAGCGCCGAACGCATGATGAAGCCGATGACCAGGCTGAGCGGCACCACCAGCAGGACGATGCCCAGCGTCAGACCATCGGCGACGGCAACGGCCCGGCGCTGGGCGAGCAACTCGCCATCGGAGCGCAGCAGTGGTTCGACCACCAGCAGCGAATCCCCGACGACCCGGATAAGCATCACGTCGTGCTCGGTGGCCTGTAGCGGAAACAGCGGCTGACGCGCCACTACCGGCCATGACTCCGGTGGATGTGCGGCGCCGGCCTGCATGCGCTGCCAGCCGTTGCCATCGGGGACATAGACCTGAATGTCGCTCAGGCGCGGATCCCCCACCGAAAGCCAGTGTCGATGCGCCTCCCTCTGCTCGACCGACATCTGCAAGCGCAGCCAGAACGCCGAGTGACTGTACTCATGGAAGAAGCGGCGCTCAGGCAACTCGCGAAAGACCGCGTCGGGCAAGGCCGCAACCTGCTCGACATTAAGGCTCCGGCCAAGATCCTGGTACACCGACAACCCGGCCGGGCGCTGTGCTTCGCGCTCGACGGCCGCCGCCCCCCAGGTCGACCAGGCCGCCAGCATCACGAGCCAGAACAGCCGACGCATCACGCCCCCTGCCCTGCTACTGGCGCGCCGATCAGGCGTGCCACCATGCCCAGCAGTACGCCGCCCTCGGCCGGCTTGAGCAGCGTGGCATCGAAACCCAGGCCATGCGGAGAGCCTGCCGGCGCTGAGGCTGGCGCAGCCGAATAAAGCAGCACCGGCAAGTCCGGATATTGATCGCGCACGACCGCCAGCAAGGCCCAACCGTCGAGCCCCGGCATCGTTTGATCGGTGATGAGCAGATCGAAGCTCTCGCGCGCCAGAAGATGCAACGCCTCGGCGCCCTCTTGCGCTACCCAGACGTCGAAGCCGTAGCCGCCAAGCAAATCGCTCATCCCCTCGCGATTGCCCAGCACGTCATCGACGACCAGAATGCGCAACCCATCGCCCTGTATCGGAGTGCCGGTGCTGTCGTCCAGCAGCAGGTCCAGCTCCTCTTCGTCCGCTGTCGTCAGTTGCAGGCGGAAGCTGAATCGCATGCCCTGCTCCGCCACCAGCTCGCTGCCCATCTGCCTGAGCCACTGCCGTACACCTGCCAGCCCCACATCATCCGCCGACGCACCTGGCTGCTGTGGGCGCTCTCGATCTTCAGCACAGCTTTGCGGAGCGATGACGAACATCAGCACCACGTCGTCGCCGGAGCAGAAGTCAGCGGCCAACCCGACGAATAATTGGAGACAGCCGCCATGTTGCCCCTGGGCGGCCGTTTCCAGCAGGTTGATCAGAACGCGACCCAGACGACGAAAATCGGCATGCACGATGGGCGGAAGGTCGCCATCGAAGCGGCAGGTCAGCTGGCAATCCTCACGATGAAACAGAATGCTCGCCTGCTCTTCCAGGTCCTTCAGGAAACCGAACAGGTAACCCGGCGCCAGCACCAGCTCTTGCTGCTGCAGCTCGACGCGAGAGAACTCCAGCAAATCGTCGATCCGATCGAGCTGCCGCCAAGCGCTGCGCTCGATGTACTCCGGAAGCTCACCGGGCGCCTCCTGCTTCAACAGGCGGGCGCAGTCGACGATTCCTGCCAGGGGCGAACGCAGGTCGTGGCTGATGCGCGCCAGCAATGCACTTCGGGTCCGCAGGGAATGACGCAGCTGCTCGGTTCGCGTGGCCACGGTACGCTCGAGCCGCTCGCGCTCGGCCTCCTGCTGCCCCTCAAGCCGCGCCAAGGCGAAGCGCTCGCGCCGACGGCTGCGATAGAACTCCCTTATCAGCGTCATCACCAGCATGAAAATGCCGGGCAATACCGCCACGAGCCCAATGCGGTCGGCGCTGAACGGCCAGTCGAGGACCGATACATCGAGTGCCAGACTCGCCAGTCCATGCCCCACGAACAGCCCGGCCACCGACCAGGCCAACCAGTCGAGCCGCAGACCGAGACGCCAGGCCGTCAGGGCGAATACAGGTACCAGCAGCCAATAGATCCAATGGAACGCCTCCGCCACCTGGCGCACCGGCACATAGTCCAGCCAGAGCCCTGCCAGCATCATGGCGGCGGGTAACAATGCGGCGAAACACAGACCGAGGCGCCATGCAGGAGGCATCCGCGCTGCTCTGAATAGCGTGATGAGGTACCCCGCGAAGAGGAAATGCGTCAGCGCACCCAGCAGGCTCGACAGGACAGGCTTCCAGGGAACGAGCACTGGCCAGTAGAGCAGGTAGCCATCGGCTATGCTGGCGAGCGCCCCCCCCGCCAGCCCACCCAAGGCGCTGAGCAGCAACAGCTGTGAACGGATCTGCAGGCTGACGATCAGGCTGAAGGGTACCAACACCCCTGCGAGCCCCAGCAGCAGCCCCTCGACCAATCCCCGAGGCTCCTCGCCCGATACCTGCTCGAGCCCATCGGCCACCTGCGGTTCGATGCGCAGCGCGCCCTGGCTGCTGATACGCATGACCACCTCGGCCCGCTCCCCAGCGCCAAGCGACAGGGGGAGCAACGGCTGGCGATCGCTCCATGCACGGATCGGCTCCGCAAGCTCCCAGACATCATCGCGGCGAAGATAGATATGGACCTCATCCAGGCCCGGCGGTCCGGCACTCAGCCACCCCTGGCAGGCGATTTCGGACGGAGCGCTCAGCGCGAATCGCAGCCAGAATGCCGACTGGCTGAAGACGACTGGGAAATGCCCAGGCTCGACTACCTGAAAACGCGCCTCGGGCAAGGCCACGATCTGCTCGACGTCCAGCACGCGGGAGCGATCCTCCAGCAGCCGGACAGGCTTCGCGCTGTCCAACAGGCATGCCGGCTCCAGCAGCGCGCCGACTACCACTTGGCACTGAGCGAGCAGCAGCAGCCCCCATACCCCCCAGCGCCCGAACCAACTCAATCGGCGGCCTGCATCTGCTGGCGGAATTGACTGGGAGTGATACCCTGGCGCTCGCGAAAGGCCGTGGTGAAGTTGCAGGCGCTGCGAAAACCCACCAACTCGGCGATGTCCTGCACGCTCATGCCGCTGGCGGCGAGCAACTCCTGAGCCTTGCGCAGGCGTGCCCCGCGGATGTAGGCGAACACCGTGGTCTGCAGGTGCTGACGGAAGATCGCGGACAGACGCTTGTCATGGGTGCCGACTTTACGCGCGATCTCGGCCAACGAAGGAAGATCAGCCAGATTCTGGGCGATCAGGCGCATCGCCGCCTGCAGGATCACAACCTCTTCATCCACCGGTTCGAGCGGATTATCGACCGCCCCCTGCGGCTGCCCGGTACGCGACAGTTGCAGGTGAATGCGAATGCGCGCCATGACCTCGGCGGTTTCGAAAGGTTTGAGCACGTAGTCGACGCCGCCCATTTCCAACCCCTCCAGGCGCTCTTCGAGGCTTCCGGCTGAAGTCAGGAAAATGATCGGCGTATCGCGTGTGGCGGGCGCCTCACGCAGCAGACGACAGAGGGTGAACCCATCCATCTGCGGCATGCGCACGTCGAGCACGATGAGATCGGGACGCAAGGCCAGGGCACGCTGCAGCCCCTGCCGGGCTTCGCTGGCCAGTGACAGGCGCCAGCCCTGGGCTCGGATCTGCTGCAGCAGCGCTTGCAGCGCTTCCGGCATATCATCGATGACCAGAATCAAAGGGCTCTGGGATGCGTCTTTACTCGCAGACATGACACTCTTTTTCCCTACCAAGTGCAAGGGAACCGGTAGAAATCCTCTCGGGCGAGAGCTCCGTCGGTTCCAGCAAAGCCGCCCGTCCAGAGCGGTGATACGATAGCGCATTACTGAGCGGAGCAGAATGAATGTCCGTTCACAGTAATTGAACACAATGCACCGATAACAGCAATTACAGACCAACATAGCCGCCACGATGCTGAGCGATCTCTATTGGTACGTATGGTACGTACAGCTGGTCAGGGCCGGCAGCTTCTCCGAAGCAGTCAATCGCATCAACTGTGAAGGCGCCCATCAGCGTCGACAAGAGCACGATGATCAGCCTCAAGCCCGCCTATCGTCTGCGTTACGAGTACGATCAGCGCACCTACGAAGTGGAGCACCTAGTGCTCAATGACGAGCACGTCGAGCTCGACCAGCAGGCCGGCACCTTCATGCTCTACGTTACCAGGGCGAACCCGGCCGATGCCAGGCCTGAAGCCCCGAACGCCGCATCGCCCTTCGCCGCGATCATGCTGATGATCATGGGCTACCTCATTTGGGAAGCCGCGCCGACGCTGCTTACGGGATATTGATGATGATCGTGCTGTTCATCCTGCTCGGCGGCCTGCTGTGGCTGATCAGTTTGCTGCTTTTCGCCTTCTCCGCCTGGGCCCTATACAAGCTCGCGCGCCTGCTCTGGGAAAAAATCCGCAGAGCCTTGCTGCGTCCGGGCACGGCGCAAATCACGTCCTATGAAGTTTTCACACCCGACCCCGAAGACATTGACGTTCAGGATACCCGCCCGCAGGTCCGCCTCGAACTGGACTGCGAACGCCATGGTCAGCGCTTTCAGATATCGCTGGGCCCGCTGACGTGCGAGGAGTTGTTTCCCGCGCTGGATCTGCCCGCCCACCACGTCGCCTGCTGGCTGAGCGATGAGGATTGGCGCCAGTTGCTGGAAAATCGCTGGGTCACCATCGCCTGCGACTGGCAGCAGCGCAAGGCGATACTCACCAGCCAGATTCGTCAGGACAGACGCATGCTGCTGATCAGTTTTCTGAGCCTGAGCCTGTTCGCTCTTTTGGTCACAGTGGCGCTGCTGCAGAACTGACTGCCTGCTGCCGTGTTCAAGGCTTGTTTCGCCATGTACACCGGCAGAGTCGCTCCATTCAATCGCACTCTGGCACCTGAGCCATGGTCATGCCCCCGCCAAAATTGGCGATGGGTCGCATGACCAGCCGACAGCCCCCCTCTCCATCCTCAGCGACCTGCGCCTTGAGAGACTCGCGTTCAACTTTGTAGTCGAACGTCAGGACGGTTCCAGCAGGCACTCCGCCCTCCTCGCGGTCCGACGTGACACGCACCTCCAGTCGCACCTTCGTCGGGTTGAAAGTGCCCGAAAAGAGGAAAGTACGTCCCTCACTGACACCCCCACCACTAACACGCCCGTTGGTGGCGATGCTCAATTGCACATCACCCGGCTCGCTGCGCCAGCCGGCATCGTCGTAAATACCGGGTATGGTGAGTTCGGTCTGCGTCGTACTGTCCGGGACCTTGCCCTGCAACTGAAGGCTCGCCTTACCCGGTGCGCTGCGGCTCAGCAACACGCTTCCCCTGCCGTAGTGCATGACCGGCTTACCGGAAGGAGGCGCCACCTTGAAATCGACTCGACCGGTGTAGGCCCGCTCGCCGAAAAGCTCAATCACATCCTGAGCCAAGCTGCTGGGAGCCACGGCCAGCAGCAGCGCGGCCAGGAACGTACGTAAGCACGAGAAAGGTGTCGAGTTGACGGACATGGGCGCTTCCTTTTGGCCAGGTAAAAGCCTAACCCTAGCCAACAGGCTCGGCGGACGACAGAAAAAGCGCCACCTGCCCCTGAAAAACAAAACCCCGGCAGCTTGGCCGGGGTTTCGTCACACGAGCTAGGCTCGGAGAGTCATCATTCCCACTCGATGGTCGCTGGCGGCTTGCTCGACACGTCGTAGGTGACGCGGGAGATGCCTTCGATCTCGTTGATGATGCGGCCGCTGACGGTTTCCAGCAGCTCGTAGGGCAGGTGCGCCCAGCGAGCGGTCATGAAGTCCACGGTTTCCACGGCGCGCAGGGCGACGACCCAGGCGTAGCGGCGGCCGTCACCGACAACGCCGACCGATTTCACCGGCTGGAACACCACGAAGGCCTGACTGGTCTTGTGGTACCAGTCGGCCTTGCGCAGCTCTTCGATGAAGATGTGATCGGCGCGGCGCAGCAGGTCGGCGTATTCCTTTTTCACTTCACCGAGGATGCGCACGCCCAGGCCCGGGCCCGGGAACGGGTGGCGGTAGACCATGTCGTAGGGCAGGCCCAGCTCCAGGCCGATCTTGCGCACTTCGTCCTTGAACAGTTCACGCAGCGGCTCGACCAGCTTGAGGTTCATTTCCTCGGGCAGGCCACCGACGTTGTGGTGGCTCTTGATCACGTGGGCCTTGCCGCTCTTGGCGCCGGCCGATTCGATCACGTCCGGGTAGATGGTGCCCTGGGCGAGGAACTGGATGTTGTCCAGCTTGCTGGCCTCGGCATCGAACACGTCGATGAAGGTGCGGCCGATGATCTTGCGCTTCTTCTCCGGGTCGGCTTCGCCGGCCAGGTTGGAGAGGAACTGCTCCTCGGCATTGGCGCGAATCACCTTGACGCCCATGTTCTCGGCGAACATGGCCATTACCTGATCGCCCTCGTGCAGGCGCAGCAGGCCGTTGTCGACGAATACGCAGGTCAGCTGATCGCCGATGGCCTTGTGCAGCAGCGCCGCGACCACCGAGGAGTCAACGCCACCGGACAGACCGAGCAGCACATTGGCGTCGCCGACCTGGGCGCGTACGGCGGCAACGGCGTCTTCGACGATGTTGGCCGGGGTCCACAGGGCCTCGCAGCCACTGATTTCCAGCACGAAGCGCGAAAGGATACGACCGCCCTGCTTGGTGTGGGTCACTTCCGGGTGGAACTGCACGCCGTAGTAGTGGCGGGTGTCGTCGCACATGGCGGCGATCGGGCAGCTCGGGGTGCTGGCGAGGATGTGGAAGCCTTCCGGCAGGCGGGTAACCTTGTCACCGTGGCTCATCCAGACGTCGAGGCCGAACACACCGTCAGCGTCGACATGGTCTTCGATGCCGGTCAGCAGCTGGCTCTTGCCGACCACGTCGACGCGGGCGTAGCCGAACTCGCGCAGGTCGGAGCCTTCCACCTTGCCGCCGAGCTGCTCGGCCATGGTCTGCATGCCATAGCAGATGCCCAGGATCGGGACATTCAGATCGAACACGGCCTGCGGCGCGCGCGGGCTACCCGCTTCGTGCACCGACTCCGGGCCGCCGGCGAGGATGATGCCGCGCGGGGCGAAGGCGCGGATGTCCTCGTCGCTCATGTCCCAGGGGTGCAGTTCGCAATAGACGCCGATCTCGCGCACGCGGCGGGCGATCAGTTGAGTGTACTGGGAGCCGAAGTCCAGAATGAGGATGCGGTGGGCGTGAATGTCAGGGACAGACATAGTGGGCCTCGAAGAGACAGCTTGAAAAAGGGCTGCAAGCCACAGGCTGCAGGCTTCAGGAAAAGCAGCGCCTCAAGCCACTGCGGCAAGCCTGTAGCCTGCCGCCTGCAGCCTGAGGCCGTGAGTCTTTAGCCCACCCGGTAGTTCGGCGCCTCTTTGGTGATCTGCACGTCGTGGACGTGCGACTCGGCCATGCCGGCGCCGGTGATGCGTACGAACTCGGGCTTGGTGCGCATTTCCTCGACGGTGGCGCAGCCGGTATAGCCCATGGAGGCACGCAGACCACCCATCAGCTGGTGAACGATGGCGCTCATCGCGCCCTTGTAGGGTACGCGGCCTTCGATACCTTCCGGCACCAGTTTCTCGGCACCGGCCGAGGAGTCCTGGAAGTAGCGGTCGCTCGAGCCCTGCGCCTGCGCCATGGCACCCAGCGAGCCCATGCCGCGGTAGGCCTTGTAGGAACGGCCCTGGAACAGCTCGACTTCGCCCGGGGCTTCTTCGGTGCCGGCCAGCATGGAACCGATCATCACGGCGGAAGCGCCGGCGACGATGGCCTTGGACAGGTCGCCGGAGAAACGGATGCCACCGTCAGCGATCAGCGGTACACCAGTGCCAGCCAGCGCGGCAGCAACATTGGCCACGGCGCTGATTTGCGGGACGCCGACGCCTGCGACGATACGGGTGGTGCAGATGGAGCCCGGGCCAATGCCGACCTTGACGCCATCGGCACCCGCTTCGACCAGCGCCTTGGCAGCGGCGCCAGTGGCGATGTTGCCGCCGATCACCTGAACTTCCGGGAAATTCTCCTTGACCCAGCGTACGCGGTCGATCACGCCCTTGGAGTGGCCGTGGGCGGTGTCGACGATGATCACGTCGACACCAGCGTTGACCAGCGCGGCAACACGGTCACCGGTGTCGGCGCCGGTGCCGACGGCAGCGCCAACGCGCAGACGACCCTGGTCGTCCTTGCTGGCCAGTGGGTAGGCCTTGGCTTTTTCGATGTCCTTGACGGTCATCATGCCCTTGAGGGTGAAAGCGTCGTCGACGATCAGTACTTTCTCGATGCGGTGCTTGTGCAGCAGCTCGCGAACGGTTTCCTTGTCGGCGCCTTCCTTGACGGTGACCAGGCGCTCTTTCGGCGTCATCACGTCACGCACCAGGGCGTCCAGACGGTTCTCGAAGCGCACGTCGCGGGAAGTGACGATGCCCACCAGGTCACCGTTGGAAAGTACCGGAACACCGGAGATGTTGTTCTGCCGGGTCAGCTCGAACAGGTCACGCACGGTTGCGTCGGCTTCGATGGTGATCGGGTCCTTGACCACGCCGGCCTCGAACTTCTTGACCTTGCGCACTTCGGCAGCCTGCTGCTCGATGGTCATGTTCTTGTGGATGATGCCGATGCCGCCTTCCTGAGCCATGGCGATGGCCAGGCGCGCTTCGGTGACCGTATCCATGGCAGCGGACAGCAGCGGGATATTCAGTTCGATGCCGCGGGTCAGGCGGGTCTTCAGGCTGACGTCCTTGGGCAGAACCTCGGAATAACCGGGAATGAGCAGGACGTCGTCGAAAGTGAGTGCTTCTTGGCTGATGCGCAGCATGGCGGGCTCCCGAGCGGGAAAATAAGAAGCGCGGCATTATACCCAGCGCGCCTGCTGCACTCAATGCAAAGTGTGCTTTCAAATAGACATATCACGAAACGCCCCCTCGGCAAGCGAGTGCTGGAAACGGCGATATCGACGGGCTCCGTACGGCCTGGGGAATGCAGGCTCAGGCCGGATCGTCGACCCGTACCTGCCTGACTGCAAAGCCCAGCCGTTCGCCGAACTCCTCGACGAATGCAGGGCGCAGACCAGCGTCCATCCAGCCGTTGAAGATGAAGCCCAGGTTGGAAAAGCCGCAAGGCTGCAGGAACAGGAAGCCGTTGATGTCATCCTCATGCCCGCACTCGGGGCAGATGAAGTTGTCAGTCTCCCCCGGCCACCACTCCTCCAGGCTGTCGAACAGCGGCACGCCCACCTCTTTGCGGCATTCGGCGCAGCCGGCCTCTTCGAGAAAACCGCGCGTCGGCACGTAGATGCAGCGGTGGGTGATGATTTCCAGGCCGTTATGCGGCTGGCCATAGGGCAGCAACTCGGGACGCTGGGCGATGCGCCGGGCGCCAGGTCCTATGGCATAGGCCATGCCGTTGCCGCCCTGGCCGCAGGTGGTCGGCAGTGCCTCGACGATCTCCCGCTTGACCAGCCAGCGCAGCGTGGCCTGGGCCTTTTGCTCGTGAGCGGGAAGCGTGGATATCTGCGGGACGAGGATCAGTTGCGCGGTCATGACGTTCGAACGGATGGCGAAGAAAGGCGGCAGCTTAGGCGCTGCCGCCGGCAAATCAAGCCCCGCGACAGATCGCAGCGCTTGCCTGCGCCTCACGACGTGCCACCCAGCGCGCCCGCAGCACGTCATAGCCCCAGTTGAATGCCACGGTATAGGGCAGGAAGAACAGGATCAGGCCGATGTCCAGCCAGAAAGCCGCCCACAGGCTGATCGACAGCCACCAGGCGGCCAGCGGCACCAGCACCAGGATCAACCCGGCCTCGAACAGCAGTGCGTGGCACAGCCGCGCCTTGACTCCACGGTGAAAGCCCATACGCCGCTGCGCCTGATCGAACAGATAGTTGAACAGCATGTTCCAGAGCATGGCGATGGTGGCGAACATCAGCGTCAGTGCCCCCATCTGGCCGAGCGGCTTGTTCATCAGCCAGGCCAGGGTCGGCGCGCAGATGCTGACCGCAATGAACTCGAAGGCCAGCGCGTGGCCTATCCGCTCCCAAAGGGAACGCTGCAGGGACTCAGTCATGAATAAAGCCTCGTGAAGAAATGTGACCGGCGCTATGATCATCGGCTTTTCTGTTATCAACAAACCAGCTGCCATCGGTAAAGCCGATATGAATCCTTCACCCGAATCACTTCAGGCCTTCGCTCAGGCCGCCAGCTGCGGCTCCCTCAGCGCAGCCGCTCGGCGCTTGGGCAAGAGCCAATCAACCATCAGCGAAGCGGTGGCCCGCCTGGAGCTGGACCTTGGCGTCGAACTGTTCGAGCGCGGTCCGCGGCGGCTGCAGTTGACCGAAGCCGGCAGCAGCCTGCTGGCACGCGCCGAAGAGGTGCTCGCCGCCAGTGATCGCCTGGCCCGCCATGCCGCCAGCCTGGCCGCTGGTCAGGAAGCGAAGCTGACCCTTGTATTGTCGGACGCCTACCAGCCCAAGCAGTACCAGGCGCGCCTGGTCGAACTGGACCGGCGCTTTCCCGACCTGGAGTTCGAGTGCCTGATTGCCGAGCACGCCGACGTGTTGGACCTGGTTTGCCAGGGTCGCGCCCATCTCGGCTTGCTGGCAGCGCAGCCGGCCTATCCTCCCGACATCGCCCACGCCAGCGTCGCAGCCAACACCCAGTTCGGCCTGTTCGTGGCACGGGAGCATCCGCTGGCGAAGCTGCAATCGATCACGGCCGAGGATCTGACCAACTGGCGCGTGTTGCGCCTGACCAGTGTGGCCAGCAGCGACAGGCCATCCGACGACCTTCCCAGCAGCGGAGGCCGCTGCTGGTCTGCGCCGGATTTCCTGTTGCTGCTGGAGATGGCAGCGCTCGGCTTTGGTTGGGCGGAACTGCCACGTGAGCTGGTCGCCAACCATGGCAACGGACTGCTGCACGAACTGCCAATGCCCGGCTGGCCAAGACACGCGCGGGTCGATGTGGTGTGGTCGCGCCAGCGCGCCCTGCGCCCGGTCGCCGCCTGGTTGCTGGAGCGCCTGCTCGATGACGCGGTCGCGCCTGCTATCGACTCCGCTTATCATGCAGCCCCATGATCAACGATCCCTTCGCGCGCCTGAACCTCGACCGAGAGGTACTCAGCGTCAGCCAGCTCAACAACCGCGCCCGCCTGCTGCTGGAGGACGTGTTTTCCGGCATCTGGGTCGAGGGCGAAATATCCAACCTCGCCCGCCCGGCTTCGGGGCATATCTATTTCACTCTCAAGGACAACCAGGCCCAGGTGCGCTGCGCCCTGTTCCGCCAGAACGCCGCGCGCGTGCGCCAGGCGCTGCGTGACGGCCTGGCGGTTAAGGTACGCGGCAAGGTTTCGCTATTCGAGGGCCGCGGTGACTACCAGCTGATTCTCGATGCGGTCGAGCCGGCCGGCGATGGCGCCCTGCGCCTGGCCTTCGAAGCGCTGAAGGAGAAGCTCGGCGCCGAGGGTCTGTTTTCCACCGAGCGCAAGATCGCCCTGCCCGCCCATCCCAAGCGCATCGGCATCGTCACCTCGCCCACGGGCGCGGTAATCCGCGACATCATCAGCGTGTTCCGCCGCCGGGCGCCGCAAGTGGAGCTGAACCTGATCCCTACAGCGGTGCAGGGTCGCGACGCCACCGCACAGATCGTGCGAGCCGTGCAACGCGCCGACGCGCAAGGTTTCGACGCGCTGATCCTGGCCCGTGGCGGCGGCTCGCTGGAAGACCTCTGGTGCTTCAACGAGGAAGCGGTGGCCCGTGCCGTAGCGGCCTGCGTTACGCCCATCGTCAGCGCCGTGGGGCACGAGACGGATGTGTCGATTGCCGACTTCGTCGCAGACGTACGGGCACCGACGCCCTCGGCTGCCGCCGAACTGCTGGCTCCGGACAGCAGCGAACTGGTGCAGCGCCTGCACAACCTGCAGCGTCGCCTGGTCTTGCATATGCAGAGCCGCCTGGCCCGCGAACGCCTGCGTCTTGAGGGCACCAGCCGGCGCCTGCGTCATCCCGGCGAGCGCCTGCGTCAGCAGGCCCAGCGCCTGGACGATCTGGATATGCGTCTGCGCCGCGCGTTCAGCCAACAATTTGCCAATCAGCGCGAACGCCTGGCCCGTCTCGACGCACGCCTCGCTGCGCAGCATCCGGGCCGTAACCTGGCCCTGCTGCGCCAGCGTCTGGACGGCCTGGCGGCACGCCTGCCACGCGCCATGCAGGCACAACTGCGCAGCCAGCGTCAGCAACTGGGCGCACTGGCTGCACAGCTGCAGATCGTCAGCCCACTGGCCACCCTTGGCCGCGGCTATAGCATCCTTCTCGACGAGCGCGGCCAGGCCGTGCGCAGCGCTGCGCAGACCCGGCCCGGTCAACGCCTCAAGGCGCGCCTGAGCGAAGGCGAGCTGGATGTGCGCGTCGAAGACAACCACATACAACCGGCGACCCTGTCGCTACTGGATTAAGCCAATGCCAGCATCCCTGCGTAGGCGCGAGCTCTGCTCGCGAAGTTTTTTCAGCCTGCACGTTCGCGAGCAGCGCTCGCGTCTACGAGTACCCTGCATAAGCCTGTTGACCCTTATCCTCGCCCTGCCCGCCCATGCCGAAGGCTTCATCACCCGCCTGCTGAACAAGCCGGTGCCGGGTGGTGTGGCAGTGGTCGATCTGGGTAACCCGGCGCAGGCGCCCAAGGTCCGCTATCAGGGTAAGCCGGTGCTCACCGTGCATGAAGACGGCCAGCGCTGGATCGCCATTGTCGGCATCCCGTTAAGCGTCAAGCCCGGCACCCAGCAGGTGGAGGTCGAGGGCGGTGCTCGCCTGACCTTCCAGGTCGGCGCCAAGCACTACGCCGAGCAGCGCATCACCATCAAGAACCAGCAACAGGTCACGCCCAACGCCAAGAACCTGGCACGCATCGAGCGCGAACTGGCCGAGCAGACCCGCGCCTATCGGCAGTTCAGCGCACGCCAGCCGAGCAACCTGTTGTTCGACAAACCGGTCAACGGCCCGCTGTCCAGCCCCTTCGGCCTGCGCCGTTTCTTCAATGGCGAAGAACGCAACCCGCACTCGGGGCTGGATTTCGCCGCCAACCGCGGCACGCCGATCAAGGCCCCGGCAGCCGGCAAGGTGATTCTGATCGGCGACTACTTCTTCAATGGCAAGACGGTGTTTCTCGATCACGGCCAGGGCCTGATCAGCATGTTCTGTCACCTCTCTGAAATCGACGTGAAGCTAGGCGACGAGATTCCCCGCGGTGGCCATATCGGCAAGGTTGGCGCCACTGGCCGCGCCACCGGCCCACACCTGCACTGGAACGTCAGCCTCAACGACGCGCGGGTCGACCCGGCGATCTTCATCGGTGCGTTCAAGCCCTGAGCGCATCACTGCGCAGCGGGAAAACCCACCCCGCCGCTTTGGGCACGTCAGGCAACTTTGCTAAGGTACGGCCCCCGAAAATCCGCAAACGAAGATTATCGTTATTTCGCCACAGCCGAGTCGGAGCCGGATATGCCGAATGAGCTCAATACCTGGACGGAGTGGCTGGAGCAACAGCCGGAACTGCTCACCTTCAGCGCCACCCTCGCACTGATCCTGGCTGCCTGGCTATCGAACTGGCTGGTCAAGCACATTCTGGTGCGCGCCATCTATCGAGTGATCGGTGCTACGACCGTCGGCCAGCATGGCCGGATCAAGGAAAGTGGCATCATCAAGCGTCTTTCCAACGTCGTGCCGGCGCTGGTGTTGTCCAGTGGCGTGATGCTGGTACCGAACATGCCCGTGGCCGTCGTGGAGGTGACCCGCAACGTCTGCAGCGCCTTCATCGTGCTGACCATCGCCCTGGCCATCGCCGCGCTGCTGGATATTCTCAACACGCTTTACCAGCGTCGACCGAGCGCACACCTGAAGCCGATCAAGGGCTATCTGCAGGTAATCAAGATCGCCATTTTCGCCATCGCTGCGATCCTCATCGTGGCCGCGCTGATCGACCGCTCGCCACTGATCCTGCTGTCCGGCCTCGGCGCCATGGCCGCCGTATTGCTGCTGATCTTTCAGGACACCCTGCTGTCGCTGGTGGCCAGCGTGCAGATCTCCTCCAGCGACATCATCCGGGTCGGCGACTGGGTGGAGATGCCCAACCTGAACGCCGACGGCGACGTGATCGACATCGCCCTGCACACGGTGAAAGTGCAGAACTGGGACAAGACCATCACCACCATTCCGACCAAGCGCTTCATCACCGACCCCTTCAAGAACTGGCGCGGCATGCAGGAATCCGGCGGCCGCAGAATCAAGCGCGCGCTGTATCTGGACCAGACCAGCGTGCACTTTCTCAGCGATGAGGAAATCGCCCGCTTGCGGCGCTTCATGCTGCTCGACGAATACCTGGATCACAAGGATCAGGAACTGCGCGACTGGAACCTGAAGCTGGCCGAACACGGCAAGCAAGTGGTCAACACCCGTCGTATCACCAACATCGGCAGTTTTCGCGCCTACATCGAGCACTACCTGCGGCACAACCCGAACATTCACCAGAACATGACCCTGATGGTGCGCCAGCTCAGCCCGACCGCCGACGGCCTGCCGCTGGAAATCTACTGTTTCACCAATACCGTGGCCTGGAGCGCCTACGAAGGCATCCAGTCGGACATCTTCGACCACCTGCTGGCCATCCTCCCCGAATTCGGTCTGCGCGTATTCCAGCACCCAAGCGGTGCGGACATGCGCGAACTACGTCCGGCCTTGCACCCAGCCCCTGACCAGGCGCAGCCCGCAGCGGGAGCCAGCGTGCTCCCGCCAAGGCCTTGATAAAGCGCGAGCGCACTGCGCAATCAAAGCCTGCCGATCATCAAATTAACGCAACAAAAAACCACTCACCGACTACAGGCGCATTTTTTCACCAATTTTCTCTGCCTGCTTGCCAGGTTTTTCTTCAATAGTTAGGGTTGGCCTCATGAACATCTCGCAGACCCTCATCATCCTTCGGCAACACGCCAATCTCTGCCTGGTCGCGCAACGACTGCGCTAGGGTCTGCCGACCCCGAATCTCCCTGCTTTTTCTCCTTTCATTTTTCAGCACGGCCAGTCTGGCCTTCGCGTTCAGGATTGATTCATGAGCATGCTCAAAGACCCTTCGAAGAAATACCGCCCCTTCACCCAGATCCAGATTCCGGACCGTACCTGGCCGGACAAGATCATCGACAAGGCGCCGATCTGGCTGTCCACCGACCTGCGTGACGGCAACCAGTCGCTGATCGAGCCGATGGACGCCGAAAAGAAGATGCGCTTCTTCAAGTGCCTGCTCGCAGTCGGTCTGAAGGAAATCGAAGTGGGCTTCCCGTCCGCCTCGCAGACCGATTTCGACTTCGTCCGTGAGCTGATCGAAGGCGGCCACATTCCAGACGACGTGACCATCCAGGTGCTGACCCAGGCGCGCGACGACCTCATCGAGCGCACATTCGAGTCGCTCAAGGGGGCCAAGAAGGCCATCGTTCACTACTACAACGCCTGCGCGCCGAGCTTCCGCAAAATCGTCTTCAACCAGGACAAGGCCGGCGTCAAAGCCATCGCCGTGGCCGCCGGCACCACCATCAAGCGCCTGGCCGACGCCGCACCGGAAACCCAGTGGGGCTTCGAGTATTCGCCGGAAGTGTTCAGCAGCACCGAGATCGACTTCGCCGTCGAGGTGTGCAACGCGGTGATCGACGTGTTCCAGCCGACCCCGGCGAACAAGTTGATCCTCAACCTGCCGGCCACCATCGAGTGCGCCACGCCGAACAACTACGCCGACCAGATCGAATGGTTCGGCCGCCATGTGAGCAAGCGCGACAGCGTGCTGATCAGCGTGCATACCCATAATGACCGCGGCACCGGCGTCGCCGCCTCGGAGCTGGCCGTCATGGCCGGTGCCGACCGCGTCGAGGGCTGTCTGTTCGGCAACGGCGAGCGCACCGGCAACGTCTGCCTGGTGACCCTGGCGTTGAACCTCTACACCCAGGGCGTCGACCCGCAGTTGGACTTCTCCGATATCGACGCCGTGCGCAAGGTGGTCGAGGACTGCAACCAGATTCCGGTACACCCACGCCATCCATACGTCGGCGACCTGGTGCATACCGCCTTCTCCGGCTCGCACCAGGATGCCATCCGCAAGGGCTTCGCCCAGCAGAAGGAAGATGCGCTTTGGGAGGTGCCGTACCTGCCGATCGATCCGGCCGACATCGGCCGCGACTACGAGGCGGTGATCCGCGTCAACAGCCAGTCCGGCAAGGGCGGCATCACCTTCCTGCTCGAACAGGAATACGGCATCAGCCTGCCGCGCCGCATGCAGATCGAATTCAGCCAGGTGGTGCAGCGTGAAACCGACCGCCTTGGCCTGGAGATGACCGCAGCGCAAATTTACCAGTTGCTCGAAACCGAGTATCTGCAAGCGCGCAGTCCCTACGCTCTGAAAGGTCATCGCCTGCAGGAAGAGAACGGTACCAGCGCCGTCGACGTGGAAGTCGTCGAAGGTGGTGAGCACCATCATTGGCGCGGTATTGGCAAAGGCCCGCTGGAAGCGCTGGCCGCCGCCCTGCCGGTGGCTGTCGAGGTCATGGACTACAGCGAGCACGCCATCGGCGCCGGCGCCAACGCCAAGGCTGCGGCGTACATCGAGCTGCGTGTCAACGGTGGCCGCGCCCTGCACGGCATCGGCATCGACGAGAACCTGACCACGGCCAGCTTCCGCGCCCTGTTCAGTGCATTGAACCGCGCCCTGAGCCAGGCCGAGTCGCAAGCGGCCTGATCCATCAGCGCTGAACACAAGAACGCCGGGCAATGCCCGGCGTTCTTGTGTGCGTACGTGGCCGTCTCGAGCGTAGGGCGGGTGAAACCCGCCACATGGGTCCGGCGGGTCGCACCCGCCCTACCGACGTTGGTAGCCCGGATGAAATCCGGGAAGCGGCATTCAGATATCGAAAATCATCAGCACCGCGAACATCAGCGCAGCCAGGCCCAGGGTGAACAACAGGCAGATACCGGCCGCACGCCAGTTGGATAGGAACGCACCGCCGGCCTCGACATGTTGCTTGAGGTCGGCCTCCTGCAGATTCTTTGCCAGCATGATCATCGCCATCAGTTGCGCGACAGCGAACGGTAGCGCCGGCACCTCCTCGGGCAGCACGAATGCCAGCACCAGCGTAACCAAAAGCAGTACGACGGAAATGCCCCAGACCATGGCCACGCGATGCGCCTGACCGAGCAGCTGCAGGTTATGCGCCAGCAGCCAGGCACCAGCCAGCGGCGTGCCGATAAAGGTCGCCAGACCGACGCCAGCGATGCTGTAAAGCGGCTGCTGATTGGTGGTGGCTTGCTGCAGGTCGGCCTGCGGTGTCTGGAAGGGATTGCTTTGTTGCACGTCCATGTCGTGTCACTCCGGATCAATTCAAGGTAAAAGCGTCGGCATCCAGGTGCGCGGGGAACCGCTCGCGGTAGGCGGCCAGGGCCTGGCTCGAAAGCGTCGCGCGAAACACACCATCGCCATCGCCGGCCGCCAGGACCGTCTCGCCCTGGAAATCCAGCACCTGGGAATCGCCAGTATAACCATGGCCCTTGCCGTCCTCGCCGACGCGGTTCACAGCCGCGACATAGCACAGGTTCTCGATGGCTCGCGCCGGCAGCAGGCGGTTCCAGTGCTGGCGGCGAGCGCCAGGCCAGTTCGCGGTATAGAGCAGCAGATCGGTGCCAGCGGCATCGCGGCTCCACACCGGAAAACGCAGGTCGTAGCAGATCAGCGGGCGCACGCGCCAGCCGTTGAGCTCCAGCACCACCTGCTGGTCGCCCGCGCTGTAGTGCTTGTGCTCGCCGGCCATGCGAAACAGATGACGTTTGTCGTAATGCCCCAGCGAACCGTCCGGGCGCGCCCAGAGCAGGCGATTGCGGTAGCTGCCGTCGGCCGCCTGGATGATCAGGCTGCCACAGACCACCGCGCCGATGGCCTGCGCCTGTGCCCGCAACCAGAGCGTCGTCGGGCCGTTCTCAGGCTCGGCCAGGTCCGCCGACTCCATGGAAAAACCGGTGCTGAACATCTCCGGCAAGATCACCAGATCGGCGCCACGTGCCTGCTCCAGCAAGGGCTCGAAATGATGGCGATTGGTGGCCGGGTCATGCCAGGCCAGGGTGGTCTGGATCAGCGCCAGTTCAAGATCGGGTCTGTTGCTCATTGGGGCCTCACAGAATGGGGGACGTCTAGTCCTCTGCTCGCGAATGACGCCCACGAAAGCTTCGCGAGCACAGCTCGCTCCCGGGGTTCACACCGCACAGAGCTTCTCGGCGGCCTGGCGCAGGGTGTCCTCGCGCTTGGCAAAGCAGAAGCGCACCAGGCGCATGTCCTTGGGCGCGGATTGATAGAACACCGATACCGGTATCGCCGCCACGCCATGCTCGCGGGTCAGCCACTCGGCCATGGCCACATCGTCCAGATCCGGGCGAACGGCCGAATAGTCGGCCAGCTGGAAATAGGTCCCCGGCGCCCGGGCGAAGGTGAAACGCGAACCGCCCAGCAGGTCGCAGAACAGGTCACGCTTGGCCTGGTAGAAAGCCGGCAACTCCTCGACATGCTCGGGACAGGCAGCCATGAACTCGGCCAGGCCGAACTGCAGCGGCGTCACCCCACAGAAATTGACGTACTGGTGAATCTTGCGCAATTCGGCGGTCAATGCGGGCGGCGCCACCACATAGCCGGTTTTCCAGCCGGTAACGTGATAGGTCTTGCCGAAGGAGCTGACCACGAAGGCACGCCGATACAGCTCCTCGTGCGCCAGCACGCTGGCATGGCGGGCGCCGTCGTAGATCAGGTGCTCGTAGACCTCGTCACTGATCACATGGATATCGTGCCCACGAATCAGCTCGGCCAGCTTGTCCAGATCAGCGCGCGTCAACAGTGCGCCACTGGGGTTGTGCGGCGAGTTGAGAAAGATCAGGCGGGTACGCGGGCTGATGGCATCACTCAAGCGCTGCCAGTCCACGGCGAAGTCCGGTAATGCCAGGGGTACGTGCACGCAGCGCCCGCCGGCCAACTCCACCGACGGCTCGTAACTGTCGTAGCAAGGGTCGAGCACGATGGCTTCATCACCCGGACGGATCAGCGCCTGCACCGCGCAGAAGATCGCCTCGGTAGCGCCGGGGGTGATGCTGATCTCGCTGTCGGCATCCCGCTGCACGCCATAGCTGCGGGCGATCTTCGCCGCGACTTGCTGGCGCAGCGCGGGCAGGCCGGTCATCGGCGAATACTGGTTACGCCCTTCCATGACGTGGCGCGCCACGGCTTCGCGTAGTGCCTGTGGCCCATCGAAATCGGGAAAGCCCTGAGACAGATTGATCGCACCAGTCTCCAGCGCGAGCTGGGACATCCGCGTGAAGATGGTGGTGCCGACGTTGGGCAGTTTGCTGACGAGCATCGCGACTTCCTTCGAAGAACAAGGCAAGCCGCGAGAATAGCCGAAGGGCGCCACGGGCGGCACCCGCAGCCCTTATGAAAAGAAGCTGGTAGCTTATGCCGCGCACGCCGAAGCTCGTCCGGCGTGCACACGGAGCTTACTTGCGCTTGTCCTTGCGCTTCTTCTCGGCCTTCTTGTGATGGCTCATCAGGCGGCGCTTCTTGTTCACCTGGCGATCGGTGAGCTTGTTCTTGTTGCCCTCGTAGGGGTTTTCGCCGCCCTTGTACTCGATGCGGATCGGCGTCCCCACCAGTTTCAGCACGCGGCGGAAGGTGTTCTCCAGGTAACGGGTGTAGGCGCGCGGCACGGCGTCGACCTGGTTACCGTGGATCACGATCAGCGGCGGGTTGGCACCGCCCAGGTGGGCATAGCGCAGCTTGATGCGGCGACCGTTGACCAGAGGCGGCGCGTGGTCACTGACGGCGTCTTCGAGAATCTGCGTCAGGCGGCTGGTGGGCCAGCGGGTGATGGCCGATTTGAAAGAGGCCTGTACCGACTTGTACAGATGGCCGACGCCCGTGCCGTGCAGGGCGGAGATGAAGTGGATATCGGCGAAGTCCACGAAGAACAGCCGGCGCTCCAGCTCGGTCTTCACGTAGTCCTTCTGCCCCTGATCCATGCCATCCCACTTGTTCAGGGCGATGACCAGGGCGCGGCCACTTTCCAGCACGAAGCCGAGCAGGTTGAGATCGTGGTCGACCACGCCCTCACGGGCGTCCATGACGAACACCACGACGTTGGAGTCCTGGATGGCCTGCAGCGTCTTGACCACGGAGAACTTCTCCACGGCCTCGAAGATCTTGCCGCGGCGGCGCACACCAGCGGTGTCGATCAGGGTGTACTTCTCGTCGTCACGCTCGAAGGGGATGTAGATGCTGTCACGGGTGGTGCCGGCCTGGTCATAGACGATGACCCGCTCTTCACCAAGCATGCGGTTGACCAGGGTGGACTTGCCGACGTTCGGCCGGCCGATGATGGCCAGCTTGATGCCGTCCTTCTCGCTGGGGCCGGGGATGCGCTTGGCTTCCTGGCCTTCGAGCACCTCCTCCTCTTCGGCGCCCTCTTCCGGCTCACCGGCATCCTTGGGGAAGGCACCGAGCACCACTTCGAGCATCTGGGTGATGCCGCGACCATGGGCACCGGCAATCGCCAGCGGCTCGCCCAGGCCCATGGGACTGAATTCGGCGCGGGCCAGATCGACATCGAGGTTGTCGACCTTGTTCACCACCAGGAAGCTCTGCTTGTTACGACGGCGCAGGTGCTCGCCGATCATCTGGTCGGAGGCGGTCATGCCGGCACGCGCGTCCACCAAAAACAGCACGGCATCGGCCTCTTCGATGGCCTGCAGCGACTGCTCGGCCATCTTCGCGTCGATGCCCTCCTCGTCACCGGAAATACCGCCGGTGTCGATCACGATGTAGGTACGCCCCTGCCACTTCGCCTCGCCATACTGGCGGTCGCGGGTCAGACCGGACAGGTCGCCGACGATGGCGTCGCGGCTGCGGGTCAGGCGGTTGAAGAGTGTGGATTTGCCGACGTTCGGCCGACCCACCAGGGCAATTACGGGAACCATCAGGCTCTCCACTTGAGTTGATTCAGAAAATGCAAAGGCCGCTGCATGGGCAGCGGCCGGGATACTGCGTGCTGCCAGGTTAAGGCAGCATAGTCGGCTTACTTGATGGTCAAAGCCACCAACTTGCCGCTATTGCCGTAGACATACAGCCAGTCCCCCACCACCAGCGGCTGGGCGCGCAGGCCATCGCTGTCGATGCGGGTACGGCCAACGAAGCGACCATCGACCTGGCTCAGCAGGTGCAGATAGCCCTCGAAGTCACCCACGGCGACATAACTGGAGAACACCGCCGGGCCCGAGAGCTGACGGCGCGCCATCGAATCATTGGTCCACAGGGCCGAGGCGCTGCGCTCGTCGATACCTTCGACGGTACCGCTGGCATGGCTGACGTAAACGTTGCCGAAGCCCTGAGCGACGCATACCGAGCTGGAGGCTTCGCGCTGCCACAGCACGCGGCCGGACTCAAGGTCCATGGCCGCGACACGGCCCTGGTAGCTCACCGCGTAGACGGTGCCGCCGGACAGCAGCAGGCCGCCGTCGATGTCCACCACGCGCTCCAGTTCGGAACGACCTTGCGGAATGGCAACGCGCTGCTCCCAGACCGGCAGGCCGCGCTGGGCGTCGACCGCAATCACTTTGCCGCTGGACAGACCGGCGACTACCAGGCGGTTGGTCACCAGCGGCGCGCCGGTACCACGCAGGGTCAGTACGGCCGGGGTGTTCTCGACGATCCAGCGCTGGCTGCCGGTGCTGGCATCGAAGGCGATCAGGCGGTCGTCCTGGGTCTGCACCACGACGATATCGCCATTGGTGGCCGGCGCAGCCAGCACTTCGCTGGTCACGCGTGAACGCCATTGCTCTTCGCCGTCGCTGGCGTCCAGCGCGATCACTTCGCCCTTGAGCGTACCCAGCAGTACCTGGCCGTAGCCAACGCCGATGGCACCGGAAACCGGGATGTCGAGCTTCTTGCGCCAGATGACCTTGCCGCTGGTGCGGTCCATGGCCATGACCAGACCCTCGACGTCGGCGGCGTAGATCACCTCGCCATCGATGGCCGGTACCAGCATGTTGAAGGTTTCGCCCTGACCATCTCCAACGGAGCGGCTCCATTCGGTGCGCAGCTCGACTTCAGCGTCGAACTTGGCCAGTTCGGCGGGCGGCAGTTCCTTCTTGCTATTGCTGCTGCAACCCACGGCCAGAACGGCCAGAGCCAGCAGTGCGGCATTCTTCCAACGCATCACGTCACGCATCCCCTTTTGCCAGGTCGTCCAGCTTCATCTGCAGACCGCCAACGGCGGCGTCTTCGGCCAGCGCATCCTTGGCCTTCTGGTAGGCAGCGTGCGCGTCATCGCTGCGACCCAGCTGAGCCAGCAGGTCGCCCTTGAGTTCTTCGCGGCTGGCGAGGTAGGCATCCTCGACCTTGGCATCGAGCAGCTTGAGCGCATCATCGGCCTTGTCCTGAGCAGCCAGGACACGCGCCAGACGCTGACGCGCCAGTTCGCCGAGCGTGGCATCGGCCGGCTTGTCGAGTACGCGCTGCAGAGCAGCGGCGGCATCGTCGAGACGATTGGCTTCGACCGCGACCTTGGCGACGAACAGGCTGCCATACTGCGCATAGTGAGTACCGCCAAACTCGCTGTCGAGCTTGCCGGCCAGTTCGGCGACTTTCGCGGCATCGGGCTTGCCAGCCGGATCCAGCGCGGTTTCCAGCAATTGCTGGTAGAGCACCGAAGCGCCTTGCGCCTGATTGTCCTGGTACTTCTGCCAGCCCTGCCAGCCGAATACAGCCACCAGCGCCAATACGCCGCCGGCCAGCAAAGGCTTGCCGTTGCGATCCCACCAGTCCTTGATTTGCGCGATCTGTTCGTCTTCGGTCTGCATGTCTAACCCCGTACTCCTAATCGAGAGCCTGCTCAGGCCTGCTGGCAGGCGGCCAGATGCTCAGCCAGAGCATCCCAGGCAACGCTTTGTTGTTCACTGTCGTCGCGCAGCGGCTTGCAACCTACCACGCGCCCTGCCAATTCGTCGTCCCCCAGAATCAGCGCATAGCGCGCGCCACTCTTGTCGGCCTTCTTGAACTGGCTCTTGAAACTGCCGCCACCGCTATTGAGCAACAGGCGCAGCCCCGGCAGCTCGTCGCGCAGACGCTCCACCAGAGTCAGCGCCGCCAGCTCCGCCGCCTCGCCAAAGGCGCAGACGTAGACATCGGCGGCGCGGTTGAGCTCGGCCGGCAACAAGTCCAGGGTTTCCAGCAGCAGCACCAGGCGCTCGACGCCCATGGCGAAGCCGACACCCGGCGTGGCCTTGCCACCCAGCTGCGCCACCAGTCCGTCGTAGCGGCCACCGGCGCACACCGTACCCTGAGCGCCGAGCTTGTTGGTGACCCACTCGAACACGGTGCGGTTGTAGTAATCCAGACCGCGCACCAGCTTGTGGTTGATCTGATAGCGAATACCTGCAGCGTCCAAACGCGCCTTGACGCCCTCGAAGTGCAGACGCGACTCCTCGTCGAGGTAGTCGCCCAAGGTCGGCGCACCGACCAGCACGGCCTGAGTCGCCTCGTTCTTGCTGTCGAGGATGCGCAGCGGGTTGGTGGTCAGTCGGCGCTGACTGTCTTCGTCAAGCTGGTCGAAGCGCTCCTGCAGGTAGGCCACCAGAGCGTCGCGATAGGCAGCGCGTGCCTCGCTGGAGCCCAGACTGTTGAGCTGCAGGGTCACGGCATCGGCCAGGCCGAGCTGCTTCCACAGACGCCAGGTGAGCACGATCAGTTCGGCGTCGACATCCGGCCCCGGCAGGTTGAAGGCTTCCACCCCGACCTGATGGAACTGGCGGTAGCGACCCTTCTGCGGCTTCTCGTAGCGGAACATGGGGCCGGCGTACCACAGTTTCTGCACCTGACCACCGCCGCTCAGGCCATGCTCGAGCACGGCGCGCACGCAGCCGGCAGTGCCTTCAGGGCGCAGGGTCAGCGACTCTTCGTTGCGGTCGAGGAAGGTGTACATTTCCTTGTCGACCACGTCGGTGCCTTCGCCGATACCGCGGGCAAACAGCTCGGTGTACTCGACGATGGGCAGGCGGATCTCCTTGTAGCCATAGCCATCGAGCAGGCTGACCAAGGTGCTTTCCAGGTAGCGCCAGGCAGGCGTCTGCTCCGGCAGGATGTCGTTCATGCCACGAATGGCTTGCAGGGACTTGCTCAATTGTTTTCCTTAAAGCACGGATCAGCCGCGCACGATCACGGCGGCATCGGCGGCGACCTTTTCGGCAGCCTTGTCGCGGATGAGCTTTTCCAGCTCGTCCACCAGATTTTCGTTGGTCAGCTTCGAGGCCGGTTTGCCGTCGATGTAGACCAGGTTGTTCGGGCTACCGCCAGTGAGGCCGATATGCGCCTCCTTGGCTTCGCCGGGGCCGTTGACCACGCAGCCGATCACGGCCACGTCCAGCGGCACCAGCAGGTCCTCGACGCGAGCTTCCAGCTCGTTCATGGTCTTGACCACATCGAAGTTCTGCCGCGAGCAGCTCGGGCAGGCGATGAAGTTGATGCCGCGCGAACGCAGGCGCAGCGACTTGAGAATGTCGAAACCGACCTTGATCTCCTCCACCGGATCAGCAGCCAGGGAGATACGGATGGTATCGCCAATGCCCTCGGCCAGCAGCATGCCCAGGCCAACCGCCGACTTCACGGTACCGGAGCGCAGGCCACCGGCTTCGGTGATGCCCAGGTGTAGCGGTTGCTCGATCTGCTTGGCCAACAGGCGATAGGCCTCGACGGCCATGAACACATCGGAGGCCTTCACGCTGACCTTGAAGTCAGGGAAGTTCAGGCGATCGAGGTGCTCGACGTGGCGCAAGGCGGACTCGACCAAGGCCTCGGGCGTCGGCTCGCCGTACTTCTTCTGCAGGTCCTTTTCCAGGGAGCCGGCGTTGACGCCGATGCGGATCGGGATGCCCTTGTCGCGTGCAGCCTCGACCACCGCCTTGACGCGATCCTCGCGGCCGATGTTGCCCGGGTTGATGCGCAGGCAGTCGACGCCCAGCTCGGCCACGCGCAGGGCGATCTGGTAGTCGAAGTGAATGTCGGCCACCAGCGGTACGCGCACCTGCTGCTTGATGCGGCCGAAGGCCTCGGCGGCGTCCATGTCCGGTACGGACACGCGCACGATGTCGGCACCGGCATCTTCCAGACGACGGATCTGCGCCACGGTGGCGGCCACATCGTTGGTGTCGGTGTTGGTCATGCTCTGTACGGCAATCGGCGCATCGCCGCCTACCGGTACCGAGCCAACCCAGATCTTGCGCGACAGTCGGCGCTTGATCGGCGATTCGCAATGCATGCTTTACATCCCCAGTGTCAGGCGCGCGGTTTCGCCAGAGATATGCGGCGTGACGTCAACGCTTTCGCCGTTGTAGGTCACCTGAGCGCCACGAGCAAAGCCCAGGTGCAACTTCAGCGGCGCCTTGCCGGTCAGTTCGATACGCTCACCACTACGCTTGAGTGCGCTGAGCAGGACCTTGCCATCGGCATCGGTCACCTGCGTCCAGCAATCGGCGGTGAACTGCACCTTCAGCGCACCTTGACCGGCAGGCACCGCAGCAGGTGCGGCGGGCTCGGCGACGGGGGCCGGCGCGGTGGCGGTCACAGCAGGTTGATCCTGTTCGGGAGCGACCGGAGCCTCGGCTCCTGCGTCAGCTGTATCGCCCTCAGCCGCGCCGGACTCTGCAGCAGGCTGTTCGGCGGTAGCGGTTTCTTCCGGAGCTTCGCCCGGCTCCGTTGGCAGCAACAACGGGCTGGTCTGCTCGCCGCCCTGGGCCGCTACCACAGCCTGGTCTTCCGGCTCGGCCAGCGAGTGCACCTGAGTAGCGCCATCGGCGCCTTCGACTTCCACATGCTCGAGCCCCAGATCAGCCAGGCTGGTGACTGGACGCCCCTGATCCTGCCACCAGACAAAACCGCCACCGATCAACGCCAGCAACAACAGGAAGCTGACCAGGCGCAGAATACTTTGCGAATAACGTACAGGTTCTTCGATACGCCCCAGAGCATGCACACTGCTACCAGTGGCATCGGTACCGGTGAACTGGTCGAACTCCATGACCAGGCGGTTCTGGTCCATTTCGAGCAGCTTGGCATAGGCACGAATGTAACCACGGGCGAAGGTGGTCCCCGGCAGCTTGTCGAAAGCCCCCGCCTCGAGCTGGGCGAGACGCTGAGGAGTCAGATTGAGCTGCGCCGCCACCTCGGCGACACTCCAGCCCTTGAGCTCACGGGCCTGACGCAGGCTATCGCCCGGGTTGCTCGGCATCGGCTGGTTCACTTCACTATCCGCCGCTTTCATCGTTGCCCCGAAACATATTGCTGATATTCCTGAGAAGCCGGATACAGGCGCCGCAGTTGCAGTCCCAGGCTGGCCGCCTGGTCACGGTCCTCGAATATCTCGGCCAGGCGCGCCCCCAGAAGCAGGCTGCGTGCGTTCTGCGGTGCCATTTCGCTATAGCTTTCGTAGTAACGACGGGCCGGCACGTATTCTTTGTCCTCGAAGGACAGCGCGGCCATTTCCAGCATGGCGCGTGGCTGGCGGCTGCTCAGACGCAAGGCCCGCTGGAAATACTCTTTGGCCTGCTCACGCTGGCCAAGTTGCAGAGCCGTCATGCCCAGGTTCTCGAACACACGGGAACGTTCCGGGTAGAGATTGTCCTCGGCGGCCTTGAGGTAGGTGCTCATGGCCTCCTGATAGCGCTTTTGCTCGAACAGGAAGCCGCCGTAATTGTTCAGCAGACGGGCATCCGTTGGCCGCTGGGACAGCGCCTTGCGAAAATGCTCGTCGGCCAGTTTCGGCTCCATTTCCAACTGAAAGGCCATGGCCAGAGCGGCATGCGCGTCGGCATTGGACGAATCCAGTTCGAGGGCATTCTTCAGCGGCACCTTGGCGAGCTGTGTATCGCCCTGCTGGATGTAGGCGATGCCTAACTGAACATAAGCGTCGCGTGCCTGGTCACGCCCTTTCGCCGTACGCATGGGGTCGACATCGCCAGTGGTCACACACCCACCGAGCAGACTGGCAACGAGCAATAACAGCGCAGGGCGCAAGGTCATAGGCATCCTCTCTTCAATTTCGATTGGCGGCAGTACGAGGCTCTGGTGCCTCGCTGCCCAGCTGGCGCACGGCAATGTAACGCTCGCTGCGCCGAGTACGGTCCATGACCTGGCCGACCAGCTGGCCACAGGCAGCGTCGATATCGTCACCACGGGTGGTGCGTACCGTGACGTTATGCCCGGCCTTGTGCAACAGGTCCTGGAAGCGGCGAATGGCGTTATTGCTCGGCCGCTCGTACCCCGAGAAGGGGAAGGGATTAAACGGAATCAGATTGATCTTGCAAGGCACATCGGCCAGAAGTGCGACCATCTGCTCAGCGTGCTCGGGCTGATCGTTGACGCCCTTGAGCAAGGTGTACTCGATGGTCAGCACGCGCTTCTCGCCCAGCTTGGATATATAGCGCTTGCAAGCCGCCAGCAGCATGTCCAGCGGATACTTCTTGTTGATCGGCACCAGCTGATTGCGCAACTCATCGTTCGGCGCGTGCAGCGACAGGGCCAGGGACACGTCGATGACTTCGGCCAGCTTGTCGATCATCGGCACCACGCCGGAGGTGGACAGCGTCACCTTGCGCTTGGAGATGCCGTAGCCGAGGTCGTCCATCATGATCTGCATGGCGGATACGACGTTGTCGAAGTTCAGCAGTGGCTCGCCCATGCCCATCATCACCACATTGGTGATGGCGCGATCGATCTTCGCCGGCACGCTGCCGAAGGATTTGTTGGCAATCCATACCTGGCCGATGATCTCGGCGCTGGTCAGATCGCTGTTGAAACCCTGTTTGCCGGTGGAACAGAAACTGCAATCCAGGGCACAACCGGCCTGCGACGACACGCACAGGGTGCCGCGGCCGTTCTGCGGGATATACACGGTTTCCACGCAGCTGCCCGACGCCACACGCACCACCCACTTGCGCGTGCCATCGGCAGAAATATTTTCGCTGACCACTTCCGGGCCGCGAATCTCGGCAGAGGCCTCGAGCTTCTCGCGCAAGGCCTTGCCGACGTTCGTCATGGCGGCGAAATCATCGACGCCAAAGTGGTGAATCCACTTCATCACCTGGCCGGCACGGAAGCGCTTCTCGCCGATGGACTCGAAGAACTGTTCCATTTCCGGCTGGGTCAGGCCCAGCAGGTTGATCTTGCCGGTGGTATTGGTCATGGCTTCACCCTCGCTTCATTCGCCAATCAGCGAATGCGCGCGCACAGCTCGGTGGCGGAGAAGAAATAAGCGATCTCGCGCGCAGCGGAAGCTTCGGAGTCCGAACCGTGAACGGCGTTCTCGTCGATGGAAACGGCGAAGTCAGCACGGATGGTGCCGGCAGCAGCTTCTTTCGGGTTGGTGGCGCCCATCAGTTCGCGGTTCTTGGCAACGGCGTTCTCGCCTTCCAGAACCTGAACGATGACCGGACCGGAAGTCATGAAGGCAACCAGATCCTTGAAGAAGCCGCGCTCGCTGTGCTCAGCGTAGAAACCGGCAGCTTCGCGCTCGGACAGTTGCACCATCTTCGAAGCGACGACGCGCAGACCGGCCTTTTCGAAACGGGTGGTGATCTCACCGATGACGTTCTTGGCAACGGCGTCAGGCTTGATGATGGAGAAAGTACGTTGAACAGCCATGTGAAGCTCCAGAAACTTTAGGGTTAAAGCGAAAAATTAAACCCGCGAATTATACGCGGGTTCAGGTTAAAAGCGTAGGGCAGGCGCCGTAAGCGCCTGTTTCAATCGAGCTCTTCGATCCAGGCGGCCTGGATCGCTTCCAGCACCTTCTCACCGCCGCGTTGCGGGTCATCGGAGAACTGCGGCAGCGCTACTACCCAGCGATGCAGATCGACGAAGTTCACGTAGCGCGGATCGACATCCGGCTTCTGCTCGCTCAGCTCGATGGCGATGTCCAGTACATCGGCCCATTTCAGACTCATGACAGATGCCTCCTGGACTTAATGCGGCGCTTCGGCCGCATGATTGAGCGAATACTTGGGAATTTCGACGGTAAGGTCTTCCTCACCGACGATAGCCTGGCAGGCCAGGCGCGACTGGGCCTCCAGCCCCCAGGCCTTGTCCAGATAGTCCTCTTCCAGCTCGTCAGCCTCGTTTAGCGAATCGAAGCCCTCGCGTACGATGCAGTGACAGGTGGTGCAGGCACACACGCCACCGCAGGCGCTTTCCATCTCGATATGGTGCTCATGGGCCAGCTCGAGGATGGAAATACCGGGTTCGGCCTCGACCACCAGACCATCCGGGCAGAATCGCTCGTGGGGCAGAAAAATTACCTGCGGCATCAATTATTCCTCGATCTCGTTCAGATTGCGCCCGGCCAGCGCGGCTTTAACCGTCGAATCCAGGCGCCTGGCAGCGAATGCATCGGTGACCTGCGACAGGCGCTTGGTCTGGCGCTCGATGGCCAGGCCGTCGCTGCCGGCCAGCAGATCGCGCAACTCCTGCACCTGCAGCTCGATGACCTCGCGCTCCTCGGCATCCAGCAAGCGCTCGCCATCGGCCTCCAGGGCACCTTCGACCGCCTCGATCAGGCGCTGGGCATCGACCTGCTGCTCACGTAGCACGCGCGCGGCCTTGTCGTCGCCGGCGTTCTGGAAGGAGTCCTGCAGCATGCGGGCGATCTCGCCATCGGTCAGACCGTAGGACGGCTTGACCTGAATGCTCGCCTCGATCCCGGAGCTCAGCTCGCGCGCCGCAACACTGAGCAGGCCGTCGGCATCGACCTGGAAGGTCACGCGAATCTTCGCCGCACCGGCGACCATGGGTGGAATGCCGCGCAGCTCGAAACGTGCCAGGGAGCGGCAATCAGCGATCAGCTCGCGCTCGCCCTGCAGCACATGAATCATCATGGCCGTCTGGCCATCCTTGTAGGTGGTGAACTCCTGCGCACGCGCCACCGGAATGGTGGTGTTGCGCGGAATCACCTTCTCCATCAGCCCGCCCATGGTTTCCAGACCGAGCGACAGAGGGATCACGTCCAGCAGCAACAGCTCCTCGCCATCGCCACGCTGGTTGCCGGCCAGGGCATCGGCCTGGATCGCAGCGCCAATGGCCACCACCTGATCAGGGTCGATATTGGTCAGCGGCGCGCGCCCGAACAGCTCGCCCACCGCCTCACGTACGCGCGGCACGCGGGTCGAGCCACCGACCATGACCACCGCACTGACCTCCTCCAGCTCGACGCCCGAATCGCGAACGGCGCGACGGCAGGCTTTGAGGCTGCGCGCCACCATCGGCTCGATCAGCGCCTCGAATTGCTGACGCGACAACGATCCCCGCCAGTCGCCATGGCTCAGCTCGACGCTGTCGGCCTCCGTCAGCGCTTCCTTCGCTGCGCAGGCGGCCTGCAGCAGGCTACGCTGGGTCGCCGGATCGAGATCGCTGGAGATGCCGGCCTGCTGGATGATCCAGTCGGCGATGGCGTGATCGAAGTCATCACCACCCAGCGCGCTGTCGCCGCCAGTCGCCAATACTTCGAACACACCGCCGGTCAGGCGCAGGATGGAGATATCGAAGGTGCCGCCACCCAGATCGTAGATCGCGACCACACCTTCGGCCTTCTGATCCAGACCATAGGCGACAGCCGCAGCGGTAGGCTCGTTGAGCAGACGTAAAACAGTGAGACCGGCAAGACGCGCGGCATCCTTGGTGGCCTGACGTTGAGCGTCATCGAAGTAGGCAGGTACGGTAATCACCGCACCGACCAGCTCGCCACCCAGAGTCTGCTCGGCACGCAAACGCAGCGTCTTGAGAATTTCTGCAGAAACCTCGACCGGGCTCTTCGCACCCTGCACCGTCTCGATGAACGGCATATGCGACTCGCCCGCCGCGAAGCGATAAGGCAACTGCTCGCCAAGCTGATGAACATCAGCGATACCACGGCCCATCAGGCGCTTGACCGACAGCACGGTATTGAATGGATCGCTGGCAGCGGCGCGCTTGGCCGATTCGCCGACTTCGATACTTGCTTCGTGGTAACGCACGGCAGAAGGCAGGATGACCTTGCCGGCATCGTCAGCCAGGGGTTCAGCCAGGCCACTGCGCACCGCAGCAACCAGTGAATTGGTGGTGCCCAGGTCGATTCCCACTGCCAGCCGACGCTGGTGCGGTTGCGGACTCAGTCCTGGCTCGGCGATCTGCAATAAGGCCATGGTCTTCTTGAATCATCAGGCAGGCTGCCGCGGCAACCTACAGGTTAATCGTCGAGGCGCTCTTCTAACTGGCGCACTTCATGAGAGAGCTTGTCGAGGAACTGCATACGGCGCATCAGGCGCTCGGCCTCTTCACGGCGAGCATCGTCGTCCCAGCATGCTGCGAAGCTCTCGTTGAGCTGCTCCTGCGCCGCTTTCAGGCGCCGCTTGAACGCAGCGACGCCGGCGAGATCAGCATCATCCTGCAGTTCTTCCAACTCTTCGCGCAGTTGCATCTGCTGCAGAAGAAAATCCGGATCCTGCACCGTCACTTCCAGCGGCAGCTCGGGGCCACGCATGGCCAGCAGATAGCGCGCTCGCTGCGACGGCGTTTTCAGAACCTGATAAGCCTCGTTGAGGCAGGCAGAGCGCTCCAGCGCCAGGCGCTGCTCACGCTCACCGGCGTCAGCGAAGCGATCCGGATGAACCTGACGAGCCAGCTCACGATAACGCGCGGCCAGCTGATCCAGATCCAGACGAAAGCTCGGCTGCAGCTCGAACAGGGCGAAATGACAGGGGTTACCCATTCAGGGCCTCAAACATTGAAGCTTTCGCCGCAACCGCATTCGCCGCGCACGTTGGGGTTATTGAACTTGAAGCCCTCATTGAGGCCTTCCTTGACGAAGTCCAACTCGGTGCCATCGAGATAGACCAGGCTCTTGGGATCGATGATCACCTTGACGCCATGGCTCTCGAATACCTGATCCTCTGCCGCCAGTTCATCGACGAACTCGAGCACGTAGGCCAGGCCGGAACAACCGGTCGTACGCACACCGAGGCGAATGCCCTCGCCCTTGCCGCGCCCCTCGAGAGAGCGCTGCACATGGCGGGCCGCTGCTTCAGACATGGTGATGGCCATTGCAAACCTCGTATCAGAGCAAGCCTTTCTTCTGCTTGTAATCGCGAACGGCGGCCTTGATGGCGTCCTCGGCGAGTACGGAGCAGTGAATCTTCACCGGCGGCAGCGCCAGCTCTTCGGCAAGCTGGGTATTCTTGATGCTTTCCGCCTCATCGAGGGTCTTGCCCTTCATCCACTCGGTGGCGAGGGAGCTGGAGGCGATAGCCGAACCGCAACCGTAGGTCTTGAACTTGGCGTCTTCGATCACGCCACTTTCGCTGACCTTGATCTGCAAACGCATCACGTCGCCGCAGGCCGGTGCGCCGACCATGCCGGTACCGACGTCCGGGTCCTCGGCATTCAGCTTGCCGACGTTGCGCGGGTTTTCGTAGTGGTCGATGACCTTGTCACTGTAAGCCATGTTGTACTTCCTCTCTCATCAGGTGCCGCTCTTCATGCGGAGCGCCAATTGAGCGATCCGCCTCGGCAGCTATCAGTGTGCTGCCCATTCCACGGAGGAAAGGTCGACACCTTCTTTGAACATATCCCACAGGGGCGACAGTTCGCGCAGCTTGTCCACGGCTTCGCGGACCTTGGCAGCGGCGTAGTCGACTTCTTCTTCGGTGGTGAAGCGACCGAAGGTGAAGCGGATCGAGCTATGCGCCAGCTCGTCGTTGCGGCCAAGGGCGCGCAGCACGTAGGACGGCTCCAGAGAAGCCGAGGTGCAGGCCGAACCGGACGATACGGCGAGATCCTTGAGCGCCATGATCAGCGACTCGCCCTCGACGTAGTTGAAACTCAGATTGAGATTGTGCGGCACGCGGGCAGTCAGGCTGCCGTTGACGTACAGCTCTTCCATGTTTTCCAGCTGGCGATAGAAACGATCACGCAGAGCGGTGATGCGCTGGTTCTCCGCCGCCATTTCTTCCTTGGCAATGCGGAAGGCCTCGCCCATGCCAACACACTGGTGAGTGGCCAGGGTACCCGAGCGCATGCCGCGCTCGTGACCGCCACCGTGAGTCTGCGCCTCCAGACGCACGCGCGGCTTGCGGCGCACGTAGAGAGCACCAACGCCTTTGGGGCCATAAGTCTTGTGCGCGGAGAAGGACATCAGGTCGACCTTCATCTTCTCCAGGTCGATCTCCACCTTGCCGGTGGACTGCGCCGCATCGACATGCAGCAGCACGCCGCGGGAGCGGGTCAGCTCGCCGATGGCAGCGATGTCGTTGATGGTGCCGATTTCGTTGTTGACGTGCATCAGCGACACCAGGGTGGTGTCGTCACGCAGCACGGCTTCGACCATGGCCGGCGTGATCAGACCATCCTCACCGGGCTCCAGGTAGGTCACTTCGAAGCCTTCACGCTCGAGCTGACGCGTGGTGTCCAGCACCGCCTTGTGCTCGATCTTCGAGGTAATGATGTGCTTGCCCTTGCTGGCGTAGAAGTGCGCCACGCCCTTGATCGCCAGGTTGTCGGATTCGGTGGCGCCGCTGGTCCAGACGATTTCGCGCGGATCGGCATTGACCAGCTCGGCGACCTGACGGCGCGCGTTCTCCACTGCCTCCTCGGCCTTCCAGCCGAATACGTGCGAGCGCGACGCCGGGTTGCCGAAGTTACCGTCGACCAGCAGGCACTCGCTCATTTTCTGCGCGACACGCGGATCGACCGGCGTGGTGGCGGAATAATCGAGGTAAATGGGCAATTTCATTGGTTTCTCCTATCAGGCAAACGCCCTGCTCACTCGATGGCAGACGCTTCAATCTTATCCAAATGCGGCGTAGTGCTTCTGCCGGAGCAGCGACGCTGATCCTGGCGCAACGCGACCTCCTGAACCTCACGGCGCACGACCAGATCGGCCAGACTGATGCCACTGAGGAACTCATGAATTTGCTGACTGAGATCGCACCACAAATGATGGGTCAGACAGGTATCGCCAGAGTGGCAATCGCCCTGCCCCTGGCAGCGCGTGGCATCCACGGACTCATTGACCGCATCGATCACCTGCGCCACCTGAATGCCGCGCATGTCGCGCGACAGCTGATAGCCACCACCGGGCCCACGCACACTGGAAACCAGGTTGCCGCGGCGCAGTTTGGCGAACAGTTGCTCGAGATAGGACAGGGAAATGCCCTGCCGCTCGGAAATATCGGCCAGGGAAACGGGACCGTGCTGCGCGTGCAGCGCCAGATCGAGCATGGCGGTAACGGCGTAACGGCCTTTGGTGGTCAGTCGCATGGTTCTACCACGAATCACTGAATTGCGACGAAGTATGCGATTCCCGAGTATTTAAGTCAACTATAAGACCGATTGACTTACTCGGGATTGACCGCGAAAGGAGGCGGCATCATAGCAAACGCCGCCCCTGCATGCATCAGGCAGCAGGCTTGTCGCCCGACTGCTGATCCTTGCATACGTCGGCGAAGTCCTCGTCGCGCAGGCTCGGCAGGTCCTTGGCGCAATAGTCGCTCCCCAATGCCGTCAGCGCCTTGCACACCCCCTCCAGACGCCCGTCGACCGCGTGCAGATGATCGAGCAGCTGGCCGATGGCTCGCGCGACCGGGTCCGGCATGTCCTGACCGACGCCATAGGCATCGAAGCCGATCTTCTCGGCCATGGCCTGACGCTTGGCCTCCTGCTCGTCATCGGACTTGACGATGATCTTGCCGGGAATGCCGACCGCCGTGGCGCCGGCCGGCACCGCCTTGGTCACCACGGCATTGGAGCCGATCTTGGCACCGGCGCCGACCGTAAACGGGCCCAGCACCTTGGCACCGGCCCCGACGACGACGCCATCTTCCAGCGTCGGGTGGCGCTTGCCCTTGTTCCAGCTGGTGCCGCCCAGGGTCACCCCCTGATACAGCGTCACATCATTGCCGATTTCGGCGGTCTCACCGATGACGATGCCCATGCCGTGGTCGATGAAGAAGCGCCGGCCGATCTTCGCCCCCGGATGAATCTCGATCCCCGTCATCCAGCGTCCGAAATTCGATACCACGCGCGCCGGCCACTTCCACCCCGAACGCCACAGCGCATGAGCCACTCGATGCAGCCAGACGGCATGCAACCCCGGGTAGCAGGTCACCACCTCGAAGGCATTGCGCGCCGCCGGATCACGGTGAAAAACGCTCTGGATATCTTCTCGCATGCGTTCAAACATCAGACTTCCCCTGCTTGTGAGGCTCTCCACGCACGGCCTTCTCCGTCTCGGTAAGGATGCCGCGCAGGATATTCATTTCCAGCTTGCTCACCGCACTGCGCCCGTAAAGTCGACGCAGGCGGGTCATCAGGTGCCGCGGCTTCTGCGGATCGAGAAAACCGATCATCACCAGCACGCGGCGCAAATGGCCGTAGAAAGACTCGAGCTCATCCGCCGTCGCCGCCTGGGAGTTGAGCATCGCCGTGGTTTCCAGCTTCTCCACCTTGCTCGGCAGATTCTGCGCCGTCAGCCAGGCCATGCGCACCTCATAGGCCAGCACCTGCACCGCCGCCGCCAGGTTCAGCGAGCTGAACTCCGGGTTGGACGGGATATGCACGTGGTATTGACATCGCTGCAGCTCCTCGTTGGTCAGGCCGGCATATTCGCGGCCAAACACCAACGCCACTTCGCCGCCGGCAGCAGCCTGCTCGCAGCTGGCCACACCGCACTCGCGCGGATCGAGCAGCGGCCAGGGAATGCGCCGATCACGCGCACTGGTTCCGACGACCAACGTGCAGCCAACCAAGGCCTCTTCCAGCGTACCGACCACTTGCGCAGCGTCCAGCACATCGGTGGCGCCAGAGGCACGCGCGACGGCATCTCCGCTGGGGAAATCCTCAGGAGCCACCAGTACCAGGCGTGACAGCCCCATGTTTTTCATCGCCCGTGCGGCACCGCCGATATTGCCCGGATGACTGGTACCCACCAGAACGACGCGAATATTGTCCAGCAACGCAGACACTCTCAGAAACGATTAGGGGCCGACGATCTTACCCAAGGCATGGCGTGATTGCCATGCAAGGCACAGACGGCGCTTCATCAATATCGGTTTTCTGCTAACATGGCCGGCTTTCTTTAACGCCCCAGGTGAACCTCCCATGCAGCCCATGCTGAATATCGCCCTGCGCGCCGCTCGCAGCGCCGGTGAAATGATCTTTCGCTCCATCGAGCGCCTGGATGTCATCTCGGTCGACGAGAAGGATGCCAAGGATTACGTCACTGAGGTCGACAAGGCCGCCGAACTGATGATCGTCCAGGCCATTCGCAAGGCCTACCCGACCCACAGCTTCCTGGGCGAAGAAGGCGGGGTACTGGAAGGCAGCGGCGAAGGCGCCGACTATCAGTGGATCATCGACCCGCTGGACGGCACCACCAACTTCGTTCGCGGCGTGCCGCACTTCGCCATCAGCATCGCCTGCAAATACCGCGGTCGTCTCGAGCATGCCATCGTTCTCGACCCGGTTCGCCAGGAAGAATTTACCGCCAGCCGCGGTCGTGGCGCCGCCCTCAACGGCCGCCGCCTGCGCGTGAGCAATCGCAAGAGTCTGGAAGGCGCCCTGCTCGGCACCGGCTTTCCGTTCCGCGACGGCCAGCTCGATCACCTGGACAACTACCTGAACATGTTCCGCAGCCTGACTGGCCAGACCGCCGGCATCCGCCGCGCAGGCGCTGCCAGCCTGGACCTGGCTTACGTTGCGGCCGGCCGTTTCGACGCGTTCTGGGAGTTCGGCCTGTCCGAGTGGGACATGGCGGCAGGCGCACTGCTGATCCAGGAGGCTGGCGGCCTGGTCAGCGATTTCAGCGGCAGCCATGAATTCCTCGAGAAGGGCCAGATCGTGGCCGGCAACACCAAGTGCTTCAAAGCCGTGCTGACCGCAATCCAGCCGCACCTGGCACCCTCGATGAAGCGCTGAGCTTTCATCGAGTAATAAAAAAACGCCCCGAGGGGCGTTTTTTTATTACTCGAATTTATCACTGAGTCTGCTGCACCAGCACCAGCTCGCCCTGCTTGTTGACCGGAATACGGCTGCCCGGATCACGGTCCATGCGAACGGTGCCGACCTTCTCGCCCAGTTGATACTTCACGTCGTAGCCCACCAGCTTCTCGCTGGTATCGGTCACGGTGTTGCAGCGGGTTTCAGTGGTGGTGTAGGTGTCACGCTGCTGCATGCCCTCCTGAATCTTGTTGCCGGCGTAACCACCGCCGACCGCACCGGCCACGGTGGCGATCTTCTTGCCAGAGCCGCCGCCAACCTGATTACCCAGCAGACCACCGGCGATGGCGCCGATAGCAGTGCCGGCGATCTGGTGCTGATCCTGCACCGGACGCTGACGGGTAACGGTCACGTCCTTGCACACCTCACGCGGTGTTTTCACGGTTTCGTTGATCGGCGTTACCGCCAGCACCTCGGCATAGTCGGGACCGCGATCAACCAGACTGTAAGTGGCCACAGCACCACCAGCGGTCACACCCACAGCACCCAGTACGGCACCTACCAACATTGACTTGTTCATTTTATGTGTCTCCTAGGCTCGGCGACTCGCGCCCTTCTCCTCGCCTAGGACAGCAAAAAGCCGCGACAAGTTCGACTTGCCGCGGCTTTCGCTGACTTTCTTGAAGCCGGTCACATCATCAGGGGCGACCGTCGTCCGCCTCGGCTTCCGCCACCGGAGGAATCAGATCCTCCACGCTGAGCTTAAGCCATACCAGCACCGTGGCGCCGATATAGACCGACGAGTAGGTTCCCACCACAACACCCACCAGCAAGGTCAGGGCGAAGGCTGCCAGCACGTCACCACCGAAGAACAGCAGTGCCAACAACGCCAGGGCGGTGGACAACGATGTAGCGATGGTACGCAGCAAGGTCTGGGTGATCGAAATGTCTACGTTGTCGATCAGCGAGGTCTTGCGCAGCACACGGAAGTTCTCACGGATACGGTCGTAGATGATGATGGTGTCGTTGAGCGAGTAGCCGATCATCGCCAGGATGGCAGCCAGCACGGTCAGATCGAACGGAATCTGAAAGAACGCCAGCACGCCCAGGGTGATCACCACGTCATGCACCAAGGATGCGATGGCACCAACGCCGAACTTCCACTGGAAGCGGAACGCCAGGTACAGCAGGATGCCGCCGAGCGCCAGGAGCATGGCGATACCGCCCTGGTCACGCAGCTCCTCACCTACCTGCGGGCCGACGAACTCGACGCGCTTGACCTCAAAGCGCATCGCCTCATCGACTTTGCGCAGCGCAGTTGCGACCTGATTGCCGAGGTCGGGATCGTCGCCAGCCAGGCGTACCAGCACATCGGTGCTGGCGCCGAAACTCTGCACCACGGCATCGTTGTAACCCGCCTGGCCCAGCTCGGTCTTGATCAGATCGAGATTGGCTGGTTGCTCGTACTGCAGCTCGATCAGGGTGCCACCAGTGAAATCCAGGCCGAAATTAAGCCCCTTGGTGAACAGCGCCCCGAGACCGATCAGCGTCAGCACGACCGTAATGGAGAAGGCGATATTGCGGATCGCCATGAAACGAATGGTTGATTTGATCATGGCTGCACCTCAGATCCACAGCTTCTTGACGTTGCGGCCACCGAAGATCAGGTTGACCAGACCTCGGGTGAACATGATGGCTGTGAACATCGAAGTGATGATGCCCAGAGACATGGTCACCGCGAAGCCTTTGACCGGTCCGGTGCCCATGGCGAACAGGATGCCGCCCACCAGCAAGGTGGTCAGGTTACTGTCGAGAATCGCCGAGTAGGCACGATCGAAGCCTTCATGCAGGGCGCGCTGCACGGGCAAACCATTGGCCAGTTCTTCACGTATCCGCGAGAAGATCAGCACGTTGGCGTCCACCGCCATCCCCAGCGTCAGCACGATACCGGCGATACCTGGCAGGGTCAGGGTCGCGCCGATGGCCGACATCAGGCCCACCAGCAGCACCAGATTGAACGCCAGAGCAACGGTCGCCAGCACCCCGAAGAAGCGATAGATGGCGATGATGAAGACGGCCACGAAGAGCATCGCCCACTCGGTCGAAGCGATACCCTTGGCGATGTTTTCGGCACCCAGGCTCGGACCGATGGTGCGTTCCTCGGCGAAGTACATCGGCGCCGCCAGGCCACCGGCGCGCAGCAGCAGCGCCAGTTCCGAGGACTCACCCTGGCCGTTCAGGCCAGTGATGCGGAACTGGCTGCCCAGTGCCGACTGAATGGTGGCCAGGCTGATGATTTTCTTCTCTTCGACGAACGAGGAAACGGCGACTTCCTGCTCGACACCGTCGACGGTCTGCCGCACGTAGCGGGTGACCGGCTTCTGCTCGATGAAGATCACCGCCATGCTGCGGCCGACGTTGTTGCGCGTAGCGCGGTTCATCAGGTCGCCGCCATGGCCGTCGAGGCGAATGTTCACCTGCGGACGGCCATTCTCGTCGAAGCTGGCCTGCGCATCGGTGACCTGGTCACCGGTGATGATCAGCTCACGCTCGAGCTGCACCGGCGGACGGCCCTCCTCGCGGAAACCGAAGGCCTCGGTCGCACCGCGCGGCGCATCGAGATCGGCCTGCAGACGGAACTCCAGGTTGGCGGTCTTGCCGAGGATACGCTTGGCCTCGGCGGTGTCCTGCACACCCGGCAGCTCGACCACGATGCGGTTGGCGCCCTGGCGCTGCACCAGCGGCTCGGCCACGCCAAGCTCGTTGACGCGGTTACGTACCGTGGTGAGGTTCTGGCGAATGGAGTATTCGCGAATCTCGGCAATCTTCGCCTGGGTCAGACCCAGTTGCAGAATCTGCTGACCATTGCGCTCGACGGTGGTCAGCTCGAAATCGTTGTAATCCTTGCGGATCAGACGCTGGGCTTTTTCCAGCGTGTCGCTGTCGGCAAAGCCGAGCTGAATGCGACCGTTGCTTTCCGGCATGCTGCGGTAGCGTACGCGCTCCTTGCGCAGCAGGCTCTTGATCTCGCCTTCGTAGACCTTGCGGCGCACATCCAGCGCCTTGTCCATGTCGACTTCCAGCAGGAAGTGCACACCGCCGGACAGGTCCAGGCCGAGCTTCATCGGGCTCGCACCCAGGCTGCGCAGCCAGTCGGGGGTGGTTTGCGCCAGGTTCAGCGCCACTACGTAGTCATCGCCCAGCGTGCGGCGGACGATGTCCTTGGCCGGCAACTGGTCATCCTGCTTGGTCAGACGGATCAGGCCGCCACGGCCACGCTCGTCGATGCTGGCAGCCTTGACGGCAATGCCGGCATCGGTCAGCGCCTTGCTGGCGCGGTCGACGTCCGTCTGCTCGATGCTCAGCGCCGAACTGGCACCGCTGATCTGTACGGCAGGATCATCTGGATAGAGATTGGGAATGGAATAGACCAGACCGATCGCCAGTACGGACAGAATCAGCAGGTACTTCCACAGAGGATATTTATTGAGCATTAACGAGCCGCCCGCTTATGACGCGGGGCGCTAAAAGCGCCCCGTCGAATGAAAACTAGAAAGAACCGAATCAGATGGCTTTCAGCGTGCCCTTGGGCAGGGTGGCGGCGATGGCCTGTTTCTGGAACTTCAGCTCGACAGTGTCGGACACCTCGATCACCACGAAATCGTCGGTAACCTTGGACACCTTGCCAGCGATGCCACCGCTGGTGACCACTTCGTCGCCCTTCTGCAGGCTGCCGAGCAGGTTCTTGTGCTCTTTGGCACGCTTGGCCTGCGGACGCCAGATCATCAGATAGAAGATGACCAGGAAGCCGATCAGGAAAACCCACTCGAAACCGCTGCCGGCAGGACCGGCAGCCGCGGTGTCAGCGTAGGCGGCGGGAATGAAAAAGCTCATGTAACACTCCTAATGGAAAGGATCTTCAAACGTACGGGAAATCAGTCCAGAGGCGGCACGGGAAGGCCGCGTTTGGCATAGAAGGCTTCGACAAAGGCGGCCAATGTACCCTGTCCGATAGCCTCGCGCAAACCAGCCATAACCCGCTGATAATGCCGCAAGTTATGGATGGTATTGAGCATGCTACCGAGCATTTCGCCGCACTTGTCCAGATGATGCAGGTAAGCGCGCGAGAAGTGTTTGCAGGTGTAACAGTCGCAGGTCGGGTCCAGCGGCGAATCATCGAGCTTGTGCACCGCGTTGCGGATCTTCACCACGCCGGTATCGACGAACAGGTGACCGTTGCGCGCATTACGCGTCGGCATCACGCAGTCGAACATGTCCACGCCGCGGCGCACGCCCTCGACCAAGTCTTCCGGCTTGCCCACGCCCATCAGATAGCGCGGCTTGTCGGCCGGCATCTGCGGCGGCAGGAAGTCGAGCACGCGGATCATCTCTTCCTTCGGCTCACCGACTGACAACCCGCCGATGGCCAGGCCGTCGAAACCGATCTCGCACAAGCCCTCCAGCGAGCGCATGCGCAGCTCTTCGTGCATGCCACCCTGGACGATACCGAACAGCGCCGCCGTACTCTCGCCATGGGCGGTCTTGGAGCGCTTGGCCCAGCGCAAAGACAGCTCCATGGAGCGCTTGGCCACATCGAACTCGGCCGGGTACGGCGTGCATTCGTCGAAGATCATCACGATGTCCGAGCCCAGGTCACGCTGCACCTGCATCGATTCTTCCGGGCCCATGAACACCTTGGCGCCGTCTACCGGCGAGGCGAAGTACACACCCTCTTCCTTGATCTTGCGCATCGCCCCCAGGCTGAACACCTGGAAACCGCCGGAGTCGGTGAGAATCGGCCCCTGCCACTGCATGAAGTCATGCAGGTCGCCATGTTTCCTGATCACCTCCATGCCCGGCCGCAGCCATAGGTGGAAGGTGTTGCCGAGGATGATCTGCGCGCCGATGTCTTCGACATCGCGCGGCAACATGCCCTTGACCGTGCCGTAGGTGCCCACCGGCATGAAGGCCGGCGTTTCCACCACGCCACGCGGGAAGGTCAGGCGGCCGCGACGGGCCTTGCCGTCGGTAGCCAGCAACTCGAAGGACATGCGACAGGTGCGCGACATACTCAAACCTCGGGCCCGCGCGCGGCGGGGTTGCGGGTGATGAACATGGCATCACCGTAACTGAAGAAGCGATAGCCCTGCTCCACCGCCGCGCGATAGGCGGCCATGGTCTCGGCGTAGCCGGCGAAGGCCGACACCAGCATCAGCAGGGTCGACTCGGGCAGGTGGAAGTTGGTAACCAGGGCGTCGACCACACGGAAGGGTCGGCCCGGGTAGATGAAGATGTCGGTATCGCCGCTGAACGGCTTCAACTCGCCACTTTGCGCCGCGGTTTCCAGGGAGCGCACGCTGGTGGTGCCAACGGCGACCACACGACCGCCACGGGCGCGACAGGCCGCCACGGCATCGACCACGTCCTGGCTGACCTCCAGCCACTCGCTGTGCATGTGGTGGTCTTCGATGCGCTCGACCCGCACCGGCTGGAAGGTGCCGGCACCGACATGAAGCGTCACGAACGCAGTTTCCACACCTTTGGCGCGGATCGCCGCGAGCAGCTCGTCATCGAAGTGCAGACCGGCGGTGGGGGCCGCTACCGCGCCCGCCTTTTCGGCGTAGACGGTCTGATAACGCTCGCGGTCGGCCGCCTCATCCGGTCTGTCTATATAAGGCGGCAGCGGCATATGCCCGACCCGCTCCAGCAGCGGCAGCACCGGTTCGGCGAAGCGTAGCTCGAACAGGGCATCGTGGCGCGCGACCATCTCGGCTTCGCCACCGCCCTCGATAAGAATCTGCGAGCCCGGCTTGGGCGATTTGCTCGAGCGCACATGAGCCAGTACCCGGTGCTGATCGAGCACGCGCTCCACCAGCACTTCCAGCTTGCCGCCGGACGCCTTCTGGCCGAACAGCCGCGCCGGAATCACCCGGGTGTTGTTGAACACCATCAGGTCACCGGGGCGCAGTTGCTCCAGCACATCGGTGAACTGGCCATGACGCAGCGCCCCGCTTGGCCCGTCCAGCTGCAAAAGACGACTGGCCCGGCGCTCGGCCAGGGGATGACGGGCGATCAGCGACTCGGGAAGATCGAAGTGGAAATCGGCAACACGCATGATTCGATTCGGAGGGGTATTTTTGCAGGGCGGCAAAGCTTACCGGATTTCCCCTGGTCCGACCACGTGAGCCTGCGGCGCATACTTGGCGACGATCCGCGCCAGCGTGCCATCTCTTCGCAACGAGCGAATGGCGACGTTGAACGCCTCCAGCCGCCCCAATTGATCTCGATGCAACCGCAAACGCAACTGAGAGCGATGGATCGTCGGGCCTTCCTCCACCTGCCAGCGAGGGGCCCGAAGCTGCTCGTCCACTAGCTGCAGATAACGCCACTCGCGGCGATCGAGAATGCCGGCCTCACTGCGCCCCTGAGCGACGCGGTAGATCAGCGCCCGAACATCGGCACCATCGTTGCGCTGAAAGTGCTCGCTACCGGCATAGCCATAGCCACGCACCGTGGCGATGGCACGACCGCGCAAATCCTCGATACGGCTGTAGGGAAATGCCCGGCCCGGCGGGAAGATCAGCATCTCCTCGGTTTCCAGCACCGGTACCGTCCACAACGAGACCTGCGCTTGCTCCGCCTCACCGCGCCAGCTCTTGCTGACGCAACACTCGATCTGCAACTGCCCCTCGCGGAGAAGCTTCTGCGTGCGTAACGGCGGCAATGGATGACTGGCGTGCAACTGCTCCGGCAAGCGCTCATCCAGAGCAAGCATGAACTCATGGAGAATGCCACCGACGCGCGCCTCCTCGACTATCCAGTAGGGCGCCCAGCTTTCGTCGGTAACGGCATAGGTCAAGGTCTCGGCCCGAGAGACCGGCACAAGTAGCAGGCCGGCAACGAGCACCCGGCATAACCCATTGATCACACCTTTCCCCATGACCGCATCACCCCGGGGGCATTTATATAAGCGCCATATCGGCAATCCAGATGACAGCCGCGATTCTAGCCGCAACCGCGATATAAAAGCCCGATGCCATCATCGCTGCCATTGGCCGTTAGTACAGGAACGCGCCGATAGCCGATTACGGCACTGTCGCCGATTGACCGGCGCAAGGTGCATCCCTATACTGCGCCGCCATCGTGCCCCGGTGGCGGAATCGGTAGACGCGGCGGATTCAAAATCCGTTTTCGAAAGGAGTGGGAGTTCGAGTCTCCCCCGGGGCACCACGATTCGAAGCCCGCAAGACATTGGTCTTGCGGGCTTTTTCGTATTGGCATTAGCAACTTGGGCAATTGTTGCAATTGCATGTTGCCGACACACTTTTCCGGCACCGCGGCAGGCCCCGTAAAACCTGGCTGGCGACCTTGCTGGCAGGGGTTGGCAATTGCGCAAAAGTTAGCGTAGAGTGATCGAACTGTTTGCATGGGTCGCTGTGAATCGTGACTCTGGTGCAGCAGATCATCTAGATCCGCTACATCCCGCTCGACTTCTATTACTCCTTGCAACCAGTCTCAGCCCTCTATTATTTGGAGGCTGTCATCAACTCTAGTTTCAAGGAAAAAGACATGTCGAATCGTCAGAACGGTACCGTCAAGTGGTTTAACGACGAGAAAGGTTTTGGTTTTATCACTCCCGAAAGCGGTCCGGATCTGTTCGTGCACTTCCGCGCGATCGAAGGTAACGGCTTCAAGAGCCTGAAAGAAGGCCAGAAAGTCAGCTTCATCGCTGTGCAAGGTCAAAAAGGCATGCAGGCCGACCAGGTTCAGATCCTGGGCTGATTGCCGCTGCTTTGAAGAACCCCTGATCTCGATCAGGGGTTTTTTTATGCCTGAGGAAAAGTCACGGTTAGAATGGCGCGCACTTTCGTCACAGCGAGCCCATCATGCCGAAACACCAGCTACGCCCGCAGGGAGACTTCCCCACAGCCGGGCTGATTCGTCGCCTGGCGGCCCTCTTCTACGATTTCCTGCTCTGCGTGGCACTGATCATGGTCGTCACCCTGATCTACCAGCAGGGCATTCTGCGCCTGATTCATGGCGGCGATACGCTGCTGGCGATGGCCGAAGCCGGCGCCCTGGACCATGACCCGATTCTCGCCAGCCTGGTGCTGCTGTCGCTGTTCGCCTTCTTCGCCAAGTTCTGGACGCATAACGGCCAGACGCTGGGCATGCAGGCCTGGGGATTGCGCATTCAGAACGCCGACGGCAGCGCCATCGATCTGTGGCAGGCCTTGCTGCGCTTCGTGGTCGCCATCGGTTCCTGGCTGTTCGCCGGCCTGGGATTTCTCTGGCTGCTGTGGGACAAGCAGGGCCGTACCTGGCATGACATCTATTCCGACAGCCGCGTGGTGCAACTACCGAAGAACATCCACAAGAAGTAACGCGCGGCAGATGCAAAAAAGCCGGTTCATCGAACCGGCTTTTTCATAGGCGCAACATCTTGCTCAACCGGCACGCCGTAGCAACCAGAAGCCGGCCAGCGCGCAGATGCCAGCCGGCACCAGCACCGCCAGCAGCGGCGAAAAGCCGAACACCAGACTGGACGGTCCCAGCAGGTCCTGAGCGATACGGAAAATGAAGCCGACCAATACACCGGTGAACACGCGCTGCCCCAGGGTCACCGAGCGCAGCGGGCCGAAGATGAAGGAGATCGCCATCAGCACCAGGGCAGCGGTCACCAGCGGCTGCAACACCTTGGTCCAGAACGCCAGCCAGTAGCGGGCGTTGTTCAACCCCTGCTCACCCAGATAGTGGATGTACTGCCACAGCCCGGTCACCGACAGCGCCTCGGGCTCCATCACCACGGTGCCGAGCAGCTCCGGATTGAGTTCGATGTCCCAGCGCTCCTCACGCTGATTGACCACCTCGGACCGGTCTTCATGCAGCAGCGTGGTCTGCACGTTGCTCAGCATCCAGTGATTGTCGCGGTACTCAGCACGGCGAGCGAAACTGGCCGAAAGCAGGCGACGCTCGCCGTCGAAACGGTAGCGCGTGACCCCCAGCAGAACACCGCCTGGCTGTACGGCGTTGATATGCACGTACTCCTGCCCCTGACGATGCCACATGCCGCGCTTGGAACTCTGCGCTGCACCGCCGCCCTGCGCCAGCGCACGGTCGGCCTGGGCCTGGTTCTCGGTCAGCGGCGCAACGTACTCGCCGATCAGAATGCCGGCCAGCATCAGCACCAGCATGGGTTTCATCACCGCCCAGACGATACGCCCGATGGACACGCCAGCGGCGCGCATGATGGTCAGCTCGCTGTTGCTGGCCAGGGTGCCGAGACCGATCAGGCAGCCGATCAGCGCCGCCATCGGCAGCATCTCGTAGGCGCGGCGCGGCGCCGTCAGCAATACGTACCAGAGCGCCTGGGCAAGACCATAGTCGCCCTTGTTCAGGTCGCCCAACTCGTCGATGAAGGCGAACAGCAGCGCCAGGCCCAGGATGACGCCCAGCACCGCCAGAATGGCATAGAACACCTGGGCGCCGATGTAGCGATCCAGCTTAGCCATGAGCCACCTCCGACGCACGACGGCTGGCCCACCACAGACTCAAACGCTCCCAGTACAGCAACGCAAGGCCGATGGCGAGGAAAATGCCGTGTACCCACCACAACCCCAACGCGGCGGGCAAACGCCCCTTGTCCAGTGCGCCACGCGCGGCGATCAGCAGCCCCAGATAAGCCATATAAAGGAAGATCGCCGGCAACAGCTTGAGGAAGCGCCCCTGACGCGGGTTGACCTTTGACAGCGGCACGGCCAGCAAGGTGACGATGAATACCAGCAAGGGCAGCGACAGACGCCACTGCAGCTCGGCCTGCATGCGCGGGTCGCTGCTGCCCAGCAGCTCACGGGTCGGCGTTGCCTCGCGCTCACTGGCTTCGATGGCCACCTCCGGTTTGGGCAGCAGCACGCCGTAGGTGTCGTACTGGATGGCGCGATAATCCGCCTCGCCCGGCTCGCCGTCATAGCGGTAGCCATTTTCCAGAATCAGATAGCGGCTGCCATCTTCCTGGATTTCCTGGCGCCCGCTCTCAGCCACCAGCACGGTGATGCCACGCTCGGACGCGCCATCGCTGGAGAAGCGCTTCTCCGACATGAACACACCACGCAACTCGCTGCGATCCGCCGATAGCTCCTGCGAATAAGTCACGCGCGAACCATCGCGCAGCGACTGGAAACGCCCAGGCACCAAGGTATCGAGCTCGGTCAGCGCATCCTGCTCGTTGAGGATGCGCGCTACACCGGCCACGCCTTGCGGCGCCAGCCCCAGGCTCAGCCAGCCCACCAGCAATGCGATGACCAATGCCGGCGCCATGCTGTAGGCCGTCAGGCGCTGCTGACTGACACCAGTGGCCGAGAGCACGGTCATCTCGCTGTCCAGATACAGGCGCCCGTAGGCCAGCAGGAAACCGAGGAACAGGCCCAGCGGCAGGATCAGCTGCAGGAAACCGGGAATGCGGTAGCCCATGATCAGAAACAGCACACCTGGGTCGAGCACGCCCTGCGCCGCCTGGGCCAGATACTTGATGAAACGACCGCTCATGATGATCACCAGCAGTACGGCACTCACCGCACTGAGGGTCACCAGCACTTCGCGGGACAGATAACGGAAGACGATCAAACCGGACGCTCCAGGGTTGTCAGGCTCAGGCGCGAGCGCTCAAACTAGCCGCACCTACTTGCCGGCCCACCCTAGGGTGGACCCTCGAAAAATGGCGGCCATTATCCGTCAAACCCGACTCTTTGTCTTGGGGACAGCTCACTATGGAATTCCTCGTCAAAAGCACCCGTCCGGAAACCCTGAAAACCGCCACCCTGGTGGTCGCCATCGGTGAGGGCCGCAAGCTCGGCATTGCGGCCAAGGCCGTGGACCAGGCCAGCAATGGCGCATTGAGCGCGGTGCTCAAGCGTGGCGACATTGCCGGCAAGCCGGGTCAGACCCTGCTGCTGCACAGCCTGCCGGGACTCAAGGCAGAACGTGTGCTGCTGGTGGGCTGCGGCAAGGGTGACCTATCCGACCGCCAACTGCGCAAGTTGGTTGCAAGCGTGCACGGCGTGCTCAAGGGCCTGGGTGGCAGCGACGCGCTGCTCGCCCTGGGTGAACTCAAGGTCAAGGGCCGCGACGCCTACGGCAAGACCCGCCTGATCGTTGAAACCCTGGCCGACGGCACCTACCTGTTCGAGCAGTTCAAGAGCCAGAAGGCCGATCCGCGCGCGCTGAAGAAGATCATCCTGGCCGTCGACAAAGCGGAGCTGGCCGATGCCGAGCGCGCTCTGCAGCATGCACGTGCCATCGCTACGGGCGTCGCCTTCACCAAGGATCTGGGCAACCTGCCGCCGAACCTCTGCCACCCCAGCTATCTGGCGGACGAGGCCAGGGCCCTGGGCAAGGCGCACAAGAACCTCAAGGTCGACATTCTTGACGAGAAGAAGCTCAAGGAGCTTGGCGCCGGGGCTTTCCTCGCCGTGGCTCAGGGCAGCGAGCAGCCGCCGCGGATGATCGTCATGCACTACCAGGGCGGCAAGAAGGACGACAAACCCTTCGCCCTGGTCGGCAAGGGCATCACCTTCGACACCGGCGGTATCAGCATCAAGCCTGCTGCCGGCATGGACGAGATGAAGTACGACATGTGCGGTGCCGCTAGCGTGTTCGGCACCCTCAAGGCCGTGCTCGAACTGCAGCTGCCGATCAACCTGGTGTGTCTGCTGGCCTGCGCCGAGAACATGCCCAGCGGCCGCGCCACCCGCCCGGGTGACATCGTCACCACCATGAGCGGGCAGACCGTGGAGATTCTCAACACCGACGCCGAAGGCCGTCTGGTGCTGTGCGACACCCTGACCTACGCCGAGCGTTTCAAACCGCAGGCAGTGATCGACGTGGCCACCCTCACCGGTGCCTGTATTGTCGCCCTGGGCAGCAACGTCTCCGGCCTGATGGGCAACAACGACACGCTGATCAAGCAGATCCTCAAGGCCGGCGAAACCGCCGACGACCGTGCCTGGCAACTGCCGCTGTACGACGAGTACCAGGAACAGCTGGACAGCCCCTTCGCCGACATCGCCAACATCGGCGGGCCAAAGGCCGGCACCATCACCGCCGGCTGCTTCCTGTCGCGCTTCGCCAAGAACTTCCACTGGGCGCACCTGGACGTCGCCGGCACCGCCTGGATCAGCGGCGGCAAGGACAAAGGTGGCAGTGGCCGGCCGGTCCCGCTGCTGACCCAGTACCTGCTGGACCGCGCTAAAGCCTGATCCGGCATCCGGGCCATGCCTGTGTAGGAGCGGCTTCAGCCGCGATAATTCGCGAGTTATCGCGGATGAATCCGCTCCTACAGCATCCAGCCATCACTCCCTGACCTATTGAAACCCCTGATGCCCAGAATCGAGTTCTACGTCCTCTCTTCCGCTGACGCCCTGGGGCGCCTGCGCGCCGCCTGCCAACTGGCGCTCAAGGCCTGGAACGCTGGTTTGCCGGTGTTCGTACGCGCCAGTGACGAGACCCAGTGTGGCGAGCTCGATGAACTGCTCTGGAGCTTCAAGGGCGAGCGTTTCGTGCCCCACGATCTGCACCAGGATGCACCGCTGTCGCCCGTGGTGCTGGGCATCGACGAAGCCCCGAGCGCCGATCAAGGGGTATTGATCAACCTCGGCAGCAGCCTGTCGCCACACGTCGAGCGCTTCTCCCGCATCATCGAGATCGTCAACCAGCAACCCGAGTTACTCAGTGCCTGTCGCGAGAATTTCCGCACTTACCGCCAGCGCGGGTATGATCCGCAGCGCGTCGAACTTTAGTGGCCGTCGGCGCTCACAATTCAGGCTACTTCTGCCCTTTTGCCCGCCGCACCGACCGCCATGGACACTCCCAAGCCTCCGCAAAAACCTGCTCAGTTGCTGCACGACCTGGAGTCGATTCGCGAGCTGCTGGGTGACGACAGTTCCGAACCGCCGCTGCTGATCGACTCGCTCGACCCGGACAGCATTCCGGTGCTGTCCGATATCGTCAGCGCGCCGCCCGGCCCACCACCGCCCTTCCACGCCACGCAGGCGGCCAGGACCTCGCAGGCTCTCGGACCGACGGCACCCGCAGCCAGCACGGCTCCGTCCGCGAGCCCGCTGCGCGAGCGTATCGAGCCGCGCCTGCATGACAGCGCACGCGAGCTGCAGCACCTCAATGGTGAACTGCGCGCAGCGGCGCAACTGATCCTGCAGGATGTGATCGATGACTTCGTGCCGCAGATCGAGGCCGAACTCAAACGCCGCCTCGAAGCCCGCCTGCCGCGCCTGCTGCCGCCGCGCAAACCCTGACGCGCGCCAACCCACGCGGCGCGTCTGCACCCAGCGCCGCGCCATCGCCCTCTGACGCGCAGCCCTTACGCCGCAAGCTCCATCCCCGTTATACTTGCCGGCTTTTCCGATCAGCCGTCACAAGGGTCCCGCCGCGCATGGACAAGACCTACCAGCCGCACGCCATCGAATCCAACTGGTACCAGACCTGGGAGCAGAACAACTACTTCGCCCCACAAGGTAGCGGTGAGCCTTACACCATCATGATCCCGCCGCCGAACGTCACCGGCAGCCTGCACATGGGTCACGGCTTCAACAACGCGATCATGGATGCGCTGATCCGCTTCCGCCGCATGCAGGGCCGCAACACTCTGTGGCAGCCGGGCACCGACCACGCCGGTATCGCCACCCAGATGGTGGTGGAGCGTCAGCTCGCCGCACAGGGTATCGGTCGTCACGACCTGGGCCGCGAGAAGTTTCTGGAGAAGGTCTGGGAGTGGAAGAACCAGTCCGGCGGCACCATTACCCGGCAGATCCGCCGCCTGGGCAGCTCGGTGGACTGGTCGCGCGAGCGCTTCACCATGGACGACGGCCTGTCCGAAGCGGTCAAGGAAGCCTTCGTACGCCTGCATGAAGACGGCCTGATCTACCGCGGCAAGCGCCTGGTCAACTGGGACACCAAGTTCCACACCGCCATCTCTGATCTGGAGGTGGAGAGCCACGACGAGAAAGGCTCGCTGTGGAACCTGCGCTACCCGCTGGCCGACGGCAAGAAGACCGCCGAAGGCAACGACTACCTGATCGTCGCCACCACCCGCCCGGAAACCATGCTCGGCGACAGCGCTGTGGCCGTGCACCCGGAAGACGAGCGCTACAAGGCGCTGATCGGCAGCTTCGTCGAACTGCCGCTGCTGGGCCGCCGCATCCCGATCATCGCCGACGACTACTGCGACCCGGAATTCGGCACCGGCTGCGTGAAGATCACCCCGGCGCACGACTTCAACGACTACGAAGTGGGCAAGCGCCACGACCTGCCGCTGATCAACATCTTCGACAAGAACGCCGCAGTGCTGGCTCAGGCCCAGGTGTTCAACCTCGACGGCAGCGTCAACGAGCAGATCGAGGCGAGCATTCCGGCGCAGTTCGCCGGGCTGGATCGCTTCGAGGCGCGCAAGCAGATCGTCGCCGCCTTCGAGGCTGCCGGCCTGCTGGAAAAGATCGAAGATCACGCGCTGAAGGTGCCGAAGGGCGACCGTTCCGGCACCGTGATCGAACCCTGGCTGACCGACCAGTGGTACGTCTCCACCAAGCCGCTGGCCGAGAAAGCCATCGCCGTGGTCGAGAGCGGCGAGATCCAGTTCGTGCCCAAGCAGTACGAGAACATGTACTTCAGCTGGATGCGTGACATTCAGGATTGGTGCATCAGCCGCCAGCTGTGGTGGGGCCACCGCATCCCGGCCTGGTACGACGAGGCCGGCAACGTCTACGTCGGCCGTGACGAAGCGGAAGTGCGCGCCAAGCACAACCTCGAAGGCGTCGCCCTGCGCCAGGACGAAGACGTGCTGGACACCTGGTTCAGCTCCGGCCTGTGGACCTTCTCCACCCTCGGCTGGCCCGAGCAGACCGATTTCCTCAAGACCTTCCACCCCACCGACGTGCTGGTCACCGGCTTCGACATCATCTTCTTCTGGGTCGCCCGGATGATCATGCTGTCGACTCACCTGACCGGACAGATTCCGTTCAAGACCGTCTACGTGCATGGCCTGGTGCGCGACGGCCAGGGGCAGAAGATGTCCAAGTCCAAGGGCAACGTGCTCGACCCGCTGGATATCGTCGACGGCATCACCCTGGACGCGCTGCTGGAAAAACGCACCAGCGGCATGATGCAGCCCAAGCTGGCCGAGAAGATCGCCAAGCAGACCAAGGCCGAGTTCCCGGAAGGCATCGCCAGCTACGGCACTGACGCCCTGCGCTTCACCTTCTGCTCGCTGGCCACCACCGGCCGCGACGTGAAGTTCGACATGGGCCGCGTCGAGGGTTACCGCAACTTCTGCAACAAGCTGTGGAACGCCGCCAACTTCGTCATCGAGAACACCGATGGCCAGGACACCGGCGTGAATGGCGAAGAAGTCGAGCTGTCCTCGGTGGATCGCTGGATCATCAGCCAATTGCAGCGCACCGAGGCCGAAGTCACCCGCCAGCTCGACGCCTTCCGCTTCGACCTGGCCACCCAGGCGCTCTACGAGTTCGTCTGGGATCAGTACTGCGCCTGGTACCTGGAGCTGGTCAAGCCGGTGCTGTGGGACGAGAACGCGCCGATCGAGCGCCAGCGCGGCACCCGTCGCACCCTGGTGCGGGTGCTGGAAGTCATCCTGCGCCTGGCTCACCCGTTCATGCCCTTCATCACCGAAGAAATCTGGCAGCGCATCAAGGGCCAGGCCGGCGTGCAGGGCGACACCCTGATGCTGCAACCCTGGCCGGTGGCCAATGAAAGCCGCATCGACGCCGCCGCCGAAGGCGACATCGAGTGGGTCAAGCAGCTGATGCTCGGCGTACGGCAGATCCGTGGCGAGATGAAGATCTCCATGGCCAAGCGCATCGACATCATCGTCGCCAACGCCAGTGCCGAGGATCAGCGTCGCCTGGCCGACTTCGAGCCGCTGCTGAACAAGCTGGCCAAGCTCGAATCCGTGCGCGTGCTGGCTGCCGGTGAGGAAGCGCCGATGTCCGCCACCACCCTGGTCGGCGAGATGGAGGTGCTGGTGCCGATGGCCGGGCTGATTGACAAGGACGCCGAACTGGCGCGCCTGGACAAGGAGATCGCCCGCCTCGACGGCGAGGTCAAGCGCGTCGGTGGCAAACTGGCCAATGAAGGCTTCGTCGCCAAGGCCCCGGCCGAAGTGCTGGAAAAGGAACGCGCCAAGCTGGCCGAGGCCGAGCAGGCCCTGGCCAAGATGGTCGAGCAGCGCGGCAAGATCGCGGCTCTCTGATCACAGCGCGCCACAGAAAGACCCGCGTCCTGACCGGCGCGGGTTTTGTTTTTTGTGGGAGGGGCTTCAGCCGCGAGCTTCAACTGCAAAGCCGCGGCTGAAGCCCCTCCCACGGCTCATCTGATTTTCCGGTATTCCCCATGACCACCCGCTCCCCTTCCCTGCTCGACGCGCTGCTACCGATTGGCGTGCTGGTCGTGCTCCTCAGCCTCTCCGTCTACCTGTTCGGCGACAGCTCCTCCAGTGGCCCTAACCAGATCGCCCTGATGAGTGCCGCCTTCGTCGCCGGCCTGATCGGGCTGAAGAACGGCCTGCGCTGGGCCGAGATCGAGGAGGGCATACTGGCCGGCATCCATATGGCCATGAAGGCCAACCTGATCCTGCTGGCGGTCGGTGCGCTGATCGGTACCTGGATTCTCGCCGGCACCGTGCCGACCATGATCTGGCTGGGCCTGAAACTGATCAGCGCCGAGTATTTCTACGTCACCAGCTGCCTGATCTGCGCCCTCACCGCGCTGTCGATCGGCAGCTCGTGGACGGTGGCCGGGACCCTCGGCATCGGCCTGATGGGCGTGGCGGCAGGCCTGGGCCTGGATCCGGCGGTCACCGCCGGCGCGATCATTTCCGGTGCCTACTTCGGCGACAAGCTGTCGCCGCTGTCGGACACCACCAATCTGGCCCCGGCGTCTGCCGGCGCCGACCTGTTCGCGCATATCCGCAATATGCTGCGTACCACCACGCCGGCGCTGCTGATCGCACTGGTGATCTTCTTCGTACTTGGCCAGCAGGCCGGCGCGAGCCACGATACCGGGCGTATCGCCGAGGTACTGGCGGCCCTGGAAGCGCAGTTCCGCCTGGGCTGGCATCTGCTGCTGCCAGTGGCCTTCCTGCTGCTGCTCGCGGTGCGCCAGTGGGCCGCCTTCCCTGCAGTATTTCTCGCCGCCCTGCTCGGCGCGGTATTCGCCGTGGCGTTTCAGCCGGAGGTGATGGCGCGCCTGGCTGACCCACAAGCTGGCGCCCTGGCCCCGTTGAAAACCGTCTGGAGTGCGCTGTTCGCCGGCTACGAGTCGGCCAGCGGCAACGCCGAGCTCGATGGCCTGCTGTCCAAGGGCGGCATGGGCAGCATGCTCACCACCGTGTGGCTGATCATCTGCGCCATGTGCTTCGGTGGCGTGCTGGAACGCCTCGGCCTGTTGCAGCGCCTGTTGCAGAGTGCGCTGCGCATGGTGCGCAGTGACAGCGGCCTGGTTGCCAGCACCATCACCACCACCATCGGCGCCAACATCATCACCGCCGATCAATACATCGCCCTGGTGCTGCCGGGCCGCATGTATCGCGCCGAGTACGAGAATCGCGGCCTGGCGCCGACCAGCCTGTCGCGTGCACTGGAAGACGGCGGCACCCTGACCTCGGTACTGGTGCCCTGGAACACCTGCGGCGCCTACATGGCCGCCACCCTGGGCGTGGCCACGCTGAGCTACCTGCCGTACTGCTTTTTCAACCTGATCATGCCGGTGCTGGCCATCGCCCTCACCTACCTGTTGCCACCCAAGCGGCAAACCGCCCTCTGAACTTGTACCCTCGGGCCGGCCGGTGCGCCGGCCCGAACCTCCTCAATAGGTAGCAAAGCGTTCATCTCTTTGCCCTTTTCGCTATAAAAAATCTTCCCTTTTTCCAATTGTTTCAGGCATCTTCACCCGCCTGGCTGCATCCCCCCGGCATGTCCCCCCAATAAGAATCAGAGCGGAACTCCGAACATGTATGCGTTGATGGCACTCGTCTTCGTCCTCGGCTACCTGTGCATTGCACTCGAGCACCCGTTAAAGATCGACAAGGCAGCCTCAGCCCTGCTCACGGCCGTGATCGCCTGGACCCTGCTGGTACTCGGTGCGGACAGCATTCTGCCGATGCTCGGAACCGGCACGGCCGGGGCCAGCACCAACACTCATCACGTGGTCGAGGAACTGCGCCACCACCTGGGTGAAATCTCCGAAATCCTGTTCTTCCTCATGGGCGCCATGACCATCGTCGAGCTGATCGACGCCCACGAAGGTTTCAAGGTCATTACCGACCGCATTCGCACGCACAAGCGCGTGCACCTGCTGTGGCTGGTGGGGCTGATCACCTTCTTCCTGTCCGCCGCACTGGACAACCTGGCCACCACCATCGTGATGATCTCGCTGCTGCGCAAGCTGATCGCCGACCGACACGAGCGCTGGTTCTACGCCGGAATCGTGGTCATCGCCGCCAACGCTGGCGGCGCCTGGTCGCCGATTGGCGACGTCACCACCACCATGCTGTGGATCGGCAATCAGGTGACCGCCACCGGCATCAGCGCTGCCCTGTTCCTGCCCAGCCTGGTTTGCCTGCTGGTGCCGCTGCTGATCATGAGCTTCGTCCTCAAGGGTGACGTAGCCGAACCGCGCATCAAGGAAAGCGCCGAGAGCCGCCGTGACCCGACCACTCCATTCGAACGCAACCTGGTGTTCGCTCTCGGACTGGGGGCGCTGGTCTTCGTGCCGATCTTCAAGACCATCACTCATCTGCCGCCGTACATGGGCATCCTGTTCGGCCTCAGCCTGCTGTGGATCACCACCGAAATCATCCACCGCAGCAAGAACAGCGAAGAGAAGGACCCGCTGTCGGTGGTCGGCGTGCTGCGCCGAATCGACATCACCAGCGTGCTGTTCTTCCTTGGCATCCTGCTCGCGGTCTCGGCACTGTCCAGCGCCGGTCACCTGATCCAGGTGGCGACGCTGCTCAAGGACAGCCTGGGCAGCGTCTACAGCATCGCCATTTCCATCGGCATGCTCTCGGCCGTGGTGGACAACGTGCCGATGGTCGCCGGCGCCATGAAGATGTATCCCCTGATCAGCCCCGAAACGCTGGCTACCGCTGCGGCGGAAGAACTGCCCTGGCTGCGCAACTTCGTGGTCAACGGCAACTTCTGGGAAATGCTCGCCTACTGCGCCGGCACGGGCGGCAGCTGCCTGATCATCGGCTCGGCTGCGGGTGTGGCGGCCATGGGCATGGAGAAGATCAACTTCATCTGGTATCTGAAGAAGATCACCGGCCTGGCCTTCGCCGGCTACCTGGCCGGTGCTGCAACCTACATGCTGCTGTTCGCCGCCTGACCCGCGGCGGCACACCAACAGGTACAGGGAGTCGCCATGCAGACGAGCAAGACCCGCACCAGCTTTTATCGTCGCCTTTACGTAGCCTGGCTGATCGACAGCGGCCAGGCCGTCAGCGTCCCCGCGCTGATGGAGGCCACCGGCATGCCGCGGCGCACCGCGCAGGACACCCTCGCCGCACTGTCCGAGCTGGATATCGACTGCCAGTTCGAGCAGAACCAAGGTGAGCGCAACAACGCCGGCCACTACCGGATTCACGACTGGGGGCCGATCAACAAACGCTGGATCGCCGCCAACCTGCAGCAGATCAAGGCGACGCTGGGTTATCCCTGAGATAATCGCGCCTTTACTTCAGAGCGCTTCTAAAAACCTAGGCGAGGCAGTCAGCACAAGGCACAACGACCAGCGGGAGTAACGGCCGAAGGCTGGCCCGAAGGGCGAGCGCCAGCGAGTCAAGCAAGCGAAAAACGGTCGGAGTCGCGCTCGACTTTACGAGCTGTAAATGAGCATTTTGATCGGACTCGCGCACGAGCTTGTTTTTAACGCAGTGATGACAACGCAGGTAGTTTTAGAGGCGCCCTTCATGGGATATGCGATGAATCCGGACCTGCTCTGGGTGCTCGGCCTGCTGGCCGGCGCCATCACTCTCTTCATCATCGGCAAGCCGCGCATGGACGTGGTGGCCCTGCTGGTGCTGGTCGCCCTGCCGCTGACCGGCGTGCTCGACCTGCAGCAGACCCTGGCCGGTTTCAGCGACCCCAACGTCATCCTGATTGCCGCGCTGTTCATTATTGGCGATGGCCTGGTGCGCACCGGCATCGCCTACCGCCTGGGCGACTGGTTGGTGGCCAAGGCTGGCAGCAGCGAGACGCGGCTGCTGGTTCTGCTGATGCTGGCAGTGGCCGGGCTGGGTTCGGTGATGAGTTCGACCGGCGTGGTGGCGATCTTCATCCCGGTGGTGCTGGGCGTGGCTGCGCGCCTGCGCATCGCCCCAGGCCGGCTGATGATGCCGCTGGCTTTCGCCGGGCTGATCAGCGGCATGCTCACGCTGGTCGCCACCCCGCCAAATCTGGTGGTGCACGCCGAACTGCGTCGCGCCGGCCTGGACGGCTTCGACTTTTTCGCCTTTACCCCCATCGGCCTGGCCGTGCTGGTGCTCGGCGTTGGCTATATGCTGGTCGCTCGCCGCTGGCTGGTGCGCAATGAGGCCGACGGCAACGCCGAGCCGCCGCGTCTGACACTGGCCGACCTGGCCGAGCGCTATCGCCTGAGCGAACGCGAGCGGCGCCTGCGGGTGCGCACCGACTCGCCCCTGGCCAATCAGGTGCTCAACGAGTTGCAACTGCGCCGCGACCACGGCATCAATGTCATCGCCATCGAACGCCGCCAGCGCCTGCGCACCCTGCTGCTGATGGCCAGCGGCAATACCCTGCTGGAGCCGGGCGACGTGCTGCTGGTGGACATCGCCAGCCCCACCATCGGCCTGCTCGGCAGCTACCAGACATTGGGGCTGGAGCCCATGCCGCTGCCGCATTCGTATTTCAGCCTGCATGCCCACGAACTGGGCCTGGCCGAGGTGGCGCTGCCGCCGGAATCGCAGTTGCCCGGCAAGACCATTCAGGAGCTGGGCTTTCGCTCGCGGCACAAGCTCAACGTGGTCGGCCTGCGCCGCCAGGGCCAGGCGCTGGAAGGCGTGCTGGTGGACGAGAAACTCAAGGCCTCCGACACCCTGCTGGTGGCCGGCGCCTGGCGCGACATCCACCGCCTGCAGGGGTTGAGCCGCGATTTTCTGGTGCTCAGCCTGCCGGCGGAAGTGGCCGAGGTGGCGCCGGCCGCGCGCAAGGCGCCCTATGCGCTGCTCAGCCTGGCGGTGATGGTGGGTTTGATGGTCAGCGGGCTGGTGCCCAACGTGCAGGCCGCGCTGATTGCCTGCCTGCTGCTGGGCGCGTTTCGCTGCATCGATCTGGACAGCGCCTACCGCGCCATTCACTGGCCGACGCTGATCCTTATCGTCGGCATGCTGCCTTTCGCCCAGGCGCTGCAGCAGACCGGCGGCGTCGAGTTGGCCGTGCAGGGACTGGTCGGCGGCCTGGGCGATGCCGGGCCGCATCTGATCCTGGCCAGCCTGTTCGTCCTCACCGCGGTGATCGGCCTGTTCATCTCCAACACCGCCACGGCGGTACTGATGGCCCCGGTGGCCATCGCCACGGCGCAGGCGCTGGGCGCCTCGCCGCTGCCCTTCGCCATGACCGTGGCACTGGCGGCGTCGGCAGCGTTCATGACGCCGATCTCCTCGCCGGTGAACACCCTGGTACTCGGCCCCGGCCAATACCGCTTCGGCGACTTCGTGCGCATCGGCGTGCCCTTCACCCTGCTGGTGATGATGGTCAGCGTGCTGCTGGTGCCGCTGATCTTTCCGCTTTAACGCGGAAGATCATCGAGCGTAGGAGCGAGCTCTGCTCGCGAAACTTTTGCCACCAGCCAGCTTCGCTGAAGGTCAACGAATTCGCGAGCAGAGCTCGCTCCTACAAAGCCCGGCCCGACTATGGGAAAATCCCGCGCCCGACTCACCGATACCCGTTCATGCCCCAGCCGCCGAAACGCCCACGCAAGCCCGCCTCCGCCGCCGTGAAAACCGCTCCGGCCAAGGGCGAGCTGCATCCACGCAACCGTCACCAGGGCCGCTACGACTTTCCTGCGCTGATCGAGGCCAACCCCGAGCTGGGCCGGTTTGTCATCACCAATCCCTATGGCAAGCCGAGTATCGACTTCGCCAACCCGGCGGCGGTCAAGGTGTTCAATCGCGCACTGCTGGCGCAGTACTACGGCATTCGCCACTGGGACATTCCCGATGGCTACCTGTGCCCGCCCATTCCCGGCCGCGCCGATTACCTGCACAACCTCGCCGATTTGCTGGCAACCGACAATGACGGGCAGATTCCCCGTGGTGCCGGTATTCGTGCGCTGGACATCGGCGTCGGTGCCAACTGTATCTACCCACTGATCGGCCACTGTGAATACGGCTGGCGTTTCATCGGCGCCGATATCGCCCCGGCCGCGCTGGCCTCGGCGCGCGCCATCGTGGCGGCCAACCCGCAACTGACGGGGGGCATCGAGCTGCGCCAGCAGGCCAATGCCGAGCATATCTTCCTCGGTCTGCTGCAGGCGGACGAACGCATCGATGTGACCTTGTGCAACCCGCCCTTCCATGCCAGTGCCGAGGAGGCGACTCGCGGCAGCACACGCAAATGGCGCAACCTCGGCAAGCTCGACCCCAGACGCAAACTGCCGGTGCTCAACTTCGGAGGTCAGGCCGCCGAACTGTGGTGCCCGGGCGGCGAGGCCACCTTTCTCAAGCGCATGGCCAGCGAGAGCGCCCAGGTAGCCAGGCAGGTGCTGTGGTTCAGCAGCCTGGTATCCAAGGGCAGCAACGTGGAGTTGCTGCAAGGCTGGCTGGCCAGTGCTGGCGCGGCGGAGGTACGCATCCTCGGCATGTCCCAGGGACAGAAGCAGAGCCGCCTGGTGGCCTGGACCTTCAAGGATGCCGGGCAGCGCTGCGCCTGGCGCCAGGGAGGCGCCTGAGTCCGCCCTACAGCGTTGTTCTGCAGGAGCGGCTTCAGCCGCGAAATGCCCAGCCTAGAAAACCGCCGCAAACCGTGGGAGGGGCTTTAGCCGCGACAAACCATCGCCGCTAAAGCGCCTCCCACGACAGTTGACTCCGCAAACCTCGTAGCCCGGATGCAATCCGGGGCCTGCCGCCGCGAGTCCCGGCTTGCATCCGGGCTATGGTTCCGTAGGAGCGGCTTCAGCCGCGAAATTCCCCGCTCACTCAGCGAATAAACCCCTTGCTGACCTCGCGGAACACCTCCGTCCCCGCCTGCTCGAGCCACTCGAAGGCGACCATTTCGCGCGAGACGATAACCGCCCCGGCGCGCTCCATGCGCGCCAGGCCCAACGCCTTGTCGCGCAGCCGGCGCGAGCCGACGGCTTCGTCCACCACGAACACCTCGCGCCCGGCCGCCAGCAGACCGAGCACGGTCTGCAGCACGCAGACATGGGTTTCCGTGCCACAGACGATGAACTGCCGGCGCTCGCCGCCCGGCAGATCGAACAGCCCGGCCCCGCCAGTCGCCGAGAAATGAATCTTCTCGCGCAGCCCCTCGCCCGGCAGCAGCGCACGCAGGCCGGCCTCGGTCGCGCCGAGGCCCTTGGGATACTGCTCGGTGGCGATCACCGGCACCTGCAGGTGCTGCGCCACCTGCACCAGCCAGGCGGCCTGCTCGACCACCGCCGCGCCGCCGTTGATCGCCGGCAGCAGCCGCTCTTGCAGGTCGATCACCAGCAGGGTGGAATCCTTTGCTCGCATCAGCATCGCTACGCTCCTTCCTTCACCGCAAAACGCGCGTCGAGCCGGCTGTAGCCGAGGCCGACGCCCTTGTGCACCCGCAGCTGTACGGGGATGCGTTCTTTCATCGCCTCGACGTGACTGATCACGCCGATGGTCTTGCCGCTGGCGTTGAGGTTGTCCAGGGCATCGAGCGCCACTTCCAGGGTTTCGCCATCGAGCGTACCGAAGCCCTCGTCGAGAAACAGCGAGTCGATACTGGTCTTGTGGCTGACCAGATCCGACAGCGCCAGGGCCAACGCCAGGCTGACCAGGAAGCTCTCACCGCCGGACAGCGTGCGGCAGTCGCGCGCCACGTCGGCCTGCCAGGTGTCGCACACCTCCAGCTCCAGTTCGCCGCTGCTCTTGCGCGCCAACTGGTAGCGGCCGTGCAGGCGGGTCAGTTGGCGATTGGCCAGATGGATCAGGTGATCGAGGGTCAGGCCCTGGGCGAACTTGCGGAACTTGGCGCCGTCGGCCGAACCGATCAGGCCGTTGAGCTGCTGCCACAACGCGTGCTCGCTCTCCTGTGCAGCGATCTCGGCGAACAGCGCCTGCTGGCTGCTGCGCCGCGCATCGTCAGCCTGCAACTGGGCGCGCAGCTCGCCCTGGCGCTGGCTCAGCTCGCGCAAGGCCAGCTGCAGCGCCTGTAGCTGCTCGTCCAGCTCGGCCAGCGTCAGCTCGGTCCGCCGCGTCGTGCTCAGTTGCTGCCATTGCGCGTCGGCGGCAGCCAGCAGCGTCGTCGCCTCGGTAAGGGCTTGCTGCAGACGCGCCTGCAAACTCGTCAGACGCTCGCGCTCGTCCTCGTCCAGCAGCGCGGCGAGAAATGCCTGCAGGTCAGTGAAGGGGCTGGCCGCCAGCGCCCGCTGCCAGCGCTGCTCGGCTTCGCTCAGGCGCTGCTGCAGTTGCTGCAGCAGGCTCTGCTGGCTCTGCTGCCGGCCACGCAGGGCATCGCTTTCGCGCTGCGCGCTGGCCAGGCTGTCGATGGCACCTTGCAGGGCTTGCTCGGGCTGGGCCACTGGCTCGGGCTCGATCAGTGCCTGCGCCTGTTCGCCCTGCCAGCGCTGCTGCCATTGCTCGGCCCGGGCCTCGGTTTCGACGAGCAGACGCTGGATTTCGCGCAGCTGCTCCTGCAGCTGTTGGTCTTGCACCTGGGCCTGCTGCCAGTCGCGCCAGGCACTGGCCTGCTCGGCCAGCCAGGTGTCGGCGTGCGCCGGCAACTCCGAGGCGAAGCCGTCGAGACTGGTCAGCAGCGCCTGATCGTGATGCCGCAGTTCCTGCTCCAGCCCCTGCAGACGCTCGCCCTGTTCGCGTTGACGCGCCAGCAGGTTTTCTTCATCGCGCGCCAGCAACGCCTGGCGCTGCCGAGTATCGGCCAGGGTACGCTCGGCTACTTCACGCGCATAACGCAGCTGTGCCAGCTGCGCCTGCTGGCGCTCGACGGCTGCGAGTCGCTCCTGCAGTTGCACCACGCTCTGCTCGTGCTCTCGCTGCAGCTGACGCAGCGCGGCGCCATCGGCGACCTGCAAGGCCTGTTCGGCCAGTTGCTGCCGCCACTGCGCCTCCTGCTGAGTGGCCAGTTGTTGGGCCTGCTCCAGTTGCTGCTGCAGCTGGGCGATCTGCGTGGCCAGACGGGTCAGCTCATCGCGCAGAGTGCCGCCCTGGCTTTCCAGCTGCGCCAGCTCGCTGCGGCACTGCTCCAGCGCCTGGCGCGTGGCGGAGACATTGAGCGCCTGATACTGGCTGACCGCCGGGTGCTCGTGCGAGCCGCACAGCGGGCAGGCTTCACCTGCCTGCAACTGAGCACGATAGGCTTCCAGATCCTGAATGCGCTGCTCCTGCTCCAGCAGCTTTTCCTTGTCGGCGGCCTGCTGCTTGAGCACCTTGTAGCGCTCGCGCAGACCGGTGATTTCATCGTTCTTGGCGGCGTGCTGCGTTTGCAGCTGCGCCAGGCGCGGGGTCAGCTCGGCGATCTGTTCGGCCGTCTGCTCGCGGCTCTGCGCCAATTGCTCCAGGCGATCCAGCGCCCTTCCCTGCACCTGCAGCTGCTGCCAGCGCTGCCGCAGCCCGGCCTCGTCGTCCGCGCCGAGCAATGCCTGCAGCTCGCTGTGCTGTCCGGCTTCGCGGGCTTGCGCCTGCTCCAGCCGCGTCGCCGCGCCCGTCTGCTGCGCGGCGAGCTGATCACGCTGCTGTTGCAAGGCAGCGAGCTGCTCGCGCTCCCGCGCCATGCTCTCGCGCAGCGTCTGCTGCCGCATGAGCAGCTGCCCGCGCTGATCGAACTGAGCACGCCAGCCCCCTAGCAACTCGCCCAACCGCGCTCGCTGTGGCGCATCGCTCAGGCGTGCTTGCAGAGCGTCACGCTGCTCGGTCAGACGCTGTTGTTCGCTCTGGCGCAGGCTCAGGCATTGCCAAGCGTAGCGGCTGGCCAGCCAGAGCTGCTGATGTTCGCGCTCGCTGCTGTGGCGCTGCTGCGCCTGCAGGTCGTCCAGCTCCTGCTGCGCCTGCTGCCGGTCCTGCTGCAGCTGTTGCCAGCTCTGATACAACGGCTGCAGGCGCGCGGCCGGTTCACTGGCGGCCAGGCGCTGCAAATCATCGGCAGCGTCATTGCGTGCCTGCTGCGCCTGCTCCAGTCTCAGCCGCGCCCGCTCGCATTGCTGCTCGGCCTGTTGCAGGGCTTCGCGCCAGCGGCGCTGGCCCTGCAGGGCCTGTTGCTGCGCCAACAGCGGCGCCTCCTCCTGGTTCAGGCGCTGATGCTCGGCCTGCAATTCGGCGCGCTGCGCCTCGTCCAGCAGCTCCATGCCCTGAGCACGGCTTTTCAGCAGGTTCAGCGCCTGCTCGGACGCCTTGGTGCGCTCGTAGACCTGCTGCGAGATCAGTCCATACACCTCGGTACCGGTCAGTTCCTCCAGCAGCTCGGCACGCTGGTTGGCGTTGGCCTCGAGGAAGGCCGCGAAGCCGCCCTGGGCCAGCAGCATGGATTTGGTGAAACGCTCGAAGTCCAGGCCGGTCAGCTCGGCGGTAAGGTGTTCCTTCTCGCGAATCTTGTCGGTGAGGATTTCACCGTCGGCAATGCGCGCCAGCTCGACCTTGGGCGCCTGCAATGCACCCTCGACCTTGTCCCGCGCGCGGCGCTGGCTCCAGAAGGCGCGATAGCCCTGCCCTTTCACCTCGAATTCCACCTCGGCCAGGCAGTCGGCGGTGTGCCGGGTCATCAGCTCGTTGCCGCTGGCCGACAGCGTGCTCATGCGCGGTGTGCGGTGGTACAGGGCCAGGCATATGGCATCGAGCAGTGTGGTCTTGCCCGCGCCGGTCGGTCCGGTAATGGCGAACAGGCCGCTGCCGGCGAAGGGCTCGGCGGCAAAATCGATCTTCCATTCGCCCTTGAGCGAGTTGAGATTCTTGAGGCGCAGGCTGAGGATTTTCATGCACAGGTCGTAAGCCGTTGAAGGCGTTCATTCTGGCATATCTGTGTGGCGTAACGGCTCAATCGCGGCAGTAACCCTCGCCGCTGCGCACGGTCAGGCAGTTCTGTTTGTCCAGCAGCCATTTCATGCCAGTGGCCTCACCGTCGGTGGCACGAATGCTCTCCACTACGCCATCGCGAACGAAGACGATCTTCGCTCCCTGCGCACGGCCAACGAAGCGTCGCGGGCCGTCGAGGTTGGCGATGGTCAGCCGGTAGTCGGCGGGCGTACCGCTGATCTCCAGATAGGTGCCCTCCGGGCCGTTCCAGCGCCCCAGCCATTGCTCGGTCAGCCTGGCGTCCTGCTCGCTGGAGTCTTTCGCACAGCCAGTGAGCAAGAGGGAAACGGCAGCAGTCGCGAGAAGAAAATGCGCAGGTCTTTGCATGAAGGTCTCCACAGCAATGGGGGTAGTCGCTTTCGACCAGAGCGGCTCATGGCCGGTTCAGGTCTGTACTCAAAGGATCTCGATACGGTCGCGGCCATTGGCCTTGGCCCGGTACATGGCCTGATCCGCACGCTCCATCAGGCTGTCGAGGCTTTCACCCGTGCGGTATTCGGCAATGCCGAAGCTTGCGCTGTTGCGCTCAACGCGGTCGAACGAAAAGCCGTTGATGCGCTTCTGCAGCGCCTGCACGGCCCGCATCGCATGCTCTGCATCGGTCTCGGGGAGGACGATGAGAAATTCTTCGCCGCCGAGTCGGCCGACTTTATCCACGACCCGCACACCGTCGCGCAGCAATCCGGCGAATTGACGCAGCACGCTGTCCCCAATCGCATGACCGTGCGTGTCGTTGACAGTCTTGAAGTGGTCGATATCGATCAGCACCACCGAGAACGGCGTGCCGTAGCGGTTGGCCCGTGCAGCTTCTTCGACGAGAAAGTGCAGGGTACGCGCGCGATTCCACAACCCGGTCAGGCTGTCGATGCTGGCGCTCAGGACCAGGCTGTCCTGATGCAGGAACATGCGTTTGTATGCCTTTTCCAGCAGAAATGCGCTGAGCAGGCCGAAGGAGAACGAGGCGAGAATCCAGATCAGGTGCAGGCGCTGCATGCCCGGCTGCAGCGAATCGCCGAGAGTGACGAGGAGAATCACCAGCACCGACGCCGAGGCCGTTGCGCTGGCCTGACGCAGGGTGAGCCCGGAAACGGCGAAGGTCCACATCAGGTTGAGGTAGATCTCCGGTGCGTAATGGACGAACAGCGGTGTGCCGTAATTGAAATAGAGATTGGCTGCCGCCGTACACACGGGCGCCACCATGAGAATGGCGAACATGGTGCGCTGGCGGCTCGGCTGAAAACTCAACAATCCAACTGCCAGCAGCGCTCCGGGCACCATCAGCCCGTGCACGATGAAACGAGCCCATACCTGCTCGCTCGCCACGTTCTGCTCGATGGCGGCATAGATCAGGTACAGCGCCATCGTCAGGAATGCGACGTAGCGAATCTGCGGAATCTTCGCCTGCAGGTACCAGCTGACGAACGCCTGCCGAGTCGTCTCGGGCGCCCCGTGCAGGGGGTTCAGCGCACGTATCAAGGAATTCAACAACGGCACCTTTGCACCTCTGCCAAATGGCCATCATCCACAGCATAGAACGCCTGCAGCGGAACAGACCACAAGACGAGGCCTGAGGGCTGCGGGGAAGGAGGAGCGCAGGCGGGCCGAATCCACGCCCCGGCAACTGGAACGGTCAACCCAATTGGTCACAACGAAGCGGCTTCAGCACTGGCCAGACAGGGCAAAACTGGGAAGAGGCGCGGTTCACCGCTGTGAATGAGCGTTCGAATTCCTGCTCAGACCGGGTTTCACGGTGTGATGACGATGCGCCCGAGCGGCTTCTCCTTCTCGGCATATTCATGGGCGGCGGCAACCTCCGATAACTTGAAAGTTCGCTCGATGACGCTGCGAAGACTGCCCGTAGCGATGCCTTTCAACATGTCGTCAACACTCGAACGTACGGAGGGTCTCTCGAAAAGGGTCCCCATGAACACGCCCAGGAGTGTCTGGTTGGCCTGCATCGGTGGCCACAGGTCAGCTGTCAGGCTGCCGCCCCCCGCATTACCGACAAAGACAAGACGGCCCTCATGCGCGAGACAGGAAAGGGAGGCCTGCAGAGTCTTTCCAACCGGATCGATCACCAGGTCGACGCCTGCGCCCTCCGTGAGTTTCTGAACGGTTTCCACCACGTCACAGTTAGCGCGGTCTATTACGTGGTCAGCGCCGAGTTCGATCAGGCGATCCTGGCGCTGTGCCCCGCTTGCTACCGCGATAACCCTCGCGCCCGATCGTGCTGCGAGCTGAAGAGCTGCAACCCCTACTCCACCGGCAGCCGCCTGGATGAGAACCGTCTCTCCCGGTTCAAGTGCGCCTCGCGTGAACAGACAGTGGTAAGCGGTTCCAAAGGAGATCGGGACAACTGCAGCATCCGAGGCATCCAACTCATCGGGTATGCGCCAGGTTCGTGACTCCGGCACAGACCAGAGTTCCGCATGCGAACCCTGCATACTGAAGGCGACTACCCTGTCCCCGACCTTGCGGTTTCTGACCTGCGCACCGATCTCGATCACAGTGCCGGATGCCGCATAACCGACCACCCAGGATGGATGGGGCGGCGGTGTAGAGCGACGGTTGATCAGGTCACCCCCCTCGAGCGAAATGGCCTCAACGGAAATCAGCACATCGCCGGGTCCAATTGCGGGTGTTGGAAGATCGATGTATTTCAGAACACTAGGGGCGCCGGGTGTATCGTAGACTGCTGCTTTCACAATTTATCTACTCCTCGTCCGAATCAAGCTGTGGATGAGTGCGCTCAACCTGCTTCGACTGGAGCAAGTTGTCGGCATCAAGTCGGCCTCAAGATCCGCTCCGGCTACCGTATTCCGGTAGCGAAACGACACTGATTCAGAACGTCGACTTCTCGACGTTGTTCCATCGGATTTGGATAAGTGAGCCTACGCAGGGAAACTGGCCCGTCATTCTGGCCCGACTTCCCGCGCCGCTTTCAGGCGACGATTTGATCGGAACAGGTTCGCCATCTTGCGCTTGGCGTTGAGTGGCGGATGAACCGGGTCAGGAGCGTGTCGGCACAGGTCGCGCGCCAGCGAGCAAGCGCGCCAGGCCTCTAAGCCTGCGGCAGCGCTTCCAGTACCTGCCGATACAGTTCTTGCAACCGCTGGCTATCGTCCTCATCCAGCGTTTCCTGTTGCAGTCTGCGTGAGAAGACATCTTCCACGGACAGTTCGTCCAGCGTCTCCCGCGCTTCGCTGGCCAAGCTGGCGGTCGCCGTGCCACGCTCGCGGCGAATGCGCAGCACGTCCACTGGCAGCCCTTCGCAGAGCGCGTTGATGCGGCTTTGCAGGTCACTCAGGTAGTCGTCGGTGCTCACCTGCACTTCCAGCCAGACCGGGCGCTCGGGTGTGCCCTGTTCAGCGGCCGCAGCGATGGCACCGGCCAGCTCCTTGAGCGAACCGCGCAGGCTGGCCATGGGCTGGAACACCGGTACGGGCAATGGCGTGATCGATTGCAGCGCGGCAGCACCGAAGTCCAGCAGCAGCACCTCCTTCTGCTGGCGCGCCTCGTCGAAGGACAACGCGATCGGCGAGCCGCTGTAGCGGATGTGCTCCAGGCCGCCGACCTTCTGCGGGCGATGAATATGGCCGAGGGCGATGTAATCCGCAGGCGGGAAGGCGCTGGTGGGGAAGGCCTCCAGGCTGCCGACGTAGATTTCCCGCACCGATTCGCTGGCACTGGCGCCCACCGTGGTGAGGTGGCCGGTGGCGATGATCGGCAACGCCGAACCAAGCGCCTCGCGCTGGCTCAGGGCCAGCTGGTACAAGGCCTGATAATGCTCGGCAACGGCCTGCTGCAGCGACTGCTGCTTGTCCTGCGCGCTCTGCCCGGCCTGGCTGGCCATGACCTCGCGCGGGCGGATGAAGGGGATGGCACATAGAATCGCGCCCGGCACGCCTGTGCGATCACGCAGCACCAGCACCTGCTCGGCCGGATCGACACCTACGCCAGGCACCACCTGGGTACCCAGTTGCGCCAGCAGGCTGCGGCTCTCGCCGAGCATGGCCGGCGAATCGTGGTTGCCGCCGAGCACCACCAGGGCACAGCCGGCATCGCGCAGGTCGACGACCAGCCGGTAGTACTGCTCGCGGGCGTAGCTGGGCGGCGCCCCGGTGTCGAACACGTCGCCGGCAATCAACAGCACGTCCACTTCATGCCCGCGCACCTGTTCCAGCAACCAGGCGCAGAAGGCCTGATGCTCGGCCTGACGGGTCTTGCCCATGAAATGCTGGCCCAGATGCCAGTCGGAAGTGTGCAGGATGCGCATGCGAAAACAACCAAAGCGAAAAACCCGCCTACAGTGCCTGCACGGCCAGATACTGGCAATGCCGAGCGCGGCATTACATCCCGTTACACAGCCGCAGGCGTTGCGGCTACGGGTCTGAAGGGCATTCTTGCCCGATCCTGCCGCATCTCGAGACGAACCTAGGCCCCACTCGCCAGTCGGAAAAAAACCGCCACCCGTGAGGAGCCCTTCCCGATGAGCGTTCCATCCCTACGCAGCTTCGCCTCCCTCACCCTGCCCGTCGGATTGCTGGCCGGTCTGCTGATCGGCCCTGCGCAGGCCCAGCAACCACCGCGTCTCGACGTGCCCTACGTACCGACGCCGGAGCCTGTCGTCGCGCACATGCTCAAGCTGGCGGAAGTCGGCCCGGACGACTACCTCATCGATCTGGGTTCGGGCGACGGTCGCATTGCCATCTCTGCAGTGCAGGATCACGGCGCCAAGGCCGCGCTCGGCATCGATCTGGACCCCGAGCGCGTCAGAGAAGCCAGGGGAAACGCCGAGCGCGAGGGCGTGACCGACAAGGTCACCTTCGAGCAGGGCGACCTGTTCCAGAAGGATATTTCCGAGGCCGACGTGCTGACCATGTACCTGCTTTCCACGGTCAACATGCGCCTGCGCCCGGTGATTCTAGACACCCTCAAACCCGGCACCCGAGTGGTGTCGCACGCCTTCAGCCTCGGTGACTGGAAGCCCGATCAGAGCGACGTGATCAACGGCAGCTCGGTATTTCTGTGGATCGTGCCGGCCAAGGTGGCGGGTCAGTGGACCCTCGAACTCGACGGCAAACGTTATCAGGTCGAACTCGATCAGCGCTTTCAGAGAGTCACGGGTACGGTGGAAGGTCATCCCGCCGGGCTCAGGGGCCAGCTGAAGGGCAACGAACTGCACTTCACCCTCGACGACCGGCTGTATGTCGGCCAGCTCAATGGCGACCGCATCGAGGCCGTGCCGGCGGAAGGCGCGCAGCAGGGTTGGGTCGCATACAGGAGCTGAACCATGACCTCGCCAGCCTCCTCCCGGCGTGCCGGGCTGTCGGTCGTCGATGCAGTTGCCATGCTGGTCGGTGTGGTGATCGGCGTCGGCATCTTCGGCCTGCCGCCGCTGGTGGCGCAGCATGCCGGCAGCGCCGAGCTGTACCTCGCGTTGTGGCTGGTGGGCGGTTTGGTGATGCTGATCGGCGCCCTGTGCTATGGCGAGCTGGGCGCAGCGCACCCGGATCAGGGCGGCGAATACCATTATCTGAGCCTGGCCTGGGGCCCGCAGATCGCCCTGCTGTTCGCCTGGGCGCGCGGCACAGTGATCCAGACCGGCGCCATCGCCGTGGTCGCTTTCATCTACGGTGACTACGCCCAGCGCCTGCTGCCGCTCGGCGAGTATGGCAGCGCCTGGCATGCAGCCTCGGTGGTGGTGGCGCTGACCCTGCTCAATGTGCTCGGCACACGCGAATCGCGACGCGCTCAGGTGTTCTTCACCGGGGTGACGGTGCTGGCGCTGCTGTCGGTGGTGCTCGCCGGACTGGCGTTGGCCGAACCGCAACAGACCAGTGCCAGCAGCGCCCCTGCCGGCGGCAGCCTGGCGGGGATGCTGGGCATGGGCATGGTCTTCGTGCTGCTCACCTATGGCGGCTGGAACGAGGCGGCCTACCTGTCCGGCGAGCTGCGCAATCCGGCGCGCAACATGAGCCGCGTACTGCTGATCGGTACTGCGCTGGTGACCGCCATCTACCTGCTGGCGAACCTGGTCTTCCTGAACATTTTCGGCCTCGACGGGTTGCGCCAGAGCGACGCCGTGGCGGCGGATCTGATGAGCATCGTCGCCGGGCCGAGGGCCGAGGCACTGCTGGCGGTGTTCGTCTGCCTGACTGCCCTGAGCACGCTGAACGCCACCCTGTTCACCGGCGCACGGGTGTATTACGCCCTGGGCCGCGACGTGCCGCTGCTCGCCTTCATCGGCCGCTGGAACGAGCGCGGCGCCACGCCGGTGCGCGCCTTGCTGCTGCAATGCGTGCTGACCCTGCCGCTGATTCTGTTCGGCGCGCTGAGCGCGAACGGCGTGGAGACCATGGTCGCCTATACCGCTCCGGTGTTCTGGCTGTTCATGTTCCTCGTCGCCCTGGCGCTGATTCGCCTGCGCCAGCGCCAGCCCTGGGTACGCCGGCCGTTCAGCGTGCCGCTGTATCCGCTGACGCCCATTCTGTTCGCCGCCACCTGCCTCGGCCTGCTCTATTCCAGCACGCTCTATGCCGGCAGTGGCGCGTTGCTGGGGCTGCTGGTACTGGGGGCCGGCCTGCCGTTGCTGGTCCTGCAGCGCCCACTACCGGCCCGGCAAGGCGAGCATGCCGAATGAGCTGCGCTACATTGCCCAGTCCTTGACCACCACGTGGGTCTTGACCTTCTGCATGCCGGGGAACGCCTCGATAACACTGCGCACCTCACTCAGGCGCGTCATGCTCGGCGCTTCGATGAACACCAGCATGTCGGTTTCCCCGCTGATACCGCTGCAATGGCGCACCTCGGGCAGCGCGCGCATGTGCTCGACGTACTCCTCGCAGCGCCGGCCCTGATAGAAGAGCTCGAGGAATGCCTTGACCCCCGTCTCGCCAGCCTCGGCCACCTGCGCGTGGTAACCGCGAATCACCCCGCTGCTTTCCAGATGGCGAATCCGCTCGCTGACCGCCGAACGTGACAGATTCACCTCACGCGCGATCTGGCTGACGGAGGTGCGCGCATCGCTGCGCAGCAGGGCGAGGATCTGGCGATCGAACTTGTCCACGGGGGCTTCTCGGGCGGCAATCAGTTTGACGGAGAAAACCGCCAATTCGTCGGCAAAAGGCGACAGCCTGCAAGCGGCCGGCGCTCTACCATGGCGGTATCGCAAAAAGGATGAGCATACCCCATGAGTCGCTTGAACAAGGAATTGGGCCTGCTGCAGGGCATCGCCCTGCTCAGCACTTCGCTGCTCGGCACCGGCATCTTTGTCGTGCCGGCATTGGCTGCCACCGCTGCCGGTGCGGCCTCGCTGTGGGCCTGGTTGCTGTTGATCGCCCTGGTGCTGCCGGTGGCCTTCACCTTCGCCCAGTTGGGCAAGCGCTTCCCGCACGCCGGTGGCGCGCCGCACCTGATCGGTCGCGCCTTCGGTCTGCGCATGGAGGGCGTGAGTGCCCTGCTGTTTCTCGCCGTGCTGCCGGTCGGCCTGCCGGCTGCCCTGCATATCGCCAGCGGTTTCTGGCTGGCCCTGTTCGGCCTTGATCGCAGCGGCCTGCTGCTGATCGAACTGGCTACGCTGGGCGCCATCCTCCTGCTTGGCCAGCGCCCGCCGAAAGCTTCGGGCATGCTGCAGGGGCTGATCGCCGTGGCCATCGTCGCCAGCGTGGCGCTGATCTGGTGGGTCGGCGATCTGCCGCGCGCCAGCCAACCGCTGCTGCCGGTGATGGACGGCCAATGGCACCTGTTGCCGACGGCGCTGGGGGTGATGTTCTGGTGTTTCGTCGGCATCGAGGCATTCACCCATCTGGGCGAGGAGTTCAAGCGCCCCGAGCGTGACTTCCCGCTGGCACTGCTGCTCGGCGTGCTGCTGGCCGGCCTGGTGTACTGGGCCTGTTCGGTGGCTGTACTGAGCTTTGCCACCTATGGCGACGTGCACAGCGACACCACTGCCCTGCCCCGCCTGTTCTCCCTGCTGCTCGGCGAGCAGGCGCGCGTACTGGTGGCGGTGCTCGGCTATCTGGCCTGCTTCGCCTCGATGAACGTCTATATCCAGGGTTTTGCCCGGCTGATCTGGAGCCTGGCCGACGAGGGCCGCCTGCCGGCCAGAATGGCTGCGCGCAATCGCCATGGCGTTCCCGGCAGAGCGTTGCTGCTGGTGGTGATCAGCTGCGCACTGTGCACCACGCTTTCGGCGGCGTTGAACCTGTCGGTGGACGACCTGATTCGCTATGCCAACGGCAACTTCGTGCTGATCTATCTGCTGAGCATGGCGGCCGGCTGGGTGCTGCTACGAGGTATCTGGCGCCTGCTGGCCGGGCTCAGTGCGGTGCTCTGCGCCGGTCTGTTACTGACGCTCGGCAGCGATGCGCTGTATGCCGTGGCGCTGCTCGGCGCGTTGCTGCTGCTCGATCGCCTGCGCGTCATGCACAAGGCCATAACCTAGCGCAGCGGCCCGCGCCACGCAACCTGCACCTGCGCGGCAGTTCAGGGTCAAAAACGGCGTAACCCATGTAGCGTCGCAGTCGGGCGTGACCTTCGTCGCTCAGGGGTTCTATCCTTGAATCGATAACGCCGAAAGGATGCCCAATGCGCCGCGTACTGAACGACCTGAAAATCATGATCCTGACCAACCTGTGGATAGTCCCGGTGGTCGGGGCACTCGTCTGGGCCTTGTTCCAATTCGTCCCGCCACCGCCGCCGATGAGCGCGAGCATGGCCACCGGCACTCCGACCGGGGCCTACCAGCAGTTCGCCGAGCGCCTGAAGGAAGAGCTGGCCAAGGAAGGTTTCGAACTCCATCTCGTACCGACCTCCGGCTCGCGTGACAACCTGCAGCGTTTGCTGGCCAGGAACCCGCAAGTGGAGATCGCCCTGGTACAGAGCGGCCTGGAGCGCCAACTGACGGCCGAAGAGCAGCGCCAGCTGGAGAGCCTGGGAGCGATCTATCAGGAGCCGCTGTGGCTGTTCTACCGACGCGATGTGGAGCTCGATCGCATTGCCGACCTGCTCTCACTGCGCCTTGGTCTGGGCGGCGACGGCAGTGGCACCCGCGCCGCCAGCGATGCCATCCTCGGCGCCAATGCCATTGCCCCCGAGCAGTATCCGGACAGCTGGCAAAGCATCGGCGGCGGCAAGGCGGCCCGCGCACTGCTGGCCGGCGAACTGGACGCCGCGTTCTTCGTCGGCCCGGCTGAGAACGCCCTGGTACAGCAGCTGGCTGCCAGCCCGGATATCGTCCTGGCGCATTTTCGCCGTGCTGCCGCCTATGAGGCGCGCCTGCCGTTCTTCAATCGGGTAGAGGTCGGCGAAGGCCTGCTCGACCTGGCCAGCAACGCGCCGGATCGCGACATCGTCACCCTGGCTCCGGTCGCGACGCTGGTGGTCAACGATGAGTTCAACCCCGGCCTGGTGCCGCTGTTCCTCGAGGCCAGCCGCGAAGTGATGAGAAAGGGTACGCTGCTCGACGCTGCCGGCACTTTCCCCAGCGCCGAACCGCGCACCTTCGACCTGCACAAGGACGCCAGGCACTACTACGACAAAGGCCTGCCGATTCTGCAGCGCTATGTACCGTTTCGCATTGCCTCGCTGGCCGACCGCTACATCATCCTGCTGATCCCGCTGATCGTCGTGATGATCCCGCTGCTCAAGGCCGTCGGGCCGCTCTACCAGTGGCGCATCCGCGCGCGCATCTATCGCTGGTACAAATACCTGCGCGAGATCGACCGCAAGCTGCACGCAGGCTCGCTGCCCGACGAGCTGGATAACGAGATCGCCCGCCTTGAGCACCTGGAGGACGAGCTGGCATCCGTGGAAGTGCCGCTGTCGTATTCCAACCAGCTGTACGAGTTGCACCTTCACGTACGCTACGTGATCGAGCGACTGCGCGATTTACAGCAGCGGCGTATCACAAAGTGAGTTAAAGAGGGACAAGCTTGGTCATAGTAGTGACGTCCAAAGGGCAATGTGCTATCAAGCTGCTTGGATTTACAAAAGGCCAGGATTGCCATGTCGGAAGATTTTGCCCTTCTGCTGCTCGAGTCCCCATGGTGGACTCCGAAGTCGAACCCCACTCGTGCTTCTGCGCTTCCTTTCTTTCAGAGCCTGGAGCGCCTGCACGACTACTTCAATATCTACTACTCAACCTTCTATGACACAGCAGGGTTCGAAAGAGCCTTGGCGGAAGACCTGATTCATACAGAGGAGAAACGCCAGCTTCTCTATATCGGCGCCCATGGCACCGAAAACCGAATCGCCAATGGCCGAGCCAGCACCATTCTGGAAAAGGTCGCGTTGTATGGCGACAAGATCGAAGGCGTCATCGTCAGCAGTTGCCTAGTCGGCGCGTGTGACTCCAACCTCTGGTTTCCCCTGCTGGTCAACAAGACCCGCTGGGCATTCGCCTATCGTCATTCCGTCGACTGGCTGACCACCCAGTTGATTGAATTGGCCATCCTCGAAGAACTGGCCCTAGCCCCCGAGAACTATGCGGATGACCGGGAAGAATTGCTGAAGCTATTCGCCCACGCACTGAACAAATTCAATCCGATGACGCCGGTCGGTGAAAATGGCGAGTCCCTATCCGACTGTATCAGTCTGATTCAACGTGCCAAGTACAAACGGTTCCCAGAAAATATTACCCAAGCATTAATCGAAAAGGCCTGGGCCAATTAAAAAAACCTAGAAAATGACACAAAATATATTAGCTCCACATAATGAACCCCAAAAACGCAGTTGCTTTAACGACCAACCCATTACGTCTCACAAAGATGATCACCTTAAAAATAACCAATACGCTAAAGGACTGTTGCAGTTTATTAAGATTGCCGATGCACCCATCACTATTGGCATCCAAGGTGGTTGGGGAAGCGGCAAGACCAGCCTGATAAACCTACTGCAACATGAACTTGAGAAAAGTGGCGATAGCCTTTGTATAAACGTTAATGCTTGGCAGCAGTCACTTTTTGCAAACTCTGGAAAAAGTGGAGAAATTGCACTATCCCTGCTTGACAGTGCATACGAAGAACTCAAAGAGCAGATTATTGAAAAAGGAAAAAGTGGAAAGCTAAAAATAAACGAAGAACAAAAACAAAATATCATACGCTTGGGCTCTACCGTCGTCCGCCTAACGGCTGCGTTTGCCGGTATACCATTACCCGCCAGCGGTGAAAGTGCTGAAAAAACACAACAACGCCCATCAAGGGCGTTCAAACGCCTCAGGCAGGATATGAGTGATGCCATTCGCTCGTTGATCTCAGATAAATCAAACAGACTCGAAAGAATAGTTATCTTCGTTGACGATCTTGACAGGATTCAACCTGAAACGGCAGTGGAGGTTCTAGATGTACTCAAAAATGTATTTGACATTGAACATTGCATTTCCGTCCTAGCCATCGACTATGACGTCGTGATCAAGGGGCTGCGCAAAAAATTTGGAGAACAAGGTAAAAACCAACGAGAATTCCGTCAATATTTCGACAAAATCATCCAGATTCCATTTTCTATGCCGGTCGGCAACTACCACCGCAATATACCGCATCTACTCGAACGACTGATCGAAACGGTGCTACCAGGTACAGTTGAAACCGCTAACCGAGAGCTTTTCATAAAAAGCGTAACTGATATAGTCGTATCAGCAACCGATGGCGTCCCCAGAAGTATCAAGCGTATCGTCAATACCGTTTCGTTACTGAGCATCATCGACAGCAGCCCACAAGAAGACACAGACAAGACTTCACATACTGCAACGGCCTCAAAAGAATTACAGTTCAAGATATTACTAGCTGTCGTCTGCTTGCAGGTTTCCTTCCCCGATATTCACAAAGCCTTATCCAGACTGCCAAACATAGAGATGTGGGACGACGAGGCACCTCGTACTATTTGGCAACTATCTACAATGGAAGAGCACGAACAGCAGCGTGAAATTTTGGAAGACGAATTCAACTACGATGAATGTAGCTGGCAGTCACCACTTCTGGATTTGATACTTCATTATGAACTGACGGCGAAAGCTATTGAAATTCGGGACATTATCTGGGAGCTGAACGATCTAGCTGCCGAACCTGGCGGCCTGCAAGCGCTGCGAAAAACTTTACGTTCAACCAACATCACCGAGACCGACAGCGCCGACAACCAAGTCCCGAGTCCTGAAATAACCAAGGAAGACGCTCACAAGCATTGCCGAAATATACTAGATACACTACTAGAACATATCGGCGAGGACCGTTTGGGCCGCATACACGGCCGCAAAACCACTAAAGAGAATGAAGATGAATGGACACTCGAACATACCGGGAAAGTAAACTATCCAATTCGTCCAGACGGTCTTGAACAAATAGATATCGTTCTACATACGGAGAATACCCTACCTCGCTTTACAATTTATTTCCTTATCCCAAAGGCCAAACTCAATCCCACTCTGCTCAAGCACATATCCGACGCAGGTTTTTATGAACCAGGTTTGGCTGGATGGTTTGGCATCAACCTCCCCCAAAATCCATCAAGTGGCTTGGAGCCCAATATAGAGGGCTTTCACAACGAAACCCTGCCACGCATCCGCAAACTATTGGATATTCTGGGCTAAACGTGCATGCATTTGAACCAAGCCAAAATTGCCATGATGCACCTGCTCAACTTACTGATTGCAGGCGGGCTGGATGAGCGATTTACCCGTGCCAATCCCAAGCTGCCGCACTCGCTAGTGCGGCTTACCTTGGGTTGGCTGTTCCCGATGCTCGACTTTGTGATGACCGGCGACCGCCAGATCGGCTCGCAGCATCGAGAGTTCATCAACACCATCTTGGTCAACAGCCTCAGTGCAAGGACGCTGAATCTGGCCGATGGCGCCCTGCGCGACCGTAACATGGCGTTCGACCCACAGGTACTGCCGGCCTTCCTGCTGATAGCCGAGCGCCTACAGCCGGGCTTTTGCGAAGAAGCCTATCCCTGCTTGGACGAGTTGATCCAGGCGGCCATTGCCTGGGACGGCGACAAAACACCGGATGACATGGATCGAGCGGAACAGGTGCTGCAGCCGATTCGCAAGCACTTCGAGCTCGAAACCGGGCCTCGTTCCAGCCACTCGCCTCTAGCGCCCGGCGAAGCGTTGAAGGAACTGGAAACTCTGGTGGGGCTGGATAGTGTCAAACGCGAGGTGCGTAACAGCGTCAACTTCGTTCGCTACACCCTCAATCGCAAAGAAAATGGTCTGCCGGTACCACCGATCTCCATGCATATGGTCTTCACCGGCAACCCCGGTACGGGCAAGACCACTGTGGCGCGACTGATCGCCGATATTTACCGCGATATCGGCCTGTTGCGCAAAGGCCATCTAGTAGAAACAGATCGCTCGGGAATGGTCGGTAAGTTTTTGGGCGAGACGCCTGGGTTAGTTCGCGAAGTCGTCGAAGGCGCCTTCGGCGGCGTGTTGTTCATCGACGAAGCCTATGCCCTAGTGAAAGGCCGAACCGATAGTGACTACGGCTATGAAGCAGTGGACGTTCTGCTCAAATTGATGGAAGACCACCGCGACGACCTGATCGTGATAGTTGCCGGCTACACCGAGGAGATGCGGACGTTCATCGAGTCCAATCCCGGTCTTAAGTCGCGCTTCACCCGTTATATACATTTTGACGACTACGAACCTGCGGATCTCTTGCGGATTTTCCGCCGCCTATGCGACAGACACGAGCTGCGCTTTCGTGCCGAGGCTTGGCAAAAGAGCGCACAGGTCATCAAGAACCGTTGGATTAGGGGCGGCGAGCATTTCGGCAACGCACGGGAAGTCCGCACTTTCTTCGAAGAGGTAATGCAGGCCCACGCCAACCGGTTGGCACAAATCGACAATCCCAGCCGCGACCAACTGCGCACGCTGACCGTGGAGGACATCCCAAGTGAGTAGCGAGCAGTTGAAAACCAGCCTGCGCCACACCCACGCCTACATAGAAGCCTATGGCGTTGAATTGCTAGCAGATGTGGAAGGTTTATTCCGCCAGGCTCTGGATCAAGTTGATGAGGCCCCCACGGAAAGCACGCAGGCAGATGTCGCGATCCACTTCGACGCGCCTGCCGAACCGCCTCCAAGCCTCTTTCAAGCAGCGCAACCGCCACACGAGGAGCGCCCCATAATTCAAGAAAACGCCCTAGAAACACTCGCCAACTGGCATTTTTATCTGCCGGCTATCCTCGGCGGCGTAGCTGTTGCGGTAATTTTATTTCGAGGCTGGCTTTCATGAGTAACAGACATCGCCGCTCACTGCATCGCAAAGCCTATATGATCGTGGACATCTGGCACGCCATAAGAGTCACTGCCGCCTGCTGGCTGAGTATGTTCTTCAGCCTCCTACTATCGGGAGGTCTGCTGATCTGGCTGCTGCTGAGCGATTTTCGCCCGGAGATATGGGTCTCTCTGTGTCTCTGCGGCAGTCTGTTTTCGGCCAGCTTGTTTGCCTGGCGAGTCTGGAAGGCGCAGTCCGCCGGCATCCGAATCGATCCGGTATCTAACACTCTTACCTTCAGCGCCGACGACCTAGAAAACAGCCTGCATGACATTCTCAGCCTCCGGCGCTTTTTCGATCATGCCAGACGTATTCGGGTCGCCATCAACGATATAGAACGACTGGATAACGATACCCAGCGCATCCGACGTGGTAAGAGCAACCGCAGACAATACGGGCTGAATCTGTCCGGCGACTTCGGCTCCTATCAACTGATGTTCAGCCACAAACAGAAGCGTGACGAGTGTCGGGCATTGCTCGTGCAAGTCATGAGTCGAGTCAAAGGTCGAGCGCCATCACGCGACGCCAACATCGCCTTCCCCGAGTGTTAATCCCATGAGCAGAAAGAAGAAACAGGAAGGTAATCCGGCAGGGCTGTTGCTGTGGCTGCTGGGCTGGATAGTATTTCTACTAACCATTCTCGCCACCTCCTTCATCTGGCTGGGCTGGCTGATATGCGAGTTTCTCTATGCCAAACATCCCCGTACTCCAGACGAGGCGGAAATACTACTCGACGAGGAGGAACAACAGGAACTGTCCGAAAATCAGGCCCGCACCCGCGCAATAGACGCTCGACTAGAACAGATCGAAGTAGAGGGACGAAAATTGCGACGTCGTAAGGATGGCCTGTTCCATGCGGGTAGCGCACTAGGTGCCCGGCTGAACACGGAAATCGCCGCACTGTCAGAGGAGCGCAGTGATTGCCAATCCATCTGTCATGAGCTTTGGCAACTCCCCGAACAACGCCTGCGGGAGTGGTCTGCTCCATTGTCACGTCTGCTTGGTTTCCGCTGGGCTATTTCGACTTATGTAACGTGCCTGGCTTACGGTTCGATTCTGATGCCATCCTCCGCTATAACCTTGCACGGAGTGGTACTGCGAAATTTGGGTGATTATCTGCCTGCCGTGTCTTTCCCGCTCTACGGAGCCATGGCACTAGCCAGCGCCGTGGCAATTTGCCTGGGTGGTGGAGCCTATTTGTTCTACAGCCGGTATATCCACGATCACTATTCACTCCAGCTGGAGGCCGCCTGAAGACAAGGCTTCTTTGAAGATAGACTTCAGATCTGCGCTTGAACCAAACCGTGTTTAGAAGCGGCTTACCGAGGTCGAATAAGGCGTATCCGCCACCTTCGGGTAAACTTCGCCTCCTGTTTCATTTGCCCACGAGACCGCCATGCCGATCCGTCACTGCATCGTCCACCTGATCGACAAGAAGCCCGACGGCAGCCCGGCCGTGCTGCACGCCCGCGACAGCGAGCTGGCCACGTCGCAAGCCATGGAAAACCTGCTGGCCGACCTCAACGAGAGCTACAACGCCAAGCAGGGCAAGGCCTGGGGCCTGTTCCACGAGGAATCCGGTGCCTACCCTTTCAGCGGCTGGCTCAAGGCCTATCTCGATGGCGAGCAGGACTTCACCGCCTTCAGCCGCCAGGCCGTGGAGCAGCTGCAGAAGCTGATGGAAGAGTCCAACCTGTCCACTGGCGGCCATGTGCTGTTCGCTCACTATCAGCAGGGCATGACCGACTACCTGGCCATCGCCCTGCTGCACCACAGCGAAGGCGTGGCGGTGACCGACGCACTGGACGTGACTCCGGCCAAGCACCTTGACCTGGGCCAACTGCACCTGGCTGCGCGCATCAACATCAGCGAGTGGCAGAACAACAAGCAGTCCAAGCAGTACATCTCCTTCATCAAGGGCAAGAACGGCAAGAAGGTCTCGGATTACTTCCGCGATTTCATCGGCTGCCAGGAAGGTGTCGACGGCCCGGGCGAGACACGCACCCTGCTCAAGGCCTTCAGCGATTTCGTGGAAAGCGAGGACCTGCCCGAAGAGCAGGCCCGCGAGAAAACCAAGACGCTGGTCGGCTACGCCACCAGCCAGGCCAAGCTGGGCGAGCCGATCACCCTCGACGAACTTTCCGGGCTGATCGACGAAGACCGTCCGCGCGCGTTCTACGAGCACATTCGCAACAAGGACTACGGCATGGCCCCGGAATTTCCGGCGGACAAGCGCACCCTCAACCAGTTCCAGCGCTTCACCGGCCGCGCCGAGGGGCTGTCGATCAGCTTCGAAGCACACCTGCTGGGCTCCAAGGTCGAGTACGACGAGGGCCGTGACATGCTCATCATTCGCCAGCTGCCGACCCAGCTCAAGGACCAGCTCAAGCGTCGCCAGGACTGATAGCGCACGGCTGGCGGGATGACCCGGCGCGGTTTACCCTGACACGACCGTGCCATCACACAAGGACGCGACACGATGAAGACGCTTGTGCTGCTGCTCGCCGCCCTGGCCCTGTGGCAACACTGGGACAAGATCGAGCGCTGGATCGACCCGCCCCAGGCCGGCAACGCCAGCGGTGAAGTGGTGCTCTACGCCACGCAATGGTGCGGCTATTGCGCGAAGACGCGCGAGCTGTTCGCCGAGGACGGCATCGCCTATCGCGAAGTGAATATCGAGACCGATGCCGCCGGCCGCGCCCGATACCAGGCGCTTGGCGGCCGCGGTGTGCCGGTGATCGACCTGCGCGGGCAGGTCATCCATGGCTACGACGTGCGCGCCATCCGCGCCGCCTACTGACAGGCGGCGCAGCGGGCCTCAACGCGCCTCGATACGGAAGCCCAGGCGCGGGAAGTGCACGTGCACGATGCCGGCGCGCTCGTCCTCGCGACGCAGGATCAGCTCATCACGCCCGGCATGCACCAATTCACCCTGCACCGGGTCGACGCCGTAGTCCACCGCCGCAATGCTCACCGCCTGGCCGGCCTCGAAGCCGTTGGGGTCGATGAAGGCTTCGTCCGGCAGCGCTGCCGGCGCCGCCTCGCGCGCCACGGTGATCGCCTGCTCGCTGCTCATTTCGCTCAACGAGCCATGGCCGAAGCCCAGCACCCGGGCGAGCCAGGCAGCGACCTCGGGATAATCATCGACCAGCGGCGAGGTCACCGGCGTGCCGCGCAGGAACCACAGGCAATGGGCCACGGAGAAATCGGCGTGCGATGGCTCACCGAAGAGGAAATCGCCCTGCTCGCGCTGCAGCTGGCGCTGCAATGCCCCCATCAGCGCCGGCCACTGGTGCTTGGCCTGCTCCAGCGGCAGACGGGTCGCGCTGCCACCGGAAAACAGCGCACTGCGGTCGGCGGCGAAGGCCTTGGCGAACTCGGGCGGCACCTTGGCGAAGCGCAGCGCCATCGACTCGGGCTGGAACACCAGCGCCACGACGTGCTGGAACAGTACCGAGTCGGCCCATTGCGAGAGCAGGCCGACGTTGAATTCCTGACCTTCGGGGAACAGCGCCGGGGTGGCCTTCTCGGCCTCCAGACGGCGAGCGATCAGCGCGGTATCGCAGTAGATGTCGGCGCCGATCTGCAGCACCGGTGTCTTGCGGTAGCCACCGGTCAGCGCGGTGAGATCAGGCTTGGGCATCACCGGAGGAATCATCACCGAACGCCAGGACAGCTGCTTGAAGCCCAGCATCAGGCGGGCCTTCTCGGCGAACGGCGAGGTCGGGTAATGGTGCAGGATCAGCTCGTGCATGGCGCGCTCCGTGGCAGGATCGAAAGACCTCAGCTTAACCGCAGCGCCTCGCTACGCCCACCGTCTCAGGGTGATGCAACGCCATCAACGGCCAGAATGAGCGCTTCTTTGGCGCTTTTGCTCAGGCGTTTGATCGCCCGCTCACGCCGCAACGCATCGCCCTTGCCGGCACAGGCCTCGACATAGGCCAGCGCCAGCGCGGGGCTGGTGTGGAAAAAACGGGCGCCCTTGCCGCTCTGGTGCTGGACGAAACGCCGCTGCGGGTCATCACTGATACCGCAATACAGGGCGCCATTGGCCGCACGCACCAGGTAGACGAACCAGGCCTTTTCGACGGCCGCGTTCATCCGCGTGCAGGGAACCACTCACGCGCCGAGCGCCACAGGCACATGCCGACGAAATAGGCCGAAGCCAGCCACCACAGCGCCAGCAGCCAGAACGGGTTGGCCGGGTACTGCAAAATCAGCAGCGCACTGGAAAACATCCAGACGAAGGTCACCAGGATGTTCAGCGGCATGAACTGACGTACGCGGAACGGGTGCAGGAATTTCATCTTGGTCAGGGTCAGGCCGGCCAGCAGCACGATCATGCCCAGGGTGATCCAGGGATGGACATCGAGTATGTAGAAATACAGCACCACCACGTTCCAGGCCGCCGGGAAGCCGACGAAGTAGTTGTCCTTGCTCTTCATGTTCAGATTGCAGAAGCAGAACAGCGAGGACAGCAGAATCAGCCCTACGGCGAACAGCGGCGTGTAATCCGGTAATGGAATGAAGCGGTAGAGGAAGATGGCGGGGATGAACACGTAGGTGAGGTAGTCGATCACCAGATCGAGTGTCGAACCATCGAAATGCGGCAGCACGCCCTTGACGTCATAGCGTCGCGCCAGCGATCCGTCCAGGCCATCGACCAGCAGCGCCAGGCCGAGCCACATCAGGCACTGCTTGGGTTGGCCGTCGAGTACAGCCAGCAATGCCAGCAGCGCAAGGATCACGCCGCTGGCTGTAACGGCATGGACCCCCCAGGCCTTGGCCTGTTTTACGGCAACGATCAGTTCGGTCACGGCAGGTCTCGATTGGCAGTGGAGGTGCGGCACCCCATGTGCGCACTCTCGTTATTGAAGGCTAAGACCGAGTAGCCTACCACTGCGTTCCTTCGCCCGCCTCAGCGCGAAGCGCGGAATTGGGCCAGAGCGCGTGCCGCCTGTCGACGAATGGCCGCCTGAACCGGTGGCGCCCAGCCCAATAGCAGCCCTTTGCCACCGAGCGCCTGACGCGCCCAGCGCCACAGATCGAAGTGGTCGCGGTGCTCGACGATCAGCCCGTCGCGAAACACGAAGCGTGCCTGAATGTGATTGATCACCTGACGACCAGTGGCGCTGAAACGGTAGCGAGCGATCCAACGCGCGCTGCCGGCATGGCCGTCTGCGTGCACCGAGTCGAACGTCAGCGAAAAGTCTTCGGCACGGCTGCAGAGCATGCGCCACATATCCCCTGCCTCGTCGCCGCGCAGGCCGGTGAAGACCGGGTCGGAGAAACGCACATCCTCGGCGTAACAGGCCGCCATGGTTTCGGCATCGAGCTTCTGGAAGGCGCTGTAGAAACGCTGGAGTAGATCGGCGTTGGGGTGGTTCATGATTCGCTCCTGCGTGACTGTCGGTGATGACGGCAGTGACTGCGCTGCGTCGGTGAATGCAGCCTAGTGTGTGCGCCGGAGGGTACGATGGCGATTGGCTATAAAGACAACTTTGTGTCAATAATCGCCAATCCACGTAAGAGCCATTTCCATGCTGCGCATCGCCCTGTATGTCTGCCCACAAACCATCTGCTCAAGTCTGAGCATGGCGCAGGACGCCTTCAGCCTGGCCAATCGCCTGGCCGACACGCCCTGCTTCGAGTTGCAGCGCTTCAGCCTCGATGGCCAGCCGGTGCAGTTGGAGTTCGCCCAGATTCAGGTCGAGGGCGGCCTGCAGTTGGCCGAGCAGGCCGACCTGCTGATCGTCCCTGCCACCGGCAGCGCCATCCGCAAGACCCTGGAGAGCAACGCCGGGCTCCTGCCCTGGCTGGCACGACGTGATCGGCAACAGGTGGCGAGCCTGTGTAGCAGCGCCTTCCTGCTGGCCGCCGCCGGGTTGCTCGATGGTCGCCAGGCCACTACCCACTGGGCTCTGGCCGAGGCCTTCTGCCGCCACTTTCCCCAGGTGAAACTGCGCAGCGATCTGCTGTTGACCGAAGATGGTCCGCTGTTCTGCTCCGGCGGCGCCCAGGCCGGCCTCGACCTGTGCCTGCACCTGATCGCCCGGCATGCCGGCGAATGGCTGGCGCAACAGGTGGCCAGCGCCATGGTGATCGACCGTCAGCGCGGTACGCAGACGCGCTTCGCCCCGCTGCTACCCAGCAGCGAAGACAAGACACTGGCCCCGCTATTGGCCTGGCTGCGCGAGCACCATGCCGAGGCCATCGACCTCAACCGCCTGGCTCAGCAGGCCCATTGCTCGGCGCGCACCCTGCTGCGCCGTTTCAAGCAGGCCACCGGGCTGACGCCTGGCGACTATCTGCAGCGCCTGCGCATCAGCGTCGCGCAACAGGCGCTGGCCGACTCGGCGCAGTCACTGGAGCAGATAGCCAGCGAAGTCGGGTTCGCCGACCGCGCCACCTTTGCCAAGCGCTTCAAACAGCTGTGCGCAGAGACGCCCGGCGCCTTTCGCAAGCGCATGCGGCGTAGTTAGCGCCAGACAACGAAAAAGGGAGCCCGAAGGCTCCCTGGTCGATGCCACGATGCCGACTCAGTGCAGGATCTGGCTGAGGAACAGCTTGGTGCGCTCGTTCTGCGGGTTGGTGAAGAAGACGTTCGGTTCGGCCTGCTCGACGATCTCGCCCTTGTCCATGAAGATCACCCGGTTGGCCACGGTACGGGCAAAGCCCATCTCGTGGGTCACGCAGAGCATGGTCATGCCGTCTTCGGCCAGACCGATCATGGTGTCGAGCACCTCTTTCACCATCTCCGGGTCGAGGGCCGAGGTCGGCTCGTCGAACAGCATGATCTTCGGCTTCATGCACAGCGCACGGGCAATCGCCACACGCTGCTGCTGACCACCGGAGAGCTGCCCCGGAAACTTGTTGGCCTGCTCGGGAATGCGCACGCGCTCGAGAAAGTGCATGGCGATTTCCTCGGCCTGACGCCTGGGCATCTTGCGCACCCACATCGGCGCCAGGGTGCAGTTCTGCAGCACGGTCAGGTGCGGGAACAGGTTGAAGTGCTGGAACACCATGCCCACTTCGCGGCGGATCGCCTCGATGTGCTTGAGGTCGCTGGTCAGCTCGGTGCCATCGACCACGATGCGCCCCTGCTGGTGCTCTTCCAGACGGTTGATGCAGCGAATGGTCGTGGACTTGCCCGAGCCGGACGGCCCGCACAACACGATGCGCTCACCCGGTTGCACGCTGAGATTGATGTCCTTGAGCACGTGGAACTGGCCGTACCACTTGTTCACGCCCTGCAGCAGGATCATCGGCTCGGCGCTGGGTTGCTTGATTGCTTCACTCATAAATTCATTCCTCTCGAGGGCTCGATTCAGGATTTAGCGCGCTAGAGCCAGGCAAGGCGAAAACATTCGAGGGAGCGGGGCGTACTGTTGTACGTGAGCATTCCGAGAATGTTTTCAACGCCGCCTGGTCGACGCGCAGCAAATACTGATCAACTCCTAACGCTTGTGGCCGGTATCCAGCTTCCGCTCCAGATGGAGCGAATAGCGGGACATGCCGAAACAGAAAATCCAGAAGACCAGCGCCGCGAACACGTAGCCCTCGGTGGCCATACCCAGCCAGGCCGGGTCGGTGGTCGCCTGTTTGATGCTGTTGAGCAGATCGAACAGGCCGATGATGATCACCAGACTGGTGTCCTTGAACAGGGCGATGAAGACGTTGACGATGCCCGGGATCACCAGCTTGAGCGCCTGCGGCAGGATCACCAGGCCCATCATCCGCCAGTAGCCCAGGCCCATTGCCGCAGCCGCCTCGTACTGGCCCTTGGGAATGGCCTGCAGACCGCCGCGCACCACCTCGGCGATATAGGCGGACTGGAACAGGATCACTCCAATCAGTGCACGCATCAGCTTGTCGAAGTGCATGCCTTCGGGCAGGAACAACGGCAGCATCACCGACGACATGAACAGCACGGTGATCAGTGGCACACCGCGCCAGAACTCGATGAAGGTGACGCAGATGACCTTGATCGCCGGCAGGTTCGAACGTCGCCCCAGCGCCAGCAGGATACCCAGCGGCAAGGCGCCGGTGATGCCGACGTAGGCGATCACCAACGTCAGCATCAGGCCCCCCCAGCGGCTGGTGGGCACCACGCTGAGGCCGAACACGCCGCCATGCAGCAGGCACCAGGCGATCACCGGATAGATCACCAAGAATGCCAAACCGTAGAGCGCCTTGCGCGGCATCTGCGGAACGAACAGCGGGGCCGCACCGATAATGGCCAACCACAAGGTAGCATCCACCCGCCAGCGCAGCTCGCCAGGATAGAAGCCATACATGAACTGGCCGAAGCGCTGCTGAATGAACACCCAGCAGGCGCCTGACTGGGTACAGTCGGCGCGGGTACTGCCGACCCAGTCGGCATCGATGATCGCCCACTGCAGTAGCGGCGGCACAACCAGCCAGATCAGGTAAAGCGCGAACAGGGTCAACAGGCTGTTGAACCAGTTGGAGAACAGATTGGCCTTGAGCCAGCCCAGCACGCCGACGCTCATGCGCGGCGGTGGCAGGTCCGGTTTGAATGTATGAGTCTGCATGGCTGCTCCTTACCGCTCGGTCAGCGCGATGCGCTTGTTGTACCAGTTCATCAGCAGGGAAATGCTGATGCTGATGGCCAGGTATACGCTCATGGTGATGGCGATCACCTCGATCGCCTGGCCGGTCTGGTTGAGTACCGTGCCGGCGAACAGCGAGACCATGTCCGGGTAACCGATACCGGCTGCCAGCGAGGAGTTCTTCGCCAGATTGAGGTATTGGCTGGTCAGCGGCGGGATGATCACGCGCAGTGCCTGCGGAATGATCACCAGGCGCAGGGTGACGCCCGGGCGCAGGCCCAGCGAGCGCGCGGCTTCGGTCTGGCCATGGCTGACCGCCATGATCCCCGAACGCACATTCTCGGCAATGAAAGCCGCGGTGTAGATGGTCAGCGCCAGGGTTAGCGCCATCAGCTCGGGGATCATCACCCAGCCGCCGCGGAAGTTGAAACCGGTCAGCTCCGGCACGCTCCACACCAGTGGGTTGCCGGCGACGAGCACGGTCAGACCGGGAACGACGACGATCAGCGCCAGCGATGTCCACAGCAGCGGGAAGATCTTGCCGGTGGCTTCGCGGCGCTGCTTGGCCCAGCGCCCCAGGGCGATGATGCCGACGATGGTGGCCAGCAGGACCAGGGTGAACAGCCCGAAGCTCTCCGATGGACTCGGCGCCGGCATGTACAGACCGCGGCTGTTGAGGAAGAAGGTTTCACCGACATCCAGGCTCTGCCGCGGTCCAGGCAGGGCCAGGAAGACCGCAAAGTACCAGAAGAGGATCTGCAGCAGCGGCGGAATGTTGCGGAAGATCTCGATATAGACGGTGGCCAGTTTGCTGATCAGCCAGTTGGGCGACAGCCGCGCCACGCCCAGCGCGAAGCCGAGAATGGACGCCAGCACGATGCCGATGAAGGACACCAGCAGGGTATTGAGCAGGCCGATCAGGAACACGCGCCCGTAACTATCGCTTTCGCTGTAGTCGATCAGGTGCTGGGCGATACCGAAACCGGCGCTGTTGTTGAGGAAAGCGAAGCCGGAAATGATTCCGCGCTTCTCCAGGTTGGCCTGGGTATTCTGGAAGAGAAACCAGCCGAGCGCCACGACGGCGACAACGGCAATGATCTGGAAAGCCCAAGCGCGCACCGGCGGATCGTTCAGAAGCGATCCTCGCGGGCGCGGGGCATTAGCAGTCGTATGCATGACAACCCTCACGGAAGCCCCGGCCGCATACAATCAGGCCGGAGTTCACTTAATCGGAAACGACAGCGGCAGACGCTAGGTCTGCCGCTGTGGACGGTCAACGCACCGGCGGTGCGTATTGCAGACCACCCTTGTTCCAGAGGGCGTTGAGACCACGCTCGATCTTCAGCTCGCTTCCGGCACCGACGTTGCGGTCGAAAGTCTCGCCGTAGTTACCGACTTGCTTGACGATCTGCACTGCCCAGTCTTTCGGCAGCTTGAGGTCTTTGCCGAACTCACCTTCGGTCCCCAGCAGACGGGCTACGTCCGGGTTCTTGGTGGATTTGGCGGTTTCTTCGACGTTGGCCGAGGTCACGCCCAGTTCTTCGGCGTTGAGCATGGCGAACAGGGTCCAGCGCACGATATCGAACCACTCCTCGTCACCCTGACGAACGGACGGGCCGAGCGGCTCCTTGGAGATGACTTCCGGCAGCACCACGTAGTCGCCCGGGTTGGCCAGCTTGATGCGCTGTGCGTACAGCTGCGACTGGTCGGAGGTCAGCACGTCGCAACGACCGGCTTCGACCGACTTGGCGCTCTCGTCGGAGGTATCGTAGGTAATGGGCGTGTACTTCATGCCGTTGGCACGGAAGTAGTCGGAGAGGTTCAGCTCGGTGGTGGTACCGGCCTGGATGCACACGGTAGCGCCGTCCAGTTCCTTGGCGCTGGAAACCCCCAGCTTCTTGTTCACCAGAAAGCCCTGTCCGTCGTAGTAGGTCACGCCGGTGAAGTTCAGGCCCAGTGCCGCATCGCGCGAGCTGGTCCAGGTGGTGTTACGCGACAGGATGTCGACTTCGCCGGACTGCAGCGCGGTAAAGCGCTCCTTGGCCGTCAGCGGGCTGTACTTGACCTTGGTCGCGTCACCGAACACCGCGGCTGCAACAGCGCGGCAGACGTCGACGTCCAGGCCCATGTAGTTGCCTTTTGCATCGGCGTAGGAAAAACCAGGCAGACCGTCGCTGATACCGCACTGCACGAAGCCTTTCTTCTGCACTGCATCCAGGGTGGCGCCTGCTTGAGCAAAGCCACTGACACCGAGCACAGCTGCGGTGGTCAGCACAGCCAGGGTGGATTTCACCATCTTCATCAAAAACCTCCAGTTGCTCTTGTTGTGTTGGAGTCTCCGTCCGCCTTCCCCACCCTTTTGAGGCATGCGATCCGCTGGCAGCAACGGTATCGACGAGAAGTTCGAACGTCAGGCGGGAGTCTAGTCGGCATTTCCCTCTACTGGCCAACTGCTCCTACCCTGCCCATTGGTTGAACGGGCCTGAGACGGATCGTCATCCGCCTGGGCGTAACACCGCCCCGACGGTCTGTTAGGAACCCCCCACAGCAGATTCCTGCCTGTTGAGCAGCGCGCATTACACAGTGTTACCGTTAGCGCACCGCGTCGTCAGTCCGGATGAGCCATAGCAAGCCCCGTACCAGCACATGGCAAATGGCCGTATGCGCTAGGGTCAAGAGCAAAAGATTCACCCGTGCGACAACTTGTTCACAGATTAGCCAAGCGTTGAGCAGGGGCGCGCCCCAAATCGATGCACCCGCACCACACTGGAGCTACCAATGACCGCACCCATGATTCTGCAGCCCCCGCAAACCGCCGATGCCAGTGTCATCTGGCTGCATGGGCTGGGGGCTGACCGCTACGATTTTCTGCCGGTCGCCGAGATGCTGCAGGAACGCCTGCCTACCACGCGCTTCATCCTCCCGCAGGCACCGACCCGCCCGGTGACCATCAACGGCGGCTGGAGCATGCCGAGCTGGTACGACATCCTCGCCATGAGCCCGGCGCGCGCCATCGACCAGGCGCAGCTGGACGAGTCCGCCGATCAGGTGATCGCCCTGATCGAAGCCGAGCGCGAAAGCGCCATCGCCGCCGAGCGCATCGTCCTGGCCGGCTTTTCCCAGGGTGGCGCGGTGGTGCTGCACACCGCCTTCCTGCGTTACCAACATCCCCTCGGCGGGGTGTTGGCGCTGTCGACCTACGCGCCGACATTCAGTGACGACATGCAGTTGGCGGATACAAAAAGACAACTGCCGGTGCTTTGTTTGCATGGCAGATTCGACGACGTGGTGACACCCGACATGGGCCGTGCCGCGTACGACCGCCTGCACGCCAGTGGCGCACAGGTGCAATGGCGCGATTATCCGATGACCCACGAGGTCCTGCCGGAAGAGATTCGCGATATCGCCGAATGGTTGGGCCAGTTGCTGGCCGACTGACCGAACCGAAGAGATGCACGATAAATGAGCACAGCGCCCCTGATTCGCACCCTGCAGGATATCGAGCAGATCGAAAGCACACCGTTGAGCGAGCGCGATCTACCCGGCAGCACCTTCGAGCTGGTCCGCCGCACGGCACAGACCTATCCGGATACACCGGCGCTGTCGTTCATTCTCCAGGGTACGGGAGAAGAAACACCGCTGCGCCTGAGCTATGCCGAGCTGCTCGGCAAAATCACCCAAACCGCCAACGCCTTCCATCGTCTGGGCTTGCGCCCGGGCAAGGCGGTGTCCTTCCTGCTGCCCAACCTGCCGCAGACCCACTACACCATCTGGGGCGGCGAAGCGGCCGGGATCGTCAATGCGATCAACCCGCTGCTCGATCCCGAGCACATCGCCGAACTGATCCACGCCTCCGACTCTGAACTACTGGTAACCCTGGCCCCCTTCCCCGGCACCGACCTGTGGGACAAGGTCGATGCCTTGCGTGATCGGTTACCGGCGCTCAAGGCGATTCTCTGCGTGGACCTGGCCAACCTGCTGCCGGAGCCCCAGCGCAGTGCACTCAAGGCCCAGCGCGGCCCCCTGCCCGACGGCGTGCTGGACTTCGACGAGGCCATCGCGGCCTGCCCCGCAGACCGCCTGGAAAGCGGCCGCAACATCCTGCCCGAGGACATCGCCAGCTACTTCCATACCGGTGGCACCACTGGCACGCCGAAACTGGCGCCGCACAGCCACGGCAACGAAGTGGCCATGGCCTACAGCATGAACCTGGTGACCCGCTTCGGCGTCGGTGACGTGACGCTCTGCGGCCTGCCGCTGTTTCACGTCAACGGCGTGATCGTCACCGGCCTGGCGGCCTTCATCGGCGGCGCCGAGGTGCTGCTGGCCACCCCACAGGGCTACCGCAACACCACGCTGATCGGCAATTTCTGGAAGGTGATCGAACGCCACAAGGTCAGCTTCTTCAGCGGCGTGCCCACCATCTATGCCGGCTTGCTGCAGGTGCCCAGCGAGGGCTATGACCTGTCCTCGCTGAAATACGCGCTGTGCGGCGCCGCGCCGATGCCTGTCGAGCTGATCCGCCAGTTCGAGGCCAAAACCGGCCTGACCCTGATCGAAGGCTACGGCCTGACCGAAGGCACCTGTGGCAGCTGCGCCAACCCGCCCGCCGGCGAACGCCGCCCTGGTTCCATCGGCCTGCCGATGCCCTACTGCGAGGTGCGCATCAAGGTGCTCGACGAACAGGGCCGCTATGTTCGCGATGCTGCACAGAATGAGATCGGCAACCTGTGCATCCGTGGCGCCACGGTATTCAGGGGTTATCTGCAGGCCAGCAAGAATGCCGGCATCTGGGTCGATGGCGACTGGTTCAACACCGGCGACCTCGGCCGCGTCGACGCCGATGGCTATATCTGGCTGACCGGTCGCAGCAAGGATCTGATCATCCGCGGCGGCCACAACATCGACCCGCAGATGATCGAAGAAGCCCTGCACAAACACCCGGCCGTGGCCATTGCCGCTGCCGTGGGCAAGCCGGATGAGAAGGCCGGCGAACTGCCGGTGGTCTACGTGCAGCTCAAACCCGGCAGCCAGGTCAGCGAGGCGGAACTGCTCGAGCATGCAGCCGCGCACATTCCCGAGCGCGCTGCAATTCCAAAGGACGCCTGGATCATCGACGCCATTCCGCTCACGGCAGTGGGCAAGACATTCAAGCCGGCGCTGCGCTTCGATGCCATCACCCGCGTTTACCAGGCCGCCGTCGGCGAGCTGCATCCTGCCGCTCGGGTCGAAGTTCTGAGCGACGACAAGGCCGGTCAACTGGCCCACATTCACCTGCCAAATCAGGATCAGACACTGGCCGAGGCCATCGACGAGCGCCTGGCCGGCTACGCGGTAGGCCATCGTATTCACTTCGCAACGTGATCCAGAGCGCGCAAGGACGCGCGCCAGTTAACAACTTTGCACTTTCGTGCCGCCACTTGTCGGCCGAACGTTGGGCGAGCATTGCCACGCCTGACGCGCGGGAATAATGTCGAGCCATCCGTAGACACGACAGGGAGCGTTGGTGGAGCCCTACGGCCTATTCCCCCGGCCAGGCCCGACGAGATTGCGATGAAACCGGCGCACTGGCAGGCAGACCTGCAGCAAGTTCAGCAGTTGCGACTCTTTCAGAATGTCGCCACCAGCAGCCTCGATCAGTTGCTGCGGGAATTTCGTGCCTGCGAGTTGGAAGCAGGCGAAGTGCTGCTCTCCCCTTTCAACCGCAACCAGCACCTCTATCTGCTGTTAGAAGGCCAGTTGCGCGTCTACCTCGGTTCACTGGACAACCAGGCCGTCAGCACCCTCGAAGTCGGCGACTGCGCGGGTGAAATCAGCTTCATCGACAATGAGCATCCTTCTGCCTACGTGGTAGCCGAGCACCCCTCCATCGTCTTGCGCCTGCATCGCGAATCCCTGGTGGCGCTGTTCGAACAATCTCCACAGATGATGCAGAACCTGCTGGAGCTGCTCTGCGACCGCGTGCGCAAGGGCAACCGGAAGATTCTCGACAGCGAGCAGAACGCCAATGTCGACACCCTGACCGGCTGCTTCAACCGACGCTGGCTGGAACACGTGTTCGAGCGCGAGAGCACCCGCTGCGCCTTCAACGATGAACCTATGTCGCTGCTGATGCTCGATGTCGACCACTTCAAGGCTTACAACGACCAGCACGGTCATCTGGCCGGCGACTACGCCCTGTGCCTGGTGGCGCATACCCTGAGCAGCCAGCTCAGGCCCAAGGACAGCCTGATACGTTTCGGTGGCGAGGAGTTCGTCATCCTCCTGCCGGAGATCGCCGCCGAGGCCGCGCGCGGCATTGGCGAGCGCCTGCGCGTCAGCCTGGAGCAGATCGCCTCGTTCTACTCGCCGGTTGGCGTGCTGCCCGGCGTCACCATTTCCATCGGCCTGGCGCAGATACAGCAGCAGGACAGCCTGCAGGGCCTGATCGCGCGTGCCGATGCGGCGCTGTACCAGGCCAAGCAACAGGGCCGCAACTGCCTCTGCGGCTGAGCGTTGCCAACATCGCTGCGCACGCGTACCCGAGCGCGCCGTACGCTACGCTTCCCTGCTAGAGTGCCGGGCATAACAACATGCCCGGATGGCTTCTCATGCGCAAACTGCTGATCGCCCTGCTTCTGCTGATTCCCCTCTCTGCCCTCGCCGTGCTCGGCCTGCCGCAAGTGATCGACGCGCAGATGAACAGCGTCGCCAAACCGCCACCCTATGCGGCCAGCGCCAGCGCGCAGAAGCTGCATCAGGGCCTGTTCGTCGCCGACCTGCACGACGATGCGCTGCTCTGGGAGCGCGACCTGCTCAAGCGCTATGACTATGGCCATTCCGACCTGCCGCGCATGCTCGAAGGCCGCCTCGGCCTGCAGGTGTTCTCCACCGTGACCAAGACTCCGCGCGGCCTGAACATGGAGAGCAACGGCGCCGACAGCGACAACATCACCCTGCTGGCCATGGCCCAGCGCTGGCCGCGGGAAACCTGGAACAGCCTGCTGCAACGCGCGCTGTACCAGGCGCAGAAACTCCAGGACGCCGCCGCTGGCAGCGACGGCCGCCTGGTGCTGATCCGCACCCGCGCGGACCTGGCGAATTTCATCGAAGCCTGGGAAAAGGACCCGCGCCGCGTCGCCGGCCTGCTCGCCACCGAGGGCCTGCAACCCATCGAGAACCAACTGGACAACGTCGATAGGCTCTACGATGCCGGATTCCGTATCGCCGGACTGACGCACTTCTTCGATAACGAAGTCGGCGGCTCGGCCCACGGGCTGGAGAAAGGCGGGCTGACCCCGTTGGGCCGGCAGGTCATCGCGCGCCTTGAAGAAAAATCCATGCTGGTGGACCTGGCCCACGCCTCGCGGCCGCTGATCGACGACGTACTGGCCATGACCAAGCGTCCGGTACTGGTTTCGCACACCGGAGTCGAGGGCACCTGCGCCGGCACGCGCAACCTCAGCGACAAGCACCTGCAGGCCATCGCTGCCACCGGCGGCGTGATCGGCATCGGCTACTGGAGCACCGCCGTGTGCGACACCTCGGTCGCGGCCATCGTCAAGGCCATCCGCTACACCGCAGACAAGGTCGGCATCGAGCATGTCGCCCTGGGCTCGGACTTCAACGGCACCGTACATACACCCTTCGATGTCACCGGTTTGGCGCAGATCACCGAAGGCCTGCAAGAAGCCGGATTCGACAACGCTGCCATCGCCGCGATCATGGGCGGCAATGTCCAGCGCCTGCTGCTGGCCAGCCTGCCCGAAAACTGAGACCCGCCTCTTGACAGGCGCGCGCGAAGGCCTTCGCCACGCCCGCGTCTTGCATTACACTGGCGAGCGTTCACTCCTTAACCAATCGATGAGAAGCCCGTGCTCAAAGCACTCAAGAAAATGTTCGGCAAGGCCGAAGACGAGCAGCCACAACCAGCGCCGTCACCCGCAGCAGCGCCCGCCCAGAGCCGTGGCGCCGACGACAAGCGTCCCCGCAGGAACAAGCCCGCCCGCCCAGCCAGCGAGACCGTGAGCGACAGCCCCGCGCCACAACAGCCGCGCCCGCCGAAAGCCGACAAGCCGCGTCGCGAACGCCCGGCCAAACCGGTGGACACCTGGAAGCTGGAGGATTTCGTGGTCGAGCCAGCCGAAGGCAAGACGCGTTTCCATGACTTCAAGCTCGCCCCCGAGCTGATGCACGCCATCCACGACCTCGGTTTCCCCTACTGCACACCGATCCAGGCCGGCGTGCTGGGCTACACCCTCAAGGGCCAGGACGCCATCGGCCGCGCCCAGACCGGCACCGGCAAGACCGCCGCGTTCCTCATTTCGATCATCACCCAGTTGCTGCAGACCCCGGCGCCGAAAGAGCGCTACATGGGCGAGCCGCGTGCACTGATCATCGCGCCGACCCGCGAACTGGTGGTGCAGATCGCCAAGGACGCTGCCGAACTGACCAAGTACACCAAGCTCAACGTCATGAGCTTCGTCGGCGGCATGGACTTCGACAAGCAGCTCAAGCAGCTGGAGTCGCGTTTCTGCGACATCCTCGTGGCCACCCCGGGCCGCCTGCTGGATTTCAACCAGCGCGGTGAAGTGCACCTGGACATGGTCGAGGTGATGGTGCTCGATGAAGCCGACCGCATGCTCGACATGGGCTTCATCCCGCAGGTGCGCCAGATCATCCGCCAGACGCCGATGAAGGGCGACCGCCAGACTCTGCTGTTCTCTGCCACTTTCACCGACGACGTGATGAACCTGGCCAAGCAGTGGACGGTCAACCCGGCCATCGTCGAGATCGAGCCGGAAAACGTTGCCAGCGACACCGTCGAACAGCACGTCTACGCCGTGGCTTCCAGCGACAAGTACAAGCTGCTCTACAACCTGATCACGCAGAACGCCTGGGACCGGGTGATGGTCTTCGCCAACCGCAAGGACGAAGTGCGCCGCATCGAAGAACGCCTGACCCGCGACGGCGTCAGCGCCGCACAGATGTCCGGTGACGTGCCGCAGCACAAGCGCATCAAGGTGCTTGAAGGCTTCCGCGCCGGGCATATCCGCGTGCTGGTGGCCACCGACGTGGCCGGCCGCGGCATCCATGTCGACGGCATCAGCCACGTGATCAACTTCACCCTGCCGGAAGACCCGGACGACTACGTGCATCGCATCGGCCGTACCGGCCGCGCCGGCACCAGCGGCACCTCGATCAGCTTCGCCGGCGAGGACGACGCCTTCGCCCTGCCGCCGATCGAAGCGCTCATCGGCCGCAAGATCCAGTGCGAGATGCCACCGGACGAACTGCTCAAGCCGGTGCCGCGCAGGCACTGAGCCGGCAGCAAGCAAAAAGGCGAAGCCCGTGGCTTCGCCTTTTTCATGTTCCCCTCTTCAATCCCCCAAACCCAACGCCCTGGCCACCCCGGCGCCATAAGCCGGATCGGCCTTGTTGCAGTTACCGATATGACGGCGTTTGACCTGCTCGGGTGCGTCGCTCATCGCCCTGGCTGTGTTCTCGAACAGCGCCTGCCGCTGCGCAGGGCTCATCAGCCGGAACAGATCCCCGGGCTGCTGATAGTGATCATTGTCCACCCGGTGGTCCCAGTTGGTCGCAGCGCCCTCCAGCTCCAGCGCCGGCTCACGTAGCTCCTGCCGATCCTCCCACTCGCCCTGGCTGTTGGGGTAATGAGCGATGGTCGAGCCCTGATTGCCGTCGGTGCGCATCTGCCCGTCTCGATGGTAGCTGTGGTACGGGCAACGAGGAGCGTTCACCGGGATCAGATTGAAGTTGACTCCCAGCCGGTAACGCTGGCTATCGCCGTAGGAGAACAGGCGCGCCTGTAGCATCTTGTCCGGCGAAAAACCAATTCCGGGCACCACGTTGGCCGGCGAGAATGCAGCCTGCTCCACTTCGGCGAAATGATTGTCCGGGTTGCGATTGAGTTCCAGCACGCCCACCTCGATCAAGGGGTAATCCGCATGCGACCAGACTTTGGTCAGGTCGAAGGGATTATGCCGGTGCCGGTTGGCCTGCTCCTCGGTCATCACCTGGATGCACAGTTTCCAGCGTGGATAGTCACCCTGCTCGATGCTCATATAGAGGTCGCGCAAATGGCTTTCGCGGTCAACGCCGATCACACCAGCAGCCTCGGCGTCACTCAGATTCTCGATACCCTGCTGGCAGCGCAGGTGGAACTTGACCCAGACCCGTTGATTGCTGGCGTTAATCAGGCTGAAGGTATGACTGCCAAATCCGTGCATATGCCGGTAGCTACGCGGAATGCCCCGGTCACTCATGGTAATGGTGACCTGATGCAGAGCCTCGGGTAGCAGACTCCAGAAGTCCCAGTTGTTGCTGGCACTGCGCAGGCCGCTGCGTGGATCACGCTTGACTGCGTGATTGAGGTCGGGAAAACGCATCGGGTCACGGAAGAAGAACACCGGTGTGTTATTGCCGACCAGATCCCAGTTGCCTTCATCGGTGTAGAACTTCACGGCAAACCCACGGATATCACGCTCGGCATCAGCGGCACCGCGCTCCCCGGCCACCGTGGAGAAACGCACGAACACCGGTGTCTCTTTGCCGGCCGAGGCAAACAGACTGGCGCGGGTGAAACGGCTGACATCGCCCGTCACGGTGAAGGTGCCGTAGGCCCCGGCTCCCTTGGCATGCATGCGTCGCTCGGGAATCACCTCGCGGTCGAAATGGGCAAGCTTCTCGATCAGCCAGATGTCCTGCAGCAAGGCTGGCCCACGCGGCCCGGCAGTCTGGATGTTGAGGTTGTCCACCACCGGCGCCCCGGTAGCATGGGTCAGCTTCTGCTTGGACATAACAGGTACTCCTCAAACGAATGCGCCAAACAAGGGGCGAACGTCAGCCGCCAGCGGGACGGCAGCCGACAATCGTTCACGATGGATTACTCCAAGGTCTTCCAGGTCGCGGGCAAAGACAGGTCACCCGAGGCGATATCCCAGACGCTGGAAACGCACAGCAGTGGGTCATGCAAATCCGCATTCACCTGCAATGCAGCGGTTACGCCGTCGTAGTTGAAACTTGCGGGGAACCCTACAGCCGCTAGCGGAACACGAATCTGCGCCGCATCGTTCTCAACGCTCAGGTCATAGCCTGGCGAATCGATATACAGCGGTACCCCCGGCCAGGTAGCGGGCAGCTTGGGTTTGGCACCCTCGGGAATATCCCGTACCGTCAGGCCACTGGGCCCACAGCTGGCCTCCTTGGTCAGTACCACCCAGTGCGAGTGCCACAGGCCGCCATCGTTGCCCTTGTCGCCATCACCGTTTTCATCGAGCTGCGGCGTATCGTCAAAATCCGGGTGCGAGGTCAGCGCCAGCGCGAGAATGCCCGACGCCTGCTCGAAGCCCACCGCGCCGCTGTCCAGACTGGTCGGCCAGACGTAGCTGTAGACCTCGGAGCCGGCAAAGCTGCCCTTGGCTGCCGGCAGACGGCTGCCGGCTTCACCATCGACCAACTGCTCGAAGACCAGATCGCTACCCTGCTTGAACACGCGGGTATGCACCAGGTCGAAAGCCGCCTCGACCTTCTCGGTCCTTTCACTGTGAATGCCCGTTGGACCATGAGCCCAGACCACCCCAGCGGCGGCGGCAAGCACGAACGCAAGCGGGGCTTTCATGCTGCGCTCCTGAAATGCTGGCTCAGGTACTCGTCCGTGGAGATCACCGGTGCATAGCCGAACTTCAACGCTGCCATGAACGCTGCATGCACCTGCGCGGCCGGCACCTTCACGCCATCAAATTCCAGATCGAGAGTGGCGCAGGCGTCGTGCAGCACCGTGGTGCGGTAGCCGAAGTCCACCGCAGCACGGGTAATACCGTCAACGCACATGTGGCTCATGTTGCCGACGATGATCATCTCGTCGACGCCATGCTGGTCGAGGATCGGTTTGAGCTCGGTCTCGCGAAACGAGTTGATGAAGTGTTTGAGCACCACCGGCTCGTCTGGCTGGTTGATCACGCTGGCATGCAGCTGGGCGCCTTCGCTGCCAGGGCGGAAGAATGGTGCGTCCTGGCTGGTGAACTCATGACGGATATGCACCACCAGGTCACCGCTCTCGCGAAACGCAGCGATCACCTGCGCCGCCTTGGCGGCAGCAGCCTCCACCTTGCTCAGGGTCCATAGGCCCCCGGGGAAGTAGTCATTCTGGATATCCACCACGATCAAAGCCTTCTTGCCACTCATGACGTTCTCCTTTTTGCATGGAGCCCTTCACCGGATAAAGGGCTTTTAGGGCTCAGCTGCGCAGGAACGCCAGCATGTCCGCGCTCAGCTGTTCCTTGTGGGTGTCGGTGATGCCGTGTGGCGCACCGGGGTAGATGACCAGCTTGGCGTGTGGCACCAACTTGGCCGAAGCTCTGGCAGCAGCGTCCACGGGCACGATCTGGTCGTCGTCGCCATGCAGGATTAGCGTCGGCACATCGAACTTCTTCAGGTCTTCGGTGAAGTCGGTTTCGGAGAAAGCCTTGATGCAGTCATAGGCATTCTTGTGACCCGCCATCATGCCCTGCATCCAGAAGGCATCGATCACGCCCTGGGAGGGCTTGGCACCGGGGCGGTTGTAGCCAAAGAACGGCCCGCTTGCGACATCCCGATAGAGCTGTGAGCGATCCGCTAAGGAGGCCGCGCGAATACCATCGAACACCGAGATAGGCAGCCCACCGGGATTGGCCTCGGTCTTGACCATCAGCGGTGGAACCGCGGCAATCAGCCCCGCCTTGGCCACCCGGGCGGTACCATGCCGGCCGATATACCGTGCCACCTCGCCCCCACCGGTGGAAAACCCGAATAGCGAAGCGTCTCGTACATCCAGATGATCGAGCAGTGCGGCAAGATCATCGGCATAGGTGTCCATTTCATTGCCATCCCAGGGTTGACTGGAACGACCGTGGCCACGCCGGTCATGGGCGATCACCCGATAGCCGTTGCTGGCCAGGAACATCATCTGCGCTTCCCAGCTGTCCGCATTCAGCGGCCAACCGTGGCTAAGCACCACGACCGGCCCGCTGCCCCAATCCTTGTAATAAATCTGTGTACCGTCGCGTGTGGTGATGGTGCCCATGGTTCTATGCCCTCCAGTGTCGTTTTGCGAACGAGCGACGCTCAGGGCATTGCCCCGAACACAGCCGCCCAGGGGTAACAACATCACCGTTGCCAGCGCGGCAGAACCGATCAGCAATTGGCGACGTCCGTTATTCAGAGGTTGTTCAGGGTGTTGCGGCATGGCGGAGCACTCCCTCGGTCGAAGACGACGGCAGGCGCAGACGCATCAGATTCCAGGTTTGCACCTGCTCCTCCCACTCATCGCCCTCGTCGGGAGTCAGGGGCAGTGCCAGATTACTGATCACCATCCACTCGCCCTGTACGACACTACTGGCTGGAAACAGCAAGCCAAGCGGTGCTCCGCTGGCGCTTAGGCCCTGGAAGCCTCCGGCACGGATACGCACCAGCCCTTGCTCATCGAGCCCCAGTAGCAGGTCCACCTGATTGGCCAGCAACCACAGCAGACCATCGTGAAATAGCAGACCATCGGCACCGGGCAGGCTTTCGGCGACCACCTGCAATTCACCGGCAGGCAGGGGCATGCGCAGCAGGCGGCCATCGCCAGCATTGTTGATATAGAGATGGCGCTCGCCATCGGCGAGGGCGAGTCCATTGGCGCCAAAGGGCAGAAAACCCGCCGTCGCGAGGAGCGGATCACGCGAGAGCACCTCAAGCGAACAGGGTCTGCAGCGCGTGGCGTCAGCGATTCGATACAGCGCGCCCTGGAAGGAGTCGGACACATAGAGGTCGCCATTGCCGTCGAATACCAGACCGTTGGGAGCAGGCATGCCACTGGCAGCGAACTCGATCCGGTCCTGGCTGCCGTCCGGGTTGTTCACCACGCGAGCCGCCGGCGCTGGCGGGTCTAGCCGCGGGAAATCGAGCACATCCTCCAGCGGGCTGTCCGCAGTGAAATCCGCCACGATGCGTTGCAGCTTACCGGCACCAAAATTGAGGATATACAGCTGGCCAGCGGCGTAGCCCAACCCCGTCAGCGGCGTATCTCCGAAGGCTCGTTGCGCCAGCAGGCGGCCATCAGCTGCATAACGAAGCAGTTGGTTGTTACGCTCGGAGACGGGCTGCCTGGCATCGAACGTGCCGACGTAGATTTCACCGTTATGTGGGTTGGCAGCCAGACCTTCGGGATAGCGCACCCCACGCGGCAGCTCGATGAATGGCTCGACATCGAGCATCCGCGGTCCGATCGGCTGCGCCTGAGCAGCAGCCAACGCCCCAGCCAGCGCCAGACACACGCCAACACTGCATAACGACGGTCCCATGTAGCCTCCCCCTCGCGTCGATCCAGATCGAGCGCCGATGAAGGCTCGTCAGATCGAACCGCGACTGGCGAGCGTTGCGCCGATACTCTTCCTCGTCAGCCATGCCCGCTACGTAAAATCGGCAAACTTCTCCCAGCCGTAGATTTGCCTGTTTTACGTAGTGCCCCATCAAGAACCGGTGCAGCCTGAACGTCCCAGACGGCCGGAAAGCCAACATGCACACACGAATCACGCCACGCCAGCGCGCCCGCAAGATCTCACAAGAGAAACTGCTGCAGCAGGTGCTGGAATTGCTGCCCGTCGGCAGCGGCAGGCCTCCGCGTCTTGGAGAGCTATGTCGCCGGGTAGGAGTCAGTGAACGGACCCTGCGCAGCGCCTTCGTTGATACGCTGGGCATGGCGCCGGCACGTTACTTGCGCTTGCGACGCCTGCACCTGCTGCGCGCTGCGCTAGCAGTGGCCGACGGGCAACGGAGCTGCGTCGCGGCGATTGCACGGCGTTTCGGTTATAGCGACTGCGGGCGCATGGCTGCGGAGTACTACAAGATTTTTGGCGAGTATCCCAGCACCACGCTGCAGCGGCCGCTCAACGCAGGCTAAGCGGCCCCGCGAACGAGCGGCGATTGCGCAGTGATTGCGATGGCAGCTCACCGAAATAAAGCCGGTATGTACCTGCGAAGCGACCGGAGTCCCAAACCCCGAAACGCGCACAGATTTCGGTGATGGTCTCGTTGGCGTGCGCATGCAGGATTGCCCGGCGGATCGCATGAAGACGATGCTGCATGAGATAGCGGTGCGGGCTCATGCCCAGGTAGCGGGTGAACAGATTGCGCAATGTGCGCTCGGAGGTGCCGCACGCTTGACACAAGTCGGAGATATGCAGCGGCGCATCCGGTGTCGCATCCAGCAGTTCCAGGGCACGACGGAGAATCTGCTGATGCCCGACGTGATCTCGCGGAGCTGGCGTCACGGGTAACAGGCTACGAAACACCAACTCCATCAACTCGCTCTGCGCAGCACGCTCGGCCGCTGGAGCATGCAGGTCCTGCGATGCGCAATGATCGATGCGCAGCAGACGCAGCGCCAGCCACACCAGCGGCGCGAGGTCCTGCTGAGCCACGCAGACCAGGTTGCGGGGAAGTATCGACAGGTCGAACTCGTCTTCATGTTGCTGCGCCCAGCGCAGTACCAGCTCGCATGACATGGCCACCGTCATCCAGCTCGCGGGCTGGCTGGCATCGATATGGAACATGGCGTCCGGCACCATCCAGCCAATCAACCGGCGGTCAAGGCGCTTGCCGCCCAATACCGTACATTCGTGCCGGCTAAGCGGTAGAAAGATATTGAAGAAGCCCGGCAGACCAACGCCGCTGTAGACCGTGCCCGCCCCCTCACGGCCGAACATCAGCGCCACGCCATCGAGCTCGACGACTCGCAAACGCCAGTCGCGCTGCTGACGGGAACGTAGCAGATAGCGCCCTTCCACACCGTACAGGGCCTCCTCGAACTCATCGAAATCAGCGCAGATCAACCTGCTCATCCTGCCCTCACAGCAAGCGCGCCGCGCTTGGTGTCGACACCCTGGAATCAACAAGAGAAACCAGTGTAGAAGCATTCGTATCCGCGCGCCGTGCCGATTATCCGCAGGTCATGAGCCTTGTTGGGCCACGCCTGCGCCTTGCAGCCGCGGCGCCCAGTCCTCGACCTCGGTTTTCTCCAAACGCCGCTCCAGGGTTCTGCGCCAGGACGGCACCAGTGGCAGAGCCAGACATTCACGCAACAGCTCCGGCTCCACCCGCCTGTCGAACAGCACAGCCGAAAGGCGGCTCAGTGACCAGTCAGCATGCGCGCGCTCCACCAGTTGCAGAGGATCACCCGCCCGAACCATGCCCTCCTCGATGACCCGGTAGTACCAGCCCGTGCGCCCGGACTCCTGCACCCGCAGCGCCAGATCGGCAATGCCGAAGCGGTCGCTCAGCTTCCAGCAAGGCATGCGCCCCTGGGATACCTGCAGCAAGGCGCTGCCGGCCCTTATGACATCCCCCAGACAAACGTCGCCTTCGGTCCAACCCGTGGTGCTGAAGTTCTCGCCGAAGGCGCCAGGCTGTTCCAGAAGGGGATGTTCACCAAGCTCGCGACGCCAGGCGGCGTAGTGTTCGCGTGGGTAATGGTGGATGGCCTTTTCTACGCCGCCATGCACCCGCAAGTCGCCCTGCTCGTCGCCAGCCAGCCCCAGCGCGGTCACCGCCAGAGGCCCCTGGCGTGGCGCCTTGGCGATGCCGCTGCGCGAGCCGGGCCGGGTGAAAGGTTGGGCACGCCCCGTCAGCAGGGCATCGAGTAACAGTTCGTTCATGCGGCCTCCGGGGGCTGGTGCTCGCGGCATATCAGGCTGGCATCGCTCGGTTGCAGTGGCTCCCGGGTCAGAGCGCAAAACGGCTGACCATCGACCTGCTGATGAAAACGACAACTGCCGCACAGGCCGAAGCCAGGCACATCGGTGTCGCGCTGAATTTCCCGCAGAAGATCGGTCAGCAGGGCTTTGAGCTGCTCGCCTCGTGCACCCAGGCGGGCTTCGCCAGCGGCGAGAAAGTCCGGTGGCAGCAGAGCCTCTAGCAACTGCCAGGCGGGATCGGTCAGCGCCAGGTGCACGCTGCGCTTGTCGCGCGCGTCCTGCGTCTTGACGATCAGGCCCTTGCCTTCCAGCGCCTTGAGCGACTGCGACACCGTGCCCTTGGTCAGGCCAAGGTAGTCGGTCACCCCCAGCGGCGTATTCGAATAACGGTTGCAGCGCGCCAGGTACATCAGCGCGCTCAGCTGGATGGGCTGCAGCTCGGCCAGCAGCGGGTGCTGGCGAAACCAGATACGGGTCAGGCTGGACAGCCGTTCGAGCAGATCGAAGAGAGTCGTGTCGGTCATGTATTACTCCTGTCGAAATATAGTATCGACTAAACACCATATTGACAAAGACCAATTTGAGCGTAGCCTGCGAGTCAGTATCGAATCGATACTAATTACTTACAGGAGATTGACCATGACTCAAGCACGCTTCTATCACGCCGGTTGCCCCGTCTGCGTATCGGCCGAACAGACCCTGCTGAACCTGCTGGCTCCGGAGGTCAAGGTGGAGACCGTTCACCTCGGCGAGCAGTCCGGACGGGTAGCGGAAGCCGAACAGGCCGGCGTCAGGTCGGTCCCCGCACTGGTGGTTGAAGGTCAGGTGCTGCACCTGAACTTCGGCGCTTCCATCGACGACCTGAAGTAATCCCAGAACATGCGAGGCGCCCAACGGCGTCTCGCTAACCGCTTAGGAGGAAATCATGAAAGTGAATGTTTTCGACACCCACGTGCGTACACATGACGGCCGCTATCTGCACTTCGACGTACTGATCGAAGGCAACGACCAGGCGCGTGCCAGCCAGTTCGCCAGGGACTGGATGGCCGAGCGCGGGCTGCATGGCGATGCCATCGAGCAGAGCCGCTGCCAGTTCTGCCACAGCCAGCCCGCGCACCCGGAAGTCGCGGCAGCCATCGACAACAAAGGCTACTTCATCATTCCTCTGGAAGGTTGCTAGGAGACAGAACATGAACGCGTACCAGCCTCTGAACTGCGATTTGCATGACTATCTGGAAATCGCCTGTATGCACGGCTACCGCCTGCACATTGAACGGCTCGACGGTTCGAACTTCGAGGCCAGGGCACTGACCACGCGCACGGCCGCCAGCAAGGAGGAGTTTCTGCTGGTGCAAGGCGACGCGGGCCAGCAGGAGCTGCGCCTGGACCAGCTGAAGGCCATCACCCCGCTCAATGCCGGCGCCAGCTTTGGCCGGGTCGAGCTGGCGGGCAATTACTGCACCTTCTGAGCTGCTCGCCTGCATGAACCCCGTTTGTGACACCATCAAGGAGAACCACTCATGCCCACCTTCCGACTCAACATTAGCCAGGACGATCAGTTGCTGGGCCACTTCGAGTCCGATGTTCCTGGTGCACCGGAGGCAATCAGGAAAATCTCGGCCTGCCTCAGCCAGTCAGGGTACAGTCTCGCCTTGCTGGTGGCGCACAGCGAACGGCGCCTGCTGGAAAGTGGCCCGGATGGCGTAAGGCTGATCGGCCGTGAGCCACTGTTCCAACCGGAGCCCCTCACGCAGTACCTGAGCCGCAAAACCTGAAGAACTCAACTTGTGCGATGGATGAAACGCAGCATGCAACCGTGCCATTACCTGGCCCTCGACTCCGGCATTGCCGCCCGGCTATCGACATGCTGAGTGCGCTGCTCAGGCTGCTGCAGGCATCGCTCCTGCTCCCCACCACGGCGCTGTTCATCGGTCTGCTGACCTACCGCTTACAGGACAGAGGCCTGGGGCTGGCCTGGCCACTGCCGGTAGAGCCGGACGGGCACGTCGCCATGGAACTGGCACTGGCCTGCCTGCCGGCATTCGTGCTGTTTCTGCTGGCCGGCGCTGGCGGCTTGCTGCGCCGCCATGGCCCGCTCGTCATGCTGCTACTGTTCGGCCTGTGCGCAACCTTCGCCGCCTACTGCGCGGTCAATCTGCTCGCCAGTGCCTATGGCAACACCTGGACAACAGGCGAAATCGCTCGCGGGCTGTTTCTCACTCAGCTACCGCTGCTTTGCCTGGCCTCGTTACCGGGACTGGCGGTAGCGGCATTGCTGGAGCGATTCGACCGCCTGCGCCGTTGAAAGATAAGTGGGCATCCCGGCGTGGCATCAAGTCTCGGCGCCCTGCTCCAATGCTCTCTCGGCCTTGTCCTGCGCAGCTTCGGCTTCCTCGTTCTGCTCGGCCTTGCCCAGCGCCCGATTGGTGGACTCCTGCAGGGAATCAACCTGTCGATTGACCTCATTCACCACCTCGCCGACCGACTCCTCGATCAGCGCCTGCGCCTCCTTCTTCGCCTCTTCGGCCAGTTTCTGCGCGGACTGCTCGGCCGCCTCACAGCCAACCAGAGTGATCAACGCCGCGCCAAGGGCAACTGCAGCAAGACGGTTGTTCCAGGATTCGTACATCTGTGCTTCTCCGATTTCGAGACCCAACCTCGCCAGTTGACGAGGCCGGGCAAGGTGCTTGTGTCAGATAGTGGCGGGCGGCTGGCCACGGGTCTTGTACAGCGACAACAGCACGCCACCGATCAGCAGTCCCAGGGTCACGCTCAGGGACACGGCCGCCGGAATCTTGCCGATGATGCCGACCAGGAAGATCTTCGCGCCGATGAACACCAGCACCAGCGCCAGTGCGTACTTCAGGTAGACGAAACGGTGGATCAGCGCTGCCAGGGCGAAGTACAGGGCACGCAGGCCAAGGATGGCGAAAATGTTCGAGGTGTAGACGATGAACGGGTCCTGGGTGATGGCGAAGATCGCCGGCACGCTGTCGATGGCGAACATCAGGTCGGCACATTCGATCAGGATCAGCGCCAGGAACAGCGGCGTCACCCAGAGCACGGTGCGCCCCTTGCCGTCGTCCTGGCGCACGAAGAAGCGCTGGCCGTGCAGCTCATCGGTCACGCGCAGGTGTTTGCGCAAAAATCTGACCAGCACGTTGTTCTGCAGATCGGGGGCATCGTCGAGTTTGGCGAACAGCATCTTCACACCGGTGAAGAACAGGAAGGCGCCGAACACGTAGAGAATCCAGGCGAACTCATGGATCAGCGCGGCGCCCAGGCCGATCATGATCGCCCGCAGCACCAGCACACCCATGATTCCCCAGAACAGTACCTTGTGCTGGTACTGCCGCGGGATGGCGAGAAAGCTGAAGATTATGGCCATGAGAAACACGTTGTCCATCGACAGCGATTTCTCGATCAGAAAGCCGGTGAGGTAATCCATGCTGGCGTCGCCGCCCTTCTGGAAGAACACCCAGACACCGAAGAGCAGACCGGCGCTGATGTAGCCACCCGACAGCAACAGGCTCTCGCGCACGCCGATTTCGCGATGGTCGCGATGCAGCACGCCAAGGTCGAAGGCCAAGAGGGAGATGACGACAGCGATGAAGACCAGCCACAACCAGGTGGCCGTGCCGAGGAAGTCGGCGAAGAGAAACGGTTCGAGGGCAGTCATGAGCCCCTCCTACAGTCAGATTGAACAGACTGTGATTCCGACATCGCGGTGTTAACCGCCAGAGGGGCCCGGCATCACGGGCGCAAATATATTCAGGCCCTGAACGCCGCTCAACGGGGCGAATTTTGCAAAGTATTTCAAGGCAATTAGCCCGTTTCTCGCGCGGAAGTTCTACCCAGAGCGGCCGCCAACGGATTTCAGAACAGTCCGAGCTGCCCATCCACCAGCCGTTCGAACTCGCCGCCGACGAACGGCAGGATGGCGTCGGCCACCGGTTTCAGCTGGCGGCTGATGTAGTGCTCGTAGTCCACCGGCGACAGCAGGCGCTCCAGCGGTTGCGGCCCGCCGGTGGTGATCAGGTAGCTGATCCAGCCGCCGCGCTGGTACTGCAAGGGCCGACCGAGCCGCTGGTTGTGCTCGTCGGCCAGGCGCGCGGCGCGCACATGCGGCGGCACGTTGCGCTGGTAGTCATCGAGGCGCCGGCGCAAACGCTTGCGATAGATCAGCAACTCGTCCAGCTCGCCAGCCAGAGTGCGTTTCACGTAGTCGCGCACGTAGTCCTCGTAGGGCTGGCCGTCGAACACCAAGCGATAGAGCTCCTGCTGGAAGCGCTGGGCCAGCGGCGACCAGTCGGTGCGCACCGTCTCCAGCCCCTTGAACACCATGCGTTCGCTGCCGCAAGCCTCGCGCACCAGGCCGGCGTAGCGCTTCTTGCTGCCCTCCTCGGTGCCGCGAATGGTAGGCATGAGAAAGCGCCGGTAGTGGGTCTCGAACTGCAGTTCCAGGGCGCTGGTCAGGCCGTATTCCTGCTGCAGATGCTCGCGCCACCAGGCGTTGACACGCGCTACCAGCGCGCGGCCGATGCGCGCTGCCTCCTCCTCGTCGTGGGCGCCACCGAGCCAGACGAAGGTGGAGTCGGTGTCGCCGTAGATCACCGCATGGCCCTCGGCCTCGATCAGCTCGCGGGTGCGCTTCATGATCTGATGCCCGCGCAAGGTGATGGACGACGCCAGACGCGGGTCGAAGAAGCGACAACCACTGGAGCCGAGCACACCGTAGAAGGCGTTCATGATGATCTTCAACGCCTGCGACAGCGCCTTGTTGCCGTCGCGCTTGGCCGCCTCGCGCCCCTGCCAGACGCGCTCGACGATGGCCGGCAGGCAGTGCCGGGTACGCGAGAAGCGTGCGCCGCGAAAGCCTTCCACCGAATGTTCGTCATCCGGCTGGTGCAGGCCTTCGACCAGCCCCAGCGGGTCGATCAGAAAGCTGCGTATGATCGACGGATACAGGCTCTTGTAGTCCAGCACCAGCACCGAATCGTAAAGACCGGGGCGTGAATCCATGACGAAGCCGCCGGGGCTGTTCTCGCCGCGAATGTCGCCGAGGTTCGGCGCGACGAAACCCAGGCGGTGCATGGGCGGCAGGTACAGGTGGGTGAAGGCCGCCACCGAGCCGCCGCTGCGGCCGGCCGCCAGCCCGGTGACGCTGGAGCGCTCCAGCAGGAAGGCGAGCAGATCGGTGTGGGCGAAGACGCGCGTGACCAGCTCGCAGTCCTTGAGGTTGTAGCGGGCCAGCGCCGGCTTGTCCTCGTCGAACATGCGCTGGATCTCGTCCATTCGCGCATAGGGCGTGTCGATGGCCTTGCCCTCGCAGAGCAGGGTCTGCGCCACCGATTCCAGGCTGAACGAAGGAAAGCTCCAGGTGGCCGAACGCAGCGCCTCGATACCGTCGATGATCAGCCGCCCGGCCGCCTCGGCGAAGTAGTGCTGGCTGCTGTTGTGCTGGCGCCAGCCCATCACGTCGCCGCCACGCCCCAGCAGCAGCGGCACCTTGAGTTGCTCGGCGTGATCGCGCAGCACGCGCAGGTCGAACTGCACCAGGTTCCAGCCGATGATGGCATCCGGATCATGCCGCTGCAGCCAGTCATTCAGGCGCTCGAGCAGCGCCTTGCGGCTGTCGCAGTACTCCAGGTCGAAGTCGACGATACTGGCGTCGCCGTTGGCCGGGCCGAGCATGTACACCTGGCGCTGGCCACAGCCTTCCAGGGCGATGGAATACAGCTCGCCGCGGGCGCTGGTCTCGATATCCAGCGAAGCGAGACGCAGCGCCGGGCGGTAATCGGCAGCGGGTTTGAGCGACCTGCACAGCAGGCTGCCATCTTCCTGAACGGCACCCTCGAAGCTGACGGATGCGGTGATAAAGCGCTCCATCAGGTAGCGATCCGGCGGGCGGATATCGGCCTCGTACACATCCACGCCGACCTGACGGAGCTTCTTCTCCAACTGCAGCAACTGGCGGTACTGGCGGCAATACAGGCCCAGCACCGGGCGGCGCTTGAAGTCACGCAAGGTCAGCTCGCGTAGCTCGACGCCTTTCTCATTACGCAATAGCGGCTCGGCCCAGGCACGCTGCTCGGCGGGGATGAACGCCACCGTCTCCTGGCACGGCAGGCGTATCTGGCGCGGGCCGGCATCGGTCGCCAGCCAGAAGGCCACTTCGGTGCCCTCCGGCGTATCGCGCCAATGGCGGCTGAGCACGAAGCCTTGCTGGGGTTGCGTCATCATCTTTTCAGGCAAGCACGATCTGCCCCCTCTCCCGCTTGCGGGAGAGGGCTGGGGAGAGGGTGTAAGCATTCCCCTCTCCCCCGGCCCCTCTCCCATGAATGGGAGAGGGGAGAAAACAGCCTCTGCAGTTGCCCATTACCTCGAACCAAACTGGCCGAGCATTCTACGCCAGCGGTTACAATGGCGCCTTTTCCGCGGAACAACGCGATGAGCGACACACCTCCCTACGGCACCGGCGATGCCTCCTACCAAGCCGCTGGCGGTATCGACGGCCTGCGCCATCTGGTCGACGACTTCTACCGACTGATGGACGAACGCCCCGAAGCCGCCGCACTGCGTGCCCTGCACCCAGCCGACCTGAGCGCCTCACGCGACAAGCTGGCGTGCTTCCTGAGCGGCTGGCTGGGCGGGCCGCGCCTGTTCGCCGAGAAATACGGCAGCATCAGCATTCCGGCCTTCCATGCCCAGTGGCCAATCGACCAGGCACTGGCGGAAAGCTGGCTGAGCTGCATGGCCGGCGCCATCGCCCTACAGAACTATGCGCCGGCGTTCGCCGACTACCTGCTGACCCAGCTGCGCGTCCCCGCCGAACGCTCGGTGCAGGCCAGCCAAAACCGTCATCGCAAGGAAACCTGACATGACTGATCAACTGATCATTGAAGACCTAGAGCCCGGCAACGGCAAGTCCGTGGTCAAGGGCGCCCTGATCACCACCCAATATCGCGGCTGGCTGGCCGATGGCAGCGAGTTCGACTCGTCCTTCTCGCGCGGCAAACCGTTCCAGTGCGTGATCGGCACCGGCCGGGTGATCAAGGGCTGGGATCAGGGCCTGATGGGCATGCAGGTGGGCGGCAAGCGCAAGCTGCAGGTGCCGGCCCATCTGGGTTATGGCGAGCGCAGCGTCGGTTCGATTCCGCCCAACTCCGACCTGACCTTCGAGATCGAGCTGCTGGAAGTGCTGACCCGCGATGACTGATGCCGCCCTCGCCACCCTGCGCGAGCACCTGCTGCAGGCGCTGGACAACCACCCCGGCAGCGAGACCCGCCGCCTGTTCCATGGCCGTGGCCGCTGCTGGCCGGGGCTGGAACAGATCACCGTCGACTGGCTGTCCGGCATCGTTCTGGTGATGCTGTTCCGCGAGCCATCGCCAGCGCTGCGACCGCTGCTGATCGAGTTGCTGGCAACACCGCAGTGGCAGGCCAGCGGCGCGCGCGGCCTGTTGCTGCAGCATCGCTATGTACAGGGCAGCGAGAGCGAATGGCTGGCCGGCGAGCCACAGGCGCAATGGCCGATCATCGAGGACGGCCTGCACTACCTGCTGGATCTGGGCAGCAAGCAGAACAGCGGGCTGTTCCTCGACATGCGCCTGGGTCGCCAGTGGGTGCGCGAGCAGGCCGCCGGCAAGCGCGTGCTCAACCTGTTCGCCTACACCTGCGGCTTCTCCGTGGCGGCCATTGCCGGCGGTGCCGAGCGGGTGGTCAACCTGGACATGGCGCGCGCGGCGCTGTCACGCGGGCGCGACAACCATCGCCTGAACGGGCATGACCTCTCCCGAGTGGAGTTTCTTGGTCATGAACTGTTCAAGTCCTGGGGCAAGGTGCGCAAGAGCGGCCCCTACGATCTGGTGATCATCGACCCGCCGAGCTTTCAGAAAGGCAGCTTCGCCCTCACCCAGGACTACGCCAAGATACTCCGGCGCCTGCCGGAACTGATCAGCGAGCACGGTATGGTGCTGGCCTGCGTCAACGATCCGGATATCGGCCCGGACTTCCTTATCGAAGGGATGGCGGCCGAAGCGCCACAACTGCGCTTCGTGCAGCGCCTGGACAACCCGCCGGAGTTTCCCGATATCTCCCCCGAGAGCGGCCTGAAGGCGCTGGTGTTCCAACTTTAGCCTGGATGAAATCCGGGAATTGCTGGCCCCGATTGCATCCGGGCTACGGGCAGATGCCGATGATGTGGGAGGGGCTTTAGCCGCGACGTGAACAGATCGCGGCTAAAGCCCCTCCCACAATCCGGCTAGCGAATACCCAGGCGCCTGGCCAGGCGGCTGAGGTTGGCGCGATCCACGCCCAACTCACGCGCCGCGTCGGCCCATTTGCCCTGGTGGCGCGCCAGGCACTGTTCGATCAGTCTGCGCTGGAAGGCATCCACCGCCGTGCGCAGCTCCACACCCGTCGGCATAGCCTCACCGGGCGCCAGCACTTCGTCGATCAGGGGCGGCGCCTCGGCCGTCGGCAAGTCCAGGTCCTGCACGTCCAGGCTGAGAATGCGCGGGCGCTCGCCGTGGCGCGCCAGCGCCTTGATCGCCGCACGACCGACCAGATGCTCCAGCTCGCGCACGTTGCCCGGCCAGTCGTGGCCCAGCAGCGCCTTCTGCGCCTCGGCACTCAGACGCAGGCTGCGCAGCCCGAGCCGGGCACGGTTCTCCTCGAGGAAGTAACCGGCCAGCAACAGCACATCGCGGCCGCGCTCGCGCAGCGGCGGCACCGGCAACGGATAGACGCTCAGGCGGTGATAGAGATCGGCGCGAAAGCGTCCGGCACGCACTTCGGCCGCCAGGTCGCGGTTGGTGGCGGCGATCACCCGCACATCGACACGGTGCTCGCGATCCGAACCGACCCGCTGCAACTGGCCGCTCTGCAGCACGCGCAGCAGCTTGGCCTGGATCGCCAGCGGCAGTTCGCCCACCTCGTCGAGGAACAGGCTGCCGCCATCGGCCAGCTCGAACTTGCCGCTGCGCTCGCTCATCGCCCCGGAGAAGGCGCCGCGCACGTGGCCGAACAGTTCGCTCTCCACCAGCGCATCGGGCAGCGCCGCGCAGTTGATACTGACCAGAGGCCGCTGGGCGCGTGGCGAGGCGGCGTGGATGGCTTCAGCCACCAACTCCTTGCCGACGCCGGTTTCGCCGGTGATCAGCACGGTCAGCGGGCTGTCGCCGACCAGGCGAATTTCGTCCTGCAGCTTGCGCAGCGCCGTGCTCTGCCCCACCAGCTCGCGCGGTTGCTGGCGCGCCTGTTTGTACAACTCGGTGAGCTGGCGCTCGGCCTCGACCCGCTGCGCCAGGCCGCTGATGCGCTGACTGACCTTGACCGTGGCCGCCGCCAGGCTGGCGAACGCATCGAGACTGTCCAGATCGAGCCGGCCGAAACTGGCCGGGTCCAGCGAATCCAGGGTCAACAGGCCCCATAGCTGCTCATCCAGATAGAGCGGGCAACCTAGGCAATCGTGCACTTCCAGATGCCCATGTAGGCCGTCTACCAGCCCGTCATAAGGATCAGGCAGGCCGCAGTCGGCGGCGAAGCGAGTCGGCCCGGCATGCTCCAGCAACGCGGCCAGGCGCGGATGCTCGCTGACGCGGAAGCGCCGCCCCAGGGTGTCGGGGCTCAGGCCTTCCACCGCCAGCGGCACCAGCACCTCACCATCGAGTCGCAGCAGCGCCACGGCATCGCAAGGAAACAGCTGGCGCAAGGCGGCGAGCAGCCGGCGGTAACGCTCGCCATCATCCAGCTCGCGTGACAGATCGGCCACCAGGGGAATCAGGGTTTCCAGCAGAGGGCTAGCGGTCATTTAGACTACTCTTTGTCGTTATGACCCGCACGCAAAGCGAGTCATTAATACTGCAAAACAAGCAAGCAATTGATATTTAAGGATTATTTAACTGGCACGCTTTCTGATAGGTATCTACCGCTAACGCTAGCACGCCATAACTGGCCAGACGAGCCACACCGGCGTCTTTATTTGTCTTGCGGAGATACCCTTATGCTGACCAATGCTCAACGTGACCTGATCAAAGCCACCGTGCCACTGCTGGAAAGCGGCGGCGAAGCGCTGACGACCCATTTCTACCGGATGATGCTCAGCGAGTATCCCGAAGTACGCCCGCTGTTCAACCAGGCGCACCAGGCCAGCGGCGACCAGCCGCGCGCACTGGCCAATGGCGTGCTGATGTACGCCCGCCATATCGACCGCCTCGAAGCCCTCGGGCCGCTGGTGCGCCAGGTGGTGAACAAGCACGTCGCTCTGCAGATCCTTCCCGAGCACTATCCCATCGTCGGCAGCTGCCTGCTGCGCGCGATCCGCGAGGTGCTGGGCGCCGAGATCGCCACCGACGCGGTGATCGATGCCTGGGCCGTGGCCTACCAGCAACTGGCCGACATCTTCATCGGCGCCGAGGAGCAGCTCTACCAGGAAAACGCCACGGCGCCTGGCGGCTGGCGCGGTGCGCGCGCCTTCCGCGTAGCCCGTAAGGTGGCCGAGAGCGCAGAGATCACTTCCTTCCATCTGGTACCGGTCGATGGCGGCGCCCTGCTCGATTACCAGCCCGGCCAGTACATCGGCATGCGCCTGCTGCTGGACGGCGAAGAAGTGCGCCGCAACTACTCGCTGTCGGCGCTGGCCGATGGCCGCGAGTACCGTATCAGCGTCAAGCGCGAAGCAGGCGGCCGCGTCTCCAACCACCTGCACGACAATGTCCACGAGGGCGATGTGCTGGACCTGTTCCCACCAGCAGGCGACTTCACCCTGAGCCCATCGGACAAGCCGCTGGCGCTGATCACTGCAGGTGTAGGCATCACTCCGGCGCTGGCCATGCTCGATGCCGCGCGGCACTCGGGCCGCCCGATTCATTTCATCCACTGTGCACGCAATGCCGATGTCCACGCTTTCCGTGACTGGGTCGACGCGCATGCAGCCGAACACCCGCAGATCAGTCACTACGTTTGCTACAGCGAACCACGCGAGGGCGACCTGGCGGATGCCACCGGCTACCTCAGCCAGGAATTGCTGGAGCAGTGGCTGCCGGCCGAACGTGATCTGGACGCCTACTTCCTCGGCCCGAAACCCTTCATGGCCCAGGTCAAGCGTCACCTGCAGGCCCTGGGCGTACCGGCCGAGCAAAGCCGCTACGAATTCTTCGGCCCGGCCTCGGCTCTGGACAGCTGATCAACATGAGGAGGTGAACCATGTATCCGCTCAATCTCCCACCCATGCAGATCCTGCATCTGTCCAGCCAGCTGCTCTGGGCCGGACTCGTCCTCCTGTTCCTGGGCGTGCTGGCGGCCTACGGCCTGGAGAGGCACCTGAACGTACCGACGTTGGTGCTGGCACACAGCCTGACACTGATCGGTCCCAGCGTGCTGAAGATCGGCTACGTGCTGCGCCTGATCGCGCAGGAACGCCTGAAAGAGAGAGCAAGCGCTCATGCAATTGCTTGATCGCAAGCGGGCTCTGGCCATCGCGCCCTTGTGGCGCCTGGGCTTTCGCCCGTTCTTTGTCGCTGGCGCCCTGTTCGCCCTGCTCGCCGTCGCCCTCTGGGCGGCGGCGCTGCACGGACTGATAAGCCCTGCGGTATCCGGCGGCATGCTGGCCTGGCATCGTCATGAAATGCCCTTCGGTTTCGGCCTGGCGATCATTGCCGGCTTCCTGCTCACTGCGGTGCAGACCTGGACGGGTCGTCCGGGGCTCAGCGGCCGCCCGCTGATCGTGCTGTTCGGGCTGTGGTTGGCGGCCCGTCTGGTCTGGTTCATCCCTGTGCCGCTGGCAGTGCTGATTGTGCTGCAACTGGCCTTCAACGGCCTGTTCATCGCGCAGATGGCGCGCCAACTGATCGCGGCACGGCAACGCAACAACTACCCCATTTTGCTGGTATTGGGCCTGCTCGCGCTGTGCCAGTCACTCACCCTGGCCGGCCTGGCGCTGGGCGACGACGACCTGCAACGCCGTGGCGTACTGGCCGCGCTATGGTTGATCGGCGTGATGCTGAGCCTGATCGGCGGTCGGGTGATTCCCTTCTTCACCCAGCGCGGCCTGGGGCGGGTCGAGGCCTTCGCTGCCCATCCCTGGCTGGATCGCTTGCTGCTGGTCTGCGGCGTGCTGGTCGCCGCACTGTTCGCCAGTGGGCACAACCTGCAAAACAACCCATGGCTGGCCGTGCCCTTCATCGTACTGAGCGTGCTGCACGGCCTGCGCCTGTGGCGCTGGCACCTGCGCGGCATCTGGCGCGTGCCGCTGCTGTGGTCGCTGCACCTGGCCTACGCCTGGCTGTTGCTCGCCACGCTCGGCATGGCCGCCTGGCACCTGGGTTGGCTGGCGCAACCCAGCCTGGCCAGCCACGCGCTGGCGGTGGGTGCGATGGGCGGGCTGATCCTGGCGATGATGGCGCGAGTCAGCCTCGGTCATACCGGCCGCGCATTGCAACCGCCGAAGGCAATGGCCTGGGCCTTCGGCCTGCTCAATCTGGGCGCGCTGATTCGGGTCACGGCTGGTGGCGGCTGGCTATGGCTGGCGGCGATCTGCTGGACCGTGGCCTTCGCCCTGTTCGCCTGGTATTACGCGCCAATGCTGTGTCGGGCGCGAGTGGATGGGCATCCGGGGTGAAACGCCTGGTGCAACCAAACAGCCAGACCGTAGCCCGGATGCAATCCGGGTAATCGTTGCCCCGGATTGCATCCGGGCAACGCTTTTAAGGTAGTTACATCAATCGACCAGCGTGCAGGCCATCACCAACGCGTCTTCACGCCCGCCGACTGCCGGGTAGTAATCGCGACGGCGCCCCACTTCGTTGAAGCCAAAACGCTCGTACAAGCGGTAGGCGCTCTGGTTGCTGGCGCGCACTTCGAGGAAACACTCGCGCCCGCCCAGTTCAAAGGCCTCTTTCATCAGGTGTTCGAGCAGGCGCAAGCCAAGGCCACGGCCCTGGCTTTCCGGCTTGATGGTGATATTGAGCAGGTGCGCTTCGTCGAGAATCAGGTTGATCACACCGTGACCGACCTGCTGATTGCCCTCGAACATCAGCCAGCAGTTATAGGACTTGAGGCTGTCGATGAAGATGCCGCGCGTCCAGGGGTGGCTAAAGGCGGCGTACTCGATCTTCAGCACGGCATCGAGATCCGCCTCGGTCATCGGGCGGAAGGAAATCGCATCGCTCATCGGGCGTCACTCGGGCGCAAAAACAGGACTCTCAAGAATGTGCAGGCGCCAGCCAGCGCTGGCGCACGCGCTGCATGGCCTGCCACAGCTCACGCTTGCGCGTCGGCTCTTCCATCAGCAGCTCCAGGCCCGGCAAGGCCCAGCAGGCGCCAAGGCCTTCGATCTGCAGCTCGCGGTTATAGCTTTGTTCGTCACCCTCGCCGGCGAAGCGAATGGCCGGCAAGCCAACCAGCCAGAGGCAGGCGCTGGGCTGCTCCTCCAGACGTGCAGCCACGAAGCTCTGCACGAATTCCAGCGCCGCCTCCGGCCCCTGATCCATGTTGCCGCGCACCAGCAGCGGCCAGCGCACCGGCTCGCCGAGCAGTTGCGGGCTGTCCGGCAGACCGGCGGCGCGCAGCAGATCCTTGAGCAGGATGTAGGCCGGATCGCGACTCTGGAAGGGCTGGCCGGTGGGCAGTTCCACCAGCAGGGCACAAGCGCCGGCACGCAGCAACTGCAAGGCAAAACGCGGCGGCGGCACACTGACCCGGGCCGGTTTTTCCTCGACAGGTTCCGCCTCGGCCACCGGCTCGACAGCCGCCTGGCGCGGCTGGGCGCCCGGGCGTGGAATTTCGATCTTCGGCCGCTCGGTCGGCGCCTGCGCCGGTTCTTCACGGGCTGCCGGCGCAGCGGAGGCAGCCTGCTGCGGCGGAACCTCGACAGGCGCCACTTCAGGCTGCGGCAGCTCGAGCAATTCCGGGCGCGACGGCGCAGCGAACGGCAGCTCGGCACGCGGCAGCCAGGTCGCAACCTGCATGGCATCCAGATAGGCGCGGCGGCGCAGCTCTGTATTCAAACGTCAGTACTCGACACATCGATTCTCGAGGGCGGCAATTGTCGCGTGAATCGGCGTGGTCGGATAGCCCCATCGGCGCGGCTGTTCGACCTTGCTCAGCGCGCACCAAATCAGCTGCGAATCCAGCCGCGCGTCGCTCGGGCTAGACGGCAGTTGCTGGCGCTCAAAATCAATGCCGCCGCCCTGCGCTTTGAGTGGTCAGTCATCACACAACCGTGTAACTATTCTCTGCATGGTCGCATGACCAGCCAAACACCACCGACAACACCGACATCTGCCCGCCTACGAGGCTTACATGCTGCTACGCAACTGGAACATCGCGCCCCGCGCTGCCTTTGGCTTTGCCCTGATCGCTTTGATGGTCGCCTTTCTCGGCATCTTCTCGCTCGTCACCATGTCCAACATCCGCGAGCGTGCCACCAACATCGAAACGGACTGGGTGCCGAGCATCCGCGCCGTAGATTCCATTCGCGAGAACATGCTGCGCATCCGCACCATTTCCCTGCGTGTAGCCTTGGACCCCGATCCTGCCAACGTCAGCACCTATGTGGGCCAGTACGAGGCGCGCAACAAGGTGCTGGAGCAGAACATCCGCGACTACGAGCCCTTCGTCGACACGCCCGAAGAACAGCGCATCTACGACCAGTTCCGCCGCGACTTCGCTGCTTACCAGCGCGGTATGGCCGACTCCTTCGTACTTGCCCGCAAGGGTGAGCGCGACGCACTTTACAAGCTACTGCTGGTGGACATGAAGCCGGTGGTCGACGGCACCGGCGCTCAGCTCGCCGAACTTGGCGAGATATACAGCAAGGGCATCGCCTTGGAGGGCCAGGTCTCGGCGGATGAGTACGCGCGATCGCGGTTGATCGTGACCGCCGTGATCGTCCTCGCCGGCCTGGTCACCGTGCTGCTGGCCTGGCTGCTGACGCGCAGCATCGTCGGACCGCTGAGGAGTGCAGTCGAGGCCGCCCAGCATGTTGCCGAGGGCGATCTGACGAAGCGCATCCAGGTCGCCGGTAGCGACGAGGTCAGCCAGTTGCAGACCTCGCTGGCGCGGATGCAGCAGCGCCTGCGCGACACTTTGGCCGAAATCAGCGGTTCCTCGACTCAACTGGCCGCAGCCGCCGAGGAGCTCAATGCGGTGACCGAAGAGGCCGGCCGCGGTATTCAGCGGCAGAATGACGAGATCGAGCAGGCCGCCACCGCGGTCAACGAAATGAGCGCGGCAGTGGACGAGGTAGCGCGCAACGCCGTCTCCACCTCCGAGGCTTCGAAACACTCCAACCAGTCCGCGCAGGCCGGACAGGCTCGTGTTTCAGAAACCATCGCTGCGATCAACGACCTGTCCGGCGAGGTGGAAGGCACTTCGTCACTGGTGCAGCGCGTCGCCGAGCAATCACAGGAGATCGGCAAGGTGCTCGACGTGATCCGCGCCATCGCCGAACAGACCAACCTACTGGCGCTCAACGCCGCCATCGAGGCCGCACGCGCCGGGGAATCCGGTCGCGGCTTCGCCGTGGTGGCCGACGAGGTACGTGCTCTCGCCCACCGCACGCAGAACTCCACCCAGGAAATCGAGCAGATGGTTTCCAGCATGCGCAACGGCGCCAGCCAGGCTCTGACCTCGATGCAGTCGAGCAGCGAGCGGGCGCGCACGACCCGCGAACTGGCGCAGAGCGCAGGCAAGGCGCTGAATGAAATCACCGAGGGCATCAGCGAGATGTACGAGCGCAACCTGGTGATCGCCAGTGCCGCGGAAGAGCAGGCCCAGGTGGCTCGCGAGGTGGACCGCAACCTGGTGAACATCCGCGACCTGTCGCTGCAGTCCGCCACCGGCGCGCACCAGACCAGCGCCTCGAGTCATGAGCTGTCGCGCCTGGCGGCCGATCTCAACCAACTGGTGAGCCGCTTCCGGGTCTGAGCCAAAGAGCAGGCAAATAAAAAGGATCGCCGAGGCGATCCTTTTTTCATGCTGCGGGCACTATCAGGCTGGCTGATCCCAAGGGCGGTCGCCGTGCTCATCCTTGATGCGCGTCGGCAGGCCCATCGCGTCCAGCAGCTTGAGGAAGGGCTCGGCCGGCAGCTCCTCGACGTTGACCATACGCGTGGCATCCCACTCGCCACGCGCGACCAGCAGCGCGGCGGCGACCGGCGGTACGCCGGCGGTGTAGGAGATACCCTGGCTGTCGGTCTCGGCGAAGGCTTCTTCGTGGTCGGCCACGTTGTAGATGAACAGCTCGCGCGGCTGGCCGTCCTTGGTGCCCTTGACCAGGTCGCCGATGCAGGTCTTGCCGGTATAGCCCGGCGCCAGCGAGGATGGATCCGGCAGCACGGCCTTGACCACCTTGAGCGGCACCACTTCGAGGCCTTCGGCAGTCTTGACCGGTTGCTCGGAGAGCAGGCCGAGGTTCTTCAGCACGGTGAACACGTTGATATAGTGGTCGCCGAAGCTCATCCAGAAGCGGACGTTCGGTACGTCGAGGTGCTTGGACAGCGAGTGCACCTCGTCATGGCCGGTCAGGTACAGGTTCTGCACGCCAACCACCGGCAGATCGTCGGTGCGTTTGACTTCGAACATGCTGTTGCTGGTCCACTGGCTGTTCTGCCAGCTGTAGACCGTGCCGGTGAATTCGCGGAAATTGATTTCCGGGTCGAAATTGGTGGCGAAGTACTTGCCGTGCGAACCGGCGTTGACGTCGAGGATGTCGATCGACTCGATCTTGTCGAAGTACTGTTGTTGCGCCAGAGCGGCATAGGAGTTGACCACGCCCGGGTCGAAGCCGACGCCGAGAATGGCGGTCACGCCCTTTTCCTGGCATTCGGCCAGGTGCTTCCACTCGTAGTTGCCGTACCACGGCGGGGTTTCACAGATCTTGCTCGGGTCTTCGTGGATCGCGGTGTCCAGATAAGCCACACCGGTATCGATACAGGCGCGCAGCACGGACATGTTGAGGAAGGCGGAGCCCACATTGATGACGATCTGCGACTCGGTTTCACGGATCAGCGCCTTGGTCGCTTCCACGTCCAGGGCGTTCAGTGCATAGGCCTTGATCTCGCCGGGCTGCTTCAGGCTGCCCTTGGCCTGTACGCTGTCGATGATGGCCTGGCATTTGGAGATGTTGCGCGACGCAATCGCAATACGACCGAGTTCGTCGTTGTGTTGCGCGCACTTATGGGCCACCACCTTGGCAACACCTCCTGCACCAATGATCAGGACATTCTTCTTCAATTGTTCCACCTCCTGGATACCGCGTTTTTAGACAATGGTTGCGTTGGAAACTGTAGGGTGGATGACGCTTTTCTCATCCACCAGCGCTTGGCAAATGGTGGAGGGATGAACGCCGTCCACCTTACATGAGCCTGTCAGCTGAGGCTGGACAGGTAGTCGTCGAACTCGAACTGGCGAACCACCTCGACACTGCCGTCGAGCTGCTTGACCACGATGGACGGCATTTTCAGGCCATTGAACCAGTTCTTCTTGACCATGGTGTAACCAGCTGCGTCGATGAACGACAGGCGATCACCGATCTTGAGCGGCTTGTCGAACTGGTACTCGCCGAAGATATCCCCGGCCAGGCAGCTCTTGCCGCAGACCATGTAGGTGTGCTCGCCGTCATTCGGCGCCATCTTGGCGTTGAGGCGGTAGATCAAGAGATCCAGCATGTGCGCTTCGATGGAGCTGTCGACCACCGCCAGGTTCTTGCCGTTGTACAGGGTGTCGAGCACGGTCACTTCCAGCGAGGCGCTGAGGGTGATCGCCGCTTCGCCCGGCTCCAGATACACCTGCACGCCGTATTTTTCCGAGAAGGCTTTCAGGCGCGCGCAGAAGGCATCGATCGGATAGCCCTCGCCGGTGAAGTGGATGCCGCCGCCGAGGCTGACCCACTCGACCTGGGCGATCAGGTGGCCGAAGCGCTCCTCGATGGTCGTCAGCATCTTGTCGAACAGCTCGAAGCTGCCGTTCTCGCAGTTGTTGTGGAACATGAAGCCGGAAATCTGCCCCATGACCTGCTCGATCTTGGCCGGGTCCCATTCACCCAGGCGGCTGAACGGACGCGCCGGGTCGGCCAACAGGTAGTCGGAGCTGCTCACCTGCGGGTTGACGCGCAGGCCGCGGATGGTGCCCTGGGTACGCTCGGCGAAGCGTTCGAGCTGGCCGATGGAGTTGAAGATGATCTTGTCGCAGTTGGCGACCATCTCTTCGATCTCGTCGTCGGCCCAGGCCACGCTGTAGGCGTGGGTTTCGCCCGCGAACTTCTGCCGGCCCAGTTTCAGCTCATACAGCGAAGACGACGTGGTGCCGTCCATGTATTGCTGCATCAGGTCGAACACCGACCAGGTGGCAAAGCATTTCAGCGCCAGCAGCGCCTTGGCACCGGAGTTCTCGCGCACGTAGGCGATCTTCTCCAGGTTGACCAGAAGCTTCTGTTTGTCGATGAGGTAGTACGGCGTCTGGATCATCTCGTCGCCCCAGCAAGGTCGGCCAATGGAGGGTTTTCAGCCCCCCGGAAAAAAGTGGACGCGAATTGTGCCGATAACCGGCGCATATCGAAAGGGCATTGGAGATTTTTTGTACAACCGGTGATGACCGGAGATTGGCCCGCCTGCACGCAGACCTTAAGACAGGGCGGTTACAGCGGTATGACCGAGGCAGCTGCGCCCTTCCCCGAGGTACCTCAGTTGATCGGCGTGGCGGTCAGGTTGGCGCGGATATCGGCATTCTGCAGCTTCATGCCGTACATGGAGGTAACCGCCCCGCCCGTGGGGTGCACGTTCTGGATGCGGTCGATGTTGATTTCCTTGAAGTGCACCCGGCCGTTCACGGCGAACCCGAGCGGGTCGGGCGAGACTGGCGGGCAACCGCTGGCGCCCTTGTCGCAGACCCTGGTCGGCGCCACGTCCAGGTTGAGATCGACGCGCACGCCGTAAGTGTTGGCATTAGCATCGCTCGGGTTGCCATCGGAGGTATGGAAGTTGTCGACCACCAGCTGCGCACCGGTGCCGTTGACACCACCGACACGGTCCGTCTCGATGATCAGTTGGTTGCGCTTCTCGCTGGTCGATACGCTGCTGGCCGGGTTGCCCGAGGTATCGCGCACGAAGACGTTCTTCAGCCCTGCCGTCAGCCCTTCGTTGCCACGATCCTCCCAGCGCCCGCCACTGGCCGTGCAGGCCGATGCGCTGGCGCCACTGCCTCCGACGCACAACGCCCCTGCACCACCGGAGCTGAGACTGAGCGTGGAGCCCTGCTCGTAGCGACGCAGCACGATACGGCCCAGGCTCTGCCCTGTGCTGCGATCGCCCCAACGCACATCGTGCACATCCAGGGTCGACCAGTAGGTGCCCTTGCTCAGCTGCACGCCATTTTGCGTCACGTCCAGCGAGCCATCGCGAAAGCGCATGTCATAGCGGGTGCCGGCCAGCCACAGACCCTTGCCGGTTTCGTCGACCGTGATCGCGGCATTGGCATCGGTGACGACGAAGTCGGCGTTGTAGCGCACGCCATCGCCACTGGCGCCACCGGGGCGCAGGGTCAGTTGGCCATTGAGGGTGAAATCGTAGGCCGGGAAGATTTCCAGCAACACCAGCAACTCGGTACCGCCCTGCAGTGGTGCATCGGCGCGGCCGACGCGCAGGCCGTCGAAGCTGTAGCTGCCCTTGACGTTGTTCAGGCCCAGGCGCAGGCCATCGAAATGACCGTCGTAGCCGCCACTACCGGGCTGGGTGTTGGCGCTGCCGGCGTAACAGCCGGCGCTGATACCACCTGCGCAGCTCTTGGTCAGATCGACCGTCAGTTGGCCGCTACCGTGGGTGCGCAGGCCGCTGAACCACATGCTGTTGCCATTATCGGTGAGCGACAGCGAACTGCTGACCATGTTCCATGACAGGTCTGCAGTGATGCCCTTGAGTCCGGAATTGGGATCGCCGCCCGGACGCAGCTTGAACCAGTTCTGCCGGGAACCCTGGTCCTGGAAGTTGAGGTCCAGCGCCAGGCTGCCGATCTTCTGATTGTTGGGGTTGCCGATGATCAGCCCGCCGAGGCTGGCGTTGAGCTTGAGATCCTGAAAGGCCAGCTGGGCGTAGCGCCCATTGCCATCCTCGCCCAGATCGAGAGTGATGCCGTTCTGGCTGCTGAGCACGCCGGCGAAGTTCTCGGCGCGCAGCACGCCATCATCCTTGTACTGGAACAGGCTGTTGGCGATGGTGATCTGCGGGATCAAGCGCAGCCCCTCGCCACTGGCACCGCCACCGGCGATGCGGATGCTGCCGCCGAGACGCAGATCCATGTCCAGCTGACCGAAACTGCGCGCGTGATCGGGATGCCGTGTATCCGGCGCGCCGGGCGTTACTGCGACACCGGGTACCGGATCGCCGTGAGCCAGGTCCAGCCCGATACCGCCGACATGCGCGACGAAACGCGTATCGCCGAGGTCGAGACGCACCGCCGAACCATCGCCGCCGCTGACGATATCCAGATAAGCATTGTTCAGGTAGGCATCGAAAGAGGCGTTGCGCACGATCAGGTCGAAGCCGTTGTCGCGGTAATAGAAGGTCACCGCATCCAGGCTCAGGCGGCTACCGTCGACGCTGAAACCGGCCACGCCGCTGGCACCGCCCCCGCTGAGTTTGAGGCTGGCGCCGAGGGTATAGAAGGCACGGAACGCACCGAAGCTCTTGTCACTGCCGGCGAAACCTATGTTGTTCACTGCCAGCTCATTCGGACGGCCCTGATGCTCCACATGCAGGCGGTCATCGATAACGTCGATCTTCGTGGTAGACACACTGCCGGCCTGCTGCGGCCGGTTGGAAATACCCTCGACGCGCAGGCTCCGGCCGTCCTCGCGGTATTCGAGGCTTTCGGCCGACCAGCCACCACCGGCGGTTTCGATGCTGATACCACCGCGGCCACTGACGCTGGCCAGACCATCATCGTCCAACGCCTGCATGGCCCACACCGGTGAACTGCCAAGTGCGAGCGCCGCAAGCCATCCGTAACGCTGCATGATCCGCCCCCTCAGTTCGTGGGAAACACCAGCACGCTGCCCTGCATGCGGATGGCGCCATCGATCCTGGCCGAGAAGATATTGGTCTGCTGATAGCTCGGATCACCACCATTGGCGGCGCTTAGCGCCTTGTTCTTCCAGCCGCCCTGGCTGGCCACCCCGAAGGCGAAATTGCCGTCCTTGAAGCGAATCTCATTGGGCAGCCCCAGTGCCAGCACCTCGCGTTCACCTGTGGCGCTGGTGAGCGTGCGGGTATCCAGGGTCAGGCCTTCGAAACTGAAGATGCCCTTGAGATTGTCCAGCACGTACCAGCCGGAGTTGGCGCCGGAGCGCACGGCAACACGCATGCCGCAGCTTTCCGGACTGGCCGCACCGGCCAGGGCGCAGCTACGCTGGTTGGCTGTCCACTGCGCCGGATCGTTGGTGGTGGGCGTGTCCCAGAGCACACCACCGTCCTTGTTGATGCTGAACTCGCCGGACAGATAGACCCCGCCCTGCCCGCTCATCTCGCTGAGAGCGCTGTCTTCCAGCGCCTGCATTTCCGCCAGGGCCAGCACCGGCAACAGCGATAGCAGAACTCCAGCCGTTCTAGCGCAGGTCATAGCTGCTCACCTTCAGGTAGTTGAAGCTCAGTCCGGAAATCTCGTTGCGACCGAAGTTGTAGCCGCCGGTGGGAATGGCGGTCGGGCTGCTCCGGGTGCCGCCGACCGTTAGGTTCTCGAATACCAGATTGGTACGCGGCGCGTTGGCATAGAAATCACTGGCCAGGGCCTGGCGCTGCGCCGCCGTGGTGCCGCCCGCAGTTGGATTCTGCAGTTCCAGGACGAACTGACCGTCGGCGCTGGAGCGCAGGCGCAGCGGCTGCGACTTGCCATAGCCCAGGGCGATATTGGCGTAGCCGTTGGTGATGTAGAGGGTGCGCGCGCCGCGCTGGGCGGCGGTCTCGCCCGCGGTATTGCAGTTGGCCTGGGCGCAGGACATCACTTCCAGGGTCTTGGCGAAGATGTTGATGCGCGCCTCGCCGACCAGCTCGCCGTTGCCGTTCTGCCCGGGGTCGCCCCACAGGCGCAGGTAGGAGCCGTCCATCACCAGCTGGTGGAAGTCCAGCGCCAGCATCTCGGTACGCCCGGCTGCCACCTGGAAATCGAAGCGCACGCCCAGGTCGGCGCGCCCGCTGGCGGAGGTCGAGCAATTGGAGCCTGCCGCCGCATAACCATCGATGCAGGGATTGCCACCAGCGACCAGCCGCTCGGGAAACTTGAACGACAGTACGGTGATGTTGTTCGGGGTGGTCTGTACCCACTGCCCGTCGTCGCGCAGGCTGCGCAGCTCCTCGCCCTTGGCCAGCTCCAACTCGAAGGGATGATCGAGGCTGCCGATGGTCACCGGACTCAGGTTGCTGCCCTTGTTGCTGCCGGCAGCGCCGAGGTAGAGGTTTTTCACCGAGATCGGCACGTTGCGCCCCTGGCCGTCGGTTATGTCGTTGATCACGATCTGCGCGCCGGAGCCATCGAGCATTACCTGATCGAGCACGAAACCCAGGCCTGCCCCCTGCACATCGGACAGCTCGGCATCGCTCAGGGGCTCCATGGCCTGAGCGGAGACGCCAAGCGCTGCGAATATCATCAGCGAAAGACTACGACTGATCATGCTCAGCACCCCGAGATGGCGCTACCCAGGCAGGTATCCTGACGCGGAATACCGTTGAGCGCCTGATCGAAATCGAACTTGATACCCGCCACCAGGTTGCCATTGGCATCGCGGTACTTGGGGATATTGAGAAAAGCACCCGCGACGGTATTGATCAGCGCAGAGGTATCCATATCGCGCCACTGCACGTCTTTGACTTGCAGCGAGATGAAAACACCCTTGGCGGCTTGATCCATACCGGGGGCACTTACGTTACCGATGTTCAGCGATTGGAACTGACTGAGGTTGAAGCAGGTTGCAATGCCGATGATTTGACAACCCTGCGAGGGGAAAGCGGTGAGCAGTCCGCCGAGCAGGTTGCAGTTGGCCACACACTGTACGACCGAGCCGTTTTTCAGCCCGGCCTGACTGGCGCGCACCGAATCAGGCGTCCCATTGCTGACCAGCTCTGCCTCGGAGCGGATGGTGGAGTTCTCGTTCACCGTCGCGCCGAGCAGCAGACGCTGAAAGAAATTAGCTTCGTCGAGCAGCGGCTTGGCCTTACCTTCCAGGTCCACTGCGATCTTGCCAGTCAGATGGGAGATGTCACCAGACAACACGCCCTTGGCTTGGCCGAAGCCGATGCGCACGCCTACGACCTGATTGCCCTCATAAGCCAGCTCCAGATAAGGGTCGACAATCTGAAACGGGTTGATGCTGTCGTTGGCACCGACCGTACCCAGGGCGAAGTTGTTAATCAGAATGTCCGAGGGGCGAGTCTCACCCGCCCGTGCGTAGCTACCCAGCTCCAGCTTCTTGATATTGAGCTGGGTGTCGACCTTGAGTCCAAAGTTGACCCGGGTGTAATTGATCTGTCCGGCCGTGTCGGTGGTCAGGTTGATGAAAGCCTGCCCGGTGATACCCGACAGTTCCCCGTCCTCCAGTTCGACCATCCTGGCCTGGACCGGGCCGCTCAAGGCCGCGGCGCATACCAATGCCAGAGCATGTTTGGCGAAGCGGAAGGACTGGCGCATGGCGAAACCCCTGTTCTTATAGTGACGTCGAGCACTCCGGCTCGAATCCTTATGGCCACTATAGGGAGATCAGCGCCAGAGCGACCCGACCCATAGTCGAGAAAGTGCCACTACAACGCCGCCAGCACGCTCATCGAAGCGAGACGGGTGTTACCAGCCGCTACAACTGCGTAACACCGCTCCTCGTCTTGCCACCTCGCCTATCGACTTACCTGCCTCTGATCGACTGGGACTCAAAACAGGCGTCCAGCTTGCAGTACAATCTCCCCTTTTAACCTGCCTGGACCCGGCGCCTCGATGATCGATCCCAAGCGCGTATTGCGCGCCCTCGCCGAACACTGGACGTTGCTCGAACCGCTCTGCGAGCGTTTCGACGCCGGCACCCTGAGCCTGGTGGAGCTGCGCAGCCAGCTTGCCACGCAGTTGCCCGACGCCACGCCCAGCGACACCACCGCCCTGCTCGACACCTGGATCCGCCTGGACATCCTGGTGCCGGTGGCCAAAAGCCCCAACCGTTTCGAGCTCAACGCGCAGATCCACGACTTCCTGGCCTACCTGCGCCGCGAGCACCGCCTCGGCCTGTGCCTGGAGATCGAAGCCTACCTGCGCCATCTGGAGCGTCTGGCCGGCTATATCCAGGACGCCTTCGAGGTGCGCGACGCCAACGACCTGGCGCGCCAGCTGCGCCTGCTCGATATGCGCGTGCGCGACGTACTCAAGAAGCTGGCCAACGACGAACAGGCGCTGGTCGGCGTGGCCGACCGGGCCAAGACCAGCGATCGGCAGATCCCCCTGCGCCAGCGCTACGCCGAGGTGCTGGCCACCTGGGACGAATATGTCGAGCCGATGATCCAGCTGGTCGCTGCCGACGGCGCCTTCGAGCAGGGCGTGCGCCGGGTCGAACAGGTGCTGCTGCGCCTGCTCGGCGACCAGCAGCGCCTCGGCCAACTGGTCGACGACGACCTGCTGCTGCGCACCCACGCGCGCATCCTGGAGATGCAAACCACCGCCCAGTTGACCCTGCGCAAGGCCCGCGAGCTGCTGCTACCGCTGCGCGAGGAAGCCCGCCGGCACAACGCCGTGACCCGTGGCGCGGCGCTGGCGCTGTCGGTAATCCGCAAGAAGGGCATCGACGCCGTGCCGCAGGCAGCCATGCCGCTGTTCACCCGGCCGCAGAGCAACTTCCTCGGCTCAGCCAGCCAGGTCGAGGCCTACGTCTACGCTCTGGCGCGCTTCGAAGCCAAGCCGGCGCATTTCCCCAAGGCCAGCGGCAGCCGCAAGGGGGGCGCGCCCAAGGCGCCGAAGACCGCGCGGGAAATGATCGAGCGCTGCGAGCAGGCCCTGCCGCTGCCGGATTTGATGACCTGGCTGCTGGAACAGGAGCCCGAAGGCGCCACCGACGAGCTGCTCTACTGGTTCTCGCGCCTGTCGCGCGAGTCGCGCTTCCAGCGTGAACGCCTGGAGCGCCGCCAGTACCTGACCCGCGACCATGAGGTCAGCCTCGCCTCCTTTGCCCTGGTAGGCCAGCCCAATGGCTGAGCTGCCCGTAGGGTGCGCTGTGCGCACCGCAACCGACGACCTGGTGCGCACAGCGCACCCTACGACTGCCCGTGAGCATTGCGTATGAACATCGATCTGAAAGAAATGACCCAGCTCGCGGCCGCCTTCCGCGATCTGTTCAAGGGCTACCACATCTCCCGTAGCGAGCCGGAGTGCTACGCCCAGCTGTCCAGCATGCAGGACCAGTACCGCGCGCTGTTCCGCGCCCTCGGCTTCGAGCTGGTGTGCGACCCGCGCGGTTTCTACTACTTCGTCCCCGAGCAGGTCGCCCCGCAGGTGAACAAGACCGCCCAGCGCCTGGCGCTGTTCACCTTCATCCTGGTCGAGCATCTGGCCGACCAGGGCCGCGACCCGCTCTCCGTGCTCGACGGCGGCAGCATCGGCCGTGACGAGCTGCCGGCGCTGCTGGAGAAGTACCGCGACCTGTTCCTTCAGGCCGAGGTGACCACCTTCGAGGAGCTGGAGGACAAGATCATTCGCCGCCTGGTGCAGCTCGGCTTCGCCGAGGACAGCAACGGCGTGTACCGCTTCCTGCCGCCGATGCACCGTTTCCTCGACGTCTGCCTGTCGGTACAGCATGACCGCGACCTGGCCGCCAGCCTGCACAGCAGCGACCTGCCGCTGCCGGCGCCGGTGCTGCTGGATGATGACGGCGACGCCGACGCGACCGCTGTCATCGATATCGAAGAATCCGAGGAAGACGCCCTGGCCCGCGCCATGGCTGAAGAACGCGCCGCACAGGAGATGGACGCATGAGCCAGGAACGCTACGGCATCCGCCGCTTCGCCCTGCTGAACACCGCCGGCTACAGCCTCGGCCTGTTCCCGCTGGAAAACCCGCTGTCGGTTTACGGCGCCAACAACCTGGGCAAGTCCGCCTCGATCAACGCCCTGCAGTTCCCGATCCTGGCGCGCATGTCGGACATGAGCTTCGGCAAGTACAGCCTGGAAGCCTCGCGCAAGTTCTACTTCGCCAGCGACACCAGCTACATCCTCGTCGAAGTTGCCCTGCCCCATGGCCCGCACGTGATCGGCGTGGCCGGTCGTGGCCCGGGTGGCGGCTTCGGCCACCAGTTCTTCGCCTACGCTGGCGAGCTGGACCTGGAGCACTACCAGCAGAACGGCACCTGCCTGCGCCAGCGCGAACTGTTCAAGAACCTCGGCCAGGCCGGCATCACTGCCTACGAACTAAAACCCGACGAACTGCGACGCCTGCTGGTCGGCGGTCACACCAGCATCCCGCTGGACCTGACCCTGATCCCGCTGCGTTCGACCAGCGAACAGAGCCTGAAGACCTTCCGCGCGCTATTCATCAACCTGTTGCACATGCGCGAGATCACCGCGGCCAAGCTCAAGCAGCTGTTCCTCGATGCCTTCGAACACAGCCTGCGTTCGGGCAGCGTCGACTATATCGCCGCCACCGAGGAAGCCTTCCGTGATGTGCGCCGTATGGAGCAGGACTACCAGGCGCTGGTCACCGCCGGCCCGCTGATCGAAGCGCTGGCCTCTGGCGTGACTCAACGCGAAGTGCTGCGCGGCAAGCTGCATCGCCTCTCGCCGCTGCTCGACAACCTGCTGGGCACCTGGCACGACTACGCCGACGCGCGCAAGGAAGAGCTGGTGATCCAGGCCGAGCACTACCGCAGCGAGCAGGACGGCCTGCAGAACGAGCAGCGCGGCGGCACGGCTGAACTGATGCGCCTGGAGCGCGAGATCAGCGAAATCCAGCGCTGGCTGGGCGAGCTTTCCGTGCTGAAGAACCGCTTCGCCCTGGTGGAAAATCCCAAGGTGCTGGAAGAGCAATTGCTCGCCGCCAAGGACGCCCACGACGAGCTGGCCGGCGCCCTGGCGCAGTCGCGCCAGTTCTCCAGTGAAGACCTGGACGAGCGCCTGCGCGACCTGGAAAAACGCCTCAAGTCGGTCAAGCAGCAGCTCGACCACGCCGACAACAACAGCTACTCGCGCCTGCGCGAGGAGTTCAGCCAGCAGGACGTCGACCGTCTGATGCGCCTGTTCAACGGCCAGTTGTTCAGCCTGCCGTTGGGCGAGAAAGGCATCCAGGCCGACGGCGACGACTGGGTCAAGGCGGTCGAAGCGGTACTGGATCGCTTCAAGGGCGATACTTTCGCCGTGCCGGGCCTGTCCATCGACCTCAGCCATATCGAACCACCGGCGCTGCAGGCACTGGCAGACCGCGCCGCCCTGCGCGATCAGAAGGATCGCCTGGAGCGCGAGCTCAAGCAGCTCAAGACCCAGCAGTCGGTCGCCGCCGACCGCGCCGCCAGCAAGGCCCAGGCCGAGACGCTGTACCAGGCCGTGCTGGATGCGCAGAAGGCCCTGGAAGACTTCCGCAAGAGCCAGACCCTGGCTGCCGAGGAGCCGCAGAAGCTGGAGCGCCTGGCCGAGCTGGAAGGCGCCCAGGACGAACTCAAGCGCGCCAGCGATGCCTTCGCCGAGCGCGTGCAGCAACTCTCCGCCAAGCTGCAACTGGTCGGCCGTCAACTGGCCGATCTGGAAGCCAAGGAGCGCACCCTGGAAGACGCCCTGCGTCGTCGCCAACTGCTGCCAGCTGACCTGCCCTTCGGCACGCCGTTCATGGATCCGGTGGACGACTCGCTGGACAACCTGTTGCCACTGCTCAACGACTACCAGGACACCTGGCAGGCGCTGCAGCGTATCGACGGCCAGATCGAGGCGTTGTACGCCCAGGTACGCCTGAAAGGCGTGGCCAAGTTCGACAGCGAGGACGACGTCGAGCGCCGCCTGCAACTCTTGGTCAACGCCTACGCCCACCGCCAGGACGAAGCCCTCACCCTGGCCAAGGCGCGCCGTGCAGCAGTCACCGACATTGCCCGCACCCTGCGCAATATCCGCAGCGACTACGACAACCTTGAGCATCAGCTGGCCCTGTTCAACCGCGAGATCAACAAGCGCCAGGTCTCCAACCTGCAAAGCTTCCGCATCGTCCTGGCGCCGAACAAGGAAGCCCTGCGCCATATCGACCAGATCATCCACAGCGCCGGCCAGTACGAGGAAGGCGAAACCCTGTCGGTGTTCGACCTGTCGCAGTCGGCCGAGCAGGACGCCAAGAACGAAGAGGCCAAGGACTACCTGTCACGCCTGGTGGCGGCCAATGGCAACCAGCTGGGCCTGAAGGACCTGTTCGAGCTGGCCTTCGAGATCACCAAGGTGCACGGCCAGCCGGTGATTCACACCGATATCGATGGTGCGGCCTCCAACGGCACCACCATGACCATCAAGGCGCTGACCAACATGTACCTGTTGCTGCACCTGATGGACCGCGAGCAGGCCGGGCGCGTGCGCCTGCCCTACTACCTCGACGAGGCGGCGGACATCGACGAACGCAACCAGCAGGCGCTGATCGAAACCAGCCTGCAGCTCGGTTTCGTGCCCATCCTGGCTTCGGTCAAGCCGCAGGTCTCGGCCCACGTGGCCATCGACCTGGAAGGCGGCAGTGGCCCCAATGGCATCTATATCGACGAGGCGGACTGGAAGTTCATCAAGCCACGCGAGAATGCCAAGGCGCAAGCGCCTCAACAGGAGGAAGCCACCGAGCCGGCCTGACCGCATCGCGGCTGAAGTCGCTCCTACGACTCACGCACACGTAGGAGCGGCTGGGCGGCATTCCGCTTCAGCCGCGAGCTTTTATAGCCGCAAGAATGAAAGGGGCCGCTCACTGCGGCCCCTTTTGTTTTCATGATCGTCTTACTTCTCCAGTACGATCTTCGGCGCCCACTGCATCCAGGCTTCCTGCGGCTCTTCGAACAGCGCAAAGGTCTGCCCCGGCTGGGCTGGGCCGCCCATCTCCGGATTGTTCGGCGTGGCGAAGGCGATGCCGCCTTCGAGCAATGCCTCCAGTGACTCGGTGCGCACCTTCACGCCCTTGAACAGCCCGGCATCCACGCCGATGCCGCTGGCATTCCAGAAACGGCTACCCGAACGCACCAGCGGCGCATAGCGCGGTTCGATCAGCACATGGACAAGCACCCGATCCGAGGTTGGCCCCAGTTCGAAATCCACCACCTTGCCCACCGGTACCTCACGATAGCTGACGATCACGCCCGGTTTGATCGAACCGCGTCGCGGCGCGCTCAGCACCAGTCGTAAGCCTTCCTCGCGCACCGCCTGATTCGGCGCACTGGCCAGGGCGACGAACTCGGTACGGCGCGTGCCTTTGTGCGCCGACAGCTGCACCTCCAGATACTGACCGCTGACCAGCGTGCCGAGATTCGCGGCACGGGTCAGGCTCAACTCCGGCTTCACTACCCAGAACTGCGTCCCCTCACGGGCGATCTGCTCGGCCGCCTGGGTGATGCGCACATTCAGGATCACCGCCTGCAGGTCATCGGTCAGGCTCAGGTTCTCCACCTTGCCGACCTCCAGGCCCTTGTAGCGCACCAGAGTACCGGGCTGCAGGCCATCGCCGTCAGCAACGCGGATGCTGATCTGCTGCCCCAGCTGCAAGGCGCTTTCGCGGTCCGCATGCAGGGCGAAGCGCTGCACCTGGCGGTTCGACCTGACGGCCTGTAGATCCGGCGTCTCGAAGGCGATTCCGCCAGCCAATAAGGTCTGCAGTGACTCGCTCTTGACCTCGACACCGGACAATCCCCCCTTGAGGGTGATGCCGCTGGCATTCCAGAACCGCGTAGAGGTATTCACCAGATGCACGTAGTCCGGCTCGATATGCACCCCCAGTACGACCTGGCTGTTGTCGCGGCCAAGCTGGTAACTCTGTACCGAGCCCACCTTGATCTGGCGATAGAGCACCGGGCTGCCAACTTCGATGGATCCCAGCTGTTCGGTAAACAGCACCAGATGCAGGCCGGGCGCCCCGAGGTCCAAGGGCGGAGCCTTGCTGCGTGCGACGAAGTTGCGCGCTGGCGGCTTGCCTTTCTCGCCCGGACGCACAGCGATGTAGTTCCCCTTGACCAAGGCTTCGAGGCCGGTGATACCGGCCAGGGAAATAGACGGCTTGACCACCCAGAACTCCGACCCTTCGACCAGATACTCCTCGGCCAGCGGATTGATGGTCAGTTCAGCGGTGGCGCTGTTGAGGTCACGGTCCACCTTCATGGTTTTCAGCGAACCGACCTGGATACCCTTGTACATCACTGGCGTGCGGCCTTCTTGCAGGCCCTCGAAATCGGTCAGCGTTACCACGACCTTGATGCCTGCCTGGGCCTCGTCGTAGTCCTCGTACAGGCGGAACGGCAGCGCAGGGTCAGTGGGCGGGCTGTCCTTGCGGTGCTCAGGGGTCGCGAAGGCAATGCCACCGGCAACGATGCTGGCCAACGACTCGCTGCGCAGCTTGAAGCCGGAGAAGTCGGCGTCGACACTGATACCGCTGGCATTCCAGAAACGCGTATGTTTGCGCACCAGGTTGGCGTAGGCGGGCTCGATGAACACCTTCACCTCGACAGTGCTCTGGTCCTCTCCCAAGGTGTAGCTCTTCACCCGTCCAACCTGGATCTGTCGATAGAACACCGGGCTATCGCGGTTGAGCGAACCAAGCCGCTCTGCTTTCAGCGTGAGATGCAGGCCAGGCACGTCATCGCCCATCGGTGGCTCATGAGCCAACGCGGTAAAACTCTTGCTCGGCTCCCCATCGCCCGGGCTGAAGGTGATGTAGTTGCCTGAGACCAGCGTCTCCAGACCACTGATCCCTGCAAGACTGACATTGGGCTTGACCAGCCAGAAACGTGTACCGCTGCGCAGGTACTGCTCGAGCTCCTGGTTCACCTCCAGCCTGGCTACGACGCCTCGGTTCTTCTCGCTATCGTCGAGGCTGATGGCGGTAACCTTGCCCACCGCCATGCCCTTGTACATCAGCTCGGTCTTGCCGGCCTGGATGCCCTCGCCGCTGGCGAAGATCAGCTCGACCTGAATGCCGGCGTCACTGTACGCGCGCCAGGCCAGCCAACCGCCGATCAGCAGGGCAATCAGAGGCAGAACCCAAATGGCCGACCAGTTAGAAGCGGGACGCGTCTTGGCCAGGGGAAGGTCAGTCATGATCGGTTTCCGTGTTGTCCCAGATAAGGCGAGGGTCGAAAGTCAGCGCCGCCAGCATGGTCAGGATCACCACACTGGCAAAGGCCGCGGCGCCCGCTCCAGCCTCGATACTGGCCAGGCTGCCGAAATTCACCAGCGCCACCAGAATCGCGATGACGAAGATGTCGAGCATCGACCAGCGGCCGATCCACTCGATGAAGCGATACATGAGAATACGCTGGCGAGCGGACATCGGCTGATGCCGCTGCACCGAATACAGCAATAGAGCGATACCCACCAGCTTGAACGTGGGCACCAGAATACTGGCGATGAACACCACCGCCGCAATCGGCAGCATACCGAGGTGAACGAGCTCCACTACACCGCCCATGATGGTCGCTGGCGCCCCCTTGCCCAAACTGTTGACCGTCATGATCGGCAGCAGGTTGGCCGGGATATAGAGAATCGCCGACGTCAGCAACAAGGCCCAGGTACGCACAAGGCTATTGGGGCGACGTGCATGTATTTGGCCGCCACAGCGACTGCAGTACTGATGCCTGACTCCCTCTTCGACCGGGTTGAGCTGGTGGCACTCATGGCAGACCAGCAGCCCTGCATCAATCGCCCGCATGGATGTCCTCCCCGGACAGCGCTTCCCAGATCTGATGCGGCGACATGGTCACCTCTAGCCACACCTGCACCAGAAGCAATGCGATGAAGCAGAACAACCCCAGGCCCAGGCTCAGATCGGCCAGGTCCATCAACTTCACCATGGCTACCAGAATGCCCATCAGATAGACCTCGAGCATCCCCCACTCACGCATATGGTGATAGATCCGGTAGAACAACAGGCCGTAGCTTCGCCCGAAATCGAGACGGATGCTTAACAGGACCAGCAACTGACAAAGCAGCTTGAGCAGCGGCACGGCCATACTGCAAAGGAATACCACCACGGCGATACCCTGCATGCCGCTCTCATAAAGGCCCAGCACGCCACTCCAGACGGTGTCCTGCGAGGTTTGGCCCAACAGATTGAGCTGCATGATCGGCAGGAAGTTAGCCGGGATATAGAGCAGCAGAGCCGTCAGCACCAGAGCCAGACTGCGCCGTACCACATGATGGCGGTGGCTGAACAACTCATAACCACAACGCGGACACTCGGCACTTTCGCCATCCTGCAGCGTCGGTTTGCGCATCAATAGATCGCACTCATGACAGGCGACCAATTGCTCAATCGGCAAGACAGACAAGGAAGATTCGGGCGGCGAGTCAGACATGAAAGTCCCCAGCAGAATTCGCGCATTCTACCCGAGCAGAACCAAACGCCGACATATCGTAGGTTGCGTCCTGCGTACGGCTGTTCCCGCCTCATTGGCAGTGCACGCAGCGCAGCCGGCCCTGCCCGTAAACTTTTCTGCCGCGCAAAGAAGAAACCCCAGACCGCGCTTGCGATCTGGGGTTTCGTATAGGAGCTTGACGATGACCTACTCTCACATGGTGAAGCA